>JBCLPO010000003.1:0-460741 GCA_041223105.1 Lachnospiraceae bacterium 54-53
CCTGTTTAGCAGAAATCTCTTTGACCATTTGAGAATCTTTTGGCCATTGGAATTTCATCTTTTCCATTAATTTCTTACATCGTTAGTTTTCATTATGATTTTCCTCCAGTAATCTTATTGTTGGAAGAATACCATTTTTAAAGAGCAGATGGAATGACGCCTTGTTTTGGAGCACTTACAGGAATCCATTAAGTCATAAAGACTATTGATGCAAAGGTATAAGAATTATTCAGATTAGACATATGAGCGTTCCATAAATTCTAATTATTTTCTATAATCTTTCTCCATAGTTTCCAGTATCGAATAAAATCTTCTATATTCCTCCATAACCTTATCACGGTCAGCATCCTTCCGTCCTAAACGGTCACAATACCCTAATAAGGCTATATCATTCATATCAACACTTGTAATCAACCCCTTTTTATCACTAAACGGGAGATTTTTTAAAATATAAAGCATATGCATGTGATATTTAACCAAGAGACATACCTTTACAATGAAATCTTGATCAGATATAACCGCCTCCAGAAATTCTTTTGATAAGTCAGCTCCTACGCTATCGTGATTATAGGAAGTAATCTTTTCCCCTTTTATTCTTGTGGTATCTGGTTTCCCTATATCATGCAGCAAAACTGCCCACATGAATGCCTTTGGATCACTGCTGTTTTCTCTCACTGCAGCAGCTTCATCCAATACCAGCATCGTATGATTCCAGACATTTCCCTCGGGATGGTGGATTTTTGATTGCTCTGTGTCCTTTAACCTTCCTAACATGGAATAAGGCCATTGCTTGAAACCCTCTGAATGAAATAACTTGTTAAGATAATCAGAAGGTTTTTCGTAAAACATCAAGTATTCCGTTATTATATTAAATAATTCACTTCCCATTTCCATAATTGCTCGTCCTTATTTTTATTTTAACACGTTCTTCTATAAAGGTGATCAATATAGCTTCCTTGGTGCAAAGCAGTATATATTTTAAAAAAATATAAAGCATGTTCCCGTCATTATAAGTAATGCCCCAAATATCCTATTCTTACTTATCAGTTTTAATTTTCTCAATATTGCAATTCAGTAAGTACCTTGGTAATTTTATTGTTCTTGACAGTGATATTTGGTATAATAATTTAACGCAGAGCAATGTATGCCCACGTAATTAAGAATGATAATGGTCAACCGTACAGAGGTTTTTCAGTGCGGGTTCCTGTTATTGTAATAATGGAGAACATTCCTATGAAAACATTAAAAATCAGAAGTAATGCGTTCAATGACGGTATGTGGATACCTGTTAAGTATTCTGCCCGTGGAGAAGATTTATCTCCAGATTTTGAAATAAGCGGCATTGCTCCCAATGCAATGTCTATTGCGATCACTTTCGATGATGCATCACATCCGATTTTCCCAAACTATAACCATTGGGTGATATGGAATATTCCCGTACGCGAGATTATTCCGGAAGGGATACCTTCCGGTAAATTTGTGGACAGTTTAGGCGGCGCTGTACAGGGAGTTGCCTATGGAAGAAACAAATATAAAGGTCCGAAACCACCGCTTAAATCTATCCATACATATGTGTTTACTGTTTATATTTTGGACAGCAAGCTGGATTTAGCTGCAAGCTGCAGAAAGCGAGATCTTATTGCAAACATTAACGGACATGTTTTGCAGCAGGCTACTCTTTCAGGAAAGTTTCAAAACCGTCGATAATTGAGTGCATTACCGTTGATCTCAGCCTGTGAGACAGGAATCTTATGAAGCAGGAAGACATACCCTTCCAGCGATTCCCGTATTCCCTCCATCAGCAAGACTAAAATCACCAAACACGAATTTACCCTTTCATTTTACGGTTAATTTGAAAACACCTGTTGACTCTCACATTATGGTATACTCTATACTGTAGATGAGCTCAAAAAACACATATATGTGAGGAAATAAAAATGCTGAAAATAGGTGATTTTTCAAAACTGTCAAGGATCAGTATACGGATGCTGCGGCATTACGATGAAATCGGCTTGCTGATACCCAAAACAACTGATGGCTTCACCGGCTACCGATACTATGGGGAAGAACAGCTCTCTGTTGCCTGCCGGATCACAGCGCTTAAGGATATGGGCTTTAGCCTTTCCACCATTGGTGAAATCCTGAAAAGCTATGGAAATCCGCAGACTTTGGCAGAATATCTGTCAATAAAACGAGCCGAGGTGCAGTCCGAATCAGAGGAAGTCAGACGCCGTCTGCTGCTCCTTGATACAGCCATAGAGCGGCTGAGAAAGGATGAGACAGCAATGAACTACAATGTTACCATTAAGACTTTACAGGAGCGTTATGTGGCCAGTGTTCGTCAGGTGATTCCCGCTTACGATCAGGAGGGCATTCTGTGGGATACGATGATGCGGGAAACGGCAGGGCTGAATATGCAGATTGCAGACCCCTGCTATGGAATGGCTGTTTTCCATGATGAGGGGCATAAAGAAAGCGATGTAGATGTGGAAATTCAGATGTCTGTAAAGGGTACCTATGAAAACACCGTCCATGTTGTATTCAAAACGGTTCCTTCGGTAGAATTCGCTTCGGCAGTATTAAAAGGGAGTTATGAGCAGCTGACATCGGTTCATAGCGCCGTTGCACAATGGATTCGTGATAATGGTTATGAATTTGATGGAATGATGTTCTGCATCTACCATGTCAGCCCCAACGAAACGCAGAACCCCGATGAATATGTCACCGAGGTCTGCTATTCTGTGAAAAAGAAATAATCGCTTTCTCTTTAAAAATATCGTCTGTTTGAAAAGCAGGCGGTATTTTCATGCCCTTTTATAAACGATTGAAGATGAAAAAATGGACATGAAAAGCACGGAAGTGTACAGAGTATTTGTTATGAAGGAAGACGGGGAGGTTGTCGCCGCAATGCGTCTGAACAAAGAGCAGGTTCCCGAATATAAAAACTGCCTAGCGCGGCGGATAGTGACAGTATCCAATATAAGTAAATAATGAAATATACAAAATTGAAATGAGCATAGTCATTGGTGCAGAATAAGGACTTGTAATGTGTCCGGAAATAGCAGCCAAATGATAACTTGGGAAAAAGTAAGCAACAGCCGGGAAGCGGTCACTATGAATAAAAACAGCAGCTTCAATCGGTTCCAGCAGGATAAACAGTAAACCTAAAACGATTATCATGGACTTTCCTTTAATAAATGTAGAGATCATGGTAAAAGCTGCTGTATACGAAAGCAGCAATAATGTTTGTGCCGCAAAAATTATTAAGTAATTCGGCAGATTTATTTTCCCAAAGCCGAAAATAAAGGATAGGCCCACGGTATTTACAAAAAGCTCCAGTAATATTTATGTCAGCATTCCTTTTGCATTTGAAAAAAGCATAGATAGATATGATTTTTTACCACTGTTTCTTGCTGTTGCCCCTGCCAATACTGCCGCACAAATTGTAATCAATTCTGCTGATGAAGCTATGGTATATACTGCATTTGAACCATTTGGAATAAATCCGTACACGGATTGAACATTCAGTTTACGTCCCTCGATAAAAGGCGCTGTATCAAGATAGGAAACCGCCCCAACGGTAGCCAATGCGTATACAACTATTATGCAGTAGATTGGCAGGTTTGTATTTCTCATTTTTGTATCTCCACCGGGGAGGATCCCATTGGCAAACAGACTGTAAAAGGCCATTAGGATGCCACACAAAACTGCTCCGGATATGGTGAAAGTGAAGTTGACACGTTCAAAAAAGAGCTTAATCGTATCATCTTCAAATATCATTCTAATTGCCATGTAAGTTAAATATCCGGCACACAAATTGTTTAGAATTGGAAATTCTTCTATTAACTCCGCCATTGTATTACTGAATAACAGCAAAATAAAAGCTCCGAAAAAAAGTCCGGCTAGAGCGATAACCATTCTCTTCAAGTCTAGCATATTTTCATCTATGGAAATAATGCCCGATATGGCAATCGCGTCATCCAAGCTCATACTGATGACAGCAACAGAAATAGAAATGATGGCTTCAAAAAAACTGTCCTTTTCTTTGTTCTTTGATCGTAACGTTCTATCAAATGTCTGTTTACTGTGAAACAGCATATTAAAAGTAATGTAGAGCAATAATGCCCCTCCGACTATTCGGATATGCAGCCACGGTATAGCGAATAGGGCGCTTGCAAGAGCAATGAAAATCAACTTAAATACCAGCGACAAACCAACGCCGATTCGATGAACTTTCTTTGCCATGCCTGGCGGCATTCCATTGGTAGCTAACGCGAATACGCCGACATTTTCACATGAAATTACCAGATTGATAAGTAAAACCTGTATGATAAAGTTCAATTTGTACCTCCCTTTCCCGTATTTATGTCCGTATCTAATGATTAGCAGTAGTATAAAAGCATATTGTCACGTACCTGACAATATGCTTTTCTCATGTCCTGATTTTGTAATATTTTTTAGCAGCCACATAGGGAAAGGCTCCTCATTCGCTGCAAAAAATATTAAGTCAGGTACTTGACTTTCAATTAGTCAGGTGCTATACTGATCAAGATGTCAGGTACTTGACTTGTAAAAATAATATGAATGATAACACGAGGATACATCAATGAATGAAATTAAGGATACTGTCAACGGACAACTGCAACAGCTTCAAATGCTCATGCACCGCGCAATGTTTAACCATTTTGGCAAAATGCACAACCCCCACAGGGGGCAGGGCCGGGTGCTGGCAATCCTCAAATTGAAGCCCGTGATCAGTCAAAAAGAACTGACCTATTTGCTGAATATGAGCAAACAATCAGTTGCAGAGCTGGTTACAAAGCTGGAAAAAAGCGGCTATATAACCCGCGAACCGTCAGAGGACGACAAGCGTGTTATGACTATCCGACTGACTGAAGAAGGCTCGAAAGCCACCGGCAATACAGACGAATGCGAGCCGGATGCTTTGAAAGTCCTTGACTGCTTAAATGATGATGAACTGGCTAATTTAAGTGAATACTTGGGGCGCATCATCAGGCAATATGAGGAGCAATTTCCTGACGAGGATTTCGAAAAGCGCCGTAAGTATATGGAAAAATTCATGTCGTCTTACGGACACGGTTACGAGCATTGGCAACATGCCGGTTATGGCTTTGGCGGGCATGGACATGGACACTGCCAGGCTGGAAGGGGACATTCACCATTCAAAAAAGGAGGGATTGGAAATGACGAGGGCGACGAGTAAAAATCCGCCCATGTGCGGCGATTGGCAAAAATATGAGAAACAGTCATTTGTACTTGAAGCCGGGGAACTACGCGGACGGAGCATACAGGACATATACCATGTTTGCGATGCCCGCAATTCAATGGATAAGCGTCGGGTATACGGCGTAGAACCTGTAAATTGCATACTGCAGGCAGTTAATTCTCAGGGCAGCTATCAAATGAAGTTATGTATAAACCAATGAAAAGCCGTGAGTCAGCAGAAACCTACTTAAAAGCCATTTTTTTATTGGGGCAGAAACTTGGCCATGTCCGTTCTATTGACGTTGCAAATGAACTTGAAGTATCAAAACCGAGTGTCAGCATTGCTGTAAAGAAACTTTGTATTGAAGGATTACTTACAATGGATTGTGACCGTAATCTCATTCTGACAGAGGAGGGACTAAAATATGCTGCTTCCATATTTGAACGCCATGTAGTAATTGAAAACTTTCTAACGGATATTCTCGATGTTGGGAAAGAAAACGCACACAAGGACGCTTGCCGTTTAGAACATTCAGTAAGCCAGGAGACATTCAGCAAAATCAAAGAAGTCTACGGCGAAAAAACAAAGTCAGACAGTTAATGCTTTAATAAAAAACCACGGCAACAAAGGAAAAAACCGTTGTTATAGTGGCTGGATAGTTCCGTCTGCATGGAGCAGACGGCGATTTATAAAATTAAAACCGCTCCCTTCACTACGGTTTATAAAATGTCCCTATGACACCGTGAAGAAAGGGAGGGTATGCAGAGACGCCCACGGCTGCCATAGCGTTATTGCTTTCATTATTATGAAAACAAAGCCGCATGGTAATCCAAAAAGCGGCTGGTTCGAAAAAGCTTTTTCCACTACTGTTCTATAAAGACATAATTTCCGACAATGGAGAATTGTGTCTTTTTTTATGTGGAAAAACATGGTATTATGGATTCAAGGTTTATTACATCACATTGACAAGCAGGAATTTACTGAACAAATAGCCATGATAAAAAGCAAAATTTTTATCTTAGATAAATTATAGGAGGTATTTACATGAACAAAATGATTAAGATCAGGAATGAAGAAGAAACTGATTATGAGAGAATAGAAGAAATCACAAGGAAAGCTTTTTGGAATTTATATATTCCGGGGTGCATTGAACACTATTTAGTTCATGTTATGCGATCCCACAAAGACTTTCTGCCGGAGTTGGATCTGGTGATAGAAGTTGATAATCAGATCATCGGGAATATCATGTATACAAAAACAAAACTAATTGATGAGTTTGGGGAAGAAAAAGGCATTCTTACGTTCGGCCCAGTCAGCATTTTGCCAGAATATCAGAGAAAGGGGTATGGAAAAAAACTAATGGAGTATTCCTTTGAACAGGCGGCTGCACTTGGTTATGACGTGATCGTTATATTTGGAAATCCGGATAATTATGTAAGCCGCGGTTTTAAGAGCTGCAAAAAGCACAATGTCTGTCTTGATAATGGAACATATCCGGCGGCAATGATGGTAAAAGAACTCAAGCCCAATGTCTTGGACGGAAGAAAATGGGTTTATTATCAAAGTCCTGTATTTGAGCTAGATGAACAGGAAGCTGAGCGTTTTGACGGGAGTCTGATGAGCCTGGAGAAAAAACACCTGCCAAGTCAGGAAGAATTTTATATTCTCAGCCATTCTGTTATACAGTGAGTTTCCTTTTGTGTTATAAGGATGAGCGACAATTTCCAAGTTATCGTTCGGCCGGTATCGTGTTTTTTCCCTCCATACAAAAATCTTTTCCGCACTATTAATCCAAAAAAAGACATGTCTTCCCCCCATGGGGAATGCATGTCTTTCTTTATGCTTATTCTGAGAATGCCTTTTCTGTGATCTGTCGAAATCCTGCATTGGAACAGCCTCAGAAAAGTGTTACGGATTTATACCTTTCCGCCGGAGAAGGTATGTCTTTTTTAAGGTACAAAAGTATGGTATTATGAACTCGGATATGATTTGTGCTATACTGATAAACAGGAACTTGCAGACCATGTCATTTATATAACCGTCTGCATGAAAAGAGAGGATCTTAAAATGAAAAAAATACTGAGTCTCATTCTTTCTATGGCTTTGTGTGCAGCACTTGCCGCATGCAACCCTGCGCAATCAGTAACTATAGAGGATAATCCTGATAATTCGCCTCTTCCTGCTTCGCCAAAGGCTCCGATAACTGTGACAAACACACCGGCAGAACCTGATAAACCCGCCGATGATCGTGATGATATGTATAATGCCTATTTTACTGCACTTGAAAACCTGATCCAAAACCATATATTTCCCGACGGAATCGACGTGGGGGAACCTTCAGGTGATATATCTGAAAACAAGTTTGCCGTTTATGACGTGGATCATGACGGAGAAGAAGAACTGATCGTTTTGTATTCGACCACAATTACTGCGGGCATGGCAGGATATGTATTTGCTTATGACATCGAAACCGGAGCGCTGCAAACGGAACTGCAAGAGTTCCCGTCGCTGACTTTTTATAATAACGGCATGGTCAAGGCACTATGGTCCCATAATCAGGGACGTGCCGGTGAGTTTTGGCCATACAGCCTATATCAATACAATCCGGGTTCAGATCGCTATGTACTCGTTGGTATGGTGGATGCATGGGATAAAAACCTTACGGGAACAGATAATCAAAATAATCCGTTTCCAAGTGATGTAGATACAAGCGGTACGGGTTTTGTTTACTATATTATGGAAAATGGAGAATATGACGATACCCACCCGGTAGATGCATCTGAATACAATGCGTGGATCAACACTTACATTGGAGACGCTTCTGAAATTCAAATCCAATATATGGACTTGACGGAAAAAAACATCTCGCAGATAAAAAATGGGTTGTGAGCTTGGCGCGGAGCTGACAAATTCCAATTTAAAATTAGTTTTTCTTCCTACTTTGACACAATGAAAGCCACCTGTCATGGGCGGCTTTCGTTGAAATTCTGAAAATCCAGCTTTTTTATATAGCTGATAAGCAGTTTGATTGGTATCAACCACTTCGAGTATTATTTGACCATAGGGCAGTTCGTGCATAACATGTTTTACCAGCGCCGTCCCAATCCCTTTTCCACGAGCTTTTTCCATTGTGTCCACCACTCGATGTATCCTGTCTCATCCGGATAAGTTAATGGCTTGTGGAACTCCTTACGCAGCAAACAGTACGCCAAAGTGATAATCACCGCCGATTAAACCGTTTATAGCATCGAAAAAGGCAAAGCCACTGAATATAAAGGGTTACCCCATCGTTTTTCAGCTGTGGTAAATCTGCCTGCTTCAAAGCCGTTGAAACTTGTTTTTTTGTCAGGAGGCTTTTGTTGCTGAATAGTCCAAATTTTAATGAATGTTCTACAAACTTCTTGAAGGAAATAAAGTCCGTTCTATCCAAATCCGAACATTCTTTTCTTGACAAATGTAATAATACCGAATCAACAGATGGCTCGGGATGAAAATCTCCTCTTTTGAAATAATACACAATTTTCATATTCCAATTTATTTTCAGAAATAAAGACTTCTTTGTTTCAGCAGGAATTCCCATAAATCTTTTTGCAACACCTTTTTCTACCACAAGCCATATATCATTTGGTGGATTTTCTGCCTCTGTTAATTTCTCGGCAATCTGTGTCGTGATGGAATAAGGTATATTGGCAAAGACTTTGTATTTGCCCTCAAAAGGTAAGCGATACTTTAAAAAATCGCCATAAATCAGCTGAAGATTTTTTATCGCCGATAGTTTTTCCTTTGTTTTATCAAATAACTGCTTATCAATTTCTATTGAGTAAAGATATCCGCATTTTTCACAAAGCACATTTGTAAGATGCCCTTTTCCGGAACCGATTTCAAGTACCGTATCTTTTTTACTGATAGTGCTGAGATTAACAATTCTGTGAAGCAGTTTGGAACTTGTTATAAAGTTTTGAGAAATAGTGAGTTTCCTTGTGTAATTTAAGTTAACTTTTTTTGTTTTCGACATTGCATTTCCTCCTGCATTTTTTATTGCAAATTAAAACGGCAATAAAAAATGCAGGGCACTATCCGTTAAGATAAGCTCTCCTGCAATAATCTTCATAGGAAATTAATACCACAAACAAGCTGAATATAGGTTATCAGCTAATCGGTAGAATACATATCCGCAAAAGTGAATACAACAAAAAAGCCTATCATCCAGATAGGAACTGATCTTTTATTGCCGTATTTATCTTAAGCGAATAGATGCTGGCATTTATATTCCTCCAATATTAATTTGAACGATTATGTCATGAAATGAGGTGAGAATGTCATAATCTTCCATCGCCGTAAGGCGGGAATTTAAATAATTTACAATAGCTTTTCGCTGCTATTATATCACATCTGCAAAGCGAGTGCAATTTTAAGTTAAAGTAAACTTGAAGACCTTTTTTTGCCATATATTGTTGAATGTCCAATTTACTTGTTTCAAAAAACCAGAAAAAATAAGCCCAAAAACCACAAACCGTAACTTTTGAACCCCTTTTCTAATTTGATCACATTATCATAGGCCATAAATACATGTTAAAATCATTTTATTCACAGACAATTTTATTCAAAGAAAATATGGTTACTCTGATAGACCACAGCCCTGCTGCTTTCGTTTATGTCGTCAAAGACTGCCTTACAGACTGAATGTACATCCATCGGTATAAAGCATGAATTTGGGGAAAATGTCCCTGATGAAATGAAACCGTTCTGGAATGATGAGGTGGAAAGGACTATACACTCCCTTGCCTGGTGGAAAGATTTGTGGAGCGAAGCAGGGGGTATTGAAATAGCATATATCCGCGAAATGAACTGTTGTAAACAGGCATGGGATGAATGGCTTATCAGCCCTAATCCCCATGCCGCAGGCGATATAAAAATGATGGAAGCTGAAAATGGACAGTATTTTAATCTCGTTCAATTGATTGCTAAAGTCATCTGATATTTTATATTCCCAGTTCCAAATTATGGTATTAATAAGTTAATTGTAAATATTTAAAATAACCATGAATACCAACACCACCCCCGTATAAATCAATGATTTGTACGGGGCTTATATCCTTTTTGTGATGCCCGGAACTCCTGAAGACAAACATCTGCCATCAGCTAAAGTTGGAAAAAATCTGCTTCACAGCCACCCTGAATTTAATACTTTTCCTGTTTATTTTTAGATAAATCTTTCACACAATTGACACTTACATATCAGCAATTTTCCACAAACTGAATTTTCATCCCGTTGGGGTCCAGCATATAAATGAATTTGGTGTGCGGGTTTGGCTGGATAGGTCCGCTGAGAATTTCATAGCCTTTTTCTTTTACAAGGGCAATCGTTTCATCCAGGGATTCCACTTCAAACCCCCAGGAAATGTCTTTCCCGACATGAATCTCGTTGTTTTCCCCATTGCAGATCAGTTCGATTTTAGTTTCCCCATCTCCTAAAAAGGCAATCTCTGTACGTGGACCGGCCATAAATCTTTTATTTACAGTAAGGCCGACGACTTCCTGATAAAACTGAATGGATTGATCCAAATCCTTCACCATAAGGGTACTCCAGCAAAACTTCATAAAATGATACCTCCTGAATTTATAATTTTTATTTTTTCTATATCTATTTAATACTTCTTATGTTGATGGAATATTTTTGAAATGATCTTTCATTCACCATCTATGCTCTTTTTTTTAAAGTCCTCCTAATATTTTTCATGGCCGTCTGCTGCATATCCATGTATCAAAGCGGATCAATTACATAAAAATAACGATTGATTCGAAGCATTTATCTGTCTGTCCTGTTCCTCTCTTATCATAAAAGCGTATATTCCTTCTTTATATGATCAACGACGCCAAAATAGGAAAAGAAAATCAAACCTAAAAAAGTTGCATAGATTGATGAATTGAATAAACTTCTTAAGTTTATTATACAAGAATAAGAGAAATAAATCAGTAATTATTTTAAAAATTTAGGCCGGACATTTAGTCCAGCCTGGAGATTGCTCCGGAAGGTTGAGTTTGTTCTTGTGTTTCGGCAACGCTATAGAAATTCTTGCTCTGCAGTGTTTATTGCCTCGCTGTTATTACACTGCCTTTCCCATTGTTCAAAGTCTATATTGTATTTCCTAATGCATTTTTCAAATGCAACCAATTCTTCAATGTCTCGGTTTTGTACAAATAAGCCGGTTTGGAGAACATCAACAAAAGGCCCTGCCCCATACATTCAGATTAGATACGGTTCAGCCAAATCCTCAAATTCTTCCCGGTATTCTTTCAGATAATCAGTAAAATACATTTTTTTTGTATTTAATTCCTGAGAAAGCTTCACCATAAAATCCGGAATATCCTCCTTTTTTACTGCGCCCAGGCATTTTCCAAAGTGAGTGTTTTCTTTGCCGGCAGCTCCCCCGATATGAAGTTCAAAGGCATCTGCCGGGGCATTGGAAATACGTTTTTTACAGCCGGCAAAGCCCATTTCACTTACCTGGTGCCTGGAACAGGAATTAAAACACCCTGATATGGAAACTCTCGGAAGATAATCCGTTTTCGTCTCATTTTCCTTCAGTTTACTGTTAATCTCTTTTAATAAAGCCTGGCTCTCTTCAACTCCTATCTGGCAGGTGGGCACTCCCACACAGCTGACACTCATGCCAATCCTGGTTACCTGATTGATATCTTCCATTATTGTAAGAAGCTTTTCTCCATCCTCTCTGGACAGGTTGCGGATGTACATGCTTTCCGTCATACTAAGGCGGATGTCCTGCTCTTTATCCGCCAGGAATGTAATTATTTTCTCCAGGGCTTTTACAGACAGCTGTCCGCATTGGGGATGTATTACTACGGTATATAACCCCTTTTGTTTTTGGGCGATCAGATTAGTGCTGTCTGCACGGTTATCAGAATTCTTCCTCTTATCTGCATATTCACTTATCCCGGCTGCAGCCGAATTTATATCCAGTTCCATGGATTCTTTCACCTGGGCGAGATGCTTTTTATAGCATTCCATAAACGCTTCTTCCCCCATTCTTTTTGGGATGTACCTTAGCCTTGCTTTTCCTTTATTCTGATAATCTCCTTCTGCCATAAATAACCTGGTTACGGCTTCCACGTGGTAAAGAATCTGATTTGGCGGTATCAACTCATCATATGGCAAAGCTATTGCCGGATTATTGCCTAATCCGCCTGCAAGAAACATCTTAAAAAACGGTTTTCCCTGATTCAGGACTGCCATAAAACCCAAATCATTAATAGTGCAGTTGGAAGTATCTGCTTCATTATTTGAGAAGGCTATTTTCAGTTTACGGGGCAGATGGTATTCCATGATACGTTCCATGACATACCGGTACACCTGCAGCGCATAAAGGGTCGGATCAAAGGCCTCTGTTTTATCCACACCGGACAGAGGGGACAGGGCAACATTGCGGGGATAGTTGCCGCCTCCGCCTCTGGTATACAGACCATGGTCAATGGCAGTTTCCATGATATCACAGACAGAATCAATATCCAGATCATGAAGCTGGACAGCCTGTCTGGTTGTAAGATGAATTCGCTGCAAACCATATTGTACGGCAAATTTATGGATTAATTTCATATTGGTAAATGATAATATGCCGCAAGGTATCCTTAAACGAATCATAAATGCTTCGCCGCCCCTTTGTGCATAAACCCCCATACCTCCGGATCTTCCCTTAAAATCTGCAGCAGTGATTTCCTTATTTGCAAATTTATGTCCGGCTTTCCTGAATTCAACGATTTCATCCTTTAGTTTTTTATCATATTCCTTCATTATTTGGCTCCTTATTTAATCAGCATGAATCAATTACTTAATTTTATTATAGAATATGAATAAAATAAAATTATATATTATTATGGTTCTATAAATTTACTTTATATTATAAAAACATATGCGGGCTTTCAGGCGCTTATTTCCCTTCAGATGCCGCTCTCACGAATCGTTGTGTAATGTACTGCAGCCGGTAACTTTTCTTTATCTTTCAATTATTTAATTAATATCAATCCACCGTATATATGCATATAATACCAATATTTTTACCCCATACGGACATACTACTGATCATATAACAAATCTTATGGATATAGATAATAAGAGTTCAGTTCTTGACAATCATTACAAGGAGGAAAAATGAAAGCAATCGTCTACGAAGGAATCAACAACGTGCAGGTTGCAAAGGTGCGCGACCCCGGACTGGAAAAGCACGATGACATCATTGTAAAGGTCACTTCCACAGCCATCTGTGGTTCTGATCTGCACCTGGTCCATGGCTTTGTCCCCAATCTGACCAAAGGGACACCCCTTGGCCATGAAACCATGGGAATTGTATTAGAAGCCGGGAAGGCGGTCACAAAAGTAAAACCCGGCGACAGGGTAATCGTACCCTTTCCTGTGGCTTGCGGACATTGTACTTATTGTGACAAAGGTTTGTACAGCCAATGCGACAATTCCAATGAACATGGGGAAGCCGGGAATTCCGTCATTGTCCTGGGATGCGGCCCTGTCGGCCTGCTCACGCAAAAGTGGGCGGCCTATATGGGCGCCGGCAGAATTTATGCCGTTGACTGCGTGGACTACCGTTTGGAGCATGCCCGAAAGCATAACGGCGTGGAAACGGTCCATCTGGAGGCGCAGGATGATATCGGCGCATATCTTAAGGAATTAACTCACGGAGGCGCCGACTGCGTGATTGATTGTGTGGGGCTTGACGGTAAAATGTCCGTTGTGGAAAAAATCGAATCCGCACTCAAGCTGCAGGGCGGGTCCAAATCTGCCATTGAAATTGCATCCAAATCGGTAAGAAAGGGTGGAAATGTAACGCTGGTCGGCGTTTATGGAGGACCTTATAATCACTTTCCTCTCGGTGAATTCTTTACCAGAAATATTACGCTGAGGATGGGCCAGTGTCCGGCGCAGCAGTTTGTAGATCCTATTATGAAACTGATACGAACCGGCAGATTTGATGCAACCGACATCATATCCCATACGCTGCCCCTGAGTGAAGGGGAACATGCGTATTCAATCTTCGACAAGAAAACTGACAACTGTATCAAGGTGATCTTAAAGCCTTAGAAAGGAGCTGATTCTATGCAGCCTCAACCACACAATACGTTCCCTCCCCAGCACCAGAACCGTCAACCCGGCCGGGAGGCGGAAATGAATCCGCTTCCGCAATACGATAATCCGGCATACAAGGCGTCGGACAAGCTGTCCGGAAAAAAAGCCCTGATCACAGGCGGCGACAGCGGAATCGGCCGTGCTGTCGCTTTGGCCTTTGCCAAAGAAGGGGCTGACGTCGCAATCGTTCATCTTTGTGAAAACAGCGACGCCCAGGAAACCGTCCAGGCGGTTGAAGCCCTTGGCAGAAAATGCATTGCAATTCAGGCCGACCTCCGAATGGAGGAAAATGCAGTACAGGCTGTGGAGCAAGCGGTCACACAGTTTGGAAAGCTTGACATCCTGGTCAACAATGCTGCGGTGCAGTATCCCCAAAACAGCATATTGGATATCACAAAGGAACAGCTCCTGAACACATTTGAAAGCAACTATTATTCCTGTTTCTATATGACAAAAGCTGCGCTTCCCCATTTATCCAATGGATGCGCCATCATTAACACATCTTCCATTACAGCCTTTGAAGGCAAGCCCACACTGATCGACTACTCCTCCACAAAAGGAGCTATCGTTTCCTTTTCACGGTCCATGGCATTGTCTTTGATGAATATGGGAATCCGTGTAAACGCAGTTGCACCCGGGCCTGTCTGGACTCCGTTGATCGTTTCCAGCTTTTCCAGGGAGGAAGTGCAGACCTTTGGCTCCACCAGCCCCATGCAAAGGGCGGCACAGCCGTATGAACTGGCACCTGTTTATGTCTTTTTGGCCTGTGAAGACTCCTCAAATATATCCGGGCAGGTTTTCCATGTAAACAGCGGAACAATTATTAACTAGGGTGTGTCTGAAAACTGCTTGGGACGTTCAGAACGGTGCAATGAGTTTTCAGACACGCCCTGGCCGGAGTCAAACGACACTGGATGTAAAAAAGCGCCAGCCGGGGCATTGAGCCGGCTGGCGCTTTTATTACTCTCTGTCCGGCACCGGCACCTGGAAATCATTATCTGACAAAAGAGATTTTATCCTTATCCGGAACATGGGGCGGTTTGGCTGAATTGGCGTATCCCAACAATACGGAGCAGCCGAACGCATACCCCTCAGGGAACCCCAGCCGTCTGCTGAATTCTTCCGAGCGGCTGCCGCCGGCAAATGCCAGACCGGTAAACCCGCACATAATATTGGCAATACCGAGAGATGTTGCGGCCAGTGTGATGTTCTGGCATAAGATACCGCAGTCGATCAGCGCGGGAGCATATTGCGCCGGGTCTATGGGAACCACAATCATGCAGGGGGCGCCGTAGAACAATCTGCCGCCGATTTCCATGATTCTCTTATAGGAGGACTGATCCTCCAGGCCTGCAAGATAGGACAAACCCTCGGATTCCATTTCCTGCATCAAATTTTTGTCTTTTACCACAATGACCCGCCACGCCTGCCGGTTCATTCCGCTGGGAGCCTGGATTGCTGCTTCGGCAATTGACTGGAGTATTTCATCCGGCGGCATCTCTTGTTTAAAATCGCGGCAGGAATATCGTTGGGCAATTACTTTCAGCGTTTCATTCATATTATTATACTCCTTTTTAAATTATTTTCTATTTTCGTCATAGTTAACTGTCTCCCATTCTCCTTTGTCAACTTCCGATTACGCTCAGGAATCCAAAGTATGAATCAGATTTTCACCTTGACAATGACCTTCTTCACATCTTCAGGTCTTTTGTCCATAATACAAGGCATATGTGCATCATTTGGAAAAAAGACTGCAAAAATATCAGGAGCCATGTTTATTACAGTGCCCTGTCCATTATCCTCATACCATAAATTATCCGTATTGGAGTCGTATGCCTTACTGCTTCCCAAATCATCAATATGCTGACCAATCATAAGCTCATTCCCCTCAATCACTATAGGGATTTCAATATAGTTCTTATGGCTTTCCCAGCGGCAGTTCTCCCGGGTTCTTGTTTTTACCGTCAGCACAATCGCAAGGATATCATCTCCTTCGATCGGATGCCTGCCGGGCGCAAGCTTTGAAAGATCCGTTGTTTGTATAAAGCGGATAGCCTTATCCAAACTGTCACTGATGCCTTTGTAATTTGCAATGCTTTGTACTTTATCAATGATCAATTTTATGCTCCTCCTTTTTTAATGTAATACAAAAACTGGCTTCAGAAGCTGTTTTCCTGTCCCCTGCTTAATTCCCATTTAATGGTGTTTGATAATGCTTCGTCCGGAGAAACGATTTCTTTGTATCCCAATGACGTTCTGATTTTCCCGGTATCCAATAGAAAATGCTGTCGGGTATTTAAATCAGCAGTTTTTTCGTCTGATGGAATGATCTCCCCTGTCCAGTTTAATTTCTTTGCCAGAAGCTCCAGCCATTCAAGTTCCGTGAATACATATTTATCTGCCAGGTTGTATATCTCACCGGATCTTCCCTTCATTGCGGCCAGAACAACGCCGTGAGCGATATTTTTCACATAGGATTTGCATGCGCGAAAGCCGGCCATATCCTCAGCGATCCCAATAGTTTTGGCACCTGACGCCATTTTGTGGATCGGGTCCGCAAACCGCCGGTTTGGGTCACGCTCGCCGTAAACCATTCCCAACCGGAGAATAACGGCATCAAGCACCGGGCTTTCCAGAGCCGCCCCTTCCACCAATATCTTTTCATAGTCATTTGCAATATCAATATCCAGCCTGCCGCGATAGGGGAAGAGCACATCCCGAAGCGGTGACCGTTCTCCAAAAGGCACGGGTACAGGGCCTATATCGGAAAGCCCTGCAATCACCTCATAGCCCTTGTAAACATCGGCGCTGGAGATGATAACAGTTTTCATAATACGGTTGTCAAGCGCCTTTTCCAATGCAAGAATATGGCTGCGGAAATAGGCGGCCATATGAATGATCACATCCGGATCTGCGTTTTGAATGGCGCTCTGTAAATCATCCGCATTTATACAATCCCCCTGAATGTGTGTGCATTCATCAAGGCCATTTCCCGCTAAACGGTGGAATAATGTAACATTATGCCCCTCTTTCAGTAACTCTCCTGCTATTGCAGGTCCGATAAAATTCGTGCCGCCAATAATGAATACATTCATGCACATAAACTCCTTTTTGGGTTTGTTCTGGTTTCAGGTTGTGCTTTCTTCTGATTTATCCGATTTTTGCGGAAGAACGAGCAGAGCGCTGACCAGAGTGACCAGAAGGAGAGCGATCCCCGAAACAATAAACCACAGCGGAACGCCCCGTTTTTCTGCAATGGGGCCGGCTATGAGCAGCCCCAGAGGCAAAGTTGCCGAACTGATGCTCCCGATGAGTGAAAACGCACGTCCCATCCGGTCCGGCGAAATGGTTTCCTGCATATAGGCCACATAGGGGATGCTGTACATGTTGCTGCTGGCTCCCAGCAGCGCGCACAGCGCCGCGAATACCCGGAACCAAACCATATCCGCAGGCAGCAGACCGCACAGCAGCGAGGATATTCCCATGCCGAAAAGGCCCAGATGGATAACCGGAAATTTGTTTTTAATGGCGCCAAATTTTCCCAGGATTATGGCACAGAGCATCATGCCCACTGCGTATCCAAGGTTGACCATGCTTGCATGCCATGCGTCAGCCCGGAAATAGTCGCTGGTCATGAGTGGATAATAGGTGGATAAAGGAGCGTAAAACACCATGCCCAGCAGTGTGGCCACAGTCACGATAAACAGCTTTCTGTCCTGGCAGAAAGCCGCCGCACCTTCCTTCATTTCATGGAAAAATCCCGGTCTTTGTTTTATCCGCTGCTCCGGATCGGGTATTTTGACAACCAGGACTGCTGCGCTTGCCACAAGCGCGCCCGCCAGATCGGACAGCAATATGATCCAGAGCGGCAGGGCGGCATACATGGCCGCGCCCAGAACAGGCCCAAGCAGAAAAGCGCCTGACTGCATGAACTGGTTCCAGCTGTTGGCACGCACCAGCTCCTGCTGCGGAACCATCATGGGTACCGCTGCCTGAATCGCCGGGCTGTGAAACACATTGCCCACCGCTCTGATGCCGAGAACCGCACAAACCGACCAATAAGGGGGATTTCCAAGGAGAAAGAACAAGGCGAAAACAAGGGCTGTCAGTCCAATGAAAAGATCGGCCGCTATAATGACTGTTTTTCGGTTCAGGCGGTCGACCCATACGCCGGCCAAAGGGCCCAGGATCAATTGAGGCAAAAAGGCGGATACCCCGGCGATCGACATCATAATGGGCGATGCCGTTTCACTTGCCAGCCACCAGATCAGGGAAAACTGCACAGCGGCGCTGCCTATAAGGGATACCGTCTGCCCCCCGGCTATGGTAAGGAAATCCCGCTTCCATTTGTTCTGCTGATTTTTTTTCATATGCACTCCGGATTTAACTTTAATATTTTCTCATTGTATCAGACATGGAGATCAGATCTATCCGTATTATACCGCAATTTCTTACGCTTCACAATCACAACCGGGTTTCAGCCAGGTTTCAGTTTTCCTTTCCATGCTTCAGTTTTTTATTTTCAAATCTTTATTTTGGAATAGGAAATTTTTTCGATAGTTGTTATAATATAACCAGTGAACAGAATATTCTTGTTATTCAAAAAATACGAAAACAGTTTGAATCCATAAGGGAGGAAAAAGAAATGAAAACAATAGGGCTGCTCGGAGGAATGAGCTGGGAAAGTACGATCACATATTATCAGATCGTAAATAAAATAGTGAATCAGGAACTGGGTGGACTGCACTCGGCAAAGGTTCTGCTGTACAGCGTGGATTTTGCCGAAATTGAAAGGTGCCAGGCAAACGGTGACTGGGAGAAAAGCGCTGAAATTTTATCAGAGGCTGCTGAAAATCTTGAAAGAGCCGGAGCCGGCTTCCTTGTGATCTGTACGAACACCATGCATAAAGTAGCGCCCCAAATACAGAACCGGATAAGGATTCCGATTATTCATATTGCAGAAGCGACAGCGGATGAATTAAAACGCCAAAATATTTCAAAGGTTGTGCTGTTGGGAACAAAATACACCATGACACAGGATTTTTATAAAGAAAAGCTGGAAAAGTCAGGAATTCTGGTTCTCATACCCGACGAACAGGAAATTGAGACGGTAAATGATATCATCTATCATGAATTATGCCAGGGAATCGTATCGGAATCATCTAAAAATAAATACATTGGCATTATTGACCGGCTTGCAAAACAGGGCGCCCAGGGGGTGATTCTGGGCTGTACGGAAATAGGTCTGTTGATCCGGCAAAAGGATCTCACTTTGCCTGTTTTTGACACAACTCAGATTCATGCTTCAAAGGCCGCAAGGTTATCACTGGATATATGAGGTTTTCACCATGAAAAAAACAAAAATGAGAAAAAAGCAGACAATGGGGTTCATTGCCGCTTTTATCCTTGCCTTTTCCCTTTGGTTGTATTGGGGAAATACCTCCATTCAAACCAGCCGCAGGAACATCAGCAGTGAAAAAATCCCCGCAGAATTTGATGGCTTCACCATCGTTCATGTGTCCGATCTGCACAATGCAGCGTTTGGAAGGAACCAGGACAGACTGCTTCATGCCATCAAAGACGGGTCGCCGGATGTCATCGCGGTTACCGGGGATCTGATAGATTCAAACCGTACGGATGTTCCAACAGCAATGGAATTCATCCATGGAGCTGCTGCAATTGCCCCGGTTTATTATGTAACAGGCAACCATGAGGCACGGTCTCCGATGTATCCTGAGCTGGAACAGCAGATGATTGAAGCCGGGGACACATACGGGGATGCAGCTGTCATTGACATGAAATCAAAAGACATGGGGAGGAAAAACGGCGAATATACCATCCTCTTATCACACAGGCCGGAATTGTTCGACGTATATGCAGCAAACAATATGGATCTGATTTTAAGCGGTCACGCTCACGGAGGCCAGGTCCGCCTTCCCTTTGCCGGAGGGCTTCTGGCGCCGAACCAGGGCTTTTTCCCTGAATATTCCGAAGGGGTACATGAGAAGGCGCAGTCAAGCATGGTTGTCAACCGCGGTTTGGGGAACAGTGTTATTCCCCTGCGGGTGAATAACCGGCCGGAACTGGTTATTGTTACGCTGAAAGCTTCAAATCCGCCCTCACGTCCGGATTCTCCTGATTCATTCAGCCGCTGATAGTTTCGATCCGTTTGTCGTTTGACCATTTGATAATAAAATCATTTTTTCCATACCCGGCAGGATAAAGAAGATCCAGCTCAACCTTGGTGTAAGCATCTGACTTCCCGATCTTTACATTCAGCACCCTGATTTTCTCTTCACTGAGGCTTTGAAACAATTCCGTTATGACCAGATCGTACTGAACCGTGGTGAGCTTTAATATGCTCCTGTAGGGTTCTTTGGACAAAAACGGCACATCATGGAGAATGATCTGTGTGAAAATCAGAAGAAATCCGGAACCGCATCCCATAAAAAACGCGCCGGCTCCGATTGCCATTCCTACGCCTGCGGTCGCCCAGATACCTGCTGCCGTGGTCAGCCCGCTGACCGAATTGTTTTTTACAAATATGACTCCGGCTCCAAGAAATCCGATTCCCGATACGATCTGGGAGGCGATCCTGGAAGCATCGTAATCCGGGATATCCTGAAATCCGTACTTGGAAACGACCATCATCAGCGCGGATCCCATGGCTACGATGGCATGGGTCCTCATTCCTGCGCCTTTATAGCGGTTCTTTCTTTCGTAACCGATCAGATACCCCAAAAAACCTGCTACGATAATCCGTAAAAATAAGCAGGTCTGATAAAGGAGATCATACCTCTCTATGAAATGTACCAGCATTTGTCTGACCTGTTCCATGGATTCCCACCTTTTCGGTTCCTTTCATAAATTTTGACGGCGATTTTAACGTGTATTTCTTAAATACGGCACAAAAATGCTTGTAATCCGTAAAACCCGTGGCATCGGCAACCTCGCAGATCCGGTATTCCCCTGTATTCAACAAAACAATGGCCTGGGAAATCCTGTATTTATTCAGAAAATCCAGAAAGGTCTGCCCTGTCACTTCCTTAAATTTACGGCTTAAATAGCTGTTGCTGACCCCCAGCTGATCGGCTATGGCTTCCACACTTAATTTATCCCCATAGCCTGTCCTGATCTGCTCCAGTGCTTTGGATACATACCTGTTTTCTGTGAGATCGGGATTCTTAAAATATTCCGGATTCAGGATTCCTCCTGCTGCTTCCGCCTGTTCCGCCACATATTCCAGCTGCTGGCTGCTGGCGATCTCCCCTCCCAGCCGTTTCATGAGTACCGCCAGATTCTCTTCATCCACCGGCTTTAAGAGGTATTCGCTGACAGAAGCCGCTATGGCTCTTCTTGCATAATCAAATTCCGCATAGCTGGTCAGCAGAATGCTTTTGAACTTCACGCTTTTTAAGGCTTCCCTGATCATTTCAATTCCATCCATAAACGGCATACAGATATCGGCGATAACGACGTCGGGTTTATATTCCTGTATTTTCAAAAGCCCGTCCTGCCCGTTCGCCGCTTCTGCTACGATCACACAATCCATTCCCGCCCAGTCTATTGTATAAATCAGCCCTTTTCGGATGATGTCTTCATCTTCTGCTATCAATACCCGCAGCATTATATTCCCTCCCTCTTCACCGGAAGTGTCACCACCAGAGTGGTGCCAAGCCCTTCCGAGCTTCGTATCTCCACTCCGTAAGGCCGTCCATAGAGAATCCTGCAGCGTCTGTGAATGTTATAAAGCCCGGAATACCGGCTGTTATTCTCCTCCTGCTCCAAAAGAGCGGTGAGCTCGCTTAAAATTCCGGGAGTCATACCTATCCCGTCATCCCGGCATATCATGATCAGCCGCCCTTCATGAATGTAAGCCTTGATTTCCACCTTTAAATTATCCTGGCTGCCAAAACCGTATTTCACGGAATTTTCTATCATGGGCTGTAATACCAGCCTGGGGATCTGACAGGACAGCGCCTCTTCTTTTACATCGACGATACAGGAAAAGCGGCGGTTAAACCGGTATTTCAAAATAGTCAGATAATTTTCCAGGTGCTCCAGGTCTTCCCTTAAAGGAACCTCCGCTCTGCTGCTGTTTAAACTGTAACGCAGGAGGTTTGACAGACTGAAAACCATTTTTCCCGCTATTTCAGGCTGGATTTTACACATATACCGGATATTTTCCAGTGTGTTAAACAAAAAGTGAGGATTGAACTGGGACTGCAGCTGCCTATTCTGGGCTGCGGCCACAAGCTCCGTCATCTTTCTGTTATTCTCCATCTGGTTCTTAAGGCTGGCAATGGTTTCATTGTAAGCATCGGCGATGATCCGGAATTCATTCTCACTCTCCATCTGAATGGAAGTGTCCAGATTCCCGTTCCGGGCGCTCTTCATAACTTCCAGAATGTTATAGAAATCTCTGGTCTTCCGTTCCGTAACCTTCTTGGTGCTGATCAGCACCCAAACGGTCATAAGAACCAGGGCTGTTATGATAAGGGCGCCGCTCAGCCCGAGAGAAACCACAATATTCTGGATATCTGTTACTGAATATACAAAAAACATCTGCTGATATACCGGATGAACGGATATGAGAAATATCTCTTTCCCATAGGGCAGATAACTTCCGGCAGTTTCAAGCACCTTTAACACCCGGTTGCTGCTGTCAATCAAATGAATATGATTGCTTAAATAAACCCGGCCAAACCGGTCCGTGATGATGGTCTGACTCTCTGACCGGCCCAGAACTCCGGAAAACCGGCTGCTGTTTATGGTAAAAACCAGGTACCCTGCTTTTTCTTCTTCCTTCCTCACGGCAATGCCCATGGCGATGTCCCGGTCCGGACCTTTCCATGAATCCATGAGCCTCACTCTGGTTTCTCCCGGAGCCTCATCCATAGCTCCAAACAGGCCCCAGCGGATCTCAGACTTTTTGGTCAGATATTCCGGAACCTCTTTCTCCGTAGAGATGAGCACCGTTCCTTCCTTGTCCAGGATAAACATATCTGCCTTATAGCCCAGCTGATTGGACACCCGGTAGAATTCTTCAAACACAGCGGCCTGCCCGGAAGCATTCAGTCCGGCTTCAAACATCCGGCTGTCCCCGGAAAGCTCCTTAAGTTCCCCTTCATATCCGGTCAGAACACGCTCCAGCTCCTCTGCCACAAAGGTATTGTGGATCTCATTTCCGCTCTTTTTCCCATGAAGCAGAACCGCCAGAAAAAACAGGGTGCAGACCAGCGTAAAGCCCACAGCCGGAATAATCGCATATCCGATAAACAGGCGGCGCAGTTCCTCTTTGAAATACCGTTCTCTTTTCATGCTCCCTTCCCCTTTTAATCCAGGGTGCTCTGAAAAATCTCATGAAAGCGTGACAGCCATTTCTCTTTGTTTTCCTTCACCACAGCTTCCTCATCCCGGATCGTGTAAATCGTCTGTTTATCCGGCAGATATTCCGGTTCTTCCACATCCGTACGGACAGAGCGCCTTCCAAGGCTGGCGGTTATCACTGTCTGGGCATCCTTACCCGTGACAAAATCCACAAACTGCCGTGCCTCTGCCTGATGTCCGGTTCCTTTTACAATGCATACCACATCCGGCTTTGATATCACACCTTCCTTCATATACACCACGGTTACGGGATATCCGTCTTTTATGTAGTGGGAGGCTCCTTCTTCAAAGGTCAGCCCCACGGTAAACCGGCCTTCCGCCACTCCCTGGTATACCTCCTGGGAACTTTTTAAAAGCGTTCCCTTAAGGTTGCGGCAAAACTGATCCACATAATCCCAGCCCTCCTCCGGCTTTCCCTCTCCCATGGCATAAAGCATATTGATCAAATGCTCATAGGCGGAGGAAGAGACAGAAGGGTCACACATGGCGATTTTCCCGGCAAGCCCTTCCTTCAGCAGGTCTTCATAGCCTTCTATGGATATATCTCCCGCCAGATTGGCATTGACCATAAGAATGCTGGGGATATCGGTGAAACGGGTCATATTCCCTTCCCGGTTTTTATACTCTTCCCGGATCATGGGCTCATTTTGACTGATATATGGTTCAAATAAAGAGCTTTTCGGCATGGTGGTGGACAATGATCCTCCCCAGAAAATATCGCACAGAGGCTCTCTCCCGTCTTCCGCCCTCTTTAACAATTCACCGGTGCCTCCCGTACATACCTCCACTTTAATTTCCGTCTGTTCCTCAAATTCAGAAACAATCGGGTTTATAAATTCCAGGGGATGGGGACAGTAAACCACCAGCGCCTTCCCCTCTGCCACATCTGCAGGCAATTCCCCGGCCCTGCCGGAACAGCCTGCCAAAAGAGCGATCCATACAATGGCCCCTGCATATGCAAATCCCTTCATTTTTCCCCGTTTCCCATCCAATCAATGATATCATCATTTTAACAATCCCCTCACAGGATGTAAACCCCTTTGGGATCGAAATCAAGACATGCCCTTTCCCCTACCTCATAAATTCTCCGGTTGACCGGATGATAGTCGGTGATCTGGATTTCCATATCTCCTACCGCCACCTGATAATACTGGTAAGAGCCCATAAAGGTCGACATGGTGACAAGGCCCTCCAGCACCCCCTCCTCTGCCAGCAATGCTCCCTCCGGACGGATCACCAGAGCCGCCTCATCCCCGGGACCCGCTCCGGCAAAATTGTTGACCTCAATTTCCTTCCCCGCCACCCGGATCATGGCCTTTTCGCCGCCGGAAGTCAAAACCTGTGCCTTTAAGAAGTTTGCTTCCCCGATGAAGTCTGCCACGAACCTGGAAGCCGGATGGTAATAGATCTCTCTGGGACTTCCGATCTGCTCTACCCTGCCTTTGTTCATGATAATGATTTTATCGGATATGCTCATGGCCTCCATCTGGTCATGAGTGACATAAACAGCCGTGATTCCCACCTTCTGCTGGATCTTTCGGATCTCCGTCCTCATGGTCACCCGCAGCTTGGCATCCAGATTGCTCAGCGGCTCATCAAAAAGAAGCACCCCCGGTTCAAGTACCAGGGCCCTGGCCAGCGCTACCCGCTGCTGCTGCCCTCCGGAGAGCTGGTTTGTCATTCGTGACTCCATTCCCTCCATCTCCACCAGCTTCAATATGTTCATGACCCGCTCCCTGATCTCCTCTTTGGGTACTTTCCTGATTTTCAATCCGTATGCCACGTTATCAAACACATTATAATGAGGCAGAAGGGCATAGCTCTGAAATACCATGGCAGTATCTCTTTTATCGGGAGTCAGGCTGTTTATGGCCTCTCCGCCCAGATACACCTCCCCTTCATCCGGACTTTCAAAACCGGCGATCATCCGCAGGGTAGTCGTTTTTCCGCAGCCCGACGGCCCCAGAAGAGTGACAAAGGTCCCGGGTTCAATATCCAGTGTGATATCCTCCACCGCATAGAACTCCCTACCGGTTCTTGGGTCCGTATATATTTTTGAAATATGCTCCAGACGAACACCTTTTTTATGTTCTTCCATTTTTTCCTCCTGTTTCCACCGGATCCCGGACTTCTTTTATTTTCCTGCTGACTCCGAAAAATTTAATCAGGGTATTCATGACGAGAACCGATCCATATGTAATGAGGATCAATACGGTGGCATAAGCGCAGGCCACCCCATAATTTCCTTTCTCCGCCTGTTCATTGATCTGGCAGGTGATCAGCAGGAAATCCGGCGTCACCAGAAGAATGATCGCGGATATGGCTGTGATGCTGCGCACAAACGCCGTGATCAGTCCGCTGAAAAAAGAATCCTTGATCAGGGGAAGCGTAACCGTCATGAATACCCTGGCAGAATTGGCTCCCATATCACAGGCCGATTCCTCAATGGATTTATCGATCTGCCGGAGCGCGGATATGCCGCTTCTGGTACCGGTTGGGAGGCTTCTGACTATAAATACAATGACGAGGATGAGCCCGGTTCCGTAAAGACCGCTCATAAAACCGCTCCGGAACAGCCCATTGGCATATCCCCGGATATATCCGATACCCAGAACCGTGCCCGGAACAGCCATGGCCAGCATGGAAACAAATTCTATGAAGCCTTTTGCCCGGAACCGTTTCTTGACCACCAGATAAGAGATGACCATGGAAAGGAACGCTGTTAAGGGCGCAGCAAACAGGGACAGCATAAAGGAATCCTTAAACGCTTTTAATCCGCTGGTCTTAAACATGTACTGAAACCATTTTGGACTCAGGCTGTAATCCCTCCCCCACAGGGTAAATAAGGCTCCAAAGGGAACCATTATGTACATCAGCAGAACGAAAGCAGCCACCAGAGCACAGAAAACAGTGAGCGGAGCGGTCACGCTTTTATCCTCAATCAGCATCCGCATGCGGGAAGCCTTTCCCGTCAAAGTGGCCGCCGTCTTCTTTTCCAGATAATATTTCTGGATGAGAAACAGCACCACAGCCAGAAACAGCAGCACCACGGACATGGCCGCAGCGCCGGTGGAATCATAGGCGCCTGTCACCTGTAAGTATATGGTGGTAGCCAGTGTATCATAAGACCCCCCGATGAGCATGGGGTTTGCAAAATCCGCCACGGATTCAATAAAGGTTACCAGAAACGCATTGCCAAGTCCCGGAAGCAGCAGAGGGAAGGTGACGCTGGTAAAGACCTTCCACCGGGAAGCTCCCATATCCCTGGTCGCTTCCTCCAGAGACGGATCTATGTTTTTTAAAAGCCCCCGCAGCATCAGATAACACACCGGAAAAAACGTCAGAGTCTGAACGATGGCTATCCCCCGAAGTCCGTAAACATTGGAATCATATATCCCAAGGAGAGAGCGGCTGATTAAGCCGCTCCGTCCAAAAAGCATGATCATGGACAAGGACAGGACAAAAGGGGGAGACACCACGGGGAGCATGGAAACGAGACCGAACAGCTTTTTCAATAATTTTGTACGAAGCTTTACATAGACTTCAACGTAAGCAAAAAGCAGTCCCACGGCCGTAGATACAAAACCTGTGATCCCCCCAAGAACAACGGTATTTTTCAGGGCATTCCGGAACCTGTCCATGCTCAATACTCTTTCAAATACAGAAAACGTAACTGCACCTTCCACATAAAAGCTGTCCACGAGCAGCATAAGCAGAGGGTATAGAATAAATAAAGCAAGAAAAACCAGCAAAACGGTGATCATGCCTACCAAAATCGGATCAGAAAAAAACTTTTTGCGCTCCAAACGGGCGCTTTGCGAACCGGCCACAAAATTCCCCCTTCTTTCATCAGAATAGAAGCCATATGCCCCCGTATTACTCGGTCAGGAAACGGCCGGCGTCAGCCTGATCGGCAGAACTTCCCAATGCTTCAAAGAAATCTTCCACATATCTGGCGCTGTTTATCTTGGCATCTTCAAAATCATAGTCAATGGTATTATTCATATCCAGTCCGAATTGGGAAGCTTCCTCCGGCTGTTCGGCATTCTTAAGCACCAGGAACTGGTAAGAGCCGTTTTCCTTGGCAAGATTTACGCATTCCGGTGACAGTGCATACTCGATCCAGAGCTTCGCTGCGTTGGGATGGGTGCAGCCATTAAATATTGCGGTCGCTCCTATCTCAAAGGATGTGCCGTCCTCCGGTACGATCAGCTCAATGTTATCATATCCCTGAAGGATCTGATAAATCCCGTCATGAAGGAACCCGACACCGATCACGCACTCTCCGGGTCCGACCATCTTTGACGGCCCGGAACCTGATTTTGTATACTGTGCAATGTTCTTGTCAAGAGCATTAAAATATTCCATTGCCTCGTCATGTCCTTTCATCTGGATCATGGTATTAATGACCAGCTTTGCGGTACCTGCCGTATTGGGATTGGACAGCATGATGAGCCCCTTATACTCTTCTTTCAGCAGATCATCCCAGGTTCTGGGAGCTTCCAGACCAAGTCTGTCCAATTCCTCCGTATTCACCATAAACCCCAGGATTCCCTTATAAATTCCATACCAGGAATTGGAAGGATCCTTATACTCATCCCCGATCAGATTTTTCGCATGGACCGCATCATAGGGCATTAAAAGCCCTGCCGCAACCGCCTCATTGTAGGGGTCCGTGGTTCCTCCGAACCACACATCCGCCGACGGCTTACCCCCTTCCTCCGATACCTTGGTATAAACCTCGGAGGTGGAAAGTCTCTGGTATTTGGTCCTGATGCCATATGTCTTCTCAAAATACTGGCAGACCGCGGCCAGATGCTCCTCTTCGCAGGAACCGTAAACCGTCAGCTCCCCTTCCGCTTTCGCCGCCTCAATGAGAGCGGATAAATTCTCATCTCCTCCTGTTTTTTCTTCTCCCGAAGACACTTCTTCCCCTGCTGCCTGGGTCTCCTCTTCCGTCCCCTCCGCAGAAGCTGCCGCTGCAGGCGCGTCTTTCCCGGAACTGCATGCGGTCAGGCTGAGGGCCGCTGCACATGCCAGCAAAAGTAACGTTCTTTTTTTCATAAATCGAATCCTCCAATCTTTTTATTTATTTAATATTAACAAAAACAGATGGGGGAAAATACCGTAAAAACAGTAATAATATCGGGATTTTTGAACTGAAATAAATTTTTTTGCGGTACACGCATCCGTTCAACAGCAAGCAGCTCTCATAATAGAAACCAGACTGCATAAAATGTACCATGTGAAAGAAAAGAAATTGAAAAAAGGAGGCCTGATTTTGGAAAAAATACTGGACAATGATTTCTATGATTTGATCATAAGCAGCTCCCTTGTTCCGACATTCGATACCGGCGATAATGTCACCATTCTCAACGAGAGGCTTTCCTTACTGCATATCCCCACAGGCAGCCTGGGCGGCTGCAGTTTAGGCCAGTATCCTTACAGTAATTTTCCATCCATTTATGCGCTTTCCTCTGAAATAAGTATTGAAAGGTCCGGAATCGGAACCGTACAGAACAATCCAGCCCTGGGATTATTCGGAAAAGGGGTGCTGGTCGGAATCATCGATACCGGCATTGATTACAGGCATCCGGCATTCAGAAACAGCGACGGATCCACCCGTATTTATTCCATCTGGGACCAGACGGAACAAGGAGGGGAACGTCCGGAGAATTTTACATTTGGTTCGGAATACGGCAGAGACCTGATAAATACGGCGTTGGAGTCAGAAGATCCTTTATCCGTGGTTCCTTCCTCCGATACAAACGGACATGGAACGGCGATCGCCAGCATTGCAGCCGGTACTCCCGGCGAGGAGCAGTCGTTCAGCGGCGTTGCTCCGGAAGCGGAGCTGGTTATCGTAAAGGTAAAAGATGCCAAGAAAAATCTGAAAAACATTTATTTTATTCCGGAAAATATCCTGTGCTTTCAGGAATCCGATGTATTGCTGGCCATACGCTATCTGACTGCCGCCGCTCAGAGACTGAACCAGCCACTGGCCATTTGCATTGCCTTCGGAACAAGCCAGGGGGGCCATGACGGCCGCGGGGCCGTAAGCCGCTATCTTGATGATCTGGCGCTGCTTCCCGGAACCGGAATATCCGTTTCTGCCGGAAATGAAGGCAACAAGCAAAGACATTATTTCAACAATACTGTCTCTGAGCCTTTTTCCAACAACTTCGAATTGCGGGTGGGAAATAACGACAGTCTGTTTTCCATGGAAATCTGGCCATATACACCGGCCAGACTGGCCATTGAAATATCCTCACCCAACAGGGAGTCGACCCAGCTGGTATTTCCTTCTCTTAACGAATGCAGAAGGTTTTCCTTTGTTTTTAACGAAACAGTCATTTTGGTAAACAACATCATATTCGAGGAAGAAACCGGAGATCAGCTGATATTGCTGCGTTTCAGCAATGCCCTTCCTGGAGTCTGGTATCTGCATGTTGAAAGCATAGATAATACCGCATTCTCATTTCATTCCTGGCTTCCGGCTGGAGATTTCATTTCAGACGAGACATTTTTTCTCAATTCCAGTCCGGATACTACAGTAACTTCTCCCGGAAACACCAGGCATCTCCTGACCGTTGCTGCCTACAATCAGATCAACGGCAGCATACTGGCTGAATCGGGCAGAGGTTATTCAAGAACCGGCCAGGTCAAACCGGATCTGGCCGCACCAGGCTATCGGATCACCTGCGCACTCCCGGATAACCAATACGGGGAAATAACAGGAACCGGAGCCGCCGCGGCCCATGTGGCCGGTATCATGGCAATGCTTCTGGAATGGGCAATTGTGAGAGAAAATTATATCCGTATGACAGGCAACGATATCAACCGCCTGCTGATAAGGGGAGCTGTACGAAGCAGCACCTCCACTTACCCCAATCGCATATGGGGTTACGGTCAGGTGAATATAAACAGACTGTTTGAAGTGCTGACGAACGCTTGAAATTTATACCCGGTATTCCGGTCCGGCAGAATCAGGGAACGGGATCCGGGCAATGCGGGTCAATTTTTACAGAATCCAGATTTATAGGGTTCCGATGCATTTGATCCCCGTACAAATTATATTATAGGCGAAAACTTATAATCACATTTTTGGCATTGAGTCATCGTATTCTCATTATCCTCATTATGGTATGCGCCTGACCATCTGCAGATACTTTGTAATATTGGAACAACAGAAACTCCCTTTTCAGAGAGGCAATACTCAACATGAGGTGGTATTTCATCAAACTGTTTGCGCTGTACAATATCATTTATTATGAGCTCTTTCAGTGTGGACGCCAGTACTGCATCGGATATATTACTCATTTCCTTGCGAAGGTCACTGTACCTTAACGTACCTTTCTCAGCCAGCAAATGACAGTAAAAGCATACCTTGAAATCACCATGAAGATTGAGCCTGTAAATCGCACGGCAGCGGCAAAAATTTATACGGATTACAAAGAGCCGTTTCTCAGAACGATCGATGGAGCATTCACCAAAGATTTGTTGATTCGTGATGAGGATGTTCAGGTTCTTCATGGCTTTGACAGTGCGGAACACGCTCAAGCTTATTTAAGCAGCCAATTATTCCAGAATGATGTATTTGTCGGTCTGAAACCTCTGTGGAGTGCTGATCCCGACGTCAGAATTTACAGCGTGGTTTAGAAAGCTGAATCGCAAAAATCCGTGCACGGATTTCCTTGCACGGATTTTTATATCAAAACAGTCACTGTGCGTTCACATCAAGCTCATGATCCCACATTATTCAACTTTTTTATTCGGATATTTTACAATGAAATGGTAAGCAATGACAGTAAGTATTGGTATTATCAGGATATATGGCTTTTTCTTTCTTAGCACCATAAACTCCTGCAAAACCTAATCCAATTACTCCGTAAGATCCAAGTACTAAATAAGCTTTCATGAGATCAAAAGGATACCTTTCATTTCCAAAGGGAAAAACAACGCATCCAGCAAATACCACGTACCCTAAAATAAATAATTTTACGATTACCTTAAATATAACGTCTCACTTTTTTCATGTAGTTTATATACTCTTCCCCAAATTCCCTAACACACCATCTTTCTTCAGAAAGAATGATCCAATGTGAGGACACCTGAAAAACAATCACTGACACAAGCAGGAGGAACGACCGTGTAAGTAAAACGCAGCCTGAAAAATAAATAAAATATGACACATACATGGGGTTGCGTGAAAAACGGTAAAGCCCTTTGAAATTTATTCCATTTTCTGCAGGCCCGGCAAAATTTAATGTGGACACGATGCACAATAGGATTCCTGAACCATATAAGACTGCACCAGGAAAAAACCATATTGAGTCAATATTTATCCTGAGAAAGCACAAATATAGAAATAAAAGTATGGTTGAGATTTGATAAAACCAGAACGCAACCTTTTCTTTCCCGATCAGAGGAGGAAAGAAGGCTGCACGTTTTAACGCTTCTTTATCTAATGACCATAAAAGCCCGTATCGAATCAGTACAAGTGGAATTAACAGCAGAAATCCGTTCATTTCATCTCCTTTTTATTAATTCATAATTATATAAATAACAGATAATTTGAAACCTTCTTTACTGGTACCATACCATAAAACCGCACGATTCCACCGGGCTTATCCCTTGACTGACCGGCAGATGCCCGGGATGTAACTGGAAAGCAGACCGGCTGTGCAGGATCCGGCCTGCCGCCAAGGTTTTCATTATGCTCATAAAGATCCGGATATCCATATCGGAAACAATGCTGAAATCCATTCCGATACTTTGCGTCTGCTTTCAAAACTGATGCAGCCTTTGTAACTGTAACGGTAATCTATTTTCCACCGGTCTTCCTCTGTTTGTTTTTCCTGAAGGAGGTTTAACAAGGCTTTGCTGTTTTCCTCCGCCGTTAATCGTCTTTTCCCAATAATATAGATCAGATCAGTAAGGGAGAGAGCATAACTTTGGGGAAACATTATGTCTGTAATATGGTGGCTGATGGGTTTACCATCTGATAATCTCTGAAACATTTTATGACGGAGCATATAGCCTGTCCCCCGCATAAGAAGACTTTCCACTTTCTGATTTTCATGCTTCACACACTCCGAATATGTTACAAGCGCTCGGACTGTTTTTCCGATTCCAATATAACATGGTGTTTTTCCAAGGCAGCCGCCATGTTTGCAAATACCTTTATGAGGCCATAAAGTGGTTTGATTGCGCTCAAAAAGCTGATATTGTTCTATCCAGTTTAAAGCCGCCTGTGCTTCTTTACCGGCAGCAAGCCCAAGTCTGCAGTAGGCTTCCAATAGCATTGCATTGTAGCAAGGTACAATTTCCTCCACTCCGCCTAAACATGAAAATCCTTCTGCCGTCGCAATATTCCGGTTAATATAGGCAATCATTTTCTGCGTGTAAGGCAATCTTTCAATATGTGGGATTTCACTCAGTCCCATAACCCGAAAAACAGCAAACAGCGGGTGATCAACAAAGTCTTCTGTGAGCTTTCCGACTAATGCCGATTGATTTAACAAACTGGAAATTTCGTTATTTTCTAAATACTGCTTTTTTTCAGAAGCAATCCTTAATTTCAATGCGGTATCCACGCTGCTCCCCCTTTAGTGAAATCAATTGATTCCTTGCGGTCAACTCTCCATATTATGTTCGCAGTCTCATATGTTCTCTTCAAGCCATGCATGAACTGTTTTTGCATCCTCTTTTTGCATAAAAGGATGATCACTGTTTTGAGAGATTTCCAGCTTGCAATCGTGTGCTTTCACAAATTCCCCAATGATTTCCAGAGATTGCATATTGTCTTTTCCGCCGTAAAGGATTGAAGTTGGACTATTCCATTTTTTAACCGGATGTTCCTTTACAAACTGATAATAATCCCAACGCAGCAAATCAACCGGGGTTGAAATTTCTTTTTGTATACGCAGCTGTTCTTCCGTCACATCAAACCAGCCGAACATCTGTTTCATCAGATATTCCATGTTTAACACCGGTGATTGGAAAAGACATTTGACAAAATTTCTATCTGCGTAAGCATTCAAACTGAAATACGCCCCCAGACTGCAGCCGAACAAAGAAACTTGATCCCAGCCTGAAAAAGCATAGTCTCCGATTACAGTGAGATCATTCATACCATTCCAAATGTCACAACGATAACTGCTGTCTTTTCGTTCCCCGTGTTCCGGCAAATCAAAGCTAAGTGTTTGATAACCCTTTTTTAAAGCAATTTCAGCAAAATCTCCGGCATATTCTTTGCATGACATTTTGCCATGAACATGAACATATACTTTGTCCGATTTAACACCCCAAATAATAGCAGGAATGCCGCCAATTTTTATATTTTGAACTTTCATAATACCTCCTGCAATTGAGGCATTACCCTCATTGTGGTCATTGATACAACTTTGCGTTTTCTTCACCCGGAACTATTTCAATATTGGTGATCAAGTCATCTTTGACGGTGAAGAAGTAATAAAACAGTTGAGGACTGCCCGGAAATTCCCCGCTGGTTAATGAAGTCACAATGATATGACTGTTTTCACCGATGTCATGAACATGGGCGTCTTCTGTTATGCAGACATTTAGAATATCACTATCGTTGCTGTTTAGCGAATCCATGTAAAGCGCAATTGGTTTTGGCAGCTGTACAGACATATCTTTCCTCCTTTTTTAGTACAGCTTATCATTTATAACCCGACAATAGCATGTCAAGTTATAAATAAATTTTGTGTGCCTATGGAACAAAAGACACATTATATAAATAATGGGGAAATCAAAATCAATTTCTCAACTCTGATTCAGCTTTTTCCATTTTCTGATCTTAGCTCTAAATGTTTTAAACGGTGCAACAGTATTTATGTGAATCCATTTCCAGATTGGCCAGTTAGCGGGCGTGGACGAAGCCCATTTTCTTCCGCCAGGCTGAAAAAGCTCGGTATCCGTGTATTTTTCTAATAATTGTTTGACCAGCTGTTCTGTCTCCTGAAACATTCCGCACAATTCCTGCAGACTATGATGTTCATATTGTTTATAAAAGCTCTCATACAAACCACCGAGATTGTTCCATTTATAGTCAGGGTGCGGGGTCACAGCTGTTATTCCCTTCTGCTCCTGCTGCTCCCAGAAAAGAATAAGATTTAACCAGCCCAGCTGGTAAGCGATCATCTGTGCCGGAGTCCGGTCTACGCCGTCAATAAGTTTATCTTTATCTGTTTCTGAAATATCGGAAAACTCATCAATGAACAGCTTTGCCCGCTTTGAAATCTCTTCAGTCAAATCCTGTTTGTTTTTATATTCCTGCATACTATCCCACCTTTTAAAATTTTGCTGTCCGGCATGTTATAAAAATAATCAACAATTCAAAACTACTTTTTGACGTGTCGATCTTCATGTCCTGCCTCTGAAAAATATAGTATCACTTCAGCGCGACAACAGCATGTCATGTTTAAAAATATACTCTGACGCATCAGTTAAAATCTACGGACTACCTTTTACGCTCAGTAATTTTATCTGTTCGGGCCGTTTATACCCCGGACTTACGTTTAAAGGACTCCCCCAGCCTGGAATAGAGCTCTCTTGAAATTACAGTGTACCTTCCTTTTTTACCGGACTGCAGGACCGGTGTGCCGTCTTTCAGCAAATAGGCATAAAAATCAAACGTCTCGCCTGATCCTGAAATTGTCTGGCTGATCAGGTAACATTCTTCCAATGTGTTGATATCAATCCCCTCCCAAGCAGCGGATTTTAACATATAATCCATGATGATCTCTTCTGCAAGCGATTCGTTTTGAAGGGAATACACGGCAACCGCCCCGCCATTTCTTCTGATCTTTGCTATGCTGTATTGGTGGGAAACTGCCTCAGTCCCGGAAAAATCAATCAGTTCCTGCAGCTTTTCAGGACTTTCGGCATAATCGCGCACATCACAGCCGACAATTTCATCCGCCCATTCCCGGTCATTTATAAAGCTCATTTCACCGCTTCCGTCTGTAAAGACTGCCGTGATTTGGTCTGCGTTGCCAACGAGGGCCAAAAGCAGCAGAGCATTCTTTTGGAAAGGATCTATGATACGGCTGTCTGCAGCGTCATATTTTTTCAAAACTTCAGCAGACACATCGTATACAATTTTAATTCCATACGGTCGTTCCCCTGTCTGCAGCTCAAAATGGCTGTACTTCGCGCCATCGGGTACAGACAGCAGACCGAGAAGCTTACCCACAGCGGAATTATTGCCCACATACTGAGTACGGGCATTCCACAGATTCTGAGCATGTGTAAAGGTATTCTCCTGACTGTTTACTGTTCCTCCAAAAGTACAGGCAGCTGCAAGTATGACAAAGGCTGCAAGTATACTGTTTCGTATGATCAGCTTCTTATTCCTGCTCATAGGCAAACCTCCATTCCCATATCAACTGTTAAATAAAGTATACCTTCCCAACATTTTTTTATATTTTTACCTTTTAGCCTTTGCAGACAAATAAACCAATACAAAGCCCCCTGAAAAAGAATAAAACATAAGACTAGCAACGGATAGAATACAGGCAGAACAAAGCCCTTAAATCTCAAATAATATACATACAAAAAAACTACTGTGCTTACTGATTCTCCCGTATATAATTTGGTCAATTTATCAATTAATTCTTTCCTCATTCTTCATTACTCCTATCCATATTCCAGATTATTGGCTTGGTCTATAAACAATAGGAATCCCATCTGACTTCTGAAAGTAAAACCATATATAAACAATCATTAGAGTTTTTTCATCTATGGACTTAATTATAGCAGAGATTATTAATTATGTCTCCCACTCATAAAGTTAAAGGTACAGCACCCGTATGCTGATAATTAAAGCGATGAAAATCACTTATCTTAAGCATTTTCCTTCCTCACGCATATGTGTTTTTTGAACTCAGACTTCGTATAGAGTATACCACAATGTGAGAATCAGTGGATTTTTAAATATTTTTATTTTTTATGTTGACCAGTCACATCACTTGCAGTATAATAATGTAAACTTATAGTTTACTTTATTTCTTATGTGTGCAACAACGGAGGAGATTCAATGGGACAGACAGAACGGAAACAGCTTGAACAGGAAATACGCCGGAAAGATATTCTGGATGCAGCCGAACGGGTATTCTTTTCCAGGGGCTATGATAATGCTTCCATGGACGAAGTTGCAAAGGAAGCGGAGTTCAGCAAGCGGACAGTCTACGTATATTTTAACAGCAAGGAACAGATTTATTTTGAAATCATGATCCGGGGGTACCACCTGCTGCTCGAAATGCTGGAAAGGGATTTTAATGAACAAAAGCCCGGAAATGCCCTGGCTGAACTTCGCTGCATCTTCTTTTCCTTTTATAATTTTCGGGAGAACTGGTCAATGTATTTTAAAGCCATTATGGAATACGAAACGAAGGATGCAGACGCCCGTCCAGGGGTGGATGAAAGTTCAAAAAACGAATGCTACCGCCTTGGGGAACAGCTGCTTGGGTATCTCTCCCGCGCTATTCAAAAGGGTGTGGAAGAAGGCAGTTTAAAGAAAAGCCTGGTCCCCGAAAAGTCCGCCCTGATCTTATGGGCCTGCACCACCGGTATCTTCAACATCAGTGATAAGAAAGCCGAATACTTAAAAAACTACCATCAGGTGGATCCAAAAGAACTTATTGAGGATTATTTTAACATGATTATGGGATTTCTGAACGGAAATGGAGAGATCTGATATGAAGATGAAATCAAAAACAAGATTTGCTTTAAGGGGTGCCTCTTTCATTTTAGGATTTCTCGTCCTTATGATATCAGCACTTTTTATAATCAGCGGAGGTTATATGAAACAACAATATTTAAAACCATGGAGCAGGGAGTATTCCCGGCAGTTTTCAGACCCAAGGGTCCGGCTGGCATCCGCAGGCCTTCTGGCTGCCAGCAATCACAATATGCAGCCCTGGAAGCTGGTGCTTGATAGGGCTGATCCCATGGTATTTTATCTCTATGCGGACAGCTCACGGACAACCAGGGAGGCGGACCCCTATGCCAGGCAGATGATGATCTCCCAGGGGACTTTCCTCGAATATGCGGCCGTCGCCGGTGAAGAAGAAGGTCTTTATGCGGATATCTCCCTGTTTCCGGAAGGGGAATACGACGAGTCCAAGTTTCTGGAGGACATGGATACAAAGCCGGTTGCCAAAATCACGTTATCCCAGATGCCGCAGAAAAAAAGCGCTCTCTATGACTCCCTGTTTTTACCGGATACCAATCGGGCAGCTTACCGGCAGATCCCCTTAACCCCAGGACAGAAGACGGCAATGGAAGCATTTTCTGAGGAAAGCGCCATATCAGTCAGACTCTTTGATCAGGAAAAGGATATAGAAAAAATCGGCGGTTTTGCCATGCAGAGCGCTTCCACTGAAGCGGGCATCCCCCGCATCATGGATGAGTCCGAATCCATTTTCCGCTCAAATGAACGGCAGAAAAACGCATTCCGCTATGGCTATTCCATAGAAGGCCAGGGGGCCGGCGGTTTTAAGAAACACCTTCTTCAAGGGCTTCTCACTTTGTTTCCGTCACTGAATGCCGGCAGCTCCGCTTCCAGGAATTTCATAAGCTCTGTCCGCACCTCTGTTGAAAACACACCTGCCTATGGGATGATCATAACTCCCGGCAACAGCCGCAGGGAACAGGTGGAAAGCGGAATGCTGTACAGCAGGCTCGTCCTTTCCGGGCACAGCTCAGGCCTGGTGATGCAGCCCTTAAGCCAGGTCCTTGAGGAATATCCGGAAATGGAACCGGCCTATTCTGAATTAAAAAAGGCTTACGCACCGGATGGTGGAACAATACAAATGCTTTTCCGTATGGGTACGCCTGCAAAAAACGGGGTGAGGACCATGCGGCGTGATGTGATGAACCTGATATCGGATCATTAGCCATCACTTCCGCACACCGCCTCCTTTTAAATGAACTGGCTGAGCAGGCCCTGGTCCGTACTGAACCATATAAGCATTCCATGTCCTCTCCTTGGGAGGCGGATATTCAAATTCCACTCGGGATACTGCTTGATCATCTGGATCCGGTCTCCGGAAACAAAAACCACAAAAGATATATAATCTTCTTTACTCATGGGATGCCCGCTGGTAATATACCAGTCATCCTCGACTGCCTGAACGGACAGCTTCTCCTCTTCTTCTGCCTTCCGAAGGGTCAGAGAGGCAAGTTTTTTGCCGCAGCAGGATACCTCCGCTTCCCCGGTGCAAAGGGATATATTCCTGCAAGTGGGGCAAACATAATATTTTGTATTTTTCATATTACCAACTGTGTAATCATTGGGCGTCATATCACCAGCCAACAAATTCTGTATGTCAATTCCAAGAATCTGAGAGAGCTCCGGAATAAGGGAAATATCAGGAAGGCCGAAGCCGGTTTCCCATAGTTAAAGATATTGCTATCAGTATCAATCAATTTTGCCGATAAAGCGGTAGTAAATTTCCACTTCCTGTTCCCGGCTCCCATCCTCCGTTTTGACCGCTTCATGTACCAGTATCTTTTCAATCAGCGTGTTAAGGAGCGGGGCGGTCAGTTCGGTGGGCATGGAGCATTCTTTAATCAGGGCAATCCATTGCTCAGCATCACAGCTTTCCTGTTCGGATTTCTGCAAACGCTCCTGCAAGGTCTGGATTGTTTCCTCAAGCTCCCCCTGTTCCATCTGGTATTTTTCGGACAGCATGGAGAAGTTGCGTTCCGTGATTTTCTCCGCCGCCCTGTCCTCGTACATTTTCACAAACAGGGTGTCAAGCTCCCTTTGCCGCTTCTCGGCTTTTTTCAATTCGGACACCGCCCTTTTCTTGGCGGCGTTCCGTTCCCTGTCCCCGGTTTTCAGAAGCCTTTGCAGGAGCTTTTCCTCGTCCTGCTGTACTTCCCTTGACCAGTATTGCAGACGGGAAAGGACATAGGCATAAAGCACATCATAGCGAATGTAATGAGCGGAACAATACCCTTTGCCAAACTGCCCGTAGTAACTGCATGAATAGTAGCTGTAAGGTTTTTTGTTCTGCCCATTGGTTCCGAAGCGGAGTGACCAGCCGCAGTCCGCACATTTCACAAGCCCGGCAAAAATTTGTGTGGTATTGTTTTTCCGCTGTCTGCGCCTGCTCTGGATTTGCTCCTGCACCCGCTGGAAGACTGCCGTTTCAATCAGCGGTTCGTGGGTATCCTCCACCCGGTACCATTCGCTTTCCGGCTTGCGTACCTTCTTCTTGTCCTTAAAGGAAACGGTGGTCTGCTTGTTGTGGACGCTGTTGCCAATATAAACCTCGTCCTTTAGGAGCTTCTTCACTTGTGCGATTGTCCAAAGATACCGTTTGCTTTCCGGCTGTCCCTCAAAGATGTGGGCGAAGGTTCCGTATCTTTGGAAGTTCAGCCATGCAGGGGTGGGGACTTCTTCCTCAATCAGAATCTTTGTGATTTTAGCGGCTCCCATGCCGTGATAGGCAAGGTTAAAAATCTTTTCGATAATCCGGCGGGTGTCCTCGTCAATGAGCAGTTTTCCCTTGATTTCCGGGTGCTTCCTGTATCCCAACGGCGCATAGGCTCCATAGTGCGCACCGTCCGCAAACCTTACCCGCATAGCGGATTTGACCTTGCGGCTGGTGTCCCTTGCCACCCATTCATTGATGATATTTTTGAATGGGGCAATTTCACTTTCTCCCTTTGCGCTGTCCACACCGTCATTGATTGCAATATAGCGGACATTGCGGCTGGGGAAATAGAGTTCCGTATATTGGCCTGTCAGGATATAGTTTCTGCCAAGACGGGATAAATCCTTTGTCACCACACAATTGATTTTCCCCGCTTCAATATCCTCAATCATACGCTGAAAACCGGGGCGGTCAAAGTTCGTGCCACTCCACCCATCGTCTGAATACTCCTGAATGACATTCAGCCCGTTCTCGGCGGCATACTGGCGAAGCATACTTCTTTGTGTGGTAATGCTGGAGCTTTCCCCCTGCAATTCATCATCACGGCTAAGCCTTACATAAAGTGCGGTATTGTAAATCGGTCGTTTCATCGTAACCTCCTTCAAAATGAAACAACCCACGCTTATTACAATACCCTGCCTGTATAGGTAAAGTATAGCATAAGCGTGGGCTGTATTCAATGTTGTGGCTTAGGGAGTGGTATTCCCGGCTGTATGCTGTATCATATGCTCCAGCAGTTCACTAAAAGGTTTTCCCTCTTTGGCAAAATGCTCGGACACCTTGATACGGCTGTTCCCACAGATAAAATATTGCCCACCGCTCTTTGCGGTTACAAGACGCCCCGTTACCGGGGCAGGGGTGCTTTTCTTGGTTTGCTCCATTCGTTATCCTCCTTATGAAATTTTCAAGGTACAAGCCGCTCATGGCGGCGAAAAGTAATTACCAAAAATATCACCTTGCCTTTGTATTGATTTTCTGTTCCTGTCGTACCTGTTCCAGAATGTCGGCGGGGATACGGTCAACAAGCCGCTGGATATTGTGTAGTTCGCTTTCCAGCTTTGCACGTTCCAGCGTGTCCTTCATCTTGCCTGTTTCGCTGGCTTTGGCCCGGACTTCCAGCTTCTTGTTTTCCGCAAGCAAATCTGAAATGGTAACCTTGTACTTTTTAAGCTGTCCGCTAAAATTCTCCATCTGCGGAAACCAATTTTTCAGAAGAGCCAGGGCTTCCTCTTTTTTCTTCCCGGCGTTCAGCGGCCCGATATTATCCAGCGCCGCCTCAATGGCTCTGGCCTGTTTGGAAAGGGAAACCGCCTGTTTGAATAACCGGGTGGGGATATGCTTGCGCCCTGTCTGGAGCGCGCTTTCCCCACGCTCCAAATCCGGGTACTTCTCTACCATGTAAGCATGGAAATCGTCCTGCCATTTGGAAAGGCTGGCCCGGTTGCCTAAAATCTCTTTGGCCGACAGGCGGTTATCCTCCGTCAGCGGGACAAAGTTCAGGTGCATATGGGGCGTTTTTTCGTCCATGTGAACCACCGCTGAAACGATATTGTCCCGGCCTACACGCTCTATCAGGAAGTCAGCCGCCCTCTGAAAAAAAAGCCGCCGTTTCCTTTGGGGATTTCCCCTTGAAAAACTCTGGGCTGGCGGTTATCAGGGTATCCACAAACCGGGTGCTGTCCTTGCGTGTCCTGCACCCGGCCTGTTCGATACGGTTTTGAATGAAATGGTAATAGCGTCCCTCCGGTTTTACGATATGGAAATTGTACCTGCTCCGGCTGGTGTTTATGTCCGGGTTGCTGGCGTACTGTTCTTTCTGACGTTCATGGTGGGCTTCCAACGGCCTTGCCGGGTTGCCCTTGTGCTTTTCAAAGCGTAAGATTGCGTGTTGAGGCAATATCTATCAATCCTCCCTTCGGTGACGGTTAGAAGCCTGTTTTCCGGGGTGGGAGTACAAACATACAGCCTACCCCGGAACGGCTTCAAAAAACCTTGATATACCGGGCTTTTCCAGCCCCTAATTGTCCGCTTTGTTCCGTTTGTTTCGGCTGCTTTTATTCTTCTGCTTGCGGTGTACCTCTTTGGCACAGGCTTCACAGTATTTCGCCCGGTTGGAGCCGGGAACGAAAGCCGCCCTGCATACCGCACAGTGTTTCACATCACCGCTATGGAAAAGCTCCGTTTCCAGCGGCTTGTCCTGCGGCAGAACTGCATGACGGAACCATGTACAGCACACGGAATATGAAATGCTCTGGACGCAGACACATTCCTCCCCATCGTCCAACAAAAGGCAGTTGCCGTTATCATAGTTACAGCATTCCCGGCGTATGAGGGCGTTTGCTCGTCTGCGCTGTCCCGGTGTCATACAGGGCAGGGAACCGTCCAGTCTGCGCTCTATGGGTTTTAGTTTCTCTCTCATGGGTATCCTCCGTTTTCTTTGTCCTGCGCCGTTTCTCCCGAAAGCCGTTCCTGCCCCATTCCTGCGGCGTTTCCCCGTATTGGCACGCTCCCCGGCAACTTCGGGCCAAGTTGGCCCGAAGTGCGGTTCATGACGGTGCTTCCCCTGCGGGTGGCATCCCTTTCGGACGGTCATTCACTTGTGTTGTCCATCGATGAACTACTCCAAGTGTATACTTTTTTGACCACCCCTCCCGTATATCCACAAGGTTGGAAAACAGGCAGAAAAGTGAAAATTTCCACGTTTGTGGAAAGGTATGGTATAATGGAAATACAGAGAAAACCCATGTGGAGAAAGGCGGGATACAGCTATGAATGTGGCCTTGACGATACAGGAACGGTTAAAGGATTTGCGGGTGGAACGGGGCCTTACACTGGAACAGTTGGAACAGCGGACAGGCATTTCAAAATCTGCTTTGGGCAACTATGAAACGGAAGATTACAAGGACATCAGCCACACCAGCATTGTGACGCTGGCGAAATTCTACGGCGTGTCCACCGATTACCTGTTGGGGCTGACGGAATCAAAAAATCACCCAAACGCAGACCTTGCGGAACTGCATTTGAGTGATGGCATGATAGACCTATTGAAAGGTGGGAACATCAATACCCGTTTGCTTTGTGAAATGGCGGTGCATAAGGATTTTGTAAAGCTGTTGGCTGACATTGAGATTTATGTGGACGGGATCGCCAGTATGCAGGTGCAGAACCTGAACGCCTATGTCAAGCTGGCGAAGGACACCATAGAAAAGAAGTACCGCCCCGGCGAGCATGACCGCCATATCCGTATCTTGAACGCCGCCCATATCAACGAGGACGAATATTTCCGTCATGTGGTGCATGACGATATGGACGGTATCATCAAGGACATACAGGAAGCCCACAGACAGGATACCACCAGCGCACCGGAAACAGATTTTGTACAGGAGCTAAAGCAGGATTTAGAGTTTGTTGCCAGCATTGAGGGGAGCGCACAAAAGAAACAGGTTGCCCTGTATTGCCGGAGGCTGGGGATAGATTATACCAAGCTGACCGAGGTTGAGTTTGAGGTAATGATGAGGGTACTTCAAAAGTCCAGGCACTTGAAAGGGCAAGGAAAAAAGCAAGGCAGGAAAAAACGGAAATGACAGGGCTAAAATTGTGTGGCAAAATAATTAGTAGTACGTTTTAGGTTATGGATAAAAGTTGAGTATTTATATTTTCAAACATGACATATAGTTGTCATGTTTTGTATGCTAATATAATGTAAAAATATCTAAAGGAGTGCATTGTATGCAAGAATACGATAACAAACAAACATTAATTAATGAAATACAAAAAAGGGCAGATTTGTTTATAAATGAATTTAGTGATATTCCCAATGAGAAAGGAGATGTTCGTCTTGATGGTATAGACAAAACTCCAAAAGAGATGATTGCCTATCAACTTGGCTGGTTAAATCTTGTAATGGAATGGGATAGAGATGAGTTGGAGGGAAAAGAAGTTATTACTCCAACACCTGATTATAAGTGGAATAAACTCGGAGAGTTGTATCAGAGCTTCTTTCGTACTTATAATAAACATCTTCTCTCGGAACTCTGCGAAATGTTCAAGGAAACTGTCACTAAGTTTATTGAATGGTTATCAACTGTTGATGATAATACTTTGTTTCAAGCAGGGGTTAGAAAATGGACGGTAACAAGTGCCAATTGGCCTATGTGGAAATGGGTACATATTAATACTGTTGCTCCTTTCAAAAACTTTCGTACACAGGTACGCAAGTGGAAAAAGGTAAATATAAGCTAATAAGGATTCGCTTTGTTCAATGCAGTAGCATAATGTGAATAAGTAGTTGCAAAATTTGCCCGTACATTAGGCCACTACGCCTATCCAGACTGTCAAGGCGGGTAGTATTTTGCATTCGCAAAATCTCCACCCTTTTCCCTTGACAGTCTGGATTTTTGCCGTTCCATTGCGCCGCCGACAACGGGGAACAGGATAAAATCCTGCCCCGTTGCCGTCCGCTCCTTTCTACGTCAAAATCGGCTCCGCTACATTGCTATAATCGTTAATTTTTCGGTGGCTCTGCCCCCGCACCCCCGGCCTCTTCCAAAGAACAGAGAAAACTAAACGGCGAAAAGCGTTGTCAATGGGAGTGTAGAATAGCGGACAAAGCAAAGCGAGGGAGCATATGCCGCAAAAGCCCATTGACATAAGCCGAAGCCCACACTAAACAGAAAGGTTCCCATGTCCTTTCACATGGGAACCTCTGCCACACGGCGAGTGGGGGGGAGTTCCAGAGGGGGAAAGCCTCTGGATACCTTGCGGGACTTCGGGCCAAGTTGGCCCGAAGTGGTATATTCTACTTGTTCTCGTTCCTATCGGTAAAGACTTCTATCATCAGCCCCACGCCGAGCCGGAAGCCATAGCTAAAATTCTCATAACTGTATGCCGCTGACCTGTCATGTATCATATCGTCAAGCTGTTCCAATCGGCTCCAATCCTCTGGCGAAAGCGTGGTCTTGAAATACTCCGTTTGGTCACTGATTTTATGGGAAAGCTCCCGATATTCCGGGGCTTTGCAGTTGATGGTTTCTTCGGGGTAAATCTCCCCATTGTATAGCCGTTTTAAGAGAGTTTCAGTCATTAAAAATCCCCTCCGTTTCTTTCATTACCTCCATCGTCAGGAGCATACCCAGCGAAAACGCATAGGAGAACAGATTATCTTCCCCAGCGGTGGAAAGTTCCATATGCATATGGGATAATTCCTGAAACCGCTGGCAATCGTCCAACGACATTTTTGCCATGAAATACCGTTCCTCGTCCTCTATCTTGCGGAGCAGTTCAAGCTGTTGTTCGCTTTGCGGGTTGCGGCGTTCCCACGGGATAATATCGCCGTTGTACAGGCCGTACAGAATACTTTTCATATCAGCGGCCCTCCCCGGTAATTTCATCTTTGCCCATGAAAACCTCTGCCATAAGCAGTATGCCAAATTTCAGGGCATAGGTGAAAGTATCATAACGGGTGATACCCTCAATTTCTGATTGTGCGTCACAGTATTTTTCAAACAATTCCTTTTCGGAATCGTCCAGCCTTTCCATGAGCTTGTCAAGGTTTCGGCTTTTTAGATGTGCCGCTTCCACAAAAGGGGAATCCGGGCTGTAGCGTTTGGAATCGGAGCAGATATTGCCGCAGTACAATTCTTCTAAAATACTTTGCATAGAAAATCATCCTTTCATCATGTTTTCCAACAATGCCTTGAAAGGAATGACAGCGCATGGTATAATATTTACGCCGCATTTGCTTTCGGGCATGTGCTGGTGGGGGAAGTGGCGGATTGCTTTGACGAGTAGAACGCCGCTTCCTTTCATTTTTGTTTGAGGCACTTAATACCATCTCGTGCGCCCTCTGGCCTTGTCTTTCCAGTACGTTTGCAGTAATCATCAAGGATTTTCAAATCGACATCACTTAAACGCAAATGGAGTTTATTAGGCTTCGGTTCGTCCGTTGGTCTGCCCATTTTTTTAGCGGCCATAATTCACCTCCTACTTTTGCCACCAAAACTATATTACGACTTTCGGTGGCAAAAGTCAAGGCTCTCTTTAGCGTTGATAAAGTTTTGCATGTGTCTATACACAAAATGGACAGGTTCCCACTTCGGGACAAGTTGGCCCGAAGTTCCGACGATAGGCGAGGGTTCCATATGCGCCCTGCCCGCTGATGAAATCGGACTGTCTTTTGCGGCTCCACGCCGCAAATTCCCGCCCGCTTTCCTGCCGTGAAAATGCCATTGCCCTCCACGGCGGCAACGGCATTTTCACGGCACCGCTGACAGAGCGTATAACACACTACACTTTGCTCCGCAAAGTTGTGTGCCAAAAGGGGTATTGCCCCCTTTGGAATCCCCACAATAAAAGACGGTATGCAGCCCCTCTGCGGGGTGCATACCGTCTTTTATTGTTTTTAGCCCTCCGGGCTTTATTGCCACAGGCAAGGTAAGCGTGAGTTGTAGTGTGGTATCTTTAACTATGTGAAACTCCCCTCTCCCACTTGGATACAGCTTTATCACTGATATTCATTCGATCCGCAAGCTGTTTTTGCGTCATGCCATGTTCCAGCCGAATAGTACGGATTATGTCCCCGACTTTACTGTTTTGCATAATTTTCACCTCCATTTAAGCCGCTTCATCAATTGTAACGGTTTTTTACAGGCTTTTCAATAAACGTTCCGTAGAGTTCACCCATGGAGTCAGGCAAATCAGACGCTCTCACCCATCTCTCCTGACGGCCCTTACGGGCTTTAACCACAAAGCAGTCCGGTCAATGAAAACCGGACTGCTTATTATTTGTATCATAACCACATTTCATACAGGCATTACAATCTGAAATACTGTTCAAACTGCCCTGCTATTCCGTGTGCCATCACATCGGCCATTTCCAGAGCTTCCTGCTCGATATTTCCAAACATGTTGATGCTGTCCTCAAATTCCTGAGACATTATATCGGTAGCTTCCGTCTTCAGCATTGCCAAATGGTCATACATCATCTTCTTCCATTCCTGGACCGTCCAGTTTGGATTGATGCTGCCCAAGAATACGGCAATCTGATCCGCATTTTCGTACCATCGCTTTTCAGCATCAGCAGCAGCGGCCATGTTTCCTGCCAGGGATTCTGAGATCAGCTCTTTGGCAATTGTCAGATGATCGGCCAGCAGATCCGCAAACTGCGCGGCAGCGTCTTCCCCGTAAAATGATCGTAAAACTGCCTCAAAGTCTGTCGGATTCTGCATGAGACGGTTAGCGACAAACTCCTCATCAGGCAGGTCAAAGACCAGACTCATTACAAGCATTCTGGTCCAGTATACATGCTGTGACCACAAAAGGCGCAGATAGTTATTCAGGCTTTGCTCGGAATTACTGACCCACATGGGCTGGGGACGAGGCTGGGGCTGAGGCTGAGGACGAGGCTGGGGCTGGGGACGGGGCTGGGGCTGAGGTTGAGGTTGGGGACGCACGGGACTCCAGCGTCCATATGGAATGCAGACCACCTGCCCGATGAACAGATTATCAGGATTGATCCCAGGATTTGCAGCCATAATTGTTTCAACGTTTGTATTGAAACGCTGCGCCAGAAGCCAGATTGTGTCACCGGCCTGAATGACATAGGAATACAATCCTGCCGGACATAACGTCATCCCTCTGCTTTCCATCGATGTTTCCTGTTCTGCAGGTTTGTTTTGTGGTTGTGGTTGTGTCTGTGGCCTTGAGGGCATATTCTGATTATTGTTTACACGCGGAATACAGATCCTCAGACCAGCTGTCAGATTATTGGGGTTGATGCCGGGATTGGCATCCATGACCGCCTCCACGGTAGTATTAAAACGCTGTGAAATGAGCCACAAGGTATCCTCAGCTTCAATGGTATAGGAGAACCACCCTCTGGGACAAGCATTGTTCATATTACCACCCGTCAGTTCTCCCTGCATGTTGGATGGAGGCTGGGTCCCGGTCTGGGGTTGGGTTTGAGGTTGGGGCTGGGTCTGTGGTTGGGTCTGCGGCTGTGGCTGCATTTGTGGCTGCGTTTGCGGCTGTGGTTGGGGCTGCATTTGCGGCTGGGTCTGCGGCTGGGTCTGCGGCTGCGGTTGGGTCGGTTGGGTTTGAGGCTGTGTCTGCGGCTGCGGTTGAGTCGGCTGCGTCTGTGGTTGAGTCGGCTGAGTCTGCGGTTGAGTCGGCTGAGTCTGCGGTTGGGTCGGCTGCGTCTGTGGCTGGGTCTGCGGCTGCGGTTGAGTCGGCTGCGGCTGGGTCGGCTGCGTCTGCGGCTGGGTCGGCTGCGTCTGCGGCTGCGGCTGGGTCGGCTGCGTCTGTGGCTGGGTTCTTGGCTGCGCAGGCATATTCTGTGTTCTGTTTCCGCGCGGAATGCGAATTATCTGCCCAACTGACAGATTATTGGGAGTGATCCCGGGATTCGCTGCCATAATCGCCTCCACGGTAGTATTATAGCGTCTTGAAAGAAGCCATAGGGTATCGCCGGCCTGAATGGTATAGGAATACATTCCTTCAGAGCTAGGAGTCATAAGATTGATGCCTTTCAATTAAACAATTTGTCTTATTTTATGAAAGAAAAAAATAAAATAGTACCTGTCAGCCTCCAAAATAATAAAGTTTTAATAATCTTTTACAGCACATTTCTGACAGCTATGGTCAGCAGCAAGCGGTACGGCCCCTGTATCCTGGCCGGGGCCATCACATACGGTATCCCAACAGTCATCCGGATCATGAAGCAGGAGGAACTGCACTTCATGTTCATCACCTGTCACATGACCCCATCCGTTAAGACGAAACAGAATATATAAAAAATTTCCTTAAATAACCACATGAAAAGTATTGACATTCTAATTTTGATTTTATAAAATACAATTGTACAAAATAAATATGAAATGAGAGGTGCCAGAAATGAATCTTTATGATATTACGGTTACGAACATGAAAAAAAATCCTGTCTCCATGTCAGAATATAAGGGAAAGGTTCTGCTGATCGTCAACACGGCTACCGGCTGCGGCTTTACTCCCCAATATGAAGGCCTGGAAGCTCTGTATAAAAAATACAGGGACCAGGGTTTTGAAGTCCTGGACTTTCCCTGCAATCAGTTTGGCCACCAGGCTCCGGGCAGTGAAGAAGAAATCCATGATTTCTGCCAGATGAATTATCAGGTGACATTTCCGCAGTTTTCCAAGGTGGAAGTGAACGGACCCGGCCAATCCCCTCTATACTCCTATTTAAAATCACAGCAAAAAGGAGTGCTAAATTCCAATATCAAATGGAACTTCACGAAATTTCTGACGGACCGGAACGGCAACGTGGTGAAACGCTATGCTCCCACCGATAAACCGGAAAAACTGGAAAAGGATATACTCTCTCTTTTATAGAGAATTGCAGGATGTACAGCCCAACTGACATTCCTCTGTCAGCAGGCTGCACGTCCCTTATTTTTAATTAAACAGGACCTACAAATGATGCTCAAAATTTATTCATTTCCGGTTTCATAAGATGGTTTTTTAACGTTTTACTGAACGATTTTCAATGTTTTTTATATCCACTCCAATAATTCCTTTTTTGTCAGTTCTAAAATGGATTGACCGATGCTTTCATCACCCGCTTCTCCGATCAAATTACAATTTAATGTGCATGTATTCCGAAACGTACTGATAGAAAGCTGAAAATCAGGGGGAAGCCGATAGGTTCCCGTCAAATAACAGTTTGTGATATAACAGCCTTGAAAATACAGTTTTTCATGGTCGATGATTCCCATATTGGTATAGGAAACAGGGGGCAGACGATCACCTGTCCGGATCGCTTTCTTCTATACAAAGCGCGGCATTTTATGAAAAACGAAGTGAAACAGCCGCAAACCTGCAAAACAGCGGTAACGGCATTTTTGAAGGGTCATTTCAATACAGACCTGTGATAAAGTTTCGCTGAACGTATGCCGCGGATCGATTTCCACAATGACTCTTTTATAGATTCCGGTCATATTTCCTACGGTCAGATTGTCTTGTTCCGGCTTAAATCTGCGTAAATCAGCCGGACAGGGTAACACTATCTTATCCCTATTTTGTAAACGGGCTATGACGCGGGCATAAGCGGTTATAAAAGCATGGTTGAGTGTTGCACCGCTTTTCTTTGCTTTTCCATGATTTGCAGTCAAATCATCTGGTGCAATTATACTGTTCAGGCAGAAAAACTGTGTACCATTGTTAAAAGGCCTCAAGGGAACTGCAGCTATTCGTCTGCCCCATTTTGTCTGCTCTGTTGACGCTTGAACACGGATTTCCCTCAAAAGAGGAGAAATATCCCTTGTGTTCTGTAATTTACTGTCCAAAAGGGTGCCGTTGTAAAGTGACGCTAACAAATAGAGGTATTGCAAAAAGCCTGAACCATCAGTCAAAACATGACTCATTCCAATAACGATGGTGTTTTGCTGTTCTTCCTCAGAAATGGTGATTTGCAGCTGGGCATTTCTGCTTAAATCCCACCAAAAATCCACTTCAGAGCCGAAACGGTCAGGAATAAATACATGTTCAGCAGTGAAACCCCGATTGACAAAGCCCTCCCGCTTGAAGTCATACGTATAAAAAATTTCGGGCACATACAGACTGGACCGATTCACTGCGTCTTTCAATTTTTTTATGTCCGGATTCCCTTCTATGACCATTCTGCAATACATCAACGGATATACTTTATTGCTATGAAACGCTTCAACAGCGTCCAGGCTTTCACATCTTGTTATATCGCTGGATATTCCCTTTATTTTTTTGCGGCAAAAATCAGCTGCCTTGCCCTTAAAGCCTAATCCAAGAATCCCGATCAGACCTGTAATGCTGAAAACGGTCAAAGACAATTCCCAATGGCCCTGACGCATGGCAGAGCCAATCATGGCAGAGGATAAAATGGAGGGAATACGCGCAAAAGTTGATATCCCTATAAATTTCCCCGTACTCATTTCAGTTGCCCCAAAAATATAAGTGAGCATATCTTTTGGCGTTCCAGGAATGAAAAACAGGATGAACACCACAATTTCATTTTTATGACTATCCTGAAGCCATTTCCAGGTTATCACTCTTTCTTTGCTGAACAAACGATACAGAAGCTTCTTACCGAACCGCTTTGAAAATGAAAAAATAACAGAGGAAGCCAAAACACACCCGGCAAGGCAAATCAGCAGACCGGGAACAGTACCGTACATAGCGCCTGCCAGAACTTCCACCGGCTCCCCGGGAATAAAAGCGATTACTGCCTGATGATCTGTATCGCCAAAATCAGCAGTATACCCGCACCGCCTGTCTTGTTTATCCGGTCTTGTATTCCTGCCTGATATTCCGGTTCTGATAATCGTTGAAAATAAGGCAGCAGTATGATTGTTAACCCAATGATAAGGCCAACAAATAAAATGCAGGAAACAATTATATGTATGCGAGTCTTTTTATCCATAGGCCTGCTCTCCGATACCCGAATTTGTTTGCCGCAAAGTAACTCAAACGGGAATATAAATCAAAAAAAGTGCGCTGTTTCATTGTATCACCTCTATATCCCCGTTGTTTGTTTCCACCCGAACGGTTACGGCCGGATTATCGCCGACAACTCCACCTGCCGTGGGCCCGTCAACAGTAATGTCTTGTTGAAAAGTCGTAGATAAGGAACCGTTTTTCGTTGTGGCTTGTAATACAAATTCCAGATTTTCCGGCAGGGTGAGAGTTATCTTGCCGTTTTTGCTGAAGAAAAAAAGGTCGCCGTTTACCTCGGAATATACCACATTCAGACTGCCGGAATTGTTGGCCTTATAGCTGCCGGAACCAATCGCGGACTTTATATCCGCGTTTCCGCTTGAAGAGGTATATGTTACATTTCCGTTTAATTCGGCACAGGTAACACTGCCCCCGGTTGTTTCCAGCCTGATTTGATTTGCTTCAATGCTTCCCAAATCAAAAGTCCCCCTGGCAGAAGACAAATAAATATCAGAAGCAGCCGCATGATCCAATGTGACATTCCCTGAGGAATTATCGACACGGAGCATAGTTAAATCCAAACTCATTCCGGTAAAATCAATATCTCCGTCCGTTGAAGTAACGGTAAGATTTTCGTGGTATGATTCCGGCAGATAAACCTCAATGGACCGGGAAAAAATGTTCTTGAAAAACGGTTTGCCGCCCTCGCTGATACGGATGCTTTCATTGTGCTCTGTTACTTTTGCATAATAACTGCTTTTGTTTTCCGTCATATATTCTTTGATTACAAGGTCGTCACCATCACTTTCAAGGAAAGTGACTTTTTCTTCATCGTAGGAAATCGTCAGGGACGATATTCCTTTCAGGGAAAACCGAAGTTCATTCGCCATTTGAGAAGACTCGGAATTGGAGCAGCCGGCAAATGCGAATAAAGACAAAATAAAAGTCATGCATGATAAAACTGTTTTTTTCATCATTTATTGCCTCCTTTTAATGAATGAATAATTCATTCATAGTTTTCACAAAAATTAGAGGGCTTTCATGCCCCGCTAATTTATCTCTTGTATGCAGACAGGATATTGTCCATACAGATTTTTTTTGCCAAATCCAAAGGTACATCAGAGGTTTCAAAAGATGTATACCGTCTGTCCATAGCCCACCATGTAAGAATTTCAATGATAAGGGCAGTGGTTAACTCCAAGTGCTCCATTGGCCGTACAGTCCCGCTGTTGATGAAAACTGTTAAATACCTTGACATTGAATCAAGAAATTTCCTGCGGTATGCCTTGTAATGTTCCGCGAGAAATGGAAATTCAAATTGATTTTTTTCAATAAATAAACAACCGACAGCATACCGGGCAAAAATATCAAAAGCGTCTGAAATTAAATCTTCAAAGCTGTAATGTTCAAGGCCGTTTTCAAGATGTCCCGCAAAGTCATTTTGTGACTGTTCAAGCAAAGAAACAATTTCATTTTCCACACCTGAAAATAAACTGTCTGTAACTGGTCTTTCCATTTCATTATTGATGAAGTCCGGATCAATCGTACATTTCAGAACAAAATGCATGATTTCTTTTTTTCCTGCAAAGTCATGGTAAATGGTTCCGACAGAAACTCCTATGGCACTCGCTATATGGCTGATCTGGGTTCTTGCATAACCCTGACGTAAAAATAACAGCGTTGCGGCCTCCGAAATTGCTTGAATTCTTGTGTCCAATGCTTCCCCTCCTTATAATGAATGAATCATTCATTTTTATAATATGCTGCAATTTTGGAATTGTCAATGAAAATCAAGTCTGGATATGATAAATTTACAAAAATATTTTTACATACCGGCAGATCAGATCGTCTGTCCCCAGTCTGAAGTCCCTTATAAATCTGGCAGTCCGAACCAATTTCCCTCTTTTTTAATAACATGATAGTAGAACAAGTATATAAAATCACAGCAGAAAGGAGGCAATTTTATGAACAGCTGTAATTTTGACGGACTTACGGGTCGTGTTGTAACCCCAGACGACCCTTTATATAATGAACTGAGACAAGTTTATAACCGGGCCATCCAAAAATACCCTCTGGCCATTGTTTTCTGCCTGAATCAGAGCGATGTCAGCAACGCCGTTTTATGGGCCAGAAGGTACGGCATTTCCCTGCGCATCAGAAACGGAGGGCATAATTATGAAGGCTACTCCACAGGCAGCGATGTGCTTGATCTGGATCTAAGTGAAATGGACCGGATTTCTCTCGATGAGGAAGCCGGCCTGGTCACGGTCCAGGGAGCTGTGAAAAACAGACAGCTGTATGATTTTCTATCTTCCAAAGGATATCCGTTTCCCGGGGGAACCTGCCCTTCCGCAGGGGTGAGCGGATATGCCCTGGGCGGCGGCTGGGGGCTCTCCTGCAGGTATCTGGGCCTGGGCTGCGACAGCCTTACGGAGCTTCAGATGGTCAATTACGAAGGCAGCATCATAACGGCCGGTCCGCGGGAAAATGCCGATCTGTTCTGGGCATGCCGCGGCGCAGGGGGAGGCAATTTCGGCGTGGTCGTTTCCATGACCTTCCGGCTTCCCCGAAAGGTGAATAAAGTCACACTCGTTGAGATAAGATACCCCCAGGCAGACCAGGAAAAACAGGCTTTGTTCCTGCAGACCTGGCAGGACTGGCTGAAGAACGCGGATCTCAGGATCACGATGGTCTCAAGGATCTTTAATTCTTCCTTGGAAGGGCTTGCAATACTGGCACGGGGCATTTTCTACGGTGCTCCCGAAGAGGCATTGGGGATCATTTCTCCCCTGATCGAGCTTGGCGGGGCAAAATACAGCTTAAAATACTTATCCTTTCTTGAAGCAATAACCATTATCGGGGATTTTTATCCCCCCTTTGAGAAGTTTAAATCAGCAAGCCGTTTTGTCCTGCGGGATTTCAACAGCTGTGAAAGTCTGAAAATTGCGGGACTTATCAAAGAACGTCCGGAGGGCTCCGTCTACACAAGCCTGTCATTTTACGCTCTTGGCGGCAGAGTTTCAGAGGTCCCTGAGGATGCAACCGCTTTCTACTACCGGGACGCAAGGTATATCACCTGGCTTGATACCGTGTTTGAGCAGAACAAATGCGAAAATGCCGCCTGGTTAGCCGATAAATTCAGCTATCTGAAGTCGGTCACCAACGGCTCCTATGTCAACTTCCCCTACGGAAGCCTTTCCTGCTTCCCGGAGGAATATTACGGAACCCATGTCTGCAGGCTGAAAAAAGTGAAGGAAGCATACGACCCCCTCAACGTCTTTACCTTTCCCCAGGGGATCGGGGAGTTTCACAATCCGGGCTTCTCTTCCTCCATGTGCTGCGGACTGCAGCGATGAAGCACAAAAATCCCGGGAAGGCTTAACCGGAAGCCCTCCCGGGATTTTATTTTATTTTTCCGTATTTCTGCCCGTCGCGCCCAAAATCTTATAGAGCAGGCGGTACAGCTCTCCGGCCTCTTCCTTGTTTAAAGGAACACACCGGCCGATCTTATTGGGGATATCCGCCGCCCGGTCCTTTAACTGTTCGCCCGTTTCCGTCAGTTCGGCGATCACGCTCCGCTCATCTTCCTTGTCCCGGCTTCGGATGAGCAGACCTGCCGCTTCCATTTTCTTTAACAGGGGAGTCAGGGTACCGCTGTCCAGATACAGGAGCTCTCCCAATTTTTTAACGGTAACCAGCTTCCTTTCCCACAATACCATCATGACAATATACTGGGTATAGGTCAGCCCGATCTCATCCAGATACGGCTTATACAGCCTGATAACTTCACGGGAACACGCATAGAGAGGGAAGCAAAGCTGATTTTCCAGCTTTAATTTATCATAGTTCATAACTTATCTCCATTCTCCCGCTGTCTTCGTTCTTCACAGCAATTCACTGATCTTTTCTTTTACAAGCTTCATGTCCGCAGTCGGCTCAAAACGTGCGGTCACGTTGCCTTCCCGGTCCACAAGGAATTTTGTGAAATTCCACTTGATATCCGGCTCATTCTTATAATTGGGATTGGTCTGGGCAAACTTCTCTTCCAGGCGGGGCGTCAGCTCATGAGCCGGATCAAAGCCTTCAAAACCCTTTTCACTGACCAGGTAATGATACAGCGGGATGGCCTGGTCTCCGTTTACATCGATCTTTGAAAACTGGGGGAAGGTCACACCGAAGCGGCCGGTACAGAAGGAATGAATTTCTTCGTCATCGCCAGGCGCCTGATTGCCGAACTGGTTGCAGGGGAAATCCAGGATTTCAAATCCCTTGTCCGCGTATTCCTCATATATGACCTGTAAGTCCGTGTACTGAGGTGTAAATCCGCAAACCGTTGCCGTATTGACGATTAAAAGCACCTTGCCGGAGTAATCTGACAGGCTTTTCTCACCGCCATCCATTGTTTTTACAGTAAAATCATAAACAGACATCTCACATACCTCCTTAATATATTACACAAAATTGTATTTGTTAAAATCAATCTTATTATAAAACAGGCGCCTGGATTTGTCAATACTTTTACAAAATTAAATTGTATAAAATATATAAGAAGAAATGATTGTTTTCCCGTTGACAGCAGCTCAAGGTCATGGTATATTTGTATGTACAAACAAGTGAGGTGATGATTTGAACAGCGGACCCAATACCAAAGAGCAGACATGCAAGCTGAACAGCTGCCTGTTTTTTTCCACCGCAAAATTAGCGAGGGCGTTCGGAAAAATCGCGGATGAGGCATTCCTTAAAACAGGGCTTTCCCCAAGCCATGCGCTGCTTCTGTACCTGGTGAACTTAAATGACGGCATCCAGCAAAAGGAAATAGGAGAAACACTGCATCTGACCCCTTCCACAGTCACACGTCTGATCGAGAAGCTGGAACGGAAAAATCTGGTTTCCAAAAAATCAGAAGGAAAGCATGTATTTCTTAACACAACCGTCCAGGGACTGGCCCTGCAGGATGAGATCGTGGAATCGTGGAACCTGCTGCACAGCGGATATGAGAACATTCTGACAGAGGAAGAAACCGCCCGTTTTATCGAAATCAGCGGAAAGCTTTTAAAAAAATTAGATAATAAATAGGAGGTATTGATTTATGCAGGAGATTTTTATCAGAAGAAGCATTCGTAAATTCAAAGACCAGGCGGTGGAGCCGGAAAAGATCGACAAGCTGCTCCGGGCCGCCATGCAGGCGCCTTCGGCAGCCAATCAGCAGCCGTGGGAATTCATTGTGGTGCAGGATAAGAAAATGCTCGATGAGGTTTCCAAGACCTCTCCCTACGCAAAGCCGGCGGCAGGCTCTCCCGTGACCTTTGTGCTTCTTGCCGATGAAAATGAATTAAAGATCCCCACGGGCTGGGAAGAGGATATGAGCGCGGCCGCCCAGAACCTTCTTCTGGAAGCAGTTCACCTGGGACTTGGGGGCGTCTGGTTCGGCGTTGCCACCTCCGATGCGGTAACGGACAATGTGCGCCGCCTCTTTGACCTTCCGGACCACATCAGGCCATTTGCCATGATCTCCGTTGGGTATCCCGACGGGCAGCAAAACGAATTCACAGACCGCTACAGGGAAGACAGAGTTCATTATGAAAAATGGTGACAGAGACAAAGGAGAATAAAAATATGATCAAAGTCGTTGCAAAGAATTTCATTAAAGAGGACCGGACAGAAGAATTTATTTCCATGGCAAAAACACTGGTACAGGACACGAGGACCAATGACAGCGGATGCATCCGGTATGAACTGGTGCAGGATGTGAAGGACCCCCGGATCATAACCATGCTTGAGGAATGGAAGGACCAGGAATCCTTAAATCTCCACATGGCCGCGGAGCATTTTAAAAAAGCAATGGCCGCATTTGGGGACTTTTCTGAAAAACCCGGTGAAATCAATCTCTACAAAACCCTTGCCTGATGAAAGGAGGTACCTTTCCATATGAAACTGGATTTTCCGGTTGAGCAGACGGTCAAAAAACGGCACAGCGTCAGAACCTATGAAAACCGCGGACTTTCTGCCGGTGAAAAAGACAATCTCAACGCCTATATGGCAAAACTGACAAACCCCTTTTCCATTGACGTCGCCTTTCGTCTTTTGGAAAGCGCCGCGGCCCCTGAAGGGGTAAAGCTTGGAACCTACGGGGTCATCAAGGGCGCCGGTGATTTTATAGGCGCTTCGGTAAAAAATGGGGAGCTGGGTTTGGAGGCCCTGGGATATTCCCTGGAAAAGCTCGTCCTTTATGCCACCTCCCTGGGCCTTGGCACCTGCTGGCTGGGCGGAACCTTCAACCGCAGCGGGTTCGCTTCGGCCATGAACCTGAAACCGGGAGACCTTTTCCCGGTCATAACCCCTGTTGGCCGGCCTTTGGAGAAAAGGAGAGCCATGGACTCCCTGATGCGGTGGGCCGCAAAATCTGACCAGAGGAAGGAATGGGACCAGCTGTTTTTCCATCAGGACTTTTCCCATCCTTTGACCCGTCAGGAGGCAGACGGTTTTGCTTTTCCCTTAGAAATGCTCCGCCTGGCCCCCTCAGCCGTCAATAAGCAGCCCTGGCGGATCGTAAAACACCAGAACGCCTTCCATTTCTTTGAGGCAAAGATGCTGAAGGAAGGCAAGCTGGGAATTGACATTCAAAGGGTGGATATGGGCATTGGCGCCTGCCATTTTCACCTGGCTGCCATGGAAAAGGATCTGCCTGGTAGATTTGAGAAGCTGCCGGCCCCTGGCATTACGGTCCCTGACCAGACCGATTATCTCTTTTCCTGGGTCATAAATTAAAACATAAACCGTCAAAAGCCGGATCAGCGGCAGGAAAAAACCTGCTGCTGATCCGGCTTTTACTTCCGCCCTCTTTTGTAAAAATCCAGACTCCCCATGGTCTTTGTGACTCAGTCACAGACACACCTCCCATTTTTTTCTATAATGAAAGCGGAACAAAAATGACCTGCGTCAACAGGCCCTGTAAAAGAGTGCAGGCATTGATCTGCCTGTATAATAAAACAGCAGGAGGCTTTTTATGAAGAAAATTGTTATTATCGGAGGTGTTGCGGGGGGAGCCAGCTGCGCGGCAAGGCTTCGGAGGCTTGATGAAAAAGCGGACATCATAATGCTGGAACGGGGGGAATATATCTCCTACGCCAACTGCGGCCTTCCTTACCACGCAGGGGATGTGATAAAATCCAGGGATTCCCTGCTGCTCCAGACACCGGAGGCTATGAAAAAAAAGTACGGCATTGATGTGAGAGTGAAAAACGAGGTCACTTCCATTGACCGTGAAAAAAAGACAGTCACCGTCCGGAAGACGGATACCGGCGAAGAGTATGAAGAGACCTATGACACCCTGGTCATATCCACAGGCTCCTCTCCTGTCCGGCCTCCCATTCCGGGAATTGAATCCTCCCGGATCCGGACCCTTTGGACCGTTCCCGACACGGACCTCATCCGGGCGCTCATCAAAGAAAAAGGGATCAAAACCGCAGCGGTGATCGGCGGGGGTTTTATCGGCCTTGAAATGGCTGAAAATCTCCGCCGCCGGGGGATTTCGGTTTCACTGATCGAAATGCAGGATCAGGTCCTGGCCCCTCTGGATTATGAGATGGCCCGGCTGCTCCACGAAAACCTCCTTCAGAAAGGAATCGATCTCCATCTGGGAGATGGGGTCCGTGCTTTCAAAGACCGGGAGACAGACGTTTCCATTTCGTTAGACAGCGGCAGGACCCTTACGGCAGAGCTGGTCATCCTCTCCATAGGCGTACGCCCCAACAGCCGGCTCGCAAAGGAAGCCGGCCTTCCGGTCAATGAAAGGGGCGGCATCCTGGTGGATGAGTATTTAAGGACCCCGGATCCGGATATCTATGCCGTAGGCGACGTGATCCAGGGTGAGGATTTCATATTCCGGGAACCTGCAATGATCCCTCTGGCAGGACCGGCCAACAAGCAGGGACGGATCGCCGCCAACAACATTGCGGGAGCGTCGGAAACATACGGCAGTACCCTGGGAACTTCCGTGGTCAGGGTTTTTGACTTAACTGCCGCATCTGTGGGGGCGAATGAAAAAGAACTGATGAAACGGGGTCTTCTTAAGGGCTTTGGCTATGAGAGCATTCTCATTACCCAGAATTCCCATGCCGGTTATTATCCGGGTGCCGTGCCCTTAACCTTAAAGCTTCTGTTCTCAATGGACGGAAAGACCATCTTCGGGGCCCAGATCGTTGGCCGGGATGGCGTGGATAAAAGGATCGATACCCTGGCAACGGCGATCCGGCTGAACGCCGGAGTGGAGGACCTAAAACGCCTGGAGCTGGCTTATGCCCCGCCTTTCTCCTCCGCAAAGGATCCGGTGAACATGGCCGGATTTATGGCGGAAAACGTGCTCTCCGGTCAAATCGCCTTTTCAGGCTGGGATGCGCCGGAACAGAACCCGGGCGCCCTGCTGCTGGATGTGAGGGAGGAGGGGGAATTAATGGCCTTTTCCCTGCCCAACGGGAAACACATCCCCCTGGGACAGCTGCGGAGCCGGTTAAAGGAGCTGGATCCCGGCAGAGAGATCATCACCTTCTGCGCCATCGGAGTCCGCTCCTACAATGCGGCCCGCATACTGCTGCAAAACGGCTTCCGGAAGGTTAAGCTTTATCCGGGCGGTACGAGATTCTATCAGTCCACCCACTACGATCCCGTCATGGTTCCCCTGTCAGACCTGTCCTCTTATTCCGACAGCGGCCAGCCGGAGGAAGAAAGGGTTCCTTCTGCCGCCGTCCGCCTTGACTGCAGCGGGATGCAGTGTCCTGGACCGATCATGAAGGTATTTGAAACGATGAAGGGAATGCCCGAAGGGGCGGTCCTGGAGGTGTCGGCCTCTGATCCGGGATTTACCCGTGATATGGGAGCATGGTGCAGGCGTACGGGTAATATCCTTGTCTCCAGCCAGAGCCGTGAAAACGATTACGTGGCGCTGGTAAAAAAGGGCAGCAACGCTTCCCCCGCGGCCTCCCGTGCTCCGGAAGGAAAAACCGTCATCGTATTTTCCGGCGACCTTGACAAGGTCCTGGCAGGCTTTATCATTGCCAACGGCGCGGCTGCCATGGGCCGACCAGTGACCATGTTCTTCACCTTCTGGGGGCTGACGGCACTGCGGAAACCCGAAAAGCAGCCGGTCCGCAAATCCCTGATGGAAGCCATGTTCGGAGCCATGCTCCCCCGGGGCAGCAAAAAGTTAAAGCTGTCAAAAATGAACATGGGCGGCATGGGAACTGCCATGATGAAAAAGATCATGAAGGACAAAAACGTGGATTCCCTGGAAACACTGATCCGGAAGGCCATGGACTCAGGAATAAAGATCGTGGCCTGTACCATGAGCATGGATGTCATGGGAATCCGCCCCGGGGAACTGATCGACGGGGTGTCCCTGGGCGGCGTAGGCGCTTATCTGGGGGATGCGGAAGAATCCAACGTGAACTTATTCATATAAATATAAGCCGGAAGTTCCGCAGATCGAATCACTCCCTGCGGCTGCTTCCGGCTTTATGTGCACAGTCCGCCCCGGGGATCATTTACGGCTTCATCCCCGCAGAAGGCGTACCCTTCCTTTTCATTCTGTTTGATATAATACATCGCCTTATCTGCCGCGCAGTACAATTCCCCATAGGTCTCTCCAGCCTCCGGCGCGGCGGCGATACCGATGCTGGCGGAAACCGTGATATCCGCAAGATCCTCTGCCTCCGGCTTCCTCACGGCCTTAAGGATGGCTTCCGCCATTTCCGATGTCCGTCCACGGTCCCACACTTCCGGAACAAAGACCACAAATTCATCTCCCCCCACTCTGGCGACAACTCCGTCATCTCCGAAAAGCTTGTCCAGTTCTCCCGCCACCCAGGTAAGGACCATGTCACCTGCCGCATGACCGTATGTATCATTGATATCCTTGAAATTATCCAGGTCGATCATGAAGAAAAGACCTTTCTTTCCCGATGCAAGCTTCCCGTCAATGATCTGCTCTCCGGACCGGTTGTACACTCCGGTCAGAGGATCTTTCCTGGCCCTGTCCATCAGCATCTCTTCTCTTCCCAGCTGAAGCATGATGTCCTCCAGCTTACCCACCATGCGGCATTTACGTTTGGAAGCGCCGGGCAGGATCTTGTACTGGCAGCTGAACCACCGGTATTCCCCGGCTGCGCTCTTTAAACGGAGTCTGGAATACCGCACTTCATCCTGCTTGCATCCCAGCAGCGCCCAGCGAAGCCATTCTCCATGCTTCCAGTCATCCGGATGCATGAGCCGGCAGCCCCTGTCCGAGCCTAAAAAACCTTTTATCCTTAAGCTGTTCAAACTCAGCTTTTTCCTGGCATTGGATGTAAATTCCATGATATCGGCAGCATAATCGTATTCAAACAGCAGCGTGTCGGTGAACTGGGAAAGAACCGCGTAGCGCTGCGCCTCCATCTGAAGCTTCTGTCTCTGCCTCATGAACATCAGGCCAACCGTTCCGGAGACCGCCAGTGTGAGCACGATCAGCAGGATGCCGGTTCCCATAAATATATTGAAAATGTATTCCGAACGCAGCAGCACATCAGGGGACCGGACGAAATTCACGATGCTCCAGTCATTGATCCCCACCGCAGCGACGGAAACGTAATAACTTTTCCCCTTGCCCGGAAATGAAGCAGTGAAAGAGCCGCTGCTTTCAAACCGCTCCATGATCTGATTCAGATAATGCTCTTCGATACCGTTTTTTTCTATGGAAGAAAAAAGATTCCCATCACTTGCATACTGTCCGGCATCGCTGTATAAGATCGTTCCGTCGGGCTTTACGATGAGAGAATGGATCCGTTTATAAGGAGCGCTCTGATTTCCGGTATCCGTCAGCATTTTAGCATTTATCCGCGTCAGAAGAAGCCCTTCCACCAGCCCATGCCTTGCTATGGGCTGGGCTACGGTAAAGTAATCCCCTTTCTCCGGACCGCCAAAATGGCGGATATCCGAAATGCTGCCCTCTCCTTTTAAGACCTGCTCATACAGCCCGGGATCTTCCTCCAAGAATTCCTCTTCTTTCAGACGTTCAAGGGCAACATAATCGATCTCAAAATCCGGATTCCGGTCATTCAGCCGGTCTAAACAGATCTGCAGCTTTTTGTCATCCGGGAACAGACCGGCGGCCTCCGTCATGACGGTCACACCGGAAAGAGTGTTCCTGACATCTTCTATTTTTCCCACCATCCGCTGCTTCTGGGCATCCGTGTAAGAGGCCAGGCTCCCGCAGATAAACTGATTGAATTCCTGATTCAGCCTCCCCTGCTGCACGGACAACACAAAAAACGCACCGGTCGTCAAAACGAGCACGCTGGCCAGGCTAAGAACCACATAGGCCAGTCTGGATTCCCCGTTCTGTCCCATTTGAAAGATCTTCATTTCAGCATCACACCCCCGGAAAAAAGCCGGAGAAGCATTCCGACCGGCCTTTCATCACCTTCCTGCGGATTAATTATATCGCCTCGTTCCGGGTTTTACAATCCCCAAGCCCGGTTTTAACCGTAAATCCACAAAAAATACCGCCCGCCGCCGGTTTTACATTTCCAAAACCGGCGGCGGGCGGTACCATCACCCAATTCCTTTCAGCTTGATATAATCCTTGATCAGCTTGGCGGTCTGTTCCAAGTCAATGCGGCTGGTATTGATGATCAGGTCGTAATTGTTCCAGTCTTCCCAGCTTTCCCCGGTATAATAACGGTAGTATTCCTTCCGCTCCCGGTTGATCTTCTTCACACGCCTGGCAGCTTCCTTCTCCCCCACCTTGTCGACCTCCATGGTCCGCTTCACAAGGGTGGGAGTGTCGGCATAAACAAATATCTTTACCAGCCCGGAAAATTCCCCCTCCTCACGGCTTAAGATGTAATCGGCGCATCTTCCGACGATGATGCAGGATTCCTGGGTGGCCAGCTCCCGTATGACCTGGGACTGGAAACGGAATAAATTCTCCGGCTTTACAATATCACCATCCGTGGAAGGCCTGCCCAGCTGGGGCTTTAATCCGCTCGCGATCTTATAAAGCAGATTACCTCCCGCCTTCTCATCGGCCAGGCGGAAAAACACTTCCCCGACCGCGCTCTGTTCCGATGTAATGGTTAATATCTCTTCATCATAAAAGTGGATCCCCAGCTCTTTTGCAAGGGCTTTTCCCACAATGCGGCCGCCGCTTCCGTACTGCCTTCCTATGGTTATGACCAGATTTTTCTTTTCTTCCATAATCCCCGCCTCCTTATACTTCAAGTTCTGATCGGTCTGTTTCTTACCTTTATTGTACTCTATTATGGCAGGATTTACAATTATTATCTACCCAGGATCTCATTAAAACAGATGGCTCCGTAAGGCCTGATGCTCATCCGGTAGGCATTGCCCTTTCCCATGGCCTTTTCAATGTAGGCAACGTATTCATCCACCAGATCATTGGGCAGCATGGCCATGATGACGCCGGCAAATCCGCCGCCGTGGATCCTGCATGCTCCTTTTTTTTTCTCCGCCAGAAAGAGCTCCGTAAGCGCCAGGGCAACGGTGATCCCCTGCTCCTGGTAGCTGGAGTTGGTAAAGCAGTTCTGAAGCCATTTCCAGGAGGAATCTCCGGATGCGGTGATATTCCTTAAGAAATCACCGAACCGGTTTTCCTTTAAGGCAGCCACCTCGGCAGCCACCCGCTTGTTCTCTTCAAAGAAATGAAGGGCCCGGAGCACGGAACGGTCCCCTGCAAAGGCTCTCACTTCTTCCAGGTGATCGATGACCTCCTGCTCCGTAATCTCGGCGCAGACCTCTTTTCCGAAAAATTCCGCCACCTTTTTCATCTCTTCGGGAACCGAAGAATAATCCGCGCTTAAATCCGCATGACCTTTCCCCGTATTGACGATGATCAGGCTGTGATCCTGGGAGCTGAAATCAAAATCGATCTTTTCCACCACAGGGGCCGCAGGGTCCTTAAAATCTATGGTAATAAGACCTCCCACGGCGCATGCCATCTGATCCAGAAGGCCGGAGGCCTTGCCCCAGTACACGTTTTCAGAATATTTTCCGATGTGGGCGTAGGCCACCGTGTCCATGCGGCCTTCATTGAAAAATGTATTTAAAATAGAACAGAGAAGCATCTCAAAGGAAGCGGAGGAACTGACGCCTGCCGCGCTGATCACATTGCTGGTGATATAGGCATTGAAACCGCCGATTTCGCGTCCGTCCTCTAAAAATCCCTGCAAAAGTCCCTTTACCAGATCAATGGTTCCAGCCTTTTTATCGCTCGGAGATAAGTCGTCCAAATCAATGGTAAAGCTCTGGTTATAGGTCTCACTGACAATATTCACCTTTCTGCTGTTGTTTTTAGCGGCCGCACCCACGCAGTCTAAGTTAATGCTGCCCGCCAGCACCTTTCCATGGTTGTGGTCGGTATGATTTCCGCTGATTTCCGTGCGTCCCGGTGAAGAAAACAAAAACACGTCTTCTTCCGGAAACTTCTTCTGAAAGCTCATGACTAGGCTCCGGTAACGCTCTGCGTTTTCCTTAACCGCTCCTTCTCCATACAGAGCCGCCAGAAGCTTTCCCGCCTTCTCAGATTCCAACACCTGGATTGTATCGCTCACTTTCATATTATATGCTCTCCTTTTCCCATTTACTGCCCGCGCACCCTGGGCCTTAAGGCATACCTGACAGGTATTTCCCCATTCATTGACAAAGAATTGTCATTGCTATGAGTATACCATAAATTTCAAAGATTCAAAATATATTATTTTATTAAAAACATACAAAATAATTTGACACCCCAACCGGGCTCCCGTATAATGAAACAATCAAAAATCGCGGAGGAAGTCATGTACTGGAACGATAAGCCTTACCATTCCCTTGATTATGAAATGAAAGCCCAATACGGGCATAAGGTCTACAAGCTGGCTCTCGACGGCGGGATGACCTGCCCCAACCGGGATGGCACTCTGGGAGACCGGGGCTGCATCTTTTGCAGCCAGGGCGGGTCCGGAGAATTTGCCGAAGCTCTGGGCACTCATCCCTCTGTCACGGAACAGATCGGATCCGCCGAAGAGCGGATCCGGGGGAAAATGAAGGCCGGGACCGGCAGCTTTATCGCCTATTTTCAGTCCTATACCAACACCTACGCACCGGTGTCCTATCTGGAAGAGCTGTTTACCCAGGCAATCCGCCATCCCCGGGTCTCCATCCTCTCCATCGCCACCCGCCCCGACTGCCTCCCCCCGGACGTGCTTCTTCTATTAAAAGAGCTGAACCGGATCAAACCCGTATGGGTGGAGCTGGGTCTGCAGACCATCCACCCGTCCACGGCGGACCATATCCGGAGAGGATATCCTCTCTCCGTCTTTTACCAGGCTTACCAAAACTTAAAGGAAGCCGGGCTCACGGTCATCGCCCACGCCATTTTAGGGCTTCCCGGGGAAACCGGGTACATGGTTCTGGAAACCGCAGAATATCTGGGGCAGCTTGACGGGCAGGGCATTGACGGGATCAAGCTTCAGCTCCTTCACATCCTGGAAGGCTCGGACCTGGCTGAGGAATACAAAAAAGGGCTGGTCCCTGTTTACAGCCTGGAAGAATATGCGGATCTGGTCATCGACTGCATAGCGCTTCTGCCTCCCCGGACAGTCATCCACCGGATCAGCGGCGACGGCCCAAAAAAACTGCTTCTGGCCCCCTTATGGAGCGGCAATAAAAGGCTGGTTTTAAACACCTTGTCAAAACGGTTTAAAGAACGAGGCATCTGCCAGGGTGACAGATACCTCGTCTGAACTTAATTCCCGTTATTATGGACCGTGCCGTTTTCATCCACCGACACCCCGAATGAGATCTCCTGGAAATACCGGTAAAATTCCCGGATCTCCTCCGGCTCCGTCAGTTCCCTGGTGTAGCCAGCTTTTGAGGTTCCCGGGACCAGGGACAAGGCGGTGGTTCCCTGGTCAAAATCCACCTCAGCCCGCAGCAGGGCGGTCTTTGGAATGCTGCTGCCAAATATGAAATTTCCCAGGCTGTAGCAGATGGGTTTTCCATTGTAATACTCAATTCCCTGAAGAACATGGGGATGGCTTCCGATCACCAAGTCAGCCCCCGCGTCGATGATCTGTTTTCCCAGAGCCCTTTGGTATTCCTGGGGCTTCTCATCCCGTTCGACTCCCCAGTGCACATAAACCACCAGATAATCACAGGCGCCCTCCGCTTTCCCTATCTCCTCCAGCAAAATGGACGGGTCATAACCGCTCACCATGCCGGGCTTCTTGCTGTTAGCCACCCAGCCCGGATCCGGATAAACCCTGGAAGCGGCCAGAAAGCCGATGGTCTTTCCTTCTGCTTCCATGGTCTGCAGTTGTCTGGCCCTGTCCATATTGGGGCCTGCCCCCACATACCGGATACCTGCCCCGTCAAGGGCGGTGCAGGTATCCACAAGTGCGTCAGTCCCATAATCCAGTGAGTGGTTATTGGCCAGGCTCACAATGTCAACACCTATTTCATTCATCATGGAAACCCTGGAAGGATTCAGCCTGAATGTAAACTGCTTGTCCGGCGCCGCCGAACCCCGGTCGCTGAACGGAAATTCCTGATTGGCCATAAAAATGTCCGCCCGGCTGATTTCAGAGCGAAGCCCCTCACCCAGCACGCCGTCTATGCTTCCTGCATTATCATACGCTGTAGTCACATGAGTGGACAGTAATATATCACCTGCAAACAACAGATGAATCAACGGATTCTGCTCTCCGGCCTCCTGGGAATCCCCTGGTTCCTCCTGGGACTGGGATGCCTCCACGGTCAGTATCTCCGTTTCCTTCAGGCTCTCATCCTCCGCTTTTGCAGGGTTTTCCGCAAGGCTTGCCTCACTGACAGTTTCCTTTCCCTTCTGCTTCCCGCTCCATTCATTCGCCCCGATCCACCCAGCGAGCAAAACAAACAGCAATAAGGGAAGGAAAACCAGAATCTTCATCAATCCATTGGTTTTCTTCATCGACTCCTCCTGGTTGTTAATAATTTCCACATGATTTTACATTTTTCATTACTTTTTCCACAATCAAAGGGAGTTTATCCCCATTTTTCGCTCATATCATTCCATATCCACAGAAATCATGTGTTTTTTACATTACTTTTCTTTCATACTTCTTTGGGATATATTCCCATTTTTTTATCTTACACTGGATCCCTGTATTTGTCAAATGATACCGCTCCAAACGGCTGCCTGTTCCGCCAGGTCTTAAAACTGTTTATTTGTTTTTGATGCTGAGGCAGTATTGGAACCAGCCGTCATCTCCGCACCACATGGGAAAATTGGTTCCCCACTTATTATTAAAGAGGCAGAAGGAAAACCCTTTGCTCATATCCGGAAGGTCCCGGCACCCCCCGTACAGGCGCCTTCCCCCAAAGCTCAAAAGAGGAGAGTCCGGATTTTTCAGCTCTATGGTCCCATCCGAGCCGTCGTATACCAGCCGCTCCACGCAGTGCTGTCTCCGGTTTCCTCCTTTCACCACTGATAAAGGGGATATCTCCTGCTCCATGATGACCATTTTCCAGAGACAGGGATTCTCCACATCCAAATTTATGTCAAACCACAGCGCTTCCGGCATTTTATTGGCATCCTTGTTTTTCCAGGAAAGCTCGCAAAAGAGCTCCTCCCCGAAGACATAGGTAATCCGCGCCTTTGCAGGACAGCCGTATTCCCCGGAGGCCCTCCGGTTTCCGGCCAGCGTGATTTCAACGGCAGAACCGTTCTTTCTCATGCTTTGGACTCCGAAGGAATAGTTTCTGTTTGACAGCCCTTCCACGGTTTCCAGCCCGGGCTTGGAAAAATCGGCTTCCGACCAGGCCATATTTTCCTTAAAGGCGTGATTGTACTCATAAAATTCCTCTGCCGAATCCCGGGCGCCGTAGGTTTCATAGGAAAACCGACCGAACCAGCCTCCGTCAATCCACACCCTTTGGTCCTTTTCCAGATAGATCATGGTGCCGCTGCCGTCAAATGCCGCCGCCCAGCCATTTATGGTTACAAGCTCAAAGGGATGGAGCTCTTCCCCCTCCCCCCGGGCCGCTCTTTGTTCCCGTTTCAGTTCCAGAAGAGCCTCCCGGCGGTACTCCCCCGGAAGCAGCCGGACCGCCTCAGTCAGATAGGCCCGCTGCTCTTCATAAGAGCTCTCATACCGGTCATAGGCGCTTTCCAGATGGTCCACCCCCTTTTCCCGGTATACCGCGTTCCGCAGGGAAGCGTTCCGCTCCGTAAACAGGGCATCGGTCACAAGGTTTGCTTTCCTGGCCCTGTTGAAATCTTCCTTTTTCCAGTTTTCAAAATCAAAGAGATGCTTTTTGTAATCCAGAGCCCATGTATGCTCGCAGACCATCAAAAGATTTTCCATGAAGCCGTGAAATTCCGGCCTCTTCCAGTCAAAGCTTCCCTCCTGCTTCCATCTGTCCTTAAGGGCCAAAAGCCTCCGGAAGTCCCTGACCTTCACCGGGTCAGAGGCGATCCCATGGATCCAGGTATCTCCGATCTCTTCCGTAATGACGGGAAGGGTCTCTCTTCTTTCCCAAAGCCGCCCGGCATAAGCTTCCAGAGAGGCGGCCTCCACTTCCGCGTTGGGGTAGAGCCTTTCCAGGGCCTTTATCTGTTCCTCCACCTCTCTTTTCGAGGGGATCCCCAGGTTATCTCCCAGAAAAACAAATTCCAGCACCTCCTCCATGCCCTCCGCATAACAGGCAGAACCGTAAACAGGGGAGTACTGGACCAGGATCTGGCTGTCTCCGGATTTCCAGAGAAAGCTTTTGGGAACCTGGGGATTCATGGAGGAAGGATTTACGCCAATGTGCAGATATTTCTTTCCGTGCCGGGCCATGACCGGCACCATGGCCTTTGTATGGCCCGGCACATCGGTAAGCTTTGCAGAAATGGTATTCTTCCCGAACCGGCTGTCCAGCTCATCGGAGTAGCTTAAGTCAAAATCCATGAGATCCCGGTCCATGAGCTCCGTATGGGTGGTAAATGCCAGCCCGTGCCAGCAGATATCTCCCCGTCTCACTGCGTCCTCCAGCCGTTTCGCCTCATCCTGATCCGCTTCCTTCAGACAGCGGCTCACCAGAAACGCCCCCAGGGTCCAGACAAACCGCTTTTTCCCATCCCGGTTCATTTCTTCCGCAAGACTTACCGCACCGGGGATAAATTCATGGATATAACGGCTTAATACATGGTCCGCAGGGTCTGTGAACCCCATGTCAAAATGGGTCATAAAGACCACATGGACTTTTTTTATCGATTCATTCTTTATCATTGTTCACACTTTCTATGTAATAAGGATTTGATATGAGGACAGGAATCATGGGAAAGCCTGCAAAAGGGCTTCTTCTGACTTCTGCCCGCAGATACCCCGCCTTTTGGGGGATTCTGCAAATGGACAGGGATTCCGTTTCACAACGGATCTCTTCCTCTCCGTCTTCCGTAATCAGGTAAAGGACATCTCCTTTTTTTAAATTGCGGAATTTAAATCCGATCTCCCTGCCAACCGGAACGCCGTCTCCTGTCAGCCTTCCTCCGGCCTCTGTTTCCATCATCGGCCCCTCCGGGGAAAGGGTTAAGTAGGAATGCCCTTGTTTCAGGCCTTCCAGTATGTCTTCGCCGGAATCAGACAGGGCATACACACAGGTACAGGGGGAAGCCGGCATCCTTCCCGGTTCATATCTGTGAAAATCACTTCCTCCTGTCATGGGAATTCTCTTTCCCTTTTTCAGGGCCTCATCCCACCATTCCAGGCAGGCACGGTTGCTTTCCGGCGGCAGCCCTCCATTCCACACCTCCACCCCGTCAAAGTCCACCTGGTCCATGCCCCATCTCCAGCCGCAATAAGGGCAGAAAGGATGGTTTAAAACCCTGAAAGCCCCCTCTTTTCCCGCGGCCCGGGCAATTTCCCTGGTTTCCTCCAGGGAATTGGAAAGAAAGCTCTTAAAGGGCCGTTTTCTCCCCAGCATCCCCATATGGCCCATGTAATGGGTCCACTCGATCCCCGGGATCATGGTCACCCGGTCCCTGGAACGGAGCTGGTAATTATGGGCGAAATTATTATGGTCCGTGAGAAACAGGAAATCAAGTCCCGCCCTTTCCGCGGCCAGCGCCAGTTCATCCGGGGTCATACTGCCATCGGAACCGGTGGAATGAAGGTGGGTGTCTCCCTTGAGCAGCCTTAAGCGCTTAAAGTGAAAGGCGACCTGATAGGTGACAGTCACCCCGGAGTCCTCCACCTGATAAGCGCCTAGGAGCACGGTCCACTGCCCCCGGTTTACGGGTTCCGGGAAAAATCCGGCGGAGCTGACGGGATCCGATACCGTGATCCGGCTCCGGTCGGAACCGGACCAGCCTGACAGCTCCCCTTTCTCATCCAGCAGTCCGAAATCTATAATATTTCCGCATCGGTCATATTCATAGGACACCACCATGGCTTCCACCTGATCCGGCACGGAAAAGGGCAGCTTCAGATACCGCCCCTCTTCCTCCTTTGTTACCGTTCTTTGAAACGTGATCACTTTTTCCTTCATTTTTTTCTCTCCCTCATCCCTTGACCGCGCCCATGTGGATCCCTTCCATTAAGAATCCCTGGGCAAAAACATAAATTCCCAGCAGCGGCATGGTGGAAATCACAATGGCCGCCATTATGGCATTGTCCGGCGTCACTGCCGTCCCCGAGGTGGAATCCGCGGACATGATCATCTGCTTCAGCATCAGGGGAAGGGTATATTTCTTCTCATCCGTGATCAGGGTGGCCGGAAGCATGATGGAATTCCACCTGGCCACATATTCCATGAAAAACACCGTGGCAAAGCCCGGGAGGGATACGGGCATATAAATGCCTCCGAAAATCTTCAGCTCCCCGGCCCCGTCGATCCTGGCCGATTCGGCCAGGGAATAAGGAACCGTCTCAAAATAATTCCTCATCATCATGATGCTGAAGCCTGACACCAGCCCGTTTAAGATCAGCCCCTGATAGGTGTTCAGCAGGGACAGCTGTTTATTCAGCTGGTACACGGATATGAGGGTCAAATCCCCTGGGATCATCATGGTCAGCAGGATAAAGGAGGCCAGAAAGTCCTTGAAGGGAAGGCTTTTCTGGATCAGCACATATCCGGCCAGGGCGGACAGAAGAACCTGTATCACAGTTCCCGCAGTGGTGATGAAAAGGGAATTGAAAAAAGGCCCCGCCATTTTTGTCACCCGGAATACGTAAAAAAAGCCTTCCATACTGAAATGGGACCACCAGAGCCGGATCCCGCTCTGGGATGAATCCAGAGCGGTCGAAGTGGACACCACAATGACATTCCACATGGGAAGAAACATGGCAAGAAAAATGACTGCCGTCAGAAACTGAAAGAGCGCCCTCCAGAATCCAGTTAAACTGTTTTTATCTGTTTTATCCTTCATACCTTTGCCCTTTCCCTCAGGAATAAATTTCATCATACTTCAGCAGCTTTTTTACAGCCGTTGTGATCATCAGCGTCGCGAGCAGGACGACGGTGGCCGCCGCTGCCGCGGTCCCCACGTTAAACTGCAGAATGCCCTGCTCGTAGATCAGGACCAGGAGATTTTTTACCTGATCGCTGATGGAAGCGTTCATCATGACGAAGATCTGGTCAAAATTCCTCAATATCCCCATGACAGACAAAACCGCCACAACCTTCATGGTGGGAACGGTGACCGGCAGGGTGATATAGCGGATCTGCTGGATCCTGGAGGCCCCATCCATCCTGGCCGACTCATAAAGAGCCCCGTCAATGCCCACCATGGCGGCCAGAAACAGGGCCGCAAAATATCCTGCGCTCTTCCATGCCCCGGTAAAGATCATAATGGCCCTGGCGTACCTTCCCTCGGACATGAACACCACCGGAGAATAAGAGTCTCCCAGGATCGCCGTCAGTATGCCGTTACCCATGCCTGAAGGAGCTAAAATGGCGATCCACAGGCCCCCCACCACGGACCAGGACAAGAGGTAGGGAATATAGGTGACGGTCTGGACCAGGGATTTTAAAACCTTGTTTCTGATTTCATTTAACAGCAGGGCGATGACCAGCCCCCAGACAAACTGAAGGAGAAAGGTTCCGCCTCCCACGGCAAGGCTGTTGGCAAAGGCCTGCCTGTACTGTCTGTCCCGGAAGATTTCCCCGTAGTTTTCAACCCCCACCATCTCATACCCGCCCAGAAGCTTTACCTTCTGAAAGCTTTTCCATATCCCCAGCACCAGGGGATAATAGGAGAATACGAGAAAATAAATGAGAACGGGTATGAGCAGCAGATAAATCTCCTTATACCGCAGTATCTTTTTCTTAAGCTGTCCCTCCAAACCAATTCCTCCTGTCCTTTCTTATCGCCGCCTTTACCGGTCGGTGACCTTCCGTTCCACAAGCTCTTTTCTCATGCCGTCCAGGCCTTCCGCCGCGGAAACCTCACCCTTGATGATTTTAATCCCCCATTTGCCCACAATCTCCTTATAATCGCTTTCATTGGGAATGATCAAGTCAATGGAGGCATAATTCCCATAGCTTAAAGCCTCTTCCACTCCCGGATTGAATCCGAAGATCGGCTTAAAATCCTTATAAATGGGAAATGGGGCTCCGTGGTCGTTGCTGTGCTGGGCGCCTGTTTCCGTCAGCTCAAAGTTTCCTTCCGTGCCGGTATAATCATGGCCGTATATTCCGGTGGAAAGGAGGTTTCCGCCTTCCTGAGTGGCAAAATACTCCAAAACCCTGACAGCTCCGTCCGGATTCTCGGCATTGGCCGGAACCGCGAACAGACTTGCGCTCCCCTTGACCAGCATGTGGCTTCCGTCCGGAGTCTTTAAGCCCGGAAGGGAAACGATCTCGTAATCTTCTGCGGAAATGCCCCCGGCCTGAGCGTTAGCATTATGTAAACCTACCCATGCGGCCCAGTCCGTGGTCACAGCCGTCTTCTGGGACGCCGCCCCCATTTTTGCTCTCATGTCCTTCGTCTTGTCAACAAAAGCCGCCGGATCCATCAGCCCGTCGTCGTACAGCTTTTTTAACCATTCCCAGACAGGAGCCGCCTCATCCTGGGCATAGGGCGCATATTTTTTTCCGTCGTCATCAGGCACCACACCGTTTTTTAAGCCTGCAGACGCCATCCATGGCTGAAGATCATAGGTTTCGGAAAGAACGGCATCAAAGGGATAGAAATCCTTATCCTGGCTGCTTTCCTTCAGCGTTTTAAACATTTCATAATACCCTTCCATGGTGGGCTCGATGGTTTTATAATCGATTCCCGCCTTTTGAAGAAGGGTACGATTGAGCGCCACCACCCTGTGAATCTCCTTTTTGTTAAAACCGCCGTAAAGCTTTCCGTCAATGGTGATATCCTCCCATTCCCCCGGGTCCACATTGCCGGTGAGGAGCTCAGAGGCCTTCACCCGGTCCGTAATGTCCATGAGCGCTCCCTGGGCCGCTAAATTGGCATACTGGCTGGCATTCACATAGATCAGATCGTATTTTTCACCGCCGCTTAATTTCTGCATCAGAACCTTATCGTAATCAGAAGCAGGTTTTTCCATCTCCACCCGGAGGCCGGTGGCTTCGGACAGCGCCTCCTGGAAGAGCTTCATCTCCTCCTCGTCCTTTCCTCCCGTAACCGAGGACATGATCCTGACAATTCCTTCCTCCGCCGGTTCCGTCTCCCCGGCTGTTTCCGTCCTGCTTTCTTCTGTCGGAGCGCTTTCCTGCTTTTGGCAGGCTCCGGCGGAAAGGACCATGGAAGCCGCCAGTATCAGCGTTATGACTCTTCGCTTTCTCATTTCTTTCTCCTTTCAATCTGATTCTTGTTATTGTTTTCTTCTACACAAAACATATTATATTATATATTATGATTTGTAAATCATATTTACTTATATTTTACATATAATTTAATAAAAATATATGTTTTATGCATCCATAATATCATAGTATAAAAAGGCCTTCAACCGTTTATTGTTATTTTGTTCATTATTTTTCTATTTTTACAGCAGTTATTATGAAATACTTACAAGTCAAAAAAAGAACGCAGAACCGCTGTTTCTGCTGTCCTGCGTTATAAATATATTTTAATCGGTTTTATGCCTCTGCCTCCCGGAATATTCCGGGCACCAGGCAGTCCATCTGGCTGCAGCACGGATTCTCTTCCACCTGCTCCAGTAAAATCCGGACCGCTTCTGAAGCGATCTTCCTTTCATCCTGTTTGATATGGGTAAAGCGGGGCCCTCCGGGGGATAAGTAGTCTTCATCAATACAGCATACGGTTATTTTTTCCAGGCACCTTTTGTCTTCCAGGCCCCCCAGGCACCTTGCGATCCCGTATTCCGCGCATATAACGGCATCCAGACCCTCATTCTCTTCCAGATACTGTTTCACCAGATCTCTGTGCCCTGTGTTAAAATCATCGGAATAAATGTTTATTTTTTCCGATCCCTCCAGGCAGCATTCCGGCATGACCGGAAGGCAGGCTTCCCTGACGGCCTCTTGAAAGCCTTCCCTTCTGTCCTTGATGGATGAGGTTCCGTTTTCCGAAAATGTAATGAAACCGATCTTCTTCTTTCCCTTTTCTGCCAGATGGCCCACCAGCTCCTTCATGGCACGGTGATTATCCGTCCTCACGGAAGGGACCGGAATCCCGTCCATCTTTTTGTCGATGAGGACCATGGGAAAGCCCTCCACCACCAGCTTTAAAATTTCCGTGTTATAATAAAGTCCGTGGCAGGGCATGACTATGATGCCGTTTACCCCGAGGGCCTTTAAGAATTCAATTTCTTCCGTTTCCTTTTCCCTCACTCCGTAAGAAAAACGGACGCAGAGCTTATAGCCGGCTTCCGCCGCCAGCCCATCCATGGCATACAGCATATCCATTCCAAAGCAGGAAGACACATGCTCAAGAACCAGGCCGAGCATCCCGGCTCCCCCTTCCTCTCCATGACGAACCTCTGCCGCTCCGGCGCTGTTTCCACTTTCCGTCCGGCTGGCGGAAGGAAGGCTTACATAGCTTCCCTTTCCTTTGATCCGGTTTAAGTATCCTTCGTCTCTTAAGGCATTCAGGGCATTGGTGATGGTGATGGTGCTGACGCCGAAATCCTTTGCCAGCTCCCCTGTCCGGGGAAGGCAGGCCCCCTCCTTCAATTCTCCTGTGAGGATTCTGTTTTTTAAATCCAGATAAATTTTTTTATATAAAAAATGTTCTTTTTTCATCTGTTCCCTCAGAATTTTAAACTTTTATATATTATATCTTTTACCTGACATAATTTCAACAAAAACATATTTTTATTAAACAAAAAACGCAAAACCCATCAGATTCCCTCTGACGCGTTCTGCGTTTTCTATCCATGGCAAAAGCCGGTATGATCTCTTACAACGCCACGACGATCCCTCCGTCATTGGCATACACAGTGGCAACACCGGCGGTTTCGGTGATGATCACATCTTTATAGACCGCCTTTTTCATCATTTCCTGTTTTACAAATTCCGCCCGCTCCCGGTTGTTGCAGTGAGCGATGGCCAGAACCTTATCCTTCGTATTCCCGGCTTCCTTCACGGCGATATCCGCCATGCGCATCAGGGCTTTGTTGATGCCTCTTGCCTGATCCAGCTTGACGATCACGCCCGAGGCGGCGCCCATGACCGGCTTGATATTCAGTGCAGTGGCAAAAAAGGCCTGAAGTCCGGTGAGCCGTCCGTTCTTTCTGAGCGTATCCAGGCTTTCCAGAACAAAATAAGTCTTCATATTCTTTATGAACGTCCTTGCCTTTTCTTCGATCTCCTCAAAGGAGTGGGATGCCTGGCAGAGAGACTGCACGAAAAGAGCCAGATTCAGCTGTCCGGCGGAGGCGGAGTCCGAACCCAATACCGTGATCTTCTTGCCGTCAGTCCCATGCTCTTCTTCATAAAGCTTTTTTCCGAGAACGGCGCTGTTATAGCTGCCGCTTAAATGCTCGGAAAGAGTGATTACAAAGACCTGTTCCTCATCGCATTCATAAGCTTCTTTATACAGCTCCGGAGAAGGGCAGGCGGTCTTTGGACATTCACTGCTGCTTTTTATCAATTCCAGAAACTTCTTCTGGTCAAAGGTATCATCATCCATTACCTGAGTGCTTCCCACCTGTAAAATCAGGGGAATTATCTGAAAGTGGGAATCTTTTTTTAAGTCTGCCGTAAGATCCAGGCAGCTGTCCCCAATAATTTTATAGCTCATATCTCTATTTTTCCTCCTGGCTCAAAACTTATCATGTAGTATTCATTACCATATATTATAGAGAAACCAAGCTCAGATGTCAATAGAATAATATAGAAAAAGGACTCATGCCATGGGGTGCGGACGCTTTTTCTGCGCTCCGTCCTCCACGGCCCAAGTCCCCTTTTTTCCTGCAAATGGCTCTTTTACAGCTCTGCCATGACCAGCATCAAATCATTGCTTCTGGCAATGAATCCGGTCATGCGCTCCGGCGTAAGGGAGCCATGGCTTAAGGCCGCCAGATCGTAAAGCTGTTCACAAATGGAATTGGTATGGGCTCCATCCCTGTGTCCCAGTATATACTGAACCAGCTTGTTGTTGTAATTGAGCACCAGCGTCTCTCCGCCGCCGCCGAACATGGAATTGTCCATTCCCGGCATGGTGTACATCTTCATCATTTCCTGCATGCGCCGTGATTCCTCGGACACGGTGATCATGGAAGATAAGGCTTCGTTCTTTAACTTCTCCACCTTCACTTCAAGGTTTTCTTTATTTAAGGCCTTGCGGAACAAGGCGGTCAATGCCTCCACATCTTCCTTCATGGCTTCCTTATCCTCTTCGCTCACTTCTTCCTTGAAGATGTCGGATAAATCGGAATTGATGCACAGGAACTTCACGTTTTCATTCTTCTGTTCCAAGTATCCCACAAAAGGATTATCAATATTCTGAGTCAGGTAAACCGCATCAAGCCCTGCCTCTTTGAACATGTTGATGTACTGGCTCTGTTCTTTTTCGTCGGTAATGTAAAATACGCTGTTTTCGTGCTTTTCCTTATTCTCCTCCAGGCAGTCGGAAATGGTCAGATACTTGCCTTCCAGGTTCTTGAAAATAATGGAATCGTTGATCTTCTCCCCGAACTTTTCATCCTTTAAGCAGCCGAATTTAATGAACGGATTGATGTCATCCCAGTATTTCTCATAATTTTCACGGTCGGTCTTAAACATACCGGTCAGCTTATCCGCCACCTTCTTTGTGATGTAATCGGAGATCTTCTTCACAAAGCCGTCGTTCTGCAGGGCGCTTCTGGACACGTTGAGAGGAAGATCCGGGCAGTCGATCACGCCCTTTAACAGCATCAGAAATTCCGGGATCACTTCCTTGATGTTATCCGCAATGAACACCTGGCTGTTATACAGCTTAATGGTCCCTTCCAGGCTGTCATAATTGATGTTCAGCTTGGGGAAGTAAAGGATTCCCTTTAAATTAAAGGGATAATCCATATTTAAATGGATCCAGAAGAGCGGCTCCTTATAATCGTGAAATACCTTGCGGTAAAAGGACTTGTACTCCTCTTCCTTGCATTCGTTGGGATGCTTGTTCCACAGCGGGTTGGTATCATTGACCGGCACCGGGCGCTTCTTTATCTTGTATTTTTCTTTGGCCGGAGAAATTTCCACAACTTCCTTTTCCCCGTTTTCGTTCTCTTTTTCCTCGGTCTTTGCTTCCTCTACGATGGTTTCTATCACCGTATCCTTATCCGTCAGCTCATCCTTTTCAATGGTTTCGTACTGGGGCTCTCCGGACGCATTGGTTAAGTAAATGGCCACCGGCATAAAGGAGCAGTATTTGTCAAGGACCTCTTTTGCCCGGTATTCGTTGCAGAATTCCAGGCTCTCCTCGTTGAGATACAGCTTGATCACGGTTCCGGGCTCCGCCTTGTCCCCGCCGGCCATCTCATATTCCGTGCCGCCGTCAGATTCCCAGTGCACCGGGGCAGCGCCTTCCTTATAGGATAAGGTATCAATGGTAACCCTGTCCGCCACCATGAACGAGGAGTAGAATCCAAGTCCGAAATGGCCGATGATCTGGTCTTCATTGGCTTTATCCTTGTATTTCTCAAGGAAATCCTGAGCGCCGGAAAAAGCGATCTGATTGATGTATTCGTCCACTTCTTCCATGGTCATTCCAAGACCGTTGTCCTTAAAGGTGATGGTCTTTTCATTGGAATCCGTAATGACCTCGATCTTGAACTCCAAATCCTCCGGCTTCTGCCACTCTCCCATGACTTCCAGCTTTTTCAGCTTTGTAATGGCATCACAGCCATTGGAAACCAGCTCACGGTAGAAAATGTCGTGGTCGGAATACAACCATTTCTTAATAATCGGGAAAATGTTTTCACTGTTGATCGTCAAGCTACCTGTTTTTGCCATATCAGAACACTCCTTACTCTCTTTTTCTATTTTAGCTCCATGCTCCCATGGATTTTTCACAAATTCAACCTGCAAAGAGTATTTTAATACGCCGTTATTGAAATGTCAATAGAAAATTAGCACTCATTTTAATTGAGTGCTAATAATTTTATTCTTCCAGATATAAAATCTGATTCTGCTTTAAAAACCCTTTAAAAGCCTGGTCCCATTCCTCATCCAGCGCCTTGTCCAGAGTAAAAACGGAAACAGAGGTTCCGGTGACGCAGGTAAGCCCATCTCCTTCATAGCGGATATTGACGTATAACCCCTTCACCTGGTCTGAATTCAGCGTAAGCCGGCGGGTTGAGAGAAAGCGTTCCGTTTCATCAAAGGGCATCTGCAGTATGATCCGGAAGCTGCCCGGAAGCTTTTTCCCTCTGATCAGAGAAAAACAGAAGGGCTTTACCATGGCCCAGGTGGATAAGCCTCCGATCTTCTCTTCCTCCATTTCCTCCCGGGAATAATATCCGGGACGGATATTCCCGTCTATGGTAAACGTATTAAAAGTGGCGATGGAAGCCTCCTTTACCAGAAACCGGTCAAACAGCTCTCCCACAAACAGCCTGGAGGTAAACGGCTTGATATCTTCAATTTTCAGTGCGATCATGGCAAATTCTCCCCATTTGTAGTCTTTATCCGTTAACTATACACCGGATCGTCCCCGGCTGTCAACGCGGATTTCCTTCCTTCTTCCGGTATTCCCAGGGGCCTTTTTCTATGTTATAATAAAGAAACCAAAAGGAAGCTCAGAAAAGAGGATGAACAAATGAATCATATCAAACAGTTAGAAACGCTTATCGCTGCCTCCGTATCCCCCTATCACTGCATCATGGCGGCGTCAGACCGGCTTTTGGACGCTGGATTTGAAGAACTGCCCCTGGCGGCCCCCTGGGAACTGGAACAGGGGCATTCCTATTACATAAATGCTTTTGATTCCACCCTGATGGCATTTTCCATCGGAGAAAATACAGGCAGCAGCCCTGCCCTCCGGCTGGCCGCCGCCCACACGGACTGGCCCTGTCTGAAGGTAAAGCCCTATCCGGAGGTCACTTCCCTGGAGTACGGGAAGCTGAACGTGGAGGTCTATGGCGGCCCTCTTTTAGGCACCTGGTTTGACCGGCCCTTATCCATGGCCGGCAAGGTATGCGTGGCCGGACCCTCTCCAATGAACCCGAAGACCATATTTGTGGACTTTTCCCGTCCTCTCCTCACGGTCCCCAATCTGGCCATCCACATGAACCGGCAGGCCAACGACGGCGTCGCCATCAATGCCCAGGTGGACATGCTACCCCTCATAGGGAGGATCACCGGGGAATTGAACAGGGATGACTTTTTTACAAAAGCTCTGGCAGAGGAGGCCGGAGTGGCGAAGGAAGATATTCTGGACTATGAGATATGCATCTATAACTGGGAATCCGGCACCCTGTTAGGCCTGCAGGAAGAGTTTTATTCCTCTCCCAGACTGGATAACTTAACTTCGGTACAGGCCTGTTTGAGCGGCATAACGGCGGGCCCCTGCCAAAACGGGATCCACGCCATCGCCCTTTACGACAACGAGGAGATCGGCAGCCGTACCAAGCAGGGGGCTGCCTCGGCCCTGACGGAACGCATTCTGGAAAAGGTGTTCCTGTCCCTGGGCTATTCCAGGGAAACCTTTCTCAATTCCCTTCTGGATGGGCTGATGCTTTCCATGGACGTGGCTCACGCCATCCACCCCAACCATGGGGAAAGATGCGACATCAAGAACCAGATCCTCATGGGAGACGGTGTCGCCTTGAAACTGGCGTCCAGCCAGGCTTATGCCACTGACGCCTCCGCAACCGCAGTCATTGAAGGTTTATGCCGCCGGGAAAATATCCCCTATAAAAAATTTTCCAACCGTTCCGACATAAAGGGTGGCTCCACCCTTGGAAGCATCTCGTCCGCACTTTTGACCATGCGCACCGTGGATGCGGGCGTTCCCATCCTCGCCATGCATTCCGCCAGAGAGGTCATGGGAACCGGGGATCAGGAAGCCCTGGTCCGGCTGGCAACCGCCTTCTTCCGGGCATAATCAGACACACCCCAAGCAAAAAGGGAAACAAACCGGCCTTGAGGCCTGTCTGTTTCCCTTTCTTTTAATCCCGTTCTCCCATGGTTTCCGGCACCACTTCCCGGCTGGTTTCCAAAGGCTGTCCGGAGGTCCTGCTTCCATCCCAGTACCGGTATCCGAACACACCTCCCGCCGTCAGCATGACGGCCAGCGCCAGAATGAACAGAAGCAGCAGAAACCCCATGAAGATTTCCCGCCCACGGCTTCCCCTGCGCCTGCGGCTGTGCTTTATCCGCCTGATATTTGTCTCCGGCCTCATTTGTATTTTTCCCCTTTCCGCTTCACTGTTCAATCAGAAAAATACTTCTTATAAACTTCAAAAAAGCTGGTGGTCGTGGTTTTGTCATCTTTGGAGAATTTTACATCCTTCCATATCTCGCTGCTGAACGTGACCGGATGCTCTTCTTTAAACCGGGAGTAGATCTGGTCGAAGGCTTCCTTCTTCCTTGTCCGGTACAATCCGGCCTTCCTCTCCTGGGTGGCGTCCTCATCGTAATCATTCACGCATTTCAAGATGTAATATCTGCCGTCTTCCTCCACAACCTGGCTGATCCCGCCTGCGGGAAGCGCAAAGGCGGCATCCTCATAGGCTCCCGGGTTCTCCCCTCTCCCTATTTTGTGCCGGATGTCTGCCTCCTCCGAATATTCCTTCGCAAGGGCGGAGAAATCGGTTCCTTCGGTCTCCGCTTTGGAGAGCACTTCCGCAGCCAGGACCCCATCCGGCAGAACGATCTGTTCCACCTCGATCACCTTGGCTTCGCTGTCGCTGATCTCCAAATTCATGTCCTTTGTCAGTTCTCCTACCACCTTGTTGGACAGATAATATTCCTCGTACATGGTCCGCACATCTTCTTCCGTTACTCCCATGTAAGAAATGTCCTCTTCCGTCAGAGAACCGAAATATTCATCCGATGCCTTGCGGATCTCTTCCTTCTCCGCGCTGGTCAGACTGATTCCTTTGTTCTCTGCCAGGAGATTCATCATCTTCATCTCCTGAAGAAACTCCTTCACCTGATCCAGTAAATAGGTCTCAAAGATCTGCCCTCCCGGCAGGTACACGCCAAAGATCTGACTGGTATAAATCTGCTGATACCGGTTTCTCTCCGTAGCCACGATTATCATGGACTGGGGCAGCGTATATGCCCTGGTTTCCCTGATTTCCGAAACAATGGGAATTTCTGCCTTGCAGCCGGACAGCAGGGTCATTGCCAGTGCACCGGCCAGAAGGAGCCTTCTCCCATATCTGTATCGATCCTTCATGGACACCCCTCTTTCCGTACTGTTTATAGCAGCTTCAGTATTTTTAAGACCCCGTCGTTACCATTGGTGTCTGTCTGAAACCTGGCCGCGGCCTTTACCTCTTCCCTGGCATTGCCCACTGCAAAACTGTAATACGCCTGATTCAGCATCTCTATGTCATTTAACTGGTCGCCAAAGGCCATGGTCTCTTCCGGCCGGATGCCAAGGCTGTCCTGAAGAAGCTTCACGGCCTGGCCTTTGTTGATTCCCGGTTTCATACAGTCCATCCACATATCCCCGGCAATGGTGATCTTAAGGCGGTCCGCGTATTTTTCCCGAAGGGCTTTGGTATGGGCTTCCACGTCGGTTTTACGGTAAACCGAAATTTTAATGACCTCCGAATCCACCCCGGTTAAATCTTCCACCATCTTCACACGGAATTTATATCCGTTCACCAGCCAGTCAACGAATTCCCGGTCTTCCGTTTCCAGATAGATCATGTCCGGGCAGCTGATCATGACTTCCAGACCTTCCGTTTCCCGCACATCCCGTATCATATCCAAAATCGTCGGCCGTTCTATGGGATTGGTAAATAATGTTCTTCCGTGACAGCCCACATAAGCGCCGTTATCTGAGAGGTAGAATACCTTTTCCTTAATGGGATCAAATATGGATTCAATGCTGGCCCACTGGCGCCCGCTGGCCGCCGCGAACTGAATCCCCTTTGCCCGGAGCCTTAAAATCACGTCATACAGCTCCGGATTTATCTCATGGCTTCCATCTGTCACCAAGGTCCCATCGATATCCGATGCAATCAGCTTAATCATTCAAAATCCTCCTGTTCCAACATCTGTTTTATCTCCTGGTATACCCGTCCTACAGGCAATCCTACTACATTATTGTAATCCCCGTCAATCCCTTTAATAAAAGCCGCAAATTTTCCCTGTATTCCATAAGCCCCTGCCTTGTCCATGGGCTCCTCGCTGCCGGTATAGGTTTTTATCTCTTCCTTTGACATGGGATACACCATCACATCCGTTTTTTCCACAAATGTCCGCACCTGGTTCCCATCCTTTCCACAGAATACGAGAGTGACCCCTGTGTACACCTGATGGGTCTTTCCTTCCAGCAGGGAAATCATCCGGTAAGCCTCCTCGTGGCCGGCCGGTTTGCCCAGGATCTCCCCGCCGGCCGCAACCACCGTATCCGCACCTATGACATAAGTTCCCGCTTCCTGAAATCGGGCTACATCCAGGGCCTTAACACGGGAAAGCTCCTTCACCGCCTCTTCCGGAACATCCGTGGTTATCTTTTCTTCTGCGTCGCTGGGCACGATCTCCGGCAGAATCCCGATCTGAGCGAAAAGCTCCCTCCTCCTGGGCGATGCCGAAGCCAGCACAAGCTTCTTGATCCGGTTCATTTTAGCCTCCTCCAAAACGCACAAACAGGCGGGACCCTCAACGAATCCCGCCGTTCATTAATATACTTTCAGACGTCCGATCATGGACGTATCATCGTCTTCTTCACAGGCTGCCTTAAGCTGCAGCCTCATGGTGTATATAAAATCCCCCATGTAAAATACCAGCAGGCTCACCGCCACCATACGTTCAAAATATCCCGGGACCTTCCCGGCCATCTGATTCACAAATCCATTGAGGAAACGGAAAAAAAATATCCCCAGAAATCCCCAGGCAATGCTGCTCTCCGGACAAATGATGCCCTTGTAATTTAACGGCTTCTGGCTGTAATCCCACCAGAAGGAACCGAACAGCCTTATCATCATGTGGGCGGTTACAAGCTCCATGAATGTCGCCATGGCCATGGCGGCGAAATAAAGCCGGACCGGATTATCCGCAAGAGGTTTCAGAAGGAGCACGGCTCCCATGGCCCCGAATCCATATATGATACAGAAGGGTCCATGCCCAAACCCACGGTTCAGCACAAGCCTTTTATTCTCATAGCTGAGTACGACGCATTCAAGAAGGTATCCCAGAAAGCTGAATAGGAAAAAGCAGTTTATCCTATGGTAAATTGACATACCCATTGTACCTCCAAATTTAACAATTCTTAATTTGTTAAAGTATAATATGGATATCTTAAGAAATCAAGGGTTATTTTCTTACGATTCCCAAAAAGCTTTCCTTGTTTTTAATAATACCCTGCAATAAAAAGTGCCAGCAGGATGCCCAATATGGCTCCGGCAGCCACCTGCAGAGGGGTATGTCCCACATATTCCTTCAGCTTTTCCTGCAGGATCTCTCCGTTGAGCTTTAACGGGTTTTCCAGCAGAATGCTGTTTAACAGCTTGGCCTGCTTGCCGGTCTCCCTCCGCACGCCCATGGCATCGTACATCACGATCATGGAAAGTACAAAACTGATCGCAAATTCAAAAGAACCGATACCATAACGGTAACTGGCGGCGGCTGTCAGCGCGCAGACCGTAGAGGAATGAGAGCTCGGCATCCCGCCGGAACCCACCAGTCTCTCCGGATTAAAGCTTTTGTTAAGGGCCAGGTCAATGACCGTCTTTAAGATCTGTGCCACCATCCAGCCGGCAACTGAAGTGACCAGAACCTGATTCTCCAGTATATCATCCCAAAATGTCATGGTTTCCTCCATCTTATGCAGCGCTTTTCCTTCCAAAGCAGTATAAAACCCAGCGTTTTATCCTTGCCAGGGTTTCAATCAGGCCGCAGAATTTATCAGAATAAATAATAACCAGTCCCCCCCGGCTTTTGGGAGGGATTGGCGTTAAGGGCCACATATGGCGCAAAATCATATTCTTTTCATTTTCTGTCAAATCAAAATGTTTTACCGCGTTGTTGAGTGCAGTTCTGGGATGGGTGAAACCATGGAAATGTTCCCCGGTTTCTCTGGCATGGGTGTGCCAGTCATACAAAAACAAATCATGCAGCAGACCTGCCCTGGCCACCTCTGTGTAGTCCCAGCCCAGCCTTCTGCAGATACCGTAGCTCATGTAGGATACTTTTATGCAGTGTACCTTACAGGTAGTGTCTCCATGCTGTATAAAGTTATCCATGGACTGGAATGCCGGACTTTCCATAATGTCCCTCACGCATTCCATATAGTCCGGGTCTTCGCTGTAATATTCCTGTTCCACCCAGGAAGAGCTTTCCGCCCATCTGACTGCTTCCTTCTTTTCCTCCCGGGTAAAGTGCATATTTTTCATCGTCAATCAATCGCTTCTTTCCTCAAATATGGGCCGGCTTAGAAACCGGTCAGCCTATCATACAGTTCCTGATATTTTGCGGCTGAAGTTTTCCATGAATAATCCTTCGCCATGGCGCGGTCGATGATCTTATTCCACTCCCGTTTCCTGTCGTAGTAAATCCTCTCCGCATAACGGATGATCCCCAGCATCTCATGGGCATTATAATTGGAGAAGGAGAAGCCGGTCCCCCGGCTCTCAAATTCATTATACGGCTCTACCGTATCCTTTAAACCGCCTGTTTCCCGCACAATAGGCACGGTGCCGTACCGGAGAGCCATGAGCTGGCTCAGACCGCACGGTTCAAACAAAGACGGCATGAGGAGAGCATCACAGGCCGCATAGACCTTGTGGGACATGGCTTCGGAATAATAGATATTGGCCGAAACCTTATCCTGGTACTTCCATGCGTAATGGCGGAACATATTCTCATACCGGTCTTCTCCCGTACCCAGAACCACCAGCTGGATATCATCCTGGCACAGCTCATCAAGGACGCACTGTATCAGGTCCAGACCCTTCTGGTCCGTCAGCCTGGAAACAATTCCGATCATAAATTTCCTGCCATCCTGGCCCAATCCCAGCTCCTGCTGGAGAGCCAGCTTGTTCTTCTCCTTCTCCTTGCGAAAATTCTTCGCGTTATACTGCCGGACAATATGGGGATCCGTTTCCGGATCGAATTCCTCGTAATCAATGCCGTTTACAATGCCCCGGAGGCTGCCTGCCCTTGCGCGCATCAGACCATCCAGTCCTTCTCCGTAAAACGGCATCCGGATCTCTTCGGCATAGGTGTCGCTGACCGTGGTAACGGCATCCGAATAAACAATGCCGCCCTTTAACAGGTTTCCATCCTTATACGCCTCCAATTTGTCCGGAGTGAAATAATAATCCGGCAGACAGGTAAACTTCTGGATGGTCCTGACATCCCATACACCCTGAAACTTTAAATTGTGGATTGTGATCACCGACTTCATGCTTTGAAAAAACTCCCCATCATGAAACCGGTCTTTTAACAGAACAGGGATCAGTGCGGTCTGCCAGTCATGACAGTGGACCACATCCGGCTGAAATCCCAGTACCGGAAGCGCAGATAAGGCCGCTCTGGAGAAAAAACAAAATTTTTCCAGATCGCTGTACCAGTCTCCGTATGGTTTCGGACCGTCAAAGTAGCCTTCATTGTCAATAAAATAAAAGGTGACTCCTTCGTAAACGCACTGAAGAATTCCTACGTATCTGCTTTGTCCCAGATAATCCATATAGAAATGATCCACACAGGTCATCCGGTCTCTCCATTCCTGGCTGATGCACAGATATTTGGGAATCAAAACCCTGACATCAAAAAACTCCTGATCGAAGCATTTGGGAAGGGATCCTACTACATCAGCAAGCCCTCCTGTTTTAATAAAAGGTACTGCCTCCGATGCAACGAATAAAATCTTCTTCATCAAAAAACCTCCCTTATTCTTTTCCCAATGCCAATGGGGTATTATCTGCTACTTTATAGTATACTGCATTTTTAAGAAATAAGGAAGTATCTTTCCCTTACAATTTCAAGAAAGTTTTTTATAATCAAGTCTTATTTTATCCGCAATCAGAGCGATAAACTCGGAATTGGTGGGTTTGCCTTTTCCGGTGCTCACCGTATATCCGAACAATTCGTTGATGGTATCCATCTTTCCCCGGCTCCATGCGACCTCTATGGCATGGCGGATGGCGCGTTCCACACGGCTGGGAGTAGTCTGGTGTTTCTTTGCTATGGATGGATAAAGTATTTTTGTGACAGAAGTGAGCATTTCCTGATCCTGAACGGAAATAACGATTGCGTCTCTTAAGTACTGGTAACCTTTAATATGGGCGGGAATCCCGATCTCGTGAAGCATCTGGGTCACATCATTCTCTAAGTTCTGCTCCATGTACTCGGTCTTATTGACATAGGGCTTCACCTTTTTCATCCCCTGCAGGCTTGGAGCCTTTGTCTTCCTCTGCCCCACTCTTCGCACCTTGTCGACGATAATTTCCTTATTAAACGGCTTCATTATGTAGTAATTTGCTCCCATGCGGAACGCATCTTCGGTAATATTCTCGCTTCCGGCCGCAGTTACCATAATAAACGACGGGATCTTCGAAACCGCACCGTTTCCTCTCACCCGTTCCATTACGGTAATTCCGTCCATCCTCGGCATAATCACGTCCAATAAGACAACATCCGGATTGGTTTTTAAGATCATGTTATAAGCATCTTCGCCATTATCCGCTCTTCCCACGACGTGAAAATCCTCCTCTCCCTCCAGTATATCATTCAGCAGATTTAAGGTCTGCAGGTTATCATCCGCAATCGCAATACTGATTTCTGACATATTGATACTCTCCTCCTGATTCTTCAAAATAAATGAAAACTAGTGTATAGCCATTATAGTCTTGCCCCAGCTCATGCCGCAATGGGATTCTGTCGCATTATTCGACAAAAATTATATGAATCAAATCGATTGCCGGAATATTCTTTTCGCCTCAATTTGACGAAGGTCGAAAAGCCCTACCTGACCGCAATCCATATCCGCCCTCCTTTTTTTGTTAATGTTGAAAAATGATATACCTTGTCGGCAAAAAAATCCCATATATTGCCAGCTCCTGATTTCTATACTAACATATTAAAGTACCATTGAAAAGCATAATTCATCGGAATGGAACAGTTTTTGTTCGATATTTTATAATATATTGACAATCAAATGGTTTTTTCAGGCATGTTAATTATGAAAAAAGCAGAAATTTTTCTCATTTACTCCCGGACGGAATCAATCATATCCAGGAAAGAAAAGGACAGCACCGCAAGAAAACTTTCGATTCTGTCCTTTTCTTTCCTGGCCCTTAAGGCTCAATGATTGATCATGTTTTCAATAAATATTCCATAGCCTCTGGTTGAATCCTGAATGAACACATGGGTCACGGCTCCTATGAGCTTCCCATCCTGTATGATCGGGCTTCCTGACATGCCCTGTACGATTCCCCCGGTAAGAGCCAGAAGGTCCGTATCTGTCACCCTGATCACCATACCCTTGCTTTTGTGGGTGGTGGAGTAATCCACACGCTGGATTTCAATTTCATAATCCCGGACCGTTCCGGATACATCGCTCCGGATATAGGCCGTTCCCTTTTTTATGTCCTGGCGGTAGCCGATGGGAATGGCATCCTGGGCAATGCTCTGCTGAAACCTCTCATTTACATTTCCAAATATCCCCTCTTCCGTGTTGGCGGTAATGGTGCCAAGAGTGGAGCCCGGTCCGTAATAGATGATGCCGCTCATCACCCCCGGCTTTCCAAAGCTTCCCTTTTCAATTCCAAGGATGGCCGTTTCATATAAGGAGCCGTCGGTGATCTGGACCACATCTCCGGTGTCGCTGTCGCTGATCCCATGCCCCAGCGCGCCGAACTGTCCGTTCATATCCACATAGGTCATGGTACCGATGCCCTGGGTATCATCCCGGACCCACACGCCCAGCTTGTAGGTCCCGTCCTCCGTTTCCACGGGGTTCATTTTTACATCGATGTTTTCCCCGTTCCGCCTCACCTTCAACACAGCCTCCGACGCCCCGATTTTATTGAGCTCGCTCATCAGGGTCTCCTTATCCTCCAGCACGGTACCGTTGATGGTTTCGATATAATCCCCTGACTGCAGGATCCCGAATGCCGGCTCCACCACCATTCCGTCTTTTTTTGTTACATCTCCCGTACCGATCACCATGATTCCGTCGGATTTTAAGTAGATCCCTATGGGAGTGCCGCACGGAATGGCATACTTGGTATCTACTACGTTAACCTGTATATCCTTTAACTGGATCCATCCAAACAGCTTAAGTCCCAGCTTGTAGCTTCCCTGGTTTTCCGAATAGACGGAAAACGGCTGGTTTACCTGCAGATGGATCTCATCGGAAGGGATATTGGATCCGTTATTCAATACCACTTCCTCACTGTCGGAATACAACGTCACATCAAAAGGCATGGAGAAATGAAACTGCTCTTCTTCCTCTGCAACGATATTCAATTTGTCGGGAATCACCCGTTTTATATAGAACCAGGTAAATCCGATGCAAAAGATTAAACTGATCCAGAACACCCTGACGATCAGTTTATGAATTTTATTTTTTTCCATCTCACATACCTCCTTAGAAGAATGAAAGGAGACAATTTTTTGCTCCTTTCTTAGTATGTGAGAAATTGTTCAAATCACACTGTCATATTTTAGTTGTAACTATTTTCTTACGGTGGCAGTCATTTTGCGGGATTGGAAAATTTTTTAAATTATAGGATCCATACGAAATGCATATTTTTCGCATTTTAAGCACAATTCTGCGGCCTTAAAGGCATGTTCCTGGGTCATGGCATATTCGGTCCGGTTGATACAGTCCAGAATCAGTTCCCCGAAAAACGGATAGCCTGTCATATCCCTGCATTTGATCAGCTTTTCCCCCGTTTGGTCCACCAGAATCAGGTTGTCGCCGCTGTTGTCCTCTGCGGCCACATTGACATATTTTCTCAATTCTATGTAGCCTTCAGTCCCCAGAATCACGGTCCTTCCGTCTCCCCAGGCAGACAGTCCGTCAGGCGTAAACCAGTCCACGCGGAAATAGGAGGATGACCCGTTGTCTCCCGTAAGCATGGCATCTCCGTAATCCTCCAGTTCGGGATATTCCGGATGATTGTAATTTGCCACCCGGCTGTACTCCACCTTCGCATCCTTTGCATCCGCATAATAGAGATACTGCTCGATCTGATGGGAACCGATATCGCAGAGAATTCCTCCGTACATTTCCTTTTTATAAAACCATTCCGGCCGGGATTCGGGATCGCCGATCCGGTGAGGGCCAAGTCCCATGACACTGATCACCCGGCCGATGGCTCCCGACTTAATCAGCTTTCCCGCATAGACGGCGCTCTCCACATGAAGGCGCTCCGAATAATAGACCATATACTTTTTTCCTGTTTCCTCCACCTTTTTTCTGGCGGCCTCCAGCTGCTCAAGGGTGGTGAACGGCGCCTTGTCCGTAAAGTAATCCTTGCCAGCATCCATGCACCGCAGGCCGGCCTCACACCTCTTTGACGTGACGGCCGCAGCAGCCACCAGCCGGATCTCCGGATCATTTAAAACAATGTCTTCCCGGTCCACAAACACGGCTCCCGGATAACGGACCGCCAATGCCTCTCCCCGGCTTCTGTCAGGATCATATACGTATTTTAACGTGGCCCCGGCTTCTGTCAGTCCGTTGCACATTCCGTAAATATGGCCGTGGTCCAGGTGCATGGCTGCAAAACAGAATTCTCCCGGCCTGACCACAGGCTCAGGCTTTCCTGACGGCGCATAATTCATGCCTTCCGATCGATTCATGACATACCTCCTTTTTTCGGTAAATCCGATTGCTAAATGAAGGGAATCCGCTGGATGAATTTTCTGTACAGCATAAATCATTTTTATGGATTTTTTATTTATACATAATGTATAATAACCACTTCCGTATTTTTTTAACAGCTTCCCATTAATTAACAAATACCCATAATTTCAAAATTCCAACTTTATCCAATAAAAAAGAGGGACCCTCGGCCAATCATTCATTTCCGCTCCCTGGCCAGCCGTTTCATCTCCCTGGCGTTTTCCCTCACCGCATCGGTGATCTGGACGCCGCCCAGAAGCCTTGCCAGCTCTTCCACCATCTCCTTCTCTCCCAGGAGCCGGATGGATGTGGAAGTCCGGCCCCGGTCGACTGCCTTTGCGATCTCGTAATGGCAGTCCGCCATGGCGGCGATCTGGGGCAGATGGGTGATGCAGATCACCTGGTGGCTTCCCGCGATATAAGCCAGCTTTTCCGACACCTTCTGGGCCGTCCGGCCGCTGATGCCCGTGTCGATCTCATCGAAAATCAGAGTGGGGATGTCATCGGAATCCGCCAGTACGGTCTTGATGGCCAGCATGATCCGGGACAGCTCACCGCCGGAGGCCACCATGCCCAATGGCTTTAAAGGCTCCCCCGGATTGGTGGAAATCACAAACTCCGCCTCGTCAAAGCCGTTTGCGGTATAATGTCCGGTCCTGGAAAACTCCATGGAAAACTCCACATCCATGAAATTCAAGTCCGCCAGCCCCTCTTTTATCTTTCCGGACAGCTCCTTTGCCGTCTTCTTTCTCATTTCGGACAGCCGGGTGCAGAGCTGCTCCAGCCGGCCGGCGGCGTTCTCCAGTTCTTCCGCCGTCTTAATCCTGACCCCGTCATAATCCTCCAGCTCTTCCAGACGCCTCTTCTTTTCTTCCAGATTCATAAAAATATGTTCCGCGCTTTTGCCGTACTTCGCTTCCAGGTTATGTATGACATCCAGCCGTTCCTCTGTCTGCCTGTATTCCTCTTCATCAAAGGTCATGTCATCCATGTAAGAGGTTATCTCATGGCTGATGTCGCTTAAAATGGAATCCGCATCAAACAGCTGGTCTCTTATGACGGCAAGCCTTTCATCATAGGAGGCAACCGTCTCGATCTCCTTTAAGGCCCTGCCAATGACGTCCGAATCCACAGCCGAATAGGCGGTGGAAAGGCTTTCGGTTATCTTTTTTCCATTCTGAAAAAGCCGGTATCTGGCCGACAGCTCCTCTTCCTCCCCTTCCTTCACCCCGGCGTTTTCAATCTCTTCGATCTCATACCGGATGAAGTCCATCTCCCTGAGCCTGGCCTCTTCGTCAAGCTTAAAGGATGCCAGGCGGTCCTTTAATCGGACGTATTCCCGGTAAGTTTCCGCAATATTCTCTTTTAGCTCATGGGACTTTTTCTCCTGGTAACGGTCCAGAATCTCAAGATGTTTTGATTTGTATAGTAAAGACTGATGTTCATGCTGTCCATGAATGTCGATCAGAAGACCTGTGATATCCCGCAGCTTCCCCGCGGTCACTGTTTCATCGTTGATTTTGCTTAAACTTCTGGACGGCATGATCTTCTTTGAGATGATCACCGTTCCGTCTCCATCCGGCTCCACATCCAGTTCCTTTAACAGGCGGACTTTTTCCGGATCATTGACCGTAAAGATCAGTTCAATATAGGCGTATTCCGCGCCCTTCCTTATGATGTCCTTCGGCACTTTGCCTCCGAGGGCAATGGTGACCGAGCCGATAATAATGGATTTACCGGCTCCCGTCTCACCGGTAAGGACATTTAAGCCCTCTTTAAACTCCACATCGGCTTTTTCGATCAGGGCTAAGTTCTTTACGTGTAATTCTGAAAGCATGGCGCGCCTCCTTTATCCCGTAATGAGTTTTTTTAGTTTGTCCATCATCAGAATGGTATCATCGGCGCTTCGTATGGCGCACATAATGGTATCATCCCCTGCGATACAGCCCACCATTTCACTGAAATGAAGCGCATCCAGGGCGGCCGCCACCGCCATGGCCATACCGGATACGGTCTTTATGACCAGGATGTTCTGTGCCATATCCATGGATAAGTAGCCATCCCTTAAAATCCGTATGTACTTGTCGCTGAAGGAACCCTGGTTCTGGAGCACCACATACCTCTGTTTTCCTGATTCGGCCTGAACCTTAGTCAGCTTCAGCTCCCTGATATCTCTGGAAACAGTTGCCTGGGTGACTGCGAACCCTGCCTGATTCAAATAATCCGCCAGTTCCTCCTGGGTTTCGATCTCGTATTTTCCGATGAGTTCCACAATTTTGCTGTGTCGTTCCAGTTTCATGGTGTCTCCTCCTTATATACCGGCCATCTTGTTACGCAGGTTATCTAAAAATGATATGTTTTTCAGCTTTACCAGAACGGTTCTGATCTCGGACCGGCAGATCTCTATGCAGTCTCCCGGAAAGAGCTCTGTCACCGCATCTCCGTCAAACACCGCCGTCTGACACATGCCTTTCTGTCCCATCATCTCGATCCGTATCCGGTCATCCCCTGACAGGACAATGCTTCTGGCATTGAGGGCATGGGAGCAGATGGGAGTCAGGACCATCATTCTGGAATCCGGGACAATGATGGGGCCTCCCGCGGAAAGATTGTAGGCGGTCGATCCGGTAGGCGTTGCGGCGATCAGTCCATCCGCCCGGTATTCGTTAAAGAACTCCTGATTCACATATACCTTAAACCGGAGCATTTTTAAATTCTGGCTTCTGGTGATGACGATCTCATTCAGGGCAATATCCTGATAAACCGTCCCCCCCGTCCCATAAGCACGGCCCTCCAGCATCATCCGCTCTTCCAGCTTGAAATCGCCGTCCAGCAGAGCCGACAGAGCCGGTTCGATTTCTCCAGTCCTGGAAACCTGGGTTAAATACCCCAGGGTGCCCCGGTTAATGCCCAGCATGGGAATGTTCCTGCCCGCTAAGTCCCTGGCCGCCTGTATGAGGGTCCCGTCGCCTCCCAGGGTGATGACGCACTCCGTCTCCTCCGGAACCATGGCCGCATCGGTATAATGGCTGCCTTTCCGGTCCTTTGTCCCGTTTTCTCCTCCGATCCGGCAGACGGCCTCCCTGTCAGTCAAATAACTGCATATTGCCCTGGCGGTCTCTCTGGCTCCTTCTTTATCCGGATTCATGATCACATAAAAATGCTTCATAATAAAACTCCTTACCTGCCCTCGCTTAAATGGGCGTGGGCTTCATTCACGGTCTTTTCCGGGTCAGCGTTACATACCGGATCCATTCCGCCCAACGGACGGTTTTTCAAATGGAGCAGATATTCGATATTCCCCTCCGGCCCCTTGATGGGGGAATACTCCAGGTGAAGCACTTCAAATCCCATGCCGGCTGCATGGGAGATCACCGCTTCGATCACCTCTAAGTGAACGGATTTTTCTCTCACCACCCCTTTTTTCCCGACCTTTTCACGGCCGGCTTCAAACTGGGGCTTTATCAGGCAGACGATTTCTCCATCCTCCGTCAGGAGATTCTTTACGGGACCCAGTACCTTGGTCAGGGAAATAAAGGAAACGTCAATGGAAGAGAACCGGATCCTGTCCTTTATATCCTCCCGGGTCACATACCGGATATTGGTCTTCTCCATGCACACCACCCGCTCATCGTTCCTCAGTTTCCACGCAAGCTGGCCGTGTCCCACATCGACCGCGTAAACCTTTACCGCGCCGTTTTGAAGCATGCAGTCCGTAAATCCCCCTGTGGAGGACCCCACATCCATGCACACCTTCCCCTGAAGGCTTATGTCAAAATGAGTCATGGCCTTTTCAAGCTTTAAGCCGCCCCGGCTGACATACGGCAGAGTGTTTCCTCTGACTTCGATGTTCACCGTTTCCTCAAAGGAAGTTCCTGCCTTGTCCTCTTTTTCACCGTCCACATAGACGATTCCTGCCATGATGACCGCTTTGGCCTTTTCTCTGGACTCAGAAAGCCCCCTCTTTACCAAAAGCACATCCAATCGTTCCTTCATCGCTTTTTAACTTCCCCTGCTTCCACTTTGTATTTTTTCCACTCCGCGTTCTGGCGCTCCAAATCCAGATATTCCTTTTTCAGCCGCCACAGGACAGAATCGCTGTCAATTCCCAGACTCTTCCGGAGAAGGGATACGTTGCCGTGCTCCACATAGGAATCGGGCAGGGCGATGTTCATGACCTTTACAGAAGGGTAGTGTTCGTGGATATAACCGGTGACATTCAGTCCATAGCCTCCCTGAAGGACATTTTCCTCCATGGTCACGATGAGCCAGTGTTTTTTTGCCAGGCGGTCTACCAGCTCCCGGTCAAAGGGCTTAACAAAACGCCCGTTGGCCAGTGTACAGCTCCAGCCCTCCGCCTTGAGCTTATTCCTCACATGCTCCCCTGTGCTGACCATGCTTCCCACGGCCAGAAGGGCTATGTCCTCCTCTTCGTAAAGCATTTCTCCCCTGCCGTATTCGATGGGCGCGCGGAAGCTTTTTAATCCCTGATAGGCTTCCCCTCTCGGATAGCGCAGGGCAAAGGGACCGCCGCAGGACAGCGCAAATTCCAGTCCATCCACCAGCTCCCATAAGTTCTTCGGCGCGAATACGCTCATATTGGGTATGGCGGACAAATAGGAATAGTCGAAGATCCCCTGATGGGTCTCCCCGTCGCTGCCCACCAGGCCGGCCCTGTCCACAGCCAGCACCACAGGCAGGTTCTGAATGCACACGTCATGGAGGATCTGGTCAAAGCCGCGCTGCAGAAAGGAAGAATATACCGCCACCACAGGCTTTAAACCGCCGGCCGCCATACCGGCCGCAGACGTCACCGCATGTTCCTCCGCAATGCCCACGTCAAAAAAACGGTCCGGATACAGGCGGGAGAAACGTTTGAGTCCCGTTCCATCCGGCATGGCCGCAGTCACCGCCACAAGCCTTTCATCTGTCTCCGCCAGGCGGCAGATGGTTCTGGAAAACACGTCCGTATAGCTGGGGGTCTTCTTTTCTTTTTTTGACTTTCCCGTAATGATATCAAAGGGCTCCACTCCATGGAATCTGGAAGGATTTCTTTCTGCGGGAGCATACCCCTTTCCCTTCTGGGTGATCACGTGGACCAGCACCGTGTGATCCAGTTTCTTTGCCTCCCGCAGGGCTCTGTTAAGGGCCTTTACGTTGTGGCCGTCCACGGGCCCTAAATAGGTGATGCCCATGTTTTCAAACAGCATTCCGGGGATCAGAAGCTGCTTGATGCCGTTTTTGGTCCGGCTGATCTTATCTATGATCTGGTCTCCCATGACCGGGATGCGGGACAGCACATTGGTCACATGCTTCTTTAAATCCAGGTATCCCTCTCCGGTGCGGATGCTGTTTAAGTACTTGGACATGCCGCCCACATTTTCAGAAATGGACATGTTGTTGTCGTTGAGAATGATGATGAAATTCTTCTTCATTCTGGCCGCATTGTTTAAGGCCTCATAGGCCATGCCGCCTGTCAGTGCGCCGTCTCCGATCACGGATACCACAAAATGGCCCTCTCCCAGCACGTCCCTTGCCTGGGCCAGCCCCAGGCCGGCCGAGATGGAAGTGGAGCTGTGTCCCGTATCAAAGGCATCACAGGGGCTTTCCTTCCGTTTGGGGAAACCGCTGATGCCTCCATACTGCCGCAGGTCGTCAAATTCTTCTCTTCTGCCGCTCAATATCTTGTGGGTATAGGACTGATGGCCCACATCCCAGACGATTTTATCCTCCGGTAAGTCAAATGCCAGGAAGATCGCCATGGTCAGTTCCACAACTCCCAAATTGGAGGACAGGTGACCCCCTGTCCTGCTTATCTTTCCTAATAAAAAGTCACGGATCTCCTGACTTAAGATATCCAGCTCCGGTTTCGTAAGCTTTTTGATATCCTCAGGCCCGTTTATCAATTCCAATATCATATTCTCATCAGATCCTTTATTTTTCCCGGTTTACCAGCATCCATATCAGATCTTCCAGGAACCCATTCTGTCCGGGAAGCTCATGGAGACAGGAAACCGCCTCTTCCGAAAGCATTTTCACCTCCTGTCCGGCCTTATCAAGGCCTTCCAGGGTTACATAGGTGGTCTTATGGTTCTTTTCATCGCTGAGCACAGGCTTCCCCAAAACCTCGGGACAGCTGGTCACATCCAGGATATCATCCTGGATCTGGAAAGCCATCCCCACACAGGAGGCCATTTGTTCCACCAGCTTCAGCTGTTTTTCATCCGCGCCTCCCAGCACCGCTCCGATCATCATGGAAGCCTCCAGAAGGGCGCCTGTCTTCAGCCGGTAAATGAAATCCAGCTTTTCCCGGGGAACGGGCTTTCCCGCCAGCTCCACATCCACCGTCTGACCGCCTATCATGCCATGGATCCCGGTTTTTTCCGCCAGTATGCCCATGCACCGTGCCACCAGATCGGGCCTGTCCGTGAAGCTGAGGGCTTTGGCCGCCGTTTCCATGGAATAGATCAGCAGACCGTCTCCTGCGAGCACGGCCATGTCATAACCGAACTTCACCCAAGCCGTGGGCAGTCCCCTGCGCAGTGTATCATTATCCATGCATGGCAGGTCATCATGGATCAGGGATGAGGTATGGATCATCTCAATGGCTGCCATAAAAGGTCCGATGACCTTTCCCTGTCCGCCGAATAAGCGGTAGGTTTCTTCCATCAGCAGGGGGCGGAGCCTCTTGCCTCCGGCGCGGACGCTGTAGTCCATCGCCTCCAGGACGGTCTTCTGATGGCCCTCCACAGGCGGAAGCCAGCTTTCCACAATCCGTCCGGCCTCCTCCGTCCGAACCGCCAGCATTTCTTTAAAGTTCATGATCTTCACCGTTTTCCTCTATTACAATTATCTTTTTTTCCACTTTATCTATTTTTTCATTGCAGGACTTCACCAGCTTCATGCCGGTTTCGTAATACTGAAAGGATTCCTCCAGGGAACTTTCCCCGCTTTCCAGTTTGCGTATGATCTCTTCCAGCTCTCCGAATGTCTCTTCAATGGTTTTCTCTTTTTTCACTGCCATAAGCCAGTTCTCCTTATTCGATTGCATTCCGGTCTTCTGAGTTTTTCATCCGTCCGGGGGAAAGGCCGGGTTCTGAAGGGGTTACGCGGGAAACCACAGCTTCTATGCCCCCATCCCGTATCATCACCTGTATTCCGTCTCCGGCTTTCACTTCTTTCACGGATTCCACGGGCCTGCCTTTTTTACCGGTTATAAATCCATAGCCGCCGCCCATCCGCTTTAAGGGGGAAAGGCCATCCAGCCGGCTGGCATAAAGCTCCAGCCTGTGCCTGTCCCTTACCGCCTGCTTTTCTATGAGCCGCTTTATGCGGAGTTCTCCCTCCGCCGCTCTCGCCCGGTCCCCGGCCGCCTTGGAAAGCATAAGGCTTTTCAGCTTTTCTTCCATATCGGCCAGCCTCTGCCTGTTTTCCCTGATCCGGCGCCTGGGATCGTAAAACTTCAGTCTGAGGCCGAACTGGCTGGCATGGTAGCGATAACGCTCCAGCTTCCGGTCCACGGTCTTTGACAGGGTGTTCCGGTACAGCTCCACCTGCTCTTCAAACAGGCGGTAATCAAAAACGGCCAGCTCCGCGGCCGCAGACGGCGTGGGCGCACGCATGTCCGCCACGTAATCGGCAATGGTCACATCGGTTTCATGCCCCACTGCGGAAATGACAGGTGTGCTGCAGTTAAAAACCGCCCTTGCCACAACTTCCTCGTTGAATGCCCATAAATCCTCAATGGAACCGCCTCCGCGGCCTACGATCAGAACATCAAGCCCCATACGGTCCAGGGTTTCAATGCCCCTTACAATGCTCTCCTTTGCATTCTCCCCCTGGACCAGGGCCGGATAGAGGATGAGCTGCACATAAGGATTGCGCCTGGCGGATATATTCATGATATCCCGGATGGCCGCCCCTGTGGGAGCCGTTACGATCCCCACAGTTTTTGCATGTTTGGGGACCGGCTTTTTATACTCCGGGGAAAACATCCCCATCTCTTCCAGTTCATCACGCAGCTTCTGAAACCGTTCAAACAGATCCCCGATTCCCTCTTTCGTAATTTCCTGGGCATAGAGCTGGTATCTGCCGTCCCGCTCATAAACCTCCACGCTGCCCTTTGCGACAACCTGCTGCCCTTCCTCCAGCTGAAAACCGAGGCCTTTCCTGTAACCGGCAAACATCACTGCCGATATGGATGATTTCCCATCCTTTAAAGTAAAATAAATATGGCCGGACGTATGGTATTTGCAGTTGGATACCTCGCCCTTGACGGATATGCGGTTCAGTGCAAAATCCTGGGCGAACATATTTTTAATATAAGCATTGACCTGGGAAACGGAATACACACCTGCCATATTACACCAGCTTTGCCAGGACTCCGTTAATAAATGCCGGAGCTTCGTTACCGCCGTATTTCTTTGCCAGTTCCACAGCCTCGTTAATGGCTACCTTCTCCGGCACATCCTCATCATATAAAATCTCATACAGCGCAAGGCGAAGTATGGTGAGCTCCGCCTTCCCCATCCGTTTCGTCTTCCAGCCCTCGGCCACTTCATTGATCTTAATATCCAGCTCCGGGATCCTGGTCATAACAGCCTCTGCCTTTTCCTTCAGATAAGCGGAGTTCTCATCACTCATATCCACATCGTGGATGATCTCCTCCACGCCTTTTTCGTTCCTGTCATCTTCCTTCGGTTCCTCAAAATATTGAATAATCTGCCATTCCTTCTCCTCCGCCGGGTGAAAATCGGCACAGAAAAGCATTTTAAAGCAGTGTTCGCGCAATTTACTTCTGGTCATCAACCATGGTCCTCCTACTGGTATTTTTCTGGACGTTTGGAATTATTATACCTTAATGAGGGGGGTTATACAATAGAAACTTTGCATAGCTACAAGCAGTGCGCCCGCAGGAGCAGGAGATCCGGAGGGAAATTTTTTTCCCTCCGGATCTCCTGCTCCTGCGGGCATACGGCGCCAGCCGTCAATGGAGAAGCCGCCCCGCGGCTTCTCCATTGCCCCCTGCCCCCCCTAACGGACCGCACACTCAAACTCCCCCTCCCTCCCCCTCCAAATAACATCTTATATTCCCAATCACCTTCTCATTCAAAATCCCAAACGCCTGTTTCGTTCTCCCCGCCGAAGCATTCACGCAGAACACCCCCGGATGCCCGATCAATTCCCCATCCCCCAAAGCTCCGCCCGTATCGCAGGCAAACCGGTTGTCTCCCCGGTCCAGCCATTTCTTCAGTTCCCCTGTCTCAAAGGAGGGCCCAATGGAGGTATTAAATAGAATCTTCCCATTTCCCAGCTTTTCAAACTCTTCTTCATGGAGCAGGATCACATTTTTATTCAGGCAGGTAAACACCACTTCACTGCGTTCCAGCAGCTCATGAAGGGGCAGATACCCCATTCCCTTTCCCTCGGCCTCCGTTTTTCTTCTCCTGCTGTAATAAGACACCTCCGCTCCCATAAACCTTAACGCTTCCCCGATCATGCGTCCGGACACGCCCATGCCTATGATGCCGGCCTTTAATCCGGTGATCTCAACGGGCATGTCCTTCCACATGGGCCTGTCATACCCATGAAGGAACCGCACCAGCTCGCAGAGCACATATTCCACGACCCCCGCATCGCCGTAGTCCCTGATCCCCAGGACCGTGATCCCGTGCTCTTCGGCATAGCCGATGTCCACATTGGCGCTTTCCTTTGAATACAGGCTGCAGCACATGCCCACATATTTTATATTCCCGCACCGCTCAAACACATACCGGCTGATCCTGGAGGTGTAACTGAGCAGTACTCCATCCGCGTCTCCGATTCTCCGGATGATCTCATCGTCATCGGAAGGGATGTCATCATACATCACCACCTGCTTCGCATAACGGAAAAGGTCCTTCTCCGCCTCTTCCACCAGGCTCACAGGCTCGATCGCCACTAATTTCTCAAACATATCATATCCTCCTCTTAAAATACAACCGGTGAAACGATGTTCTGCAGAACCGCCACCACACTCCAGCCCGCAATGGCGCTGGTGCTTGAATATATGTCCACGACCGCCTTCACCCCGTCCGTTTCGGCGGTGATCTTATGATCATCCCCCACCATCCCGGGAACGCTGTATATATCCACACCGGTCCTCTCCGGCCCTGTGGTGGCAAGGGATGCCGCCACCGCAACATTCACCCTTGTGGGAAGAAGATCTATGGCTTCCTTCGCATTGCCTTCAAACACCTTAGCGCTCTCCTCATCCATCATCAGGCGTTCTTCAAAAAGAGAGGTGCCCCGCAGGGATCCGGGCCCCTTTCTCGTCTCGATTCCGGATACCGTTTCTCCCATCAGAGACAGGGTCCGGAGCACATCGAAGCCGCCCACGGCTCCGGATGCAATATACACCCTGGTGCGGTGCTCTGCGGCCGTTTCCTTCACTCTTTCATAAAACACCCGGTCCGCAAAGGCCCCGATGGACAGCACGATGAAATTGGATCCATTGGAGAGGATCTTCTCCGCCCAGTCCCTAACCGCCTCCACAGACGCCGCCTCCGCTATATAATCCGGTTTCAATTCCAGAAGCTCATCCACGCCGGCACAGGACCTGCAGCCGTTTTCCGCCGCAAGGGCATCCGTCTTTTCCCTGGTTCTTCCGGCGATCCCTACCAGCTCATATTCCGGCAGAAGCCCGTCCCTCCATGCCTTTGCAATAATCCCTCCCAGATAACCGTTTCCTAAAATTCCAAGCCTGAGCTTATTCATGCCCTTCTCCTTTCCTTTGCCTTTAAAGACTGAATCTTCATTATACTTGAAATCCCGGACGCTTTCAAGCCAGACACAGGCCCGGTCTGCCACAGGAAGGCCTACAGCTGGACCGCAAACTGGTTCTTTCCCTTTCTTTTTGCCCGGTACAGCGCCTCATCCGCCCTCTTTAAAATGGCATCGTATTCCGTTTCCCACTCTCCCACCATGGTGATCCCGATGCTGGCATGGATCTTGCCGGAAATATGAAACGCATTCAGTATCCGCTCCGCAATGGCTTCCGGCGACTTCCGGCCCCTGATGCCATAGAGCCAGATGCAGAATTCATCCCCTCCGAACCGGACGATCACATCCTCTTCCCTGGTGCAGGCGTTTAAGATCTGCCCCACCTGAACCAGGACCAGATCCCCCTTATGATGGCCGAAGGTATCATTGATCTTCTTAAAATCGTCGATATCCAGAAACATGCAGGCATAAAAGCGCTTCTTCCCCACGCTCTTTAAGCCCTGCTCCACCAGTTTTCTGGCCGTTTCCCTGGTATATACTCCCGTCAAATAATCTTTTTGAGCCCGCTCTGCCTCCTTTTTCCTCAGATGGAGGATGCAGAAAATGAGCAGGACCATGAAGAACAGCAGGGCCGTAGAGCCTGTGATAAAGCTCACGGACAGCCCTCTGATCCTGTGAAGCGTGCTCTCATACCCTTCCGTCTCCACCAGAGAAGCCACCATCCAGTCTCCGATCCCCGCAGGCTGGAAATAAAGCAGTCTTTTATTGTCATTGCTGTAATAGGTAACGTATCCGGAAAGCCCTTTCTCCACCGACTCTTCCATCTGTTCCAGAGACTGGCCGTCCCTGAATTCCATGCTTCCCAGCATTTCGTAAACGGTTCCGTAAGTTTCACTGCCGGCACCGGAAACCAGCAGATCCCCGTTCCTTGAAAAAACCAGATTGGTCCCGTAACGGCTCAATTCCGTATTGTTAATATATTTACCCAGTTCTTCCGTGGTATACTCGATGCAGGCGGCCCCTTTTCCTGCGCCGTCCCGTATAATCGGAACAGCCAGAACGATACCGTCCTGACCGTCAAAGTCTCCCGCAAGAACCGCGGAAACGCTTTTCTCTCCGTTTAAAACGTTCCGGTAGTAATCCCGTTCCGAAATATCCTCGGACTCATGATCACCGAAATATATGGTTCCACGGTCATCGGCCACTCCGAACCGGGCGCCTTCCTCCTGAAACCGGTCCATTTCCTTCCACCATTCTTCCGTTCCCGATCCATCGGGAAGATCACAATAGGACGCAAACACCTCCAGCCATTCAAATTTCGTCCGCACCATGATCTGAAGATAAGCCTGCGCCTTGTCATTCTCCTGCTTTAAATCCCGGTAGGTCTGCTTTATAAGGCTTTTCTCGACTTCCCTGAAATAATAAAAATTTAAAGCACAAATTCCCACAATAACCGAAATCACCAGCCCGAATAAAACCATTACTTTTGGCGGGTAATGATTCTTTTCCCTACGATTCATCATATGTTAAAACACCTGTCCCTCAAGAATCCCGTTATACACTTATGGTACATTATAAATCCTGTCCAATTCCATTACAAGAGTATTTTCCGGCCGGACGCAAAAAGAAACGGAGGGCCGGACCTCTCTTTGGTCCGCCCCCCGCGATAGACTAATAAAGAACTACCTGTTCTCATCCAATGCAACGCCTGCAATCCGGATATTCACATCCAGAACCGTTAAGCCTGTCATATTCTCGATGGCGTTCTGCACTTTCTCCTGCACCTTTTCACTGACTGCCGGTATGCTGTAGCCGTATTTGATGTTTAAGGACAATTCCACGGAAACATGCTCTTCCGTCAGTTCTACCTTCACGCCCTTGGACAAATTCTTCATGCCCAGCTTTGCCACCAGCTCATTGGTGATGTTGCCCGCCATGGAATCCACGCCTTCTACTTCCGTTGCAGCCAGGCCTGCAATGATGGCCACCACGTCATCCGCTATCTGTACTTCGCCGATTTTATCTTTTTCATATACCTTGTGAGTATTTCTGCTTTCCACTTCCGCCACAACAATTCCCTCCTGTACTTAAATTTCTGGGTTCTGGAATCATTATAGCAAAATTGTCCGCCCTTTGCAAAGGCTTTTTACTCTTCCAGCTTCATGAGAGTGATGACGATATTTTCCGCTCCCACCTCAGTTTTTCTCTTTACGATGTCCTCAATCTGGGCCCGCTGCGGATCGGTAATGCTGGAGGCATTGACGACCACATCCACCTTGCCGTTGGATATGCTGACCACAGGATCCGCAAAGCCTTTGGCAAGAAGCAGGGTCTCCGCAGCGTTTTCCTTTTCGGAAATGGCCGTCATTTCGATCATTTCCTGAATGGCTTCCTGTTTGGCCGCTTCCTCAATGTTCGGGTTGTTGATCAGATTCATCAGGGTTTCCTTATTTCTGGCCCTTACCTGCTCTCTGTTTAACTGTACGCTGGATATGTAATCTGATACGTTCATCCCGCTGGTGAGAACCGCTTCGCCCGGGTTGTCAAGGCCGGTATCGGCTGCCTGGGTCTCGTTTGCGGCAAGGTCTGTGGCCGCGGCGGTATCGGCGGCTGCAACCGTGGTTCCCTCACCGGAGTTGTCTGTTTCTTCCGTAGACTCCGCTGCGGCCAGTTTATCAATATCCTCGGCATCCTGATCAAGGCTTGCAATTTCCTGATAATCTGCGTCACTGCCGTCAAGCGCCTGATTCTCCGCCAGAATATCCTCTTCGGAAATGTCTGTCATTCCCGCCTCATAAACGTCTGTTCCGGAAGCGATCTCCTGTTTTCCGGCATAGTTTAAATATCCAGCTGCGGCTATCATAACGGCCAGCGTGGTGATGATAATCTGGTTTCTTCGGAACAGTTTCTTCATATCCATTTTCTTTGGGGTTTTAGGGACTTTGGGTTCATTGCTTGTTTTCCAACTTCTCATACCGACACTCCTTTTTATTCCACCCTCTTTAATACTTTTATTTTATGTGGGGGCAGGTTAAATAATGCTTCCATGGCACTGGAAATTTCAGCTTTTACCGTAGGACTGCCTCCGCCCTGGGCACTGATGACAATTCCTTCTATTTCCGGACGTATTTCTTTCTCCACAATGGGAGACGTATTATCTCCTGAACCTGTCAGAATAGTGCTTTCCTGCTGTTCTGCGCTGGTAATCTTTCTGGTTCCTCCGGAACTGTCCTTTTCATCCGTGGTGGAGTCCGAACTGTTTCTGTCAACCCGGAGTACTTTCTCCTCGGAAGATTTCAGCACAATCATCACTTCCACCTGGCCGACCCCATCCACGGTTTTTAAGATCTTCTTCACCCTCGCCTCCAGCTGATCCTCATAGGTCCGGTCTGCGCCGGCCGCAGCTGCCGCCTCCCCGTCCACAGGTTCGGTCACGATTCCCTGCTGCAGCACCGTTTGGTTTTTGCTTTCTGCCGTCCGCTCCACTTTTTCAGCGATACCCGAACCGGAGGGAAATGTAAGGATCAGGATTATCATTCCTACCGCCAGCAGAATCAGCCATTTATCCTTTCCCATCTTCCACTTGAATTTCAATATCCTGTTCCTCCAAATCATAATATTCCGCAATTCTCCGTCTAAGACCAGAAAGCCGTGAATTTTCTTCCTGCTTGTTCCTTCTCACGTCCTCCTGCCCCTTATCACCGCCGCCATCCGGCTCCGATGCGCTTATTTTTACCCCTTCTACCTCCTGTACCTTTTTTACGGGTTCCGCTCCCTCTCCGGCCGTGACAGCGCCTGCTGCCCCGTTTTCCGCTCCCTCAGGCACCAGAAGCAGGAATACCCCCACCACGTGTCCGAAGGCGGCGCTTTCCTGATCCTTGTCGATCTCCGCCTTTACCTGTCTGCAGCCGAACCCTTCGGTCTCGGCCATGGATCTTAAATCCACTCCCACCGCCTCCTCATATCCGGTGATCATGCTTTCCAGCCGCTTTTCTTCCATCTGGGAAAATTTTCCCGTCAGCTCACCCGCCTCCTTTTTCAGGCTGATGGCCTCAAAATAGTAAGCCAGGGTATCGTCAAGCCTTAAACCTCCCGTAATGGGTTTCAATACCAGGAGGATGAGCACCATGCCTGCGAAAAACCTTATATATTTTTCATATTTCTTATTAGGCAGAAGATTTACCGCCACAGTAACAAATATCAGATAGTAAGTTATATTGCGAATCCATTCAAACAGTTTTTCCATGTCAATCACCCGGTATAATAGGTCACATTGGTGGAGGCGCACACCAACGCTATGGTAACCACGAACAGCAGCACCCCGGAAGCCGCTATGGAAAGCAGCATCTTGTGGCCTTTTGCCATATCGGAAATGCAGGAGACGATCCTTTTATCGCAGACCGGCTGCAAAAGGGCGGCAATGCACTGATACAGGATCATCAGCACCACCAGCTTAAGCAGGGGCACCACGGATATGATGACAAGCACGATGATGCCCGCCGCGCCAATGGTATTTTTTATCAGGACTCCGGATCCAAGCACCATCTGGGCCACGGAGCTCACCCCCTGGCCGATCCCAGGAATGGCTCCGATCAGCTTCTGCACCGCCCCGGTCTTCATGGAATCCACATAAGGAAGCACCATGGACTGAATGATATGGAAGCCAAGGACCACCCCCACCAGGGTCTTTAAGCTCCAGGATACCACCTGCTCCAGAAGCTCGGTGAGCTTTGAGAGCATATCCTCTTTGGCAATGTGCCCTGCCATGACCAGAAGGGCGTAAACCCTTACCAGGGATAACAGAACCTGTCCCAAAAGCCACTGGGCGGCGGCGATGGCGAGCAATGTGAACTCATAGGAAGCAACTGCCGACGCGCTGCTTCCCGCAAACGCCGCCGCAAGGAAATAGGCCGGCATCAATGCCTTCATGAAATCCAGGATCTGTCCCACCACATCCTTTGCAATGGTGACGCTGGTAAAAAAGCTGGCCGCCAGATAAGTAAACAGCAGCAGGTATGTGACGAAAAAACCGGTCTCCGAAATCTGGCTCCCCGTAAACACGCTGGAAAAATTGGTGAACACCGCCCCGATGATCCCAAGCACAATGATCTGTCCCATCATGTGCCCGCTGATTTTCACTTCCCCGATGAGAAGATCCTTAAGGGCCTCTCCTGCATGTCCCATGACCTCATAAAGCTTTCCATCCATCAGATCCTTCATCAGATCCCGGAACGAAAGATCCATGCCCTGATTTCCCTTCATCTGATCCAGGAAATTCTGAATATCCGTCAAATCATACTGATCCAGATCCAGCTCTTTGGCCGCGCTGCCCCCGGATTCCTGCCCGGGAGACGTTTCCGCTCCGTAGCAGTCCATGTCTAAAAATACCATGGCCAGCAGACACAGCAGGATAATGGGGATCCTCTTCATGGTCCTTCTTCCTCCCGTCATGATAAAAATACCTGCAGGGTTTCGATCAGAGCCAGCAGAATTGGCATGCTGACCGCCAGCACGGACAGCTTTCCGAAGATTTCGATCTGGGTTCCCACAGCCCCGTACCCGGCATCCTTGCAGATCCCCGCGGCAAATTCCGCGATGTAGGTGATGCCGATCATTTTCACCATGGTGGATAAATAAACGCTGTTGATCTTAATATAAGACTGGATCTCCTTCATGGTGTCCAGTATGGTGGTAAGCTTTCCCATGCCGTAAAAAAAGATAAAAAAGCCTGCCGCCATGACCAGATAAGTTCCGTATTCCGCCTTCATCCCTTTTAAGGAAACCGCCAGGAGAACGGCTACGATCCCTGCTACGGCTATGGTCACTACCGTCATGTTTTCCCCTTTCCTGCCCTGCTTTCCAGGACATAAAGGTATGCCCGCAAGGCGCTCACCTACAATGCAAACAGATTTTTAATGGATTCAAATAACTGGTAAATGTAAGGCACCAGCCAGAACAGCACCAGGATCAGCCCCGCAAGGCTTGTTAAGAATGCCTGTTCTTCCCGTCCGCTGTGTTTTAGTACCTGGCAGATGACGGAAACCAGGATTCCAACTGCTGCAATTTTAAAAATCAAATTGACCCCCATGCTATCCTCCTCAATACATGATGATTGTCAGGAACAGACCTCCCATAATACCCAGGCTGGTATAAAGGCGGCTTTTCTCCTGTTTGTGTTTTCTCAAATAGCCAATGGTCAGATCCAGCTGCTCCAGATACAGAAGGATGTTCCTCTCCTGCATATCCATGTCCAGATATCCCAGATGCTCTCCCAGGCCTTTTAAATTCTGTTTGTCCTCTTTGGATAAGCAGACTTCTCCGGGAAGCTTGTCAATCTCCTCCTGCCAGATGGTATAAAAGGGCTCTCCCTGCTGTCCTGAAAGCCTGGCTGACACATTTTCAAACAAAACGCCGATTTCGCCTCCGGCCTTCCTGCCGGTCCGCTCAAATGCCTCTGTCAGCGTGGACCTGGCATAAACAATCTCCCCCTTCAGCAGAAAAATCATTTTCCGGAGCTTTTCCACGGACTTTAAACGCTCGTTCCATTGAGCCGCCATATAAAATCCAAGGCCCGAGCAGGAAACAATGACCAGAACGGATCCCAGGATCCGCAGAAACATTTTATCCATAGGCTCTGCACTCCTGCCTGTCCCACCGTTTTTCCAGCTGCTGCACCCGGGCCTTATAAAGCTGTGTTCCCCTGGAATCATAGATCTGGTCGATGTTCCCGATCCTGCCCGAATTGTTTAAAACGATATACCGCTCAAAGATCCGTTCCTCCACCAGCCTTCTTAAAACCGGCTTCTGCTTCAGATCGTCGATGGAGCTGCCGTGAACCGTGGCGATCAGCTTGCAGCCGCAGTTCATCACATATTCCATGGCTTCCAGATCTTCACGGCTTCCGATCTCATCCACGGCGATCACTCTGGGAGACATGGTACGGATTAACATCATCATGCCTCTGGCCTTGGGGCAGCAGTCCAGAATGTCGGTGCGTATTCCCAGCTCATTCTGCGGGATCCCCTGACAGCAGGCTCCGATCTCCGACCGTTCATCCACCACACCCACGGTCAGTCCGGAATGCTCTTCGCAGCCATTGGAAACCTGCCGGATCAAGTCCCTCAAAAGAGTGGTTTTCCCGCATCTGGGCGGGGAAATGATCAGGGTATGATAAATCTCCCTTCCTTCCTCATATATATAGGGCAGAACCGGAGACGCGCAGCCCTTCACCTGATGAGACAGCCTGACATTGATAAAGGATATGTATTTCATGGTCTTAATTCCGTTCTCGTCCAGAATGACTTTTCCTGCGATCCCGATCCTGTGGCCTCCCTGTATGGTGATGAAGCCCTGTCTCATCTCCTCTTCAAAGGCATACAGGGAATAGCTGCTTAAGTACTCCATGGTTTCCGTGAGTTCATTTTTCGAAGCAAGATAGGCGTCCTTCTTATCCCTGCTTAGGTTCCCCTTCCGGGTTATATAATACTCTTCATTGCGGTACACCATTAAAAGAGGGGCCGCAACCCGGAGCCTGATTTCCTGAACTTCCATGAAGTCGATGGTCATCCGGTTTAATATTTCTCTTATGTTTCTGGAAAATATATTGATAAGCTCGTCTTTTTTCTCCACCTTCATCCCTCCTCTTACCTCAATATATGTAGGGTGGGACAAATTATGACTGAAAAACTTTTGGCTTTCGGCAGGAAAAAAGAGCTCATTCCAATGCCCCTGACCAGGGCTGGAACGAGCTCTTTTTCATTTATTAAGGATTCTTCTGATGGAAACAATGGGCATAAAATCCACGGAGGATATTTTAATCCCATCCTCAGGGCCGCTTGCATGGATCAGTTGATTCTGGCCCGCGTAAATGCCGATATGTCCTATGTACGATACCAGATCGCCGGGCCGGGCATTTTCCAGGCCGCCCACATCCATCCCCGCATTCCCCTGTTCTCCGGAAGTCCTCGGCAGGTTTATGCCGAACTGTTTATAAATGCTCATAACAAATCCGGAACAGTCGGCGCCTTCCGTAAGGCTTGTCCCTCCGTAGGCATAGGGATTGCCGATAAACTGCCTGGCATATGACACGACCTGATCTCCCGTCCCATCCGGGGAAGTCTGGGTATATTCCTTTTTTATATTGATCCCGGGGCCGATGGCCTGTTCGAAAGGAGGCGGCGCCACGATGGGAATGGTTCCATCCGCTCCTGTATCGGCCTCAGCCGTAAAATAACTGGAAAACACCATGGTCAGCCCTGTGAACAGGGTCAGAATCAGCTTTTTCTTCTGCATTGTTTTTTCTCCTGGTATCGTATGGTCACAGACCCATATCCATTGCATCCTCGGATAAAAATCTATGGTAGGTAATATGATTTTCATAAAATTTGATGTAATACCGGTAACAATCAAAGGAAGGATCTTCAAAATAGATGATATAATCGCATTCCTCTTCCCGGGAGCTTTCACAAATCACCCTGCCGCCGGAAAATTTTTGAAAGACCCGGAGTATGTCATCCAGTCCTGCGCCGGGTTTCTCCGTGACTTCAATGAATTCCTTTAAAAATCCATTGTCTTTTACATGACGAAATACGAACTCCACCCCTTCCGGCGGAATCTCAAAGCAGAAACGGCCCTGGCTCTTCGTGATCCTGATATCTCCCAGCCGCTGCCTGACATGGTCTTTAAAGCCTTCCATCACGGCTTTTGTCTCCGGTCCCGCCCCTTCTCTGATCTTCAGTATATGATTTAAGGCCTTTTCCGGATAATAAAACCGTATGGCTTCTTTCTCATAGCCTAACTTTATCTGCACTTCTTTTATTGAATTCACGAGCAGCTGCTCCAGCGCGGTATACTGCATCTCCATTGCTCCAGTCATTTCCCATTGAAATTATTTGAATATTTGCTCAATCAATTTGAATTATACTGTTGCTGCCCGCCCCTGTCAAGTTTTTCATCTACGGGAATTCACAGCTGCTGCTCTTTTATTTTATCTTTTCCGGTACCCCACAGATATGAGGGAAATCCACGGGGAAATTCAAATATTTATTTTTGGAAAAAAACAAAAACCTCTTGACAATTGAATATTCATTCAACTATAATGAAGATACAAATGAATGGTTGATCATTTGTTCATATGAAAGCATAATATAATAAATAACATATCAGGAGGTAACTTTATGAAACAGACATTTTTATTAGAAGGACTGGACTGCGCCAACTGTGCAGCTAAGATTGAAAGGGCCGTGAACGGTTTAGACGGCATTTCCAGCGCCGCCGTGAACTTTATGACCACAAAAATGGTGGTGGAGACAGAAGCCGATGATATGGAGGAAATCTTAAAATCCATTAAAAAAACCGTAAAAAAAGTGGAACCCGACGTCAGGCTTAAGCCGCTGAGCCGCTAGGAAGACAAAGGAGTGTGAGGATTATGAAAAAGCGTCTGACCCGGATTATCATCGGCAGCCTGTTTTTTATACTGGCCATTGCCTTAAGAACAGAGGCCGGTTTCATGGCACCCCTTCTGTTCGCCGTCAGCTATGTCATCACAGGCGGCGATATCGTGTGGAAAGCCATACGGAACATCCTCCGGGGAAAGGTATTCGATGAAAACTTTCTAATGACCGTTGCAACCGTTGGCGCCTTCTGCATCCGGGAATATCCCGAGGCCGTTGCGGTTATGCTGTTCTACCAGGTAGGAGAATTATTCCAGAGCTACGCCGTCTCCCAGTCCAGAAAATCCATTTCCGAATTAATGGATATCCGGCCGGACTATGCTAATCTGGTCAGGGATTCCGGCAAATGGGAACGGGTGGATCCGGAGGAAGTGAAGATCGGTGACACCATTTTAGTGGGTCCGGGTGAAAAAATCCCCCTGGACGGGACGGTTTTGGAAGGCCAGTCCATGATTGATACGAAAGCCCTGACCGGGGAATCCGTTCCCAGGGAGACGTGGGCCGGAAGCGAGGTTTTAAGCGGCTGCGTAAACGTAAACGGTGTTTTAAAGATCCGTGTCACCAAAGAATTCGGAGAATCCACGGTCAGCAGGATCCTGGATCTGGTAGAAAATGCGGGCAGCAAAAAATCAAATTCGGAAAATTTCATAACGAAATTTGCCGCTGTCTACACTCCGTTGGTGGTCATCGCAGCCCTTTTACTGGCCCTGGTCCCGCCCCTCGTCATACCCGGGGCAACCTTTTCCCAATGGGTATACCGGGCACTGACCTTTTTAGTGGTGTCCTGCCCCTGCGCCCTTGTGGTATCCGTACCCTTAAGCTTTTTCGGCGGGATCGGCGGCGCCTCAAAAGCCGGTATCCTGGTCAAGGGCGGCAATTATCTGGAAGCGCTGGCCCGGGCTGAAATCGTTGTATTCGACAAAACAGGCACTCTGACCCAGGGAGTATTTGAGGTCCAGGAGATCCATCCTGCCGGTATTTCACAAGAAGATTTATTGATGCTCACCGCTTATGCGGAAAGCTATTCCAGCCACCCCATATCCCTTTCCTTGAAGCGGGCCTATGAAAAGGAAATTGATCCCCAACGGATCGGTGAGGTGGAAGAGATTTCCGGCCGCGGCGTCATAGCCGTCGTTGACGGAAAGAAAATCGCAGCCGGCAATGCCGGGCTCATGAAAATGCTTCATATTCCCTGCCCGGAAGAAACCGTTGCAGGAACCGTTGTCCACACGGCAGTGGATGGCTCCTATTCCGGCTATATCGTGATTGCCGACAAGGTAAAGCCCGATGCGGCTCTTGCCATAAAAAAACTGAAGAAGAATCATATCCGGCAGACGGTAATGCTCACCGGCGATTCCAAAACCGCAGGTGAAAAGGTTGCGGGTGAACTCGGCATGGATGAGGTATATACCGGCCTTCTGCCCGCCGACAAGGTCCGGAAGGTCGAAGAGCTGTTTGCCGGGAAATCCCCGAAGGGCAAGCTGATCTTTGTGGGAGACGGGATCAACGACGCGCCGGTCCTGGCCCGGGCGGATATCGGAATCGCAATGGGCGGGCTGGGATCCGATGCAGCCATTGAAGCCGCGGATATGGTGATCATGACCGACGAGCCTTCCAAGCTTGCCGACGCCATGGACATTTCCAGAAAAACACTGCGCATTGTGCGCCAGAACATCACATTTGCCCTGGCAGTAAAAGCCGGTGTCCTGATTCTAAGCGCATTTGGTGTTGCCACCATGTGGGAAGCGGTATTCTCCGATGTGGGAGTTTCCGTAATCGCCATATTGAATGCCCTCCGGGCCCTTAAGGTTTCAAAATCCGGTGTCTGAGGCAAAAAGAACGGCCGCCTTCATGGCGGCCGGAACTCTATTTCTTATGCTTCACATGGACCAGGGCATTTTCCAGTATCTCAAATACATGCTCATCATCCAGGGAGTAATAGACGTATTTCCCTTCCCTTCTTGACTTCACCAGGCCGGATACCTTGAGCTGCTTAAGCTGGTGGGATATGGCCGACTTCGTCATATCCAGTATGACGGCAAGATCATTGACGCACAATTCGCTTCTGGATAAGGCATACATGATCTTTATCCTGGTATCATCACTGATCAGCTTGAAAAAGGCCGACAAAAGCCCCTTGCATTCGTCTTCTTCCATCTCTGCCCTGACCTTTGCGGCGAGTTCCCCGTTCACCGCCTGACAATCACATCTGTTTACCGAATCTCCCATACCTGCGGCCCACGCCCTTTCCTCATATTATATCTATTATAGCCAAATGGCCCTTTCACCGTCAAGCCCGGTTCCCCTATTCATGAAGCCTTCGGATGATCTTAAAAATAATGGCGCCTTCCATTACAAGCGGCTGGGAATGGGCGAAAAATACGATCCCTTCCGTGGGTGCCAGGATCTGGCTGATGACTTCCCCTTCATAGGGATCCAGAATGTCCGCCAGCACGTCCCCCCGGCTCACCTCCTGCCCCGGCTTATAATAGGGGCGGTAAAACCCGGCGCAGTCCGTCCGCACACTGGCTAAATCGCTTTCCTGAAGAACGGTGGCAATATAGCCGCTGTGGCTGGTATAGCGGACCATTCCCATGCGTGTGAGAAAGCGGAGCACCGAAGCCACCGCCATTTTTGCAGAGGGCTCATCGATCTGGTCCGTCCCGCTGGTATATACGGAAAAAGCGCTGGTATTCTTCAGCTGCCAGTTATAATTTAAGGTGCCCTTGTCAAATGGCTTTGCCTCCCGCACCACCACATAGGGCAGGCCGAATAAATTGGCCAGGCTGGGGTTCTGGAATCCCGTATCCATCATCCGCACATGAGGAACGAAATCTCCCGGAATGTAAAAGCTGGTAAACTGGATCCCATAGCTGTACGCCTTCACCGCGTCAAATATACCGGCGGCGATCCGTTTTGTAGTCTCACCGGTGCCGTCCCCCGGGTACATGCGGTTAATATCCGAATCATCCGTAGGCCAGAACCGTTTTCCCACATTAAAGGAGGCGGTATTGACCGCAGGGATCACCATGATCTCATTCCCTTTTACAATGGCGCCCCGCTCCTCCAGCTCCTTCAGCTGCCTGATGAGCTGGGAACAGATGTATAGCTGCTGGACCTCATTTCCCCGGCATGCTCCCACAATGCAGGCGGACTTTTCCCCTTTTCCGAAATGGTAGCCGTATATTTCCATATGATCCCGGTAGAGATTGGGAAGCGACAGTATCACTTTTTTTCTCATAATTCCTCACCTCCCAGCACACGGGCCAGAAGGGAGCCCACAGACACCACAGGATATTCCCTTAAAGTAAAGACCAGCCCCTCAATGGGAGAAACCACCTCTTCCAGAACAGTGCCGTCCAGAGGATTTAAAATCTGTCCCACAGGTTCTCCCTCCTCCACTTTTCCCAAATGCTCCACGGATGGCAGGAAGATCCCGGCTTTTTCCGCATTGGAAAGGCCCAGCTTCCGGTTTAAGGATATCATGGGCTTTTTGGGGGAAATGGTCTCTCCTTCCCAGATTCCAAGCTCCTTCATCAGACAGAGGATCCCTTCGGTCAGCTGCCGGCCATAGCTCCTGGTGATCCGCATGCCCACTCCCATTTCCACAACAAAGGTGGGAACCCCAATGCTGTTTAAGCCGTGGGAAAGGGTGGATTCCAGCACAACGGCATTTTCATGGATCCATACCAGATCCACATTCATGAGCTCCGCATATGAAAGCAGCTCCCCCGCCTGTTTCTCGCTCATGCGTATCTGAGGAATTTCCCGCAGGAAAATATTGCTGGCATGGATGTCCACACAGAAATCCGATCCGGAAATATCCGACATGATCTCCGAAGCGATATGCTCGGTAACGGCACCTTCCTCATCTCCCGGAAAAATCCGGTTCATATCAATGTCAAAACCGGGCACTCCTCTGGTGACGGAGTCCAGTCCAAGGGGATTTAAAGCCGGATAAATATCCACGATCCCTTTTAAGCATTCTCCCTTTTCCCGAAGAATACGGTTCAGCTCATAGCATACGAACTGCCCCTCCAGCTCGTCTCCATGAACCCCGGTCACAACGCTCAATCTTTTTTCTTTTCCTGTCAGCACCTTGGGCTGGATCCTGTTTTTATAAATTTTCCAGTTCTCACCCACTGCCAGTCCTACGGATACAACCGTCTCAACCATACTCCTCATCACCTTTGTATTATACTTTGTACCTGCTTTTAGAATAAATCAGGCCGAAACAAACGTCAAGCGCTTCCTGGGATATAAAAAAGGTAACGGCAGCCATCCTCAGGCTCCGTTACCTCCGAAGTACTATACAATTTTTTCAGGCTTTTGTCAATGCCTGACCGCACGGCTCTTTATCCGGCAGGGAGATTCCATACTCTCCCCTTCCTTTTGTGACTCCGACGGAAAGGCTTTCTTTTTTATCTTCAGGACCATGCCATCCTTTATCCTGTCTTTGGAAGACAAAAGCCCGCCGCCGTTTAAGATCAGCCCTTCCTCACACCACCGTTTCACCCTTTCCCTGGATACGGAAAGCTGCTTTGTTAAAAGGGCATCCGCCCTTAAATCAAAACCTGAGGGCACCTTAATCCCGATCTCCAGCCCGTATTCCTCTTTACAGGGGTAAGGGGTGTCCACAACAGTTACGTGATATTCTGCCTTTGCCGGAGCCGCCTCCGCTTTATTTCCCGCAAATAAATCCCTGTCATTTCCATATTTTGCCGCCAGATCCGGATCGTTTTTCAAAAAGCCCTCATATTCTTTTTCATCCATGGAGCCGGCATTTACCCTTTCCCATACGGTCATATTCCAGGATGTATCACATTGGACGCACCGGTAGATCATCCATACATCGATGAGCCGGCCGTTGGCATTCACCCTGAATTTTCCGCTGTTTATAAATTCCGTCTTCTTTCCGCATTTCGGACATCTTCTTAAGACGGCAGGAAGCTGGTCCGGCGTGACGATCCATTGTTTTCGCAGATTTCGGTTCATGTTTTTTCTCCATTCCGTGTTTTATCTCTCCGACAACCATAGCACGCCTGCCTTCTTCCTCCCACCTCAGACACTTTTCAGAAGCAAAGAAAAGGCCGTACATCATTTCCTTTTCGATGCACGGCTCTGTTTCATTTCCTTATTTTTCTTTTCCTGAAGCACGATCCTCTGGATACTTTTTTCAGACAGATAATAGCGCTCCGCAAGAAGCTTCACGCAGATGCCGGAAAGGTAATCCTCATAAATGGATGTATCCCGGATCTTCCTTTCTTCCCTGGCGCCGGTCCCCTCGCCCCAGGTCCTTTTATTTTCCTGTTTTCTTGGAATATAAACATATTCTCCGTCTATATAATTCTGAATCAATTCCACCAGGTCCTCCGGTAAAATTTCATTCGCCTTCTGATAGCCCATCTCAGCCTCCCAAACATATTTTTCAGTCCGGTACAGCAAAGGCTACACAATTACTTATTGACTTTCACTGCATAACCTGTGCTATGCAGTCTTTGAGGGTTCCATCATAAAAAATCCCGCCTCCTTCAATAAACCAGTTATCTTCCAACACGATCAAAACCATTATACCATATATCAAGCGGCTGCAAACCTCATACTCGTTTCAGAAACGTTTATGGGGAAAGGGTCAGCTCTTTATGACCACACCGAGATATTTTGCCAGTTCCGCCGCCTGGTACAAGTCCACCACAGCCCCCTTCATCTCCCGGCAGTCGTCGGAGAGCACCAGCCCCTGTATGACGCTGCCGGTGAAGTCCATGCCCCTCAGCACGGTCTTAAAAAAACTGGCGTTTTCCAGACAGACCCGGTCCCATTCCACCGTCTTGCACCGGCACTGGGTCAGGGAACCGCCCCGGAGCTGGGTGTTGGCAAAGCGGATATGTTCCAGCCTGGAGGAATCAAAATTGGCGTAGCTGAAATTGCATTCTTCCACCAAGGTGTGAAGTATGGTGCTCCCGCAGAACTTTGTTCCCAGGCCTTTTGAAGCACGGAACTCCGCACGGTTGAAATAACTGTCCCCGAAATTGCAGTTGGAAAAATCACAGGCTTTAAATACCGCGTCCGTAAACTCCCCTTTTTCAAAGCTGCAGTCCTGAAACACACAGTTTTCAAATACGGCTGCGGAAAAACGCATGCGGGAGAAGTCCTCCTCTGTCCCGTGGATATTCCTTATGACGGCATCTCTGACCGGCTCCTCATCGTCCTTTCTGCCGTAAAGCTCATCCACATCTTCCAGGACCCATTCCATCGCGTCCGGAAGGATGGGAGTAAGTAATTTCCGGGTCATGTCATTTTTGCCTCCTCATTTGTAAGAATTATTATTTTGCCGGCCCGTTCTCATCAACCACATGAGTCACTTTTTGAAAGTTTTGATCAGCATCTGTCAGCCCTGCGAATATATCTGTTTTTATTATCATAATTCACATTGTCTTTATTGTATGCTAATTACAGGATAAATACAACCACCGGCCCTTTTCTTTTCATTCATCCGGCTGACTAATTCCTGGAATTCTTCCGGAGTATTAACGCCGGGCGCAAAACTGAGCATCTGACGGAGAGGCATATAGCGGAGCATCGCATCGTCCATCTGCTGTGAAATTGCCGATTCTGCGGCTTCCCCTTCATGATTTCCAAAGTCACTGTTTTTTTTGTATCTGTAAAGGAACGGCTCTATGAGTTCAGCCACTTCGGAATCCGACAGGATATCGCCCACCGTACTGTTCATGTGATATACAACCGGTACGCTGACCGTGGATTCCATCTTCACACTTACTGATTCACGCAGATCCCTCGATGAAGCGCCGGCATGAATATCTTCCGCCTGGCACTCACCTCCGAGCGCCTCTCCCATAGCCGTTATAAGTTCCCTGTCAAAGGAAGACGCAGTTGCACATGCAGCCGGAAAGCAGACTGCCTGAATGCTGTCATTGACACCCGGATGATCACTTTTATCATCCTGTTTCCTGAGACCGTGAGGGCCGTCGCTTACGTCGCTTACCATAGATGCCGGTATTCCAGGTCTTTTCAAGGCTTTTGTGCGCCAAAAATCCGCGCCGGAACAAAGACCTGCCTTTTCCTCCAGCGTCATTTCCTTAACAATTTTTTTAATGTTCATTTATTGTCTCCTTCCCGTCTCATTTCTTTCCCCGTTCTTACCGGATATTGTAAACGCTCCTTACCTTAAGTCCCTCGGGCCTCCCCCTTAAAATCCCTACGCTCCTCTCTCCCGGATTCATGTCAAAGAAATTATCGGTAAGGATCAGATCATCATTTCCGTTACGGATTTCAACAGACCGGGCATACGCCTTTGCAGTTACTACGATTGTATCCTTTTCAGCCCTCACCGTTAACCCAGGATCCGCAAAATGGTAGTGCTTGGGCGGACAGAACAGGACGGTCCCCCGGGATACGGTCTCTCCCTGCCGGTTTAAGCCGCAGCTTACATAATCCTCATAGAGCTCTGCTTCCGGCAATTCCACTTTATCGAACCATACGGAAGAAAGTTTTGGTATCAGCCGTACCTCCTGCCCGCTTCTTATGATTTTTCCTGAATTTTTTCTTAACTCCCAAACGACTGTAACCGTTTCATCTACGGGACTCTCGTTAGCAGCCGAAAGCCGGATGGACTTTTTTACTTTATAAGGCTGGGCATTGGGGTTGGGATCCTGTGTCAGAATTCCTTCTTCTTCACAGGATATCAGAAGGGGCGCAAAAAAACGTTTTTCATAATAATGCAGCGCCTTCCACCTTCCGTAATAATCGATGGAAGACCATGAAGCTGCCGGCCAGCAGTCATTCAGCTGCCAGATGATGGCTCCCATACATCTGCCCCTGTTCCGCCGGAAATGTTCAACCCCATACTTTACCGCCTCCGCCTGCAGCAGCTGGGATGCATAAAGCAGCGTATCGAAATCATTGGGATATAGAAACATCTGTTCCATATAAGCCATAATCTTCCCATTGGCTGAAGAATTGCGCTGATGCTTCTCCATGACATGAGAAAAAATATTCCGGTCTTCATTTTTTGTAAAAGCCTCTATTGTCTTAAGAGACGGAAATGACTGGAAACCGAATTCAGACACATACCGGAAATAAAACTTACGGTACTCCGTAACCGGCTTGTTTCCATGCCAGACATCCCAGTAATGCACATCTCCCCGGTTCTCATCATTCGGACCGTCAAAGCTTCCTCCGGAAGAAGGGCTTGCCGGCCAGTAAAAGGTCCGGGGATCCTCTTCCTTCAGAATTTTCGGAATGATGTATTCGTACATCTTAATATAATCGGCTTTCTGCTTTGGGGTACAGTTCCACCCGCCCTGATCAACGAACATCTCCATCTCGTTATTGCCGCACCAGAGACCGAGGGATGCATGATGACGGATTCTCCGGATATTATCGATAAATTCCTGACGGATATTATTCTCAAAATCTTCTGACAGATCATAGAGTGCACAGGCAAACATGAAATCCTGCCACACCACAAGCCCCAGTTCATCACAGGCATCCCAGAATGAGTCATACGGATAATGGCCGCCGCCCCATACCCGTATGACGTTGTAATTTGCCGCTTTACACTGTTTCAGCAGCTCCATGGTTCTCTCCGGATCACACCGGCTCAATATGCAATCCTCCGGGATATAATCCGCACCCATGGCAAATATCCTCATGCCATTTACTTCATGGGCAAAGGATTCTCCGAATTCATCCTTCTCTCTGCGCACCGTAAGAGTCCTGAGGCCGATCCGCTTATTCCAGTCATCAATTACTTCACCGTCCTTTAAAAGCTCTGCCCGGATTCCGTATAAATCCTGTTTTCCATATCCGTTTGGCCACCAGAGTCTGGGCTCCTCAATGAGAACGCTTTCCGGTGAATGATGAAATGTCCGGACTGCCGGCCGGCCTCCTTCCAGCGGTTCCGTAACCGTCACCCGGAAGGAATAGCCCTCTTTTCCCAATTCCCGGTTATCCTCCCCAAATCTGAGGATGCTTTCATCCCGGTTTCGTTTCACAGAAACATGAAAATTCAGATATACACCCTCCTGCTCATGGTCCTGTGTCACATAAACGCTGTCAAGGCGTGCTCCGGTTATGCCTTCCAGAATGATTTTCCTCCAGATGCCTGCATCGGGAAGCCTGGGCCCCCAATCCCAGCCAAACATACAATGGGCCTTTCTGATCTTCGGAAAGCCCCTCATGGCATCCTCCGAACCGCCGATTGGTTCCTTCCGGTACTCCTCCTCTATGTATTTTACAGGAGAACGAAACAGGATCCGGAGTTCATTGTGTTTGCTCTCCAACATGTCTGTTACTTCAAATTCCCATTCCCGGTGCATGTTATCCGCATAACCCAGCCTTATTCCATTGAGAGAAAGCTCCGCCAGTGTATCAAGTCCGTCGAAATGCAGAAATTTCTTCTCCTGTTTCATCATGATATCTTCCACATCAAATATGCCCATATATTCAAAATCTTCCTTCATCACCTCCAATGCTTTTTCTTCATTATCCCGCCAATACGGATCCTCCAGCACTCCGTTTTTCAGCAGATCCGTATAAACACTGCCCGGCACGGCTGCCGGATACCATTCATCCTTAGAAACAACCCGCATGTTAAATATTTTGTCGATAACCGTTCTTATCATCCTTTCCTTTCTCCCTTCATTCAGACAGTTGATAAATCCCACTCTTCATGAATCTTCGGCACGTCGCTGATCAGCCTTTTGGTATATGCTGCCTGCGGATTTAAAATGACAGACTCAGAAGCTCCTGATTCAACAAATTTTCCATGCTCCATAATATAGATGGAATCAGAAATATAAAAAGCCAGCCCGATATCATGTGTAATAAAAATAATTGTCATGTTGATCTCTTCTCTCAATTTCAGAAGCATCTCAAGAATCGTAGCTCTTGAACAGGCATCGATCATGGAGGTGGGCTCGTCGGCCAGCAGTATTTCAGGCTTCAGAAGGAAGATTCTGGCAATCATCAGCCTTTGCATCTGGCCTCCGGATAATTCAAAGGGGTACTTATTGGTCAGTTCTGCAAATTTAAGATTCACAAAGCCGCATGCCTCTGTCATCCGTTCAACCTTCTCATCATACGGCAGACTCCCTTCCCCTTTTATTTTCATGCAGTCAAGAAGTACCTGATCAATCTTGCGGAATACGTTAAAGGAAGAAAACGGGTCCTGAAAAATGGCCTGGATCCCCTTCCAATATTCTTTTTTCTTCTTATAACCGGTGATATCCCGAACCTTCCCCTGAAAGCATATTTCTCCTTCCGTCACACCGGTCAGACCCAGCAGCATCTTAGACAGGGTGGTCTTACCCGAACCGCTCTCTCCGACTATGGATATGATCTCTCCTTCATGAAATTCAAAATCCACATGATCCACTGCCACGGTCTTTTCATCACCGCTTCCAAAGATTTTCGTGACTCCTTTTCCGCTCAGACAGATTTTATCACTCACGGCTGTAAACCTCCCTCAATTCATTTTCGTTTAAATAGCAGCGGAACATCCTGCGGTTATCCAAATGGGTCTCCGCAATCCCATGGAGCATACATGCCGGTTTTGCATATTTACAGCGGTCAGCGAACCTGCAGCCTTTCGGCGGATTTTTAAGATTCGGCGGGGTTCCGGGAATCGCGGTCAGTTTTATCTCCTTTGTCCCCGGTTCCGGAACCAGTATGGAGCCCATCAGACCTTTGGAATAAGGATGGAGGGGATCAAATACCATTTCCTCACCGGCCGCCTGCTCAACCATCTGCCCGGCATACATAACCATGATTTCATCGGTAACATTATAAAGAAGAGGAAGCTCATGGGTAATAAAGATCATGGATTTTATAAAGCCTTTTTCCATCAGATCCCGCAGCATTTTAATTACCATCTTCTGGGAGGTGACGTCAAGCGCGGAGGATGGTTCATCGGCGATCAGCACTTTCGGCGACAGGATGGTGGATATGGCTATTACCGTTCTTTGCTTCATCCCCCCGGATAGCTCCACCGCATGCTTTTTTAACACGCGTTCAGGCAGTCCCAGTATTTCAAATCTTTCTTTTGCAAGGTCATAAATTTCTTTTTTCGATGCCCCCGGATCATGGGCGTGGATGACATCCTCAATCAAGCGGAGGATTTTCTGTGTCGGATTTAAAGCATTCATGGCGGCCTGAGGAATATAGGCGATCTCATTTCCAAGAACCTTTTTCCTGATATCATCGGGTTTCATTCCTGAAATATTTACGCCATCCACCTTGATTGTACCGCTCTGATAATGAAGAGGCGCGAAGTAATATCCCATCAGGCTCAGGGCCAGCGTGGATTTTCCGCAGCCTGACTCTCCTGCGATACCAAGGGATTTTCCTTCTTCTATTTTAAGTGATACGCCGTCTACCGCATAGACATCCTCACCGAATCTGGTAATATATTTGGTTTTTAAATGATCGACATCAAGCATTACTTTTCCCATAATCAATTCTCCTTTACTCTCTCAGCTGCGGATTAAATACCTGATCCAGGCCTGTATTCATCAGATTCAATGAGAATGAAATGAATGCAATGGAAAGAATGACGGGAAAATATGCCCACCAGTTCCCGTTCAGCTGGGCACTGTAGGACATGGCCCAGTTCATCATAAGGCCAAGAGTGGAAACGGTTGTTGTGGCAGGTCCGAGTCCGATCATGGAAAGCTGTGCTTCCGCAAGAATCCCGGAAGAAATCTGTAAAATCAGAGCCATGACAACATAGGAAGCAATATAAGGAAGAATATCCGTGAGAATAATCCGGAAAAGATTGTGTCCCGACAGCTTTGACATGTTGACATGGTCCCTGTTTCTGAGGGAAATCACCTGGGACCGGACGGATCTGGCAGTCCATGTCCAGGAGGTCAGACCGATGATAACCGCAACCATCATGACGCCTCTGGCATTTTTCCCCATACTGTATGAAATGAGTATCAACAGAATAAAACTGGGAATTACGGTAAATAAATTGGTTACGAACATAATGAGGTCATCAATAAAACCTCCCAGATATCCGGCAAGCAGGCCGAGGGACAATCCGATCAGGGTGGCGGTCAGTCCTGCAATAAAGCCAATCTTTAAAGACGTTTCAATTGCCGCTATCAGTTCAGTCAGAACATCCCGCCCAAAGTTATCCGTTCCCAGGATAAAAAGCCGTTTGTTTTTCAAATCTTTCACATTCACATAGGATGTGGCCGGAATGCTCTTTTTAACCGACAGCTCTCCTGTCTCCCCGTCTTTCTCAGCGAGGAGCACATCCTCCTCCGCAAGCAGTCCCCTGATTTTTTTATCAAGACGGCTGTAATATTTCTTTTTAGCGGCAATCAATCCTTTCTGTTCATGAGAAGGATCATAATGGGAGCTCCACAGGGAAACGAGGCCGGCAGCGTCTGTCACGTCCGTTTCCTCCGCGGATACGCCGGCAAACCGTACCAGCCAGTCAGCCATTGCCGCCCGGTCTTCCATATCCAGATCTTTTTCCAGCCTTCCGGCGGAAGAATCAATATTCAAAGTATAAGGTTCTGCATTGACCGCTTCTGCTACGGCAACATAAATTCCGGGTTTAAAAAAGTTCCCCTGGCCTATCATCTGCAAAGGATCCTCCGTCACAACGAGGGGATAAATAACCGTTATCAGCAACAGCGCCGTAAATATCCCAAAACCTATTACAAATTTGGGCGAATGAAATATCTGTTTTATCTGGTTTTTCATCGTATTTCCTCCCTAATCCCGCTGTGCCGCTTTTATCCGGGGATCAATGACTCCGTAAATCATTTCCACAAACAGATTTGCCAGCAGGACCATGACCGTAATGATCAGTGTGCATGCGGAAATGAGCGGATAGTCCCTTCCTTTGACAGCAGAAAGCAGCGTGGTTCCAAGCCCCGGATAGCTGAAAATAATCTCCGCAACAAGAGCTCCGCCTATCATGGTGCCGATGGACATCGCCAGGCCTGTAATCTGGGGAAGCATTGCATTCCGGAAAACATAGCCCACAATGGTCCTGTCTTTCATTCCTAAAAAACGGCTGTACTTTACGTAGTCGGCATTTAATTCATAGATGGACATGGAACGCATCCCAATGGCCTGCCCGCCGACCGTGATCAGCACGATGGACCAGAACGGCAGCTGGTAATGGGCAAACACCGATTTAAAAAATGTAAGGCTCCCATTGGGAATCAGATCGAATCCGTATCCTCCGCTTGACGGAGCCCAGCCAAGTTTCAGGGAAAAAACGAACAGCAGGACGGTGGCCATGCCAAAGGCCGGCACATTGCTGATAAACAGGAACGCAGGGAGAATTCCTTTATCAAACACGCCCTTTTTGTAAGCGGCAACCGCTCCCAGAAGATTTCCCAAAAACCACCCGAAAATAATTGCAGGGAGCTGAAGGCATACGGTCCACCATACCGATGAGGCGATAATATCTGCCACCGTTCTCGGATACTGGCTGAAGGAAACTCCAAAGTCTCCCCTGAAAGCATTTTTAACAAAAACCAGGAATTGAGTTATCATAGGCTGGTTCACACCGAATTTATCAGCATAATCTTCATACACGGCCTGGATCGCCGTAGAATCCGTCATGCCGTCCACCGCTCTTGCCGCAATTGCAGAAACGGGATCTCCCGGCATCAGTCTGGGTAAAGCAAAATTCAATGCGACTGCAATGACAAAGGTAATCAGATACCAGATTATTTTATTTGTATAATATTTTTTATATCCATTCAAAGGATCACCTCATTTTATATTTTATCTGATCCGGTTTTCTTCATGACATCTGTGTATCCTGTTCTATTTCACATTCTCCAGATGATACAATGCCGCGATGCCGTATCCATCCGTGCAGTCCGTAGGCGGTATGTTATCCCCGTCATCCAGCTGCGGAAAACCGGTCCATACGCTCTCGTTAACGGCATGAAACAGCATCGGTCTGTACATCAGTGAAAATGACGGAACTTCATCCAGATAAATCTTACTTAATTCCGTATAGTATTCTTTCAACGTGTCCTTATTTGTCTCCAGAGGGATTTTTTCAAGTATGCTGTTCGCCTCATCATTGATATAGCCTCCGTAGTTGCCGCTCCAGTTAACCTCAAGCTTTGCATAGTCCGTTGACAAAAAGGCCATTGCACGCCCCCAGGGATTTGTTACGGAGGATGCCGGCGGGCTCTGCATGCAAATGTCAAATTTTCTGGTTGTCAGGTCATCGTAAAACGTGTTTGCATCCGGGAAATAGGTCTCAATCTCTATTCCGATCTTACTGCCTGCTGCAGCAACGATCTCCAGCGCCGCATTCCAGTCCGTCCAGCCATCGGGACATTCTGCTTTAAAAGAAAGGTTTTTGCCGTCGATTTCACGGATTCCGTCTCCATCCGTATCCACAATTCCGGCTTTATCCAAAAGAGCATTTGCCCCTTCCGAATCATTCCCCGTAAACTGATAATCTTTTAATTGATCGTGACTGACCAGCGCCTGCTCACCGGATGTAGGATTCATGATGGAACGGGGCACATCTTTAAAGGTCGGGGACTGATTGGACATTGCGGAGGCAATGATCTGGTCATAATCCACTGCCATGGCGATTGCCTTTCTGACTTCTTTTCTGTCAAGCCCCGGTACCTCCACATTAAAGAAAGCAGTCGGCATGGTGGCACAAACCCCATAAGGCGCCTCATCAATATAGGTGGAGATGGGAAGTCCTTCCTCTTCCCAAAGCTTCTGCACATTGGTTATGAACTGCTGGGATACATCAACCTCCCCGGACTTAAAAGCCGTATCACCTGCAGCGTTGTTCTCATAAATAACATGGGTAATGTATTTGGGTGCGGGAAGCCTGCCCCACAGGGCAGCGCCCCAGTAGTTATCATCTCTTACAAAAACAACTTTCTGATCGTCATCGTAATAGGAAGTATATGGGCCGGAAGAAACAAAATCCTCCATTCTGTCCTGCTTGATCTCATCCGCATTGTTGTCATTGCGCTGCTCAACCTTTTGAAGATACTCTTTCTGCAGCACATAGATCTTTGGTATGTATTCAACTACCTTTAAAGGATTGACCGGCAATCCGTTCTCATCCAGTTTTGCTTTAAAAACAGACGTAAGATCGTCTGCAGCTTCTACCGTATCAATATAATTTGAATAATCACTGCCTTGTGCTGACGCATATTTTTTGTGACATTCAAAAGTATATGCCACGTCTTTTGCGGTAACCGGCGTTCCGTCGCTCCACCTGGCATCCGGATTCAGGGTAATCGTCAGTTCTGTCTGATCATCATTCCATGAATAATCTTTTCCAAGCAGGCCATAAAGCTCCCCGTCAAGCATGTTATACATGAACAGCGTCTCATAGACAAGCTCCCGGGAGTTATCGTTCTGTGTGACCGCCATTGCGTTGTTCGAGTTGGAACTAAGGGGATTCCAGTCATTAATTGTGCCCCACTGCTGGCCGTTAAAATAAAGCGTTTCATTTCTCGGAGTGGAACCGGCATCGGATGCAGCCTTTTTTTCCTCTGTGGCCGCCGCTTCCGCCGCTGTTTCCGCTGCCGCTTGACCTTCGTTTTTGGTTGCCTCTTCTGATGCCGGACCGGCTTTTTGGCAGCCGGAAAGCATGGACATTGCGGCAGCGCTCACAGTCAGAAGCACAAACAGCCTGTTAAGTCTCTTTTTCATTTTCCTACCTCCACAAATTAATCCTCGGGACCTCATAAGGATCCCGGGCTTCGTGCCTGTGTTTTATATTATTTGTCTATTTTGCATAACACACAAAAAACAAAACGCAAAAACAAAAGCACTTTATACAATTTCATTGTAGATGCTCACCGTTATAATTGAAATGGTCCTATTTTCGTTTTTGGTGTTATATTTTCATCTGCAGTTCTGAATCTGGTATTTTTACGGTATTCACTGGGCGTTACGCCGACAGCATATTTAAAAGTCTTCATAAAATGTTTCCCGTTATCATAACCTGACATAAGGCTGATCTGCCCAATTTTCTGATCCGTTTCAGTCAGAAGCCGTTTTGCCTCCTCCATTCGTATATCCCTTAAATAATTTACAAATTTCTCTCCCGTATATTCTTTAAAAGCAATGGAAAAGACCGTATAGTTCATTGATACATGATTGGAGACCATAGCCATATTAATATCCTTCGCAAAATTTCTTTTCATATAGTCAATCGCCTGCTCCACCTTGATACGGTTTCTGTAATCGTCATTCTCACAAATCGTTTTCTGATTGATCACAGAAAAAATCCGTTGTATCTCCCTGCAGTATTCATCTACATTTTTAAAAGAAAGCATATGGTACAGATTATCTATGTTAATTCCTTCATCCTCCAGAATTCTTCCGTAAAAATCTTTCACGCGGCTGACAATCTGACGCATCATCTCCTGAAACCGTTCTCCCTCCATATCTCCCTGTTTCACTTTGCCGGCAGTCTCAATCAGGAACTGTTCGTTTTCATGATTTCTCAGTGTTCCGATCCGTTGTACAAAGCTTTCCAGTTCATGGAAGGAAACCTGATACCCGTTCCCTCTTCTCCCTTCTTCTTTCCGCATGAAGAAAGCCCTTTCTCTCCGCTGCCTGGCTTCAAGAAATGCCTTTCTCAGATTATAAAGCCCCAGATATGATTCACTGATGCCCGGGCAGAGTCCTGTAAGTGAATCTTTCACGAACTTCTCAGTTAATCCGGCAGGCAGGAGAATCACATGAGTTTCCTCTATATTCGGAAAAAAGAAGACCTTTTCCCTGAAACACGGATACCCCCCGGTATCGTTGGTGCAGATCACCTGATACGCCTCATTTTTCAGGCCGGTCCAATTCTCTGATTCCCCGGTCTCCAAAAGGGCCATGGCATCGGAAGACAGTATTGCTCTTAACTGTCCGTAACAGAATGTTTTTTTATTTTTCCTTTCAACATCTTCCTGCCGTATTTCATCCTCCATTTTTTCCATGACCGCCTTGATTTCTTCGCGTCTGACCGGTTTCAAAAGATATTCCCTTGCACCGCATCTCAACAGGTCCACTGCAAATGAAAAATCATCATATCCGCTGATTACGATAATTCTGGGCAAGGACAAATATTTCTGTAACTCCTTTACAAGGGTGATTCCATCCATTTTAGGCATCCGTATGTCTGTGATCAGGACATCGATGGAATGCTCCCGTATGATTTCCAGTGCTTCCAGACCATTTTTACATTCCATAATCCGCCCGATGGGAACGCCGCAGCGGCTGACCATCGCAGTTATCCCCTGCCGGATTATTTTGCTGTCTTCCACAATCAACACGTTTTTCATGTTAGCCCTTCTTTCTTTTCAAATATGGAATTTTTACCGTCACCTGCGTATATTCACCCTCTTTTGATTCAACCGCAACACCATATTCCGGTCCAAAACCGATTTGAAGCCTGTCCTGTACATTCTTCAATCCGATTCCATTGCCCGAACCGGAGGTATCCTCTGCTTCCCCGCAGATTCTCTTTTGCAGCCGGTCCACTTCTTCCGCACTCATGCCGCGCCCCATATCTGTTATTTTGATGCAGCAATAACTGCCTTTTATCTCCCCTTCCATATAAATACCCGTATCCCCGTCAATCTCTCTTATTCCATGGTTTATGGCATTCTCTATGACCGGCTGCAGTGACATTTTAGGTATCTCCTGCAGCATGATATCCTGAGGCATTTGCAGATTTAAATAGATTTCATAATCAAACCACAGATTGGCCAGAGCCAGATAATTTTTTATGTAACCGATTTCTTCTTCCACGGTTACGTATTGGGACGTCCATCTCATACTGTATCGCAGAAGCTTTCCAAAGGAGGATACCGTATCTGCAATCTCATATTTCTCATCAATCTCCGCCATCATTTTTACGGACTCAAGTACGTTGTAGATGAAGTGGGTATTGATCTGATTTTGAAGTGCCTTAATCTGGGAATCCTTTACAATCAGTTCACGCCTGAGGGTTTCATCCATCAGTTTCCGGATCCGGTCAAGCATCGTATTAATCTCTTTCCCCAGCACTCCGAACTCATCCTGACTCATCTTTTTGACCCGCACTTCCATATCCCCCTGCTGAACCCGGTAAACGACTTCATAAATCTCATAAAACTGTTTCAGTATATGGGCCACCAGCTTATTCGCAAACAAAAGAAGCGCTGCGGCGATCACTGTCCACAACAGGAAAAAAAGGACATTATAAAGCTTTAACAGTTGTCTGTCACTTTTCAGGGAAACAATTCGGAATAAGTATCCGTTTAAAGATTTGATTCCCTGACAGCCTATCAGGACCTCTTCCCCTCCAATCTGCATATTAATGCAAATACTGCCTCCGTTTTGTATTGATTCTTTATCGGGATTATTCTGTATGAAGGCCCGGATTTCCTCCGTATATGATTTCCATTTTCCTGTTTTTTTCTGATCATAATAAAAATTTCCATCCCGGTCAATATAACATGTCCAGTCAATTTCTGTGGAATGATAGAGATCGGGAAACATATCTTCCATTGTTACGGCAGCCTCTATCACTCCATACTGGCCATAGCGGTAATCATTCAGTCTTGTTATGAGCGAAGCAATTCTCGGCTTTTCATCAGAAGCGGCCGTCTGGTCCAGCATGTCCTCATAATCAATACACCACGTACCGGTGGCAGGCACCCCGTTCTTTCCCCACTTCAGCTCTTTTATTCTTTCTTTTTTATATAACAGCGGCATTGTTTCCTTTGCAGTGTCCGAATTCACAAAAATTCTCATTTTGTAGATATACGGATTGCTCCGCACAACCTTCTGAACTCCGCTGATCTCTTTTCCATAGAAATCCAGTATATCCATAAAGCTGAATTCTTTATTGGAATGAATCTGATTCAGGAAATCATTCATTGATTCATTATTAACAATCATCTGGGTGGACAGATGGCAGTTTACCGCAATCTGTTCCGCATTCTGAGCGCTTTTTTCCAGTTCATATGTAATCCGGGTCTTTCCGTTGTCATTTAAGGAGATATTCATATTGTGAAAAAAAAGCAGCAGGAAAATTCCTATCGGTATCATTAATACACCGAGGATCAAAGCAGTAAACTTACTGGCCAGTTTAATCATCCTAAATTTCTTCCGCATCATGCGCTTCCATTCAGACATCAAAATGTTCCTCCCCCCACAGTTTCATTTTATTAAATAATACTGCTTTTCATTCTTACGGCCAGTCGCACTAACGCTACTCAAAGATTAAAAAAAATACTGACAGCCTCCTCTTTGCTTAAAGGTATTATTTCCACGATCTTGTTCATTTCTTCCACGGTGAATGTGTTCCCTTTTCTTTTTAATTTCCGGTAAAAGGTACTTCTGTTCATACCAATGGCATCCGCAATTGCCTCCTGCGTTATGCCGGACTCCGAAATCTTTCCTTTTAACATTTGTACGTTCAAAAAATCCCTTCCTTCCAGTTGCATTTATGCTACTTTATAAAATAAGAATAGCTCATGAAAAATCAAAAGTCAATATGGAATAGCAGATCCGCTCCTTCATATGTTGCATTTATGCAACATTAGTGTTATGATACATCTAGGGGGTGGAAAAATGTCAATAACCGGACAAAGAATCAAAGAGAGAAGAAAACAGCTGGAAATGAGTGCAGACGATATCGCAGACCAGTTAGGAGTTTCAAGGTCTACTATTTTCAGATATGAAAACGGCCATATAGAAAAGGTTCCCGCTAATGTTCTGGAAAAACTGGCTGAAATTTTAAAAACGACTCCCGCCTATTTAATGGGCTGGGAAGATGGCTGCTGCGATTCTGATGATCTTCCCGCCGGCCTTCCTGCATGGCAGAGGGGATCCGGGAAAGTTCATGATGTGATAACAGTCAGGGAATCTGCAGGCGAAAGCTACCGGGCAGACGGAAAATTAAGTGTTCTTCTCCAAAGAGCTCTGCCGGATGACAGAAGCAGGATAACAGCCATGGCAGAAATGTATTTAAAGCTGACTGATACCGGTAAACAGAAAGCCTTTGATTATCTGATGGACTTATCTGAGCAGCCAAAATACGGAAAACGTCCGGACAGGCTCAATCCATAGACAGCCCGGGAGCAAATCTGCACTCCCAGGATTTCCTTCATTCACTTATGATACGGTTCCCCATTCATGATCCGGAAGCCGCGGTAAATCTGCTCCAGCAAAATCACCCTCATCAGCTGATGGGGAAAGGTCATTCTGGAAAAACTCAGCTTATAATCCGCACGCTTTAACACGGCATCGGATAAGCCCAGGGAACCTCCGATCATAAATACCATATGGCTGGTTCCCCCAACGCCCAGAGCGCTTATTTTTTCAGAAAGCTGAACGGAATCCGGCATTTCCCCTTCAATGGCCAGGGCAATCACATAGGCGCCCTCTTTGACGGAAGAAAGGATCCGTTCCCCTTCCTTGTCCTTAATCTGCCTCTCCAGCGCCTCTCCGGCGGAATCCGGAGTCCTTTCATCCGCCACCTGTATGATCTCCAGTCTGCAGTAACGGCTCAGCCTTTTGCTGTATTCCGCCACGGCATCGGCATAAAACTTTTCCTTTATTTTTCCAACGGCCACCAAAGTAATCTTCATCCCTGTCTCCCTTATGCGTCCGGTTATTTTTTCATCATGGCCATGAAAAGTCCGGCTAAATCTCTCACCGGCGTTTTTCGTCCTGTTTTCACCCTGCGCACCACTTTTCCTTCCGGTTTCAGGCTTATGTGAAAGACGATCCTAAAAAATGCTTCCACCTCTTCCCATGCTTCCCGGCTTTCCGGAATCAAATCCAGACCCATCTGGAACACGTGGAACATGCCCTCATAAACGGAAAGGCGCCGCTTTACACCTGCCTGTTTTAATTTCTCCGCCACGGCCAGGGTATCGCTTAAGAGCACCTCGTAGCTGCCCACCTGCAGGAGAACGGGCGGAAATCCTTCAAATTCTCCGAATAAGGGAGAAATGTACGGATCGGTGGGATCGCCGCTGCCAATATAATCCGAGTGATAAAGCATGTTATGGGTGGAATTGCCGAACAGGGGATCGATCTCATAGTTGGATACATAGCTCTCCCCGCTGTTGGTCAAGTCCGTCCAGGCGGACATGGTGATAAAGCCGCCGGGAAGGGCGATTCCATGATCCTTAAGATACAGCCCCAAGGCCAGGCCCAGGCCGCCTCCCGCGGAATCCCCGGCCACCACGATGTGTTCCGGATCATATTTCTTTTCCTTGAGAAGCCACTCATAGGCCGCAGCAGCGTCCTCCAGGGCCGCAGGATAGGGGTTTTCCGGAGCCACCCGGTAATCAAGGGTTAAAACATCCCCGCCGTAGCTGAATCTGGAATACCGGACCGCAAACCTCCGGTAAATATTCTTCATGGGACCGATGTATCCGCCTCCGTGCAGCTGCAGGATCACCCGCCCCGTCACCACTCCGGCAGGGCGCAGGTATTCCATTTTTAAATGTCCCAGCTCTATGATTTCATATTCATATCCGGCCGGACAGGCCCAGGCCGGCTCCACCGTATTTCTTCCCAGATCTCCGGTCCGGATGGGTTGTTTCAATGAGGTTTCCATTACATTCTGCATCATGTCCCTCACCAGGCTTCCCCGCACACTGACTTTTCTTCTCATGAACAGCTCCCTCCTTTCCCAATTGCTTTTTATACGTGAAACCGCCTTTTCAACTCTGTTTTCACGCTTCGGTCCCCCAGCACGACGGTAACTGCCAGTATAAGCACGGTCACTGCCGCCGTGAAAAGAGCCAGAGGCGGCCTGGTAAGAAGACCGGCGGCCCACAGGAACAGGGGAATAAAGCTGAAAACGGTAATGGCGATCTGATACATGAAATAGCTCTGCCAGTTCATCCGGTTCACCAGGATCAGAAATACCACTGACAGATCCGCAAACAGGATCGTGCTTGGGATCCCGTAATTCACAGACCAGCCGGTGTAGCCCCTGTAATGATCCAGGATCACCAAAAAGACTTCGGCCGCCGCGGTCTGCAGAAGGATCTTGGAAGCCAGATTCGCATGCCGCATAAAAGAATACTTCACCGTGAGAACCGCATATGCCATGAGCCCGATGGCGATGACGGACCACAGAGATCCGGAATAGGTGGCATAATTGATGACGCCCAGCACGGCGGCAACGAAAAACATCAGTCCGTAAAAGATATTGACCATCTTCTTAAGACGTTTCTGATCGTAACGGATCTGAGGATAAGCTCCCAGGTCGTCCCGTTTATCCGGAACGCCATTGCTCTCAAGGCTTACAGGGATCCCCATTTCCTTAAAGAAATCAAAAAATCGGTCCTGGAGCCTGGTGTCCTGAAACACGGAGGTAAAGGTAACGATCACCTCTTCCCCGTAGGAACATACCGCGCATTTCACGGGCTGCCGGCCGGAAACGCCGATCATTATGTGAAACCGCCGGACATCCCGGGCATAATCCTTTTCAATCTCAATGGGGCCGATATTGGAAAGAGTCATGGTATAGGCCTTATCGTTCTTCCTGAAAATCATGTTCAACACACACCACTTCACAAAAAGCGGGGTGATCCGGAGATACCACTTCTTTTCATTGGAAACATTGTAGGAGATGGTTTCCTCCAGCCTTTCCTTGGTGATCTTGTGATCCATCTGGCGGCTCACCGCTTCAAGCACCTCAGAAAAGGTGTGGTTTTCACTGGTGGACAAAAAATCTATAATGGTCACGGCAAAAAAATTAGCCATGGTCTCTGAACCGAAAAAAGTCCTTAAATTAATGGGAAGGCTGATGCCGATGGACTCTGAACAGGACTTTCCCTCCAGATATTCCTGATAAATGGCCCAGACCAGGGCGCCCGCCAGAAATCTGGTTATTGTGACTCCGCAGCTCCTGCTCACCTCTTTCAGTTCCTTTAAGCCCACATAGCCGTGAAGAATATTTTCCTCATCAAGGGGAAGGGCTTCTCCGGACAGATGGTAGGCTTTCCTGGAGCTGTATCTGCGTTTTACGGTCTTTTTATAATGGCGGACATAGCTGTCCTCCACATTCATGGAAACATCCGGCGATATTTTCTGGGCGGCCCTGTGACCGGTCCGGGAATTGTGCGTTAAATCCAGATACCGGTAAACCAGAGCCTTCAAAAAATTCACCGCCCCAAGGCCGTCTGTGACCGCATGAAACACCTCCAGATTGATCCTGCTGCCAAAATAGCTGGCCCGGAACAAAAAAAGCTGGCTGCTGTGAGGGTCAATGTATTTGCAGGGATAGGTGGTTTCCCGTTCGATCACCGGCATACGCTTGTTATTCTCAAAATAATACCAGAAAAATCCTCTCCGCAGCTTTACCGAAAAGCCTTCAAACTGGGGAAGGATCTCCTCCAGGGCCCTCTGCAGGGTGCCCGGATCCACCTCTTCCTTTAAAACTGCTGAAATCCGGAATACATTGCTCAGATTTTCACTGGCTATGACCGGAAATATCTTTGCCGTATTATCAAGCCGTCTCCATCTCTCCCCCTGTGGACTACGTCTCATACTTATGCTGCCTCACTTCCCTTTATCCGTAAAATCAAGCCGCATGTCATACCAGGTGGCTCCTCCGTGTACGGATCCGGAAATTCCCATGTTCCGGTATCCGAATTTTTCATAATAATGAATCAGACCTTCCTTGCAGGTGAGGATCATCCCCTTTCTTCCCCTGCTCCTGGCCTCTTCCATAAAGCGTTCCATGAGAGCCGCTGCAATCCCCCTGCCGCGCCACTCCTCTGCCACATCAAGTCCGAACACGCTCTGATAGGCGCCATCCGGATTGTGAAGCTCCGGCTTCTCAAACATCTCATCACAGATAGTATTCCCATCTGTCACGCATCCATTAATAAAACCGATGATTGTCCCATCGGAAAGCTCCGCTACGTAAAAGCTCTCCGGAAAGCATTCGGCCCTTTGCCGTAAGGCTTCCTTTCCGGCCGCCTCTTCTGCCGGAAAACAGAGTGCCTCCACCTCAGCCACCTGATCCAGATCTTCTTTTTTTACCATTCTGATGCAGTAATCCATCCCTTGTCTCCCCGTTGTCTCATTGATGTTAATTTAAGAAAAGGCGGATTTCTCCGGTTTCCCGTCAGAAATCTGCCTTCGTTTCCCATGGTGTGTCTGAAAACTCTTTGCAGTTTTCGGGCGCACCCTAAATGCGGAAATAATACCCTACGCCCCATTTGGTATGCACATATTTGGGATCGCTGGGGCTGGGTTCGATCTTCTCCCGGAGACGCCTTACGTGAACATCGACCGTACGCACATCTCCCGTGTCCATGGCCTTATTGCCCCACACATAGGTGAGAAGCTGTTCCCTGCTGTATACCTTGCCCGGATTGCAGGTAAGCAGTTCCAGAAGATCAAACTCCTTGGCCGTCAGATTAATCTCCTTCTCACCGATAAAAACCCTCCGGCTGTCCCGGTCAAGCTTTAAATCCCCTGCCGTCACCACCTGGCTGTCATCCTGGCGCTCCCGTCTGCTCTTTTTGGAATTCCGGCGCATAATGGCCCTGATCCTGGCCTTAACCTCAAGGATGTTAAAGGGTTTGGTAATATAATCGTCCGCGCCGTATTCCAGGCCCAGGATCTTATCCATATCATTGCCTTTTGCTGTCAGCATGATAATGGGCATCTCGGAAAATTCCCGGATGGCCTGGCACACCTCATAACCGTCGAATTTGGGAAGCATGACATCCAGAAGGACCACATCATACTCCTTCTGCTTTGCCAGATTAATGGCCTCCTCGCCGTCATAGGCGCAGTCCACTTCCATCCCGTCCTGCTCCAGACTGAATCTCATTCCCTTTACAATCAGTTTCTCATCATCCACTACTAAAACACTTGCCATATCGCACCTCTGTCCTATATTTCAAACCGTTATATCTTCTTTTATTTTCTGAAACGCCGCGTCTTTAATGCCGGATACCTTCATGATATCCTCGATCTTATGAAATCCGCCCTGGTTTTCCCGATACCGCAGGATATCCTCTGCCCTGGCCTCTCCGATCCCCCGAAGGGTCATTAATTCTTCCTTTGTGGCGGTATTTAAATTCACCCTGCTTTTTTGTGTCTCAGACGGCCCTCCCGCGGATAAAGGCAGAGCAGCCCCGGCCTTTGCCGCTTCCGCTTCTTCCTTATTAAGGACCACGATCTTCATACCGTCCTTTACCTGTTCCGCCATATTTAAAAATTCCCCGGCGGCATTCTCCGTGAAACCTCCGGCTTTCTCCACCGCCTGAAAGATCCGGCTTCCTTCCTGAAGCTCATAAACACCGGGAGAAACCACCTCTCCGCAGATATGTACGTAACAGGACGGGGCAGCCTCATCTTTTGCGCCTTCCGTCCCGTCCGGCAGCACTTCTCCTTCAGACGGACCGGACGGATCAGGTCCTGTCCGTCCTCCGGATCCACTGTCCCGGGAGCCTTCCGTACCGGAGATTTCCCGGGAAATAAAGGTCTCAGCCAGGTCACTTCCCTCTGTCCGGTCCTCATGATTCCTGCTCAAAGCATAACATATGCCCGCCGCCAAAACACACAGGGCAATGACAGCGATTCTGATTTTCTGGTATTTCATGATATCCCTCCTCTTACAAAAATTCCCAAAAAAGGATACCATCTTCAGCCTATGTTACTATTCTACCTAAAGAAATAGGTAAATACAAGCACTATTTCCAAATTAATTAAATATCATGATTCCGATGATAGCCACAACCGCACCGATCAGTTTTTTCCATTCAAAGCCCACTTTTTCAACTCCGAACAATCCGAACAGCTCCACGGCGTAAGCCACGATGATCTGGGATACCACAATGATCAGAGCCGCTTTTGCAGGCCCTAAGGTTCCCATGCTTCTTACCACTGTATATGTGATAAACGCGCCGATGATACCGCCCAGCAGCATGTATTTCGGCTGCACGTCAAAAAGGCCGGTAATATTCTCCCTGCCGGAGAAATACCACAGGATCAGGCAGGTCAGAAATGCCGTCAGCTGCACCCAGCCCGTTGATACCCACATACCGGTCTGTTTTGACACTCCTGTGTTAAAAACTCCCTGAATGCTCATCAGGGCCCCCGATATCAAAGCTATAATAAAGCCTGTCATAAAAACAACCTCCATGCTTCCAATTTCTTTTTTACTAGGTTGTGCTTTATTTGCTATTTTATACTGTCTTTGCACTTTAACATGGCTTGACAAGCCCAAATATTTGCGATATACTCACTGCAAAATCTTATATCATACGCACGCTAGGGGAGCCTTTGGCTGAGAATGGTGATAACCTGACCCTCACTACTTGAACCGGATAATACCGGCGTAAGGAAGCTTTAGTAGTTCCCTCCTGCGCGTACAAAGGAGGAATTTTTATGTCTGTTTTTCTTACCTACTCCGCGGAAAACGGAGAGTATTTATTAAAACCGGCCGGTTACGGACTGGTGATCGTTCTTCTGGCTGCCGCACTGGCAGGACTCCATCTTCTGGGCAGATCTTCTGTGAAATCCAGACAGCTGCAGACACGCCAGCTGGTTTACTGCGGAGGCGCGATGGCACTGGCAATGGTAACTTCCTTTATCAAATTTGCCTCGCTTCCATTCGGCGGCTCCATCACCTTTTTTTCCATGCTGTTCATCTGTCTCATCGGCTATGTGTACGGATTGAAGACCGGAATCATGACCGGCGTTGCATATGGGATCCTGCAGTTTATCATGGGACCTTATATATACGCTCCCGTTCAGGTTCTTCTTGACTATCCCCTGGCATTCGGAGCCCTGGGGCTTTCCGGACTGTTCTGCAATAAAAAACACGGCCTGATAACCGGTTATATTGTGGGCGTGCTGGGCCGCTATGTGTGCCATGTCATTTCCGGCTATGTATTCTTTGCCTCCTATGCGCCGGAAGGCATGAACTCACTCGTTTATACTCTGGGTTACAATGCCACTTACATCCTGCCGGAATTGGTCTTAACCGTTGTAATACTGTATTTTCCTCCCGTCCTGGGAGCCATCGGCCAGGTGAAGCGGCAGGCGGTAAACGGATAATGTAATAAAGAGGAGCAATAACACAGGGCGGCTTTGGTAAGCCGGCCTTCCCACCGCCTGGATTCATCGCTAAAGGAAAGCATTGCCGCTTCCGGTTCCACCAGCTGACCGTTATGGTAGATTTCCACCCAAACGTCAAAGTTTGTATATTTCTGTTTGGAATCATAATCAAACAACAGTATTTCCTGCTGGGCGGAAAACAGGGAAACGACTTCCTCCTGATCCTTACTTAATTTCATGGGCTCAATCGTTCCCACAGCGGACGACACCGCACTTCCGCAGCCTGTAAGAAGGAAAACACATATAGTCATACAAAATAATAATCGCTTCACGATAAACTCTCCCTGTCAAATAAAAAAGGTCCGCCCATAAAGAGCGGCTGCATAAGAATACAAATAAAACGGTGAAGTAAGCCGAACGCAATCGGAAATTCTTTCTCTGTCACAGGCTCAACTCCCACAAAAAAAATAAGCTTTCCTATTACACATTTTACCACAGCTATTCATATATGTCCACGCTCAACAGGGTTCTGTTTACGCTAAAACAAACACTGACACTGCTATTTACGGACAGTGTCAGTGTTTGTTTTCTTATGTCAGTGTTTCCTGCAGCAGCTTATATTCCTGATCTGTTAAATTGTCCCATCCCAGGTGGAAACTTTTTCTTTTTTCGATTCTTCCTCATCAAACCACCGGGTGGTCACGACCTTTGATTCCGTATAGAAGCGCACGCCATCCTTGCCAAGGCAGTGAAGGTCGCCGAAGAAGGAATTTTTGTGGCCTGTAAATGGGAAGAATCCCACAGGTACAGGGATACCCACGTTGACACCTACCATGCCGCCATGGGTGTTGCGTACAAATTCCCGGGAATAATGACCGCTTTGTGTGAAGATAACAGAGCCGTTTGCAAACTTATTCCGGTTCATCACTTCCAGACCTTCTTCAAAAGATTTCACCCGTTTTACACACAGCACCGGGCCAAATACTTCATAGTCCCCAATGGACATTTCAGATGTAACGTGGTCGAAAATCGTTGGCCCGACGTAAAAACCCTTCCCGTATCCGGGAACCTGGTATCCGCGGCCGTCCAGAACCAGGGAGGCGCCTTCATCTATGCCCTTCTGGATCCAGTCCTCCACCCATTTCTTATGCTTTTCATTGATAACCGGTCCCATATTGCTGTCCTTCAGATAAGCAGGTCCGACTTTTAACTTTTTAGCCTGGGCCGTGATTTCATTCACCAGCTCGTCCGCAATGGATTCCTGTACGACAATGACGGGAAGAGCCATGCATCTCTCACCTGCGCAGCCGAAAGCAGCATTGATAATGCCGGCTGCGGTACGCTTCACCGGTGCGTCTTCCAGAACCAGTGCATGGTTTTTGGCCTCGCAAAGCGCCTGGACGCGCTTGCCGTTGGCAGCCGCGGTTTTATAAACATGGAGCCCTACCTCTGTGGAACCCACAAAGCTTATACCTTTTATATCAGGGTGGTTCAGCAGGATTTCGGCTTCAACTCTCGAGCAGGTGACGATATTGATAACTCCATCCGGCAGACCGGCCTGGGTATAGAGCTCGGCGATCCGCAAAGCGGTCTGGGGCGTAAAGCTGGCAGCCTTTAACACGATGGTGTTTCCGGTGGCAATGCACATGGGCGTCATCCAGCCCATGGGAATCATGGCAGGAAAATTAAAGGGAATAATGCCGGCAAATACCCCCAGGGATTCCCGGTACAGCACCGTATCAAATCCCTTTGATGTATCCATCAGGCTTTCTCCCATCATTAAGGATGGGGCTGAAATGGCGTGCTCCGTTCCTTCTATGGCCTTTAAAACATCTCCCTGTGCCTCTGTCCACGCCTTTCCGTTTTCCCGGGCAACCAGTTCCGTAAGATCATCCAGATTCTCCAGGAGCAGATCCCGCAGCTTGTAAAGGATCTGTACACGTTTTGTTACAGGGGTAGCCGACCAGGCCGGATAAGCGGCCTTTGCCGCGGATATGGCAGCCTCCACCTCTTCTTCGGTGCAGCGCGGGACTTTGGCAATCACGTCTCCGGTACTGGGATCATAAGCATCCGTATATTGATCCGTCTTGGATTCCACCCTTTTCCCATTCATGAAATAATGCAGTGTTTTGATTTCTGACATGGTAATACCTCCTGAATCATTCGCAAGTTTTTAGTTATACATATCATAACCGAAATGTGTCATTTCAGTAAATGGTTTTAAGAACTTATTTGTGTACTACTTTATGCGAATCAATAGAACTATTCCCCGCCAGGATTGTTTTTTCTTTTATTTTCTTCCACTGTTTTTAACAATTGCACCCGGCTGCTGACCTTCATTTTTTCATAAATATGGTTTAAATGTTTTTTGAATGTGGATGGAGAAATATAAAGTATCTCACAAACCTGGCTGTCATTTAATCCCTCTGTAAGGTGAAAAAGGATTTCCACCTCTCGTTTTGACAAATGAAACTGCTGCATTTCCCTTTCCAGAAGGTAGCGCCCGTCCGTTTCCGTAATCCGGCTGTTCCGCAGCTTGTGCATCTGAAGGGATATGTGATTGCGAAGAACACCAAACGCACATATGTCACGGGTGTTAAACTCCTGGCCGGCTTCATTCTGCCATAATATGATGAATCCCAACAGCCGTTCCTTATGATACAGGACCATGCTCATGGCTTTTGACAGATCTTTCGGCACAACACGGCTGTCTTTTAAGTCAAAATGGGATTGTATGGGCCCCCTTGTGACAGACCCCGATAAATCAAGGCACAGGCCTGTAATAAATGCATTTCCCGACAAATGTTCTTTTATGGATGCCATATCCTCATCAGAAATGTTGAAGCCTTCCATCCGGTTAACCACGATCATGTTTTCCTTCTGTTCCGCTTCACAGAAAACCGCAGACGAGAAATCCAGAGTGATATGAACGAGCCCCAAAATCTCTTTAAAATAATCGTCATATTCCTCAATGCAATTGATTCTGTATATCAGCTGAACAACTGTCATCCAATCGGTAACAGATAATGACATCATATAGTTTTACCCCCATTGCTTTTATGGTTTTATCCTATTCATAGGATATCTTAGGACGCAGCTATTGTCAATAAAGCATAACTTTAAAATTTCGATTCCATGGGGTTTCGTTAAATGTTTCCTTTCCCTGTAATGCGTTCAATATCAATCCGGAAGATCCGGGCGCCTTTCCCGGCCTTTTTCATATATTCCAGTCCGGATTCCATGAAATTTCCCGAGAATTTTTCCAGGATCAGCTGAAACACTTCGTCCTTTTCATCTTCCCTCACTTCTTTTGCCGTTCCAAAAACAATGACACTCTTATATTTTGTTGTGAATTTGTCCGGAACTGTTTCCACATCGGCAACAACACAGAATGATACGTGCCCGTTGGCCTCTATGTTGTCCAATTTATGACCGGTGACCGCCGAGTGAAAAAATATCCGGTCATCCTTATAAACAAAACTGATCGGTACGCCATAAGGTATTCCGTCTTCTCCTGTGGTGGACAATACCCCATAGGGGGCTGAATTCAGAACCTACAGCATCTCTTCTTCCGGAAGCTTTCTGTCTTTTCTTCTCATTTCTCTGTACATAATGACCTCTTTTCATTTTTCAAAATCAATCATACGGCCTTTTTCCGGTCCGGGATATAACGCATCCAATATAAATATCCCCGAAGGAGTTTTAAATATTTTCTCCCGGATCCCTTTTATTGACTCCAAAGGCATTCCATCCTCAAAAATATTGACCAGAAAATCCGCCTCCACCAGTATCTGGTAATCCATTGCATCGATATTATGATATGTATGATGGTGGGCGATCAGCCAGCATACGCGTTCGATGATGTCTTCCCTCACTGCAAGCGCTTCCAGCATTTTCCTGGCTTCCGGCGGCCCCTCGATCTGCTGGTACTGCCCTCCGGAACTGTGATATTTGGCTTCACTTATTTTTATTCCGATGTCATGGGTCAGTGCGGCAATTTCCAGAATTTCCTGCACCACCTCCTCCAGACCTTCCATTGCGCCGGATCTGCACCTCCTGAATCAAATAAGCTTCTTCGTGGAACTTTTTTTATTTTATCATAAAAGTGCATCAGAATATAGTGGAATGATTGTTCATCCGCTAAAAAAGGCTTTCAGCAAAAATTCTGAAAGCCCCATAAAATACCGGGTTCGCTCTAATTCCAATCATACTGCCGCTTTACCCATTTAAAATTGCAACCACCTGTTTTAGTGCCAGTTTTCCTCCCACATTGCCGGGAAAGATCACATAAGCCATATCAGGAAATTTACTTTCACTTCCTGTCTTCCACACCGGTACTCCAGGATATATCTGGCCCATTACAGTCGCCCGTTTCACCCCAAGGCCCTTTGTTCCGATATCACTGGAGGTAATGCCTCCCTTTGCCAACAAAAATCCGGGTCTTACATCCAAATCCCGGACAAAGGATTGAACCGCATCGGAAATCCTGACAGAACGAAGCAGCGCTTCCTCCTCCGTATCATTCTCCAGGCTCAATACATTCCTGTCCGTATATACAACCGCACATTTTCCCTCTGGCAAAACACGCCTGATTTCCTGATGAATCCTCATAATTTCTTCTTCAAACGCCTCCCGGTTCAATACCAGAGCCGAATGAAAATGAATTCCAACCGTATCTTCAAGAGATAACAATTCCTCAAGCTGTTCCGTTGTCTTGGCTGTGTGGGAGCCTACGATCACCATACCTCCGTTTTCCCTCTGTACCGGAACCACTTCTCTTTTTGTCAACAGTTCCCGGGATTCAATGCCTCCCGCTTCCCGCACAAATGCCGCAGCTGTGCGAAAGAGAAATTGCTTTCCATTTTTCACCGCCCGATACAATGCGATACTGAAGGCCCTGACATCCCCATCACCTGCAGCATTGACAATGATTTTTTGAAAGTCACTCACAGCCATAAGCTGAGCCTTAATCCCATCTATGTTCAGCTTCCTTAAATCTTCTATGGATACTGAGATGACATCCTTTGCCTGATACTGTCCTTTCGTCTTTTCCTCAATATATTCTTTCAAATCAGAGGCCCTGTAACCAAACGTTTTGTCTCTTGCAAATTCAGTCTCTCCTGAAGGAACAAGCTCATCTCCATATTTTACGTAATGAACGTCATTGATCGTAAACCGCCCTCCCTCCCGGAAAAACGGACACAGGATTTCTCCGTCAACCTGAATGGCGGCTTCCTCTTTAAGCGCTTCTCTGATCACATTCGTCTCCGCAGGATAATGGCCGCGAAGCGTAGAATCGCTTCTGCTGATAATCATAAATTTCTGTTTTTCTTCTTTCGCCACTGCACAGATATTTTTCACAATTTCTTTATGAATCTCAATTGTTCTTTTTTCCGTAAACCCTCTGGAATTCGTAAGAATATAAAACAATCTGTTTTCTTCATGAAACCCCTGCCTGATACTCTCCACATCCCAGCCGGTATAAACAGAAACATCATGGACCGTCTGCACTCCGGTCGGGTCATCATCCAAAGCGATTATCTTATAATCACTGGCTTCAAGCTCCTGTTTCCACAGACGGTCCAGTTCTTCTGCCCGAACCGGCGGATAGGATTCCAGCATATCCATACTTAAAATCTCACTCATCGCATTCCTCCGTGACACGCTTTTCTACCTTAACATCTGCTAAATCTTCAAAGTATTTAATGATCGCCGCATGATCTTCTCCCATGCATCCCTTTACCTTCAAGGTCTGCATAACCTCATACAGCTGGCTGCAAAACGGTACCGGAACATCAGCTTCATGAGCTGTTTTAAGAACGTTTCCAATATCTTTATGGTTGATTGAAATCTTGCCTCCGGGATTAAAATCCCTGTCGAGGATTTTGGGCAGCTTCGCATCAAGCACCACACTCCCTGCAAGCCCGCCGCGAATTCCCTGGTACACCTTTTCCGGATCGGCTCCTGCTTTTTCAGCAAAAACAAAGGCCTCTGAAACTGCCGCGATTGTCAAATTTACGATTATCTGATTTGCCAGCTTCGCAATACTGCCGCTTCCTGAAGATCCCACCAGCAGCCACGATTCTCCCATTGCTTGAAAGCAGGGCACCAGACGTTCAAACGCTTCCTGATCTCCCCCCACCATAAATGCAAGTGATCCATCTATTGCTTTTGGTTCTCCGCCGCTTACAGGTGCATCTAAAAAACCGATTCCGGCTTCGCCCAGCTTATGATAACATTCCTTTGATTCTCCCGGAGTAACAGAACTCATGTCACAGACGATGCTCCCCTCTTTCAGATGAGCCAAAAGGCCGTCAGAAGTAAATAATATATCCTGTACAATTTTCCCGTTTGGCAGAATCAAAAACACCTTCTGACAGCTTTCTCCGATTTCCTTCAGCGCAGACGGCCTTGCGCCTTCCTTTTTTAAAGCTTCCATGGCAGCGGGGTCGATATCATATACCATTACGTCAAATCCTGCCCTCAGAAGATTTACGGCCATGGGTTTCCCCATGATTCCAAGTCCTGCAAATCCGATCTTCTCCATATTATACTTTCCTCCTTCTGATCCTCGTTAACCCTTCACGCTGCCGGCCGTAATGCCCTGGACAAAATATTTCTGGAACGGTAAAAATAATGCAATCGGAATGATGGCGGATATCACCGATCCGGCATAAATATAAGTCCATCTGACCGACCGCTCACCGGTAAACTGGCTGATTGCAATCTGCAGCGTCCTGATTTCCTTAGAACGTGCCACAAGCAACGGCCACAGATAGGAATTCCACTGATTCATGAAAATCATCAGTCCCGCCGTAATAAAAACCGGTATGGAAATCGGTATAATGATTTTTATAAATATGGCGGGCCATTTTGCCCCGTCTACACGGGCCGCTTCTATGAGACTGCCCGGGATATCTTTAAAGAACTGTATGAACAAAAATGTCACCAGACCGTCTGCAATCGCAGGAACAATCATTCCCGCATAGGTATCAACCATATGCATTGAATTTGCCACATTATATAAGGGTATTGCAATTGCTTCAAAGGGGACCATGAAAGAAACCAAAACCAACGGATAAATCAGCTTTTTCCCTTTGAAGTTGAAGCAGGTAAACGCAAACGCTGCAAGGGAGTTGATCCCGCATCCCAATACAATTGTCATGACGGTGACTATCAGGGTGTTGATAATGGGACGCCAGAAAGCGTAATCCCTGAAAATATCGACGTAATTTTGAAACGTGACATTTGTCGGAATCAATGATTTCAATGTAAATGGGAACATATTTTGAAACAGTTCTTCCTGGGTTCTGAGGGAAGATGACACACAGAAGAAAATAGGAAAAAGCGATGCAATTGCCATGATTACCAAAACAATATATAAAATCACATTCTTAAATGTCTGTTTCTGTCTCAGCTTCATGACTAATCCTCCTTTTCATTTAGGAACTTATTCTGGAATATGCAGACCACAATAATAATCAGCAGAAGAAGCGTTACTATGCATGCCTGCCTGGGCCTGTTGGAATATACAAATGCAGATTTATATGCCTCATACATGAGTACATTGGTGCTTCCCTGGGGGCCGCCGTCCGTGGCGATTTGAATGGGCGCAAACAAAAGGAAGTTGGCTGTGGTATTAGCGACCACAACAAACAAAAGACAGTTTTTCAAAAGCGGGATTGTAATCTTAAACAGTGTGCTGAAAAACCCGGCTCCGTCTATTTTTGCCGATTCATATACACTGGTGTCAATTCCCTTCAGCCCTGCCAGAATAAACATCATCCAGTAAGCACAGCCTCTCCATGAAGCAATCAGTATGATTGACAGAAGCGCCCATTTCTTATCAATCAAAAAACCGATTTCCCTAATTCCAAAAATACCCAGGATACTGTTCATGACTCCGTTATTCACGTTCAGCATCGTCTGCCAGATTACTGTTGCTACCGTAATGGAAATGCAGAATGGCAGATAAAATATTGTGCGAAAAATTTCGATTCCCTTAATACATACGTTGACTAACATTGCCATAATAAAAGCGATCACAATCTGAAGCGGAATAATGATGATATTGAATTTTATCGTGACCACCAAAGAATTCCAAAATGTCTTATCCGCAAACAGATTTTTATAATTGTTCAATGTAAAGCCGCTTTCGGCGGAACGCAATCCGTAAATAACACTGTCAATAATCGGATATATCTTAAATATGCATATCAGTGCAACCATAGGCAATATCAGGAAATAAGGAAGCCATTTATTTTTGATGTATATTCCGCTCATTCAATTTCCTCCTCATAAGTCAAAGGCGGCAGCCAGAAAAGCTGCCGCCTTTAACTGTTGCTTATTTCGACGCAACCGCAGCATTGAACTGCCCGATCGCCGTATTCAGTGTTTCCTCAACATCCGCACCATTGCGTATATCTTCCCAAGCCTGGTTCAAGGCGGAGGAATACTCCCCAAAATACGGGGTGACCGCACGCGGAACCGCTGTGTTTGCAGCCTCATACGCCGCAATCTTCATATCAGCAGACGCGTTTTCATCCGACGCAATTTCCTTCTGCTTGTCCAAACGGCTGGGAACGTCACCATTGATCTCAAGCCATAAATCGTTTCCTTCTCCAAGAGTAAACCACTTAACAAAATCCGCAGCCGCATCCTTATTTTTTGACTGGGAATTGACTCCAAAATACCAGCTGCCTGTTGATGTCGCAACTTTGTCCTCATATCCCTCAAAGCAGGGGGCATAGGTCACTCCGATTTCGTCATCGCTCTTCATATTGCTGCGCGTCCATGTACCGCCGATCATAAATACCATATTGCCTGCGTAAAATTGCTCTGGCAGCTGATTGGCATTATGCCCGCGCGATGCGATTCCATCATTGACCAGATTTTGATACCATGTCATAGCATCTATCCAGGGCTGTGTATTCACAACACCATCCAGGGACTTTCCATCCTCACCGATGTTAGCTCCACCCTTTGAATTAGGCAGCATGTTCATCTGATACACACGGCTCACCTGCTGGAAATCAAATCCGATCATTCCTTTGGAGCCGTCGGGGTCCAGTACAGCAAGCGCCTGCTTTGCCAGATCCGCGACCTGCTCATACGTCAGGCGGTTTTCTGCATCATTCTCCGGAAGCGTGATGCCGGCTTCATCAAGCAGTTTCTTATTATAATAAAGTTCCTGTGTCGATGTATTTTCAGGTGCTGCATACATCACATCCTTCCAGACACCCGCTTTATACGAAGCGGAATCCCATTTCGCCTTTTCTTCTTCTGTAAAATACTGGTCCAGAGGCTCAAGATATCCGCTTTCTCCATATTTTGCAACATATGTGACATCAACGCTCATCACATCAAAATCCGTGCTTTTTGCCGCGGACTTTGTTTCGATCACCTCGAACAGATCGTTAAATGAGTAGAACTCCGCTTCAATATGAACTCCTGTCTCTTCTTCATATTTTTTCAGCAAATCCTTTGTGAGGCCTTCCCAGCTGTCTTCACCCGTTCCCTGGGAAACCCATCTGATCGTCGCCGCTGCCGCCGGACTGCCGCTGCCCTCCGCCTTTGTCGCCGTATCCGTGCCGCCGCCGCATCCGGCCAGTGCGCCTGCTCCAGCAAGCATGCCTGCAACTGCCAAATATAAGATTCTCTTCTTCATTCCGTTTCCTCCTCGTATATTAATTCTTTATTTTATAAGTTTCTCAAAAAGATCTCCAAAAAGATTATCCCGGTCAATGTGATATACATATCTGATAAAGTGCCGGTTGGGATCAAATGCATATCTGTCATCGTACTCCGGAATCGGGCTGTGCTTTAAGCAATCGTTCATGAAGTTCCCTTCCAAAAGCCAGGCCACTGCGGTCACATCCCAGATGGGCCGCGTCCAGGCCGCCCCTCCGTAACATTCCAGAGCCTCTTTCGCAGTGACGTCCACCAGATAATCACACAATTTGTTTTTTCCCCTTAAATGATATTCCAGCTCCGGCCCGCTCGTTCTGAATGCAGAGACAACACCCATACACGGAAGCTGCACCAGCGGTACACCACAGCCAAACACAACTCTCGCTCCCGCAACGTCCTGATATAGATTAAACTCTCTGTTGTGCGGCCAGAAATCGGCATTTCCTCCCAGCCAGACCAGCACAATCCGGTCCTTAATTTCCGGTTTTTTCAACAATGCTGAGGCAACATTTGTAATCGCTCCGAGCGCAATCACGTACAATGGGTTTTCCTCCGTATACTGCATGGCACGCCGAACCAGATCTTCTGCAGCAGCTGAATCAACCGGCTCATGCTCAGATGGAAGATATGAGCAAGAGCCTTTAAAAACGTTCTTCTTCAAATCTTCCCGTTCCATCAGCGTTAAAATGTTCATGATTTCCAGATAACTTTTTTCCATTCCATCCGCCGGCCCATCTGACTTGCTGTTATGGAACGGGGCCGCATAAATTGCCTTTAAGTTCAGCTTATCATCCGATTTGACCGCATAAGCCAACGCGTACTGATCATCGATTTCATTGTAGGTATCCGTATCAATCACTACATCTGCTTTTCCCCTTGGTTTTGCAAGTCTGCGAACCAGTCTCTCGTTATCAGCTTCTGACGCATTCACCTTTGAACTCGTGAATTGTTCCCACACTTTCTTTTTTTCTTCCATTTCTGCTCCTTCTCATGCATTTACTATTACAGGCCCTGCGATTTAATGACTTTCCAATTAGTTCCCTCGGGATTGCGTTTCAAAAATGCTTCCACCTCTTTTGAATCCGGTATGCTCTGTGATGCCCCCTTTCTTCCCACAGAAATTGCACTGGCAGCACTTGCCCGGCGCAGGATATCTTTTTCCTCCATTCCCTTTGCGATTCCGGATAAAAAATAACCGCTGAAGGTATCTCCCGCTCCTGTGGTATCAACAGCTTCTACGAAGAAGCTGTTCTGATAAAGAACCACGTCCCTGTTAAAAAAGCATGACCCCTTCTCGCCCAGCGTAAGGACAAAGGAGGCATTGGGATATTTGTCCTTAAGAATCGAAATCATACGTTCCGGTTCCTCATCATCCACACCTGCCAGTACGGCTCCTTCAATTTCATTGACCAGAAAATAATCAACCGCATCCAGCCTGCATTGATCAACCGCAGCATTTATCGGCGATGGATTAAACGCTATTTTCATTCCTTTGCGCTTTGCCGCCTCGATGCAATAATCAACATTTGCTATTTCATTCTGAAGCAATACCATGTCATCCCGGGTGAACGAATCAAGCACCCGGTCGATCTCCTGTCTGCTGATCATTCCATTTGCCCCGCTATGGATGATGATGCTATTCTGCCCCCTTTGATCCACCTGAATCACTGCATGTCCGCTCACACCGCTTATCATTTTAATATGATGTGTAGAAACTCCTGCATTCGCCAGAACTTCCAAAAGATTTTTCCCATCTTTTCCGACAGCCCCCGCATGATACACTTCTGCACCCGCCTTTGATAAGGCAACCGACTGATTTAAGCCTTTTCCTCCGCAAAACTCTTCATACCTGATCGCATTTGCCGTTTCCTTAGGTCTGACAAGATGTTCAACCGTATACGTCCTGTCGATATTTAGCGAACCAATATTTAGTATTTTCATTGTGCACCTCGCTATGAAAATTATTTAGGAAAACATTTTCTTTATTTAAATTACCATATTACGTTCCATGTGTCAAGGTTTATGCACAAAATAATTTTACTTTTTTAGCTTTTTATGTCTAATTTTCCCGTTTTTTTAATATAGCTTCCTTATCCCCGATCCGCTGAAGGGAACAGGGAATATTCATTGACAAAGAAACCCACGTATACCATAATAGACTTAATCATTGTCATTTTATTACCTTTTGAATGTCAAATGCGGAACCAGGAGGAGTGTCATGACCATCAAGGAAATCGCCCAGTTAGCAGGAGTCTCGATCTCCACCGTATCAAAAATAGTCAATAACAAGGACAGCAATATTACACTGGAGACAAGAAACCGGGTTTTGAAGATTGTAAAAGATTATAATTATTCTCCATACAGCTCCGTAAAAAACAGCCCGGAGACAAAAACCTTTATACTGGGGCTTCTCTTAAGTTCCAATTCCCGAACCAGCCAGTTTATCAACGGAGCCATTGATTCCGCCCAGAAAAACGGCTACAGCATCCTGATCTGCGACAGTATGGAAAACAGGGAAAATGAGTTAAAAAACATCACCTCCCTCTGCAAAAAACATGTGGACGGTGTGATCTGGGAGCCTGTTGACAGCGAAAGCCCGGAGCACAAGCACTGCTTTGATGAGCAGAATATCGAGGTCTGTTTCATCAACAGCAAAAACCAGCCTGCTTCTTATAATATAGACTTTATTTCCATGGGATATGCCGCCACGGAAATTCTCTTAAAATACGGTCATACAAAGGTGAACTGTTTGACAAAGCTTAACAGCGCCCGTTCCGGCCATGTATTAGAAGGGTTTAAAAAATGCCTGGTTGACCATGGGATTGCCTATCAGCCTTCCATGAACCTTTCCATGGAATCAGAAGAATGGTACGGCGGCATCCTGACCCATACTCCTACCGGAATTGTCAGCACCCATTATGACTCCGCTCTTTTACTCATGGAACAGCTGTCAAAGCTGCAGCTTTGCATACCAGCCGACTTATCCCTCATCAGCCTGCGGGACGACATCCGGGATGACATCGCATACAGAAACATATCCAGTATAAAGATTCCGTACTATGAATTTGGCGCTTTCGTATGCAGCCGGTTAATCGAAAAATGTGAAAAAACAGAAGCAGAAGCCACAGCCTTTTGTGTGGATTTCCCTCTTGAGAATGACCAGAGCCTGGGTCTGCCCTTCGATTCCCGGGAAAAAAAGATACTGGTAGTGGGAAGCATAAACATTGACGTGACCCTAAACGTAGACGAACTGCCCCAACCGGGCCGGACTGTCAGCACCAGCCTCCATTCCGTCATGCCGGGAGGCAAGGGAGCCAATCAGGCTGTCGGAGCGGCAAAGCTTGGAAAAGAGGTAGTTCTCATAGGAAAGGTGGGAAGTGATTACGACTCAAACCTAATATATACCTGTATGGAAGAAAATCATGTAGACGTTCAGGGCCTGAAGCGTGACCCTCATTCAGAAACGGGAAAAGCCTATATCCACGTCCAGGAGGACGGCGAAAGCGCCATCACTATCCTGGCCGGAGCCAACCATAGCCTGTCGTCTCAGGATATATTGCTTTTTGAGAAATTATTTGAAAACACCGGCTATTGCCTCCTCCAGACCGAAGTTCCGGAAGCCTCAATAAAAACGGCCGCAAGGCTTGCAAAAAAATACGGGGCAAAGAACATCCTAAAGCCAGCCGCCATGAAATCCATCAGCCCGGACCTCATGGGACTGACGGATATCTTTGTGCCGAATCGAAAAGAAGCGGAGCTCCTATGCCCGGAAATTCCGGAAGTGGAAATGAAGGCAAAGGAATTTCTCCGCCGAGGGGCAAAAAACGTCATCATCACCCTGGGCCATTCCGGCTGTTACATGGACACAGCCGACTACCGTGGCTATTTACCCACCGCTCCCTTTCCCTCCGTAGACACCACCGGAGCAGCCGACGCCTTTATTTCAGCCTTAGCCGTCCACCTTCTGGACGGCTGCTCCATGGAAGCCTCGGCCAAAATCGCCTCCTACGCCGCCGGCTTCTGTGTCTCCCGCCAGGGTGTGATTCCGGCACTGATAGATAAGAATTCACTGCAAGCTTATATTTACAGTATGGGGGGAAGTGCGAAAAACCCTTAAACGCAGACATGTGCCTGGTTTTTGAAACTTCACCGCCGGATTACAGCTGCCAGCCAATGGATTCGGAACGCATTTTTAAAAATCTCCGGTAAATCCCTTCCTCTTTTGCCAGCTGCTCATGAGTTCCCCTCTGAACGATCCTCCCTTTGTCCACCACCAGAATCTGATCGGCACTGCGGACCGTTGTCAGGCGGTGGGCTATGGAAATCAGGGTTTTGCCCTTTGTCAGCTCACCGATGGCCAGAAGCAGGGCGTGCTCATTTTCCGGATCCACACTGGAGGTCGCCTCATCCAGAATGACGATGGGTGCATCCTTTAAAATAGCCCGGGCTATGGATATCCTCTGCTTTTCCCCTCCGGACAGGGTGGAGCCGCCCTCTCCCACAACCGTGGAATAGCCATCGGGCAGGGCTTTAATGAATTCGTGGCAGCACGCCCTTTTTGCCGCTTCCACCACCTGTTCGTAAGTGGCATCCGGATTTCCGAACCTGATGTTGTTTTCAATGGTATCATGAAACAGATACACATTCTGAAATACCATGCTGATCTGCTTAAGCAGACTCTCGGCCGTAAAGTCCTTTACATTCCGGCCCCCTGCCAGGACCTCTCCCTCCTGCACATCCCAAAACCGGGCGTAAATTCCCGGTCTGTCACATCCAGGGCGGGTATGTCGGTGACCGCCTCGATCCGGTCCAGCTCATTGTTGATCTTTCTTGCAAGAAAGGCACCGTCTCCCATGGCTTCCAGCTCCGAGTACACCAGAAAGGCGGATACCAGGAACATGAGGCAGTAGGACAGGGGAAAGGCTCCCGTCAGATACAGGGCCGTGGACAGGAACAAAAGACCGCAGCATGTAAATTTAAATACCAGGGAATACGCCTTTAAAATGCCGGCTGCCCCATGCTCCTGTTCATAGGCGGCCTGCCGCCTCTCTTCAAAGGCCCGGTAGACATGGACCTCGCTGTCTTCATCCTGTGAAAAGGCCCGGAGCACGGCAATGCCGCGGATGTATTCCAGGGACTCTGTGACCAGGTTTTCCTGGGCTTTCTGCACTTTCGCCGTGTATATGAATGCGGGGTCTGCTTTCTCCCGCAATGTCCAGAATCCGCCGTATCATTCTCAGCATATTACCGTACCTCACTTTCCGCAGAGTCCGCAGTACCTATGTACTGCTCCCACATGTTCTCATAGAGGGGACAGGATTTCAACAGCTGGCTGTGTGTTCCGCAGCCGTTTATCTCTCCCCGGTCCATGACCAGGATCTGGTTTGCATTCCGTATGGTGGACAGGCGGTGGGCCACCACGATGAGCGTTTTTCCTTTTACCAGCCGGTTGATGGCTGCTGGATCTCCGCCTCGCTCTCCGGATCCGCGTAGGCTGTGGCCTCGTCAAGAATCACGACGGAAGCAGGCTTTAACATGGCCCTGGCAATGATGATCCGCTTCCTTTCCCCGCCGGAAAGCTGATCGCCGGCGTCCCCGGCCATGGTGTCATAGCCATTTTCCAGAGCGAGGACGAAATCGTGGCAGTTTGCCGCCTTTGCAGCGGCTTCCACTTCCTTATCCGTGGCATTGGGATTTCCCATGCGGATATTTTCCCGGATGGACTTGTCAAACAGGAAATTGTCCTGGGCCACATAGCTGATCTCCTTCATCAGCTGCTGAAAGGGAATGTCACGGATGCTGCAGCCGCCGAATACCACCTCTCCGGCATCCGCATCCCAAAATCCGGCCATTAATTTGGCAATGGTGGATTTCCCTGAGCCCGAAGGTCCAACAATGGCAGTAACGGTGCCTGGCATGGCGGCAAAGGACACATTCTTAAGCACTTCCTTTTTTCCGTCATAGGAAAAGCCCACATTTTTAAATTCAAAGGCACGTGTACCCAGCACCACTTCCTTTTCCGGCCGGTGCTGCTCCGGTGTTTTTAAAAATTCACGGATCGGGTTTAAATTGGAGGCCATATAAGTGAGCTGTTCCAGGGCGAATCCAAGCTTCATCAACTGGGGCATAAAGCCCACCGGGATGATGATGCAGGCCAGAAACGCGGGCAGGGACAGGGTCCCCTTCATATAAAACCACGCGCCTGCAGGCAGCGTCCCCAGCAGGGCGGAGGGAAACACCGCCTTAAAGCCTGCCATCCAGAACCAGCTCTGCCGCCACCAGTCCATGGTGGAATCGTGGAAAAAGTTCACGGAATCGGAAAAACGTCCGAAGCTTCTTCCGGTCTGTCCAAAGGCCTTTATGACCTGAATTCCTCCCACATATTCAACCGGTGCGGCATTCATCTCGTTTCCGGACCGGAGATAGGTATCCATTTTTTCAGTATAGCCGCGCATCATGCCCATTATGAAAATAAGGCTGACTGGCACGGTGACCAGGGATGCAAGCCCCATCCTCCAGTTGATGAAAAACACCAGCAGAATGCTGGCAAGGGGAGCCGACACGGCTGACGGAAGCTCCGGCACCATGTGGGCGATGATGTCCTCCAGCCGCCCCACATTGTCCACCAGCAGCGTTTTAAAAGTGCCTGCCGGAGTCTCAAGCATGACTCCCATGGGGACACGGCGCATTTTATCCGCAATGGCGCAGCGGATGTTTTTCAGAATGGTAAAGGAAATGCCGTGGCTGCGCAGGGAAGATTTCAGCGTCAGACAGGTCCTGAGGGCCATGCACAGAGCCGCAGTTCCTGCCACGGCCGCCGCCAGAATTACGGAAAGAGTCATCTTTCCTTTTGCCTCTCCGGCAAATCCAAACAGGACCCTGATGGGGTTTTCCAGTTTTCTTTTCATTTACATACACCTCCTGTTTGGTTAGTCTTAACTAACCTGTGTTTAAAAAGAAAAGCCGCGGGTCACAGCCCTAAAACGGCTCTCCAACCGGGATAGAAAAAGGTCTGCAGGGTTTTCATATAATGCAGCGCTGCCTCATGGGTGAAATCATGGACGACCACCTCAAAAACAGCCGTCACATAGGCGCTCAGCAGAAGATGAAGCTCTTCCGGAAGAATATCCCTCACCGGAACGCCCCGTCTGCGGGCTTCCTCCAGAAAAACCAGGGTCTCCTCCTGCTCCACCATCACCAGATCATGGATATAGTGGGCATACCGGGTTCCTTCCGAGCAGCAGATCAGCAGCTTGAACTCCTCAAAATGAGCATAGATCAGCTCGAGGAACAAAGCCATGTCGGAACCGCCCTCCCACATGGCCTCCAGACATTCTCTCTCCAGCAGGTCATAATCCCTCTCCTTAAAAAGCTGGTACCGGGCCTTGACTTCCTCCAGCACAGGCTCCACCAGGGCGGAAAACATGTCTTCTTTATCGGCAAAATGCCGGTAAAGTCCTGCGGAGGTCATGCCGGCCGCGGATGCGATGGAACGCATGGACGCCTTTTCAAATCCCTTTTCCAGAAACTCTTTTTTCGCTGCCGGGATGATCCGTTCATGGCTTTCCCTCTTATCCTTAGGCAAAAAACCACCTCTTTCTATTTTAAGTTATCATCGTTAGCTATCAACGATAACTAATCATATCACCCAATAGGAGCGCTGTCAAGCGCATCTTTTCCCCCAGGGTGTGTCTGAAAACTGCTTGTGCCGGGCGGAATGTTCCACTTTGTGGGAGGCAAGGAGCGATTTTGGGGGCGTAGCGGGCTACGTTCCCAAAATCGGGACGCGGAATACCGCGAAGTGGAACATTCAGAACGGTGCAATGAGTTTTCAGACACGCCCTGGCATTAAGATTCCAGATAATCCCGGATATTTTTCGTCTCATGATCCTCATATTTCACGATTTTCCCTTCCCAGGTTCTGAGCTTTACATAGCCCGGCCCGCTGGAAACGATGTAATTGGGGAAAATGGGGGTTTTCCCCAGCCCTTTGGGCGCGTTCACGATAAATGTGGGGATAGCCATGCCCGAAGTATAGCCTCTTAAGTACTCCATGATCTCCATTCCGTCCTCAATGGAGGTGTTGAAATGAGCGGTCCCCTTTACATGCTTGGCGTGAAAGATGTAATAAGGCCTCACTCTGCATTTCAGCAATTCATGGTTGAGGACCCGCATGATATATTTGTCATTGTTGATTCCATTTAAGAGCACGGCCTGATTTCCCAGCACGATACCGGAATCCGCCAGCTTTTCACAGGCAGCCTTTGACGCTTCTGTAATTTCCACAGGATGATTGAAATGGGTGTTGATGTAGATGGGATGGTATTTCTTAAGCATGGCGCATAATTCATCCGTTATCCTTTGTGGCATGGTGACCAGAATCCTGGTGCCCAGCCGGATATAATCCACATGGGGAATCTCCTTTAGCTGACGGATCAGCCACTCCAGGTCTTCATCGGAAAGGCACAGGGCGTCTCCTCCGGTGATCAGAACATCTCTTATTTCTTCATTTTCCTTTATGTAATCAATGGACTCCCGGAGCAGCTCCCTGGACTTATGGGCATCTTCCTCTCCGATGTTCCTTCTTCTCTGGCAGTGCCTGCAGTACATGGCGCATTCGTTGGTCACATTGATGATCAGCCGGTCCGGATACCGCCTTGTAATGCATCCTGCGGGATTGGTAAATTCCTCTCCCATGGGGTCAAGGTCCATGTAAGTATCATCCAGCTCCTTCTCCGAGGGGATTGACAGCAATCTCACCGGGTCATATCTGTCATCGGGATCCGCCAGGCTTAAATAATAGGGAGATACCGCCCATCGGAATTTTTTCTCCACTTCTTTTATACGTTCTTTTTCCTTTTCACTCAGGTTGATGATTTTGCTTAAGGTCTCCGCATCCGTGATCCGTCTGCTTAACTGCCATTTATAATCATTCCAGTTTTCTTCGGTGGCCCCCAGCACGTCCAAAATTTTATTTTTCCTTTTTTCAAACGTTTCCCCCATGTCCATTCCTCTGGGTATCCTTTTCCTGGCTTCCAGAAAATCTTCGATCCGCCCCTTTAATTCCTCCGCCCTTTCCAGTGATACCTGTCGTTTTCTGCTTTTATCCATTCGGCTTCTCCTTACATAATATATTAACCAAGAAAAATCCGTCTGGCTTCCTCCGGAGATTTTTGCAGCGAAAAACAGACGCTTCGGTACTTTTGCGAAACAATGGGGTGTCCGGCCGGATTTTTCTTTAAAGTTCTTTATTGGGATGTCAGAAAATTTAAACGTCATTACTTCTAAATTTCAGATAGGATAATTGATTAACTAACAACTTAATTATATCAGTAAAGTTGTTTCTTCGTCAACCGTGCAGATAAAAAATGTTTTAAGGGCTTCTGCAAAAACAAAAAAGCAGGCGGTATCAGAGGAGTGGTGACCTCTGATACCGCCTGCTTGATTCTTATTCTATGGTGGAATCCGGTTCAGGACCGGCCTTTTTCTCTTCCGGCCTGATGGTTATCTCCGGCACTCCGGTTATGTTGATATTCCGGTTCACCTTCGCATCATAGGTTCCTGCTTTTACGATCTCGCCCAGGTCAATGCCTGTGGTCTCCTTCATGGATTCAAACAGCTTTGTCATGACAGCGGGCACATTGCCCGATACTCCATCCAGGCTTCCCCCGTCGTCTCCGCCTCCGATGATGGTGATCTTGTCGATCTGAGACAGAGGCTCGGCGATTTTTCCCGCCACCTCCGGAAGCACCTTGATGATCATCTCGGCGACTGCCGCGTGATTGTACTTCTGGTACGCCTGCGCTTTCTTTTCCATGGCTTCCGCTTCCGCAAGTCCCTTGGCCCTGATGGCCTCGGCTTCCGCCTCGCCCACCATGCGGATTCCCTGGGCTTCCTGCTCCATTGTGAACCGTTCCGCTTCCGCTTTTGATTTCTGGGCTTCCGCCTCCTGCATCATCTCAAACCGTTTGGCCTCCGCGTTTTTCTGGCGCTCATAAAGCTCTGCCTCCGCTTTCTGCTGTCTGGCAAACTTTTCCGCTTCCGCCTTCTTCCTGATCTCCGCATCCAGAGCCTTCTCCATGACCTCGGCCTCTTTCTGCTTGATGAGAACTTCTTTTTCCTGCTTTGCGATGTCCGCGTCCGCCGACGTGATCTCAATGGTCTTGCGCTGCTCTTCCTGCTGGATCTGGTAAGCCGCGTCCGCCTCCGCTTTCTTCACATCCGCTATTTTCTTTAAATCGGATTTCTGAATGTCCAGTTCATTGTTCTTAATGGCAATTTCCCGCTCTGAATTGATCCTGGCGTCATTGGCCTGTTTGTCGGCAGACGCCTTGGCAATGGCGATCTCCTTGTCCGCATCGGCTTTCGCAATGGCGGCCTTTTTCTTGATCTGGGAAATGTTATCGATTCCCAGGTCATCGATGACCCCATTGGAGTCAGAAAAATTCTGCACATTAAAGCTCACGATATCAAGTCCCATGGCCGCAAGATCCGGCATGGCGTTCTCCTTCACCAGCTCCGCAAACTTCAGCCGGTCACTGACCATCTCTTCCAGCCTCATGCGCCCTACGATCTCACGCATGTTGCCTTCCAGAACCTCCCTTGCCACCCTTCCTATGTAATCCGAATCCTGATTCAAAAAGTTCTGGGCAGCCAGGGCAAGCCGGCCCGTATCGCTGCTGATCTTCACATTGACCGCCGCATCCACCTGAATGTTAATATAATCTGCCGTTGGGACCGAGTTGGAGGTCTTTACGTCAATGGGAATCAGTTTCAGGCTCAGCCTGTCGATCCTTTCCAGAAACGGGATCCGGATGCTGGCCTTCCCGATAATGGTTTTCCTCCGCAAACCCGAAATAATATACGCCATATCCGGCGGCGCCTTCACATACCCTGTCACAACAATGAGAATGACCAGCGCAATAACAATGACCAGTCCTGCAAAACCTATCATACTTCTACCCCTTTCCGTCTTTCCAAAGACCTTAGCAATATATGGTAACTGAAAACACATTCATTATAGCAAGGCCTCATCTTTTTTTCAATGAAGCGTCCCCTTACGGTTATCTTACGAATTTTTCGGAAAAACGTCCTCTCTTAAGGAGACGGACCGGCCCTTCCTCTGGCCGTAAAGCCGCAGGGCCGTAAGAAGCGCGCCGGCTGCGCAGATCAGGGCGGCGGCTATGTAAACGCCTTTCATGCCGTAGAGGAACACGTCATCCCGTCCCGGCACATAATCGGATACATGATAGCCTATTTTAAGGCTCATACGGCTGTAAAGGATGAGCACGGCAACAGAAATGCCGCTGATCATCCCCAGGTTTCTTATGAGCGCGTTAACGCTGCCGGAGATCCCCAGCATGTCTCTCGGGGCAGTTGACATGGTCAGGGAATTGTTCGGTGACTGGAACATGCCGTTTCCAAGGGACATGACGGCGATGTATGCCAGCAGGATCCGGAGGCCGGAACCCTGTGTTAAGGTGGACATGAGATACAGCCCCACACCGGTGACGGACAGCCCTAAAAAGGTCAGAAACTCGGAACCGATCCTGTCAGACAAATAACCGCTGGCAGGCGCCACCACAGCCAGAATGACAGGGGATACCATGAGAATGACGCCGGTAAACGCGGGAGAATAGTTTAAAGTATTCTGCAGGTAAAAGGGCAGTATGATGGTTGAGCCGCTGATCCCCACAAAGGAAATGTAGGAACAGAAAATGCTTAAGGAAAACAGCCTGTTCTGAAACAGCCCCAGCTGGAGCAGGGGCACTTCCGTCCTGCGCTCCAGCAGGATGAACAGAACAAAGGTCACGGCAGACAAAGCAAATCCACCCAGGATCATGGGATGTCCGTAACCCTGACTTTCCCCCATAATCAGGGCCAGAAACAGAGAGGCAATGGAAATGAGGAAAAGGAAGCTTCCCTTTATGTCAAATTTTTCACCGGTCGTGCCTTTTGACCCGGGCAGTATTTTAAGTCCCAGAATATATACAAAAAGTCCTATGGGAACATTGATCAGAAAGATGTATTCCCAGTGAAAGGAATTTACGATAAAACCGCCCACAGGCGGACCGGCCATGGAGCCGAGAGCCACAAAGGTGCCGCTTATGCCAAGGGCCTTGCCCCGCTCTATTCCATCCCATGGGTTTGTAAGCCTTTGCCGTAAAATCACAGCCATGCATCTGATTTCTGAATGCTCCTTAAGTGCCTGGCCTCCTTTAACACCACGTCCAGCAGCCTGATGAGCTCTTTCCTCTCCGTTTCATCCAGATTCCGGGTAACGGCATCATTCCAGGCGTGCAGCACCTGCCTGATATCGGGGATCACGGACCTTCCCCGCTCCGTAAGATGCAGCCTGTATGCCCTTGCATCGCCCCGGTCCACTTCCTTTTCCACGTAGCCAAGCCTGATTAACTTTTTGATTTCCCTTGCCGACATGGCCTTATCAATATCCAGTTCCCGGCTGATCTGGTTCTGGTTGATCCCGTCATTATGGTACAGGGTCATTAAATAAGAACAGCTGCCGCAGCTCAGGCCGTACTGCTTCAGAATTTCATTGGTATATGCCTGGGTACATCGGTAGATGCTGCCCGTAAATTTACTTAAAATATGAATGTCATTCATCTTTTCTCCTCTTCCCTGCATAGGATTTATAAGATTGCCCGCAGGAAATTATACAGCAAAAACGTTGACTGGTCAACTATTTGGCCGGGTTCCGGCCCCTGTTTATCACGCCGGCATGTACCGTCTGAATATAATGGGATGAAGGCAGACAGGAATGTCCCTGAGCACATGGATTCCGCTCCTGCCTTTGCAAATAGGGCTTTTATAAAAAGGAGAACGTATGAGCATTCAGAAACAACCCAAAACGGACATAAAAGAGCTTTTAAAGAAGGCGGCGGGAAACAGCGGCAATGATGAAGTCTATCATAAAATGGGGGATTATTATAAGGAGCAGGGGAATTTAAAACGGGCAGGCCTCTGCTATTCCCACAGCTCCTTCCTCCGTGAACAGACGGAAAAGGCGCCCCCAGCATCCGGTGCCTCTGCGGAACTTACGGAGGAATCTATAAAAGACATCCCCGGAGTGGGGATCATCCTTCCGTCAGTCCCTGCGCTGGAACAGATGAAGGTGATCTTAAAGACGTGTTTTTCCCTGCGGGAGGACTGCCGGACCTTAGTCGTAATTGATTGGGAGGAGTCGGCTGAAGTCACGGAATGGCTGAAGGAACAGAAGGAAATATCCATTGTGCCTGGAAAAGGGATCTCCACCGCCCTGGCCTATGAAAGAGCGGCAGGGCTGACAAAGGACAGCGAAGATCTTCTGATCATGGGCCAGGGATCGGCGCTGTTAAACCACGCGCTGTTCCAGCTGCGCATGTCCCTTTACAAAGACCCGGACATCGGCGCCGTAAGCGCCGTTACCAACGGGCCGGCTTTCGGGCTCACCGACTTTGAGACCCCGGTCCAAAGGGCCGATGTCTACGCCGCGGAGCATAATCTTCCGGGAGACGAACATATGACGCCTGCCCTGATCCCCTCCTGCTGCACCGTCCTGGTGCGGAAAGACCTCTGGAAGGAAGTTCACGGATTTGACGAACATTTCTTCACCCAGGAAGTTTTGGAAAAGGACCTTTGCTTTCAGCTGCTGCACAAAAAAAAGATCACTTATATATGCCATCATGCCTATGTCTATACCTTCGGGCAGCTTCAGAACAACCGGGCCCGCTGGGATGACTACAATTATTTTCACCGGAAATGGGGGGTGCGGCTGAATTACTCCCTGTTCAGCAGGCCGGACATCCTGGCTCTCATCACCGATCCTGAGGAGACTCCCATAACGGTCCTTGACGTGGGATGCGCCTGCGGAGCCACTCTGCTCTCCATAAAGAACAAATATCCGGACGCCCGGCTTCATGGCATTGAACTGGACACCGGCTCCTGGAAAATATCTTCCCTTCTCTTTCCGGTCACCCGGAGCAACGTGGAAGAGAATTTGGATTATCCGGAGGATTTTTTTGATTATATCATATTCGGAGATGTGCTGGAGCATCTTTACCGGCCGGAAGCCGTGCTGGCAAACATAAAGCGTTTCTTAAAACCAGGAGGCGCTGTGCTGGCAAGCATACCTAATGTGATGCATATTTCCGTGATCAGCGAACTGTTGAACGGCTTCTGGACTTATCAGGAAAGCGGGATCCTGGACCGGACCCACCTTCGCTTCTTTACGAAAACAGAGATCACCCGCATGTTTTCCAAGGCCGGATATGAAATCGAGAGCACGTCGGTGACCCGGGTGTGGATCAGCGAGGAACAGCAGAAGCTGATCAGCCAGCTCTGTTCCATCTCCCAGAGCCAGCCGGAAGCATTTACCACCTATCAGTATCTGGTGAAGGCGAGAAAAATATAGGTTTAAAAAACAGGCTGAGGAGCTTCCCCAGCCTGTTTTTATTTTATCGTTTCAGAGCCGCCAGCGCCAGATGCCTGGCAAGCACCGCGGTCGTCACCGTTCCCACGCCTCCGGGCACCGGAGTGGCCATGGAGGCCGTTCCCTCCAGGGATGCAAAATCCACATCGCCGCAAAGCCTGCCGTCCTCATCCACATTGATTCCCACATCCACCACCACGGCGCCCGGGCCCACATAAGAGGCATCAACCATCTTGGCCTGTCCGGCCGCAGCCACCAGGATCTCCGCGTTTCTGCAGGTTTCCTTTAAATTCTCCGTCCGGGTGTGGCAGATGGTGACCGTGGCATTTTCATTTAAAAGCAGCATGGACAGGGGACGCCCCACCACCATGCTTCTCCCCACCACCGTCACCCGCTTGCCGGCCAGGGCAATGTCATTGGCCTTTAAGACCTCCACAACCGCCTCGGCCGTACAGGGGGCGAAGCCATTGTCATCTCCGGCAAAAACCCGGGCGATATTTTCCGGAGATATGCCATCCAGATCCTTCCCGGGATCGATCATATGCTCAAGGTCTTTTTCCTGTATCTGCTTTGGCAGAGGGCGCAGAAGAAGGATTCCGTCGATGCCCGGATTGAGATTGATCTCTTCAAACGCTTCCTTGAAAGCCTCATCGGTTATGTCCCCGGGAAAGGCAAAGCTTTCCGCCCGCAGGCCAAAGCTCTCCATCTTTTTTAAAGCTCCCCGCTCATAAGAGAGGTCATCGGGCCGGTCTCCCACCCGTACAATGGCAAGCTTTGGGCTCCTTCCCTGCAGGCCTGTTAAAAGTTCTCCCACCTGCTCCTTTATTTTTGCAGACACGGCTGCTCCCTTTAAAGTTATCACGTCTTTTAGTCCTTTCTCATTCTGTCCTTAGCTCAGCTTTGCTTCCACCTGTGCATAAATGGCATCCGCTCTTCTTATGCCCTCCGCCGCCAGCTGATCCGCCTGCCGGTTGAGCTGTGCTGCCTTTTCCCTTTGCTTCATGGATTTTGTGTTAATGGAAACATTCATCTTTGCCCCCAGCAGGGCGGAGCGGATGAACTGGACGCCCACGCCCACGTCGCTGACTGCCAGACGGCTTCCCTTATGGGCCAGGACCTCCATGAGGCCAAGCGCTTTCAGCGCCTGTTCCATGACTGCCACCGGAACAAGGGTAGCCGCCAGAAGGCGGGCTTCAAGGACTTCCTCCCTGTGCTTTTTTTCCTCTTCCGTATCGGCGGAGAGGCCGTAAGCGGCGGCAAGGGGGGCAAATACAATTTCATCTTCACCGGCAAGCCTTATAAACTCTTCTTTTAAACTCTCCAGTTCTTTTAAAACAGACTGCATCTCTTCCTCCACATCGGCATACCGCTTCTTGCCGACGGTTAAATTTACCACCATTTCTCCCAGAGCCGTTCCTATGGCCCCGCCAAGTCCTGACGCACCGCCGCCCCCCGGCGTAGGGCTCTTTGAGGATAACGTTTCAAGGAATGCATGAATTGTCTGGTCCTGTATCATAAATATCGTTCCGCCTTTCCAGCTGCTTTTTTCATTTTTCCATTATATAGGGCTTTCTTTAAAAAAACAAGTTTATATTCCCTGCTCATAAAAGTAAAACATTTCCTGAATCAAAAAACTTGTCAAGTAAAACAATCAATGTTATGATTGTCGAAAATGATAAAAATAACCAGTTGATCTCTGTTTTTGAATGAAAAGGAGTACGAAATGAAATATCCTCCCCTGACCCTTGGATGGTTTTTGTATGAAACCTCCATCGATAATCTTGAATTCATAGGAGAAGAAGAGGCACTTCATAAAACGATCACCGGTATCAGCGTCCTCGATAACCCTGACGGTGTAAAGTGGATCAAAAAAAATGAGATTATTCTTACGACGGGATATATTTTTTATAATGATTTCGAAATTCAGAAACAAATAATCGCGGACCTCCATGCCATTGAATGCACCGCATTCTGCATCAAGGTCAAACGCTTTTTTGACAAGATTCCGGATTCATTGATCGAAGAGGCCGCCAGGTATGGACTTGCCCTCGTTTCCGTGCCTTTTTATCACGGGTATTCCAACATCATAAACGTGATCAACCAGAATCTCATGGAACAGAATATATCAAGGCAGCAGTTCATTCTCAGAGAAACAGAGAAATTCCATGAGTCCTTTTTCAATAAAGAAGGAATTATGAAAATGCTGGAGCGCATATCCAATTATACTAATTCCATGACAATGATAACCACGGCCTCTGATTTCCCCATATATTACCACATTCCCCCCAGGGAATACCCGGAATTGTCAAAAATCCATAAGCTGCAGGTCCAGCCTGCCAATTCCCTGCCGGAAGAAACGCAGAAGGAGCGTACCGGAAAACGCAATTTTTACTGCAACGACACGCTCTTTACGTTTCACGTCTTTCTGCTTCCCGACAACCGTCACTGCTTATGCATCGAAGTCACCGGAAAAGAGATCGACGAAACCGTTATGGAAATCCTTAAGCAGGTGTTTTCCGTTATCGCCCTGGAGCTGACTTCCATGCAGATCCACAACAGGGCCTTTGCCCAGAAAAATTACTATGATTCCTTTTTTTATATGCTTACGGATATTAAAAATAAGTCCGTGGAAGAAATACGGCTGGTCTGCGACGCTTATTCTTTTCCCTGCCAGCTGAAAAGAGTATGCGTCACCCTGGAATGCCAGTCCAAGGAAAGCAAAAGCTTCCGCAGCCTTTACAATGCCGTAAACCAGACGCTCATACACCTGGGCCATAAATACTTTTTATGCCACAATGAAAACCACATCGTTATTTTTTTCCTGTACCCGAAGCAAACCCCAAATGGCAATGCGGTCTCACTGACCACTCAGACCGTTCTGCAGCTTACGGAATACGTAAAGGATTATCAATCCTTTTTCAGGCTGGGGATCAGCCGCTGCCACACTTCCTATGCTTCCATCGCAAAAGCATATGAGGAAAGCCTGCAGACATTACATCTGCAGGCTTCGGCCGGACAGTCTTCCCTCATTCATTCCTACAACAGTCAGTATGCGTTTCATCTTCTGAACCGGCTGACCTCCTATGAAGTAAAAAAAATATATGAGGATACCGTCAGCGTTTTGGTCGACTATGATTCTGAGAATAAAAGCGAGCTTTTCGTTACCCTTAAGGCATACTTAGAAAATTCCCTAAGCCTGACCGAAACCGCCCAGAAGCTGTTCATCCACAGGAACACCCTGACCGCACGGCTGTCCGTCATCAGAAAGCTTCTGTGCAGCGATATCACCTCCATTGAGGACATCTTCCATTTATATCTGGGCATCTGCGCCCGGGAACTGCTTAAAAATGCTTAAATGCTATGCGTCGTCATCGCATTCATTTCCAGTTCCCAAAGTCTGAAAATGCTCCATATTTCCATATAAATACCGGATCCGGTCATATTCCACTTCGTCGTAGAAGCTGCATTCCCCGCGGCCGTAGGCCTTCGCGACCTCCAGCATGAATCTGGCGGCCTCTTCACAGTCCGTTATATGGGTCGCACCGGTGGCACAGCCTGCCACAGGCGCCTCCGTGGTTATGGCCACTCCGATCACAGGCGCTTTTGTGGCTGTGGCCGGCTGCAATATGCTGTTTAAATGATACAGTCCGTTTCCATAAGGGGTTATATCCTGCTGGGAAAGGGCGTATACAAAGGGCAGCTTTCCTGTTGTGGTCTGCATCAGGTCCAGAATGCTCTCGGAAACCCGCAGGATGTACCCTTCCTTTACGGTAGGTGAAACCGCAAAGCCCCTGGTATTGATGATCCTGTTTCCCTTCGTGGTGTCAACGGATAAAATGGCATCCAGCTCCCCTGTCACCTCTTCCTGATTCACCTGAGCCATGTTGACCGGAGAGTCCATAAACGGAACCGGCTTGTGCTCTCTTGTGGGCGCATCAGGGCAGACATGGGTCGATATGAAAACATCTCCTTCCAGATGGTCCCCCTTATTCTGCATGTCCAGCAGCTTCGCCGCCAGAGATAAGGCGATAAGGGCTCCGTCTCCGTCTGAAACAAAACCGATCCGTTCCGGCCGGGCCCCAAGCCCTCCCAGCCTTCCCAGCAATCCGATGGTGGGGGCGTTTAATCCCCTGCTCTTTCCTTTCACTCCCGGAATTCTTATCTTAACCATATCGGTTTTTCCCTTTTGTCCTTCCAGAGCATACACTTCCACATCGGCATCCGGCCGGATACCTTTTAAATACGCCTCAACCGCTTTTCCGCTGGCATAACTGCTGTCAAGCAGGTCATGGACCTCTATCAACTGCTTCATTAACATTGCGAATCCTCCAAAATTTTATTTAATATCCATGAGATCACAGACAGCCCCTATGTAGGTTTTTGCGGCTGTGATCACGTCCCCGATCTGGACGGTTTCATTATAGGAATGAATCCCCACCGTATTGGAGGGTCCGAACTGGATGGTAGGTATGCCCAGCATCCGGTAATCTCTGGCATCGCTTGACGCCCACTGGTAAGCAGGGATCACCTCTTTTCCCAGGAGCTCCTCCGCATTTTTCTTAAATGCCAGGACAATGGGCGCCTCATGGTCCGTAAAGTTGGCTTCGCTCTTAAATTGAAGCTCATACTCCACCCCTTTTTCCCCGCTGGCTTCCCTGATCCGTTCAAGAACTTCTTCGATCTCTTCCCGGCCGACTCCGATGGGAAGCCGGACGTCCACGGTGGCCTCACAATAATCAGGAACCATATTATGCCTGGTCCCTCCCCTGATCAGCCCCACGTTTGTGCTCACGTGATCGATGACCCTTCCTAATCCGGGGATGTTATTTTCTCTTTCCGCGAGCATCTGGGAGTCCCTTAAGGGCTTCTGCTGCCTGTCCGTAAAATGCCCTTTTATTTCCGTCAGCATGGAAATGTTGGAAAGGACCCTGGACAGCTTTAAAATGGCATTCTCTCCCTTATAATTCCCCAGACTTCCATGAGCTGATTTTCCGTAGGATTTCACAGTCAGAAGCAGGCCCCCTTTTTGTCCGATCTCAATGGTATTCATGGATGTGGGCTCCGCCACCAGACAGGCATCGGCATGGTCCGCATACCCATTGGCACACAGCCACTGGGTCCCGAACTGGCCTCCGCTTTCCTCATCGGAAACGATGTGCAGCCGGAGGTTTCCCTTTAAGGGAACCTGTTTTCTCGCAAACAGGGAGAGGGCAAAAAGCACACCGGCCACACCGGCTTTCATATCGGAAGTCCCTCTGCCTAAAATCTGTGTATCCGTGATCTCCCCGGAAAAGGGATCAAAGTCCCACTGTTTTATATCTCCGGCAGGAACCACATCCACATGGCCGTTCATGATCATGGAAAATCCGGTTCCATTGCCGATCCCGGCTACGACGCAGGGAAAATCCGGGTTGCACCCGGTTTCTTCGTAATCGATTCCGGCTTCCTTAAGATATGCTTCCACATAATCGATCACATCCCTCTGGGTACCCGTGGGATTTTCACTCTTTTTCTGAATCAGTTCAGATACCAGCCTGATCAGTTCTTCGCTATGGTCATCCACATATTCCAGCAGTTCCTTTTTCGTCATTTCACAATCCTCCAATTCCGGTTTCCTCATTTTCATATAAGAAGCAGGCCACCTGGTGCCCCTCTTCTCCCTGCTGTTTCAGCTTGGGCATTTCGTTTCTGCACCGGTCCATGCACCGGGCACACCGGCCGGAGAGAGGACAGCCCCTCTGCTCCCCGATGGGGCTGGGAACCTCTCCCCGGAGCACGATCCTTTCCTTCTCCTCATCCGGGCTCTCCGGAGGAATGGCAGAAAGCAGCGCCTGTGTATACGGATGGAGCGGATTTTTATAGATATCCCCGCCTCTGCATATTTCCACGATCCGCCCCAGATACATGATCACGATCCTGTCGCTGACATACTTGACCACGCTTAAATCATGGGAAATGAAGACGTACGCAAGATTGTATGTTTTCTGGAGCCTTTTTAAAAGATTGATCACCTGCGCCTGTATGGATACGTCAAGGGCGGACACGGGCTCATCGCATATGACCACCCTGGGATTTATGGATATGGCGCGGGCCACGTTCAGACGCTGTCTCTGTCCCCCGGAAAACTCATGGGGATACCGGTTCATATGCTGCACATCTAAGCCCACCTGCTGAAAGAGCTCCAGAACCCTCTCCTCCAGAGCCGCCCTGCCCTTAACGGTCTTATGGACCACCATGGGCTCGGAAACGGAATCCGATGCCGTATGCCTGGGATCCAAAGATGAATAGGGATCCTGGAAAATCATCTGTATATTCTTACAGATCTCAAGCTTTTCCTTTGCCTTCCTTCCCAGGATGCTTTTTCCGTCAAACAGGATCTCTCCCTTTGTTGGTTTATGTAAACCCACCAGACATCTTCCCAGGGTGGACTTGCCGCATCCGGACTCTCCTATGACCCCCAGCACTTCCCCCTCATGGATCTCCAAATCGATTTCCTGCAGCGCGTGAAGAACCGCCTTTCTGCTTCCCAGCTTCTTTCCCTTTACTTGAAAATCCTTGGACAGGTTTTTCACCTGCAGGATCACCCGTTTCTCATTCATCCCGTTTCACACCTCCCCGCAAAAGCCGGACGGCCTCCTGCTGCCTGTGGCAGGCAACGAAATGCCCGGGCTCAAGCTCCTTTAAATCCGGCACCTGTGTTCTGCACAGCTCCTTTGCATAAGGACATCTGTTGGAAAAATTGCAGCAGGTCCCGGTCAATCTCAAATCCGGCGGCGTTCCCTGAATGGTGGCCAGTTCTCCGCCGGAATCACTGCTCAGCTTCGGCATGGAATCCAGAAGCCCCCAGGTATAGGGATGGAGGGGATTATGGTGAAGCTCCCGGCAGGAAGTATACTCCACGGTCTTTCCGGCATACATCACCATGACACTGTCACACATCTGCCATACCACGCCCAGATTATGGGTGATCAGCAGGATGGCAGTCCCGTTTTTATCCCTCATATCCTTTAACAGCTCCAATACCTGCGCCTGAACCGTTACATCCAGGGCCGTGGTGGGTTCGTCCGCGATGATCAGCCTGGGATTGCAGCATAAGGCCATAGCGATAATCACCCTCTGGCACATACCGCCGGACAATTCATAGGGATAGGAATCCATCCGGCGTCTGGCATCCGGTATGCCCACCTTTTTCAGGGCTTCTTCTCCCATGCGGCAGGCCTCCTGTCTGCTCATCTTATGGTTGGCGCAGATCATTTCCACCATCTGGTGGCCCACCTTGAACACCGGCGACAGGGATGTCATTGGATTCTGGAAGATCATGGAAACGTCCCGGCCCCGAAAGGCCAGCAGGTCCTTTTTCCCCAGCTTCAATACATCCGTACCCTCAAAGTTTATGCTGCCGCTTACAATTTTTCCGGTCCTGGCCGGCAAAAGCCGTATGATCGAAGAGGAAGCAACGCTTTTTCCGGAACCTGATTCTCCCACGATCCCCATGATCTCCCCCCGGTTTATGCGAAAGCTCACTCCGTCAACCGCCCGGCTCACACCGCTGGCCGTGTAAAAATACGTTCTCAGATCATCTACCGTCAACAACGCATCACTCACAGCAGCACCTCCTTTACTCATATTTTTCTCTCATTTTTGCAAAGCTCTGCTTTACCCTGTCCATGCTCTCAGGCGAGGCCAGCAGATCAGCCGCGGTGAACGCCATGGCCTTGGCCCCCACCAGCACCGCCTTTCTGCCTGCCGGACCGCCGCAGGCTTCTTCAAATTCTTTTGTATGGCCCCTCAGCCCGGGAACCACCTGTACATAGGACTGGAGCGCAGGGATGACATGGGTCAAATTTCCCACATCCGTACAGCCGATCCCAAGCTCTTTTCTTCTTGGCATGACCGTTTCTCCCAGGTCCGTAAAATTTCTTTCCAGAAGCCTTTCCAATTCGCTGTTATTGCGGATGTCTTCATAGGTGTAACCATCCCACTCGTACCGGAATCTGGTTCCCGTCATGCCGGCAATGGACAGCCCCGCTTCCAGAAACTCCTGTAATATTTTCTCCTTGAACTTCCCGTCAAAGGACCTGACCGTAAATTTCGCCCGGCAGAGATCAGGAATATGAATGGGGTCAATGCCTCCGTCCGTGATGACGCCCAGGATGGTCCCCCTGCCGTTCCACCGGAGGCGCTGTTCATTGATATGCTGAAACAAATGGAGCAGCGGATCAAGAGCGCTTCTGCCCTCCTCCGGCCAGGTGGCGCCATGGGCGCTTTTGCCGTGATATTCAACGATCAGGTCCGTTTTTGAGTAGGACATATCATTGACCACCGTTTCATTGGCGGAATGGATGATCATCGCTGCGTCAAGTTCCTGAAATGCGCCCTTTTCCAGCAGGATGACCTTGCCTCCGCCCCCTTCTTCCGCCGGGGTCCCGAACACAGAGATCTTTCCTCCCAGCCGGTCAATGACGGACCGCACCCCCGCACCGGCTCCGGCGGACATGGCAGCCATCAGATTGTGTCCGCAGGAATGGCCCATTCCGGGAACCGCGTCATATTCCGCCAGAAACCCGATATGGGGGCCGGGCCTTTTGCTGTCATAGATCCCGTGAAATGCGGTCTCCAGGCCGCAGATTCCTTGTTCCACCTCAAAGCCGAAGCGCTTTAACAGCTCCCCCACGGCCCTGCTGGACTTGTATTCATGAAAATTATACTCAGGATTTTCCCATAAGTATCTGGCCAGTCCCCATAGCTCTTCCCCTTTTTCTTCAATGTTCTGTTCCATTTCTTTTTTTATCCTGTTTATCTCCATATTCCATACCTACTTTTTCATTTTTGGATCAAGCACATCCCGGATGCCGTCCCCCAGGAGGTTGAAACCGATCACCGTGATCAGTATGAACGTACCCGACACGGCGGCAATATGGGGGGCCGTATTCAGGCAGTTTTTCCCGGAACGCAGTATGCTTCCCCAGGAAGCGGTGGGCAGCTCTATGCCCAGTCCCAGAAAGCTTAAGGCCGCCTCTGAAATGATGGCGCTGGCCACATTAAGGGTCGCATAGACGATCACCTCAGAAACCGTATTGGGCAGAATATGGTGGGTCAGCATGCGGAAATGGGATATTCCGATCACCCTTCCGGCATTGCAGTATTCTTCCTTTTTCACGATCAGCACCTGTCCTCTTACGACCCGGGCGAACCTGGGTATTTCCGCTATTCCGATGGCCAGGATGACATTGATCACACCGGAGCCCAGGACCGTCATAAGGACAATGGAAAGCAGAATAAAAGGAAAGGCAAGGACTCCGTCCATGATCCTCATTAAAACGGCATCCACGATCCCGCCCATGTAGCCTGCGATAAGGCCCAGGACCACACCGGTCACGCCGCCCACAAAGGTGGCGCCCACGGCAACCAGCAGGGATATCCTGGCCCCGTAGCAGATCCTTGTAAATAAATCCCTTCCATATTCGTCGGTGCCGAATAAATGACCCTTTTCAAAAAATTTCAGATAGGCATCGATGGGATGGATCTCATTTGGTTTTCCGCTTGTGATCACCGGCGCCAGTATGGCAAGGGCAACCATGACGCTGACGGCGACCAATCCGAGAACCGCCGTTTTATTTCTCCCCAGCTTGCTGAGGGCGCTGTTGGCCTTTCTTTCCTTTTTTAATATCTCTTCGTGGGATCGCTGATCCAATCCGGTTGACTTCGCCATTTAGCATCCTCCTTCATAATTTACGTTTGGATTGATGACCATATAGATCACATCCACAAGCAGATTGATGATTACGAAGGCCAGAGCTATGACCAGAACCGCACCCTGGATCAAGGCATAGTCCCTGTTGTCAATGGCGCCCACGATCAGGGTTCCCATGCCCGGCCATGAAAATATGGTTTCCGTAAGGATGGCGCCGGCAAAACAGCCGGCCAGCTGCAGGCCAAGCACCGTCACAAGGGGAGGCAGGGCGCTTTTCAGCGCGTACTTCCAGATCACAACGGATTCTTTCATCCCCCGGGCGCGCAGGGCGCGGATGGAATCTCCGTGTATGGACTCCAGAACGCTGGAACGGGCGATTCTTGAAAAGGTGGCCGTGGGGATCGTGGCAAGACAAAAGCAGGGAAGTACCATGTGGCGGATCACATCCCCCAGCCCCTTGCTCATATCTCCCATGCCCAGAACCGGCAGCCAGCCCAGATTTACGCTGAACACTAAAACAAGCATGAGCCCCAGCCAGAAAATCGGCATGGAAACACCTACCAGAGCCAGGATCATGAATATGTAATCAAAAAGCGTTCCCTGATGCACGGCGGAGGTAACGCCTATGAGCAGTCCTGTGATCAGAGCGATCAATACCGCCGGCAGTGCAATCAGCAGTGTGCTTGGAATCCGTTTTACAATTAAGGAAAACACGGGCTGATTGTAGGAATAGGAAATTCCAAAATCCCCTTTTACGATGTTGATCATGTAATCCTTGTACTGACCTGCCAAAGGCTGGTCAAGCCCCATGGTCTCCCGCATTTTTTCCACATCCTCCACAGAGGCCTGAGGACCCAGAACCGCTCTGGCCGGATCCCCGGGTATCATTCTGGTCAGTATAAAGGTCAGCGTGACAACCACAAAAAGAGACGGAATGATCTGCAGACATCTGATTAAAATTGTTTTTAGCATATATCTCCTCCCGTGTCCTGAAAATCAGGGATATTGCGGAGGCAATATCCCTTCTTCATTTTATTACTCAGATAACCAGACATTGATATCCGGGGTGCAGATCTTGACCTTGCCGTCCGCACGCTGCTCCAGGCCCCGGACCTCCGGGCTCACGCCCCAGTTTACATTTTCATTGGCGTAAAAGATGCCGGGATACTGCTTTACGATAACTGCAAGGGCTTTCTTGTATAACTCCGCCCGTTCCTCCTGATCCGTGGTCAGCAGCGCATCGTCCAAATATTTGTCCACTTCTTCGTTTTTGAAGCCCTGACCGTTTCCAAGGGAGCTGATGGAGCTGGAATGGAATATTTTATTTAAAAAGAAATAGGGATCCGGATACCATGTCCATGACATTGCAAACACATCCGCCTTCCCCGATGCCCCGATTTCACTGAAGGTTCCCCATTCGCTGGTATTAATGTTCACATTGATATTTAAGTTTTCCTTTAAATACGCCTGGAATAAGGTGGCCATTTTCACTCTGGCTTCCGTGTTGGAAATATAGATGTCCAGATCAAAGCCATCGGGATATCCGGCTTCTGCCAGAAGCTTTTTGGCTCCTTCCGGATCATAGGCGGGAACTTCCGCTTCCAGGGAGGAATCGTATCCCCATGAGCCCGGAGGCAGAGGAAGACTGGCGGGCTGGGCTTCCTTATACTGGTATACGCCTGCCGTGAGCTCCTCGATGTTGACGGCTTTTATGATGGCCTCTCTGACCTTGATATCGGCGGTGGGACCATTCACCTGGTTGAAATAAATGTATGCGATATGAAGGCCCGGCATCTCCATGAGCGTGACCGACTGATCCTCTCTCGCGATCTGTACGGCTTCGCCGCTTAAGCTGGTGGCCAGATTGATTTCTCCTGTCCGAAGGGCATTTACCGCCTGATTTCCGTCAGTGACCGGCTTGAAGGTGACCCCATCCAGATAAGGGGTCGCGGCCCAGTATTTGTCATTGCGGACCAATACGGCCTGCTGGTCCAGTTCAAATGACTGGAGAGCAAAGGGACCTGTTCCCACAAGATGGGTGCCGAACTCCTCTCCCCAGCCTTCCGCTTCTTCCTTCGGTACAATCACATTGCCTGCATCCGTCAGTGCGGTTAAAAAAACGGCGTTTGGTTCGGTTAAGTAGCAGACCACTTCCGTGTCACTGGTGACTTCACAGCGATCCAGCATGTCCAGCCTGTTCATGGCGGAAAGCTCATGGGAACGCTCCAGGGAATATTTCACATCTTCCGCCGTCAGCTTTCTCCCTTCCTGATATTTTCCCGGCTGGAAATAAACGTCATCGCGGAGGGTAAAGGTATAAGCGAGGCCATCATCGCTTACGCTCCAGGATTTTGCAAGGGAGGGCTGAATTTCCGTAAGATCCGTATTATATTCCACAAGAGTATCGCATACCGTGCCGATGATCTGGGATTCATAGGTTCCCGTATATTTTACGGGATCCAGGTTCTTGGGTGAGGAAGAAAGGGAAACGGTCATGACCCCGCCGGAAACCGGTTCTCCCGCCGGCTCTTCCGTCTTCTCTGCTTCCGTTGTTCCCTGGCCTGTCCCGGCTGCCACGGTCGTTCCGTCTGTTGTAGCCGAAGGATTAGAGCCGCATGCACTTAAACCAGCAGAGACAGCCAAAGTTACAATTGCTGCTAAAATTCTCTTTTTCATAATAATTCCTCTTTTCCTTGTATATTAATAAAACGACAGTCAAAGAAAACATAGTCGCCTTTAACTATCGTCATATCCGAAATATATGATATTTTTCACTGGTTCTAAGAGTGCTCCCTCAGCCATTCCATCGCCGTATTGGCGTAAATGGCGGCCATTTTATGCAGGCTTTCCTCGTTAAAGGTCACCCTGGGATCGTGGACGCCGTAAGGATATCCTTCTTCCACGGAGCCGGTCCCGACCCAGTAAAGAACGGAGGGCACCAGCTGGGAAACCACGGAGAAATCTTCTGAACCGGTCATCCTTGGCAGTTCCCTGCAGGTCCCCGCTCCCAGAAGGCCGTCTATGTAACCGATGGAAGCCTCCAGCAGATCCCCGTCATTTTCCATGGGAGGAACTCCTTCATGAAGAAATTCCACTTCCGCTTTCCCCCGGAAAGCGCCGGCCGTCTGCTCCCCGATCTGGACCAGACGTTCTCTGGCAAAGCTCCTGACCTCCGGATTCATGGTGCGGATGGTTCCTTTCAGCACCGCTGTTTCCGGGAAAACATTGGAGGCCGTTCCCCCATTTATCTGGCAGATGCTGCATACCAGCATCTCATCGGGATGTACCTCCCGGCTGTTCAGCGCCTGAAGCGCCATATGTATATGGACCGCTATATTGATGGGATCAACGCAGCGGTGGGGAGCCGCTCCATGTCCGCCCTTTCCATTTACCGTGATGGTAAAGATGTCGCTGGAAGCGCATGCCGTGTTCCTGGAATACCGGACGGTCCCCGATGTTTCATGTAACACATGAAGGGCCATGGCGGCATCCACGGAAGGAGCTTTTAAAATCCCCGCCTTCACCATGTCGGCGGCGCCTCCCACTCCTTCTTCACAAGGCTGGAACATGAACTTTACCGTCCCTTTCAATTCCTCTTCTCTTTCTTTTAATATGCGGGCGGCCACCAGCAGCGCGCTGGTATGGATATCATGGCCGCAGGCATGCATGAACCCGTTTTCCGATGCAAAGGGCAGTCCTGTTTCCTCTCCCATGGGGAGGGCATCCATATCAGCTCTCAGCAGGAACGTTTTTCCGGGCCTTCCGGCCAACGCCGTAATGCCTGCAATCCCGCTTTGCACCGGCTCATAGCCGTATGCCGCAAGTTCCTCTCTCACAAGCTTTACCGTCTCCGGAAGCTCAAAGCCGATCTCCGGATTCCTGTGGATCCGGCGTCTGATGCCGATCCCGTAATCCTCCAGTTCTTTTGCTCTGGTCAGCAAATCATTCATTCTGTCAATCCCCGCTATTTCTGTTTGTGAATATATGATGAGTATTTTATCAAGGAGGATTTTTTTTGTAAATAACAGTTTGCACGGTTTTTCAAGCACAATTTAAACATTATGCACAGGAATGAAAACGGTTCTGCTTTTCCCCGCCTCATCCCCGCTGCCTTAAATGTCCGTCAGTTCAGAAACCAGACGGGCCAATAAGGTTCTGGGAAGGATTACCGGCTTACCGGTTTCCGCAGCAAACAGCTTTTTCATTTCCTGGCTGTAACCAATGCAGTCCAGTATGATCAGATCCGCCTCCGTATCCCCTATCCGCCGGGCGGTTTCTTCCAGTTCCTTCCATTCGCCGTAAGGCGAAGCGGAAACAACCCTGACCGTTTTTACGATTTTGGACCATTTTTCCTCACTTTGAGCGATCTGCAGGGGAGAAGGCGTTACTACAAGAACAGAGGAATCCGCTGTCAGAAGAGGAACCAGCCTGTCCAGAAGCTCGCATGGGTAGATGAGGGGAACTCCCGCCTTCAGGGTGTCCGGGAATTTTCCCGTGCAGAACATCATGATGAAGGCCGCTCCCTGCTCCTCCAGCTCTTCAATGGCCTGCTCAAGGCGGGGTATGATATGCCGTTCCGCGAAGGTGACGGAAGTTCCGTCATTTAACCTGGAGACCAGCACGTAATCCCCTTTTTCAGGACGGAATTCTTCGATCTGCTCCCTGGTCAGGCCGTCCAGCCCTCCTTTTTCCAGGATTTTCGTCCTGCTGTTAAAAATATGCATAATATCCGCCGTAACATCCGTTCTGGGGCTCTGCCCTACCGTAATGGCACCGATCTTCATTTTCTGTTCTCCTCTCCTCCGGCGACTGCAGCCGGAGCATTCGGAAATCTCCCCGAAAACTCCGGCAAAATCATCAGGAATGGTGCTTCAGCACCGCTTCCAGCTTATCAATCATTTCATCTACGTGTTCCTTTTCTATGATCAAAGGCGGTACAAAGCGGATGATATTGGTCCCGGCACTGATCAACACCAGCTTCTGCTCCAGCAAAGCCTCGTTTACAAGAGGCGCCACAGGCACCGTAAATTCCAGCCCCCGGATCAGCCCTAAGCCTCTCTGCTCCGTCACAATATCGTACCGGTCCGCCAGTTCTTTCAGCTTTCCGGCAAGATACTCCCCGACCTCCTTTACATGCTCCGGAATCCTGCGCTTTTCAAACAGCTCAAGCACCTTGACGGCAGCAGCCGTTACGAAAGGATTTCCCCCGTAGGTGGTCCCATGATCACCGGGGGACATGGCGGAGGAAGCCTTTCCGGCCGTCAGAAATGCGCCCACAGGCACGCCGTTTCCCAATGCCTTGGCCACGGTCATCACATCCGGCTTCACGCCGTATTTCTGCCAGGCAAACATGGTACCGCTCCGCCCCATCCCGCACTGGATCTCATCCAGGATCAGCAGCATGTCATGATCATCACAGAGCTTTCTGACTCCCTTTAAAAAACCCTCTTCCGCCGGATGGATCCCGCCTTCCCCCTGGATGGTTTCCAGGATTATGGCGCAGCTTTTCTCATTTACAAGGGCTTTTACGCTGTCCAGATCATTAAACTCAGCGAACCGGATTCCCGGGAGAAGCGGCTTAAAGGGCTCCTGGTAATGGTCGTTTCCCGTTACGGAAAGGGCCCCTAAGCTCCTTCCGTGAAAGGAGCGGTTCATGGCGATGATCTCATGGTCATGGCCTCCGTCTTTATTGTAGGCGTACCTTCTGGCGATTTTTAAAGCGCCTTCAATGGCTTCTGTCCCGCTGTTGGTAAAGAAGACCCGGTCCATGCCGGACACCTTCAGGATCCGTTCTCCCGCCTCCACCGACGGAACATTATAGAACAGATTTGAGGTATGAAGAAGCTTATCCACCTGTTCCTTTAAGGCTTCATTGAATTCCGGATCATTGTAGCCCAGACCGGCCACGGCGATCCCGGCGCCGAAATCCAGATATTCCTGTCCGTCCGTATCATAAAGGCGGACGCCCTCCCCCCGTTCAAATACCACCGGGAAACGTGCATAAATTTTATATAATTCCGACTCCGCTTTTTCAATATACTCCTGTTTACTCAGCATGATAAAAACGCTCCTCTCCTGCGCTCACAATAGCGGTCCCAATGCCCTTGTTGGTAAATATTTCCAGAAGCAGGCAATGGGGGATCCGGCCATCCATGATATGCACCCTGGATACTCCCTGTTTCATGGCATCAATACAATTCTGCAGTTTGGGAAGCATTCCGCCCCCCAAAGTGCCGCTCTCCACAAACTCCTGGGCCTCTTCAATGGACATTTCGGAAATGAGGGATTCCTTGTCGCGAAAATCCCGGTAAACTCCCTCCACATCGGTCAGAAAAGCCAGCTTTTCCGCCTGCATGGCCGTGGCGATGGAACAGGCCGCGTCATCGGCGTTGATGTTATAGGTCTTAAAATCCCCATCAAAGCCCACCGGGCAGATGATGGGAAGAAAATCCTTTTCAAGCAGGTCATAGATGATCTGGGGATCCACTTCCGTAATATCTCCCACAAATCCGATGTCCTCCCCGTTTGAATAGCGCTTCCGGCACTTTAGCATCATGCCGTCCTTCCCGCTGATCCCCACGGCTTTTACCCCCAGCTCATTGACCAGCTGCACCAGGCTTTTGTTGACCCGGTTCAAGACCATCTCTGCGATCTCCATGGTGAGCTCATCCGTCACCCGCAGGCCATTCACAAACTGTGGTTCCATGCCTGACTTCTCCACCCACTTGCTGATTTCCTTTCCTCCGCCGTGGACGATGATGGGCTTAAAGCCCACCAGCTTCAACAGCACCACATCCTGAATGACATGCTTTTTTAATTCCTCATCCACCATGGCGCTGCCGCCGTATTTCACCACAATGATCTTGCGGTTGAACCTCTGGATATAAGGAAGGGCTTCGATCAGCACCTCCGCTTTTTCCATTATGCCCTGATCCAGTTCCATATGTTTTTTCCTCCCTTATCCTCTTATGAACGGTAATCCGCATTGATCTTAATATAATCATAGGTGAGGTCACAGCCCCAGGCGGTTGCGGAGGCATCTCCCATTTTGATGTCCGCAGTTGCCGTCACCTCCGGCTCCGACAGGATCTTTGTGGCCTCTTCTTCACTGTAGGGAAGGGCAACGCCGTTTTCAATGATCTTTAACCTTCCGGCCGCGCTTTCAAAATATAAGTCCACCTTTTCCGGATCAAACAGAGCGCCCGAATATCCCATGGCGCAGAGGATCCGGCCCCAGTTGGCGTCATGGCCGAAAATGGCGGCCTTGGTCAGACTGGAGGTGATCACGGATTTTGAAAGAGTGACGGCCTGTTCCTTTGTCTTAGCACCCACGATCTTCACTTCAAATAATGCGGTGCAGCCTTCCCCGTCACCGGCCATCTTCTTTGCAAGAGTCTCATTAATGAAATTCAATGCCCGGCAGAAGGCGGCGTAATCCTCATTCTTTTCCTTAATTTCTTCGTTCCCGGCCATGCCGTTTGCCAGAAGGAGTACGGTGTCATTGGTGGAGGTGTCTCCATCCACGGATATCATGTTATAGGTATCCTTGATGTCTTCCTTTAAAGCCTCCTTAAGCAGCTCTTTGGAAATGGCCGCATCCGTGGTAACAAAGCTCAGCATGGTGCACATGTCCGGATGGATCATGCCGGAACCCTTGCACATTCCGCCCATGGTAACGGTCTTTCCGCCTGCCTCAAACTGAACGGCCACTTCCTTTTTCACGGTATCGGTGGTCATGATGGCCATGGCCGCCTCCGCCCCGTTTTCCAGGCTTGCTCCAAGAGCGGGAACCAGGGCTTTTACCCCTGCCGTGATGCGGTCCATGGGCAGCTGCCTGCCGATCACTCCGGTGGAAGCGACCAAAACCGAATGAAGGGGGACTGAAAGGCATTCCGCCGCCGCTGCCGCCGTTTCCCTGCAGTAACCGAGCCCCTCTTCCCCGGTGCATGCATTGGCAATCCCCGCATTGATCACCACCGACTGGGCGTAAAGGGAATTTGCCACAACATCCTTATCCCATATGACCGGGGCTGCCTGCACGATATTGGTGGTAAAGGTCCCTGCCACCCTGCATGGCTTTTCGCTGTAGATCATAGCCATGTCTTTTCTGTCCCTGTATTTGATCCCCGCTGCCGTGGATGCCGCCTGAAAGCCTTTTGCTGCCGTCACTCCGCCGTTTATCTGTTTCATATCCCTTCCTCCTTTGTTCCGGTTACCGTATATCCTGCCCCTGCCAGATGCTCCAGGGCCTTTTCGTAATTCTCTTTTTTCACAAGAATGTAATCCGTATTGAATGTGGATACTGCGAATATTCCGATCCCGTGATCCGCCAGTACCGCCGATATTCCGGAAAGAATCCCGATCAGGGAAAAATCCAGGACCCCTTCGATCCGGAATGCTGAAAATCCGTCTTCCCGCTCCGCTGTATGTTCCGGAACCGCTGCAGTTTCACATACCAGTGACAGTTCCTCATCGGTCCTTCCCAGAAACCAGAATCCGGACTTTTTATCGAGCTCCCCCGGATCAGCCGGACCGGACAGCCTGCACACGGAAAAATCCGCGGATATCCTTTTTAAAACCATAGCATCCTCCCCTGTTCATTCCACAAATTTTGTAATATTATCCTCATTTAAACAGAAATCATAATAATTGAGATCATCCCGGTAAGTCCAGCCCGTTCTGCGCCAGAATTCATTGCCCGGGGCATTGGACCGGAAGGCGATCAGGCTTACCTTATTGATCCCTTCCTTCTTAAGTCTTTCCATGGCCTCCAGCGCCATCTCATGTCCCACTCCACGCTTCCGGTATTTCTCCGCCACGCAGACATGGTACATGCAGCCCCGCCGCCCGTCATGACCGCAGAGGATGGATCCGATGATCCTTCCCTTTTCTTCCGCCACCACGCTGGTGCCGGGATTTCTCTTTAAAAATTTTTCCACACCTTCCCTGGAATCATCGGCGGTCCGGATTCCAAAACCTTTGATCCCTGACCAGAGTTCATACACCCGGTCATAATCTTCCAATGTCATGGTACGAATCATCATATTATCTTCCTTTATCATTCAAACATTCCTTTGTATTCCTTAAGGGAACATGGGGATGAGCTTAAGCCCCCGGTTCTCCGGCAGCCCGAACAGGATATTCATGTTCTGTACGGCCTGTCCCGCCGCGCCCTTCACCAGGTTATCCATAGCTCCCATCATGATCACACGGCCGGTCCTCGGATCGATCTTAAAATTCACATCCACAAAATTGCTGCCTTCCACCCATTTGGTCTGAGGGGCAATATCCTTTTCCAGAACACGGACAAAATACTCATTTTCATAATATTTGTCATAAACCGCCTTCACTTCCTCATAGGAAACGGATCTGGTGAGAGACGCATATGCGGTTATGAGGATGCCCCGGTTCATGGGAACCAGATGAGGGGTAAAATTTATGGTGACCGGTCCCCCTGCCGCACGGGACAGCTGTTCCTCGATCTCCGGGGTATGCCTGTGTACGCCCACGCCGTAAGCCTTGATGTTTTCATTGACCTCGCAGTAGAGATTATCCACCTTTGCTCCCCTCCCTGCGCCGGAGGTTCCGGATTTGGCGTCAATGATGAGGGTCCCGGGATGGATGAGCCCTTCCTTTACCAGCGGATACACGGACAATGTGGAGCAGGTGGGATAACAGCCCGGGTTGGCGATGAGCCTGGCTTTCCGGATCTCCTCCCGGTTGATCTCCGGAAGGCCGTATACCGCTTCCTTTATATATTGAGGCGTTTTGTGCTCTGTTTTATACCATTCCTCATAGGTTGCCACATCCTTGATCCGGTAATCTGCGCTTAAGTCAATGACTTTCGTCTTTGCCAGAATATCATCGCTCATGAGGGAAGCAAGAAACCCCTGAGGCGTTGCCGTAAAGATCACATCCGCGGTTTCCGCCAGAACCTTCATGTTATCATCCAGGCAGGTATCCTCCACGATCTGAAACATGTTCTGATAAACAGAAGCGTATTTCTGATCCACATAGCTTTTGGATCCGTACCATGTGATCTCCACGTCATCTCTCTGCAGCAAAAGCCTGACCAGTTCACCGCCCGCGTATCCGGTAGACCCTATTATTCCCGCCTTAATCATAATTATCTCTCCTTATATTCATGCATGATTCATTTTTTATTTTATCCGTATCCCGGCATCCTTTTATGCTTGGATTATAACGGCTTTTCAGCCGAAAGAAAAGGCCTTCCGGTCACTCCGGCTGCTGATAGTTCATAATTATACATCCTTAATGCATATTATGCAAGTTTTTTTTATATTTTTCATTTTACCCTTGCATTATACTGATTTTTGGTGTATATTTATGAAAGTTCAGCAGAAAAAATACAATTACAATCGAGGAGGATGCATAAATGAAAGAGAAAGTTATTCTGGCTTATTCCGGCGGCCTTGATACCACAGCCATTATTCCGTGGTTAAAGGAAAATTTTGATTATGAGGTTGTCTGCTGCTGCATCGACTGCGGCCAGGGAAATGAATTGGACGGTTTGGAAGAGAGGGCCAAATTATCCGGCGCTTCCAAATTATATATTGAGGATCTGGTAGACGATTTCTGCGACAACTACATCATGCCGTGCGTCAAGGCCAATGCGGTTTATGAAAACAAATATTTGCTGGGCACTTCCATGGCACGTCCGGCCATTGCAAAGAGGCTGGTGGAAATCGCCAGAAAGGAAGGCGCTACCGCAATATGCCACGGTGCAACGGGAAAGGGCAACGACCAGATCCGCTTTGAGCTGGGAATCAAGGCTCTGGCTCCGGATTTAAAGATCATCGCCCCATGGCGTATGACGGATGTGTGGACCATGCAGTCCCGTGAAGATGAGATCGAATACTGCAGACAGCACGGAATCGATCTGCCTTTCTCTGCCGACAACAGCTACAGCCGTGACCGCAACTTATGGCATATCAGCCATGAGGGTCTGGAACTGGAGGATCCGGCCAATGAGCCCAACTTTGACCATCTTTTGGTATTGGGCGTATCTCCGGAAAAAGCTCCGGATGAAGGCGAATATGTGACCATGACCTTTGAAAAGGGCATTCCCACCAGTGTAAACGGTGAAAAAATGAAGGTCTCCCGGATCATCACCAAATTAAACGAGCTGGGCGGCAGACACGGCATCGGCATCGTGGATATCGTGGAAAACCGTGTTGTGGGCATGAAATCCAGGGGCGTTTATGAAACTCCCGGCGGAACCATTTTATTAGAGGCTCACCAGCAGCTGGAAGAGCTGGTTTTAGACCGGGCCACCATGGAAGTGAAGAAGGATATGGGCAGCAAGTTTGCACAGATCGTTTACGAGGGAAAATGGTTCACCCCTTTGAGGGAAGCGGTTCAGGCATTTGTGGAATCCACCCAGGAATACGTGACCGGGGAAGTGAAGTTCAAGCTTTACAAGGGCAACATCATCAAGGCCGGAACCACCTCTCCTTACTCCTTATACAGTGAATCCCTGGCTTCCTTTACCACAGGGGATCTATATGACCATCACGATGCGGATGGCTTCATTACCCTGTTCGGCCTTCCCTTAAAGGTCCGCGCCATGAAAATGCAGGAAATCGAAAAAAAGAACAAATAACAGATCAGCGGGATCTGAAAAAAGAACGTGCACAGGGAATTGTCTGTGCACGTTCTTTTTATGGGCCGGAGGAATAGAAGCCGGTCATTTCGCCAGTTCCTCCAGTGTCTTGCCCGCGATCCGGTAAACGGTCCACTCATCCATGGGTTCTGCGCCCAGGGAACGGTAAAAATCTATGCTGGGCTTATTCCAGTCCAGGCACCACCATTCCAGCCTTCCGCATCCCCGTTCCACGGCAATGGCCCCTAATTTCTTTAATATGGCCTTTCCGATCCCGGCCCCTCTGTACTCAGGCCTCACATATAAGTCTTCCAGATAGATTCCCGCCCTGCCTAAAAACGTGGAAAAGTTATGGAAGAAAAGGGCAAACCCCACTTCCAGGCCGTCAGCTTCCGCAAATATCACCTCCGCTTTTTTCTGCTCAAACAGCCAGTGCTCCAGCAGCTCCTCCGTGGCCACCACCTGGCCGGACATCTTTTCATACTCCGCCAGCTCCCTGATGAACTTTAAAATAAGGGCAGTATCCCGTCTTTCCCCATATCTGAACGTAATTTTCATTTCATTTCCTCCTGCTCCTGATCCGATGCCGCCAGCCTGCTGCCGGCCCTACTTCTTTTCCAGCACCCGCCGTATGCGGGGCATCATTTTCTTTGCATAAACATAACCGTTTTCCATACACTTTTCCATGCATTCAAAGGTCAGAAGCCCGGCTCCCCGGGGCATGGGCGGTTTCAGCAGCAGAACCTCTCCGCTGGAGCGGCAGTCCTTAAGCTCCCGGCTCATAATGGAAAAGGAATGGAACGCAATTTCTGTGATGGAATGGTCATGAGGCATTTCATACTCCTCTCCGATATCCACCGCAAGAACCTTTTTTTCGCCTGCGGCGATCATGAGATCCACCGGAAGGTTGTTCGTCACTCCTCCATCCACCAGAAGATATCCATTCATTTCTCTCGGCTGGAATACGGCAGGGACCGAAGAGCTGGCCATCATGATGTCGCAAAGAAGCCCTTTCCTCTCCCACTTCACATGTTCCTGCCTAAGAGCCTGGATGGGGATCTCGTCTCCGAACAGATTGGTAAAGGCCACCGTATCCCCGCTGTTAATGTCCACTGCCGGAATCAGAAGCCCTTTGCAGCAGTTTTCCTGCAGCTTTAAGCCATCCGTCAGGCCGCACAGGAAACGCTGAAGCCGGTTCCCCTTGATGAGTCCCTTCAGAGCGGTCTCCTTACCTAAAAGTATCTGGGGCAGAAACAAAAGGATCCCTAAAATGTCAGGATCTATGTAGCTCCTGCCGTGTCTTGCCAGCCACCGCACCGTTTCCCGCATGTCTCCCACCTCCATGCCCGCCGCGTAAAGCCCGGCCACGATGCTTCCCGCACTGGCTCCCGCTATCCGTTCCGGAAGAAGCTCCGCTTCCTCCAGCGCCGTCAATACGCCCACATGGGCTGCTCCTCTGGTACCGCCTCCCGCTAACGCCAGTCCATAATCCGCCATGCTTTCATTCTCCTTGAAACTCAGCCGTATTTCAGGAAAATGTATGATATTCTGCGGACTTTTATTCCAGATATCCCCTTACAATATGCTCTGGCATCAAATTTCCTCCTGTTGCCCACAAAATATGGAATGGACAATCTGCCTTTTCCATGACCGCGTCATAATAGTTTTTTGCATCCTCGTGGGCAAGAAGAGAGGTGTATCCTTCAAAGACTGCGCCGGAAGACGGTTCCATTATAATATGTTCCGTTCTTTCCAGCAAGCGCATATAGTCATACAGCTTTTTATCTTCTATTGTAAAAATACCGCTAACCAGATGTTTCATCATCTTACAGGCCAGCCCTGAAGCCCGGCTGACCGCCAGACCGTCTGCCTGGGTCTTCCCGGTGAGCCCGTAATCCTGTACACATACCCCGTTCTCCAGGCCGGTTGCCATACCGATGCACATACAAGGTGCCTGAACGGGTTCTACAAAAAAGCAATGAACAAAATCTCCCCATATATGTTTTAAGCCAAATGTAATCCCTCCGGGAGCCCCTCCCACTCCGCATGGAATGTAAACAAACAGGGGGTGCTTCTCATCCACTTTTTTATTTTCAGCATCAAGCTGCTTCTTAAGCCGTTCTCCGGCAACTGCATATCCAAGAAAAAGGTCTTTGGATTGTTCATCATCAACAAAATAACTATTATCACAATCGTCTGATAGTTTTCTTCCGACGCTTACAGCTTTTCCGTAATCATCGCTATACTCCTTAACAATAACGCCTTTTGACCGGAGCAATTCTTTTTTCCACTCTTTCGCATCCTCTGACATATGAACAACCGCTCTATATCCCAGTGCAGCGCTCATAATCCCAATGCTCATACCAAGATTACCGGTAGAACCCACCTGAATTGTATACCGGGACATAAAATCCTTATATTCCGCTAATTTTGAGTAATCATCCCCGGGTGAGAGAATGCCGGCTTTTATGGCAATATCTTCCGTATGCTTCAATACTTCATAAATACCGCCCCTTGCCTTAACACTGCCTGCAATTGCAAGATGGCTGTCACACTTCAGATAGAGATCACCTTCCGGTAAATGAAACTGACGGGACAGCGCCTCCTTCGTTGACCGGATATTCACTAATGGTGATTCGATCAATCCATGTTCCGTTTCCGTCTCCGGAAACAACCGTTCAATCAGGGGAGCAAATCTGTCCAGTCTGGCAGAAGCATCCACAATATCCTCCGCATGGAAAGGCAATACGCCTTTTTCCAGCAGAAAAGAACATCTCTTTTCATTCACCCAGCAAACCTCTTCTGCACGGCTTATTCTTTTTAAAAGATTCCGATTCATCAAAATATTTATCCCCTTTTTCTGCTAAATCTTTCATGTAACTTTTTATATATCATCAATCGGATAAACGGGACGCTTAACGTTTATATAGTTTTCCGGAATGACCTTTTGCGGGGAAAGTCCCGGAATATCAAGATCAAGACATTCCACCGCTTCCTCCTGAAAGGACGCACGGTAATGTACGGATGATTTGACACAAAGTATTTTTTTGTCATAAGGATCAATTCCGCAGGCTCTGAAAATTTCCATATCCCTGGGCTGCACCCTGTTGCTGCATACGATGACTTCCACGCCCTTGATACGGAGCACAGCTGTTTTTCCCAGCCGGTCCTTTCCTCCCTTTCCCATGGCGCATTTATAGGTGAACACTCCATCGGAAATCGAACGGACATAGGCATGACAGGAAACCGGCTTTCCCATAAATTCCGGACATTTTTTAGCTCCAAGCATCAAATCCAGTTCCTCGCCAGGCCCTGCTGCTTCCGCCTCCTTAACAGCCTCCGGATCACATATGACCGCCAAAGCGGCATCCTGCACATCACGGTCCAGTAATTCCTTCAATAAAATTGTACCATCCGCCGGTGCGCCTCCTCCCGGATTATCTCCTCCATCTGCAAATACATAAAAGTGATCCTCCGTGCGATTGGCAATTTCTAAAGCCTCATCTATTGTAAACAGCCTTTTTTGCAGGCGTTCCCTGTTATTCCACATGCAGCCGGCAATCTCATCCACTATTTTTCTGCCGTACTCTTCTTCCCTGTCCGTGACCACGATCACTGTTGTTCCGGCTTCATAAATATCCGCACAATGAAAACCGTGTGCAATAGACGTATCCAGCACCTTAGGATTGTCTCTATAGGATTGAAATTTCTCAACAATATGTGACATCAGCCCTGTACAAGTAGGAATTGTTCCATTAATCATAGGAAGCTGCCTGCTGTTCATAACAGGAAACACTTTTCCCTTCAGCGTGTCCAGCATGATTTTAGCTGCCTTATAGCCCTTTTCATAAAAATCCACATGGGGATAATAGTCACAAGGAAATAAAGCCGTTGCATTTTGTAACATTTTCTGCGTAACGTTTGCATGTAAATCCAGGGTCACAAAAACCGGAGCTTCCATTCCGATCAGACATCGCAGCCTTTCAAGCATTTCTCCTTCTCCATCCTCGAATTCCTCTGTGACCATGGCTCCATGCATACAAAACAGCACACCATCAATGACCGGATTTTTTTCAACCGCAGCCCGGATTTTCTGCCAGACAAAGTCAAACACCGCGGTCTCCACCCGGCCTCCAGGAATTGCATTTGCGGCAACAGGAGCAATTATGTCTACATCTGAGCCCTGTAACCCATCCAGAAAACCTCCCATTTCCTCCCTTACCCCGGCAAACCAAGTCATTATATCACTGCCAAAAACCAGGTTTCGCTTTCTATAATCCTCTATTCCTGTGGGTTCCGGCTTAAAAGTATTCGTTTCATGCTTAAACTGTACTATCATAACATGATACATCTGCATTCCTTCTTCCTTCTGTTAAATCCTTCCGCTTAATTCATCCGGAACCAGGCAGGGCTTGTAAAAATGCACTTTTAATATTTCCAGCGCTTTATCCGTACTTCCCTGCCTGATATACTGAAAGATCTCCTCATGCTGATTAAAAAAACCTCTTAATATTTCCAGATCTCGATTTGCATAATAGCTGGAAACAAAAGCTACCATTGTAGCCATATCATCGTATGATTTTAAAAGCATGGGATTATCTGTTCCCAAAATGAAATTTCTTTCAAATTCATAAGAGCATTCCACATAGCGCACCGCATCGTTTTTTTCAAGAAAGCCTTTTTGCTTCATTAAGGTTTTCTCCATACCGGCTAATACAACAGCCATTGTCTCTTCCTGACTCCGGCAGTATTCATAGGCACCAAGTACCATGAAAAGAAGTACCTGTGAAATGTCAAAAAACTGCTTCTTGGTCGGCGCGATCACAGACACTCCCACATTTGACGTATTAACCACCAGGTTATCCCGCTCCAGCATACTGACCGCTTCTCTCACAGGAGTGTTGCTGACTCCCAACGTCCGGCACAGCTCGTCTAAGTTTATGTGTTCTCCGGCCTTGAAATCCTGATTTAATATCCTTTCCCTTAAGAACTGATAAACCTGCATTTTCATACTGACTTTTTTAATCAAGCTCTCCATTCAATCTGCTCCTTCAATGATAGTAAAAATCGTGCACGATACATTTCCATTTTACTATATTCTGGTATTAATGCAAGGAAATTTTCTGTATAATAATCATGACGCATGGAGAATTTATTTGTTACACCTTCTTTTAAAATTCACTCTCTATGACCTTAATGATTGCATACACCGTTTCATTATACGGCGAGGAAAGTCCATTCTTTTTAGCCCGTTCACAAATCGCTCCGTTGATATAATCCGCCTCGGTCTTCTTCTTTTTTAAAATATCCTGAAGCATGGAAGAATGATGCTCTGCATGCCGGATATAACTATCGCGGACCTGATTCATCACTTCTTCGGCAGAGAATCCGACTCCCTCCGCCTTTGCAACTTCTGCTGTTTCCTTCACTATGTTTTCCACCAGCTGCTTTCCCTGCTTCACATTTCCCAATACCCCGCAGGGCACACGGCAAATTGCCGTAATGGAATTCAGGGCTGCGTTAAACGCAGCTTTTTCCCAAATATCCTTACGGATATCTTCTCTTATAAAACCGTTAAGTCCCGCTTTTATAAGCTCTTCGCAAAAAACATAGAGAATGGAAGGCCGGGAACCATCTGCAGTCATGAATCTTGTATACCCTTTTCCATGGGAACACACCCTGCCAGGTCCTTTTAAATCACTGGGAAAGTTGGTCACTCCTATCATGATCTGCTTTCTTGGAAGAAACTCTTCTAACAGTTCCAGATTTCCGATTCCATTTTGTAACGTTAATACATGGGTATCCTCGGAAATGAATGCCATTGCGGATTTCATGGCTTTTTTTGTAGAAAGGGTCTTTGTAAAAAGAATTGCCATATCGATCCTCTCTTTTATTTCTTCCGCTTTTGCTATTTCTGCCTGAATGGAATGTTCACCAAGATCATCTTTAAGGAGAACCCCATTTTCCCGAATCGCATCGATTACCGTCTGATTGTCAGCAACTAAAATCACACGATTTCCTGCCATTGCCAGCCTGCCTCCGAAAAGCAGTCCCATAGCTCCCGCTCCTATCACTGCAACGTTCATTTTTTCACTTCCCGCTTTTTTCTCTGGTTATCACCCTGCCTGCATAGACCTCCGTCTGTTTTCCGTTCCTTAATGCCACCTGCCCATTGACAAAGACATATTCCATCCCTTTTGAATATCTTATGGGATCCTGATAGGTTGCCATATCCTGTACCTCAGCCAGATCAAACATGCATAAATCCGCATAATATCCGGGTTTTATTTCCCCCCGGTCCTTCAGCCCAAGCAGTTTGGCAGGCATGGAGGTCATCTTTTTTACGGCGGTCTCCAAGGGAAACAGTTTCCTTTCCCGGCAATATTCCGCTAAAACCCTTGCCTGTGTCCCAAAGGTCCTGGGATGGGGCTTTCCTGCGGCCAGCAGACCGTCTTCCCCGCATGTCATGCTGTCTGACCCGATCATGGTATCCGGATCTGACAGAATTTCCGCCACATCATCCTCATCCATCATTCCGGCAATAATCAGGGTTCTCGCTTTTTCTTCCACGATCAGGTCCAGAATCAGGGTGTAGACATCTTTTCCCGTCTGAGCGGCGATTTCCTGTAAGTTTTTTCCTTCCATCCAAAGATTGGCTTCCACCTTTGAGGACGCGATCACGATTCTGCTGAAGTCCTGAATATTTTTGATCAAGTCACTCCAGCCGGGAACCCCGTTTTCTATATCATAAATGACCTTTTCACGCATTTGGGGACTCTTTAATCGTTCCACGAGACGGTCGATCCCTCCTTCGGAAACCCATGGAGGAAGGAGAGCGAGTAATGACGTCATTCCCCAGCTGTATGGGTAGGTATCATAAGTGATTTTAAGTCCTGATGCCTGCAGTTCTCTGATATATGAAAAAACTTTTTTTACCGTTCCAAAATTCTTTTTCCCTGTCACCTTTAAGTGGGATATATGAAGGGGAACCCCTGCGCTTAGCGCTACGCCGGCGGCTTCATCAATGGCTTCATAAAGACGGTCTCCCTCATCCCTTTTATGGGTAAAATAAACGCCGCCATACTCTTTCATTGCCTTACACAATTCAGTAAACTCATGGCTTGACGTGTATGCCCCCGGAAGATAAATAAGCCCTGAGCTCATTCCCACGGCTCCGCATTCCATGGCTTCCCTGACCTGCTTTTTCATTACTTCAAGCTCTTCTTCCGTGGTTTCCGATTGTGACAGACCCTTTTCATAAATATGGATTACTCCCTGGGCTAAAATAGGCGCAACATTCACAGCCGTATGCACCTCATTGACCGCATTTAAATATTCTTTATAAGTTCTCCATTTTAACTCTATCTCACAGGGAATATTTCCAATAATCCTGGTCTTTAAATATCCCAGCAGATCGTCCGAATATTTATCACTGACTGGAGCGACCCCAACTCCGCAATTGCCGCAGACATCGGTAGTCACTCCATTGTAGATACGGTTGCTGGTCCTTCTGTCATAAAGAAAAGAAAGATCGGAATGGGTATGCAGATCAATGAACCCGGGTGCCACTGTCATTCCCTTGGCATCAATGATCTCCCCTGCTTCTGCGCCCGTAAGATCACCCACTTCTCTGATCCGATCTCCCGTAATGCCGATATCCGCAGAATACGGTTCTTTCCCGGTGCCGTCTATTACACTTGCGTTCAGAATTATAATATCAAACATATGAAACCTCCTTTTCGATTTCTGTTCCCGCTGCGGAGTTACAATAATCACAGTATATCTGCCAAGGCAGTCATAAATGGCATGGTAAAAATACAGAAAACAGTGCTTAAGCAAACGGACTTTACCGCATAGGTATAATCCAGATCATGGATCTGTGCCATGACTGCCACATTGGCTCCTACCGGTGCACTGGCCGCAATTAATAACGACAGCTTCATATCTGCATTCCCAAAGGGCAGTATGGTAAATAATGCCAATGTCAGCAAGGGAATCAACAGCAGCCTCACAAAGGAGCATTTATAACTCTGCCAGTCTTTAAACATTGCCGGTATATCCGTCTGGGCCAGATAAGCGCCCAGGATCAGCATGGCAAGAGGCGCTACGATCCCGCTCATATAGCTTAACGTTCCGGTTATGACAGACGGCATTTCAAAAGGCAAAAAAAACAGGACCAGACCGACCGCTGCCGCCGCTATCACAGGATTGGATATTATTTTTTTTAAGCTGATCAAATCTCTGCGGCTTGTTATCACATAGATCCCATAAGTCCATTGCAGTATATTTAACAATACCACAAAGGCGGATGCATAGAAAACGGCCTCTTCACCTAAAACTGTCTTCACTAATGGAAGGGCCAGAAAGCCTGCGTTGGAAAATGCCGCTCCAAAGTGTTCCATACAGTATTTCCGCCCGAATATCAATCTTGCCACCAGAACAGATAACAGGAGTGCAAGTCCCGCTAATAAATATGCTTCCGCCAAAAGCTTTAATTTTTGGAGAGTAAACTGCGTCAGAAAAGACTGGATCACAATGCAGGGAGTCGCCGCAAGCAAAAGAATATTGCCAAGCTCCTTGCTTCCCCGGGCCGATAATAATTTTTTCCGGAAAAGCCAATACCCGATTAACATCAGAAAAAACATGATTCCTATCTGTTTTAAGAGTATGTATGCCGTCACCATCAGGCTGTCCCTGTTTCCTTATGAAAGGCTTCCGTCAGGGCTTTCTGAAGTTTTTCAATCAGCTCCTCTGCTTTCCCTCCCACCGGAATTCCGTCTATTACGCTTACTGCGGAACAGAAGGTACCGGAACTGGTGACAATGATCTCATCTGCCTTCATCATCTCGTCCACTGTGAATGCGGTCTCACTGACCGGTAACCCCAATTCCCCGCATTTGGCAATCAGGTGAATTCTGGCTATTCCGGGAAGAATATACCGGTCGGCAGGATGGGTATATAATATCCCGTCTTTTATGATAGAAATATTGCTGTGTGCACATTCAGTTACGATTCCCCCTCCCCGGTAGAAAACCGCCTCATCACAGCCTGCTTCTTCAAATGCCTGGGCTGCCATGACATTGGGTATGAGGTTGAGTGTTTTTATATTACAGTGTTCATAACGCGTATCCCTGTATGTGATCAGTTTCATACGGAGGCTTAAATCCCGAAGAGCAAAAGGCCGTATAATAATCCAAAGATTGGCTTTCCCGTCCGGAAACGCATGGCTGCGTCTGGCCGTTCCCCTGGTCAATTGCCAATATACCATCAGCTGCTCTCCCTCCACCTTTTCAGCCATTCCATTTAATTCTGCCTTTAATTCTTCTTTTGTCATTGGCACTTCCATCTTCAGCAAATGTGCGCTGCTGAAAAAGCGGTCGATATGCTGATCCATGGCATAAATCACGTGGTTTGCACAATAGGTGGCATCATACACCCCGTCTCCGAAATAACATGCCCTGTCATTCATAGGAACCATCATTTCATCCAATGGTCCGTATGCTCCGTTATAATAGCCGAGCGCTTCCAATTTATCCATTTTATTACGCCTCACTTTCTCATATGCTCCCGCATCATGACTCATTTTCATATAAATGACAGGATACAAAGTGCCCTGACATTTTCTCTTTCCTGGATGGTGCCTGCTTCTTGCAGACCGGCATGACATAAGGACATCTGGTGTGGAATACGCAGCCTGACGGAGGATCGATGGGCGACGGCACATCCCCTTTCAGTGCGGTTTTCTGTTTCCTGACATGAGGATTTACCTGAGGCACCGCACTTAAAAGTGCCTGGGTATAGGGGTGCAGCGGCATGCCAAACAAATCATCGGTCACTGCTTCCTCCACAATATGCCCCAGATACATCACACCGATCCGGGTAGAGATATATTTTACAACGCTCATATCATGGGCAATAAAAATATAAGCCAGATTCTTTTCCTCCTGCAGATCCAGCAGCAGATTGATGATCTGGGATTGGATGGAAACATCCAGGGCCGACACCGGTTCATCACATACGATCACTTTAGGCTCTAAAATCAATGCTCTTGCGATCCCGATACGCTGCCTCTGGCCGCCGGAAAATTCATGGGGATAACGGAAATAATGCTCTTTCCTCAGTCCCACCTTTTCCATGATTTCCATACCGGGCTGCTCTCTGTCCCCTTTTATTCCCTGTATCTCCAGTGCCTCTTCCAGAATCTGCCCTACCTGCTTTCTGGGGTTTAACGAAGTAAACGGATCCTGGAATATGATCTGCATTTCTTTTCGGTAAGGGCGCATCTTTTTTTCCGTAAGTCCGGAAATATCCGTCCCGTTATAAATGACTTTCCCGGCCGTGGGCTCAAGCAGTTTCAGTACGGTCCTTCCCAGCGTGCTTTTCCCGCATCCGGTTTCTCCTACAAGTCCGTAAGTTTCTCCGGCATACAGCGTAAAAGAAACACCGTCCACCGCCTTGACCTGCTTCTCAGCCTTTCCGAAGCTCCCTTTTATGGGGAAGTATTTTTTTACCTCTTCTGCCTGAAGAATTATAGTCCCTTCCTTCATTTCCATCCCTCCCTTGCAAGCTCTTCTGCGTACCAGCAGCGTACCTTCTGCGTTTCGCTCACCGCTTTGAGAGGAGGCATTTCTTCACGGCATTTACCGGATGCGTATCTGCACCGCGGTGCGAAACGGCACCCTTTGGGTATCTGGTTTAAAAGAGGCACCATGCCCTGGATCATATAAAGTCTTTTTTCCCGGCCCCCTTCAATCTTCGGAATGGACCGGATCAGACCGTTTGTATAAGGGTGCATGGGATTGTCAAATAAATCATTTACATCGGCCTCTTCTACTGTTTGTCCCAGATACATCACAATCACACGGTTGCAGGTCTCTGCCACCACTGCCAGGTCATGGGTGATGAGGATCACACCCATATTCATCTTTTTATTCAATTCCAGGATCAGATCCATAATCTGCGCCTGTATGGTTACATCCAATGCCGTAGTTGGTTCATCGGCGATTAAAAGCTTGGGCTGGCAGGCCAGAGCGATGGCGATCATGACACGCTGTCTCATACCGCCTGACAGCTCATGGGGATACTGATCCACGCGGCTTTCGGGAGCCGGTATTCCCACCAGCTTAAGCATTTCAACCGCTTTCTTTCTCGCTTCCTCTTTTTTAAGCTTCTGATGGATTATGACGGACTCTTCAATCTGCTGCCCTACCGTAAAAACAGGGTTTAAGGAACTCAGCGCATCCTGAAACACCATGGAAATTTCACTTCCCCGCAGCTTCTGCATCTGGCTGAGCGGCAGCTTCATAACGTCGGTGCCATCCAGGAGCACTTCTCCTTCATATTCAGCGGTGTAGCTTTCGTCATACAGGCGGAGAATGGACTGGGAGGTGACACTTTTCCCGCATCCCGACTCTCCGACTACCCCAAGGATTTCGCCCTTATCCACATGGAATGACATTCCGTCAACCGCCTTCATCATTCCTCTCTCTGTTTTAAATGATGTAGTCAGCCCGTTTACTTCCAGAATTCTTTCTGCCATATCATTTTCCTCCTAGTTCGTCATTGGATCGAGTACATCACGCAGGCCGTCTCCGAAAAGGTTTAATCCGAGCACCGTCAGCGCCATAAAAACACCGGGAAAAACCACCATCCATGGTGCATTATATATGAGTTCCTTTCCATCTGCGAGAATATTCCCCCAGCTGGGCGCCGGGGCCGGGACTCCCGCTCCCAAAAAGCTTAAGGAGGCTTCTATGACGATTGCTTTGGCAAAAATAAACGAAATCTGTACAATCACAGGGCTTAACACATTGGGAGCAATGTGCCTTAAGATGATGAGGCCCGGTTTCGCTCCTAAGGCTCTCATTGCTTCTATATAAATCTGTTCCTTGACCACCAATGCCGCTGATCTTGTAATTCTCGCAATATCGGGGGTATGTACAACAACCAGAGCTATAATAACATTTCGAACGGAAGCGCCCAGTACCGCCATCAAGGCAATTGCCAGAAGCAGGTTGGGGATGGCCTTCAAACCGTCGCAAATTCTCATTAACAGGTTATCAAGCCTTGAATAATAGCCTGCCAGAAGCCCGGTTATCATCCCAAAGGCCAGGGTTAAGATACATACAACGGCGCCTACCCCAATGGAGATCCTGGCTCCGTTTGTTACTCTTGAAAACAGATCCCGGCCGAAGTTATCTGTCCCGAACCAGTGTGAAATGCCTGGGCTCAAAAGCCTGCTGACCATATCTATCTCAACGGGATCTGCTGCAAATATGGGGGAAATGACTGCAAGGAGAATCATAAGTATGGTTATACTTCCTCCGATCATGGCTGATTTATTTTTACAGAACTTACGGATTTTAAGTTTTTTATGTTCTTTTTTTAATTCCAGCCGGATCTTTCTGATATCCTCTTTTTCGGTAATGCGCTTTTCCATACCTGTACCTCCTAACCTAACCGGATTCGGGGATCTGCAAGGCCATACAGCAGATCTATGATCAGGTTTATGAGAATGTTGATGATTGCGATAAATAAAACAATCGCCTGGATCACCTCATAATCTCTGCGTCCTATGGAATTAACCACCAGCTGTCCGATTCCCGGAATATTAAAAATTTTTTCAACCACCGCCGCACCTGAGAGCAGCGCAATGAAGCTTTGGCCAATGACCGTTATAATAGGAATCACGGCATTCCTTAACGCATGTTTTACAAGAAGTGAAAAATTAGTGACGCCCTTCGCTTTTGCCATCTTAATATAATCGCAATTGAGAACCTCCAGCACGGAAGAACGGGTCATACGGGTGATCAGTGCGGCCTGCATGAGCCCAAGGGACACCGAAGGCAGAACCATGTAATATAAATGCAGCCCTAATCCATACTCTTTTATGGATTTGTAATTGGAAGACGGAAACCAATCCATTTTCACGGCGAGAAACATAACCAGAAACAGTCCCATTAAAAAGCTCGGCACGGATATTCCGATCATTGTAAAGCCCGATATTGCCTGTTCTTCCATGCGTCCTCTTCTTTTTGCAGCAATGATTCCCAATGGAAGAGCTATAATCAGGGCGATCACCAGGGAACAGACCGTAAGCGATACGGTAGGGGCAAAATGTTCTGCCAGAATTGAAAGCATGCTTCCTTCCATAAATATGGATTTTCCAAAATTACCATGAAACATATTTCCCACCCAGGTGAAATATTGAAATATCAGTAATTGATTGAGCCCCAGCTGTTCCCTTAAAGCCTGAATCTCTTCCTGTGTTGCGTTATCACCCAGCATAACTGCCGCCGGATCGCCCGGAACCAGATGCATAAGAAAAAACACTATGACAGAAACAATAATCAATACAGGTATAAGAGAAAGGATTCTCTTGACTATGTATTTTTTCATAATTTGTCTCCTATTGCCAACCATTTATTCTTCCACATATGCATTCCAAAAAAGCGGAGCAAAACCGTAGGTTTCTATATTTTTCAGCTTGTTGGTGGCCACATTGAAACGGTATATATCTCCCAGTTTACAGATCGGTACATATTCGTTGCTGCAATATGCCTGGATCTCACTCCAAAGCTGAATGCCCTCTTCCGAATTTGCCATTGTATTTAATTCAACCAGCATGGACTGAAGCTTCTCGTCTGCCGCCCAGCCTGGCCATCCGGAGGAAATATACAAAATGGTGGTGGGTAAAATCGGTGCAGGACCTGTTGTAATAAATCCATCGTACATGGTCTCATCTGCCCGGTAAGAGGTAAAGGTAGCCCAGTCAGCCGTGACCAGTTCAACATTTATGCCGATTTTCTTTAACTGTGACTGGATTACAATGGCCGCATTATACATATCAGAATAATCCGGAGATACCAAAAGACGGAAGGCTTCACCGTTATAGCCGGACTCCTGAAGCAATGCTTTTGCCCCTTCCGTATCCTTTTGATTATAGGCGGCATCATCTTCATGATTATACCAGACAGACTGTTCCTCCAGCATATAGGATCCATCGGTACGGAACGCATCCGGTACGGAATATGCACCGATCATGATTTCATCATTATCCAGTGACATCTGTATGGCCTGCCGCAGTTTTTGATCGGTCGCAATCCCTTCTTTTTTATTAAAGACCATCCAAATGTCTCCATATACGGAATTATATATATCAAGGCTGTCATCATTTTTCAGCATGTCATAGTTATCATAGGGCGCTTTATAGATCATGTCATACTCGCCTGTCTGTATGCCTGCAGTACGTGTTGAATCATCCGGGACAAAATCATAATAAAGCTTTTCCGTTACCGGTACGGCTGCCGCTGCATATCCGTGCCTGGCTCCATTATCGGCCGGTGCGTACTCCGCATTTTTTTCCAGCAGTACGTATTGATCAGGAACCCATTCCACAAACTTATATGGTCCGGTTCCGATATAGTCTTTGATATATCCCGTATCGGCATCCGCATTTTCTATAACCTCTGCAGGATAAATAACCGCACCGTTGTTGCACCCTGCGATCATGTCATTCACAAAGATACTGGGGTTGTTCAAGGTCACCTTCACAATGGATTCATCTACTTTTTCAAATCTCGAATCCCCAAAGAGACTGCCGGCTGCGGAAACTTTTTCAATCCACCGGTTCATGGAGGCCACTACATCATCTGCCGTCATAGGTGCGCCGTTATGGAATTTCACATCCTTTCTCAAGTAATAGATATATTCTGTATTATCCGGATTTACCTCAAAGCTTTCAGCCAGTACCGGAAACAGCTCATAATTGGCATCATATTCCATCAGCTTTTCAAACACGTTATATTCTGCAATACTTTTCCCGGTAATGTTGGTGATCATTTGAATATCCAGTGTAGGCGGGGCTGCGATCGTAGCAAAACGTATTTCATTTCTGATGTTTTCAGGCACCTCTGTCTGTGCTGCCTGACCGGATTGTTCCGTCTGTGCTGCTTCCGTGGCTGGGGTACCGGAAGCCTCTTCCGATTTTGACTGACCGCATGCTGCCATGCCAAGTACTATGGCTGTTGTCATTGCTGCTGCTAAAATTTGTTTCACAGATGTTCTTTTCATTCCATGATCCTCCTCGTCTTCTTATAACTGCTTGGTTTTTGACATACAAAAACGCATACAGCCATGTATTGCTACATCGTTGTATGCGTTTATCAGCATTTTTACTTTTTGAAAACTAAACGGCGTCTTCTCCATGTTCCCCGGTACGAACCCGGATTGCTTCCTCCACGTTCTTGACAAATATCTTGCCGTCTCCAACATGTCCGGTGGAAAGAGTTTCACAAAGCACACCCACCAATTCCTCTACACAGGAATCCCGGACAAAAACTTCAACTTTTAATTTTGGCAGAAGATTCACGCTGGTTCTGACGCCGGTAAATTCTTCTGTAAAGCCCTGTTGATTTCCACACCCCATTGCATGAATCACTGTCATACCACCGCATTTGAATTGATCAATGAAAATTTTCTTAACATTCTCCAGTTTTTCCGGCCTAATAAAAATATTAATCTCTTTCATCTCTTTCCCTCCTTTTATTTGTCCTGTCAGGCTGGGTTTAAGGCATGATGCATAATGCACGATTTATTGAATCTATTAAAACACACTTCAATCGTTGCGTCAATTGTCTAATTTTCTCTATTTTTCTCCATTAAATTCAATATTTTTTGTGACATTCGCATATTTTGTTATTTTTCTTATATTTCTAACTCTTTTTGCTTGACTTTTCCTCGGAAACACTTTATATAAAAAATAAACTTATTACGATTACGAAGGAGATGCTCATGAAAATATTTGATTTGGAAACTCCTGCCCTCTGCGTGGATGTAGAAAAACTTCAAAGCAATATCAATCTCATGAATTCCCTGCTGTCAGGCAGCCAGGCACGGTTGAGACCCCATTTTAAGACCAATAAGACACTGGAAATTGCCGCCATGCAAATGAAAAGCGGCGCAAAGGGAATTACCTGTTCGAAGCTGGGAGAAGCCGAGGTCCTGGCTGCTGCGGGCATACCGGATATATTAATAGCCAACCAGATCGTACAGCCTGCCAAGATCAGTCGTCTGGCCGCCCTGGCCGGCCGGACACGTCTCACGGTCTGCGTGGATAATCCTGAAAACATAAAAGCCCTCTCAAAAGCCGCCACAGCTGCCAATACCACCATTTACCTCTATATCGAATATGAGGTGGGCATGAAGCGCTGCGGAGTAGAAACCAAAGAGGAATTCTTACAGCTTGCCGGACAGATTCAGGAAAGCAGCGGCCTGGTCTTTCAGGGTATTCAGGCATACGCCGGACAGCTCTCCCACGAAACGGACTATGATTACAAGGTGCGGGAGGTCCAAAAAACCACGGATTCGGTCAGGGCTCTGAAGGAATATACAGAATCCCGGGGAATCCCGGTAAAAGAAGTCAGCGGTGCCAGCACCAATACGGCAGCCCTGAAGGCCTCCGGCGCTGTTTACACCGAAATCCAGGCCGGAAGTTATGTATTTATGGATGCCGCCTTCAAGGACTGCTCCCTGCCTTTCGCTCAGTCCCTCAGCATTGTTTCAACGGTGGTAAGCAAAGGAAAAGGACGCATCATCATTGACTGCGGAGCCAAGAGCCTGGGTCTGGACCAATGCGCTCCTGTTTTCCAGGGCTATGAAACCAACACCTGTTCCTTAAGCGAAGAACATTTCAGCATTTACGGAGAAAATCTTTCCGCTGATATTAACGACAAGGTCATAATCATCCCTGGCCATTGCTGTACGACCGTAAATATTTTTGATCACATATATGCCACCAGCCAGGAGGAAGTACTGGAAAAATGGGAAATCAGGGGACGAGGGAAATCTATTTAGAGATTTTCCTTTTTCCCCCGTATCTTAATACCTTTCCGGTTCTGTTTTCTGTCAGTTTTCCATCCCTGACTGCGGGCTTTCCGTTCACAAATACATGGCAGATCCCCCGGGGGCTCCGGGCCGGTTCCAGATCCGTGGCAACTTCCTCCAGCCTTTCCAGATCAAAAATGCATAAATCCGCAAACATCCCTTCCTTTACCATGCCCCTGTCATCAAGACACAAAAGCCTCGCCCCATCCCATGTCATCTGCCGGATCAGTTTCTCCAGTGAAATGACATGATCTGCTTTATAATATTGGCATATCATATGTGCCATCACATTATATTTCCGGCGGTGGGGCATGGATCCGATGGGTGTGCCGTCCGATGCTATCATGCTGCCGTTTAATAAGAGCTTCTTGTAATTTTCATAGGAATAGATGTCATGCATAGCGATAAATACGGCTCCCCGATTTTTTCGGATGACCTCAAAAACCGCCTCCATTTCATCTGACTGCATTTCTTCTGCGATACGGGCAATGCTCCTTCCCACATATTCCTCTGCCTCTTTCGTCCTTGCCCCTAAAACAACGATCTTATCCCACTGGGTCGTATCCTTCGTTAAATCCCAGGAAACATCCACCGGTCCGTTCGCCGTAGCCTCAAATTCCGCTTTGATCCTTTCGCAGACCGCAGGATCCTCCAGCCTTTGAAGCAGGGCCTTTTCCCCTCCGGCATTGGCCCAGGGCGGCAGAAGATATATGATGGCGGTACTGGACTCACAGTAAAATATGGCGTCAAAGGTTACATTTAAGCCTCTGTTTTGTGCTTCTTTGATATGAGAAAGGGCCTCCTCCATCAGCGGCCAGCATTTTTTATAACGGACACCCAAATGGGATAAATTGAGTGAGGCACCGCTTTTTTCGCATATATCCAGAAACTCATCCACGCTGTCCAGAAATCCTTCCCTGTAATTTCTCATATGGGGATAAACGCCTCTCCCATACTCTCCGGCTACCATGCAAAGCTCCAGCAATTCATGCTTGTCTGAAAACGACATGGGAAGATACATAAGCCCTGTAGAAAAACCGAATGCCCCTTCATTTAAGCTCCCGGCAAGAAGTTCTTTCATGTCCTGCAATTCCTCTTTGTCCGGAAGCCGGTCATTAAGCCCCATCACGCAGGAACGGATGGCGCCATGAGACACCAGTGCCCGGGTATTGACGGCAGGCCCTGCCGCCTCCAATGCATCTAAATATTCCGAAAAATGATGCCATGTAAACGGGACTTCCCTGTCACACATGGTCGCCTGCACATACGTTTTCCAGGGAAGGGCCCGCTGATCTCCCAGCTCCATATACGGCGCCGGACTCTTGCCGCACATCCCGCAGGCATGTGTGGTGATTCCCTGAAGAATCTTATGGGACATCCCGGGATTTACCAGCATATCCAGATCATCATGGCTATGTACGTCAACAAAGCCGGGAGCCACGATCAGTCCCTCCCCGTGAATCACACACTTACTGTTCATGCACTTACTGCCTACATAGACAATCTTCTCCCCGTATATACCTACATTTCCCTGAAAGGCAGGATTTCCGGAACCATCTATAATGGTTCCGTTTTTTATTAAATAATCCAGTTCCATCATGTCATAACCTCGCTTTCTCTGCTTGCCGGCCGACCCGCCAACAGGTGCATCCTCTACATATATCCCTTCATATGCAAAAGGGATTCCTCGAATTTCATGCCGATTTCATCAATGACAGGTTCCGTCATAGGTGTTGATAAGGCAATCATACCTCTCGGAGCTAAAAAAACACCTCTCATCAGCATTTCAAGATGCATGATCTTAAACAGCTCCTTATCATCTTTCGCTCCGGAAGCATAATCCTCCGGTTCTTCTTTCATAAAATGATAATTCATCAGAGAACCTGCCCTTGTGACACAGCCGTCTGTCTGGGCAGTCATAAATGCTTTCCGGATATGCCCTTCCAGGCGAACTGCCAGTTCCTCCAAACGGTCACAGGCTCTCTGGTTATAAAGGGAAAGAGTCCGAAAGCCTGCCGCCATTGTAACACGGTTTCCATTAAAGGTGCCGCTTTGTGACAAATATCCGGAAACGGCGGGACTGAATAATTCCATAATTTCTTTTTTCCCCCCAAAGGCGCCAACTGCAAGTCCGCCTCCGATGATCTTTCCAAAGGCCGACAGATCCGGTATGACCTGATAGCACTTCTGACCTCCGCCCTCGGAAAGCCGGAGGGACTGCACCTCGTCAAAAATGAGCACCGCACCATGCTTTTCGGTCAGCTCACGCAGTTTTTCCAAATATTCCTTCCTGGCTGGAATCATTCCGCCTGCTCCCAGAAACGGTTCTGTAATCACAGCTGCAACCGAGTCTCCGTGCTGCTTAAATACTTCCTCTGCCCTTTCCATGTCATTAAACGGGATAATAAGAATTTCGTCCGCAATTTTCTCCGATACCCCCCTTATATCAGGTTTTGCAATACACATCTTTTCCGGATGTTCCCGATCAACCTCAGGAGAGACATTATATTCCATCATATCGGTTGTTCCGTGATATCCTCCCAGTATTTTTACAATACAGGGTCTCCCGGTATATGCCTTTGCTGCCCTGACCGCAAACAAAACGGCCTCTGTCCCGGAGTTACAGAATCGGATCCGTTCCACACAGGGGACACGCCCGCACAGAAGACGTGCCAAATCAACCTGCTCACTCATCCCTGCCACAACTGCCGTTCCTTTTTCTGCGGCCTTTGCAATCGCTTCCGTGATCTCCGGATGGGCATGACCATGGATCAGTGAAGTATAATTGTTTATACAATCGTAATAAGGATTTTTATCCTCATCATATATCCTGCATCCTGATCCATAAATAATATTTAACGGATAGGGATCATAATAAGACACAGACCTGGTTTCACCGCCGGCCAGATATTGGGAGGCTGTTCCATATGCCTTCCCGGAAGCTTTCGTTTTTCCTTTATACGCTTTTATTAAATCATGGTAACATTCATTCATTTTCATATCATTTTCCTCTTTGCTCTTGCTATATACTATTTACCATAATATAATAATCCTGCAAAGTAAACGTGGGCAAATGCCAAATATCCGGCTGTTCTTTGTCTGTTTCAGACAAATGGAACTGTTTCATACAAATAGGAGGTTTTTAAATGTACATGACGCTCAAAGAATTTATGTCCTTTCCTGAGTTAAACGGTGCCCGGCTGCTCACCGGTTCTGCTTCTCCGGATCACATGATCCGCTGGTATCATATTATTGAAATCGAAGAGCTGGGCAACTGGATCGAACCCAATATTCTGGTGTTCATCACTGGTGTCGCTTTTAAAGACAAGCAAAAATCCTTAAAGAATATTGTCTCCTTACTTTCCCGTCACCATGCTGCCGGTCTGGTCATCAGTCTGGGCTCCTATATCTCAGATATTTCACAGGAAGTACTTGATGAAGCCGACCGGCTCCATTTCCCCATCATCATCATATCCGAAAAAATCAAGCTGGTAAATCTCACCTATTGTTTAGGTCAATATATTTTCCAAAAACAGATTCAGGAGAAAAATTTAAAAATATTAATGAAAAATATTTTAAATGATACCATTTCACCAAATGAAGATTCACGGTTAGAGGCCTATGGTTATAAAAATGATTATAACTATTTTGTATGTACTTTTTCCTTTCATTCTTCCGGGGAATACGGCAGCATACCGGATTTCAATTATCTGTATAATCAATTCATAAAAACCGAGTCTGCTTATAACCGTAAATTCCTCACTCTTGAGGACGGAAACCAATATATATCCTTAATGCCTCTAAAACCAGGGGAACCGATCTCAGTAATTGCAGACATTTGTCATTTTTTATCCGGATCCATAGCTGATGCTTACCCTGGCTTTGTGATCCGTATCGGAATCAGCAGAATGTTTTTAAATACTTCCTCCATAAGTACCGAATATTCTAATTCGCTTTTTGCCCTGAAGGTTGCTTCCTGCTTACCGGGAGCCATCAACATAATCTCTTATCAGGATTGTTCTTTTCTTCGTCTGATCAATTTTCAGAACACAGGTGAAATTCAGCTGATCGTACAGGATTATTTAGGAGATATCATTCTCCACCCTGATCTGCTTCTTACTCTGCAGACGTTCCTGATGAATGGTCTCAGCATAAAGCAGACCGCTGAGGCTCTTTATATCCATGTAAACAGTTTGAAATACCGCCTGGGCAAAATATACCAGCTGCTTCCCGTATCCCTGAAGGGAGATGGCTGGTATAAGGTGCAGACTGCTATTTATCTCCATTCGTATTCCGGTCTGTTACAATAGCATAAAAAAGGAATGCGATTCTCTGAACCGCATTCCTTTTCTAATTTTCTCCTGTATAATACGCGTCGATCCCGTCCGCGATTCCCTTGGCTATCTTATCCCGGTATTCCTCGGTCGCCATCTTTTTATCCTCTTCGGCATTGCTCATGAAGCCCATTTCCACAATGGTCACCGGTATTTTACACCAGTTGATGCCGCTCATGGAGTCGGTCTCCTGCACGCCCCGGTTCTTAAATCCGGTCCGGCTGCAGATCCCGTTCACAACGGCTTTTGAAAGAGCGGAGCTTTTGCCGTAGAGATCTCCGTTATAAGGATTTTTCGAGGTCTGGCACATGTTCAGGGCGCCGTGAGTGCTGCTGTCATTTAAGGAGTTGGCGTGGACCCGGATAAAAATATCCGCTCCGCTTTTATTGGCCATTTCAGCCCGTTCCGCATTGCTGATATTGACATCATGGGTCTCCCGGATCATATAGACCTGATATCCCCGGTCTATGAGCTCCTGTTTCAGCTTTAAGGAAACTGCAAGGGTGAGCTGGTACTCCGGGATGCCGGTTGCCGTTCCCTGGGTCCCGGAAGCGACCTTCGCCTTCCTCTCGGATGCGCCGGGGCCGATGGGTTCCTTTTCGGAATTGCCCTTGGCCTGGTGCCCCGCGTCAATGGCGATCAGCCTGCCCGACCCGTTCCCGGAAACAGACGGGGCAGTACTCCCGGTCTCTGTCTCCGGCTTGTCCGCGGACACGTACCGGGAGGAGATATAGCACTCCTTCTCCTGATAGACCACCCGGCTCCAGCTTTCACCGGAACCGGTCCGTCTTAAGGACACGCCCTTTTCCAGCTTAGCCAGCACTTCTCCGGAAGCGGAAGGAGATTTTCTTATATTCACTTCAGAACCGGTCACATATACGGTTTCATCCGCAGGGGCAAAGGCAGGAGCCGTTTCCGTCACGGCAGCGGCTTCGTGAGTGCTGGTCTCTGCGTCTGCTTCGGTTTCAATGGTAAGAGGAACTGTTTCCCCTGTCTCCTGCAAGCCGCTCCCGGCCGAAGACCCGGCCGGGTCTTTTGCAGGGGCCTTTGTTCTGCCGCATCCTGCAAGAACAGCCATGCACAGAAGCGCCAGGGCCAACAGCAGCCACCCTTTTTTCTTCCTTAAATTTGTCACAGTATGGTACCTCCGCCGACAACGTAATCTCCCTGGTAAAACACAACGGCCTGTCCCGGAGTTATGGCCCGCTGGGGTTCGTCAAACCTGCATTCCACCACGCCTTCCTCCGCCTCCCGGATGGTGCACATGGCGCCCTTATGGCTGTAGCGGATCTTGGCCGATACCCTCAGTTCCTCACCGTGAAGTCCGTCAATGGCCATCCAGTTCAAATGGTTGGCCTTCAGGGTATGGGAATATACGTCATCTCCCCGTCCGATGACCACTTCGTTGGTCTCAGGGCGTATCTCCACCACAAAAACCGGATAACCCATGGATAAGTTCAAACCCTTTCTCTGACCTACGGTGTAATGGGTGATCCCCTTGTGGCGGCCGATGACCTGGCCGTCCAGATCCACGAAATTCCCTTCCGGCGCCTTTTCTCCCGCATTTTCTTCTATAAACTCCGCATAATTATTGTCAGGAATAAAACAGATCTCCTGGCTGTCCGGCTTATGGGCCACCCTTAAATTGATCCGGTCTGCAATTTCCCGGATCTGATCCTTGGAATAGGCTCCCACCGGCATCAGGGTGCAGGACAACTGGTGCTGGGTCAGATTGTAAAGGGCGTAAGTCTGATCCTTTGCTTCAGTCACCGACTTCTTCAGCGCATACCTTCCTCCCGGAAGCTGATCGATCTGCGCGTAATGCCCTGTGGCAATATAGTCCGCCCCGATTTCCAGACTGCGTTTTAAAAGAGATTCCCATTTCACATAACGGTTGCAGGCAATACACGGATTGGGCGTGCGTCCTTTCTGGTATTCCTCCACAAAATAGTCAATGACCTGGGATCTGAATTCTTCTTTGAAATTCATGACATAATAAGGAATCCCCAGATCCCAGGCCACCCGTCTGGCATCATCCACGGCGCTTAAGCCGCAGCAGCCTCCGTGCTCTTCCTGGGTTGCGGAATCCTCATCCTGCCATATCTGCATGGTGACGCCGATGACGTCGTAACCCTGTTCCTTCAGCAGCCACGCTGCCACGGATGAGTCCACGCCTCCCGACATCCCTACTACTACTTTCGCTTTACTCATAGCTTTACTTTTCCACTTTCCCGCCCATATTTTCCGGGCATAAAGGTATACCCTGAGGGTGCTTCCACTTTTCCGCCGGGCAAGCAAAAGTCCGGCAGCTTAATATTCTTCCTGCACTTCTTCCTCTCCGATATCAGATTTCGGTTTCTTTAAGCCGTTAATCTCGATCCCGTTCTTACTGGCATAGTCCCACAAAGCAGCGTGGATTGCTTCTTCTGCCAGCAGGGAGCAGTGCACCTTGACCGGCGGCAATCCGTCAAGAGCCTCACACACGGCCTGATTGGTCACTTCCATGGCCTCCTGAACGGATTTGCCCTTCACCATCTCGGTAGCCATGCTGCTTGTCGCCACAGCCGCTCCGCAGCCAAAGGTCTTAAATTTCACATCCTGAATGATCTGATCGTCATCAATATCCAGATAAATTCTCATAATATCGCCGCACTTGGCATTTCCAACGGTACCCATACCGCTGGGATTCTCTATTTCCCCCACGTTTCTGGGATGCTCAAAATGATCCATTACTTTTTCTGTATACATATTCTATTTTCTCCATTTCCAGGTAATAACTCCATGTTCTGCCCGGCCGCCCGCCGGTACTGCCCGGTACTATTTGCCCTGATGTCTGATGAAGTCCTCATAGAGCGGGGACATGCTGCGCAGCTTTTCCACAATCTCCTTGATGGCTTCCACCACATAGTCCATCTCTTCCCTGGTATTGACCTCATCCAGGGTCAGGCGCAGGGAACCATGGGCGATCTCGTGAGGCAGGCCGATGGACAGCAGCACATGAGACGGATCCAGGGACCCTGAGGTGCAGGCGGAACCGCTGGAACCGCAGATGCCCTTCATATCCAGCATGATCAGCAGAGACTCCCCTTCAATGAACTGAAAAGCGAAATTAACATTGTTGGACAGCCTGTTATTCCGGTGTCCGTTGATTCTGGTATAAGGAACCTCTGCCATGACCCGCTCCATCAGATAATTGCGGAGTTCAGTTTCTTTCCGGGTCCTCTCTTCCATGCCGTTTACCGCCAGTTCCACGGCCTTGCCGAAGCCTACGATGCCCGGCACATTCTCCGTGCCCGCCCGGCGCTTTCTCTCCTGGCCGCCGCCGTGAATGAAGGAACGGGATTTGATGCCGGTCCTGATGTAAAGAAATCCAATGCCCTTGGGCCCGTTTATCTTGTGGCCGCTGGCACTGAGCATGTCAATATGATATTCATCCACATGGATGGGCACATGGCCGAATGCCTGAACCGCATCCGTGTGGAAAAAGATTCCGTGTTCTTTGGCGATCTCACCGATCTCCCGGATGGGTTCGATGGTTCCGATCTCGTTATTGGCAAACATGATGGATATGAGAATGGTGTCCGGACGGATTGCCTTTTTCAGCTCATCCAGCTTCACGGTCCCGTTTTCGTCTACGTTTAAATAGGTTACTTCAAAGCCTCGCTTCTCCAGATACTCACAGGTGTGGAGTACGGCATGGTGTTCGATTTTACTGGTAATGATGTGTTTTCCCTTTGCCGCATAGGCTTCCGCAGTCGCGATCAGAGCCCAGTTATCGGACTCAGAGCCGCCTGCCGTAAAGTAGATCTCATTGGACTTTGCGCCCAAAGCTCCGGCAATGGTTTCCCTTGCCCCGACAATGGCTTTCTTGGAGAGATTGGAAAACTCATATACGGATGATGGATTTCCATAAAACTCCGTAAAGTAAGGCAGCATGGCCTCCACGACCTCCGCCCGCGTCTGGGTCGTCGCTGCGTTGTCAAGATAAATCAGTTGCTTCATTGTGTTAGTTCCGCCTTTCTGTAGTCCTAAAGTTAAAAGCTTCATCTACATTTTCTATTATACACACATTCCCTAGAATTTCAATAGGAATGATTCTCATTATGAAAGTGTCATTAAGAAGTAACGCCTTCCATATATTTATAATAATTCTCTTTTTCAGGAGATTTCATGAATGATTCTCTGAAGATTCCCCGAAAACTTTCACCGAGAAAATATGCCTTGCTGACCGGCACGCTTCTTCTGACCTCTGCCGGGCTCATTACCCGGGTGCTGGGCTTCTTTTACCGGATCTTTCTCTCCCGTACCATCGGCGCCGAGGGGCTGGGTGTCTTTAATCTGATGCACCCGGTGTTCGGGATCTGTTTCGCCTTATGCGCCGGTTCCATCCAGACCGCCATATCCCAGTCAGTAGCCGCTAATGTGAGAAAAGGCCGTTCCATCTTCCGAACCGGCCTTGTCATTTCAGTAGCTATTTCCATGATTCTTGCATATGGCATCATCCATTTTAAAGATTTTCTGGCCACAAATGTACTTATGGAACCCCGCTGTGCACCCCTGCTCATCTTTATAGCCGTATCCGTCCCCTGCGCGGCCATTCATGCCTGCATCAACGGATACTATTATGGTATGCAGCGCCCTCACGTTCCGGCATTCGCCCAGGTCATGGAACAGACCGTCCGGATCGGAGCCGTGTTCCTGATTGCGGATATCATGATCCAGTCCGGAATTGAGATCACCGTTCAGCTGGCGGTCATGGGCCATCTGGTCGGAGAAATCGCCTCCTCCCTTTATACCGTAGTGGCTTATCGTTTTTTTCCTCCCAAAATGCCGGAGGGCTATACACCTTGCCCTTCCTCTTTCCGTGAGACCGCTCCGGGTCTCATGCATTTTGCCCTTCCTCTCATGGGAAACCGCCTGGTACTGAATGTCCTGGCCAGCGCAGAAGCCATCCTGATCCCCAGCAGGCTGCAGATGTCCGGACTTTCCGGTTCATCGGCGCTTTCCGTATACGGTGTGCTCACAGGAATGGCACTTCCCTTTATTTTGTTTCCATCCACCATATTTAATTCACTGGCCGTTCTTTTGCTGCCGACGGTGGCTGAAGCCCAGTCCCAGGGCAATGACAAAAGGATCGGGGCCGCCATTTCCATGTCTCTGCGTTACTGCCTGTACGTGGGAATCCTCTGCATCGGCATTTTCACCCTGTTCGGGGATGATCTGGGCGTGAGCGTGTTTAAGGACAAAACTGCAGGCACGTATATGACCATATTGGCCTGGCTTTGCCCCTTCCTCTATCTGGTAACCACCATGGGGAGCATTTTAAACGGTCTGGGACGCACTTCCGTCACCTTTCTGCAGAATGCCGCCGCCCTGCTGGTACGCCTGGGCTTTGTTCTTTTTGGCATCCCGAGACTGGGGATCATGGCCTATCTGGTGGGAATGCTGGTCAGTGAGCTGTTCCTGGCCATGATGCACGTACTCACCCTCCGCAGGAAGGTGGATTTTGTATGGAATGCCTGGGATATGATCGTAAAGCCTGCGGCCTTAATGGTGCTGGCAATCGGGATCTACTTTGCGGTGTTTCAACTGGCCGATCCCTTTGCCGGGCTTCCCCTTTTTATAAAAACAGCCCTGCATATTGCCGTATTAAGCTGCTTTTATTTAGTATTGCTGCTGGGCGCCCATATCATGAAAGGGGAAATTCCAAAAGATATCTGAACGGTTATGTCTCCTGTTCTTCACTTAAAAAACGACCGGCAGAGGGGCTTTATCCAGTGCCCTATGCCGGCCGGCTGCCTCAGCCGCTGATTTCCTCTGAAGCTTTTGTCCCTTACGCCAAAGGTATGATATGATAATACTTATCCTCAATATTGATCCCCAGCTCATACTCCTCTCCCCTGGGTTCAAACAGGATAAATACCTTTTTTCCCTCGCAGTATACTTCACAGGCACCTAATTTTCGTTTTACTTCCTTTTCCAGCTCATGGGTATCCACATAAACATCACCAATTACACTCTGCACCTTTTCCGATTCTGTCATGCTGTTTTCCTCCTTTATTCTGCCATGTGTCTGCTGCACAGAGAGCAGTTCGCGCAATCTGCGGGACTGCAGTGCATACCGGGTCTCTGAAACGGTTCTATGGTAAATCCGCAGGATTTAAAGTCATATCTGTGATCCTGTATGACCGCCTCCCCGGAATCATAATCAAATTCCAGCTTAAGACCGGATACGGTGAGCATGCCTTCGTACAGCGGATGATTTTTTATGTATGGGGTGTATTTTTCCATAACGCCTTCTTCTGTCTGCACAAAAACAGCATTGTCACAGGTCACAAGAGACCGGATCTGTCCGTCCTCTGTGAAAGAAAGGGAATTGGAGTCTGCATGGATCCCGGTCTGGTCCGGATCCCAGGCGGCAATTTTACCGATGGGCGCAGGAACCGTGACCGCTTCCGCCGGTTCCACTGATTTTATTTTTCCGGATTCATATAAAGCCAGGCCCACCCTGGTTTCCACCTCTCCCACAGGAGTCCCGACACAGATCTGCTCCCCCGGAAACAGGGCAATGCTCTTTATCTGCCCGCTCTTATAAAAACAGATGCCGTTTACCATGGCCCGGAACTTTGAAAAACCCAGGTCAAAGGACAAGGGAATGTTTCGCTGGCGCTCCTCTTCTTCCGTCCAGAAACCGCTTAACTGTCCGTCTACAATAAATATCCGGTGAAGCTCTCCGGTAGGGTAAAATTTCACAAGCTCCGCCGGAAGCTCTCCGATGGGGGTCATGATCTCCTGCTGCTGGTCCAGAGCCACGCTGATCACCATGCCCTGCCGGTCGAACTCTACGGATGGCTTGTTTTTTCTCCAGGCCCTCTCCGTATAAGCAGGAACCAGCTCGCCGACCTCCGTAACCACCATGTTTTTTTCCGACAGGCGGATCCCATCCAGCTGCCCCTGAGGATAGCAGGTAAAGGTATCCACCCCTGCGAACACCCCAAAGGGGGTCTGCAGTCTCTTCTCATCCAATACCATGTAGTTCTGCATGCATTTCACCTCCGCCTTCGCATTGTTTTTTTGTCAGTGTCACATGAAACTCCCCCTCCAGCTGCCGGACCTTCCTGTCATAGGAAGCATCCCGTTCCAGCCAGGGCGGAATATGGGCACAGATCAAATGAAGCTCAAGGAACGGCGTGCCTGATAAAAACGGAACCAGTGCTTTTTTTGAAGATATATCCGGACACGCCTTCTGAAGGTCCTTAAGATTCAGCATATAAACTCCGGGCGTCCCGGTCTCCACAGGTCTGGCGTTCCGAAGCATTTCTTCTTTCATTCGTTTCTTTTCATCGCTTTCCAGAATATCCGACATAATGCCGTCTAATGTATCCCCGTTTATTTCCTCCGCAGAAAAAATGCAGTATCCCTTCTTATTAAAAATGGAAAACGGAATCCCGGTAATTTCCCTGCACACAACCGCTTTTGCTTCCCCTGCCAGCAGGGCGATCCTCTCCGTCTCTTCCCTCAGTTCCTTTACGGTGCTGCCGCTAAGGGGAGGGAAGGGGACCGTCCGGATGATCTCCCATTTCCCATCCCGCTTTTCCCAGATATCAACTTCATCACAGCTTACAAAGGGTGCCATTTCCTTTTCACTTCTGAAAACTGCCACTTTATCCATTTTCATACCCCTTTCTTCCTGATCATGTGTCAATTTCCACCACATTTCCATGGATCAGCTTTGCCAGGAACTCCTCCAGCTCCAGCTGGGCCTCTTCCTCATCTAAGTTCTTTTCCCTGGAAAGAAGACTTACCAGATCTGTAACATCCGTCCCCCTCTCCAGACTGTTCCATAAGAATATGCAGGTCTCATTTACGGAAGGCAGGCCGTTTAAGGAACCGTTCTGGCTGTCTCTTTCATCAAAAATGCAGAATTCCCCGCCAAGTTCCTTTAATGCAAAGCCCGGCCTCAGTTTAACGCTTTTGATTTTCATTTCAGCCCCTCAGTCTTTCTATGTCCACTCCGCGCCTCATCAGTTCCAGATCTTCCCTGTCATAGCCCCCACTCACCATAACGGCCCCTGTGGTCAGCCACATGCCCATCAGTCCGCTGATCTTCTGTAAGAGAAGCAGAAGCAGCCATGTGCTGATTTCCTGCCCGGAAATGCTCTTTTTCATGCCTTCCAGCAAAATCTTTCCGGCTTCGGATCCTCCGTCCATCCCATCAAGATCATTTTTCCGGAAAACGCCGTATTTCTCTATGGTCTGGACGTATGCAGCCGCATACTCAAGTCTCCGCTTTTCTTCTGAGGACTGGATTTTCGTGTCTCCGCCTGCATAGAGGACAGGCGCTGCTCCGGTAAGTCCGGCAATCCTCCCTCTCAGCTTCTGCTGGTCGTAATAATTGGTTTTCGGATCTTCCATGCGTGTTTTTATCTCTGCAATGCGCTTCCTGATATCCGGACTGTCCGTCTCCCCGCCGATGACCGCATACCGGTCGGCTGCCGTCATGGTCTCCGCCTTTCCCAGCATATCCGGAGTGATTTCTTCAAATCCGAAGGGAAACCGGCCGTCAAAAACCTTTGTGCCGGTGAATACCGCCGCGTCAGACAGAAGATCGTCTTTGAGCCGTCCCGCCCCAAAAGCCTTCATTCCCCATACCCGAAGCCGGTTTTGCTTCACATTGGCGTTTAAAAGGGTCAAAGCTTCTCCTTCTATGTCATCCGCAAGGATGAACAGCCCTTTCTTCCCCAGTTTTTGCAGCAGGGGGTATAATTCCATAAAAGAGGACAGAGACCGGTTCACCACCAGAACAGAAAGCTGGCCGGACTTTCCCGGAGCTCCGACTTTCAGACTGCACTCCATGCGCATCCCCCTCACGATCTCCAGCTTTGTATGGGAATACATGGATTCTTTTACCACCAGCTCCCCCTCCCGGACTCCGCGGAGCACCATTTCAGCAGTTTCCTGATTTTTTGTTATGTCCCGGACCAGTTCCGTCAGAGAATTGCCGGAGGAGACGGATCTGGATCTTACAGCCTCTGAGAGGTAAATGGCCGCATGCTTTAACTCCCCGGCAAAAGAAACCGGATTCATTCCTGCGGCTTCCCTTTTTTCACAGACTGACAGCAGAAATTCCATCATACGGGCCCCTTCCCGGGTTCCGCAGCCGGTGGCTGTGTTGATTTCCCCAATCGCCTGAGCCCCCAGGCGTATTCCCTGATCCATATAAGGATCCGTCCCTTCCAGTTCCTTTGCCGTCTCCATGGCTGACAGGCTGAAGCTGCCGTTTACCAGCACCCCTCCATCACAGGACAGGACAGAACAGAGCTGCCGGATTCCTTCTGCCATTTTTTTCTTTCCTTCCTCATATTTTATCCGGCGGATCATCCTGTGCACCTCCTGTCATCATGGTTTTTAAGATCTCCTCGGCTCTCCTGATATCCGGGCTGCTCACACCCAAATCGAATTTCCGGCCGGCGCCGTGTACAAATTCGTACAGGTTGCAGTTTCCCGCCCTTTCCCCCAGCCCCAGAAGGGTTCCATCCACCAGATCCGCTCCGGCCAGAGCCATGACAATGGAATTGGCGACCGCCATCCCGAAATCATTGTGTTCATGGACCTCAACCATGACCCCGGTCTGCCTGATCTCATTCACCAGCTCTCTGGCCCGTTTGGGAAAAAGAACGCCGACCGTATCCGCCAGACGGACGACTTCCACCCCCTTTTGTTTTATGAGCCTGATCAGAGAAATGAGAAAGGCCACATCCGCCCTGGAGGAATCCTCCAGTCCAACGGTGATCGGTATATTATATTCTTTCGCAACCTGAATACATTCCAGAAGGGTATTTTCGATCCATTTTTTGTTTTTGCCGATTTTATTGTAAATCTGGGCATAGGATACCGGAGTGCCGATGTGGATGAGGTCAGGCTTCTGCCTTGCCGACTCTTCCACATCTCCGGGCTTCAGCCTTGACCACACGGAGATCCGGGCGTACTTTCTCCGTTTTATGATCTCGCTGATATAATTGCTGCCTTCTGTACCGGTATCATAAATTCCGGCTTCGATTTCATGGATCCCAATGCTGTCCAGGAATAGTGCGAGCCTTATTTTGTCGGAAGGAGAGAACACCACTCCCGGACACTGTTCGCCGTCCCGAAGAGTCGTATCAACCATTTTGATTCGTCTTTTCATATTCTTCACACTCACTCATAATTTTTATGAACTCTTCATCGGTCACTTCTCCGCCCTTTTTCATGCTGGCCCGCTTCACCATCTCCAGGACATGCCCCACATCATAGCTGCCGCTTACATTCAGCTGTTTCAGCTTATGCCGGATAGAGGTCCCTCCGGAATGCTTCCCCAATACCACCTTTCGTGCAGCCCCCACCAGTTCCGGAGGAAAGGATTCATAATTGGAGGGCTTTTTTAATACGCCCGCCACATGGATCCCGGATTCGATATGGAATATCTCCCTTCCGATGATGGGCGTATGGCCGGAAACCGGGGTCCCGGTCATCTGCTCAAAGACATTTCTTAATTCCGCCAGCTTTTCAAAGCTGTTGTTGGGCTTATACCGTTCCACCACACGCATTGCCAGAATGACCTGTTCCGTAGCCGCCTTGTTTCCAATTCCCGTAAACGTGGTCATCACCGTACCGTTATGGTTATGCTGCAGATAATCCGCAGCAATCGCAGAAGCGCAATAATAAGTATTCTCCGGATAAAGAATGGGAGAGACCCGCAGCAGTAATTTCATTCCCCGCTCATAAATATCCCGGCTTTCATAAATAAGCATGTCGTCCAGTCCGGTCAGCCTGATCCTCTTATCTGCGGTCATCCCTTCCAGGCCTTTCAGTTCCGACAGGTCATTTACCTGGATGTTCCGTATGCTCCGCCCCGTTCCATCGCAGAATGAAGAGAAAAAATATTTGATATCCGGATATCCGGCGCTTTCCGTCAAATCGGGCAGCTCCATATAGTAATCCAGCCCCTCCGGCAGATTGCCGTTTAACAAATGATAAACCCTGGGTGATAAAACAGCCGCAGAAACAGAAAGCTGGCCCAGAAGGCCGGCAAATTCATAAGCCAGTGCATCTGTCAGCGGATACTCATCAAGCATTGCCAGTGTCGCGTCAATAATCTTTATCATCCGGCGTACCCTCCTTTCGAAGTGCATTCCTCCTAAATCATCAATTCCTTAACCGGTGACCCTCCTTCAAAATGTTCATCACATATCCGTTCCACATCATCTGCCGTTACATTTCCGTACCAGACGCCTTCCGGATAAACCACTACCACCGGTCCCTTATCACAGATCCCAAAGCAGCCGGTATTGCTCAACACCACTTCTCCGGATAATTCCCGGTCTTCCACCTCCTGCATGAAGGACTGGACCAAATCCACGCTCCCCTTCTGATAACACATTCCTTTCTGCACCCCGTTGATCCTGCAGCTGGTGCAGATAAATACATGATATTTGGGCTGTACCATTGAATTCTCCTTTCTCACATCGCCGATGCCGCTTTTTTCACCGCATCCTCAATCATATCATAGGTGTTTACCGGCTTGATTCCCCGCTGGGCCAGCTTCCGTTTCGGCTCCGTTCCTATCCGCATGGCAATGACTCCGTTGCAGCCGTTTAAAGCAGCTATGATGCGCTCCATCTTATCCTCTTTCTCTCCGCAGTACTCTTCCCCCCGGCAGTACTGCTCCACGTTCCTCTTTCCCGCAAAACGGACCTCTCCGTCCAGATAGTCATAGAGATAAAACTCTCTGGCATGCCCAAAATGGGTATCCACGATCACACCGCTTTTGGAGGCCACCGCAAACCGGTATTTTTGATGGACCGGGGGGATTTCCCTTTCCTCTTCCGAAAGAAATCCCTTCAGCTGGATGGACTTATCATCGGTCAGGGTCCCCACCGCATCGGCACGGCAATGCTGGCAGTGATACATCTGGGGCATGATCTCCTCACACTGCTTTCTCAGTTCCTTAAGCTGTTTGTTGGTGACGGGCTCCACATCCTGGAAGGCGCTTCCCTCTACCGGAATCATCTGCATGATATTGGTCATATAGCAGCCCATGGACTTTACGGTTTTTACGACCTCCGGGACATGGGCATCATTGATCCCTTTTACCGTAACGATGTTGACCTTTACAATGACATGGCCTGCAATGAGAAGCCGGATCCCGGCAAGCTGGTTTGCTATCATGATGGCTCCGGCCGCATCTCCTCTATATTCTTTCCCCATAAAACGGATATACTGATACATCTGTCCGCTGATATGGGGATCCACGGCATTTAAGGTCACGGTCACGTGGGAAACGCCAAGATCCGCAAGCTCCCTGGCATACAGGGGCAGCTTCAGTCCGTTGGTGGAAAGGCAGAAGGTGACATCCGGATCCGCTTTCCGGATCAGCTCAAATACGGTTTTTACATTTTCCCAGTTTTCCAGCGCCTCTCCGGGCCCTGCAATACCTGCAACCGTTAAATTGGGCATCTTTTTCTTCACCTCTAAATACCGGTCAAGGGCTTCCCGGGGATTTAAGACACCGGAGGTCACTCCCGGGCGGCTTTCATTGGGACAGTCAAACTTCCGGACACAATAGCTGCACTGGACGTTGCAGTCCGGGGCTACCGGCAGATGGATCCTGGCATATTTATGGGCTCCGCAGTTATAGCAGGGATGCTCCAGGGTCTTTTTTCTCATCAGCTCTTCCGGATCTTCCGGTTTTTTTTCATCAATCAGAGTATTCCTGTAATAGGTATCATACAGGCTTTCACGGAATGTGGTTTCCGTGGTATCCATGAGATCGTTGGTGATCTCATCCATGTATTCCATAGAACCTTCATATCCAAGCATTCTTAAACGCTGGCCGCCCACATGGTCGTGGACCGGAAAGCCTCTGCGCACCAGAGGAAGCTTTAATTCCTCCGCAATCCTTCTTCCATCCGAATTGCCCACCAGAATGTTGGCCCCGTATTTCCGGATCATGGCTTCTATATCTGTAAAATCCGCCTGGTCCGCAATCCCGTAATCATTTGTCAGATACAGATTTCCCAGCTTTTCGATCTCCGGCCCCGCCAGTTTTGCCAGCTGGGGACACGGGGCTCCGGTTGCGCATACCACAGGCAGGATTCCGCATTCACACATCATCCGAACGGTTGAATACACCTGGTCCGGTTCCCCAAATACGGCTGCCCTGCCATTGGCGTTATATTTATGGGAATCAATCATGGAATCCAGATACCGCCCCCGTTCTTCTTTCAATTCCCAGGGAATCTCTTTTCCTGATATGGAGGAAAGGGCGGCAAGGAATGCGTCCGTATCCCTGAGCCCCACAGGTAATGGGAGTCTTTGAAAGGGAACTCCCCAGGCATCCTCAAGAAATTTTGCCGCTGAATCCTTTCTTTCAAAACCGCTTAACTCCAGGGTCATTCTGGCCCCGCCCATTTGGCGCAGATCTTCAAGACCGGTTCCATGATGAGGCAGGCGGTTGTACTCCCTTGCATGCACTCCATCCAGATTATCCGATATATCCGGCAGCAATATGGCCTGGATCCCAAACATCCGGAACATTTTCTTTAAATATCTGGCATCCGCCGGACTGAGAGGTGCGGTGATCACATTGATCCGGTCATTCCTTTCCTTTTCCATGGGTACGGAAGACACGATCGCATGCAGCGCCTTAAAATATCCTTCGTACTGGCTTCCGCCATACCCCGGCGATGCGCACGGTATGATCATGATATCCTTGTATTCCGGATGTTCTTCCCGAAAGGCATCTATGATTCCGGGAACATCTTCCCCGATGGTTTCCGCAAGACAGGTTGTCATTACTCCTATCATATCCGGATGATACAGTTCTATCAGATTTTTTAAACCCTTTTTTAAATTTCCGCTTCCACCGTACACAGTCCCCTCTTCCGTGAGAGAAGACGAGGCAATATCCACCGGTTCGTTATAATGGGTGGCCATATGACGGCGGATATAGGTCGCACACCCCTGGGAACCGTGCAGGATGGTCATGCAGTTTTTCAGACCGTAAAAAGCGGTGGCGCTGCCCATGGGCATACACATTTTACATGGGTTAACATTCATATTTACCAGAGGTTTTACCTTACTTTTCATCGTCACTCCGCCTTTCTGTCAGCTTACATATTCCCATACGGGACTGTTCATGCTTCTGTTGATCTCCAGCGTAAAGTTACGGACCCCTTCAAAGCCTGCCAGAGGCAGCTTCCGTTCATGATTATGGTCGCAGAAGGCAATGCCCAGCTTATAAGCCAGCGGCCTTTCTTTTACTCCTCCTACCAGAATATCCGCTCCCTTTTCCTTCATAAAGGTCTCAAGCTCTGCGGGATTGGCGTCATCAAGGATTATGGTGTCCCGGTCCACCAGGCTTTCAATGACCTCATAATCCTCCTTTTTCCCTGTCTGGGTTCCCACCACCACGGTTTTCATTCCCAGGGCTTTAAACTGGCGGATCAGGGAAATGGCTTTAAATCCTCCGCCCACATAAATGGCCGCCTTTTTTCCTGCGAGATTTTTCCGGTACTGATCCAGAAAACCGGCAAGGGTCTCTTCCTGTTCCCTGCAAAACGCTGCGGCCTTTTTTCCTGCCTCTTCATCTCCCAGGGCCTCAGCCACACGCATCAGGGAAGCCGCTGTGTCCTCTATTCCAAAAAAGCTGACCTTTAAAAACGGAATCTCAAACACTTCTTCCATCTGTTTTGCCAGATAGGTGCTGGAACCTGCGCACTGAACGATATTTAAAGAGGCCTGGGGCGCCTGTATCATATCATCATAGCAGGTGTCACCGGTAAAGCCGGTGATCACGTCAATCCCTATCCGTTTAAAGTAATTCTTAATGATCCACATTTCCCCTGCCAGGTTGAAATCTCCTAAGATATTGATGGCTTTTCTCTTTTTTCCGCCTTTATGGGGAAGGAGCACCCGCATAATGGCATCGCAGGCCATACGGTATCCGGTGGATTTGTTTCCGGAAAATCCGGGGGACTTCACCGGAATTACCGGGATCCCGTACTGTTCCGACTTGATTCTGCACAATGCTTCAACGTCATCCCCGATCACGCCCACAATGCAGGTGGCATAAATAAATATCATCCTGACATTTTCCTGCTGTTCCATGAGCTCATCCACTGCTGCCTCCAGTTTTTTTATCCCTCCGAATATGATGTCGGTTTCCTGCAGATCCGTGGAAAAGCTGTTGCGGTAAATATCCTCTCCGCTCGTTAAAGACCCTCTGATATCCCAGGTATAGCTGGAGCATCCGATAGGACCGTGTACAATATGGAAGGCATCGGTGATCGGGTTTAAGACGACCCTGGCTCCGCAGTACACACATGCCCTCTGGGACACGGAACCGGACACGCTGTTGCTGTCGCAGCAGATTCCGCTTCCGGCGCCGTCACAGCCGTCTTTTACCATGATAGAACTTTTTCTGGCATCCAATATATTCCTCTTATAAGCTTCCGCTTCCATGACCATACTCCTTTCAAGCCGTCAAACGTAACATACGGCAATAGGGAGGGTGTGGTTCCCTCCCTGGTTCCGTATCTTCTGCTGCCCCGCATTATAAAAAGCTACATCACTACATCGAAATCTTCGTCTGCCGCATCTCTGTCCTGGCGGTCCATCATGGCATCCACCATCTTTTCCACATACCGGATTGCGCCGGCATATCCCGCCGTTGCCTGAATGGGATTGCCGTAACGGTCCAGCACCGGGAATCCCATCCGGACAATGGGAATGTCCTCAGCCTTTGCGATCTGCTTCCCATAGCTGTTGCCAAGAAGAAGGTCCACGGTTTCATTCTTGATCAGCTGGTGTAAATAAAACAAATCCGTATCGGCTTTCACCACATAATCGCTTTCATCCACTCCGTACTGGTCCATCAGGGATTTGATTTCCTTCTCCCACCGCTCCTTCGGAGTTCCTGTGATGATGTATTTAGGGATCATCCCAAGCTCCAGACAAAGGGCTGTGAAGCCATAAACAATATCCGGGTCCCCGTAAACAGCCGCTTTCTTCTTATATACATACTGATGGGCGTCCAGCATCAGGTCAACCAGCCTTCCTCTTTCATCCTCCAGCTCCTTTGGAACTTCCTTCTTTGTGAATTTCTGCAGTTCCATGATATACCGGTCGGTCAGCTTAACGCCCACGGGAACCGGGATGTTTGCAAAGGGGATCTTGTATTCCTTCCTCATATATTCCGACGGCTCCAGACTGCAGTAGGTCCCCATGGAGATCAGTCTGGTGCAGTCTCCCAGCGCCTCAATGTCAGAGGCCGATGTTCCCGCATGGTTATGGAAGTATTCATTTTTTCCATCCATGGGATGATCCATGGTTCCGTCATGGTCAGGGAAATAAATGAACTCCGCTCCCATCAGTCCGGCGATCCGCTTTAATTCCCTGTCATCTCCCGGATTGACCCAGCCCGGAAATATAGCCAGCTTCCCGTTGGAATTTCCGCTTTTTTTCGTCATATACCGCATGAATCCGATCATCATATTGGAAAATCCCTGGATATGGGAGCCCTCATAGGATGGCGTGCTGGCGAACAAAACGGTTTTTCCTTCCGGTATTTCCATATCCATTATATAGGAACCCACATCATCCCCGATGGTCTCGGAGAGACAGGTCGTATGAATGGCCATGATATCCGGCTTATAAAGATCAAACACGTTTTTCACAGCCGTTGTAATATTGCTCCGGCCTCCGAAAACGGAAGCGCCTTCGGTAAAGGAGCTTGTGGAGGCAAGTGCCGGCTCCTTGAAATGGCGGCTTAAAACCGTCCGGTGATAGGAACAGCACCCTTGGGAGCCATGGGAATGAGGCATGCATTTTTCCGCACCTAAGGCACAGAACATGGCTCCCACCGGCTCACATGTTTTACATGGATTAATGGTCATATGACGTTTTTCCATGATTTCCTTTGGGGTTAACTCAAGCATCAGTCCGCACCTCCTAACGATCCTTCGATCATGGGCGTAGTCTTCCACGGGGGTTTTACCAGCGCCCATGCATTGGTATACAAGCTCATGACAACGTCTTTTCCAAAGTTCACCGCTCCCCGAAAGCCCGCATAGGGTCCGGAGTAATCGTAGGAATGCATCTGGCGGGACACCACGCCTCCGTGCTGGATGGCGTATTTATCCTTGATTCCGGAAAAGAAAATATCCGGCTTATAGGTTTCGATCAGCTGGTCGGTCTCAAACATGTTATAGTCATCCACCACCATATAGCCTTTTTTCATATCCTTCAGCATTCCGTCATAGGTGTCCAGTTCCACGCCTGCAGCCCGCAGCTTCTCCAGATCTTCCCCGGAATAACGGTCCTCATAGCCTTCCTCCCGCTCCACCGTGATTTCTTCTATATTCTTTGAATCCGCATCTGCTTTGATCTGGGGAATGATCTGCCTTCCCTCATAATCATCCCGGTGGGCGAATTCATATCCGGCAATGGTGGTCTCCATGCCAAAATCCCTCAGCAGCATCTGATAATGATGGGAACGGGAGCCGCCGACAAAAATACCTGCCGTCTTTCCTTTCAGTTTGGACTTATAATATTCCATATCATCATTGATCTGGGCAAGCTCTTCGGCGATCACCCCTTCCGTTCTCCTGGTCAGCTCCGGATCATCAAAGTATTCCGCCATCATCCGCAGGGATTTGCAGGTGGCCCCCACGCCGATGAAATTCACCTTCAGCCAGTCAACACCGTATTTTGTTTTCATCATTTCCGCTATGTAGTTGATGGACCGGTGGCACATCACCAGATTCAAATCCGCCAGATGGGCGTTTTTCATGGTTTCGTACGAACCGTCTCCCGTAAATACGGAAACCACCTCATAGCCGATCTTCTTTAAAATGCGTTCCTGCTCCCAGCCGTCACCGCCGATATTGTACTCTCCCAGGATATTGACACTGTATTTTCCCTTAGGCGCTTCCTCGCCTTTTCCAATGACATACCGCATGAGGCCATTGTTGGCGATGTGGTGGCCGGCGGACTGGGATACTCCCTTATAGCCCTCGCAGGAATATCCGATGGCCGTGATCCCGTATTTCTCCTGGACCCTGCGGGCCACCGCCTGCACGTCATCACCGATCAGTCCGATGGGACAGGTGGAACAGATAAAAATACATTTGGGCTGAAACAGCTCCATGATCTCATCAATTCCCGTCTCCAGTTTCTTCTCACCGCCGAATACAATATCCGCCGCCCTCATGTCCGTACAGAAGGAATAAGGGACGAAATTCGGCTCCCCTTCATAGGAAGGCTTTGCCTTGTTTCTTCTGGTGCCCCAGGAATAATATGCGCAGCCGATAGGACCGTGGGTAATGACCACCGAATCCTTCATGGGGCCCACGACAACGCCCTTGCAGCCTGCATAGCAGCAGCCCCTTGCGGTTACAATGCCTGGAATCGCCCGGGTATTGGCTGTGATTTCATCGGGCTTATCGCCGAATTCCAGCTGAGCTATATGACTTTTTCTATTTTTAAATACTCTGGATGAGTATTTCTCCAGCAACAGGTCTCGTTCCCTTGCCATAGCCTTCACCTCCCATCAATATGCATCCATTGTGTGTTCGCCGCTTCTCACGGTATATGCCTCATAAATTGGTATCACAAATATTTTTCCGTCTCCCGGGTTCCCTGTCTGGTTCGCCCTGATCAGAATTTCAACCACATCCGTCACCTGGCTGTCATCCACGATCAATGTGATGAAACGCTTCGGAATCCACCGGAAGGCCTCCGTCAGATGTTCCCCTCTGGAATTCATGGGCAGCTCCCCTGTCTCCATGACCAGAGAAATCAGTTCCGGATCGATCCGCCTTTTTCCCCTGCCCAGCACTGGCCTGCAGGTAAATGCCGGAAATCCGCCTTCCGCCAGGGCTTTTTTCGTAGGATTGATCTTATTCACCCGGATAAATGCCATTACTTCTTTCATATAAACCGTTCCTTTCTCTGCAAAAATCCTGGCCTAAAGTCCCCGCTTTCCGGTGCTGATGGTATAAGCATCCTCCACCGGAGAAACAAAGATCCGTCCGTCGCCGTAATTCCCCTCTCCGGTTCTCGCGGTCCTTAAAATCACCTTTACCAGATCATCCTTATCCTCATCATTGCAGAAAAACAACAGCATTTCCTTTGGGATCTCATCATAATGGATGTCTCCCACCGTGATCCCTTTCTGCTTGCCGCGTCCATATACATCCATTTTCGTTACCGCCTGAAATCCCGCTTCCGCCGCCTCTTTCATGACAAAATCAGATTTTTCCGGACGGATAATCGCTCTCACCAATAACATACTGTCCTCTCCTCTCTCCAGCCTGTCAGTTATCAACGCCGTACTGCACCAGGATATCTTCCAGCTCTTCAATTTTCATTGGGTTCGGAACCACAAACATCTCATTGGCATCAATCTTATGCGCCAGCTTGCGGTATTCATCCGCCTGGGGCTCTTCCGGAGAGAAGTCAATAACGGTCCTCTTTCTGTTTTCCGCCCTCTGAACCGCATTATCCCGTGGTACAAAGTGGATCATCTGGGTGCCGATCTTCGCTGCTACGGCTTCCACCAGGTCCTGTTCCATATCCACCTTTCTGGAGTTGCAGATCAGCCCCCCCAGCCTTACCCCGCCGGTCTTTGCATATTTTGCAATGCCCTTGGAAATATTGTTGGCCGCATATAGGGCCATCATTTCACCGGAACACACGATGTAGATCTCCTGTGCCTTGCCTTCCCGGATAGGCATTGCGAATCCTCCGCATACAACGTCGCCCAGAACGTCGTAGAATACGTAATCCAGATCATCGGTATAGGCCCCCAGCTGTTCCAGCAAATTGATGGAGGTAATGATTCCCCGGCCCGCACAACCGACTCCGGGTTCCGGACCGCCGGATTCCACTCCCCTGATCCCGCCGTACCCTTCCTTCATCACTGCCTCCAGTTCAATATCATCACCCTCGTCACGAAGGGTGTCCAAAACCGTTTTCTGTGCCAGACCGCCCAGGACAAGCCTGGTTGAATCTGCCTTCGGATCACATCCCACGATCATGATGTGCTTGCCCATTTCCGCCAGACCGGCGGTTAAATTCTGTGTCGTCGTCGATTTACCGATTCCGCCTTTTCCATAGATAGCAACCTGTCTCATAACCAATTCCTCCTTACATGAAAAAGAGGCGGAGGGCAGATATTCATCATATCCTGCCATTCCACCTCTTCGTGAATAGAAAATGAAAAAGTAAATAAGTTTCAGTAATTAAGCTTCTTACCTGAAGTTTTGTCGACTACTTAGGTTGCTATAACTATATCTTTTTTAACTTCTGATTTCAATACAGCACAATGCACAAATATAAATGATAAATATTTATTATTACAGTGTTTTAAACAATTATCCTGATGTTATCATATAATTAAGGGGTATTGAACACAGATATGCAGAATTGAGAATCCCTTATAAAAAAAATTGGCCGGGATAAGCAAGCTTGTCTTATCCCGGCCGTCTGGACCGGCTTAATCGATCCCTACCATAACAGAGGTCGCTTTGATGATGGCATAAGCATCTTTTCCGGCTTCCAGCCCCAGATCCTTGACTGCCGCCATGGAGACCGTTGCCGATACAATGTTTCCGCCTCCGATGTCAATGGTCACAATCGCATTCACCGCACCGGTTTCAATTCCTACCACTTTTCCTTTAAACTGGTTTCTTGCACTGAGTTTCATTCCGTCTTTCTCCTCTCATCGAATGGTTTTAAGCTTTTCTATTGCCTCATATTAATCATTTTCCATTTTCCTGTCAATCGATTCATAAAAGTACGAAGAAAATTAAGATAAAAACATGATATTTTCCCCTGGAAACTTCATATACATTGGAAAATTCCGGATTTCTTCCCCCTCCTGTCCTCTTTTTTCCTGCAGCCACCAGATCCTGGAAGAGGATTTATCCTCTGCATTCCGGAAAAGGAACTGCCGTTCAAAGGGAGTGTCGGAATAACCGGAGGGCTCAATCCGCATGACATTCTCTTCTCCCGGACGGTTTACCGGAATCAGGTCATGCCCCCGGATCCCTATGTACCGGATGGAGTCTCCGATCCGTTCTGCTGTCTTCAGCCTTATTTTCCAGTCACAGGCATACAGTTCAAAATCGCTGATCCGTTCAATGGCGGAAATATTCTTGCAGCCGGTGAGCCTGGCCGCCTCCACCTTCTCCGGCTTGCGGAAAATGTCTCTGGTACAGCCTTTTAATATGCTCTTCCCTTCTCCGATCAGCATCATGTGATCACAGAATTTATAAATTTCATCCCTGGAATGGGATACCATCAGCACATCTCCGGAATAGTTCCTGATCAGTTCCAGCAGTTCCAGCTGCAGCGCATCCTTTAAAAAGCCATCCAGTGCGGAAAAGGGTTCATCCAGCATAAGGATGTCAGGCCGGTTCAGCAGCATGCGGGCAAGGGCAGCCCTCTGCTGCTGGCCCCCCGACAGCTGGGAGGGGTACCTCTTTTCCAGCCCTTCCAGCTGAAAACGTTTCAGCTGCTCCGCGATGAGGGGGAGCTTATCCTTTCTCCTGCCCCGGAGAACTACTGCCAGATTTTCCTCCACCGTCATGGTGGGAAAGAGGGCATAATTCTGAAACAGATAACCTACTCGGCGTTTTTTAGCCGGCAGATGGATGCCTTTTTCAGAGTCGAACAGCACTTTGCCGTTTAAAACGATCCTTCCGCTGTCCGGCTTTTCAATTCCTGCCAGACATTTCAGGGTCATGCTTTTTCCGCATCCGGAAGCTCCCAGGATCCCCATGCAACCTCCGTCTGTCTCAAATTCCACATCCAGTTCAAATCCGGAGAATTTTTTTTGGATCTTTGCCTGCAGCGCCATATCAAATCCACCTGTTTCCGTTTTTTATATTTTTCCCTGCTATGTAATTTATGGCTGCAACGATGAAAAAGGACAGGATCACGATCACGCATACCCAGAATGCCGCAATGTCCCAGTTTCCGGCTGCAACCTCAGAGGCAATCGCCACGGACACCGTCCTGGTCTTGCCCAGAATGTTCCCTGCCAGCATGGTGGTAGCCCCGTATTCCCCGATGGCCCTTGCAAAGGCCAGCACGGTTCCGGAGGCCAGCCCCGGCGCCGCTATGGGGACGATGATCTTCCAGAAGATCTTTCCTTCTGACAATCCCAATGTCCTTCCTGCGTGGATCACGTCTACATCCACCTGCTCAAATGCGGCCCGGGCATTCCGGTACATTAAGGGGAATGCTATGACAAAGGCTGCCGTTACGCAGCCCGGCCAGGTCTGCACCAGCTTCACATCAAATTCTTCCATAAGGAACCTTCCGAAGGGTCTGCGCAGACTGAAAATCAGGAGAAGAAAAAAACCGGCTACGGTAGGAGGCAGGACCAGGGGTAATGTGAGGATCCCGTCCACAACGGATCTGGCCGTATTATGAAGCCTCATGATCAGCCTTGCCGCACCTATGCCCAGAAAAAATGTCAGTATGGTTGCCACAATCCCCGTCTTTAAAGATAGAAAGAGGGGACTCCAGTCAATGGTCGTTATCAGCTCCGGCACAGAGTTTCACCTCCTTAAGTTTTCAGGAATTTATTTATTCCTCATACACTTTAAATCCGGCTTCGGTAAACAGCTTTTTTACGCCTTCATCCTTTACCAGGTAATCTTTAAATTCCGCAGCGGCTTCTGCCTGGGCCTCAGTGGCCTCCTTGTCCAGAATGAGACCCACCGGATAAACGGCCGGATCAACCATCTCAGGACCGGCTTCCGCCAGGATCTCAACCTGATCCGCCATGGAAGCGGCATCGGTGGCATAAACGATTCCCACTTCATTGCTTCCTTCCGCAACAGCCGTCAAAACAGCGGTCACATTGGGTCCTTCGTTGATCTCCATGGCCATGACCTGGTCAAGGATCCCCATATTGGTGAACAGCTTTCTGGCGTACTGTCCCACAGGCACATCTTCACCGGCAAGTGCAAGGCTTGAGGCTTCCGTGACCGTATCGAATCCTGTCACAGCCGTTTCTCCGCCTGCGGGCTTGATCAGCACGATTTTATTCTCAAGCAGGCTGGTGACAGAACCGTCTATGACGTATCCGCCCTCGCTCAATGCATCCATCTGCTTGGTTGCCGCGGAAAAGAAGATATCACATCTGGCTCCTTCTTCAATCTGTGTCTGCAGGGTACCGGAGCTGTCCGCATTGTAGATGATGTTTACATCCGGATGGCTGGTTTCATAGCTTTCCTTGATCTTCTCCATGGTATTCTTTAAGCTTGCCGCAATGAATACGTAGAGATCCAGCGGTTCGTCCGCCGCTGTTTCAGCCGCCGCCCTGCCGGTTTCCTCCGGCTTGGCGGTTTCTTCTGCCGACGTGGTCTGGGGCGCCGGAGAAGCTGCCGTACTCTCTGATCCTGCCGGGCTGCTGCACCCTGCCGCTGCCGCACCAACCAATGCCGCTGCCATCATGGCAGCAAATAACTTTTTTCCAAATCTCATGACGTTTCCTCCTTTATGATAAAAAAATAATATTGTTGCCTTTTATTCATTTTAATTCTGTTTTGATAATTTTGGTTAAGTTTCATAATTTTTAGTTCATTTTAGATGAATCTTAATTAATTGTCAATAATGACATATTTATATAATATTTGTTACATTTTACATATTTTTATCTATTTATTACAATTTCAGAGCAGTGAAACCTTCAATTGACAATTCATTGAAATATGTTATAACTATTAATAAAGAAGGAAACCCATGAAGAGCAGAGAGGAAACCGTATGGAAAAAATTTATACCGCCCAGGAAGTCGCTGACCAGCTTAAAATCAAAAAATCCACGGTCTATGAATTGATCAAAAGAGGAGAATTAAAGGCAGCCAAGGTAGGAAAGCAGATACGGATCAGCCAGGAACAGCTGGAGGAATACTTAATGCTTCCGGACAGCACCAGCGTTTCACCGGCAGCGGAGCCCCTTCCTCCGGTTCTGGACATCCCCCGGTTCTCCGCTGATTCCGCCATCCGTCAGATCGATTATTTGCTGAATACCAGCGGACTGATCATCAACAGCCAGGAATCACGGGTGGTGGAGCTGCTCCGCAGCCAGCTGAGCCAGCGCCCGGACACGCTTCCCATCCTGCATTCCTATATGAATGATTATAACAGCCTGTATTCCCTGTTTTATGAAAAAACACATATGGCCCTTACCTGCTTCTGCTTCCGGGAAAAGGGACAGGAAATAAACGCCGTTAAAAACCTGCTTCCGGGAAAGGAAACCGTGATCCTTCATATCAGCAGCCTTCAGACCGGTTTTTATATAAAAAAAGGAAATCCCAGGGGATTTCATGGGTTAAAGGATTTAATCCGCCCGGACATCCGGTTTATCAACAGGGAAAAAGGCAGCGGATACCGGATATTTATGGATGCCCTTCTTTTGGAGCAAAACCTGGGAGACCTTTCCAGTTCCGGATATCAGAAGGAATGCCTGTCCCATATGTCAGCGGCAAATGAAATCGCCTCGGGCAACGCGGATATCGGCATGGGAGATATCTCCCATCTGGCGGCTTATCCCCAGCTGGATTATATTCCTCTGGCCTCCGCCTCCATGGATCTGGTTTTCTCCCGGTCCAATCTGGAGCATCCGGCTTTTCAGGGCATCATTGAAACCGTAAATACAAAGGAATTCAAAAACAGCCTGCTCCATTTTAAAGGCTATGAAACCGGGAAAACAGGCTGCTGCACGTTAGTCAGGGGCTGAGCCGGTGGCGGCAGAATGTGAACGGGAGCAAACACCGGAGCAATTCCGGACTCAAATAAAAATCAGGGTGGAAGGCACAAACCTTCCACCCTGATTTTTATAAACAGATCCTGCTTTCCCAGAAAATATCAGCCGGCAAAATACTCATGATAGCTGCGGGCACAGGCCGCCCTGCCCTCTTCGGTCAGCTTTGCCAGGCCATCGAAAAGCTCGATACAGTGTTCACGTTCCAGTGACCGTAAAATTCTGGCCGTGTAATCCGGGGACCAGCGCAGATGCTTTTGTATGGTATCCACGCCCGCTTCCGAAGCCTCTTCTTCGCTGTTTTCATGATTGGACAGGTGAAAAAGCAGGGTCGCCCGGGCGAATTCAAGCTTCCGGTTCCTGCGCCTGCGCAAAGAGCTGATCAGTCCTCTGTGAGGGGCAAAAATGAATACGGCCAGGAACACCAGCCCTGTCACTACGGCCATGCTGCCTGCAATGGAAACATCCAGAAGCGCCGCCGCCTGATATCCGAGGATTCCATTGACCGCTCCGATCCCGCCGCTTAAAATCAGCATCCATTTGAGATCGTCGGTCAGCAGATACGCGGTCACCGGAGGTCCGATCATAAAAGCCACCACCAGAACGGAGCCTACGGCCTGAAACGCCCCCACCGCAGTAAGAGATACCAGCGTCATGAGTCCGTAATGGACCAGGGCGGGTGAGAATCCCAGGACCGCCGCAAGCATGGGGTCAAAGGCCGCAACCTTCAGTTCCTTGAAAAAAATGATGATGGCCGCCAGATTGACGATGAGTAAAATACCTGTTGTGTAAACCGCTTTTGCTCCGATATCCACGCCTCCTATGACCATCCGGTCAAAGGGTGCGAAAGCCAGCTCTCCCAAGAGCACGGAATCCGTATCCAGATGAACGGAACCGGCATAACGGGTGATCAGGATGACAGCCACGGAAAACAGCAGCGGAAACACCACACCGATTGCGGCATCCTCCGCCAGAAGCCCCGTCCGGCTCAGCATTTCCGTCAGCCAGACGGTCATGACTCCCATCAGAGCCGCTCCCAAAATCAGCAGGGGGGATGAAAGGTCATGAGTGACAAAGAAGGCCAGCACGATCCCTAAAAGGATGGTATGGGTGATGGAATCCGACATCATGGACATTTTCCGCAGTACCAGAAATGTCCCCGGGAGTGCGCAGGCCACCGCCACAATTACGGCAATGATCTGTATTTCAATTTGAGGAGACATTTTGCCCACCTCCTTCCAGTCTGTATAAAACCCTGTTTTTCCTCCGGCGGTATACCCGGTGGAGAACCCCCCGTCCCGGCGCGAACAGCACGCTGACCACCACAATGATGCTGACACAGACCACGATGGCAGGGCCGGTGGGCAGCTTCTGCACCAGAGAGCTGGCGGCGGTTCCTGCAGCTCCTGATACGGCGCCGAACAAAGCGGACAGGACGACCATCACCCACAGCTTATTTGTCCATTGGCGGGCCGCGACCGCAGGGGTGATCAGCATGGCGCTCATCAAAATCACGCCCACGGTCTGCAGACCGATGATAATGGCCAGCACGATCATGAAGGACAGCAGCAGATTCAGCTTTTTCGGCGAGAAGCCAAGACTCTGGGCGAAATCGCTGTCAAAGGTAAAAAGCTTAAACTCCTTCCAGAAAAGCAGCACCAGAAATAGCAGCACCACACCGCAGATAACCATCAGGATAATATCCCGTTCAAGCAGGGTGGACGCCTGCCCGAAAATGAAGCGTTTCAGTCCCGCCTGGTTGGAGTTGGGTATTTTCTGCACATAGGTGAGCAGCACCATGCCAAGTCCGAAGAACACCGACATCACCAGAGCCAGCGCGCTGTCAAACTTCACACGGGTATGGCGGACGATGCTGACAATAAACAGGGTCGCCAGCAGGCCGGAAATGAAAGCGCCCGCCAAGAGCACTTCCGTGTTTTTGCTGCCTGACAGGACAAAGGCCAGGACCACGCCGGGCAGGGCGGAGTGAGACACTCCATCCCCCAGCAGGCTCTGCTTGCGCAGTACCGCAAAGCTGCCCAAAACCCCGCTGATGAGCCCCAAAAGGGCGGAACCAAGGGCCACCGTCTGAAATGTATAGTTTGATAATAAAGAAATAATATGGGTCATGTCACACCACGCTCCTTAACAGGACGCCCGAGCTGTGATAAGTCTTTTTTAAATTCTCTTCGTGGAAAACCTCTTCCACCGGCCCGCTGGCAACCACCCGCAGATTGATCAGGGTCACCCAGTCAAAATAATACGGAACCGTCTGCAGATCGTGGTGGACCACCACTACGGTTTTCCCCTGCTCCTTCAGCTCCTTTAACAGCGCCACAATGGCCCGCTCCGTCTGAGCGTCCACTCCCTTAAAGGGTTCATCCATAAAATAGACCTCCGCCTCCTGGGCCAGCGCACGGGCAAGAAACACCCTCTGCTGCTGACCGCCGGAGAGCTGGCTGATCTGGCGGTCAGCATATTCCTGCATGCCCACCTTTTCCAGCATCTGTCCTGCCAGCTGTACATCCGATCTGCGGGGGCGGCGGATCCAGCCCAGCTTGCCGTAGCATCCCATCAGCACCACATCCTGCACCGTAGCCGGAAAATCCCAGTCCACGCTGCCGCTCTGGGGCACATAGCCGATGCGTTTTTTCAGTGCACGCACGGTACCTCCGTTATCCCCGAACCGGACGGCTCCGGTAACAGGCTTTAAGAGCCCCAGCATGGCTTTGATCAGAGTCGTCTTGCCGGCTCCGTTGGGGCCGACCACCGCCATCAGCTTACCCTTTGGGATTTTTAAATCAATATCCCAAAGAACAGGCTTGGCGTCATAGGCTACGGTAAGGTCTTCCACTTCCACCGCATAGGTTTGCTGTTTCTCCATCTCGTTCCCTCCCATCACTTTAAGGCATCTACAATGGTGTCAATATTCGCTTTGACGGTGAGGATATAAGTACCGGCACCTGATTCGGCATCGCCCAGGGAATCGGAATAAAGCTCTCCGCCAATGGCGACCTCAAAGCCTTTCGCTTTTACGGCAGCCTGCAGCGCTTCTATGGTTTTGGGCGGCACCGAGGATTCCACAAAGATCGCCTTGATCTGTCTTTCCACGATGAAGTCTGCCAGATCGCTCACATCCGCCGTGCCGGCCTCCGCATCGGTACTGATGCCCTGCAGGCCGCGCACCTCAAAGCCATAGGCTTTGCCAAAGTACTGGAACGCATCATGGGCGGTGACCAGCACCCGCTGTGCCTCTGAAAGCTCCGCCGCCCTGTCACGGATATACTGATCCGTCTCATCCAGCTCCTTTAAGTAATCCCCTAAATTGGCTTCATAATCCGCTTTTCCATCGGGGTCTGCCTTGGAAAGCCCAGCCGCAACGGTCCGGGCGGCAGCCTTCCACAAGGAAACATCGAACCAGATATGGGGATCATGCACCGAGCTGTCATCCTCCCAGGCGAGAAGGCTGGATTCGTCCAGGCCATCCTCAATGCAGATCACCGTCTGCCCCTGTCCGGACAGGTTCTCAAATATTTCTCCCATTTTCCCTTCCAGATGCAGTCCGTTGTAAACCACCACATCCGCTTTCTGCATCAGAGAAACATCTCCCGCACTGGCCTGGTATAAGTGAGGATCAATGCCGGGTCCCATCAGTCCGTTCACAATCACCCGTTCTCCTCCCACCGCCTCTGATAAATCAGCCAGCATGGTGGTGGTGGCAACGACATTCAACGCGCCCTCCTGAGAATCCGAATCCGCATTTGCCGTATCTGCATTTGCCGCGGGTGCAGAGCAGCCCGCTGCCAGTAATGATAAACCTGTCACTATACCAAGAAGTACTTTAATTTTTTGATTCATTTCAGAAACCTCCTGTCAATATTTTTGTTGTTACAACTCACCGGTCTCGTCTACATAGATCTGACCGGCGGCTTTATAACTGATTTGAACACGCTTCCCTTCAAGGTCAAGGGTTAAGGGCCCTTCGTACGCCGCCGCTTCCACAACCCGGACCGGACTTCCGATGGTGATTCCCGTCTCCTGTAAATAATCCAGCAGCTCCTTTTCCTCCGTTACGCGCCGGATATGGGAAAGGGCGCCCACAGGCAGCCGGTTCAGCGTCCGCATGGGGGCGCGGTCAATTTGTCCGTCTGGCTGGGGAATGGCGCTGCCGTGAGGGCAGTACGCCGGATGATTGAGAAACTGATCCAGCCGGGCCGTCAGACGGGGCGGGGTGATGTGCTCCAAAAGCTCCGCATCCTCATGGGCCTCACTCCATGAATATCCCAGGTGGCGCATCAGAAATACCTCCCAGAGGCGATGGCCGCGCACCAGCGTAATGGCAACCTGGATCCCCCCGGACGTCAGGCGTGACCCCTTGTAGGGCTCGTAATGGATCAGCCCTTCCCGTTTCAGTTTTCCCAGCATTTCCGTTACGGAAGCCGGAGCGATCTGCAATGCCTCCGCGATCTGTTTATTGCTGACCAGCTCTTCCATTCCTCCAAGCTTGTAGATGGCTTTTAAATAATCTTCTTTATTGGGCGTCATACCGTATCCTCCTGTTTATAGAATTACTTAAGCCCCGGTGCGGGAAAGCGTTGAACGGACCCATGCCCATACCGAATCAGTCCTTTCCAATGTTAGGAGCGGGAAATAAGTTTTCCCTAAACTAATTTATGAACATCGCTTTCAAGTGTTACACCTTTTGAGCATTCAAACAAACAAATCCCTCTTTTATGCCGCAAACAGCTTTGCGATACCGCCGGCTAAAAGGATGAGAGCAGTAGCGATGAGAGCCGGCAGTCTGCTGTAAAACAATCTTTTCGTATATTTATCCATGTTCTCCTCCGATTCGCCTGATTACAATCCCGGCGTCCTTATTTTACAATGACTTTTATCTGTTTCCTGATTTTATTTTTAGGATAACCTAAACTTTATTATATTATATACCTAATTTTTAGAAAATGCAATAGGTCTCAGTAAAATCAGGGCAAAAATCCGGAGAAAGAGAATTTAATAAGGGCTTTTGCAAAAATAACTGAATAAGCTATCGGAACAACAGCTCCCTTTTCATGCTTAAAAATAGAAAAACGGACTCCGAAGAGTCCGTAATTCCTGGTATAATTAATTATGCGAATAAATACACCACTAAAGATTATGCCCGATAAAGCGGGGCACTCTTTACCTGCCATATTGAAATCATTCATCTACTGAATGATTTTCATGTTTATCAGTCATTAATCACATGTCTGAAAGTGTTCCTTCAAACTGCCGCATCCTATCTTTCAATTCTATCATCTTGGAATTCCTATATTTTGTCAGTTGTCAATTTATTTTAGATATAATTTTGTAGCAGTATTTTGTCCTAATGCTGTATCAATGTATCAAAAAACACAAGATTTTAAACATTGACAAATTAAATATAATAATGTAATATTGTGATATACTAAATTTTAATAATTAAGGGGTGAATCTAATGTCTAAACGAAAAAATGAGTTTACCTTGACCCAAAAGGAAATGGATGTAATGGGAATTCTCTGGCAAAGTAATAAACCATTAGTTGCTTCAGAAATAACAAAGATTAACGAGGCACTTAATATCAATACCGTACAGGCAGTTATTAGAAAATTATTAGACAAAAATATCATAAAAGTATCTGATATCGTATATAGTGGTACTGTTTTAACCAGAAGTTATTTACCAACGTTATCCAAAAGAGATTTAATGGCACAGCAGTTAATCAGCCAATTTCAAAAAGACGGTGACAAAATTACAATTCCTAATTTGGTTACTACTTTGTTAAAACATGAAAAAAATGAAAAAGAAGTTATTAAACAATTAGAAATATTGCTGGAAAAAAGAAAGAAATCGCTTAACCAAGAGGAAAAATAGTATGGTTCTGTCAAGCTCTTCCTTAATAACAACATTGTTTATTTGTAATTTATCGATCATTGCAGTATGGTTTTTCTTAAACAATCATAAACGAATATTGCAAATCAGTATAAGTATATTGCTGATTGGTATCCTGCTATTGCTTTTACGGTTACTCATACCATTTGAGTTTTCATTTCAATACACTATATTTGAAAAATATTTACTGCCTGATATATTTACGTTTTTTTATATTCCTGTTATTGTATCCAATTCGCTCAGAATTTATGTATACCACATATTTTTGTTGATCTGGGTTTGTGGAATTATTCTGTTTGGGTTCAAAACAATATATGCTTATATTAAATTTAAAAAAATAGTTGAAAGAGAACCGCGCATTAATAACAGAACTTTAATAAATTTGATTAAAAAGGTAGAGCTGCTATACGGAAAATCTACTGATTTTACTGTGATAAAGACAAATTCTGTATCTGTACCACTTCTTTTCGGGGTATTTAAACCAAAGATTATTTTACCTCAACTTAATTTATCTAACGAAGAATTATATTACATAATCAGACATGAAGTCACACACTATTATCATTATGATTTATGGATAAAATTGTTTGTTGAATTAATTGGTATTATTTATTGGTGGAATCCTTTCGTATATATTTTAAGACAACAAATTGATAAGATACTTGAAATACGGGTAGATACTGCAGTTACAAAAGGGATGAGCAAAGCTGAAAAAATCAATTATTTGGAATGTCTTTTGACAATTGCAAAAGGGAATGCCCCTTCTTCGCTTAACAGCTTTTCGTTAGCTTTTGACAGCAGAACTGCTTCCGTCCTTTCTCAGAGATTTTATATTGTTTTGGATAATAATTTTTATCAAAAATCCAGAATTAAAAGCTCGATACTATTTATAGTCCTTATGCTTATTTTAACGTTAATATCGTTAGTTGTAATAGAACCATATTCAATAGCCCCTGTCGATCAGCAACAAACAGTGGAATTAACTGCTGAAACTGCCTATTTGCTAGTAAATCCAAATGGTGGATATGATATTTTTCTAAACGGTGAGTACTTTGGTACGGTTTCAGAGATAAAAGATTCTTATTCTGATCTGCGTACATATAAAAATGCGAAGGAGGCGCTTTATAATGAATGTCAAAAGTAAAAGATTGGTTTTATCATTAACGGCTTTGGTGGTGGGGTTATCAGCTTTCCCCATAGATGCATCAGCTCAAACCAGCAAACAGCAGCTTTCTCCGATTACTATAAATGTTCAGGAGAATAGTGAACTGAGAGTTGCATATCCCAATGCTCAGGCGATTGGCTGGCGGTATAAATCTGAAAATGGAAAAGTATATAGACGCCAATATAATTACTCACGGCGGAAATGGATTGGTGAATGGGAGTTGTGTTAAACGAATATTTATGAAACTTACAATTGCAAGTAAGGCATCAGTTTTGTGAATTGCTCATGAATAAGTACCTTTTTACTCAGTATTCTATTATAAAGCCATAGGAATTTACACTATATAATGATGCAGACAACTCCTAATCCTCCATTCTCAGGAAGACCAGGGGTTATCTGCATTTAGACCTTTCATTCTGTCTGACTCTATTTCGAATTAATAAGCACTCTTTGGTTTCAACTGAATGTGTACAATGTAAAAAAACTGGTTTTAAATTCTACGGTTCATGGACAAAGCATAAACACTCTTATCCATTATTCGGAAGTACATGTAAAAAATGTGGTTATAAAAAATAGCAAATCTTTCTGATACAATACGTATGGTTTACTATTGACAGAGAGATGAATGAAAATAAAAAATTACGATTATCCTTATTATCTTTATCAATTATTATTTACAATGTTTTCTATAAATGCATTAGCTACTGAACTAACTGGCAGCCAACTTCAAGAGAAAGGGATTGTTGATGAACTCGCAGACGGATATACCGTTGAGTTGAAAGACAGGAAATCCATAGTATATCAGTTAAAAAGTGAACTCTTCTGAATATAAGTACCATAGAAACTGTCGGCACATTAGTGAAGTAAATATTTCTGCCTAAATGGAGATGTGCTGCATCTTTTGGGTTCTAAGAATATAAAGACAATAAAAATTACCAAAGAAGCTTAGCATGAAATAAACAGATCTGGTATATAGCCTTCAATAGGGTTTGCTGCCTATGTCCAAACATCAGGTGGCAAACCCTTAAAAATCACTTTATTTTGATGATAATTATACATATGTCTTATCATTAAACGTTTCAACTGATTCTACATCTATAACAATCAATACTGAATATATTGATTGTTATTAAAGAAAGAGGTGTCATACGGTGTATAAAGACATTTGGAATAGTACACAAGAAATCATTAATAACGTCGAAACAAAGAAATATGCAGCAGACGGTATTTTTCAGTATAATAATATAACATTTCATATTACGGCATTATATAATTTCAAAAACAACATAATACTTGAGTTTTTTTCTAAAAATAATCAAGGAAATATTAAATTATTAAAAATTAAGGAAATGCATGTTAACGGACAAATTATTTTAAGGCCGCAAAATGCTGTATCTTATTTCAATACACCTACCAGAAAATCGAGAACAGAAATAGTAGCACATATCAATAAATTTGGTTTCACGGAATCTGATTCCTTCTTTTTACAGCGTACATTATTTGTTACAAAAATGAATTTTGAAAATGTGTTCTCCTTAGATTTTATTGTTGGCGAAATTTTGATTACGAACGTTACTAAAGCAAATTAAATAAAATTTTGTATCTGAACAATTGTTTTTCTACTTTGATGTAACGAATTGCTTTCGAAGCGGATATATATTCAGGAGGTATTCCATTGATAAATTAATAATCAGCAGTAAGATACTTTAAGTAATCAACAGGAAATTCATATATAACTATTCCGGCGTCAGATTGACCCGCAGGCAGATACGCACTTATATGCGCGCCTGCCTCATTTGAAGAATTGCAGAATATACAGCAATTTACAAACAATATATAACCTTTGGCAATTGCTGTATGTTCCGCACAAGCTGCTTCGAATCAAATATATGCTTAGGAGGTAATTGTGTGTGGGAAATGGATGAGATTACAAAGAACATGCGGATTTAATTTATAAATATTTGTTTTCGTTATCTCTAAACGCACATACAGCAGAAGAATTGACACAAGAGACTTTTTATCGTGCCATACTTTCCATAGATACATATAACGGAAACTGCAAAATGTCTACATGGCTCTGCCAGATTGCAAAGCACCTATGGTATCAGGAATTGGATAAAAACCGCCGAAGAAAAACTGAGCCCCTGGATGAATCTTTGCCGGATTGTTCAAAATCGGTTGAATCAGCAGTGTTAGATAAGCAGGGTAAAATGTCAATTTACCATATGCTTCACAATCTTCCAGAACCCATGAGAGAGGTTATGTATCTTAGGCTTTCAGGAGAACTCAGTTTCAGGGAAATCGGAGAGCTTTTAAATCAATCAGAGATATGGGCACGGGTGACCTTTTATCGGGGTAAGAAAAAATTAGCGGAGGGATTAGAATGAAAGATGGATTAGATTGTAATATCGTTCGGGATATACTCCCATTGTATGCCGAAAAGCTGACCAGTGAAGAAAGCAATACCGCCATCCGTCAGCACTTGGAGCAGTGTGAAGATTGCAGAAAATACCTTGAAAATATAAAAAAACCTGTTGATTTCCCCACAGTGCCCCAAATGGAAATAGACTATATGCGAAAGGTAAAACTCTCCTTTAAACGGAGAGCCTACATCTTAGCTGGTGTTATTGCTGCTTTCTTCATTGTACTACTTGGCATTTTTCTACACCTATTTATTATTGGCACTCCTATATTTATTGGAGATTTGCCTATTAATTATGAATGGAATTACGATACCGATAGTGAAATTTATTCGATACATGGAACCATTGGACAAACAAACACCAGTGTCAGAATCAAAATCTTTGAAGATAAACGAAACAATCAAATAAAGATTAAGATATATGAAATTATGCCCTCTATCTTCTTTAACAGTAATCAATTTTCGGTTAACATTCCCTGGAATGGAGAAATAGATGTTGTTTGGCAAGGAATAAATGATCAGCAAGTTATTACAAGCTCTCAATATTTGAACTTGTCCATTTCCGAATTCCAAGACGGTCATTATCAAAACATTATGAATTTATTTGATTTAGACGGGGCAGCCATGATTAAAGATTTGTATGATAATGCCCCGGAGGTTATAAGCAATGATCTGATGCCTTTTGATGAAGAAAAATATAATCAATACTTGATTATCAGTTTTCCGCTTACAACCGGCGTATACTCCGGATGGATTACAGAGGATAAAATATTGCAGGAACAAACATCAGATGAACGCATTTTTCTATATCAGGAAGACGGGCAATATTATTTCCACAAGCAGGGACAACATTTGAAAAAACTCTCTGCAGAAGATATGAGTAAAATATTAGATTATTTAAAAACAAAATAGTAAGTCAATAAAACTTATCCGTAACTATTTCCACGTCCTTTCATAAAATAATCATGATTTCCAAAAGTAAAATTTTACAAACAATTGAACACGTTAACGTTCTGACGGGCGATATTATGTCCGTCAGTTTTTTTTATAGCATTATTCTCTATTTCAATCCATTAAGTAATACTTATACTGGTGCAGGAAGAAATAGATTACGGTAATCATCAGAAATAATTTCGGACAAAAACTCACAATAATTAAAATGATATGACAATGCTTGACAAAATCAATGTTATTCGGTTATAATTGCATTATAAATATTAAGTCATTATTTATAATGCAATTATGCGGAGGTGAATCCATTGCACTACATGAAATACTGATTATATTAACTTAATATTTCTTACGAAAAACAGTAAGATCTTTAAACATAATACAATGTTTTGTATTTGATATATCTATTATTTTTTTAATATGCGCATACATGAATATGGCAATAAAAAATATTAAAGGAGCGGTCGGTATGAATACAAATATTAAGGAACATAAAATATTGAATATGTTAAGTATAATGGCCATTGGGTTATTATGTATTGGTTTCCTGATACTTTCTGCAAATATAATTCCAGTAGCAAATCTTGTCAAAGAATTTGGAATACCTGCTGCTGCAGCCGGCACTATTTTAGATGCACTCGACGCTGGTGCAACTGCTGCTACTATTGCTTCGATCGTAGCAGGACTTGCGACAGGTGGTCTGTCTTTAATTGCTGCTGCCGGGAAATCAACTGTTAAAGCTTATCTTAAAAAACAAATAAAAAAGAAAGGTAGAAAAGCAGTTATTGCCTGGTAAAAAATCAATAAAACCCGTCACTTAAAGGAGCTATAACATGTATGCGTATATTCAAAAAATAATCATTAACAATAGAATTCATCTGCAGTCCGAATTTATCAGCAGCATTGTTCGAAAATTCGGAATCAGACTAACAGAAAGTAAGCTCTTTATTATACAAACAATATTAATATTTTTTAGCAATCTTATATTTATTTCGGGTGGTATATTTTACATAGGGCAGCATGTGGATAAAGACATTTTTATTCCAATACTATTTATAATAGTTATACTTATTGGTTTAATTGGGGGGACTTACAACTACAAAAATATATTTATGTTTCCTTTTTACCAGTGGTACGAAATCTCACCTGCTGATAATAAAAAATTATACTTTACTCTTTTATGCGTAGAGTTGCTGTTTTCATTTATTTTTAATGGATATATTGCTGTAATTGTGATTAGCTTAATTGCTTTACAAGGGTTTACACTCTCATCATTAATATTAAGTATCAACTTTCTTTCATGTTTTTTATTGGCTTATATCTCGTCCAGTTATTTTTGGGGTAAATATACTTATACTCTAGTCACAAAAAAGATTCATATTTTTAGATTATTACTATACTTGTGCTGGGCAATGGTAATTCTTTTTACAATGGAGCGTATTATTTCTTTTATCTATTTTACATTTTATTTATCTTTTGCAAATATAAAACAGCCAGATCTTTTATCTGACAAATTTTGGTATGATGCTTTTGATACTATAGAAATATCATTTCAAGAATACTGGAATGTAATAGTTGAAATTTTGCTTCAATTAAACGAATATTTAAATAGCTTTATTTTTTTAGGTGCATTCATATTGTTAAGTACTTTTCTTTTATTACCTATAAAGTTTATTCCACCTACTGATCACATTCAAAAGTTCAAAGGTGATTTGTTAAATAAATATATATCGTTTCTCGAAAAACTTGGTAAGGGCTCATATATAACTAAACATTTGTTAATTACCTTAAATGAATTCCGTTGGATTTTAGTTAGGCCTTTCTATCAGGTTGTGTTTTTAGATTATGAAATTATTTTTTATATAGGAATACTTTTTTCGCTTACAACTTATATTGAAAATGAACTATTACAGCTACACTTTTTAATTATATTAAACATACAAGTTTTTATTAATCAGGCATTTGAAATTCGTCAAATATTAGCACCTTATTTTAGCCTATCAAATAACATAAATGAATTAATTTTCTTAAAGGTATCCTTTGGTTATTATCCAATAGTTAAAGAAAAAGAAAAGATACTACGAAGAATGCTAATAATACCTTTTTTAATAATTTTTTTTATTAATTTTTTATTCTTATTATATAATTCATTACCGCTTACATATCTATTGGTATTTATTAGTATAGATTTAGGATATTTAGTTATTGCTCCTTCAATTCAAACACATATGCTGGCAACAACTGTAAATATGAATGCCATAGGAAAACAATTTATAAATGAATCATTTGAGGAAACTGAATTAGCCGATACTTTACAAGGGATACCAAGAATTTTCACAAATATAATTCCATTTATTATTACAGTACCATTCGTTATTTTTTGCAACAATGGAAAATATTTGATATTTATTGAAGTATTTTACTTATTTTTTTCAATTATATTCACATGGAACTATTGCAATAAAATACAAATTAGGGGAAGCAAAAAACTATATGATAAAATTAAATGATTATTTAGAAAAAAAGCCTCCTAAACAAATCGTTTTTATATTAATAAGCTTTTTTTTAGTAATTTACTTTTTGGGTGTATTAAAAGGAGTATTATCCGGTGAACCTCTAAATGATCTGGAATTAGGGCAAAATAAATATGTTTCTGATATATACTTAAATAATTTGAAGGTATCATTATCAATTCTATTAATGGGAACAATCACGGGAGGCGTTTATTCAATAATAGTTATGTTTCTTAATGGCTTTATACTAGGGAAACTGCTGCAATATTTAGCTATAAATAATATGTTATATATAGTTCCTGCAGGACTACTGCCGCATGCTATAATAGAAATTTTTTCATTATGTATGTTCTCAGCAATAAGCATGTTTCCCATTTTAATGCTTTATCATTTTTTGAAATCATCTGCAAAAATACCATGTAACATAATAATTTTCAGCTTAAAAATACTTGTTTTTTCTATAATCGCTTTATTCGCAGCATCTTTACTTGAATGCTATGTAAGTAATGTTCCATTATAAAAAAAGGAGGATAATTATTGAAACTCTTAAAGAGCTATCTTAAATGGTGCAATAAAAAATATATGCTGACTATAAGCTTATTGAATATTACTTTATCTATTGCAATTATTATGTTTAGTATGCATGATATCTTTAATATAAGCTTATTTTCAAAAGCGTTTCATATCTCATTACTTATTTCCTGCCTTTTTTCTGTAATGATATTTTTTTTTATTAATTTGATTTATACATGTTTAGTATCGATTGTAATTATACTATTTAACCGGAATTTTGATTTAAAATATTTGTATATAATAAACTACATGTACATATCACAAATATTGTTTTTTAATACTGTTTCTCTCTCAATGGTTTTGATAAATCAAACTTCATTTTGGCTATACCTGCTTATACTTTTTTTACAAATTCTATCAATATATATATATTATTTAAAATTAATATCAAAAGCTTTAGCTGCACAAAAAGCCGCTATATTTATTTGTACTATTTTAATTGTCTTTCTGGTTGTATCTGTTGTTTTTTATTTTAAATAGTGGAGAAAAATTATGTATTTAAAGGTTAACGGAATATATTATCAATATGATAAAAGAGATTTGATTTTAGAAGATATTAATTTACAGGCAAAAAGGGGAGAGATTTGTTCAATACAAGGGGATAATGGATGCGGAAAGACGACTTTGTTAAAATTAATAGCAGGCTTGCTAACACCGGATAAAGGTACAATTATGTATAAAAATAATAATGCGGATACAATGTCCTATAAAGAAGTAATGGCATATATTCCGACTGAGCCCTATATATTTGATATGCTGACTGGTACAGAACATGCTCTTTTATGTGTTGATCTATGGAGCATGCATGATTTTAAAAGCAGATACCTCGATTATTTCTATATGCTTTGTGAAGAATTACATATATTGGAACATTTACCAAAAAAGCTATGTGAGTGCTCTTATGGAACAAAATATAAGATCTATCTCGCAACTATGTTTGCCAGAAGACCAGAGCTTGTGATTATGGATGAGCCCTTCACCTCAATGGATACAGAATCACGTATGTTTATGATTCATTACTTGAAAGAACTTTCAAAAGATATTATAGTCATATTTACAAGCCATCAGCAAAATACTATAAATCAGTTATCTAACTATAAATATATAATTAAAAATCGAAAATTAACGATTAAGGAAGGAGAAAATTTATGAAGATTTTTTATACTATTTTAGCGGTTATATGCATAGTAGTAAGCCTTATAATTATTGCTTTTCATTTACATACAGTGATGTGGGGGAAAATCGTTTTAGCTTTCGCAGCTGCATTTTTCGTATCCGCAGTCATGAAATTAATTGATTCAATTAGAAATAAGTAAACCAGATAATACTGTGTTACCTCGTTATTTTTCGCTACTTATACACAAATTCCCATGAATAGATTAAAGTGGCTGCAAAATGATTATGAGCTTCAAAGATTTTTACTCCGGGGGAAAACCAGAGTAAAAAAGGAAAGGACTCCACAAAACAAGAGGAGTCCTGTTTTTTTATTAACATAGAAAGAGGAGGTCGCACCATCATTTTATTTTAGTGGTTTTGCGACGCCCTCCTCTGAATCAATTTCTGAAAATATACCGGCTCTACTCCCACGGAACACATGAAAAGCATGACTTAACGCCGGAGATTCAGCGGTCCTTTAAGGACCCTTTTCTCGCCATGGCCGCCAGACGCATGGTGAAGAAAAGCAATGCGCCGGTGCAGAGAAGGAGTACATAAGGCATCAGCGAAAAGGAAACCCGTGCAAAAAGCTGTCCAAACAAAGGAGGCATGAGAATGGTGCCCGTATAAGCAAAGGCCATCTGGAACCCCATGGTCGCCTGGGCGTTTTCTTTTCCGAAATAAACAGGGGTCTGATGCAGCATGGACGGATAAACAGGGGCAAGGCCTAAGCCCACCACCATGAGAGCGATGATCGTGAATACAGGGGGCAGCGGCAGCAGCATGAGCACAAGGCCCCCGATGACCAGGAGAATGCCGATGCGGATCAGAGCCTCATTGTTAACCTTCATGGAAATGAAACCGCTTATCATGCGCCCTGCCGTGATCCCCAGAAAGAACAGCGATATCCAGCCTGCCGCACGTTCGGGCAGAAACCCCTTCCGGTTCACCAGATAACTGGCTCCCCACAGTATGACGGTGGCTTCCACCGATATATACAGGAAAAAAGACAGCATGGTATAGGGGGCGCCTTTTACCCGGAGGGGCGAGAAGAGCCCGTACGCTTCTCTGCTGTCCTGATCTTCCTCCCCATGTCCCGCAGACGGGCTTTCGTATTTTTTCCACAGAGGGAGCGAAAACAGAAGCAGTACGACCAGGGAAAACTGAATGGCGGATATGCTTAAATATCCGCTTCTCCAGGTATTGCCCCGCCCTACCAGGGCGGACATCAGAACCGGTCCCAGCATGGCTCCCACTCCCCAGAAGCAGTGCAGCCAGTTCATGTGCCTTGCCTCATAATGCTCCGCCACAAATTCATTCAGGCCCGAATCCACCGCTCCGGCTCCGAGGCCCAGAGGGACCGCGCAGGCCAGCAGCATGGAAAAAGAGGGGGAAAAAGAGAATCCCAGCAGCGCCGCCGCCGTCATGGCCACGCTTACGACCATGATCCTGCCTGTGCCAAACCTGCGGATCAGCCGGTGCGATAACAGGCTGGAAACAATGGTGCCTCCGGATATCACGATTGAAACGAATCCTGCGTTCCCCACGGGAACTCCAAAATCTGCGTTTATGATAGGCCAGGTGGAACCCAGCAGCGAGTCCGGTAATCCCAAACTAATAAACGCCAGATATATCAATGCTAAAAATATCATGTCCGATCTCCTGTATCCCAAAGTTTTATTCCGCCTGTCAGGTACGCTTCCAGCATTCGGAAGTCTTTAAAAGCGCCGGGCGGATCTCTTCTAATATACATCATATATGTGACAAAGCCAACAGCGAAATGATAATTTTACAATGGAAACGGATTCGCCTCCCGGGAAAAGCCAAGCTTGCGAAATCAGTCCGGGTTAATGGATAAAATAATACACATATGAAATATCTTTTCTCATACATTTTGATCCATCCTGCACATCACCAATATTATTGCATAAAAGAGACAACCGGAAAATACAGAATATGGTCTGAAACATGGATATAATTATACTTTTTTGATAGACAGCAGTTCAGATATAAGGTATAGTAAGGATATGAATAATCGAAGGAGCAGTTTGTGATGATCAATGATTCCGGCTATTATCATACCGATGAAAGAGGCACTGCAGATACCGGGGACGACATTATGGTCAACAGCGCGGGACGCTATAAGCTGATCACCCAGCAGCGCCTGGAAACCACCCGCCCTTTGGGACGTGCGGATTTTCAATTATTATATATTGCAAAAGGCAGCGCCTGGTTTCAGATTAAAAAAACGCTGCATCACATAGCGGAAGGCCATATTGTCCTCTATTACCCCGGTGACAGCCAGTATTACCGCTATGAACTGACCGGGCAGCCGGATGTGTACTGGGTGCACTTCACCGGCAATGAGGCCGCAGACATCTTATCCCGTCTGGGATTCGGTAAAAGCGGAATTTATTATACCGGTCCTCAAAGTGAATTTGTCTTATTGATCCGGAATATGATAAAGGAGCTGCAGGTAAAAAAAAGCCGCTATCACGCCATCACCAGCCTGTACATAAAGGAATTCATCGAGCTGCTGGCGCGTTATACATCGGAAGCGGAAAACGGCAGATTGGACAGCAGCGGCTTTGTTGAAAAAGCAATCATGGATTTCCACCAGTCTTATAACCTGCCGGTTCAGATCAATGATTATGCGAAAAAGCTTAATATCAGCAGCTGCTGGTTCATCCGCTGTTTTAAACGGTATACGGGAAAAACGCCCCAGCAATACATCGGGGAAATCAGGATCAATAAGGCCAAGGAGCTCTTATATTCCAGTTCATTCACCTGCAATGAGATCGCCCAGAGCATCGGCTATTCGGATCCCCTGTATTTCAGCAGGATCTTCAAGCAGGCCGTCGGCATCTCTCCTCAGGCATACAGAAAAAACATCCGCAGCAAATATGCCGGCGCGGACTTTCAGCGGACGGAAAGCCCCGGCACGGACACAATGGAAACACCTTGGGAATGAAACGTTCCCAAGGTGTTTGTTTCACGCGGTTTCCGCTGACTACATCTCATGCTCTCTGAACCACTTTCTTCCTTCCGTTTCCTCCTTCCCTTCCACTCTGATATGCATTTTACCGGCCTGCCAGGAAAAGTTTACGTGATCTATGAGGCAGGGCCCCTGACTGCTTGTGATCACATGGGCAAATACCGCTTCCCGGCCATAAGCCCGCTCGATCTGATAATTGATATCCGAGACCGAAGGATTGTCCGGACCTTTTCCGTAATAAATATCCTTTCCAGGGTTCCAGGAAAACACATCGGTACGGATTCCCTCATCCTCGTAGGCAAACACTGCCTGCGCCTCCCCGGAGGCAGGTAAAACAGCTTTTTTCATGGAATGGAGATGGACATAAGGCTTTCGGCCGGAAAAACTCTCTTCCAATGTTCCCTCAGGTCCTGAAACCGGCTGTCCGGAAAAGTGCATGACCCAGTCCACCGGAAGGCCGTTTTCCACACCCTTTACCAGGAACACTTCTGCAAAGTAATCATCGGTCCAGGCAATTTTTCTCACCATTTTTACCGTGCGGTAGTTCTCTTCCTTCCACTGGACAATGGTAAAGCTGTCCGGCATTTCATAAGGCCGGGTCCAGTCCGCTTCCGCTTCCACGGAAAGGACTCCATCCCGTTCCTCATAGCGGGTCAGCCATGCATTTACGGGAGACTGGTTTTCCTCTCCGATGTTCACCGTGTTGTGGGAGCCTGTATTCTTGTAATAATCATAATGCAAGACCGCACCGTAACCTGTGGTACCAAGATCCGGAGAGATCCGCCTGCCAAATGCCAGATAACTGATATCCAGACGGTCATAATGGTCATGCTCCCCTCCGTAGCGGTCATGCTTGAACAGCAGGTATCTTCCATCCTTCCCCCGGAGAACGGTGCTTCCCGACTCTCCTTCCGGAACATGATAATTCTCAAACTCCACCGTGCACAGGGGAAGCTCATCAACGCCGTAGAGAAAGGCTTCCATATTGTCTCTCTCCTCCCGTTGGTAAAGCTGGTTTAATACGTACAAAAGCTTCTCCCCTCCAAGCTCCCGATAGGCAAATTCATATAGATACAGGCTGGAGGAAGTGTGTCCGTAGTTGGTATCATTGAGCATGGGGATCCCGAACCCCGGCTCCAGATAAGATACAAGAAGCTCCATCATGGCTTTATAGTTGGGGTGGCTGATATGGCTGTGGGGCGTATGAAGGGCAAATTTCTCATAGGCAAAGAAACTGGTCAGCGCATAAAAATGGTATCCGAAGGCCCCTTCAAACCACATATGATCCGGAAGCATTCCCTTTTCCAGCTGATACAGGAGCCCATAGGGCTCATAGACCGCAAAACGGACATACCGCTCAATACCAAAAAGCAGCCCGATGACGGCGATGGCGGAACTTACGATCACCTCATGGTTGTGAAGCTGGTTATGCCGGTGTTCCATCAGGAAATCAGCTCCCGGGAGCAGCATCTCATCCCGTATGTATTCTCTTTCTTCCCTCGTCATGCAATCGGAAAGGAGGTCATATGCCATGGCAAAGCTTCGCAGAAAGTTCGCCTCATCCAGGGTCTGGGCGCCGGCTTTTCCGGGACCGTTATAGGGGATATCTCCATGAACCTCATAGCTTCTGTAATACCTGGCATATTCTGACATAATGTCTATGGCCTTTCTGGAATAAGCCGTCTCCCCCGTTATCCGCCCAAGTAGTCCCATCTGAAATGCCGCCGTATAATTCCTGCTGTTGATGATCCCCCACCAGGTGCTGTCGTAGGGTTCTCCGGAAAACACCTGCCCGCAGGCCGGGCACTTGTGATGGAAGCCGTCATTCCGGTCAAATGTAAGACGCACGGAACATTTCGGACAGTAATAGTAAAGGGACCAGTTGGCAATTCCCGTTTTGGGGACCAGCACCGGCTCCGCCAGGACCTCCTCCGCTTCTTTTTTCAAACTCCTGACCGCTTCCGGCTGCCTCCTGGCCTTTTCCTGCAAATGTAAGATTTCCTGCTCCGTAAATTGTATCATATCCTGTCTCCCTCCCGGGGCGTGTCTGAAAACTCATCGCCGCTTTCCGGCACACCCTAATATAAGCGTTCTTCATCCACCACTTTTTTAAATTCCGTAGGCGTGCAGCCATAAAACTTTTTAAAGCTGCTGGCAAAATATCTCTGGTTTTCATAGCCGCACTCTTCTGCGATCTCCTGGATTTTCAGACTTGTTTTCTGAAGCAGCTTTCCCGCCCGCTCCATCCGCTTCCGGATCAAATATTCCCCAAAGCTTTCTCCTGTGTGCTGTTTAAAAATCTGCCTCACATAGCTGGAGCTGAAATGCACCTTTGCGGCGATCCACTCTAAGTCCAGCTCCACGTTCTGCAGGTCATTTTCTATCATCAGCTTTATCTGCTTCACCACTGCGCCGGCCTTGGTCTCCTCGGAATTTTCCCTGACCACCAGGCAGCACTTTTTCATGTAGGAAGCCAGCATATCCTTCATGTCCATCAGGCTTCCGTAGGTGATCTTATCCTGCATGGAAGACAGAGGTTCGGTATCCGCCCGGTCATAGCCCTCCTGCTCCATATCGTTTTGTATGGCGTAAACCAGTTCTCCCACGGATACGCTGACATAGTCGTTCTTTTTATTGGAAAGGGAAGCATAGCACTTCATCAGGCCGTTTAATGCATTCAGCGCCTCTTCCTCCCGCCCTCCCCGCACGGAAAGACGGATCTGATTCTTCCATTCCCGGATCTGGCTGCTGTTCATCTCCTCTTTGCCGGACTTTTCCTCCCCGTAAAACAGGATGGGGCTGTCCGCATCCAAATTCCTGCGCCAGACCGCCATGGCCTCCCGGTAGGAATGCTCCAAATCAAACTGACTGGTATAGGCTCTTCCCACCGCACAGTTTAACTGCATGTGATAATATTTTTCCAGGCTGGCGTGAATCTTTTTTAAGCTGGAATCAACGGTCTTTAAGAAATGCTCCCCGTTCTCTCCGTCTCCGCACCATATGACTGCCAGCTGGATCCCGTCAAAGCTGACCGCATGCATCCGGACGCCGGGGAGAAGGTAGCCGTTTTGCACCAGCATCAGGAATTCTTCCACACGCTCCTGCCTGCCAAAATCCCATGTGCCGCCTTCCAGCCGCATGACCCCGGCAGCAAAAAAGTCACCTTCCAGGGTAATGTCCGGCGCCGCCTGACATTCCTTTCCTTTTAACAGGGCCCGTAAAGCCTTTTCCCGTACAAGCCCTTCCCTGCTCACGGCCTGCTCCTTTAACAGGCTCATATTCTGCTGCAGGGCTTTCTGGCTGTCAAGCTCCTGTACCATTTTCATCAGGACGTCGTTGAGCTCCCTGGGAAGAAAAGGCTTTAATAAGTAATCCTTTACGCCAAGTGATATGGCCTGCTTGGCGTATTCAAATTCATCGTATCCGCTTATGACCACATTTTTGCTGTGAAGACCGGCCTTCTGCATCTCTTTGATCAGTTCCAGCCCATTCATAAAGGGCATGGCAATGTCCGTAATGACAATATCCGGCTTTTTTGAAAGGGCTTCCTTGAGCCCTTCCTTCCCGTCTCCGGCTACGGCCACCACTTCCACTTCAAAAGATGAGCTGCGGATGTTTCTTACCAGTAAGTCTCTCACATAATCTTCGTCATCAATAATCAGCACACGATACATCACTCCACCTCTCCTGTTTTCGCCGGGATTCTCAATATGGCCTTTGTCCAATGGCCAAAACTGCTCTCATACCGCAGTCCGTAGCCTTCCCCGTAAAACAGCCGGATCCTTTCATTCACATTATAAATGCCGTATCCTGCCTTCCTGTCTGTTTCCCCGTTCTGCAGGGTCTCATTCATTAGAGCCAGCTTATCCGGCCGTATTCCGGCTCCGTCATCCCATACGGTAAGCTCCAGTATTTCCCCGGAAAAGGTATCCGGCTTTTCCCCATAGATCCTGATTCTGCCGGCCCCCTGCTTCTCCTTGATTCCATGGTAAATGGAATTCTCCGCCAGGGGCTGCAAAACCAGCTTGATCATCCGGCAGTCCATCCAACTTTCATCCACCCCGATCTCATAGCTTAACCGGGAATGGTAGCGGATGCTCTGGATATCCAGATAGCTTGTCACATGCTCCAGCTCCTCCTTCAGGGTGATCACCTCGGCCCCCCTGCTTAAACTGATCCGGAAAAACCTGCCCAGGGAATTTGACAGGATGCTGATCTCCTCTGCGCCCTGGTCCGCCGCCTGCCATGTGATGGCATTCAGCGTATTATAAAGGAAATGAGGATTGATCTGGGCCTGGAGAGCTTTCAGTTCCGCCTTCCGCTTTTGTTTCTGAACCTCGGAAACATAATCCCGCTCCCGTTTCAGCTCTTCAATGGTCTCCTCCTGCTTCTGCACCAGGCTCTGTATCTCCCCGATCATATAGTTAAAGGTTTTCGCAAGGCTTCCCACTTCATCCTTGTATGGATAGAAAAAGCGGACGCTTAAATCCCCCTTTTCCACACAGCTCATCCGCTTTTCCAGTCTCCGCAGGGAATCGGTCAGCTGATGGGACATCAAAAGGATGACAGCGACTCCCAGCAGGAACACGGCGCCCATGGTCTCAAATATCACATTCCGCAGAGTCTTTAAGCTTCCAAGAAGGGTCTGCCTTGATTTCAGTCCATAGATCTGCCAGCCGTTTTCCTTCAGGCTTTCATAAGTGACCAGATAGGAATCCCCGTCATACCGGTAATCGCTTGTTATGACGCTGCTTCCCCCTTCCTTTGCATCGGAAAGCTTTCTCAAGTCCTCCGGGTGGATTCCCCGGGAACCGATGATCACGTTTCCCTCTTTATCCAGTATGAGAATTTTGTCGAAAAACTCATATTTTCCTTCTAAAAGGCGTTCCAGCTCCGACTTTTTCAGCTGGATGACCAAATACTCCACCCCCACATACCCCTGAACGCTGAACTGCCATACGCAGGGGATCACCTGGTCATTATCCTGGAATATTTCATCCTTCCACACCGGGAACCAGCGTATGGCCCCTCCGGAGCTTTCCTCATAGCTTTTATAAAATACGGATTCCGGGAAATCGAACTCCCAGTTCCGCATGCGGACGAAATTATCGAAGCTTCCCTTATCCGTATAAATATAGGTGGAATGGATCAGGCTTTCCCCCGTTTCAAAATCCCTCATAAAATCGGGGACCGTGCCAAGGGCTTTTACCAGATTGATGTCATTGGGACTGTTTAAATAATCCGACAGCGTCACCATAAACGTATTATTGGCCAGCATCCCCTTGGCCCTCTGGTTGATGACGCCCAGACGCATGCTTAAGGTATCCACGATCTGGGCCAGCACATCTTCCGCTCCCACCTTAAAATTCTCCTGGATGTCATCGGAGGTATACCGGTAATAGGATAATCCGCTGAATGCGGTGGCAAAGAAAAACATGATCCCGAACAGCCAGATGATCTTGCTGCGGAACCGAAGATTATTCACAAGTTTTTTCATGCTTTCCTCCAATCATCCCGGTCATCTTTTTCTCAGTATACCACACAGGACGATTTTTTTCCTAACCTTTTACCGCACCGGCCGTAAGTCCGGCAATGAATTGCTTATTTGCGAACAGATACACGATCAGGATGGGGATGATGGCAATGGAGGCCCCCGCCAGCATGATATGCCATTCTGCCGCCGCATTGACGGAATACTTCAGCTGCACCACTGCCACGGTGAGAGTCTGGAGCCTGGGCATGGAAATGGTCATGATCAGACCGGTGATATAGTCATTCCAGGCATTGCGGAAGGAAAACAAGGCCACAACAGCCAGAATGGGCTTGCTGAGGGGAAGGATGATGCGGGAATAAACCCCGTATAAGCTGCAGCCGTCAATGATGGCCGCTTCATCCAGCTCTCTGGGAATCCCCTTTGTAAATCCCATGACCAGAAACACGTTGGCTGCCTGGCCTCCGGTCAGTGCGATTATGAGGGCGAAGATCGTCTTGTTCAGCTTCAGGGCCCGCAGCAGCTCGTAAATGGGATACAGGGTGACCGAACCAAGGGATACAAACATCATGGACAGATAAAGAGCCATCCATAACTTTTTTCCCGCAAACTCCCTTCTCGCCAGAATAAATCCTGCCAGAGAGCAGGTGACAGCCGCCAGAAGCGTTACGGAAACACTGACCACCACGCTGTTCCATGTATATTTTGTAAAATCCGCCTGGATAAACGCCTGGTAATAATTTTCAAAATGCCATTTTTCCGGAAAGAATCCGCCTCCCTGGGTCAGCTCTGCATTTGTCTTTAAGGAGCCAAGCACCGTATAAATTACCGGATAGAGCGTAAAAAGAATCATGATTCCCAGAAATACCCACTTTCCTGTCACAGAAGCCCAGCCGGTTTTTGATAAGCGCCTTTTCTTCATTTCTGTCATACTGCTGCCTCCTTAATAAATGTCATCCAGCTTTTTTGATATTTTTAAATAGCAGACCGTTACCAGCCCGGCGATCACTGCGGAAATCACGCTGACAGCGGCGCCGTAGCCATACTGGGGAACCGTGGCTTCCGCCGCTGATATGGGAAAGAAATAGCGGTAGCCGTACAGGGACATGACCATGGTCGCATTGGTCGGGCCGCCTTCCGTCAGCACCATGACATTGGTGATATCATGAAACGCCGAGGTGATGGCAAGCATGAGGATGATCTTTAATATGGGGCCCAGCATGGGGATCATGATATACCATATGGTCTGGATCCGTCCGGCTCCGTCGATCCTGGCGCTTTCAATGGCATCCTCAGACACCTGCTGGATCCCGGCTATAAAATATACCATGTAATTTCCCACGCCTCCCCATACCGCTGTCAGAATAAGGGTCTTCATGGCATGATCCTTTCCCAGCCAGTTAACGGGACGGCTTACCAGACCTGCTGCCATTAAATATTTGTTGATTTCTCCGTTGTAGGCGTTGAACAGGAGATAGAACACCAGGCCCATTACCGCAGAGCTCATGATGGTGGGCAGGAATATGATGCTCTGGGCCGCACCGTTTCCCCTGATCTGCCGGTTCAGCAGAAATGCGAGGAAAAACGCCAGCGGAATGATAAAAAGCACCTTTCCGAAACCGTAGGTGAACGTATGGACCACGCTTTCCCAATATACCTTATCCCGGAACACTCTCGCCAGATTGTCAAAGCCCACAAATCTCGGCACTCCGGTCCCATAACCGCCATACTGATAAAACACATATTTCAGGGTCCATGCCACCGGATACAGGGAACATGCCGTAAATAAGATCAGGTTTGGCAGCATAAACGTATATGCCTGCAGATTGCTTTTTAAAGCTTTTTTCTTCTGCAGGATATTTCCGTTTCTGCGCTCTTTCATCTGCGTACTCCTTTCTTTTCAAAGAAAGAGGGGCTGCACACTGGTTGCCCCTCTTTTTCATCAGTTACTGCAAAGCAGGATTCATCGGGTCATAATCTACGATCTTCACTTCATGGCCGCTTCCGTTCTTTATTGCCTCCTGGTATGCCTTATTGTAACGTTCCGTTAAGTCCTTTAAGGCGGAATCAATATCTGCGTCTCCATAATAAATGGACTCGCAGGTCTTATACATATCCTCCCCCTCTACCACCATGCCGGATGCAAAGGCATTATGGGGCGGCTTCGGAAGAAGGGCGTCGGTATCACGGATCAGAAGCCATTCCTTATTCTGGAAATCCTCCGCCGGTTCCGCCTTTTCAATGACACCGGGAAGAATGCTCACGCCAAATCCCCCTTCGTAGTAGCCGATGAGATAATCTTCGTTTGCAAAAATGTCCTTATATACCTTGAATGCCTTATCCACATTGGGGCTCTTGGCATTCAGCACATAACCTCCGGTACCGGAAAAGTATTGTTTTCCAACTGTTTTTCCGCCCACTGTGGGAATGGGGCTGCAGTCCCATTTGGAGGAATCCATGGGAAACTGATTCTGATATACGCCGGGCTCCGCATGGCTGTAGGACATGTACATGCCGATCTTCCCCGCTGCAAACTGGGTCCTTAAGGGATCGATATCCAGAGATTCACACCCCGGGAAAGCGCATTCCTCGGACAGCAGTTCCTTCCACAGCTTCAGGGTATCCGCCCACTGGGTAAAATCATATTCCCCTTTTGCAAAATCATATCCTCTCACCAGGCCGGTCTCCCGTTCCAGGCCAATGCACATGGAACGCTGCAGCCCGGAGCTTGCGCTCTTCATATTCTCCGCAAACCCGTAAATTCCTTCCGGGGACAGCTGGGATGTGATCAGCCTGGCGTATTCCACCACTTCCTCCAAGGTTTTCGGCGGCTCTTTCAATCCCACCCGTTCGAATATTTCTTTATTATAGAAAAGGCGGCAGGTGGTGCCGGTGGTCGGGATGAAATACAGCTTTCCATCCAGCTCATTGTATCCCGGAAAAATGACGGTCTTATAATATTCCTTCATATCCGGATCCATGTAGTCATAGAAATTGGCCCACTGCCCTTCATTCACATACTTGTCAAACATCTGGTCCTGCTGCACCAGAATATCAGGAAGCTCTCCGCTCTGTACCGCCATGTCAATGGCCTGCACATAGTTGTCGGTATAAAGCTGGTAATTCACCTGTATCTGATCGGTGTTGGACGCATTGTATTCGTCGACCTTTTTCTGAACATAAGTGGCGTCATGACGGTCTTTGGACCATACGTTTATGACGGTTTTCTCACCGGAATCCGCCTGCGCCTGTTCTGTTTGTGTCTGCCCTGCCTGTGTCTGATCCGCCGTCTGTCCCCCCGCGGCAGTTCCTGCCCCATTGCCGGCTCCGCCTCCATTGCAGCCCGCCAATGATCCTGCGGCCAGCAGTGCAGCCGCCATGATACCCATGATTCTTCGTGATTTCATAGTTTTACCTCCCACTGATTGTTTATGGATATATTTTACGTAAAAATAATTTTTCTGTAAATGCAATATCTGACTGCAGGATGTTCAAAATGGGATGATATCAGCCATTGACACGCCGGTTTGATGCTCTTATAATGTATTTATTACACTTGTAAGAACAGGAGACTCTCTATGGATCATCTGCCCCAGATTTCCGAAGCTGAATATGAAGTGATGAAAGTGCTTTGGACATATGCCCCCGTCAGCACCAACGAAGTGACGGAAAAACTGACAAAAACCACCGACTGGAACCCCAAAACCATACACACCCTGCTGAAGCGGCTGGTTGTAAAAGGCGCCGCCACCTACCGGAAGGAAGGAAGGGTTTTTGTCTATACTCCCCTTGTGGAGGAAAAAGAGTACTTAAAGAAAGAAAACGACCATTTCTTAAACCGCTTTTATAACGGTAAGATATCCACCATGGTGACCAATTATATCAACAGTGACCATATATCAAAAGAAGACTTAGCGGAACTGAGGGCCCTTCTTTTGAAAGGACAGGAGGAGGAACGCTGAGTATGCTCTTTTCCCTTATGACACGCCTTGCGCTGAACAGCATTGTCATCAGCCTTCTTCTCGCCTTCATCCTTCTTGTCAGGAAGCTGTTTCAGAGGCGTCTGACCGCAAGGGTCCGATACCAGATCTGGTTCCTCTTCCTCTTTGTCCTGGCCGTACCATTTCTCCCCTGCCCTGCCCTCTGTTTTGGACATGTCTCCGGTCTGTTTGGCCGGATTGGAGGTATCTTTATGCCCGGGAACGGGGAATCCATGGAAGCAGCTTCCCGGACGGCAGCGGCCACAGACGGCCTTATACGGGATTTTTCCGTTTCCGTCAGCCGTTTTGCTCCCCCCGCCCTTCCAGCGGCCCTTACCGGCATATGGATCACCGGAATGGCGGTCATGACCGGGATCACCCTTTCCTCCAACCGGAAGGTAAAGCAGCTGCAGGCTTCCGCCCTGCCCCTTCAGAATAAACGGGTCCGGGAAATATTCACAGCATGCAGGAAAGAGGCGGGAATCAAAAAGGATATCCCGGTCTACAGCAGCGCCTACTTAAAGTCCCCCATTGCGGCCGGCTTTAAAAATCCCTGCATCATTGTGCCCATTCACATGCTTTCCGGACTTCCGGAAAAGGACATCCGGTTTATCCTTCTTCATGAGCTTCAGCATTACAGGCACAAGGACCTGCTGGTCAACCGGGGGATGGCGATTGCCCAGATCCTCTACTGGTTCCATCCCCTCGTATGGTTTGCCTTAAACGAAATGCGCTGCGACCGGGAGATCGCCTGTGATTCCTCTGTTCTCTCCATGCTGGACAAAAGCAGCTACCTTGATTACGGAAACACGCTGATCAATTTTGCAGAAAAAATATCCCGCTTTTCGTATTCAGCCGCAGGCATCGGGGGCTCCAAGGCGGAGATTAGAAAGCGCATTTTAAACATCGCCGGATACCGGAGAGAATCCGGATGGTGCAGAGCGGGAAGCAGGATCATCTTCTGCCTCCTCTCTGCACTGGTCCTGGCCTTTACACCAGCCCTGTCTGCCGGCGCTTACACCGGCCCGGAGTATGATTTCTCCCGTAAGAGCGTGACTGTCCTGGATTTGGAATCCTATTTCTGCGGATATGAGGGAAGTTTTGTGCTGTACGGTTTAAACTCTGACCGGTACTGCATTTACAATCAGGAAGGGGCCGCAGCGAGGGTGTCTCCGGATTCCACCTATAAGATCTACAGCGCTCTGGCCGCTCTGGAAAACGGCGTCATCACTCCGGATTCCAATTCCCTCCCCTGGGATGGGACCAGAAACCCTTTTAAGGCCTGGAACCGGGATCAGACCTTAAAAAGCGCCATGGAATACTCCGTTAACTGGTATTTCACCTCGCTGGATAAAAAAACCGGGCTTTCCTCCTTAAAACGGCACCTGGACGGCATTGGCTACGGAAACATGGACTTATCCGGCGGAATCGGACGCTACTGGCTGGAATCTTCCCTGAAGATATCGCCGGCGGAACAGGCGGATCTGCTGGCCCGCTTCTGCCGGGGCAGCCTTCCGTTCCGGCCGGAAAACACAAAAGCAGTAAAGGATTCCCTCTTCCTTTCATCCTCCGGCGGAAATGCCCTTTATGGTAAGACCGGAACCGGGAACGTGGAAGGGAAGAATGTGAACGGCTGGTTCATCGGTTTCGTGGAGACCGGGGAAGATACCTATGTGTTCGCGGCCAATATTCAGGGCGTGGATGGCGCAAACGGAAGCACAGCCGGCAAAATCACAATGGATATTTTAAAAGACCGGAATATTTATACTCCATAAACAATGGGAAGGCAGCCAAAACCATGATCTTCCGATCAACGGCAGCGGCTGCCTTCCCTTGATTCTATTGTCCTGCCGGAATATAGGCATCCAGCACAGCTTTATCCTTTCTTACCACATATCCGCTTCCTCCGGCATCCTTAACATCCTCGACCATGCTGACAAGAAGTATGGGTTTTTCCAGATCGGGATCCGTGGTAAAAACGGCAAACCAGCCAAGCTCCGTGCCGGTGGTATCCCCTTTGGAGGCCTTGATCTCAGCGGTTCCTGTCTTCCCCGCCAGAGATATATCCTTCCGGCTGGCCCCATGACCGGTTCCATGCTCCGAGCTCACCACTTTTTCAAGAGCAATTTTGATCCGTTCCGCAATTTCCGGCGAAAATGCTTCCGGCAGCCATACCTCCGGCTCCGGTTCCGGCTTGTACAGAAGATAAGGCTTTATGACATTTCCTCCATTGGAAAACATGGTATAAAGAGACGCTAAGTGTATGGGATTTACCAGCATCTGCCCCTGTCCGTAACCGCTGTCCGCAAGCTGTACTTCAGACTCGATCCGCTCCGTATTGGAATACTGTGACTTGGCGACGGATATTTCAAAGGTCAGCTCCTGGCGAAAGCCAAGTTTGTCCAGACCGGCGCCGAAATCGTCAGAACCGATTTTTAAGGCCGCCTTTGCAAAATAAATATTGTCCGAATAAATGAGCGCATTTTCCAGCACCACGGGACTGTAGTCATGAAGGGTTGTGACGTAATAATTTCCCCAGCTTTCATCCTTTCTCCATTTCAGCCCCACATTCCCGTAATCCTCATCGGGATCTATGGCTCCTGAGGCAAGCCCGATGGCTGCGGTTATGGGCTTAAAAGAGGAACCCGGCGCAAAGCTCTGGCGGAACCGGTTGAGCATGGGCTTTTTCGGGTCTTCATTCAAGGCTGCCCAGGCCTGCTCAGACAGTCCCAGGATGAAGTCATTGTCATCGTATGACGGCGTGCTGACAAGGGCCAGCACTTCTCCGGTATAGGGATTTAAGGCGGCCGTACAGCTCTTATCCTCTTCAAACGTCCGATAGATCATGGTCTGTAAGCCGCTGTCAATGGTCAGAGTGATGTCGGCCCCGTCGATCCTCGGCTTAGAAGCCAGGGTCTTCTTCTCCGTCCCGTCGGCGCCGGCAATGGCAATGGTCCGCCCGTTGGTTCCTTTCAGCTCCTTTTCAAACAAAGCCTCCATGCCGCTCCGGCCGATGACGCTGTCTGTCAGATAGTCTTCTCCGGCATGCTTTTCCAGATCCTCTGCCGTCACATTCTGGACATAGCCCACCAGATGGGCGCCGCTCTCCCCCAACGGATAAAAGCGCACCTGGGTATCGGTGATCATGACTCCGGGAATGGTCAGCAGCTCCGCCTGGAATGCCTGGTTCTGAACATTTTTCTCTTCCGGTTCCAGGGAATTCAAATTCAGTTCATCCACCTTTTTTATGGTCTTTAACGGGACGAAGGAATCCTCCTTTACCCACCCGGCGGACAGTTTTTTCTGTATCCCCTCTTCGGATATGCCCAGCAGGCCGGCAAGGATTTTTATATCTTCATCCGCTTCATCCCTCATTTTACCGGGTACAAGGCCGACGGAAGAGGCAGTTCCCTTTCCGGCAAGGAGCAGTCCGTTCCTGTCAAAGATGCTTCCTCTCTGGGCCTGATCCGTGGACACCCGGACCCGGTCGGACCGTCCCAGCTCCGGAAAGATCAGAGCGTCGCTCCATGCAATTTTGTAGCCGTTTTTCTTTTCTTTCCGGAATTCCGCCCGGTTTTTAAAGCTGATTTCCCCAGCGGAACTGTTAAGGCTCATGGTATAGCTTACGAAAGCTTCCCCATCCTCTTTTTCTGTCTGACTGATCTGCACCTTGATATCTGAGGCCCCGATCCCTTCATAAATATTTTTATGCCTGGTCATAAACTCGTCTTCGCTGATGTTTAACCGGCTCTGTTCATCCAGCATATCATACATGGCTTTATAATCCCCTTTGGAAAGGCTGTCCACGTATTTTTGAAACAGCACATCCGGCTGTTTCCCCGACGCTCCTGTCATCCCCTGTATGAGAAAAAACAGGGCCGCGCCTGCCAGGCCGGCAAGCAAAATGACCAGCGTGACGGCGGCAGTGAATAAAAACTTCCTTTTTCTTCGACGCATATGTTCCCTCCTGTTAATCCGTCCGCAGATTATCGGACACGCTGGAAGCGGTCCCGGTGAGGATGTCCGCCCTGTCTTCCAGGTTAAAGTAATACTGGTAAATCCCTTTTCCCACACCCACTACGTTGCCGGAGCTGTAGCCTCCAGGGATCCGCACCGCAACGGCGATCTGCGGATTTTCAAAGGGGGCATATCCGATGAACAGACCGTGATTCGGCCGGTTTTTGGCTTCCTCAGCCGTTCCTGTTTTCCCGGCGGTGTCAATTTCCAGGTCCTTTAAGGAAGCATTGGATTTTGCCAGTTCATTCATCCCCTTTGCCACGTCATTCCAGATGAATTCCGGAAGGGTAACGGTGCTCAAAAGAGACGGAGCAAAGGACCTCACCTCTGTTTTGTCTCCCTCCGTAATTTTATAAATAAGGGAAAGCTCATAACTGCTCCCGTGGTTTGCAAGGGTGCCTGTATACCTTGCCAGCTGAGTGGTCGTATAATTATGGGTTCCCTGTCCGATGGAAGAGGGAATGGCATACCGGTCCGTCACATGGGGCTCTGCCTCCCCGATCTCAATCCCGGTTTTTTTATCCAGGTCAAACCGTTTTGCGTATTCCTGAAGCTCTTTTAATCCTTTCCCTTCTGAGAACATTCCATTCTCTTCCGTTCCCAGCCGGTATGTGATTTCAGAGAGATAGACATTGCAGGAATTTTTCAGGGCCTCAGCGCTGGAAAGAATGGGGCCGTGGCCCGCCCGTTTCCAGCAGCGCAGGGGAGGCGCCACCTGATCGAACACACCGGTGCATACCACACTGGTATCCGTCGCAATGACGCCTTCGCTCAGTCCGGCGATAACCGTTACGGGTTTGAAGGTGGAGCCGGGAGCCGTCAGCTGACTGGTCGCCCGGTTAAACAGGGGCAAAGATAAATCCTGTGCAAGCTTTCCGTAGTACTCCGTATCCATCTGATTGGCCAGCCGGTTGTTATCGTAGCCCGGATAGCTTACGCAGGCCAGAACCTCCCCGTCCTGCGGATTGACCACCACGGCTGAACCGGAGCAGGGATCCAGCGCCAGCTGGGCCGGGGTGATCTCAAGATTTTTTATTTTTCTCCGGATGAACTGCCATGGCAGAAGCTGGCCGTTCACCAAAGGTTCGTAATCCGGATCCTCCTTTGGCAGGATCCCCTGCTCATACAGGAGCATTCCCGTGTCCTGTCCTGACAAAGATCCCTCTGCGATCATCGCCCCGTATATTTTTAAATCAAACCCGGCATCCTTTTTCAAATCAGCCATGATCTTTTCTTCCGCAAGGCGTACCTCATCGGCAAGGACCGTATATTTTTCATGATTTTCCATCTGGCTTAAATCGATCCAGCCATTTGTTATGCAGGTTGTAAGATACTGCCGGAAACTTTTTTCCTTCCGGTCCCACGCAGGGCTTTCGTCCGAAAGGAACTTCTCCTTGCGGATGGCAGCCAGCAGATCCTCATGATACCCCCTGATCTCACTGCTTAAAAGCTCGTAGGCGGAACCGGAGGCATCAAAGGAAAGGGCTAAATCGCGGAAAACCTCTTCCTTCTTCCTGCCAAACCTTTCATAGACCGCACTTTCCAGGTCCGAGGCGTTCTCTTCCCGGAATTGTTCAATATCGATCACATGATTCCGGAACAGGGCGAAATATACATCATCGGAGGAAATCCGGATCCGGGAAGCATCGGCCGGTTCCGGCATATCCGCTCTTCTGCTTTCCACCATATTGGAGAGAAGGATGCCGGCGATCTGCTGTTCCAGCATCTGATAGACCGCATCCTGCAATTTCTTATCAATGGTTAAGTAAACATCCATTCCCGTGCCGGGCTCCCCGGTGATCTCCGGCTCAGATTTCCGGTTTCCCACCACATCCGTATAAAACTGCTCCATTCCATCCTCCCCCCTCAGCCAGTCTTCCATGGATTTTTCGATTCCGCTTTTTCCGATCATGGACTGACTGGTGTAAACAGGTTCTTCCTGGTTTCCTTCTTCCAGTTCCTCCGCGGAAACAGGACCGGTATAACCCAGAATGGAGGAGAGGCTTTCCCCTCCGTAATAGGAACGGATGCTGCTTTCCTGGATATCCGCGCCCGGAAGGCTCTGTCTGTTCTCCAGCACCGCAACCATGGCCTCCTCGGATACATCCGAAGCAACCAGAAACGGCAGGTACTTGCGGTAGGAATTCAGGGAAAGTCCGTACCGGACATTTGCGATCTGAAGAATTTCCTTTTTCGAAAGAGTCCGGGGCATACCGTACTGCCCCTGCTCCTCTTCCGAATAAGCTTCATCAATCATGAATTTATCCCCGCTGCATATCTCTTCCATCATTTCTTCCGCGGCAGCTGCCTTTTCCTCTTCCGCCAGCGCGTCAACCGAGGTCTTTCCATAAAAATCAGCCTTAAACCGGTTTTGCTTCCAGCCCTCATCCGTAAATTCAAAGCCCCCCTGTTCATCCACGGCAATGGGTAGGACTTTGTTCAGCTTGTCCTCCTCCCGGACCAGGCGGATCAGCCGGTATGCAATTCCGTTTAAAGTCCTTTGGCGCTCCTTTTTTGTCTTATAATTTCGGGAATCCTCCAGGGTGATGTCATAGGAAAGCCGGTTTGATGCCAGCAATTCCCCGTTTCTGTCATAAATGTTTCCCCTGCTCCCGGCAAGTCTCCTGGTCTTCATGATGGAACTGATAAATTCCTCCTGATTTGCGGCTCCCTCCAGTATCTGAAGCCGGTATAAACGGAAAATCAGGGTCAGAAACAAAAAACCGAAAAAAATGCCCAGGATCGCCGTTCTCGGGATCCGGTCCAGAAGTGAGAGACCTGGAATGTTCTTATTTTTCAGCAATATGGTTCTCCTTTAATTCATTGCATGTTCTGTTTTCAAATACTACATTTGTAAGAATTGATTATACACCGGTTTTCCACGGATGTAAACTTATTTTTTACAAATCGCTTCTCCTGATGTATAATAGGCTTAAAACAATTGTGTCCGGACCATGGGCCCGCCCGGATTCCCCACCGGGAAAATGGGTGGTGGATGAGGGAAATGACGGTACTCCGGGCCTGCCGGTCATGAAAGGAAACAGGGAATTGGTGCTGATGGGGATGTATGAATTCTGGTGGATCAGATATTTTAAGAGCAGAAGGACCCTGAAGGATTTTTACGGCAGCCTGTGGAAAATTCCTGTTCCAGGAGCCACCCTGCCCGTTCTTGCCTTTCTTCTGCTCGGCATTTACGGAAAGGTTTTCTGGCTTGTCCTCTCTGCCGTCATTCTGGGTATCGGACATGTGGGAATCCATTTACAGCATAGAAAGGAGATAAAAAATGATAACCATTGATATTGACGGCCCCAGCGCAGTGGGAAAAACAACCCTCATCAGATCCCTGAATGAAAAGCTTCCTGATTCAGCGCCGGTCAGCGAGCTTCTTTCCCAAAAGCCCAATCCATACATCCGCTGGACAACTCCGGAAGAATTTTTGAAAAAGCAGCTTTGGTTTTTTGAACATACGGTTCAGAGATATCTTCTTCCTGCCTCCCCTGATCAGAAAATCCGGATCAATGATATAGGGATCACAGATGTGATCATTCACACGTTCATTTATCCTGCTGCAAACAACCTGCCCTGGGATGTTTTTACGGATTTTCAGCAGGCGGTCATTCATAATTATCCGGATCTGGCTCTGGCAAACCATATCTTCTATCTGCATGCATCTGCCGGAACCATCGCAGAACGGAGAAAAGGCGACACACAAAGAATCCGCAATGCATTTGAATCCAATATGAAGCTGTACCCTTATCAAAAAGAATTTTATTTTCGGCTTATGGAGAGATTCCCCGGACAGGTCCGCTGCATGGATGGGGAAAAGAGCACTTATGCTTTGACCGCGGAAATCATCCAGGAGTTAGACAAACGGAAGAATTCTCCTTCCATCCGGCTGTATGATCTCCTTTCTACGGCAGATTTCCTGAAGAGGCATTAAAATACCATGTGATGAAATACAAAGAAATTATTGAAAAGGGTACTTCTACAAATCCCGCTGTTGCTTATCTACAGACGATTAAACATTTAGTCCCTGGCGAACCGTTCATTTTCATCGATAACAGCGCTGACGTAAAGCCTGCCGGCTACAAATTTGAAGCCCTTGGCATTATACAGGATGTCCCTGAGAGCACTGCCACGAAAAGTCCTTACAAGAAAGGCTGTCATGTGGAAGAAGCCTGTGGCCTTACGAAAAGCAATTACCCTGTCAGTATCTTCTTCAGATCCATGCGTAAACGCCTCTATCATAACAAATGGACCAAGGCTACAGAACTACGTATTCACAGAAAAGGGAAATGTCCAGATAACCGCTTCCAGAAAAATTATTTATCTGATGCTGGTCTATGACATCAAAAAACATCCAATGATGCTTGCCACCAACACGGAAATCAAGAGAGGATATGAGTTTGAAAATTTTAGGGTCCGTAAACTATCTATCCGTAACCAATTCCCTGAACTTTTATCTAGGGTGTGTCTGAAAACTGCTTGTGCCGGACTGAATGTTCCGCTTTGTGGGAGGCAAGGCGCACTTCTGGGGGTGAAGTGGGCTACGTTTCCAAACTCGCGACGCGGCATACCGCGAAGTGGGACGTTCAGACCGGTGCAATGAGTTTTCAGACATACTATTCTTTTTTCTTTTGTTCAATTAACCAATCTCCAACAAACTTTCTATTATGTTGACTAATAGGCAATACTTTTTTATTTATCATCTCTATACAATCGTATTGATAAGAGACAATATATGAATAGTTTACAATGTAAGATTTATGGATTTGAAAAAAATTTCGACATGGAAGTTGCTTCATTGCATCTATAAGCTTTCCATAAAACTCATATTCTTCATCTTTTACTATTATTTTGATTTTTTTTCTGTTACTTTCTAAATATATTATATCCTTAAAAGGTACTCTTATATGAGTACGACTGGTCATAAATTCAAAATATTGATTTTCATTATCAATTAACATAATTGCTGTTTTTAACACCATCTCAATTTTCTCTTTTTTTAAAGGCTTTACCAGAAAATTCAATGGTCTAATATCAAATAATTTCATAGCATAGCTCTCTTTTACTGAAATATATACGATTTGTGTTATATTATCATTTCTCTCTTCTCTAATTTTTCGTCCTATTTCTATTCCATTAATATTATTAAATTCAATGCCAAGAAATATTAAATGAAAAAAATTTCCTTTTACAATATATTTATATAACTCTTCACCTGAATAAAAAACATCCACTTCAAATTGCCTTCTCATACTATTTTGAAATACTATTATAATTTCTTCTAGTTGAGAGCAAATCACAGGATCATCATCGCATATTGCAATATGCAGCAAATCAATCCCCTCCCCCAAGCTCTGAAAGTTTATCTCTCTTTATAATTAATATAATTAATATAATAAACATATTATTCACGATATAAGTAACATCCGGTCCTATAATACTAGAAATAAATCCAGAGTAAAGAATTCCCAGCGGTACAAATAAACTAGAACTAAATGCCAGCAAAGCAAAAAAACGTCCTTGAAATTGTAATGGGGTATGAATTTGTAAATATGAATTTAATGGCACATTTACACATGTAGTAAAAAAACCAATAAAAAACTGTATTGTTAGGAACAATATAAAATATAAAATTTTCATTGGGTATAAAACTATGGAAAATCCACCTGTTATAATCATCAGTCCACTATTTATTAAAATAAAATTATACATATAATCCAGTAATTTTATTTTTTGATTTTTAAAGATAAGTAATCCTGCAATAATTGTTCCAGTAATTGCCGTAGTAGATGTAAATCCAAATAACACATCAGATATTTTATATTTTTGAATTAAAATTCCAGGATTCATTATTTCTTCACTACCACCCACAAAAAAATTCAAAGCCATAACTAAAATAAACAGATTTAAAATACTTTTGTTGTTCTGAACAAAACGAATTCCTTCTGTAAGCTCTTTAAACCAATTAGATTCCGGAGAAGCTTTTAATCTGCATGAATTATATTGGATAAAACACTCTAAAACGGCAGACATAGAATATATAATTACCATAATTAACAATATTATCTTAAAACCCCACAAACCAAAAATAAGTGTTCCTAATATAGGTGCAATAAGTGATGCAGAATTATCACCAAAACTTTTTATGCCATTATAGCTTTCTATAGTCTCCAAAGAAACAATCTCTGTAAAAAAAACTTTAGATGCTATTTCGAATATATTATAAAATATATTTATTGCAATGGTAACTATTAATAAAATTTCCAAATAAATATCTTTTAAATTATAAGTAACCAACAAAACAGCATATAAGATTGCTGCTGCAAAATCACACAAAACAATAAGATTCTTCCTGTTAATTCTGTCTACAATTAGCCCTAAAAATGGAGTTACAATAATAGCCGGTATTGTAGATAATGTAAAAAAGATCCCCGACCAAGCTAAGCTTCCCGAACTTTTTAAAATAAACAAGGGTAAAACAATAAGATAAAAAGCCGCTCCAAATTTTGAAGTTATTCTTCCCATAATCAACAGATTGATATTTTTTTTATAAATTCGATTTTCTTTCATAACTTACTCCTTAATCCAATATTCAGAGCAAGAATCTGTTCGGTCTAAAAAACCATATTCAATTAATAACCGACGAATATATGGATAATCATGATAAATCTTTTTTAAAATATTATTGATTTCAACTTCACTATAATGTACTCCTGGTGAAAAGTTGTTTGCAATTTCTCTCAAAATTACAATTTTCCCCTTTTCTTTAGCGGGAAACTGTTTTATGCTTCCATCTTGATCTAAATATTTTGCTATCATTTTTTTCTTTTCCTCAACTGTAACATTATATCGATCATCAATCATTGTAGCGGTTTTATGAGCATCATAAAATTGAGATAAAGATTCTTCTGATTTCATAAGGTTCTCTCTTTTCTTAAATAATTCCATAGTTGCTAAGAACAATTTAGCTTGCTTCTCATACTCATGTAATTTAAACCTATGATTTCTCACTGTAGAGCAGGAAATACCTTTTGCTTCACTAATTTCTTTATCCGATTTTCCCTCCGCCATAAATTTTAAAATAGATTGCTGAGTAGATGAAATTCCTAAAAAAGTAGAATTCATATTTAAGAGATAATATAACATAGAACCATGCTTTTCCTCATTATGAATCTTCATCATTTTATATGCATCATAAAAATGATTATTATATGAAAATATCTCACCTATACTGTAGGTTTCATTACATATCAAACAATAAACACGATCATTATTTTCATAAAAGCCGTTTATCAGTTCACTTTGTGTCACTTGCCATAATGACTTTCTTTCATCATGCTCTTTCATCTTATCTTGACTCCTTTTTTTATTAATCTTTCACGTTACCTTTTATTAGCTATTCGTATTCTTTTTACAATTATAAATCAATTTTTCATTTATGTCTATATATTTGCAAACAAACTCATAAATTGTTTTCAATATTAAAATCATATGAAGGGGGTGTTAACTCAGCTGTAAAAAATGAAAGCCTATTTGCGACCTTCTCTGAAATCAATTGATTTCCGATTTTAAAAAGTTTCTCTTGAGTTTCTTGATTTAGAACAGTGCACTTTAAAACCAAGCAAATTTCTCAACGTCATCTATTCATCTTTTGCACAAAAAAGGAGCTGTTACTTTGGCAGATGATTTATCCCCTTTTGCAACAGTTCCTTTTTCTTAATAAAAATAATTGTTAAGGATTATGTATCCTCAGAAGAAATTACCAATACATTAATTTGCATATTTCATTACATAATCTTGATTTTCCAGATTCTCAGCAATTATTTCTTTTTCTTCGAGTTCTTTAAGTTTTTCAAGTAACTGTTTGTCCATATTTTCACCTCCACTCAACTAATTTATTCTAAAGGTATTAAGATCTTGGAATTAAGCATGATCACAAATAAATTTCCCAGATCTTTGCCTTCAAAATCAAAATTATTTTTCATCAATTCTGCTTTTAAACATCCTAGAGAATGCTTTTTTTTGAAAAATTCTAATAATAGTAACGAGAATTTATTAATTTTACACATATCATAAGTTATTAAATTTAGCAAATAAATGGCACCAGAATCCTTTGCTTCTTTAACAACAAATTGATCGTTTAATATACAATTAGTATTTTCATAATCCAGCAAGTATTTATCTTTATGATTTTTATCACTGATATTAAGGAAATTGAAGTATATCATTTTATTAATTTCATCAAGCAAGGCCTCCAGTGAATTGATTATTAAGTCCTGAACAAACATTCCTTTTGCTAAATTTTCTATTATATTTTGATATTTATTGTCCACATAAAATATATGGTGATTCATACTATTATATAATACAACCTTTTCGTTAAAGGTTAGATCGTAACTATTGATTTTCTGAAAACTAACATTTTCGTTTAAATGTATAAACAGATTCTCATTCTCTTTTCTTACATCATACATTAATTTCATCTTTATATTTTTATACTGAGTTTTGTTTACAGAATCTAATATCCATTTTACTTCTGAAACATGCAATCGTTCTGGTAAGAGCATATACTGAGTAAATAATTTATCTGATTGGTGCTCAAATTGATGCTTGTTTACTAACTTTATACTTTCTTCTGTTGATAAACCTTCTACTATATCAAAAGTAACACTTGTGGATAAATCCCCTCGACTACTACGATACATTTTATTAATCATATATTTTTCAGGATGATACCATACATCCGATCCTATGTCTAAACCAAATTCCTGAAATCCTCTTGATGAATATGGAACTTTATACTTATTCTTTGATTCATTCAAAATTTTAGTGGTATAGTTAATTGATTTGACAGCTTCTTCTTCTGTCTCCGTAGGAAAACCAACCATAAAAAACAAATGCACCGGTATTCCACTTTTTAAACAGTTATGTATATTCATATCAATCCATTCAATTTTTATATTTTTTTTCATTTTATCTAAAACACGCTGATTGTAAGATTCCAATCCAAATTGAATTTGTCTACAACCACTTTTATATATTTTAGTACAATTTTCTTTTGTCAATGTTGGACTAAATCGTGTCTCTCCATGCCAATAAAAGTCCAAATGCTCTTTATTAATCATTTCTGCCATTTCAACCATCCTACTTGCCTCAAAGGTTTCATCAACAAATGAAAAGATACGTGAGTGATATTTAGCGTTTAGTTCTTTCATATTTTGCAAAACTTTCACTACGGGTATAGTACGATATTTTCCACTAGTTGCACTTGGAATTGTACAAAAAGCACACTTATTAAAACATTGTCTACTAGTATAAATTGGTAGAACTAATTCCGGCATTAAATATTTATCTAATTGAAACCCATCAAAATCAGGCACCGTATCATTTACTATAGATGTTGCTACTATATTGTTTTTGCAGATTTCACTATGTTCATCAATATAATATAAATTATCTATACCTTCTAATGTAATATCTTCCTCAACAGCATTTATCAATTGTGGTAAAACTGCTTCTCCATCGTATAACATAATAGAATGGAAATATCTATAAAATGGATGACTGTTAATAAAATTATGTATTGCCAATCTAGTTATGTAATTACCTCCAAGCGAGATATGTTTGACGCTTTTACAATCTTTTTTAATTAGGGAACATAATGTTAACGCTGAAATCAATTGATACGCCCCACTAATTGAAATACCAATAAATTCGATTTTTTCTTTGTTTATTCTCTCTATTATACCTTTTTTGTAAAACTCAATGAAAGGATTAACATCCTTATTATCAATTGCTTGTAATATATCATTGGAATGCTTGTAACTATACTTCAGATCGATTCTATTTAGATCAATTGAACAGCCCTCTATGGACTTGCTAATTATAAACAAGCTGTTCTTTAATATATTTTCGGCATAATCCCTCTTTTGTAAATTATAATATTCTTTCCCTCTAATTATTGACTTTGCAATTTCAATTTTAAGAGCTGATTCCTTAACTAAATCAAAAGTTAATTTGTCCCGTCCTTTTAATAAATTTTCATTTTTTATTATATCCAATGATTTGCTTATACGTTCAGCAGATAATAATTCATCATAGAATTCAATATTTAAATCGACAATATTTACATCTATGTTTTTTCGTTCCTTTAAGTATGATTTTAGTATAGGTAATGCTAAATATGGGCCTACAGGCGTCCAACCAGGCGGAAATATAAGTAACTTCTTCATTTCATCTTTGCATGATTATTTTTAAAGTAATAATCATACGCTCCTTTCCTTTGCTGATTAAGAATTTTAAATAATTATAAGAAAATTCATTGTGTAAAGTTATTATAAATTATTTGTCACTTTTAGTCCATTATAGTTATTATTTAACACATGGACGATATCAGTTATCTTATATGAATTTTACATTAAAAATATATTTTATTCTCTTTAATGGAAAAAACAATATATGTTTTTGCCATAATTAACTTCCTTCGAATTAATAAATTATAAATTTCTATATACCAAACTCATATTTTTCAACAAATAAATCTCGGACTAATCCTCACCATAAACACATTTAACCTTGACAGAGGGCCAAAGTTTTTATTGTTATACGGGAACGGTAAAATAGAGGACAATTCTATGAATTTTTCATTTATTGGGGCGCCTGAGGATAAAAATAACCGCGCAGAATTTTGACACCATATATAACACCATTTTATAATATGATAGAAAGAAAGGATCAGAACTGCCACAATGGGATAAATCATTAGATAAAATATGCTCTTATCAAAAGACCTGTGAATTGACGAATTGTGCCGTGTTCTGGAATGCTACAGATATGAAACAAACTCGCCGAAAGACGGAAGCAGTCATTATACCTTTGGAAAATCTGTCTGTATACCAATTAGCTGAGCATTCAAAAAGAGAGAGCATAAACATGAATCAGTAATGTTTGTATCTTCTTGCCATGAATGACAGGGCACATAATAAAACGTGATATTGATAATACAATAAAAGGCAGGCGGCTGACACAAAATTCATGTGCCGGCCGCCTGCCATCCCACCTATCTCAGCGCCATTTGAAGCCGCTCCATCTCGTAAAATTCACCCTTTAAGGCCATCAGCTCCTCATAGCTTCCCTCTTCCCGGATCTTTCCCTTATCCAAAACCACAATGCGGTCCGCCCCTCTGACCGTAGACAGCCTGTGGGCCACAATAAAGGTGGTCCTGCCTCTGATGAGGCGGTCTAAGGCATCCTGGATCTCCTTTTCCGAAATGGTGTCCAGGGCTGAGGTGGCCTCATCCAGAATGATGACTCTGGGATCCCGGATAATGGCCCGGGCAATGGATATCCTCTGCCTCTGTCCGCCGCTTAAGTTGGCTCCGTGCTCTCCGATCATGGTATCAAGGCCTTTGGGGAGCCTGGCAATGACTGACTTTAAGTTGGCCGCTTCCACCGCGTGTCCGATCTCCTCCTCCGTCACATGCTCCAGGCCGTATACGATATTTTCCCTGACCGTTCCGGTGAAAAGCACCGGCGTCTGGGGAACCACGGAAATGAATCTCCGGTAGCTTCTTAAATTAATATCATTCACATCCAGGCCGTCAATCAGAAGCCTGCCGTCGGAGGGAGTGATAAATCCGATGATCAGGTTGAGGACCGTGGTCTTTCCGGAGCCGGATTCGCCCACCAGCGCGATGGTCTCCCCGGCCTTCACCTTTAGCCGGAACCCGGCCAGAACCTGTTCCCCGGAATCCTTGTATGAAAACTGCACGTTATGAAAGGAATAGCTTCCCTTTAATTCCTTCATTTCCTTTTTCCCTTCATTGTGCTCCACATCATCCGAAACCAGGACCTCACCGATGGAGGTGACGGATTCCAGGCCCTTTGTCAGAATGGGAAGCAGGTTAATCAGGGAAGTGAACTGGTTCACCACCGTGGTAAAGCTGGACTGATAAAAGGTCACGTCCCCGATCCTTATGAGACCGTTCAAGGCCATAACGCCTGAAAAACCCAGGCAGAGGGCCTGAAACACCTGAAACACACACCAGCTCACCGCTCCGAAATGCGCCTGTATCATATCCAGGCGGTATCCCTTATCCGCAGTTTCCTCCAGCTGTTCTTTCAGCTTTTCCACTTCCTTCTGCTCCAGGGCATGAGCCCTGGTCACAGGGACCAGCTCCACCATCTCCATGACCCTGGCGCTGGTTTCCTCCATCTCCTGACGGAATGCCCGGTTCTCCCTGTGTATCTTTTTCCGGAAGGCGATCACCGTCAAGGAAGTCACCGGCGCAACCAGGAGAAAGAACAAAAGAACGATTCTGTTTTTCACGGCTGTGATGGACAGGGTGATCACCAGATTCATCACAATGTTCATCAGGTTGACAAACAGCTGGGAAGAAAGAGTCTCCACGGCCTCCACGTCACGGATGATCTTGGACTGGAGCCGCCCGGACTGGATCTCCGTGTGATACGGAATGGACAGCTCCTGGAGCTTCCGCACCAGAGCCCCTCTTAAGCCTGCCTCTGTTTTTCGTATGACCTTGTTTTTATACTTGTTGTGAAGCCAGTTGGCGGGCAGATGGATGACCAGCAGCCCCAGCCAGACGGCCACATTGAGAAAGATGGCCCTTTTTCCGGCCTCCCCGCCTTCCAGGGCCCCGTTGATCACATTGGCGATGAGCAGGGCCGAGAAAAGACTGGGCGCATGCTTGATCACGAAAAAGAAGGTGGAAATGAGAAACTTGTGATACTGGCCTCTGTAAAAACCCAGAAGAACCATGACCGAATGGTTCCCATACTTTTGATAACACCGGACAAACCGGTGCTCCATATCTTCATATTTTTCCATAAACCCTCACCCTATGAGACGTCCAGTCCCACATTTTCCGGCTGTTCGTCCCTCTCTTCCAGGATATCTTCATAGGGAGAACCCAGCTTCTTAAGCTCCCCGCAGAGAAAGCCTGCCATGAGGACCGCTCCCTCCGGCTTTAAGTGGGTATTGTCCTTGGGCCACATGAAATAAGCCTTTGAAGCCAGGTCCCCCATTGCCGACAGATATTTTTCCGTTATGGAAGTCAGGTCAATGACCGGCACCCCTGCCTTTTTCCCGGTGCGCCTTACCGCCTCCGGATAAGCGCCGTGGCTCCCCGGCAGGAAGACTCCGTTCTCATCAAAAAGTCTTCTCGCAATGGGGGTGATGAGGACCGGCCGGGCTCCCCTTTCCCTTGCGGAAGCAATAAACCGCATGAGGTTTTCCCTGAAAGTGGTATCCGGGTCCGTGTGCCTGGCAGGATCGTCCTTTTCATCGTTGTGTCCGAACTGGATGAAGAGAAAATCCCCTTCCTTCATCTCCTTTTCCATCAGGGCCAGACGTCCCTCATCAAGAAAGGATTTTGTGCTGCGCCCATTCCGGGCAAAGCTTTTTACCTCCACGGAATCCTTTAAATACAACAACAGTGCCTGGGAGATCCCGGTCTGCGGATAAGTGGATATTTTATTGAATTTCACTGTGCTGTCTCCAGCATAAAAGATTGCTGCCATTTACGTACACTCCATACATCGCTCCTGTAAACCGCTTGCCTTTCATAAGTCCTTCCGAACAGATGGATGTGACATCAGCCCACTGCCACAGAAGCTCATTATTTAATAAAAAAGTTCTCTTAAGTCCGTCCGTATCCACCCGGAATATCACCGGGCCTTTGAAAAGGAAAGGCCTTGTTTCTGTCCTCACATAGGCGTTGTCCACATATTCGGACACAAACACGCTGTCCTTTGTGACGCCGAATTTTATGTAGGTGTTCTCATCATAATAAAGAGTCAGGCCCGCATCCGAAGTGAATTCTTCCTTCCCCTCACCGGGAAAGCTCATTTCAAACTCCACGGAAAAGCAAAAATCCGGCTGGCACTTCACAAGCAGGCTTCTGCATTCCCTCTGATGCAGATCCCGTCCGTCTCCTCTGATCCAGATGGTCCCGCCCGCATCCTCCCGCAGGATCTCAGGGTCCTTTGTCCTGGGAGACAGCCAGACCCCTTCCTCCTGCTTCTTATTGTCCTGTCCTTCTGTTTCCGGAAACGGCAGGGCGGCCATATAGGATGGCCCTTTCCCCCGGTTGATGACGGGCCAGCCCTCCGGCGTCCAGGTCATTTCATCCAGGCAGGTCTCTCTGCCCAGCATTCCCCACCGGCCGTCAAGGAACCGGGAACACAGATAGACCATGTACCACCTTCCGTCTGGCGTCTGGACCGGTTTTCCGTGGCCGCAGCACTGGATGCTCCCCATCTCATCCTTCTGGTGCATAATCGGGTTATGGGGGCAGTCCTCATATGGACCAAAAAGGCTTTTTGACCTGGCCACGGTGATCATATGACCCTTTCCCGTTCCTCCCTCCGCTAAAAAGCAGTAATAATATCCATCCCTTTTTATGATGTGGGGTCCTTCCGGCGCATGGCCTGAATGTCCGTACCAGATGAGAGACGGCTGCGAAAGGATCCGCTTCCCATCCTCTGACAGTTCCATGATCCTGGCTCCCCGGTTTAAAAGCATATACCGCTTCCCGTCGTCATCGGTAAAGATGGAAGGATCGATCCCCAGAACGTTGTGGATGACCGGGGTGTCATAAGGTCCCTCCGGATTTGGGGAGCTGGTTACCATCTGGGTCTGGATAAAGGGCGCGTCATCGTTCCTTCTTAAGGTGGCGCAGATATAGAACCTTCCCTTGTGGAAGCTGATATCCGGAGCCCAGAAGCCCCTTCCGCCTTCCAGCTCTCCCAGATGCTCCTCCGCCCATTTCCGGTCCGCCACCGCGTATCCGATGACCTTCCAATGGACTAAATCCCGGGAATGGGAAATGGGAATGGAGGGGAAATAGAGAAAGCTGGAATTGACCATATAATAATCTTCCCCCACCCGGACAATGCTGGGATCCGGATGCATTCCCCTGCGCACCGGATTCCGGTAGCATTCCTTTCCGGAAAAGCCGCAGACCGACTGAAAATACTCCTCCATGGCACTGTTTCCCTCCGCCAGGTCATAGGGCGTCACCATGGCCTGATTTGCCCATGTGGGGTCCAACCCGCACTTTTCCACCAGATATTCTATGAGATCGATATTTCTTCCCTTCACTGCGTAGTGGAGCAGGCTGTTTCCCTCAGGATCACAGTCTTCTATATTGAAGGAATGATCGATCAGCCGGACAACCGTCTCCCCGTCTCCCTTCAGGGCTGCCTCAAAGGCCTGTTTCGCAGCCGCTTCTGTCTTCGATGTGTATAAAATCATATTCCCCGTACCCTTCCGAACTGAAATTGTATTTGTTTGCGCTCCAGAGGCACAGCTTTGCCCCGGTCCAGGTGGCTCTGCACAGAGGATTGGCTTCTCCCATAAAGGTATAACGCACTCCGTCGGCAGACCAGGCAAACCGGTAGGTCTTGTTCCGGAACACCTCCACCCGGAGAAAGACCTGATCGCTTTCCCAGGGAAGGGAAGCGGCCTGGTCCTCTCTCGCTTCTCCCCCGAATTCCTTCCCGGTGACGGTTCCGGAACAGAGCACAAGCCGGTTGCCGGCCTCCGTCTTCATCAGTCCCATGTATGCATAGGAATGGCCGATCATTCCCATGGCCGCCATATCTCCCGCCTTCTCTCCCCTCAGCCGCACCTTTGTCACGGCACAGAAGGCCTGGTGCTGGGGGATCTGGGTCATGGCATTGGGGGCATACCACAAAAGATTTTCCCTCGCCTCGTTGGACAGGCAGAACAGCCGGATCCCGGGATGACCGCTTATGGAATAGAAGGAATCCCTGGGATTGGCCTGCCACTGCCACTGAAGCCCCAGACGTTCTCCGGAAAAATCATCAGACTGGGCGATCCGGTATTCCGGTTGTCCCTCAGCCGGAAGCTCCCATTCCATCACCGGCTCTCCGATCCCATCCCCGTTCTGCTCGCAGCCGATAAATGGCCAGCCTCTGTTAAAGCATAAGGGCTGAAGATGGGTGATCCTGCCCAGCTCGATCACATCCTGGAAATGGATGAACCAGTGCCGGCCGTCGGTCCCTGTCACCCAGCCGCCCTGGTGAGGACCGTTCACCTCCGTGTTTCCCTGGTGCATGACGATCCTGTATTCATAAGGCCCTGTGACGGACTTCCCCCGAAGGGCGGACTGCCAGCCGGTAGCCACCCCTCCCGAAGGCATCAGGATGTAATAATACCCCTGATGCTTGTAAAGCTTGGGCCCCTCCGTGGTCGGCCCCAGCTGCTCTCCGTCAAAGATGGTCACCGGATCTCCCAGAAGCTTTGTGCACTCCGGATCCATTTCCACCAGATCCAGCCTGTGCTTGATCCCGCTGCGGCTTTTGGCATAGGCAAACACCATGTATGCCCTGCCGTCATCATCCCAGAAGGGGCAGGGATCGATCCAGCCCTTTGCGGGCTGAAGGCAGGTCAGCGTAAATTTCCCGTAAGGGTCGCCGGACTTAGCCACAAAAACCCCTTCGTCCGGAAGGGGGACAAACACATAGAACACCCCGTCGTGAAAGCGGATGGACGGCGCCCAGGTCCCGGAACCATGGGAAGGCCTGTCGTATTTTTCAAAGGGAAGGGATGGGACGCAGTGATTGATGATCTCCCAGTGGACCAGATCCCTGGAATGGAGAAGAGGCACCCCCGGAAGGTAGGTAAAGGAAGAAGCCACCATATAGTAGTCCTCTCCCACCCGGATGACATCCGGATCTGAATAATCTGCATACAAAATCGGATTCTGATACATTTCATTACCTCCATTTGGTATTTTATTTAAACATAGAAAAGGAGCAGACACTCTGCCCCTTTTCCTGCCAAAATCCATTATTCCTTTACGGCTCCGATGTTGACACCCTGAATAAAATACTTCTGACAGAACGGATATATAATCATAAAGGGAAGAATCGCAACAATCACCGCTGCATTTTTAACGGTATTTTCCGTAGCCCCGCCGATGGCCTGAGGCAGATCACTTCCCATTATAACCGATCTCAGCTTCATTTGGAAGTTATATAAGCTTTCATTGGTAATATAAAGCTTATAATTTGTATAGTCATTCCAGTAAGTAACGGCATACATCAGGCCAATGGCCGTAAGCGCCGCCTTTGATAATGGAAGAACGATCTTAAAGAATATCCCCATGGGAGAACAGCCGTCAATTTCTGCCGATTCAAACAGGCTGGCCGGAATCCCTTCAAAAAAGTTCCTCATGAGAACCATATTGTAAACGTTGATGGCCGGAAGAAGAATTACTACGAATAAGGTATTGGTCATATGGAATGACTTCATAACCAGGTAGGTAGGAATCATTCCGCCGTTAAAAATCATGGTAAACAGCATGAGACTGGCCAGGAAATTTCTGCCCGGCATTTTCCACTGGATCAGAACATAAGCCCCCAGGGTGGCTACGGCAAGACCTGTAAAGGTACCTACCACAGTTGTAAAGCAGGATACCAGAAACGGCCGGTACAGGGTCGGATTGGTAAATACGGAAATGTATCCTGCCATTCCGAATTTTTCAGGAAACAGCTTCATACCGTAAGCTGTCTTCAAATCAAAGGAATCGATCAGGACTTTGTATATAGGGATAATCATGATAAGGCTAATAAGCACAAATATGATCACCAGCGCATAGTCAAATGCGTTTGCTTTCTTTTTCATGTTTTCCTCCCTCTACACAATTCCTCTTCCTCTGACTTTTTTGCTGGCCCTGTTGCAGATCAGAACAAGGAAGCAGCCGACCAGTGAGGAAGTAAGTCCTACCGCCGTGGTATATCCATAATCAGGAAGAGCTCCGGAATTGAATGTCTGTGTGTAAATATAAGTCTGAAGTACATCCGCTTTTTTCACAACCGCGTCATTCTGCATGACGAAAACGGATTCAAATAAGTTCATGACCTTTGCAAGATTTAAAATAAGCACCGTTATGATCGTATTGTAAAGAGCGGGCAGGGTGATGAAGCGCAGCTTGTTGAAACGTCCCGCCCCATCCATGGAGGCCGCTTCATAAAGCTCCGGATTGATGCCTGAAAGCGTGGCCATAAAGATGATGGTCCCCCATCCGGTATCCTTCCAGACATTGATGGTATAGTACATGGGACGCCACCATTCCTGGTCTCCCAGAAAATAAATGCCTTCCTTCACAATGCCCAGCTTGATCAGTACGGAGTTTACCAGACCTGCGCTGGTGGGAGAAAGAATCAATGTAAAAACGGAAGCGGTAACCACCCATGACATGAAATGGGGAAGGTATACTACCGTCTGTGCCACCTTTTTAAAGGTTAAGTTCCGCAGCTCATTGAGCATAAGAGAAAGCACAACGGCCATAAAAGTATTTAACAGAAGCTTTACAACACTTAATGTGATGGTATTGCCGAACGCGCTCCAGAATCCCGGCATCTTCATCATTTTTTCAAAATGGGCAAGACCTATAAACACAGGCTCCTTGATTCCTTTATAGGAATAGAAGGCATAGCGGATTCCAAGCATAGGAATATAATGAAACACCAGCGCAAAAATGAGTACCGGCAGAAACATTGCATAAAATCCCCTGTAGTACCGGAGCGAAGCCAGCAGCGGCCGTTTGTTTTCGCCTGCAGCATTCACTGCAGGCCCTTTCTTCTTTGTATTCATATAATAAACCTTCCTGAACCTATTTTGAAGATTCCAGCTCATTGAGGGAATCCACGATCAGCTTTGACCACTCTGCTCCGCCTTCGCTTTCAAAACGCGCGTAAGCTTCTTCAATGGAAATTCCCTGTACAACAACATCCGCCACAATGGAGTTCTTAAGTGTTGTCAAATCTCCGTTGTAGGTTGCCATCACTTCTGTGGAAGGAATAATGGATGCCTGCCGGCAGTTCTCATTAAACGTCTGCTGGGCTGCCTTGGCTTCCTCTTTTATGGTATCCTGTCCCGGATCTCCATCCCATTTTGCAATTGCCAGCATGGGATCGATGTGCTGCTTCGTGTACTGGGTTCCCGGAATCTCAATACTTTCCTTCATATGGAAAACGCCTTCTTCATAGGTGTTATCCAGGATGGTCTCCGCCTTGCTGGACCAGTGCACGTCCTCTACGCCATAGCTCCACAGAAGCTGGGTGTCTCCGCCGTCAAGCATGGATTCGATAAAATATTTGAATACGCCCTCAGGATTTTCACAGGAGGCTGAGATCGCCCATACCGGTGAAGTTCTTTCCACATACTGGCCCACTTCCTTGATCGGCTTTAACGCAACCAGTTCCCCGTCTTTTCCGTTGGCTTCCAGGTTCTTCTTTAAGTTGGTTGCCCATGTGCCCGCCCAATAAGTGAACACACCGAATTTATCCTCGTAAAATTTGTTCCGGCAGTCTTTTGTTCCGTTTGTCAGGGTTTCCTTATCAATATAACCGGCCGCATATGCCTCTCTCATTCTTGTCATTGCGTCCTTGAAATTATCCTTTGTAAACCCGTCATACCATACGCCATCCTCTCCCTTTGTGAAAGAAGGATATGCATCCTGATAGAATTCAGGGAGATAATTGGTCCATGGCTCTTCCGGTCCCACAAATCCGGCTGCGGAAACACCATAAGTATCCCCGTCAATCCCGTTTCCGTCCGGATCGCCCTCGGTAAATGCCTTCAGCATATTTATGTACTCATCGTAGGTCTCCGGCGCCTCAAGACCGCACCGGTCCAGCCATGCCTTCTTTACATAAGTGATGCAGCCGTTTCCTCTGGTCACAGGGAATCCGTAAAGCTTGCCGTCGATCTTCATATTGTTAATTACTTCTTCGCCCGTCACCCGGCCCGAAGCCTTTAATTCCGAATTCTCCCAGGCCTCTGTCATATCCCAGAGCGCGCCTTCCTCCGCGTAACCGGTATAAAAGCTTCCCTGCAGGAGAATGGCGTCAGGCCAGTTCTCTGGGCCGGAAGCAAAGGTCTGCCCCAGAACGTCGAAATAAGCATCGTGGTCCGGCTGGATGATTTCCAAATCAATTCCGGTAAGCTCCTCCCACCGCTTTTCGAAAGAATCCCTGTCGTTCTGCTTCGTGGTCACGGTACTGTTTGCCATAATCGTGATCTTTTCAGGCTTCTTGACTTCGCTCTCCGCTTGTGTTTCACCGGCAGCGGTACTGGCGCCGGTTTCCTGCGCCCCTCCGGTGCTGGCCGCGCCCCCGTCTTTTGAGGAACAGCCGCTCAGAATGACAGAAGCTGCCATTGATATGGCCATTCCTGCTGCAAGCATTTTTTTAACTCTCATTTTAAACCTCCCATAAGTTTATTTGTTCGGTCACTGACCGTGTCCTTTATGATAGCATTCCGTTCTCGGAACTTCAACGCACAGTATTTCCTTTCATTATGCACTTTTATCTATGATCGCTGTTCTTTCATATATTTATTGTGCATTTCCTATAATACTTCTTTCTCCAATGACCTCCTTGTGAATGATATGCTAAAATACCCTTTAATATTGGGTGCATTTTTTACTATCAGTGTGCAGATTTTATCCTGTTATTCCAATTTGTTGATTTTAAAATCGTTTCATACTATAATTTTTACATAAGAAAAAAGGGATGGTAAACATGAAAAAGCAAAAGAGCAATATTCCGTTTAAAAACCAGCTGATGCTGTCCTACACCATGATTCTGGCGATCATTCTCATCATCGGGGTGATCCTGTATTACATCTCCTACTGCCAGGTCAAGAACGGCATAAACCAGCAGAACCGACTTACCCTTTCCTCTTCTGTCACCCAGCTGGATTACACCTTAAAGCTGATGAATGCGGCTGCAAGACAAACCTCCGCTGACATTGAATTCAATGGTCTCTCCAAGATGACCGGAGAAGAATGGGAATTTTACTACCGGGCCTACAAGACCCAGACAAGCTTAAAATCCGTCACGCCGGTGGAGCTGCTGCTGCCTATCAGCAACTCCTTTATTTATCTGAAAAGTTCCGGATATGCCATTTCCACCATCATGTTTCTGGACTACGATTTTTACGTCACACACAACACCACCTATCAGGTGGAACCAAAGCAGCTGACCGAGGCCCTGTTAAACAGCGAATACTGGAACAAATTCATTCCTTTTGGGAACATCTCCGTCCCTTCCAGGAGCTTTCTCTACATTCAGCCCCTATCCGCCTCCGTGATCAAGACAAATGCTGATTCCGTCCTGTGCTATGAATTTGATTACGATTTATTGACCGAGTATTTTTCGGACATGAATCTGTACGGGGACGGCTACCTGGTGGCTTACGACAAAAACGGTTTCCAGGCCTTCCTTCTGTCCGAGGCGAACGTGATATCCGGATTTGACACCTTGAAAAATCTGGATTATAAAAACCAGACCGCCAGTTTTACCCCGGGGGAAAGCCACCGGGAGATGCTGGTGACCTCATTTATATCCCCCTATAACAACTGGACCTATTATCTGGTCCAGCCGTCGGACAAAGCCTATTACTCGATCCTCCCTTACCAGCGCTTTTTTACGGCCATCACCATCGCTTCTTTTGTCATCGGCGGAATCATTGCGGGAGTCTTTTCCTCCTTCGGAAGCCGCTGCCTGACCCAGCTGACCAATGAGCTGACCGTAAAGGAATCCATGGCCACTTCCTTAAACCTTCTGGTGGAGAAGCAGAAGCCCGTGGTCATTGAATCCTACATGAGAAGGATCATGGAGGGAAGCGTCACCACCGACGATGAGATGGGTTACATCATCGGCGAGCTTTCCCTTGACCGGCCGGATACAAAATATCATGTTCTGTATACGGAGGTATCCCCGGCTGAGGATTCCATGGTCCGCTCCGATGATCTGGAGCTATGCCTTCAGAATTATGACATGCTGGTAAGGGAGGCTCTTCGCCGCTATTATCCTGACACCGGATATATTTACAAGCCCTCGGACCGGGTGTTTGCCGTTTTGATCGCCTCCCCCAAATCCGCTCTCTGCGAACAGACCATCGGCAGGGACCGGGATGTATTCATCGCCCTGCACGGAGAGCTCCTGGAAAAGTACGGGATCTGGATCAGCGGCGGCCTGGGCGGCAGAAACAGTTTCATTTCCTACACATGGAAATCCTACCAGCAGGCCAAGGAGGCCAAATCCGTCACCACCATAGAAAAATATATTTTAAGCTGGGATTCCACCCACTCCAGCGATGTCTATTACTATCCGGAAAGCCTTTCCGTCCAGCTGAGCGGATTTATTTCCATCGGAAACAAGGATCAGGTAAACGAGCTGTTCAAGCTCATCAAGAATGAAAATACGGAAAAGAGAAACCTTTCCTACAACCAGCAGCGCTGGCTGATTTCCGATGTGCGTGCCACGGTCTTCAAAAAAAGGCACAACATTGCCCCGGAAGGACTGGAACCGGAGAAATTAAAGCGTTTGGATCTCATTGACAAAGAGTTTGAGGGAGAAATGAGTCTGGACAGCTTAAAGAACATCGCCCTCCAGCTGTGCGATGTCTGCGGCTCCGCGGGAAATGAGCTGATCCTTAAAATACAGGAATACATAAACAATAATTATCAGGATCCCAACCTGTGTCTGACGAAAATTTCCGACGAGTTCGGGATCTCAGAGAACTATTTCAGCTATCTGTTCAAAAAAGAGGTATCGGAGAATTTTTCCATCTATCTGGAACGGCTGCGCATGGCAAAAGCAAAGGAAATGATCCAGGAATCCGACATAAGCCTGTCCGTTCTGTACCAGTATCTGGGATACAACAACGCAGCCACCTTCCGGCGCGTATTTAAAAAGAATTTTGGTGTTTCACCAAAAGAAATGAGAGATAAGATCAATGCAAAATAACAATTATGAGGATGTTTCAAAGATCACGGAGGAGCTATGGCTCCGGCTGAGGGAAAGCGGCCTTCCCATACACAGCTTCCTGGCGGAACAGGGCGGCAGGCTTTTAAAGGAAGCCTACCAGGCCCCCTACGGGGCCACGGACCTTCACCGCATGTTTTCCATCACAAAAAGCTTCTGTTCCCTTGCCACAGGCTTCCTTTCTGCGGACGGGCTGCTCTCCCTGGATGACCGGATCACGGATCACTTTCCGGAATACATTTCATGCAGGGAGGTCCATCCCTGGCTGAAGGAAATGACCATACGTCATATGCTCACCATGGAAACCTGTCATTCAGCCACCACCTACAAAGCGGATCCGGGAAAAAACTGGGTGGAAAGCTTCTTCACCACACCTCCTTCCCACAGAAGCGGACAGATCTTCCATTATGACACTTCTTCCAGCCACACCCTGGCCGCTCTCGTAAAAAAACTTACGGGAAAAGGAGTGCTTGATTACCTGAGGGAAAAATGTCTGAACCGGACGGATTTTTCCAAAGAGGCCTATATCATCCCGGACCCCTTTGGCTGGGAGATGGGCGGCTCCGGCCTCATGGCCCGTCCCACGGACCTAATGAAGCTGGGCCGTTACTGTATGGATACCATCCGGAATGGGGAAGGGAAATTTGCGGATTATTTAAGGGAGGCGGTTTCCTTCCAGGTCCCCACCATACATTTCGGCCAGACCCTTGATGAGCAGCAGGGCTACGGGTACCAGTTCTGGCGCATCTGCGGAGGATTCGCCATGTACGGCATGGGAGGCCAGTACGTTCTTTTCTATCCGGACCCTGACCTGATTTTCGTCGTCACCGCGGATACACAGAACATCAAAGGCGGAAACCAGAAGATACTGGATCTCATCCATGACGGAGTGAAAAAAACAGGAGGCTTTAAGGAACAGCCGCCTGTTTTGCCATGCCTCACCTCCTGGGATGCCCTCTACCGGCTCAGTCCCAATCCGGCAGGCTTTTCAAGCCTTTCCCTTTCCTTCGGTTCCGGGGAGGGGGCCATGACCCTTCAGGGCCGGGACAGGGTTTTCCGGTTTCCCTTTTCCTTTGACTTTCCCCTGGTGAGCGTTCTGGCCGGATATGACCAAAGGATCGCCCTGCAGGCAATGTGGGCCGGATCCGATTCCCTGTACTTACCGGTCCAGATCGCCGGGGAATGCGTCGGCTCCCTCCACTTCCTGCTCAAGCTTTCCGGGGAGAAGATCACCCTGGGAATGAAAAAAATAGAAGAGACCCGTTTCCAGGAGTTTCAGGGATTTTTAGAAGGGGAAACATAGGATTATTTCATTTTGTCATACAGCACGTTTAAAAGCTCTCCGTCCGGATCCTGACTGAGCTCCCAGATCATGGCGCCGCCTAATTTCTTTGATTTTATGTAATCTGCCTTATGGGCAACGGATCCGGGATCCTCATAGCTTATAAAAATGGTTCCGTTAAACAGCCAGGGCACCTTTGACTGAGGATGTACATATGCGGTATAGCCGGCTTTGTTTAAATAGTTCGCTTTTATGGCCTGATAACCGATGGAGCTGGCTCCGCCGAACGTCTGGTACATGCCGTTGTTGGAATTCTGGACGGAAGAATACAGATATCCGTAAAAGGGAATGCCCATGACCAGCTTTTGGGCGGGAAAGGAAGCATCCAGCCAGGTGTTTACCGCCTGATCCACGCTGATTTTATATTGGGGCGAGGGATCGCTGTTGTCATAAAGAGGGGCGAGCAAGTCTGTCCGGGAATCCCAATGACCGTGCAGATCATAGGTCATGATATTGGCATAATCCAGATACCCGGCCACCTCTGCCAGCTCCACATTGTTCACATAAGAACGGTCGGCTCCGCCTGCGATGGTGAGAAGGTAATGCCTGCCGTCGGCCTTTCCCCGTTCCTCTAACTTTTCCCGTATTTTCCGGAGAAGGAGGGTGAAATTCTTCTTGTCCTCCGGGCGTCTGCCATTGGCCGTCAGACCGCCGCTCACCGGATATTCCCAATCAATATCCACACCGTCAAAACCGTATGTAACGATGAACTCCACACAGCTGTCTGCAAACGCGGTCCTGGAGGCATCCGTAAGCGCCGCATCAGAAAAATTTCCGGACCAGTTCCAGCCTCCCACGGAAAGCAGAGTTTTTAAACCGGGATTTTTCTCCTTTAAGGAATTCAAGAGCTTTATGTTTTGGGGATCCACATCCGGATATCCCAGAGTGAGCCTTAAGTCCGGACCGATATTGGCAAATGCGTAGTTGATATGGGTCAGCTTCCCGGCATCGATCTGATCGGGAAAATAACCGGAATACGCCGCCCAGGCCGCATAATATCCCACCATCTTTTCCGTCTCGGCTTCCGCGGCAGCTGACTGGCCGTCCGAATCCGGCTTTGCCGCAAAAGCCTCCTGCTTTTCGGGGCCGGCTGCAATGATCAGCATGAAAACGGAAACAGCCAGGAGCATTATTTTCATCCTTCTCTTTTTCATCACGTTATCCTTCTCTTTTCCATTTTTATCAAGTATAACATGATGGTTTTTCCTTGAATAGCGCGCAAAATATGGGATTCCTGTATAGAACTGGAAAATTACCACATATCCATTGCATGGCCGTTGATCTTAAGAATGGCTTCAATGAAATAAAAGTCTCCGTAGATGATGGGATATTCATGAACCGCTTCTTTATAAGAAGCAGAGCATTTTTCAAGAAAATGATCGGTTTCCGGCTCCCATCTGCACCTCTTTTCAGCCAGTGTTTTTAAAAGGCGGACCGCTGCCTCTTCATACCGGGTCTTTTCCTCTCCCTTTACAAAGGCGGACAGCTCCAGAAGTCCGGAGGCTGCCAGGGCCGCTGCCGAGGAGTCTTCCCATGTGCAGGTTTCCGGCTGATGAAAATCGATGGGGATCAGGTCTGATTCCGGTATATGGGATAAATAATATCCGGCGATCCGCACTGCCGTGTCCAGATATTCCTGTTTTCCCGTATGCTTATAGCTTAAGGCAAATCCATAGATGCCCCAGCCCTGGCCTCTGGTCCATGCGGAATCTTCCCCATATCCCTGACCCTTGTGGCTTTTTACCTTCCTGCCGGTTGTGGGATCAAATTCCACGATATGGGCCACGGAACCGTCCTCCCGTACAAAGTTTTTCATGGCGGTGTCCGCGTGATGCACCGCGATCTGGTAAAATCTCGGATCCTTTGTCTGCCGAAAAGCCCAGTAAAGGAGAGGGAGATTCATCATGCAGTCGATGATGGCACAGCCTCTGTGGTCCTCGCCAGCCCTGTCGTTCCAGGCCCTGATAAACCGCCCGGCCGGATTGTATCTTCCCGCCAGATTGGCGGCCGCAAGCAGGCCCCGGTTTAAGGACCGTTCAGACCCTGTGGCTTTGTGAGCGGCGACCGCGGTGGGAAGCCACTTAAATCCATTGTCATGATCCATGTGGTCATAGACCAGGAAATTCTCATCCAACTTCTCTTCGATCTCCGCCGCGTTTTCAAAGGCGGTCCGGTTTCCGGTTCTGTCATACAGAAACCACATGATCCCGGCAAAAAAACCGTTGGTCCACCAGCCGATCTTCTCCCCCGAGCAGTCATCAAAAACCCCTTCTGCCGCCGTGCAGGGGATTTTATGCCTGTTCCGCTCCGCCGTCTTTTCAAGCTTTTCCATGATGCGGGCCTCTGCCTTTGCCGCCCAATCCTGATATTCTGTTCTCATCCCGTTTCCTCCTGAATTCTATAAATGTACGCGGATCGTTCTTCCGTTCCAGTCTGCTGTCACCATATCCCCGGCCACCTTCACTTCAGGCTTTTGCCGGTAAAGAAGGGGAGCCTCCCCGGAGGTGTCTCCGAACACACAGCTGGTCAGCAGGTGGGTGCCTTTTTCCAGATGATGCTTCACAAGGGGCATCACCGTTAAGGGATAGAGGATATTGGTGTTGGGGAAACACTGGATGACCTCCGCCTCACCGCCGCTTAAGCTTATGATCCCTGAGATTCCCCAGGGAAATATGACCATGATTTCCCGGACAATGCTGCCCCACGGTATAAGCCACGACTCCATCCCGGGAATCATGGGTAATGATCATGCGGGGCTGTCTGATCTTCTTCTGTTTCCCGTATTCATATTCTTTTTTCTCCGCCGTCCAGAACTCATGATCCTCCGGAAGGGCCAGAACCAGGAAAGCCTTTAAGGCCCAGTAAGGAGAGCCCCCGCCGTTATAATGCTCGCTCATGATCAGGTTTGGATAGGCATACCCCACCGTCATGATCCCGCCATGATCCAGAATAGGCTTTTTAAACCACTCCGTCATGTGGCTGACCGTTATATTTCTTATCACTCCGTAATCAATGCCGGAAGCTCCCAAAAAGGCATAGGCGCTCCAGAAGCTGCAGTGGGCAAACCGGTAGGTCAGGCTTCTTCCGAAGGGGATGCTGCTGCCGTCATTGGCAAAAAAGTATAAGTAATCCGCGGCAAAGGCTTCCGCCCGTTTTTTTAAGGTTTCCGACCACTGAGGATCCATATCCTTCATAAAAGAAGCGTAGACCTGTCCGTAATAATGAAAGGCAAAGGCGACATAATAATCTATTTTATCCTTTCCGCCATCCACATACCAGCCATCCTCCAGACAGGAATCTTCTATCAGCTTTTTGTCTTTCCGGATCAGTTCCCGAGGAAATGCCTTTTAAGACCGCTTCCCTCCATTCCTCCCCTTCTTCCCGGATCCTCGGATCTTCATAGGCTGAAAGCCCGGAAAAGAGGGGGCCCAGCCCCCACAGCACTCTTGCAAAGCCTTCCATGGCCGCGGCCCGGCTGCCGTAATGCACTCCGGTATTTCCGATATTCAACAGAGCATGGCCCGGGCTGTAATATTTCTTTAAGGGCCGGATCAGCTTCAATAAGCTTCTGGCCGTATCTTCTCTTGTTTCAAAGCGGTAACCTTCCATCTTCATCCCTTGACCCCTCCTGACGTAATTCCTTCTACAAAATATTTCTGTGCAAAAAAGTATAACAGTATGGGCGGGATCATGGACACAAAGGACATGGCCAGCACCTGGTTCCACGGAGTGGAAGCTCCCTGCCCGTCAATGGACATTTTCAAGGCCAGAGATAAGGTATAGTTCTTTACACTGCTGATGTATACCAGATTGTTGAAGTAATCGTTCCATCTCCAGAGAGTCTGGAATATCACCACGGAAAAAATGGCCGGCTTCATTAAGGGAAACAGCACCTTTACGAAAACCATAAACGGATTGCAGCCGTCTATGCAGGCCGACTCATCCAGTTCTCTCGGAATTCCCCTCAGAAACTGGATCTGCATGAAGATAAAAAACGGATAACAGGCCAGTAATGCCGGCATCCAGAAGGGCATATAGGTGTCCACCCATCCGAATTTGTTGAAAGCCACATATCTGGGTATGATCACAACCGAATCAGGGAGCATCAGGGTGGAGATCATGAGCAGAAAGAACAGCTTTTTTCCTGGAAAGCGGAATCTTGCAAAGCCGTAGGCCACGATGCCTGTGGACAGCACCGTAAATACCACCGTGGGCACCACCAGCTTTAATGTATTGAAATAAAAGCTGGTATAGGTAAACTGGCGGCTTCCCCTCCAGCCCTTTTTAAAAGGCTCCAGGGAAAAATGCTCCGGAAACAGAGTCATCCGGCCGAACAGCTCCCGGTTCTCTTTAAATGTGGCAAAAAACAGCCAGACCAGCGGATAAATCATGAAGATGCCTATGAATATTAAAATCGCATATGCGGTCAGGTTTTTACGGTTTTTTGTTTTCATCAGTCCGTTCCTCCATCATTATAAAATACCCATGCGTCAGATGATTTGAATACCACCATGGTGACGGCGAGAATGGTCAGAAACAGGATCCAGGAGGAAGCGGAGGCGTAGCCCATTTTTAAATTCCGGAACGCATCCTCGTAGATCTTCACCCCCATTAAATAAGTTCCATGGTTGGGACCCCCGTTGGTGATGATAAAGGCCGAGGTGAACTCCTGCAGCGCATGGATGATCTGCATCATCAGATTAAAAAAGACGATGGGTGTGATCATGGGCAGCGTAATATTCCAGAACTGCCTCCACTTTGCCGCCCCGTCAACGGAGGCTGCCTCATAAAGCTCTGTGGGCACGTTTTTCAGTCCCGCAAGGAACAGCACCATGGAGGAGCCAAACTGCCAAACCACCAGAAGGCTGATGGAAACCAGGGCGATGTCAGGGTCCCCCAGCCAGTCCACGGAAGGAATTCCGATGAAAGCCAGGGCTTTATTGACCATGCCCTCCTTCATGAACATGAACTTCCAGAGGATGGAAATGGCTACGCTGCCGCCCATGATGGAAGGAAGATAATACACCGTACGGAACAGATTGATTCCTTTCAGCTTCATATTCAGGATCAGTGCAATGGCCAGAGCCGTGACCAGTTTCATGGGAACCGACATCAGGGAATATTTCACGGTTATGAAAAAGGACTTCCAGAAATATTTATCCCGGGTGAACAAGTCCGTGTAATTCTTCAGTCCCACCCATTTTCCAGCCTTCAGTATGGAAAAATCCGTAAAGGAATAGGTGAGGGACATCAGCAGGGGGTAGGCCTGAAGGAAGGCGAAGCCTATCACCCAGGGGGCAATGAAGACAAGTCCCCACTTCCAGTTTTTAGGGTATTTCCGTACGCCTGCACGGATTGAATACGAGTTTTTCATGAATTTCCTCCATCAAAAAAGGGATACCGGCCGCGGCTTTGCAGGCATCGGCAGAATCCAGTATCCCCTCATTTAATTAAAGCTTCCCACCAGTTACTTCTCCGATTTAAGCGCGGACAGAACTTCCGTATACTGGTCTACAATTGATTTGGCGCCCTCTTCCGGAGTGATATCTCCATATATGACCTCCTGGATCACATCTTTTCTGATGGTTTCCAGCTCCGTATTGCCGCTGATGGTATTGATATTATAGGAATCAGGCTGGCTTAATGCCACCGCCTTCTTCTGGATCGCATTTAACAGGCCCTTTTCTTCCAGCGTCTTTTCCGCGATCTCCGTGGGGCAGTAGCCTCTGTTGGTCTGAAGGATCTCAATGGCTTCCGGATCATTCTGTATGAAATCCAGGAACTTTGCAGTCTCCTCCTTGTATTTGGAATTGTCGTTGATGCAGAATCCCATGTTGCTGGAAAAATCCACTCCGCTGCATACGGCATTTTCTATTACCGGTATCTTCATAACATCGATCTCACTCGTGGTGGATGCTTCGTACTTAGGAGCGGAGCCGGTATTGTCAAGAAGCATCCCTATTTTGCCGTTGACCCATTTGTTGTTCTGGTCCATCTGGCCCACGAAGACTGCCGCTTCCCCGAAAGGCTCCAGGGTATTGGATTCATACAGCTCCAGAATGTTCTGAAGAGAGGAGGCCATCTGCTGCTCTGTGAAATTCAGTTCGTAGGTTTCCTGGTTCACCAGGCTGTCCCCTGTCTGCTGGGCGATGTAAGCCAGTACGATCAGACGGTTCAGCACGTCGATATCCGCAGTCATCAGATATGCTTCCGGGTCCTGTTCATGTACCTTCCTGCCCAGCTCCCTGATTTCTTCCCAGGTATACTGCTTCGTCATGTCGATTCCAAACGACGAGGCAAAATCCGTATTAATGTAAAGAACCTGTCCTCCCACCGTACAGGGAAACATCACCGGTTCATCATTGTACATTCCCGATTTCTCAATGGTATCCTTTTTTAAGGTGGTTAAATCCACCGGAAGGCTGGACAAATCCGCAATATAATGCTTTGCAGCCTGAACATCCGCGATCCAGTCCCTGGAAAACTGGAAAAGATCCGGCGCCGTGCCGCTGGATAAGGTTGTCATCATTTTCTCATAATATCCGTCATACCCCTGATATTCTCCTTCAATGGTCACATTGGGATGCTTCTCCTCATACAGCTCGATGGCCTTTAATGTGGCTTCGTGCCTGGAATCGCCTCCCCACCATGCAAACCGCAGGGTAACCGGTTCCCCGCTTTCCCCGGCGCGCTCTCCCGATGACGCCTCCGCCTGGGGGGAACTGCCTTCCTTTCCGCCGGCCTCGTCTCCGGTGCCCGGAGATGAGCCGCAGGCAGCAAGGGAAACTGTGACCGCTGCAGCCGTAAACAATGATAAGACCCCACTCCAACGTTTTTTCATGTTAAATCCTCCTCGTTTCTGAAATATTTGTTTCCTGTTTCCGTTACTGTTTCATCTTATCACAGTTTTTTTCATTTGGAACTATTCCCCCATTGGCTCCGGGTATCATAAGATTCTATCTTTATTTTATGGAGCTATCTTTATTTTATGGATTGCCCGGCCGCCTTGCATTCGGATTTTTTCTTTGTTATACTTAAACCCGGAACCATTGATTCTATTGGCTGATCACATGCAGGGGGATTTTATGTATCGATTACTGGTGGTGGATGACGAGATCAATTCCAGGAACACACTGGCCACATGCTTTCCGTGGGATGAATTGGGATTCGAGATCTGCGGACAGGCTGACAATGGAAAAGAGGCTCTGGATATGATAAAAAACCAGGTGGTCCATGTGGTGTTTACGGATATCAGCATGCCGGTCATGGATGGGATCGGGCTTGCCAAATCCATATCCGCCTTAAAGGGGGCCAGGCCGTTGGTGGTGTTCTTAAGCGCTCACGACGACTTTAAATACGCACAGGATGCCCTCCGGTACGGCGTCCGTTATTATGCCCTGAAGCCGTCCAGCTTTGGAGAATTGAAGGAAATCTTCGGAATGATCCGGGAAGAGCTGGATTTGAAATACCAGGTGGATAAAGACTCCCCGCCCAATGACAAGGGGGATGAAACCATAAAAAAGGTGCTGGAATACTGCAGAAGAAATTACAGAGAAGGTTCGCTGGCGGATTTGTCGGAATCTCTTTACTTAAACCCTTCCTACTTAAGCCAGCTGATCAAACAGAAGACAAACATGACATTTTCCGACCATCTTCTTGAAATGCGCATGAAACAGGCCGCCATCTTTCTCCGGGACCCGGCCGTGAAGATCTACAGCATCAGCAGCCTGGTAGGCTATATCAATTCCAATAATTTCACCCGGGCATTCCGGGCTTATTACGGTATGACTCCCACGGAATACCGGTCAAACATGGAGAAATGATCATGAAACAGGCAAGAAAAAATATCAGAAAGCAGCCTTCCGTCCGGTATAAATTCTTTACCAAAAGCCTGCTGACCAACTGTCTTCTGCTTTTGATACCCATCATGATGATCGGTCCGTACAGCGTGGTCCAATCCTCTCAGGATAACACGGCTGCCATAGAAAAGAGCACCTACCAGACCCTCCGTCAGCTGGAAAAAACCATTGACCAGCTGTATTCCCATATCGATAACGCCAACATATTTTTTTCGTCCAATCCAAGGGTGACCATTCAGCTGAAAAAGGCCTTTCATGAGAAATCCCTTTCCCTGGATTCCTTAAAAAATATTGAGAATCTCTCTCTCTATTTTCAGAATCTCATATTCACGGACCCTTACATTGAAAACATTTACGTGTATTACAACAATGAAAATGAACGGATCTATCTTCCCCAAAAGGGGGCGATTCATACCATCTCCACCCAGGAGGAACAGGATTTCACAGACACCTATAAGGCCTCCGGAGACAAGGACTTCTGGATGGAGGTTTCCCGGAAGCAGACCGCCTATTCCGCCTCCGGCATGGACTCCCTGATGATTTACCAGCGGCTCTACACCCGCTCCGCATCAAATCCGGTGGGCATCATCGCCTTTGAATACAACCTAGGCAAGATCGAACAATATTTCCGGACCCTTCTGCAGTATGACCGTCAGACCATCTACTTAATGGATCCCGGGCAAAACATCATTTACACCAACAGCTCCTCTCCCCGTCCCGACAGGGAGCTGGCCTCAATTTTCCCCGAGCTGGCGGCAAAAGAGGAACAGCATCTTTTTGATGTCCAGGTGGAAGGCATGAACCACAAGGCCGCATATTTAAAATCTCCCCGGACCAACGGACTGACCTATCTTACCTTCACTCCTTCCAGCGAAATTTACAAAACCACCCGAAATCTCTCCGGCACCTATATGCTGCTCACTTTTTCCGCCATCCTGCTTTCCTTTGTTCTGGCTTTTTATAAAACCAACCGGGAATACCGGTATTTAAACGGCATCATTGACATTTTCAGCAATCCGGATTCCTCCCGTCAGCATTTTGACCGGATGCCCGCCAACGCAGCCAATCCCTTTGAATACATCATGCTGAACATCATCCGGCTGTTTCTGGACCAGAAATACTTAAAGGTCCAGGCCTCCGAACGGGACTATAAAATGCAGATACTGAAGATGCAGGCGCTCCAGCACCAGATCAACCCCCATTTTCTTCACAATACCTTAAATACCATTTACTGGGAGGCCATTCGCCTGACTTCCTCGGAAAACTCCTGCAGCCGGATGGTTTCCAGCCTTTCTTCCGTCATGCGCTATTCTCTGAGTGATCCTCAGGAAAACGTGAAGATCAGGGAAGAGATCGGTTATCTGAAAACCTATCTGGATATCATGAAAACACGATATGCGGATAAATTTGAAATAAGATACCGGATCAATAATTCCTGTACCATATACCCCATCAAGAAGATGATCCTTCAGCCTATTGTGGAAAATGCCATTTATCACGGAATTAAGGAAAAGGAAGGGAAAGGACTGATATACACCGGCGTCCTCCGGTTAAGGAAATCCATTCTGTTTTATATCCTGGATAACGGCGTGGGCATTCCGCCGGAAAAGCTCCTTGAGCTTAAGGAACAGCTCTCCGAAAACTCCGTCATTTCCTCTTCCCACATCGGCCTGACAAATACCAATCTCCGGCTCACCCTGGCTTATGGAGAGACAGCCGGGCTTCGTATAAAAAGTGAGCCGGGAAACTATACGCTGGTTTATTTCACGGTTCCCTTAAACAGCCTGGAGCCGGAGGCCAGGGGGCGGGAAGAGGCATAAGGCCAGCCGCTTATCCGGTCAATATTTTCCAAAAGGGGTTTTGTCTTCCCACTCTGTCTCCATATTTTTATATTCCCCGGCCCCTGTTATTACGGGGCCGTCATTTTCTCCTGCTTTCTTGCCGGACAGCTGAAATTTCATTACCTCCTGGTGCAGGATCTGGGACTGGGCGGCCAGTTCCTCGCTGGAGGCCGAGCTTTCCTCCGCCGTTGCGGCATTTGACTGCACCACCGCAGACACCTGGGACAGTCCCTGGTTGATTTCCTCAATGGACAATGCCTGCCGGGATGAAGCTTCTTTGATCTGCTTAATGGCTTCCGTAACCAGGTCTGATTTCTCCAGAACTCCCTGAAGGATCTTTGCCGTTTCAGCCGCTAATCTTTCTCCTTCGGAAACCGTGGAAGAGGAATGACGGATCAGGTCCTCGGTCTGCCTGGCCGCTTCTGCGGACTTTTCCGCAAGACTTCGCACTTCACCGGCGACCACCGCAAACCCCTTTCCCGCTTCTCCCGCTCTTGCAGATTCCACCGCCGCGTTTAAAGCCAGGATATTGGTCTGGAACGCGATGTCCTCGATCACCTTTGTGATGCTGGAAATCTTTTGGGACGCCGTTCCGATTTCTTTCATGGCTGTGTTGAGTCTCTGCATATACTCATTGCCGTCGCTGATCCCCATGCCTGATTCCGTTACATAAGCCATGGCTTCCTGAACATAATTTACATTCTGATCCGCCTGACTTGCCACATTGACGATGGAAGCATTCAGCTCTTCCACCGCTGCCGCCTGTTCGGTGGCTCCGGTAGCCAGTATCTGGGCGGAGGAAGACATCTGTTCCGCGCCCGCGCTTACCTGTTCCGCAGATACGTTGATTGTGGAAAGAGTGTCATTTAATTTCAAGGTTATCATTTCCATGGAATCCCGGATCCCCTCAAATTCCCCCGGATACACGCAGGTGCTGCCTGCCGTTAAGTTCCCGTCTGATATTTCCTGCAGATACCTGGATGTGTCCGATATGATTTCCCTGAACTTTTCCGACATGAAGCGCAGTTTATCCGCTATGATCCCCGCCTCATCCTTTCGTTTCACATCCAGTTCAATATTTAAATCACCCTCTGCAAGCTTTTCTATGGATTCCGTCACCGTTTTTATTGCCTTTGTGATACCGTCAATGATCCGTATGACAAGGAAGGCTGAAATTATCAAAGAAATGATTCCCAGGATAACCGAACTGATCACGCCGGTTTTTACGCCGGACATAAATTCAGACTGCAGCACCGTGACACTTACCGACCACCCATTGGTCTTTTCAACGGGAGTGTAGGAACCGAACTTCTTATCCCCATTCCAATTGTAAAATCCAAAGCCTGATTCTCCCCTGACCATGGCCGCTTCCAACGCAGCCACCTGCCCGTAGGAAGCCGGGTCCGTACCGGCGTCTTCCATACTGTTTTGCTGATTCAGCACCAGGGAAAAATCATCGTGAGCCACCTTTGCGCCCGCATGATTGATAATATAAGTGCTGCCGGTATCCCCCAGCCTGGTCTCTGAAATAATATCCTGAAGCACGGAATAAGGGAATGAGACCATGACAACCACATCCTCGTAAGGATACGCATATTGAAATGATACGGAGCCGTTGCTTATGATGGGATCCGATAAAAACGGAGCCCCTCCTCTGGCCTGCGCATATGTAGCATTCTGCTCATAGGACGTTCCATTTAATGCGGACACTCCGCCGGAAGTGATGATGTCTATGTCCTCCAGGCCGTATTCCGAAACATATGCGTTTATGCTTTCCTCAAGGTCCTTCTTGTTCTGATCCGAGCTTTTCATCATCATTCCAAGCGCTTCGGACATAATCGTATATTCATTTATTTTCTCCGTTATTCTGTCCGCAACCAGCTCTGACGTCTCTCTTAAGCTCTTGCGCAGCGATTGTCTGGCAGAATCATAAATAAAATAAATGGAATTGACGGTCAATACAAATATGATACCAATGATGGAACTGATAACAACTGTGAGCAGCTCTCTTTTTATGCTGCCGTTAAATTTTTTCTTCTGTGCGTTCATCTCTTTTCCTCCGGGAATATTTTTTTGTTTTAATACTAATAATAATAATTGTTTTTATTATTATAGCATAGTTTTCAAAAAAATAAAGCCATATTTTCAAGAATTTTATATATATTTCTTAAAGAATGTCCATAATCTTTGTAAAGCAAAGAGATTTCGGACTTTTCCCCGTTGGAATCATGGCGATGAAACTTACAAAGTCCCTTATAATAAAAAGCATTCCTGCGAATTGACATCGCAGGAATGCTTTTTATGCCGGAATTCACTGCCGGACTAAGCCTTTATTTCCTTTTCCCAGCCTTCCGGCAGATAAGCCAGGGTATTGGAGATCATTTTCCTTAAAAGCCCGGTTCCGGTCTCCCTGTCCAGCCTTCCTTTTACCAGGGGATCATTGAAAAAAGCCTCCAGCGCCAGTGAAAAATCGGTCTCCAGAGCCGCCCTCAGAATCTTTTCATGATTTTCAATATGAGGCATCATGAGTTCAGCGATGGAGGGCTCCGCCTCACCGGCAAAAACCGGCTGAATGGTGTCTTTAAAAAATACGGCATTGGTTTCCACAACGGCCTCCCGGGGAAGGTTTGGAATCTGGCCGGATGCATTGGGTATATTTACATTGCTGACCATCCGCCTTAAGCCGCACAATGCCTTGATCAAGAGCAGGCCCTCCTCACCGGTGGGCTCCGGCTTCAGTTCCTCCTCTCCCAGTGCCAGCCGCAGAGCCTGCTGCCGTTTTTCCTCCTGCCGTTCCTTTCTCCACGGTACGGTTGTCAGAGCAAATTTCCATTGACGGACCTGATCCGGATCTTTCAGATAAATTTCTCCGGGCATAAATTCTGCCAGATGCCGGTCCCCTGCCGCGGCAATGGCCCCGTAGCGGAGAAATAAATCCATCTTGACCCGGTGGGCGCAGTTAAAGGTTCCGTTCATCCAGTTTCTGTCCGGATCATGATATCCTTCTTCAAAGTGTTCCTCAATAAATTTACGGTATATGGGAAACAGATCCAGTCCCCGGCAGGAAGCCCTGTCAAACCAGGTAAAGTGGTTGATTCCCTGCACATTGACTATGACTTCTTCCCGCCCCACCCCGGTTTCTCCCGTATGCATCTCATACAGATCCCGGAGAATCTTCTGGGTCCCGAATACCTCGTGGCAGCAGCCAAAGGCTTTGATCCCGGGAAAGACATGATACAGGGTCTTCACACACAAGGTCATGGGATTGGTGTAATTGATGACAATGGCTTCCGGACAGCAGGCGCGGATAGCTTCCGCGATTTCCGCAAACATGGGAACGGTCCTCAATGCCCTCACCAGCCCGCCGGGGCCTGTGGTATCGCCTACGGACTGATAGATGCCACAGGTCTCCGGAAGGTGCACATCTGACTCCATCACATCAAAGGTTCCGGGAAGAATGGAAATGAGAATAAAATCGGGCCCGGACTCCAAAAGGTCCTTTAACGAGGTCCGGACGTCAAACCTCCAGCGGCTTTTTTGCCCGGCGCCTTCAAACTGTCTGTTCCCGATTACCGCATTCTGCTCAGCCATTTTCCGGTCAATGTCATAGAGCGAGATCACGCCGCTCAGCTCCTGCTCCATGGCCAGATCCTTCATAAAGGTCCAGGCCCAGCCATGGCTTCCCCCTCCTATATAGGCGATCTTTACCTCCATGCCTGTTCCGTCAGTTCTCTTCATTTCTGCTCCTCCTCTTCTCTTTGCTGTGCCGGAAGCCGGACCTGGATCTCCAGCGCATCGCTTCCGGTCAGTTCCCGGCTTCTTTCATCCGGCCCATGGGTGCCCACCCAGAGGATATACCGGGTCCCATCCGGGATCCGGTCCCCCTCTTCATTGACTACGGTAAAGGTATGGGGATCCAGCCGGATCACTCCCCTCATTTCTTCCCCCAGCTTCAGTTCTATCCGGGTGAAACCGCATAAAACAGCATTTCTGACTTCATGGCGGGATTCCGGGTTCCTCTTGTAGACCTGAACCACCTCGCCCACGGTTCCGGCGGACAGATTCCGGAGGCAGAACGAGACCTCATATTTCTCCGGAATACAGGCTGCCTCCATCATCTGGGTTCTGCCGTAGGTCAGGCCATAGCCAAAAGGATAAAGAACGCCCTTTTCCACATACCGGTAGGTCCGGTTCCGGAAAGAATAATCGGTGTAGTCCGGAAGCTCATAATCGCTTCCGTAAAAGGTGACCGGAAGCTTTCCTGACGGTGAAATTTTCCCTGTCAGGATATCCGCAATGGCTCTCCCTCCTGCAGCCCCCGGATACCAGGCCTGCAAAATCGCGCCTGACCGCCCTTCATAGGGACTTAGATCCATGCAGCTTCCGGTCATGCAGCAGAGGATCACCGGCTTTCCGGCAGAAAAAACCTCCTCCATCAGCCTGTGCTGTCCCCTGGGGAACCGCAGGTCCTCCTTATCCCCTCCCAAGCACTCCCCTGTGCTGATATGGTGTGCCTCTCCTTCGTACCGTTCATCCAGACCCACACACAAAAGGATCACATCACTACGGCGCGCCACAGCCCGCGCTTCCGACAGGCGGTCATACTCTTTGGCAAGCCGCTCTGTCTTAGCTTCCATAATCTCACAGCCCGTCGCATACAGAAGCCTGTTTCCCCGGCCTGCAAAAGCCTGCTTCATGCCTTCCATGACCGTTACAAAATGAGAGGCCGTCCCGTGATAATTTCCCTGCAGCACCACGGCAGAATCTGCATTGGGGCCGATGACTCCGATGGTGGACAGGGTTTCCGGATCCAGGGGCAGGATCCCATTGTTTTTTAACAGTATAACCGACTCTGCCGCCGCCCGGTAATTGAGAGCCTCTGCTTCAGGAGTGTCCACGTCCATACAGGTCAGTCCCTCCCATGGGGTCTGCTGTCCCATTCCCAGCAAAAGCCTGGTGGTCAGCGCCCGTTTGGCAGACAACCGTATGGTTTCCTTTCGGATCAGTCCGTGGTCATATGCCTTCATGATCTGCTCATAGCAGTTTCCGCAGTTGATGTCGCAGCCTGCATTCAAGCCCATGGCGGCCGATTCCTCCGGCGTTTTTGTCACCTTATGATATTCATGGAAATCCTTCAGCGCCCAGCAGTCTGACACATAATATCCTTCAAACCCCCACTTCTTCCGCAGGATCTCCCCAATCAGCCGGTAATTGCCGCAAAGGGGAGAACCATTCAGGCTGCTGTAGCCTCCCATGACGCCTTCCGCCTGTCCATGGATCACACAGTATTCAAAAGCCGGCAGATAGGATTCCCATAAATCCTTTTCACTGACCTTGGCATCAAATTCATGCCGCAGGGCTTCCGGTCCCGAATGAGCCGCAAAATGCTTCACGCAGGCTGCCGCCCTTAAAAAGTTCTCATCCTCTCCCTGAATCCCCCGGATCATGGCATCTCCCATCTGAGCGGTCAGGCAGGGATCTTCCCCAAAGGTTTCGTGTCCTCGTCCCCATCTGGGATCCCGGAACAGATTGATGTTGGGCGACCAGAAGGTCAGCCCCTTATAAATGCCAAAGTCCTTTTCCCTGGAAAATTCCTGGAACTTGGCCCTGCCTTCCTGGCCGATGCGGTCCCCGATTTCCTTTACCAGCTCCCTGTGAAAGGTGGCAGCCAGTGCAATGGGAACCGGGAAAACGGTGGCGGTCCCGGCTCTGGCCACGCCGTGAAGGGCTTCGTTCCACCAATTGTATTCCGGTATGCCAAGGCGCCCGATCTCCGGGGATTCATACCGGATAAGGGAAGCCTGTTCCCCCACCGTCATATGGTCCAAATATTCTTCCGCCTTCTTCTGCGCCCTTTTTCTGGCCTCTGCCCGGAGTCCGCGCCCGCTTGTTTCCAGGTTCACTTCCTTCTCCATGCCTCTCTCCTTTTCATTCACCCTTTAACCGTTTCCTTTCAGCAGAAAATTCCATACAGGACTTATCCGGATACGAGTATTCCCCCCGGTAATTGGAAGCATTATAAGGCGGAAATTTTAAAGGCTGGAAAGACTGGGGTCTGGGATTATCCTCCTGGGTGTAGATATACATGGAATGGTAATCCCAGACCACAAGCTCATCCCGCACATCCCCGGTTAAGTCAATGGCCTCACAGCACAGGACCGGATGCCCGTCATCCGGGAAGGCCACGGCACGGAGGCCGCCGCCGTTTAAAAGCCCGCCTTTTTCCGGGTCCCCATTGGTCAGGATCAGCTCGCTTCCATCTCCTGACCAGTTGACCGGAGCCAGGATGTTGCCGTTTTTCTCATTCTGCATCTCCCAGATGGGATTACCATAGCAGTCATAAAGAAAGATCACTCCCTGATGGCCCCAGTAATTGGCAACGGCGATTTCCAGCCCCTTCCGCTCCGGACAGAAATTGGCAATGGATACCCTCTGGGCATGGCCGATATAATCCCTGGCAATGATATTTCCATAAAAATCTCCGATAAAAAATCCCTGGGTCCCGGATACGCATGCAAAATGCCCTTCATCGTCCCCAGGCATCCATTTTCCGGCCACGATCTCATCGGTGTGGTCTTCTGTAACCGGATAGCTCCAAAGCAGGGCCCCATCGCTGTCCAACAGCTGATAGCCCACCAAAACCTCATCTTTCCCGTCTCCATCCACATCCACCGGAAGAGGGCAGTGTCCGGTGTTGGTGGGGCTTTTATATTTCCACAGCAGGTTCAGTTCCTCATCCAGGGCGTAAACGCGGCAGTACCGGTCCTTGATCAGAATATCCGCCGGCCTGTCCTTTCCCCGGAAATTGCAGATCCGGATTCCGTCGGGATTGATCCGTTCAAAAGCATAGGTTTGATAGGGGATCCCGATAATCGTATCATCCCGGTCATCGGACAAGGGGGTGGGGACCGCTTTTTTCACGGCACCGGTCTCCCCGTCCAGGATCAGGATCTGAAAATCCCAGCCCGCAATCACCTCGTCCTTCCCATCCCCGTCAATGTCATAGACCTGAAAGGGCATATCCGCCGATACCTTTCCAAGCTGCTCTGCCTGTCCGGAGGGCTCTCCCTTCTGCCACAGAACCCGTCCGTCTAAATCAATGGCGGTAAGGCAGCTGATAAAGCCATAGGCATCCCGGCTGACCCGTTTCTGCATCTGGGCCAGCACGATCTGCCAGGTTCCATCTCCTGTCAGATGGCCGAAACGGATCTGCCGGCTGGTGCCGAAATTCTTCAAATCCAGCTTCTTCCACAGCTTCATCTTCGGCTGTCCGGCCATGGCTTCCTCTTCTGCCCGGCGTTCCCTTATCTCCGCCCGGCGGATGGCTTTTAAAGTATCCTCCGATACAAGGACGGCAAAATCCTGAAACCTGGCAGGACAGTCGGCTGTGATCCCCACCTTTCCGCCCCGCGCAACCAGCCGGTGGGACAGGCGCAGCACCTCCCTGCCGTTGACTGCAAACACCGCCTCTTCTCCGGTGCAGTCCACGGAAAGACGGTATGTCTCATCACAGCCATGAGGAAACTCTGCTTCCTTTAAAATATGTACCTCCTCCTTGTGCCGGTAGGCCGCAGCCGCCCTGCCCCGGCCTTCCAGAAAGAAGACCAGGGTATCGATGCTGTGGTTTAAGCACAGGACCAGCCCTGCCATTCCTTTCTGGGAAAGCCTTTTTATAGTAACGGACACCAGGTAATCCTTCCACTGGCTCCTGCCGGTTTCAAGGGTGGGAAACATGCGGTGGGGGTGATCCTTTTCAATCCTCATGGACTCCATGGCATGGCTGCCGTCCTGCTCCGTTATGATCCAGGAGGGACCGGTTCCGTTATAGGTGTAATTACACACCTGGTCCAGCCAGTTTCCCCCATATCCGGGTTCTGTCACATACTGGTATTCCCCCATGGCCGAATGATCCCTGTCATAGGGGAATTCCCCGATGGGAAAATCCTTAAAATCCTCTCTGCATAATATGATATCCTTCATAATTCCCTCCTCTGCCTGTATTCCATAGGCGGCACACCATGAAATTCCTTAAATATCCTGGAAAAATGCTGAACGCTTTTATAGCCCAGCTGATAGGCGATCTCATAAGTTTTCATATTCGTCGTTGCCAGCAGATCCCCTGCCCGCTCCATTTTCAGCTTCTTATCATATTCCATAAATGTCTCACCGGTTTTTTCCTTAAAATAACGGCTTAAATAAGCAGGATTCATCTGCATGTAATCTGCCACATCAATGAGGGAGTAACTGGAATCCACATGGGACTGCATATAGCGCTTGATCTGATCTATGGCAGAAACCGGCTGTCTTGCCTTTGACCGCTTCCCGTTTCCCCGGGCCTCCAGCCGTTCCGCTGCCAGGCGCACTTTTTCAATGACTTCATTTTTCAGCACCGGCTTGGTAATGTAGGCCATAACTCCCAGCTCCAACGCTCTTTTGGCATATGAAAAGTCTTCATATGCCGTAAAAATAATAAACTGGCAGTCCTGAAGGACCGGACGCAGCCTTTCAATTGCCTCCAGACCGTCCATCACAGGCATCCGTATATCCACCAGCGCAATATCGGGCATACATTCCAGCGCCTTTTTATAAAATTCTTCTCCGTTTTCAGCGGTGGCAACCACTTCCGCATCCAGAGAGGCCCAGTCAATGGTATTCCGGATTCCCTTCAGCACGATTCTTTCATCATCAGCAATCATCAAACGGTACATGATCTCACCTCTTCCAGGGGAATTTGTATGGTAACCCTGGTTCCTTTCCCGGGAATGCTTTCTATGCGGATAAGGGCCCTTCCTTTATAGCGGTTGTGGAGCCTGGCAGTGATATTTACCAGGGCAAAGTACCGGCTTCCGTCTCCCTCGTAGTTTTCCATTTCCTGTTGGATATCTTCCAGCACCTCCTGTTCCATGCCGCAGCCGTCATCCTCCACCGAAAGAACCAGCATCCCTCCTTTTGTATCCGCCCGGACGGAGATATGGCTGATCTCCTCCTCCCTGCCTTTTAAGCCATGAACGATGGCATTCTCCACCAGGGGCTGGAGCAGAAGGTTGGGAATGGACAAATCCTCCACCTCCACCGGAATGGTAACCTTAAATGCAAAAATGTCTCCGAACCTGATCTTCTGGATCTCCGTATAATACTCCAGCTGCTTTTTGTTTACTGCCAGCATGATATCCTGACTTCCGAAGTTCAGGGCGGTCTTATAATATCCGGCCGTAGACTGGATCAGTATCTCCAGCCGTCCATAATCCTTCTGCTCCAGCATCCAGATCATGTTGTTAAACAGATTATAAAGGAAATGAGGTTTGATCTGCATCTGCAGAAGACGGAATTTGAATTCATTCCTTCGTGTCCTCTCATTGGAGAGCTCTTCAATCATGGCTTCCAGCGTTTTTGCCATGTGATTGAAGCTGTCAAATATTTCCCGGAATAGATCCTTCCTGTTTTGGTCCAGACGGATGTCAAACCTTCCCTTTTCCACCTCTTTGAATCCGCAAAGAAGCGTTTTCACCGGATAGAACATCTTTCTTTCGGATATTTCCACGATGCTGAAAAAAATAACTCCGAAAAATGCCGTAATGGCCAAAATGGCGAGGAACAATCCCCCGTTGTTTCCGACCCGGATCCGGTCCGGATAATAATAATCAAAGGTCATCCGGGAATAGTCCGAGGTCTGGGAAAGACTTTCCATGCCGTCAGACAAGGGAAAGGCTTCAAACAAAGGTTCTCCCTGGCAGGTGATCTGAATGCCCTCACGGCCGGAGTTTTCCATGGGAATCATGGCCTCCAGCTCGGATAAATAAATGGAAATGCACAATACGCCTGATTTTTTTCCCGTATATCTGGAAAAAACGGGTTTCAGAAATGTAATATATCTGGCGTTTCTGGTCTGGGAGACCAGCTTCGGTTCTTTGCCGGAATAACGGATATCCCAGAACCAGTTTTCCCCGGTATCCATATATTCCTCATAGCTTTTCTTTTCCTCTTCATTCAGATCATAATACACACCCTCGTAGGAAGTTAAAAGAGTCTGATTGCTCCGGACATAGAGGTCGATCCGGTAAATTCCGGGTATGGTCATGGCATACTCCGCAAGCATCTCCATCCCTTCCGCATAATCCAGATAGTTCTTGTGAATCCGGTAGGTCATCAGCTTCTGCACCGACGAAGAGATGGACAGCATATTGGCCCCATCCTCCACTTCCTTCCTGTACCGGTTGATATAGAATACCGTCTGGCCCAGTATTCTGGAACGCTCCGTTTCCGCCAGCTTTCTGGCACTGTAGGAATAATACGCCATATAGACCAGGTTCATAATGACAGCCGCGGTAAACAGGGTGATAAAAAAGCCAATGTAAACAGGACGGATTCCGTACCTGCCTTTTCTCTTCCGCTCCATACCTTTTCCTCCCCTTTTGGCTTTATCATACCATACCCCCGGTCAGAAACAAGAGGCCGGCCATGAAATATGGACAGCCTCTTACCCCTCCTATTGTCCGTTCAGTTCTTTCAGCATGGTATCACCGTCAACACTGTCCCAGAAATTTTTATAAGCTTTCAGCCCTTCCTCAACGGAAGAGGAACCGAGCACGATCTGTGAAACAGCCTCCTTCCAGCTGTTTGTGACCGAAGCGGAGGTCTCATCATACAGAGAGGAAATTCCCGACGGAATCATCTGCTTATCGCCTCTTAGCTTCATTGCCTCCCCGATCATGTCTCTCTGGACCTCAATGGCCTTTCTGCTGCTTTCCTCCGGCTGGAACTTCAGGGATGAGAAATCGCCGATAAAGGAATCCGTCAGGTAATTGTATTTGATCGAGTAGCCGGAGTTGGAAGCCTTTTCCGTAGGAGCTGCCACGCCGTTTTCAACCGTATAGTGCTTCCCTTCCACGCCTGTATTGTAAAATGCGGCGTGCATCTCAGGATCGGTAACCAGCGCTTCTATGACCCGGAGGGCTGCCTCGGGGTCCTTGCACTCTGAGGAAATGCACCAGGCCGTCTGAATGGATTCATTCAATCCCCCTCCCTTCCCATCCGGGCCGGTCAGCATGTAGATGGGCTGCACATCCGATGGAACACCGGCGGCCTCCGACTGAAGGATGTAGTTGGAATAGTTCATCACATAATCGATAGCACTGGCCGCCTTGCCGGTGTAAACATATTCACGCATGGTATTGTTCTCGGTGGTGATAAACTCCTGATCCATAACGCCTGAGGTATAAAGCTCCCGAAGATAATTCAGCGCATCCGCCATCTGAGGCTCCTGCATCCCATCCACATAAACGCCGTCCGCATTTTTATAAATACCGGCATAGGCGCCGAAGGAATTAAAGAAAAACTGGAAGTTGTCGATCCACTTGGGAAAGCTGAACGGAATCACTCCCGATCCCTTTAATTTCCCCATTTCCGTCAGAAATTCTTCTGTTGTCGGTGTTGTGCTTAACCGGATATCATACTTCTCCATCATATCCTTGCGCAGGAACAGGCATTTGACTCTGGGATAATAGTAAGGTACATCATAAACCTTACCGTCAATGGCCAGCGCCTGATAATATTCGCTGTCAATGGCCGACAGTTTTTCAGAACCGGCAATGAGGTCATCCAGGAGCAGCACCTGCTCTCTGGCCACATAATTGGGCAGCCTGGTCATTGCCTGGGAAATGGAAAACACATCCGGAACATCTCCGCCTGCCATCATGGTTTCCAGCTTGTCATTGTAGCTGCTGATCGGCGGAATGATGGCTTCCAGCTCCACGTCCGCCTTTTCCTCCAGCATATCGATCACAGCCTGCTGCAGCTCCGGATCCGTGCTCAGGCCAAAGGTATTGTCTGCCGAGCAGATGGTCAGCTTTGCTCCTTTCGCTTCATCCCCTTTTTTCTCCCCGGATTCCGCAGACGCCTCACTTGATTTCTGTGATCCGTCTCCGTCCCCGGCTGATCCCCTGTCCTGGCAGCCTGTGATTCCAAGGGCCAGAATTCCCGCCATAAGTAACGCAATGTTTCTTTTCTTCATGCTTCTCCTCCTTATTTTTAACCTTATTGGTATTTCTCAAGCTCACTCCTTAACGCCGCCCAGCATCAGACCGGATACAAAATGACGCTGCACAAAGGGATAAATCACCAGAACCGGAAGCATCCCAAGGACCATCACGGCCATTTTCATATTGTCGTAAACAATATTTCCCTCCCCCAGAGAACCATCACTCTGAAATACCAGAGCCCGCAGCATGACCTGAAGCGTGTACTTGGAACTGTTATTGATGAACATGACCGCTTCCGTATACCGGTTCCAGAACGATACGAAATAAAACAGGGTCACTGCCGATAAAATCGGCACGGAAAGCGGAAGTATGATCTGAATGAGAATCATAAAATCATTGCAGCCATCCAGCCTGGCCGATTCTACCAGACTCTCCGGAATGGAGGTCATAAAGTTTTTTACTATGATCAAATTGAATGTGGAAACGGCAAAAGGCAGAATCAGGGACAGTCTGGAATCAATCAGCCCAAGGGTCCTGATCAAAATATAAAACGGCATGATCCCCGCGTCAAACACCAGGGTAATGCTGATCAGCCGCATGATGATCCGCCTGCCGATCAGCTTCTTCTGAGAAAGGGCATAGCCCATGGGGACCGTGATCACCATAGCCAGAGCAGTTCCTCCCGCCGCTGTGATCATGGAGTTCCAGAAGCCTCTCATATAACCGCTGTTAAAAATCCTTATATAATTTTTAAGGGTAAAGGATTTAGGGAACAGCAGGTAAACACCTCCCATCACATCCTGATCCTCCGCAAAAGAGGTGACCGCCACATTCCAGATGGGAATTACGATGATGATGCATACTATGGCTAAAAATACGGCGTTGAATACCCGGAACGCTTTTCTTGCCCCGGATTCCCTGATCCGCCCGTTATTGGTTGTTCTGAACATATACCTGCTCCTTTCCTACAAAATGGATTCCTCAAGAAAATGCCTTGTGATCCAGTTGGTTCCCATAACCAGCACCAGACTCACAATTCCGGTGAACAGGCTGATTGAAGTTCCATAGGCGATATTCCCTGACAGGATGCCTTCCCTGTACGTGTAGGTCTGCAAAACATCGCTGACTGAATAAACAGATGCATTATACATAACCATGATCTGCTCAAAGATCAGCAGCACATGGGACAGGTTTAAAAGCAGCATGGTAATGATCGTCGGTTTTATGGAAGGCAGGGTTACATAAAACACCTGCTTCCACCTGCTGCATCCGTCAATGGAGGCTGCTTCATAAAGCTGGGGGTCCACCGTGGAAAGGGTCGCCACATAGATCACCGCCCCATACCCCATCTGTCTCCAGATATATGAAACAATCAGCACGAAGCGGAACCAGCGGGTATCGGCCATAAAATAAACGGATTCATGGCCCATTGCCTGGAGGATCTGGTTCACAATCCCGCTTGAAGGGGAAAGGATATTGACAAAAATGGTTCCGATAACGACCCAGGAAAAGAAATAGGGTATGTAAATCATGAACTGGACCGCTCTTCTGGTCCGTATGGAGCGCAGCTCGTTGATCAGCAATGCCACAATGACCGGAAAAGGAAAGTAGAAAACAATATTGCAGATGCTGATAATGAGGGTATTTTTAAAGGCAGTCCAGAAGGCGGCTGACCGAAACAGGCGGATAAAATTCCTCAGGCCTACAAAATCCACATGTTTCTTGAAACCGTAATTGGTAAAGGCCAGCCCCAGCCCCGCATAGGTGCAGTACTTAAAAATCAGGAACCATAAAAGACCGGGAAGCAGCATGAGCAGCAGATATTTCTGCCGGCAGATATCCCTCCACAAGCCTGACATACCTGCCCGGTTTTTTCTGCTCCTTATCTCATTTTCCATGGCAATCTCCCCATTTCTCATTCATTTTCTGATGGTTGTATTATAAGACATGGGAGGCAAAATAAATAGATCACGGGCTTTACATTTTGTGCTTTTTCTTTACTTTTCCATCTTTTATCAGCATGTTTTTATATATCTTTTTACTTTTATTTTTTCCAAAGTGTATTTCATTGGTCATTTTTACTTTTCTTTCGGTGATTATCTTCTGTCTTCCTGTCATTCTGCTTTTCCCGTTCCTGCTTTTCCAGGACTGCCGGTTTCATGAAGCCGGCTGCCCTTCGCGGCAAGAAATGGTCCCGTTATAAAACAGCAGACATAAAAACAGCCCTGAATACAATATTGGAACGGGATTTCAGGAATCCCGCCCCAACGATTGCCACAGAGCCGCAAAAAGAAATAAAACTTATTCCGTTTTCTATTTGCCTTTTTCAGGCATGATCCCTTCACTCCTCCACAATAAACAGATAAGGCGTGATCTGGTATACATAGAAGTTCAGCCAGTTGCCGTAAAGAGTATTCGCCCCATTCCTCCAGTTTAAAACCGGCAGGGTATCCGGGTCATCATTTAAATAATAATTACATGGAATGTCCGGTTTCAGTCCCTTTTCCAGATCCCGGTGGTATTCCCCGTTCAAGGTCATGCGGTCATATTCCGGATGGCCCTGGACAAATACCTGCTTCCCATCCCGGCTCATTACAAGATAAATGCCGGCCTCCTCTGATTCGGCCAGAATGACCAGCTCCGGATGCTTTAAAATGTCCTCTTTTTTCACTTCCGTATAACGGGAATGAGGCGCCATCACATAATCATCCATGCTTCGCACCAGAGGCACCTTCCGGTCCAGAACCTTATTGCTGTAAATGCCGGACAGTTTGTCCGCTCTCTTATACTTCTGTATTCCATAATGGTAATAAAGCCCTGCCTGGGCTCCCCAGCAGATGTGAAAGGAGCTTGTCACATGGGTTTTGCTCCATTCCATGATCTTTGTCAGTTCTTTCCAGTAATTGACCTCTTCAAATTCCATATTCTCCACGGGAGCGCCGGTTATGATCATTCCGTCAAATTTCTTTTTCTTCACCTCGTCAAAATAGAGGTAAAATTTGTTTAAATGACTGGCAGACGTATTCTTTGAGGTATGGCTCTCCAGCATCAGGAAGGTACAGTCCACCTGCAGGGGCGTATTGGATAAGGCCCTAAGAAGCTGGGTCTCCGTCTCCTCTTTTATGGGCATGAGATTGATGATCAAAATTTCCAGAGGGCGGATATCCTGGCTCAGTGCGCGGTCCTCATCCATTATAAAGATGTTTTCCTTCTCCAGAATGACTTTTGCAGGCAAATCCTTTTGTACTTTAATCGGCATAATTTAATCCTCCAGCATTTTTATAAAATCCTCTTCTGAAATAATGGGTACCTGAAGTTCCTTGGCCTTCTTATTTTTAGAAGAATTCGACGCAGTATCATTGTTGATCAGATAGGATGTTTTGGATGTCACCGAGCCGGTGACCTTGCCGCCGCGGGCTTCGATCACATCCTGCAGCGCTTTCCGGTTTTCATAATGGTTTACGGAACCGGTAATGACAAATACCATGCCGTCAAATGTTCCGCCCTCCCCAGTGTCACCTTCACCCTCGATGGTGACCTCGGCCAGCAGGCGGTCCACCATCTCATTATTCTTTTCTTCCTTAAAATAACTGATCCAGGCATCCGCCAGCACCTTGCCGATTCCGGAGGCCGCCAAAAGCTCCTCTTCCTCTGCGCGGCGCATCTTCTCAAAATCATAACGAAACTCCCGGCACAGCATTTTGGCATTTGCCAGGCCGATTCCCGGGATCCCCAGGCTGTAAACCAGTCTGGGGAGGGTGGTGTGAGACGCCTTCTCTGCCGCCCGGATCAGATTTTCATAAGATTTCCTGCCTAAGCCCTCCATCTGGGTGATGGCTTCTTCATGCCGGTCCAGATGGAAAATGTCGGAAAATTCCCGGATAAATCCTGCTCCGATGAATTTCTCCAGAGTCGCTTCCGACAAGCCGTCTATGTTTAAGGCATTGCGGCTGACAAAAAGGGAAAAGCTTTTGATCCGTTTGGCCTGGCAGTCCGGATTGGTGCAGTACAAGCTCTTCACATCATTGACCTTCCGGATCTCCGTTTTCCCCGAACAGACCGGGCAGAGGTCCGGGATCCGGACCGTTTTGCTCCTTGTTAAGTTGTCGGCGATCTGGGGAATGATCATGTTCGCCTTATAAACCGTGATCCGGTCTCCTTCTCCCAGCTCCAGCGCTTCCATAATGCTTAAATTGTGAACGCTGGCCCGGGTCACCGTTGTCCCTTCCAGCTCCACGGGATCAAATATGGCAACGGGGTTGATGAGTCCGGTCCTGGATGGGCTCCATTCAATATGGTCAAGCCTGGTTTCCCTGATTTCATCGGTCCATTTGAAGGCGATGGCATTGCGGGGGAATTTGGCCGTCCGTCCAAGGGATTCTCCATAAGCGATGTCATCGAGCAGCAGCACCAGGCCGTCGGAAGGAATGTCATTTTCCAGTATGGAATCTGCAAAATCCTCCACCGCCCGGGGCAGGGTTTCCCTGGTTACAACCTTGTAGTCCACCACATCAAACCCCTGCCGTTTCAGCCACTCAAACTGCTCTTTTCTGGAGTTTTTAAAGTCGACCCCCTCCGCCGTCACCAGGGCAAAGGCTTTAAAATTAACGTTTCTTGAAGCTGTGATCTGATTGTTTAACTGCCTTACGGAACCGCTGCACAAGTTGCGGGGATTCTTGTATCTGGCAGCCACATCTCCCAGTTCTTCATTGATCCTGTTAAAGTCCGAATATTTGATCACCGCTTCCCCGCGCAGGATGAGTTCCCCCTGATGGGATATATTTAAAGGTATATTGGAAAATACTTTCGCATTGTTTGTAATGACCTCGCCGATCTCCCCGTTCCCCCGGGTCACGGCCTTCTGAAGGGTCCCGTGGTCATAGGTGAGAACAACGGTCAGGCCGTCAAGCTTCCAGGAGAGGATTCCGGTCTGTCCGCCCAGCCATTCCTGCAGGCTCTCCGTACTCTTTGTTTTATCCAGGGAAAGCATGGTGCTTTCATGGGCTTCCTTGGGCAGCTCGCTTAAGACCTGGTATCCCACAGTCTGGGTAGGGCTCTTGGAAAGGATGATTCCTGTCTCCGCTTCAAGATCCTGCAGCTCATCGTAAAGCCTGTCGTATTCATAATTACTCATGATCTCCCGGCTTTCCTGATAATAAGCTTTGCCGGCGGCTGTGAGCACGGCGACCAGTTCTTTCATTCTGCTGATTTTATCGTCCATCAGATATCTCCTTTTTCTGTTCTTTATAGGAAAGATTCGTCGAGCCCCGTAAGGTCTCTTTCATCTGGTGGTATTCTTTCTTCGAAAGCTCCCGGTAAGCTCCGGGTTTTAAATCACCCAGTTCAATATTCATGATCCGCATTCGTTTCAGCATTCGTACTTCATAGCCCAGCCTGCCGCACATTCGGCGGATCTGGCGGTTCAGCCCCTGGGACAGGATGATGCGGAACGACTTTTCTCCCGCCTTGGCCGCAAAGCATGGCCTGGTGGTCACATTCAGCTCCGGCAGGAACACTCCCTTTTTCATTTTCCGGATAAAATCATCGGTCACCGGCCGGTTTACCTTCACAAGATATTCCTTTTCATGAGCATTTCCGCCGCGCATGATTTTATTCACCAGGGCGCCCTGATTTGTCATGAGGATGAGCCCCTCGGAATCCTTGTCCAGGCGGCCCACAGGGTATATCCGTTCCGGATACCCCACCATATCCACGATGTTGGGCGCCCGGTCCTTATCCGATGTGGTGCAGACGATGCCCCGCGGTTTATGGACAGCTAAAAGAACCGGCTCCGCCCTGTGGGTGCGTTCACTTCCCCGGACTCCCACGGCACGCCCGTTTACGGTAACGGACTGGCCGGGCATGACCCTCTGGCCGGGCGCCGCGGCCCTGCCATCCACGCAGACCCTGCCGGCCTCCATGAGCCGATCCGCCTCCCTGCGGGAGCATACCCCGGCCTCGCTTAAAAATTTGTTCAGACGGATTCCTTCTGCCTCCATGTTCTTTCTCCCTTACTGTGTACTAAGTAAAAATTATAGCATCGCCGGGGAGGAACGTCAATTTTATTTCATCTGTATATTCTGGAGGCGGAGCTCAAATGCCATGAGCATATGAAAAGGGAATATTGATTTTTCTCTGTCCCGGGTATACAATAAAATAAATTGAAAGTTTATAATACCAAGGAGGAAAAGCTATGCCGTGGACACAGAATTTATCGGTGGGAATCTCAATGATCGACGATCAGCACAAGATGTGGTTTGTAAAGGCCGAAGCGCTTTTTGAAGCCGGAAAGAACAACCGTGCCAAAGAATACGTGGGGGAGCTCTTGGACTTTCTGGATGATTACACCAAAAAGCATTTTTCGGATGAAGAAAAATATATGCTGAGCATTCATTATCCGGGATACGACGAGCAGAAAAAAGCACATACCGCTTTCATTGCCCAGCTGGCAAAGCTGCGCAGTGAATACAATGCCTCCGGGGGCAATCTGCTGGTGATCTTAAATGCGAACCAGATGATCCTGGACTGGCTGACGAAACATATTTCCAACATGGACAAAAAGATCGGCGAGTATGCGAAAAACACCCGCTGACGCCGGGTTTCATGAATCGGAGACCACTTGTTAAAGGGCCTGAATTCTTTTGAATTCAAGCCCTTTTCCCTGTAAAATCCCTTATTCAGGTAAACTTATACCTCACCTCGCACCCGTAAGATACCCGGTTGCAGATGTTTACCACCCGTTCCATAACAACAGAGGTTTTTCCTGTGTCCATTTCGATGTTCATTTCTTTTAAGTCTTCCGAGATCTTTATGTCTTTCACCCCGTCAATCCTGGCGATTTCCCGCTCGATCTTCCTGGCCTTCAACCGGTCTGACAGGGCGTAAACGCGGTAGCTCCTGTTCACGCTTCACCCTCCTTTCCCACTCGGTATTCTACTCCTATTGTTAACAACTGGATGGGAATTTAAACATCAAAGGAAGGTTCTGTAAAAAGCCGGGCTGTTTTATCCGGACAGCAGGCGGATCAAAAAGCTGGCCGCAATTAAAATCATGGCTCCGCCTAAGCGGGTGGCCATCTGGGCAAAGGGGATCAGGCCCATTCTTCCGGCGGCGGACAACACCGCAATATTCCCCGTTCCTCCCATGCTGTTGGTGCAGAGCCCTGCGGTAATGGACGCCTCTACCGGATAGAATCCCACCAGCTTTCCAAGGAGTGCGGAAGCAGCGGCCACCGTCAGAATGATCGCAGCGCAGATGAGCAGATACACAGGCGTCAGAGCCGCCGCCAGCACCTTTAAATCCAGCAGGGCGATCCCGATACCGGCTAAAAGGGCGTTGGTCAGGTTCTGCATGACAAACCGGCTCCACTGGACGGCCGCTTCCTCATATTTATGAGGAAGCAGTCCCGAAATCTTGCAGATGACCACAAGGATGATCATAAAAGCATAGGCATGGATATTGGGGAAAATCCGGTTGATCAGCGCGCCTGCAGTGAAGAAGGCCATGGCAATGATCAGGCCGGTGCCCATTGCCTCCACACTGAGGGCCGTCTTTTTCTGTTCTTCCGCCTGATTCTCCCCCATATCCATCAGCCTTCCGTTTCCATTGATGGAAGGAACTGCGGTACCCAGTCTGGCAATCAGTGCCGCACAGATGATGGCGAGAACATTGCCGATGGTGGAGGCGGGGATCATCTTTGAAACGATCACTGCGCTGTCAAGACCTGTGGCATTGGCATAAATTCCGGACAGGGGGATCACCCCTGCCCCCATCCCTCCGCTCATCATCGGCATGGCAATATAAAGGATGGTTTCACCGAATCCATATCCGGTAATGACGCCCATAACTCCGGCCATGAGTATGGCACATGCCATGGAAAGGAAAGAGACCGGCAGAAACCGGATGGCGGCCCTTTTTAACAGATCCCGGTTCATTCCCAGAATGCTTCCCGTGATCAGGGCTGCGATATAAAAATCCAGAAATCCCACCTCATTCATAAAGCTTTTGCAGTTTACCGTAACACTTGCAGGCAGGATCCCGAAGGTTGCCAGGGCAGAGGAAGCAAAAATGCAGAAGACCGCTCCTCCTCCCAGATAAGAGCGTATTACAGGGATCCTGCTGCCCATCAGGTTAAATAAGCTTCCCAATACCATCATTACAGCCAGAGCTCCTACCATATTTTGAGGCAGGATCTCCGTTTTTGAAGCAAACAGGATCAGAAAACCGATTAAAATATAGACGGGAAGAGACATTCCCATGATCGTAAAGCCTTCAAAAACTTTCTTTTTTACGGCCGGCTCTTTTCTAACTCGTGCATCCAGCATTCTTTTTTTCCTCCTGATTCAACCTCTCATCCTGTTACAGCTTTGATACGCCTTCTTCGGCCGCCGCCCGGGCCACTGCCCGGGCGACATGCTCGGCTACCCGCTCATCAAAAGCGCCCGGAATGATATATTCCTCCGTCAGTTCCTCTTCCGCAATGATATCCGCAATGGCATAAACCGCGGCGATTTTCATTTTTTCCGTAATGTCCCTTGCCCTTGCATCCAGAGCGCCCCGGAAGATCCCCGGAAATACCAGGACATTGTTGATCTGGTTGGGGAAATCCGAGCGCCCTGTGGCCACAATGCGGGCCCCTCCCCGTTTGGCCTCCTCCGGCATGATCTCCGGCACCGGATTGGCCATGGCAAAGACAACCGCATCCGATGCCATGGAAGACACCATGTCCGCCGTGACCACGCCGGGCGCGGAAACGCCGATAAATACATCCCGTCCCTTCATGGCATCGGACAGATTCCCATGAAGCTGTTCCCGGTTGGTCTTTTCCGCCATCTCCTTCTGGGCCGGATTCATCCATTCCTCGCCCGGAGCCAGGATCCCGTTCTTATCCACCAGAATCACATCGCCCATGCCGATTTCCAGAAGGAGCCTGCAGATGGATATTCCGGCGGAACCGGCGCCGTTGATCACGGTCCGGACCTGGCGGATGTCCTTTTTCACCAGCTTTAAAGCGCCTACCAGTCCTGCGGATACCACGATGGCAGTCCCGTGCTGGTCATCGTGAAACACCGGAATATTCAGTTCCTCTTTTAACCGCCTCTCAATTTCAAAACAGCGGGGCGCTGAAATATCCTCCAGATTGATCCCTCCGAAGGTGGGCGCGATCCGCTTCACCGTCTGGATGATCTCTTCCGTATCCTTTGTATCAAGGCAGATGGGGAAAGCGTCTATGCCTGCAAATGTTTTAAAAAGGATGGACTTTCCTTCCATGACCGGCATGGCCGCTTCCGGTCCGATATCCCCTAAGCCCAGAACCGCCGTGCCGTCCGACACAACTGCCACCAGGTTTCCTTTAGCCGTATACCGGTAGACTTCATCCCGGTTATCCCGGATCTTCCGGCAGGGCTCCGCCACCCCCGGTGTATAAGCAGTGCTTAAATCCTCTCTGTTTTTCACTGAGACCTTGGAGACCACCTCGATCTTTCCCCTGTTTTTCTCATGCATTTCCAGTGCGAGTTTGTTGTAATCCATATTGAATTCTCCTTTCCCGTTTCCGGACCTTTCTCTTTTCGTAATTTCACTCTACCACAGATTGGTCACATGAAAAGTTTTGGTAAATAAAGAAAGACTTTGGAAAGTAAAAAAAATGGAAATGGGCTGTATTTTTATATATAATGAAAAAAACAGGGATTGAACACATTGCCGTCAGGAGGGATGATGATGAACCGGCTATCTGTCATGAAGAAATTGCTGCTATGTTACAGCCTGCTGATCCTGGGGCTCATGGCTCTCATGGGAATCTGTATTCTTCCGTTCCAGTTAAGGAACATGGATCAGAACTTAGAGGACAAGATCACCTGGACCGCCAGGCTGATCTCCGAAGATCCGGGAATCATCCGGGCCGTGGAAGAGGGACAGTTTACCGGGGAATTGGAAAAGAAGCTGGATGCTCTGGTCCTGGATTCCGGTGAAATCGATTATATTGTGATCACGGGCACAGACCGGATCCGATTATACCATCCGGAGCATGACCGGATCGGAGAGCCCTTTGCCGGCGGGGATGAGGGCGATATCATAAATGGCGGGGCTCCTTATACCACCACAAGGCAGGGCAGCGTGGATGTGCAGAAACGGGCCTTTCACGCCATCAGGGACGGGGATGGGAAGGTTCTGGGTTTTACAATGGTGAGCGCCAGCCTTGCCACCATCCACAGGGCGCAGAAAACTGTCATCGTTCATTTCGTCCTGATCTTCTCCGGGATCCTGGTCTTCGGCATTTTCTTTGCATATGTGATATCCCGCAGCATCCGCCGGTCGCTGCTGGGGTTTGAACCCGGGACCTTTGCCAGAATGTATTTGCAGAGGGAAGAAATACTGGACAACTTAAATGAAGGAATCGCTGCCGTAGGAAAAGACGGGGATTTCCTTTACTGCAACCACTCTGCCAAAACGTTCTTTCCCGATGAAAGGCTGCCTGACGATCCGCCGGTGGCCCAGGAGGTGGAAGGGTGCTTTCATTCCGGCGTTCCCCGCAGAGGCCTGCTCTTTGAAATCAACGGGAATACGCTGCTCATCAATCTGATCCCTCTGGTCAAAAACGGCTTTGCAGAAGGCGTTCTGCTAATCACCCGGGACAGGACCGAAGTGGTGCAGATGGCGGAACAGATGACCGGCATGAATCATATTGTGGAAGCGCTGCGGTCTAATACCCACGAATATTTAAACAAGCTTCACGTAATATCCGGCCTTCTTCAGATCGGGGAGGTGAAGCAGGCGGTCAGATTCATTAACGGAGACGCTTCGGAAACGGAAACCGGCTACCATGCCATTATCCGGCAGATCCAAAACCGGACGGTTGCGGCTCTGCTTTTGGGAAAGCAAAGCCGGGCAAAAGAGCTGGGCATTCATTTTATTCTTCGGAAAGACAGCTTTTTAAATGAACATAACCATTATCTCTCCACCGGTGAACTGATCACAATCACGGGAAACCTGCTTGAAAATGCCTTTGACGCGGTCAAGAAGAAACAGGATATGCGCCAGGTGGAGCTTTTTATCGGCTCGGATGAAAAAGGGATCACCATTGTGGCGGATGACACCGGCTGCGGCATGACAAAAGAACAGATTGAAATGATCTTACGGAAACAGTACACCACCAAGACCGAAGGACATGGGATCGGCCTGCGCCTGGTGCAGGAAATCGTCCATAAGCACCAGGGATATCTGGAGATCGAATCGGAACCGGGGGAAGGGACTTCCTTTACCATCATGATCGATAAGGAGAGCACGCAAAAAGAGGAAGGAAACAGCCATGATTAAAACCGTCATCGTTGAGGATGACCGGATGGTCGCATCCATCAACAGCCAATTTGCAGCAAAAACACCGGGAATCCAGGTGATCGCCACCTTTCACAGCGGAAAAAACGCGCTTGGATTTCTGGAAAAAACAAAGGTGGACCTGCTCCTTCTGGATCTGTACATGCCCGAATTTTCAGGATTGGAGCTTTTGGCGGAACTGCGCATGCAGAACAGCGGAGTGGATGTCATCATGATCACGGCAGCCAACGACGCGCCTCATATACAGGAAGCGCTCCGGCTGGGGATCGTGGATTATTTAATCAAGCCCTTCCGGTATGAGCGGTTTGCCCAGGCCATGGATAAGTATCTTTTAAAAAGGGCGGTGATGGAAAACGGAATGGAGTTCACCCAGGCGGATATCGACCAGCTGATCACGGTCGCCCGCCCTTCTGCCGAAAGCAAGGAAATGGAGCTGCAGAAGGGAATACAGCGGCAGACCCTGGAACGGGTAAGGAGCTGCCTGCGCTCTCATCCGGGAGAATATCTTACCAGTGAACAGATCTCCGCGGAAACGGGTCTTTCAAAGGTAACTGTCCGCAGATACATGAACTATCTGATCGAAAATAATGAAATCAGCAGCCGGGTGGACTATTCCACCGGAGGAAGGCCCAGGGTGGAATATGTAAATGATCCGTATGAAGCTTAAATTCCCGCCAGCCTCACAAATTCTGCCGGATTGACATTTTACAGGCATTCCATTATAATGATACCAATAAAATAATTTCTATCGGTTGGACAGGAAACTGTTTTCAAGTCGTCAGGTCTCTTAGGGGGGAGAGGCCTGGTTTATTGAAGTCAGATTCTTTTTTTATGTTCATATTTATAATGAAACATCGCAATGATATAGGAAAATACACGACAGGAGGGATAAAAATACCGTTAATCTGCCGGGGTAAACCGTTTACCATTTAGAAAATTCATGTTAAGGAGAATACTGATGATATTTGCTTTGATTTTATTTCTGACTACATACGCTCTGCTGCTCATCCTTCCCAAACACAGGGCCGTTACCGCACTCAGTTCCGCCTTTCTCTTCATCATCAGCGGAACGCTTCCCTTTCAGGAGGCACTGTCCGCCATTGATTTCAATGTCATTTTAATGCTGGCCGGCACCATGGGCATCGTCGCTTTATTTATCGAGTCAAAAATGCCCTCTCTGCTGGCTGATCTGCTGCTTTCAAAAATACCCAATGTAAAATGGGCGATCATTTCCCTGGCTCTGTTTGCAGGCATTATTTCCGCTTTTGTGGATAATGTGGCAACCGTGCTGATGGTTGTGCCCATTGCCCTGACCATTTCAAAAAAGCTGGATATTTCCCCGGTCCCCAGCGTGATCGCCATTGCCATTTCCTCCAATCTGCAGGGTGCGGCCACCCTGGTGGGAGATGCCACCGCAATTCTCATGGGAAGCTACGCAGGAATGACCTTTTCTGATTTCTTCTTTTACCAGGGAAAGGCCGGGATGTTCTGGGTGGTTCAGGCAGGGGCCGTTGCTTTTACGCTTGTGGCGCTGCTCCTGTTTAAGAAATACGATCAGCCCTTATCCGAAGAACTGAAGAAAAACAGGACGGTGGTGACGGATTATATCCCTTCCGCCCTGCTCCTGGGGATGATCGCCCTTCTTATTTCCGCCTCCTTTATCCCCGGAAAACCGGCTCTGACCAACGGTCTGATCTGTGTGGGACTCCTCTTCGCCGGCCTGATCGCCGAATTTGTCCGCACGAAAGACCGGAAAATCTTTATCAGGACATGCAGGGAAATCGACCTTACCACTCTCCTCCTTCTCTCCGGACTCTTTATCGTTGTGGCGGGAATTACAAAAGCCGGTCTGATCGGGGAGATCAGCCAGCTGTTTCTCCGTTTCAGCGGCGGCAATATATTTATTTTATATACCCTGATCGTCTGGGTGTCGGTAATGTTTTCCGCATTTATTGACAACATTCCCTATGTGGCCGCCATGCTTCCCGTGATTTCAGGCGTTGCCTCCATCATGAATATGGATCCGGCCATGTTTTATTTCGGCTTGCTGTGCGGAGCCACCCTGGGAGGCAATTTTACCCCCATCGGCGCCTCTGCTAATATTGCTGCCATCGGGATCCTTCGCAAAAACGGTTATGAGGTATCCACCGGCCAATACATGAAAATCAGCATTCCTGTAACCTTTGCTGCAATCGTCACAGGATATGTGATGATATGGCTGATATGGAGCTGAAAATCCGTTTGATTCCTCCCCGGCCCAATCAACACGAACCTGATCCGGTTGGGCAGTTTCCAATAGAAAAAGGTATGGCCGTCTCTGCCATACCTTTTTCTATTAACCCCCGCCTTCCCTCCCATTTCCTACTCCCCCGGTGAGGTTCCGGGAAGGTTGACCCCCGGCCCATACTCCTCTGTGGTTTCTGTATCCTGAGGCTGGGTTTCCTCCACGGTCTGAGGCTCGGTTTCAGCCGGAGGAACCGTAGTGTTTCTCTGAATCACGGAAGGCTTTCCTTTATAGGTGCTGTTGTGGAGAGACTCTTCCTTTACTACCGTCTCTCCTTTCTTATATACCCGGAAGCTCTTGTAAACGCTGCCGACGGCGCCATTGTCAACGATTTTCTCCGTTCCGAAGGGCAGGTCCGGATTTTCTTCATAAACAGGAGCCACCGGTTCCAGGTCACGGATCTTCTCCGAACGGATGGTCACTTTCACTCCATCCTCCAATACCGGAAGGCCCACAATGGAAATCTTTAACTGCTTCCCGTCAAGAGCCGCCCTGACCGCTATGGTATGGCTGCCGGTATTCACAAACTTCAAATCCGGTCCGGCATAACCGTCAAAGCTGACCATGGCATCCTGCCCCTTTTCCACATAAGCGGGGGCAAAGCTGTGGGCATTGCGCTCCGTGGTTTTAAAGCCGCTTTCAATGATGGCGTGATATAAGGTGGTGGATACCTGGCACACTCCTCCGCCCGGCTCTTCGATCAATATTCCGTTCCGGTATGCCCCGGCCGGCTGATAGCCTTTCTCCTTCGTCCGGTTTCCCGTGGCTCCGTTAAAGGAGAACTCCTGTCCCGGCTTTAAAATGAGCCCGTTGATGGAATCCACTGCCAGCCGGATATTCTGATTTCTGTTCTTATTATCCGTGGTGGTGGTGGTAAAAGTTCCGATCACACGGTACTGTTCTTTCGCCTGGGCCTGGGTTCTTTCCGGGGAGGTCTCCGTAAATTCAGCCATAATCTCGGCCTGATAATCCTCTTCTTTTACCGCATCCATCAGCTGCTCCACCAGCTTTTCCCGGTTTAATGTCCGTCCGTTCTGCTCTTTCGTATATCCGTAAGCCCCGGTCGTCTTGTCAAAGCTTTCCAGCTCCGAGCCGACGGCGCTTTTGTCCCAGCGCTGAGCAAGTGCGGCCGCCTCCTTAACAAAGGGTTCTCTCATGGCCTCGTATTCTATTTCATACTGCTGTGTCCGGTCTGCCGGCGTTTCCTCTATCTGACGGATGATTTCCTGAAGCTGAGGCTCCAGAAAATTATCCAGCAAAACCGAGTCCGCACCGTCACTGACCATCAGCTCCCACTGGTACCGCTCCTCCAGGGTCTCCTTTGCCTCCTCTGCCGTAAGCCCTGTTAAATCCGTCTGCCCGACCCTGGCCGACGAAAGCTTCTCATCCGGCCGGTTTGTATGTCTGCCGTCTTCTGTTTCCGCACCCGCTTCCAGAACGCCCGATCCGGTCCGTCCGCCGTCCTTAAAAACATTGGAATATACAAACCAGGCAATTGACAGGGCTGATATAAGCAGCACACCCAAGGCAATGCTTCTGTTTCTTCTTTTTATCCTTCTTCTTCTCGCCCTGTACTTATCCATAGATTCAGTTCCGCTCTCCTTTCATAGTCTGTTCAATGATGCTGTGCATGGTATCCTCGGAAAGCTGCCCGCTCACATAGCCAAATACATTTCCCTCCCGGTCGATCATAAATGTGGTGGGATAAGAAAATATTCCGTAAGCGGTAAACAATTCCGCCTCCGTATCCATCAGTACCGGATAGGTATACCCATTTTCCTCGAGGAATGCCTTAATCCCTTCCTCGTCCTTTTCATTTCCATACCCTGGGGCCGCCACCCCCAGAACGATCACCCCATCGTCCCCTTCCCTGTCGTAGGTTTCGTATATTTTCTGGATATCCGGCATTTCCGCCCTGCACGGGGGACACCAGGTGGCCCAGAAATTTAAAAATATGATCTTTCCTTTATAATCAGAAAGGGAATGAGTGCTGCCGAACTGGTCTGTCAGCGTAAAATCGATGGCCGGCAGAATTTCAGGGGACGCCTCTCCATCTGTGCTTTCCTCTGTTTCGGAAGAGGATTCCTTTTCCGGCAATGTCTCCCGGGCGGTCTCCGTTTCTGCAGACGTCTCCGGCGCCTCTTCGGACCCGGCAGCCGGCGGATTCTGAATGGAAGACAGATATCCGGTCACCGCATTCATTTTTCCGGTAAAAATCAGCAATCCCATAAATATCATGAGAATGCCTCCCGCCTTTACCGCACTTTTTGCAGCGCTGCTGTGGGCTTTGAAAAAATCAAGCACCGATGTGGTAAAAAATCCAACTGCCAGAAAGGGCAGGATAAAGCCCAGGGTATACACCCCGATCAGGGTAAAGCCCAGAGCCTTTGTGGAGGCTGATGCCGCCATGATCAGCACGCTGGCCAGGGCAGGCCCCACGCAGGGCGTCCAGGCAAAGCTGAAGGTGAATCCCATGATTAAGGCGGTGAAGGGAGACATGGCCAGCACATCAAAGGAAAAGGGCAGCCTCCGTTCTTTTCCCAATACGGAGGAGGTTCCGAATATTCCAAGCTGGTACAAACCAAACAGGATCACAAGGATTCCTCCCAGCCTTGCGAACAGCAGCTGGTTTGACTTAAAAAAGCTGCCGAAGGCGGAAAATCCAAGCCCTAACAGGAAAAATGTAAAGCTGATCCCTATGACAAAGCAAACGGTATGGATCATGACCTTGCTGCGTCTATAACGGATCCTCCCATCCTCTCCCTTCACTCCTGTTCCCCCTGACAAATACCCGATGTAAAGGGGAATAAGAGGAAGCACGCAGGGCGAAAAGAAGCTTAAAATCCCCTGGAGAAACACGGTTAAAACCGGGACGCTCATATCAATGGAAAATCCCAATTGCTGCACCTCCTATTCCCATTATTCCATATTTTTTTCTGATTTTTACCATTATTCCCTCATTGTTCTGTATTATTTTCAGTTACAGTTTATAGCTGTAACTATACCATTCACAGTTAAATGTGTCAAGTATAACAGCAATATTTCGGGGCGGGAAGCATGGATTTTTTTCCCATTCCGAAGTATAATATACGAAACAACCCGTTCATATGTCTTTTAAACGCAGAAGGGAAATGATCGCTATGAATTCCATGAAAACAGTCACTTTCAATGATGGGCTTACAATTCCTGCAATAGGCTTCGGCACCTATTTACTGAACGGCGCGGAAGGGGCGGAAAGCATTAAAAACGCCGTGGAGCTGGGATACCGTCTCATCGACTCAGCCTTTAATTATGAAAACGAAGGCGCTGTGGGGGAAGCAGTCCGGCGCACTTCTGTTCCCAGAGAGGAGCTGTTCATAACTTCCAAGTTACCGGGAAGGCGCCATGAATACGGCCAGGCGCTGAAAACCGTGGAAGAATCCTTGTTCCGCGCAGGGCTCTCCCACTACGATTTATATCTGATCCACTGGCCCAACCCCCTTGAGGACCGGTACGTCGGGGCATGGCAGGCGCTGATCGAGGCCAGGAAACGGGGATACATACGCTCCATTGGTGTATGCAATTTCCTTCCGGAACACTTGGAGAGGCTGGAAAAGGAGACGGGCGTGGTGCCGGCCGTCAATCAGATAGAGCTCCATCCCTATTTTAACCAGATGGAACAGCTTGCATGGCACAGGGAACACGGCATCGTCATCCAGGCCTGGACCCCTCTGGGAAGGGGAAATGATATGCTGTCCGGCAGAATCATAACAGGCATAGCAAACGTCCGCCAAAAGAGCGCTTCACAGGTGGTATTGCGCTGGCATATCCAGCACGGCGCCGTTCCGGTACCAAAAGCGTCTTCCAGAGAGCATCAGCTGGAAAACCTCAATGTATTTGACTTTTCACTTTCAGACGAGGACATGGCTGCTCTCGATTCCCTGACCAGGGCGGATGGCAGGACCTCAGGCCAGGATCCCGCGGTATATCAGGAGTTTTGAGTCCCAGGAACGGATATGCATAATATGCAAAAAAGCATGAATAAATTCACACAGACTGCTTGTGTGATTTTACAATCCGTCGTATACTATAGCATAACACGAACATTTCCAAGGAGGAGAAACACATGGATAAGATTAAGATGACAACCCCCATCGTCGAAATGGATGGAGACGAGATGACCAGGATTCTATGGCAGATGATCAAGGACCGCCTTCTGCTGCCCTATATTGATTTAAAGACGGAATACTATGATCTGGGACTTGAGCACCGGGATGAAACCAATGACCAGGTTACGGTTGACTCCGCCAACGCCACAAAAAAATATAAGGTTGCCGTCAAATGCGCCACCATCACCCCCAATGCAGCCCGTGTAAAGGAATACAATTTAAAAGAAATGTGGAAAAGTCCCAACGGAACCATCCGGGCGATCCTGGACGGAACCGTATTCCGGGCTCCCATCGTTGTCAGGGGAATCGAACCATGTGTTATCAACTGGAAAAAACCCATCACCATCGCAAGGCATGCTTACGGCGATGTTTATAAAGGATCTGAGATGAAGATCCCGGCAGCCGGTAAGGCGGAGCTCGTTTTTACCGGAGCGGACGGTTCGGAGACACGGGAACTGATCCATACCTTTGACGGTCCGGGCATCATACAGGGCATGCACAACTTAAACGGCTCCATCGAAAGCTTTGCCAGAAGCTGTTTCAGCTACGCGCTGGATACCAGGCAGGACTTATGGTTTGCCACCAAGGATACCATTTCCAAGAAATATGACCATACCTTCAAGGATATTTTCCAGGAGATCTTTGACGGGGAATATGAGGATAAATTCAGGGAAGCCGGCATCACCTATTTCTATACCCTGATCGACGACGCGGTCGCCCGGGTCATGAAATCGGAAGGCGGCTACATCTGGGCCTGCAAAAACTATGACGGGGATGTGATGAGCGATATGGTATCCTCTGCCTTCGGTTCCCTGGCCATGATGACCTCTGTTCTGGTGTCTCCCAACGGGGATTATGAATACGAGGCGGCTCACGGTACCGTGCAGCGCCACTATTATAAGCACTTAAAGGGAGAAGAAACCTCCACAAACTCCGTAGCCACCATCTTCGCCTGGACCGGCGCTTTAAGAAAGCGGGGAGAGCTGGACGGAAACAGCGAACTGGCCGCGTTTGCCGATAAGCTGGAACAGGCCACCATTGATACCATTGAGGCCGGCGAGATGACCAGGGATCTGGCACTGATCACCACCCTGCCGGATCCAAAGATCTTAAACAGCGAGGAATTTATCAAGGCTGTGGCAAAACGGCTGTAAGGCTTTCAGTGAAAAAGGCGGGACCCGCACTTCGGGCACCGCCTTTTAAACCTCTATGGAATTGAATACCAACGGAAAGCATATGGGATCATAATACATTGGAACCTATGAATTTTCCTATTTCAACAATATTGCTGGTGCCTGTAAATTCAAACTTCACCTTGCCAAGACTGTGAAAATAGATCTCCAGCTCGCTGTCCATACCGGCGTCTTCCGATATGACAAAGGAAAAAGCTTCGATCTTGGAATATGGCATGGACATGTAGCTTTTTTTCCGCCCCGTCAAGCCCTGGTCGCTGACACAAATAATGCGTTTGTTGGTAAAAACCACGTAATCCTTCATACCTTTATAGCAGCTTATTAATACTTCACCTAAATTAAGTAAATCCGTTACATCCTCCGCGCCTGAGCGATCCGCTTTTTTCAATTTGACAAATGTTCCGTTTTCAAAGTCAATGATAATGATCTTCCTCCTTACCCAATATTTTACATTTTTCGCAGTTACAAAACTATCATAATATATCATTTCACTAAAATCAAGTAATTTCGATCTCTGTTTTGAAACAATTTCACTGTAAAACCCAGGACGGCTTCCAATTGTTATTTTCCGTTGAAGTTATCCCCGAAATGTGATAGCATGTATTTCAGCAAAGAAAGGAAAAGAGGCTAAAATATGGAATACAAACCAAAAAATGTCCTGTTAAAGGACGGCACCCCCTGCATCTTAAGAAGCCCGGGCCCCGGTGACGCCGCCGCCATTTTGATTGCCATGCAGATCACTTCGGCGGAAACGGACTACATGGCCAGGTACCCGGATGAAATCCATTCCTCCGTCCACCAGGAACAGCATTTTCTCTTTTCCACCCTTCACAGCCGGAAAGACTTAATGGTATGCGCGGACATGGGCGGAAGGATCGTGGCAAACGCCGGGATCAATCCCGTGGGGGACCGGGAACGCTATGCCCACCGGGCTTCCTTCGGCATCTCCATCTTCCGGGATTACTGGGGGCTTGGAATCGGCTCCCATCTCCTCGGAGCCATCATAAGCGGAGCCCGTGAAATGGGTTATGAACAGCTGGAGCTGGAAGTGGTGTGCGAAAACAGGCGGGGTCTGGCCCTTTACCAGAAGTTCGGCTTTGAGATTTACGGCACCAGGGAGCATTGCTTTAAATACCGGGATGGAAGCTATGCAGCCGTTCATCTGATGATGTTAAGAATTTAGATATTTTCGACATTTTTTTCAAAATCCCTGTTCATACCATTATCAAAATGATATAATGAAGATTGTCATATGACACATTGGTAATGGAAGGATCGCTAACATGAACTTGAGACATCTTACTATCTTTAAAACGGTGTGTGAAGAAGGCAGCATCACCGGGGCGGCCAGGGCGCTGTCCATGACCCAGCCTGCCATTTCCCACGCCATCAATGAACTGGAAGAATCCGTCGGTTCCCCCCTGTTTGACCGGGTCTCCCGCAGGGTGGTGATCAATGAGAACGGAAAATTTTACTTATCGAAAGTCATCCCTCTTCTGGAATTGTACCAGGACCTGGAAAACTACTCCGGCACCCTGCACCTTCAGGCACCCCTGCGGATCGGATCCTGCGTGACCCTGGCCAGCTTTTTGCTCCCCCGGGTGGTATCCCGTTTCGCTGTCAGCAATCCCGGAACCCAGCTGAAGGTGACTGTCTCCAGTTCCCAGGAGATCACAAATAAACTTTTGAAAAATGAACTGGATATCGGTCTGATCGAGGGTGTCATTGCAGACGACCAGCTGGAAAAGATCCCTTTTTCCTCCTATCCCATGGCCGTGATCTGCTCGCCCTCCCATCCGTTTGCCAAACAGCCGGCCCAGCCGGTGGATTTGGACCGCCTCATTGAGGAGCCCCTTCTTTTGCGGGAACAGGGCTGTACCATACGGGATACCTTTGACTGCGCCCTTTCCTTAAGCAATTTATCCGCAGAGCCCCTCTGGTCCAGCACCAACTCGGATGTGATCCTTCAGGCAGCGAAGGAGAATATCGGAATCGGCATCGTTCCCAGGATCTTTGCCGACGAATCCATCAAGCGGGGGGAAATTATTGAGATCGAAGTGAAAGATCTGGACATCAGCTGCATGAATCATGTGGTGTTCCTTAAGGATAAATTTCAGACGGAGTCGTTTCAGGCATTTATCAATCTGGTTTTATTCGATTGACGGAGCGCGCACCTTTGGCCCCTTATTTCTGTTACAAAGCGAAAAAATCCGCTTACCCTATTCCGGAGGTCCGGATAAGGCAGGCGGATTTTCTTTTTATGCTCTTTCAGCCAGGATCTTGTCTATGCTGACGATCTTCACACAAAGGGCAAAGAGCTCCATAGCCAGGATCAAATCAGATAAGGGCGGATAAGACGGCGCAATGCGGATGTTGCTGTCACGGGGATCCTTTCCATAGGGGTAGGTGGCTCCCGCGCCGGTCATGACCAGGCCGGACTTCTTGCAGCGGGCCACAACGGCCTTAGCACAGCCGTCCAGGGAGTCAAAGGAAATGAAATATCCGCCCTTGGGATTGGTCCATTCCCCGATCCCCAGACCGCCCAGCTCCCGTTCCAGGATCTCATTGACCGCCTCAAACTTAGGTCTCATGATATCCGCATGCTTTCTCATATGCTCCACCATGCCATGGATATCCCCGAAGAAACGCACATGGCGCAGCTGATTCACCTTATCGTGTCCGATGGTCTGGATCTTTAGCTGCTTCATGATGTCCACCAGGTTGTTCTGGCTGGCCGCGATGGCAGCGATGCCGGAGCCGGGGAAGCTGACCTTGGAGGTGGAAGCGAATTTGTAAACCATATCCGGATTACCGGCTCTCTTGCATTCCGCAAGGATCTCGATCAGATGATCCTGGTCATGATCGTATAGGTGATGAATGGTATATGCGTTATCCCAGTAAATGCGGAAGTCGCTTGCCGCCGGTTTTAAACGGGCGAAGCGGCGCACCGTCTCATCGGAATAGGAGATGCCCTGAGGGTTGGAATACTTGGGCACGCACCAGATTCCCTTGATGGAATCATCGTTTGCCACCAGCTCTTCCACCAGATCCATATCCGGACCCTGGGGAGTCATGGGAACATTGATCATTTCAATTCCAAAGTACTCGGTAATGGAAAAATGCCTGTCATAGCCGGGCACCGGACAGAGGAATTTCACCTTATCCAGCTTACACCATGGAGTGCTTCCCATGACGCCGTGGGTTATGGAACGGGAAACCGTATCATACATCACATTTAAGCTGGAGTTGCCGTATATGATGATATGGTCCGGAGCAACCTCCATCATATCTGCAAGAAGCTCTTTTGCTTCCCTTATCCCGTCAAGGACCCCGTAATTTCGGCAGTCCGTGCCGTCGTCACAGATCAGATCGCCGCTGCTGCTCAGCACATCCATCATTCCCATGGAAATATCCAGCTGTTCGGCGCTGGGTTTTCCCCTGGACATGTCAAGCTTCAAATCCTTGCCCTGAAACTCCTTATACTGTGCGGAAAGCTGTTTTCTCAGTTCCTGTAATTCTTCCTTTGTCATTTCAACATACGGCTTCATAGATCTCTTTTTCCTCCTCATATAGACTCCTTTAACCTAACAGTTCCTTCAGGATCTTATTTACCATTCCCGGATCGGCCTTTCCCTTCATGGATCTCATGGTCTGGCCCACCAGAAAGCCCATGGCTTTCTCTTTTCCGCTCCGGTAATCCTCCACCGACTGCGGATTGGCGGAAACAATTCCCTCAATCACCTTGCGCAGTTCCCCTTCGTCACTGACCACCTTCAGTCCTTTTTCTTCCACATACTTCTCAGGATCAATGTCCTGTGCGAAAACTTTCTCGAAAACTTCCTTGCCTACGGTGCGGTTAATGGTACCATTATCCACTAATTCGATCAGATTTGCAAGGTTTTCAGGAGAAAATGTCATATTTTCAGGTTCCAGCTCATGCTCCTTCAAAAGGCGCATCCCTTCCACCATCAGCCAGTTTGCGGCTTCCTTCGGCTTTCTGCAGATGGCGGTGACCGCTTCAAAAATATCGGCCATGTGCTTGGAGGCCGTGATGATATCCGCATCGTATCCGGACAGATGAAATTCCTCCTGATACCGGATCATCTTTTCCGTTTTAAGCTCCGGCTGTCTGGCCTTTATATCCGCGATCCACTCGTCGCTTATGACCACCGGCGGCAGATCCGGGTCCGGAAAATAGCGGTAATCCTTGGCATCCTCCTTGGACCTCATGGCATGGGAGGATTCCTTGTTGTCATCCCATCTCCTGGTTTCCTGAATGACCTTTTTCCCTTCCTCCAAAAGCTCGATCTGGCGTTTCCTCTCCCCTTCGATGGCACGGGCAATGGCCTTAAAGGAGTTTAAGTTTTTCATCTCCGTTCTGGTGCCGAACGCTGAGGCTCCCGCTTCGCGGATGGACAAGTTGACATCGGCCCTCATGGAGCCCTCCTGAAGCTTGCAGTCGGAAGCGCCCAGATACTGGATGATCAGCCTCAGCTTCTCCAGATAGGCGATGACTTCATCCGCACTTCTCATATCCGGCTCTGATACGATTTCGATCAGAGGGACCCCGCTGCGGTTAAAGTCCACCAGGGAACAGTCCTCCCACTCATCGTGGATCAGCTTTCCCGCATCCTCTTCCATGTGGATCTCATGGATCCCGATCTTCTTTTTTCCGGCGGTTGTATCGATCTCCACAAAGCCGTCGTGGCAGATGGGAAGATAGAGCTGGGAAATCTGATAGTTCTGTGGATTATCGGGATAAAAATAATTCTTACGGTCGAACTTGCAGTACTGGTTGATCTCACAGTTTGCCGCCAGCCCCACCGCCAGGGCATATTCCACCACCTGCCGGTTAAGGACAGGAAGGGAGCCCGGCATACCGGTGCAGACCGGACAGGTATGGGTATTGGGATCTCCGCCGAATTCCGTGGAACAGGAGCAGAAAATCTTCGTTTTGGTGGCAAGCTCCACATGAACCTCCAGGCCGATGACCGTCTCATACTGTTTGCTCATTTACCTCTCCTCCCTTCCGGAAATGGCTTCCTCCGCCATGGGGGGCATCTCATAGCTTCTGCTCTGTTCAAAGGCAAAGCCCGCCCTGATGATGTCCTTTTCTTTGAAACAGTCCCCGATGAACTGGACGCCGATGGGCAGCCCCTCTCCATCCCTTCCGCAGGGGACCGTGAGTCCGGGAAGGCCGGCAAGGTTCACGGAAATGGTGTAAATATCCCCCAGGTACATCTTTAACGGATCGCTTAAGCTCTCTCCGAGCCTGGGCGCCGTCTGGGGAGAAGCCGGGCCCAGGATCACATCGTATTTTGCAAAGGCCTGGTCAAAGGCTTTCTTAATGAGAGCCTTGGTTCTTAAGGCCTTCAGATAGTAAGCGTCATAATATCCGGAGCTGAGCACAAAGGACCCCAGCATGATGCGGCGCTTCACCTCAGGTCCGAAGCCCTCGGAACGGCTTTTTTTGTACATCCCGTGAAGCCCTTCGTATTCCCTGGCCCGATAGCCGTACTTTACGCCGTCAAACCTGGATAAGTTGGAGCTGGCTTCCGCGGAAGCGATCACATAGTAAGCCGGAATGGCATATTCCACCATCCCAAGCCGGAAGGTCTCCACGACCGCTCCTTTTTCCTCCAGGACTCCCGCCGCCTTTAACACGGCTTCCTTTACCTCCGGATCCAGGCCCTCTCCCAGATAATCCGCCGGAATGCCGATCCGCATCCCTTTCACATCATCTCTCAGGGCTTCCGTAAAATTGCAGTCTTTCCGGCAGGCTGAGGTGCTGTCCTTCTCATCGTGGGAAGCAAGGACCTCCAAAATGGCGGCGCAGTCCGTCACATCCCTGGCGACCGGCCCGATCTGGTCTAAAGAAGAACCATAGGCGATGAGCCCGTACCGGGAAACCGTTCCGTAGGTGGGCTTTAATCCGGTGACGCCGCAGAAGGAGGCCGGCTGCCTTATGGAGCCGCCCGTATCCGACCCCAGGGCGTAAAAGCATTCCGCCGCCGCAACTGCCGCGCAGGAGCCGCCGGATGAACCGCCGGGCACATGCTCCGGATTCCAGGGATTTCTGGTCGCCCCGTAAGCCGAGGTTTCCGTGGTGCTCCCCATGGCAAATTCGTCCATGTTGGTCTTTCCAAGGACCACGGCTCCCGCCTGAAGCAGGTTCTCCGCAGCGGAAGCCGTATAGGAGGGAACAAAACCGGAAAGGATCCTGGAACTGCAGGTAGTCTTCGTTCCTTCCAGGCAGATGTTATCCTTCACCGCCGCCGGCACGCCGGCCAGAGGTCCGGTAAGGGCTCCGGCCTCGATCTGCTTCTGGACCTCCTCCGCCCTGGCAAGCGCTTTTTCTTCTTCTATGGTCACAAAGCTGTTAAGCACCGGTTCCATGGCCTTTATCTGCCGGAAAACCGCTTTTACCGCTTCCGGGGATGTCACCTCCCCGCTTTTTATCTTTTTCCCAAGCTGCACCGCAGTGAGGGACAAAAGTTCCTTATCTGTCATTTCATCATCCCCCTATTCCACTGTTTTCGGAACTTTAAAGGCCCCATCCTTGCTTTCCGGAGCATTCTTTATGATGTTATCCCTGTCATCTCCGTTTTTCACCACATCTTCACGGAACACGTTGTACACGGGAAACACATGGGACATGGGTTCCACACCTTCCGTGTCCAGTTCGTTCAATTTATCGATGTAATCCAGCATGCGCCCCATATCTTTTTTCGCCGCTTCCTTTTCCGCTTCACTGAGCTCAAGCTTTGCCAGGATGCCCACGTACTCAATTGTTTCGTCATCAATCATATGCGCCATTTTTCCTGCCTCCTTTCCTTATTCCTGCCCATGTCCTCTGGGCATAAATATACCCGTAGGGTGTTCATGGTTCCAGTCTGGTCACGTCTCTTGGGAACAGAGTTGTCTCTCTTACGTTGGCCTCATCAAGAAGCCGCATGGTAAGCCTCTCCAGGCCGATTCCCAGGCCTCCGTGAGGAGGCATGCCGTATTTGAATATCATTAAATAGGATGAAATATCCTCCGGATTCATGCCCCGGTCTTCCATCTTCTTAATGATTGCATCATAATCATGGATCCTCTGGCCTCCGGTGGTGATCTCCAGTCCCTTGAACAATAAGTCAAAGCTTAAGGTGAAACGGGGATCAGCGGGATCATCCATGGCGTAGAAGGGACGCTTCTTTGTGGGATAATGGGTGACAAATACAAAGTCACTGCCATACTCTTCCTTGAAATAGCGGCCGATCAGCACTTCCTCTTCCGGCTCCAGGTCATAGGGGTTGCGGATCTTCCGGCTGTACTTTTCAGCCACCAGTTCCTTCGCTTTTTCAAAGCGGACAGAAGGGATGTTGGTTACATCCGGAAGTGTGATCTGAAGCATTTTAAGCTCAGCCCCATATTCCTCACACAGCAGTTCCAGGGTATACTGGAGAACGGCTGTTTCCATTTCCATGATCTCCTCAAAACCGTCAATATAACCCATTTCAAAATCCATGCTGGTATACTCATTTAAATGCCTTGTGGTATTATGCTTTTCCGCCCGGAACACGGGAGCGACTTCAAACACCCGGTCAAACACGCCCACCATGGTCTGCTTATAAAACTGGGGACTCTGGCCAAGCTCCGCCTTTTTATTAAAATAGTCCAGTTTGAATACGTTGGATCCGCCTTCGGCGCCGCGGGCTACAATCTTTGGTGTATGGATCTCCGTAAAACCCTGGGAATGAAGAAAATCCCGGAACCCTCTGACAATGCCTTCCTGGATGCGGAACCTGGCCCGCTCCATGGGATTTCTTAAGGTTATGGGGCGCAGGGCCAGCTTTGTCTCAAGGGAGGTATTCAGCTTCCATTTGCTGATGGAGATGGGCAGCGCCTCCGCAGGCTGGGACAGCACCTCAATGCCGGATAAGCGGATCTCATACCCGTAAGGCGCGCGGGTTTCCGGAGAGACCACGCCGGTGGCCCGGATGGCGGATTCCTCTTTTAAAAGGCTTAAATCAAAATCCGTTTTTCCTTCCTCGTATACGCACTGCACCAGCCCTTCCGCTTTCCTTAAGATCACAAAGGCCACTTCTCCCATATCCCGTATGGTATGGACGCTTCCTTCCATTTTTACGGTCTTTCCCGTAAGACCGCCGGATCCCAGCTCTTCAATTCCGATGGTTTCTTTCTGTTTTACACCACTGATAAATTCCATATCTGCTTTCTCCTTACCTGAATGTAATTGCTTTGATTCCGGTGAAGGGAATTTCTGACAATAAAACATCCCGCCCCGGAATACAGTTACATATTCCGGGACGGGATTTATATGGCTATAAGTTCCCGCGGTACCACCCGCATTGAGACAGCTCCTTCTTCCTCCGCCCGCAGATAAACAGACGGATCAGCAAATGTCCCCACTCTGACATTTAACGCATGCGTACGGATATACCTACTCATGGCGCCGGTAATCTCTTCTTCCATTTCCGGCCGCTTCGGTATATCGGCTCCGGAGTGTTCCCTTAGCCAAGTCCCACGTAAAAGCGCTCTCAGTCGGTGACGCTTTCTCCCTGCCCGGGTCCATAGGCCAGAGTCTCCTTCTCTGCCTTTTCCAGTATATCTTCTGAACTCCTGTATGGTCATGGTTCCCTGATTTTCCTGTTTTATGACAGTGAACCACTTCACTACAATGAATTGCACTTATAGTATCACAATCTTTTTTATCCTGCAATATTTATTTTTCACAAAATCTTTCCCATGTATGAAAACGTTCTTTTATAAAGCTCACAATGGCCGCCGCCATTTAAATGAGAATTATTCTTGACATAACTGTCTTTATCCGGTAGAATAGACGAAAGATAAGGGAGTAGTCAGCACCTCCGCGGTTCAGAGAGTGTGCCTGCAAAGTCAACATACTGACAGAAAAGTCTGTCTGGCTTTGCTAACTTGCTTTTAAGCAAAAAGATGAGACTTATCTGTGTGTTTTTCTTACGCACAGATAAGTCTTTTTGTTTGCCGCGGAAGTTCTGTCTCCTGTTTTCAGCTGCATATACTTATTACGTCATACACAGGAGGAATATCACATGTCTTTCGTAGAGTTGTTCATCATTGCGGCAGGATTATCCATGGATGCTTTTGCCGTAGCCGTCTGTAAGGGATTATGCATGCCAAAGATGAGCTGGAAGAATGCGGTCATTACAGGGCTGTATTTCGGAGGGTTCCAGTCCGGAATGCCCCTGATCGGCTATCTGCTTGGTTCCCAGTTCAAGGATGCCATCATTTCCTTTGACCACTGGATCGCTTTCATTCTGCTGGGTGTCATCGGCATTAATATGATAAAGGAGTCCTTCAGCAAAGAAACGGAAGAATGCACGGACTGTTCCCTGGATCCGAAAAACATGGTCATGCTGGCCCTGGCAACCAGCATCGACGCACTGGCCGTAGGTGTCACATTTGCCTTTTTACAGGTTCAGATCGTTCCGGCGGTATCCTTTATCGGAGTCACCACCTTTGCCCTTTCCATTCTGGGCGTAAAGGTCGGAAATGTGTTCGGAACCCAGTTTAAGTCAAAGGCCGAGTTCTTCGGAGGCCTGATCCTGATCCTCATGGGAACTAAAATCCTGATGGAGCACACCCTGGGAATCTGATGCCGGTTCCCGCCGGTACAGCATTATGGCGCCGTAAGGCTCTAACACCAGCCTTTTCCCCCGGATCTGTGTTCTCTCATCATTGGACAGCAGGACCTTCCAGCTGTCCAGTGTTTCATCCGCTTCTGCCTCTGCCTCCCATCCGGTGAAATTGGCGAAAACCAGAAGCTTTTCTCCGTGAAGACTTCTCTTATAAGCAAATATTTCTTTATGCTCCATCAAAACCGGCTCATAGCTCCCGTCGCTGATCACGTCGTACTGCTTTCTCAAACCGATCAGCCTGCGGTAATAATAAAAGACGGAATCCTCGCGGGCAAGGCTTTCCTCTGCGTTGATTTCCTTATAGTTTTCATTTACGCCGATCCAGGGAATGCCATGGGTAAATTCCGCATTTTCTCCGGCCCCCCACTGCATGGGAGTTCTGCCGTTATCTCTGGAGCGCTCCTGTAAAATCCGGTAAATCTCCTCTTCTTTCCGCCCCTGTTCCTTTAAGATCTGAAAATAATTAAGGCTTTCCACATCCCGGTAAAGGGAAATATCCGTAAAATGTCCATTGGTCATGCCGATTTCCTCGCCCTGGTAAATGAACGGAGTTCCCCGCATCCCGTGTATGACGGTGGCCAGCATCTTCGCGCTCTGCTCCCTGTAAGGTCCGTCATTTCCAAATCTGGATACGGCCCTGGGCTGGTCGTGATTGCACCAGAATACCGCATTCCACCCGTTTCCCCGGGCCATTCCGGCCTGCCATGTATGAAATATTTTTTTCAGTTCCTCAAAATCCCAGGGCATCAGGGACCATTTGTCCCCGTCCTTATAATCCACCTTTAAGTGATGGAAATTAAAACACATCTTAAGCTGCTTTTCTTCCGGCCTGGTGTAGCGTATGCAGTGGCCGATTGTCGTGGAAGACATCTCTCCCACCGTAATGATATCCTCCGAATCCAGCCCCGTATCCTCCACGATTTCCCTTAGATACTCATGGATCCGGGGACCGTCCGTATAAAACCGGCGGCCATCCCCTTCCTCATCATCCTCCCATGGGTCAGGCTTGGATACCAGATTGATGACATCGAACCGGAATCCCCGGATGCCCTTTTCCTTCCAGAACCGGAGGACCTTTTTGATCTCTTCCCTCACCTCCCGGTTATCCCAGTTCAAGTCCGCCTGGGTGCTGTCAAAGAGATGGAGGTAATACTTCCCAAGGGCTTCCTCATACTCCCATACGCTCCCCCCGAACTTGGACTGCCAGTTGGTGGGCGGATTCCCCGCCCTGCCGTCTTTGAAAAAATAGTAATCCTGAAATTTCTTTTCACCCTTAAGCGCTCTCTGAAACCATTCATGGCTTGTGGATGTATGATTAAAAACCATATCGAGCATCAGTCCCATATCCCGTCTTCCCGCTTCCGCGATCAGCTTCTCCAAATCCTCCATGGTTCCGAACAGGGGATCGATCCGGCAGTAATCCTGGATGTCATAGCCGTTGTCATTCTGAGGGGACAAAAAAAACGGGGTCAGCCAGAGAAAATCCACTCCCAGCAGTTTTAAGTAATCCAGCTTTTCCATGACACCGTTTAAATCTCCTATCCCATCTCCATTGGTGTCCTGAAAGGATTTGGGATAGATCTGATACACACATGATTTCTTAAAATTCCTCATTTACTGAATTCCCTTCTTTTTTCCGAAAATGACCGTAAGAATAAATGGAACCGCAACGGCAATGAACATGCACACTGCGAATATTCCCATGTACCGGGGCTGAATGGACAGGATTCCCGGAAGTCCTCCCACACCGATGGAATTTGCCATGACATTCATTCCAACGGAAATGGTGGCCGCCAGACTTGAACCGATCATGGCGGAAAGGAATGGAAATCCCCGTTTTATGTTCACACCAAACATGGCCGGCTCCGTAACTCCCAGATAACAGGAAATACAGGCGGGAATGGAAATCTGCTTGGCTTCTTCATTCTTCTTCTGAAGGAAGATCATGGCCAGTACCGCGGAGCCCTGGGCGATGTTGGATAAGGCGATCATGGGCCAAAGCATGGTGCCGCCGAATTCCGCCATCAGCTGTAAGTCAATGGCGTTCGTCATGTGGTGAAGCCCGGTAATGACAAGAGGGGCGTAAATAAATCCGAATAAGGTCGCAAACAGCCAGCGGAAGCTGGAGGTAAGGCCCGCGTAAACAATTTTGGAGATCCAGGAGCCAGCGGCCCAGCCGATGGGGCCTACCACCGCGTGAGCCGCGATGACTGCCAGCAGCAGGGAGAAGAAGGGAACCACGATCATGGAAATGGCCTGGGGCGTGATCTTTTTAAAGAACCGCTCCAGATAAACCAGAACGAATCCCGCCAGTATGGCCGGTATGACCTGAGCCTGATATCCGACCATCTCCATCTGCACGAAACCGAAATCCCAGACCGGAACTTCCACCCCCGGCGCCATGGAATACGCATTCAAAAGCTGAGGGGAAACCAGGGTGAGTCCGAGAACGATTCCAAGGATCTGGGTGGTGCCCATCTTCTTGGTGACGGACCAGGTGATCCCCACAGGCAGGAAATGGAAGATCGCTTCGCCCAGCAGCCACAGAAAGCTGTGGACTCCGGCCCAGAACCGGGATACCCCGATGAGCGTTTCCGTCCCCCCGTTCATAAACTTGATTTCTCCGATGATGTTGCGGAAGCCCAGAATCAGACCTCCAACCACGATGGCCGGAATCAGCGGAGCAAAAATTTCCGCAATATCGGCCACAGCCCGCTGCAGCAGGTTCATATTCCCCTTTGCTTCCTTCTTAACCTCTTCCTTGGATACCCCTTCCAATCCGGACACGGCGGTAAATTCGTTATAAAACTGCTGTACGTCATTTCCGATGATGACCTGAAACTGTCCGGCCTGTGTAAAAGTGCCCTTGACGCTTGAAAGTGCCTCAATCTTTTTTGTATCCGCCTTCTCTGTCTCCCCCAGAACAAAACGCATTCTGGTGATACAGTGGGATACGGCGCTGATGTTCTCTTTCCCGCCTACGTATTCCAGCAGCTTCCTTGCATCGTTCTCATACTTTCCCATATTCATACTCCTTTCCCTACATGTTTTGTAACTCTCCCAAACTTATATGTTTAACTTGCATTTTAACTATAACATATACGTATATCTTTGTCAACATGGGGGAAATGAATTTAAGGGATCTCACATTGTTTTTAAAGCTTTCGTCTGGCAAAGTCCACGAACTTAAATTTATCCGGCCTGTGGCGCGACTCCGTGTACTGAAACAGAGTGGAGTCCTCCAGATACGTATAGCTTTTCACCACCACGACCATATCGTAGCTTCCCATGTCAAGGAGCCGGTAATCCTCATCCGCGGCCATATGGACCGTGATCTCCTTCATGGCAAATCCGATCTTCAGCCCCGCCTCCTTTTCCAGATATTCATAAACAGAATCCTGGGCCGCCCGTAAGGGCAGGTTTTCCACGATCCTTCTTGAAAAATAATCCTTATCAATGATAATTTTCTCCCCTTCGATCTCCCTGACCCGCTCCAGCAAAAAGGCCTCGTCCTCCGGACCGATCTGAAGCGCCTCCATCAGCTTGGGGTCATTTTTGACAATTTCCAGATTTTCCACAAATGTTCTGGGCTTTAAATCGGAAAACCGGTAAATTTCCTTAAAGCTGGCGATCTCTGATACGGGAAAATTAATTTTATTCTTGTCCAGCACTTCGGCCGCTTTCCCTCTCGCTTTCCGGATGTAGCCATCCCGAACCAGAAGCTCCAGGGCCTTACGGACGGTATCCCGTGAAGCGCCGCAGGCCTCCATCAGCTCCCCTTCCGGGGGGAGCCTGTCTCCGGGCCGGTATTCCCGTCTGTCTATTTTTTCCAGAAGCTGTTTATAGAGATGTCTGTATTTACTTTCCATAGATCCGTATCCTCACTTTATCTGACATGAATAATCCATACTGCCGTCTGTTTTTATTTTAACATATACGTATATCTTAGTCAAATAAATGGCTCCTCGGGGAACCGGGACCCTTCAGGAATATTCCCGCGGACGTTCCGCCCGTGTCCGAAGTTCTGTATGAACTCAATCATAAAAGAGGAAACCGTCACCGTGATGAGCGAAAAAACAATGCGGTTCAGCGGTATATAGGTCAGGGACAGCGCCAGAACGGAAATATCCGTAACAAGGTACGCATGGGAAATCCGGCATTGAGTCATACTGGAAATAGTCAGGGCCAGGGCGTCATCTCCGGAACCGGAACCACCCTGCCGGATGATCAGCCCCACACCCACGCCGATGAATATGCCTCCGGCAACGGCTGCGGCCAGAGGATGAGGGGACAGATCCGGCAGCATGGGCGGAAATTGCTCCCACAGCCGGAAAAAGCCCCCCAGGCTTAAGGTGGTGACAAAGGAAACCTTTAAGAATTCCTTACCCAGATGCTTAAAAGCGAATGCATAGCAGAGAATATCCAGCATGGGCGTCAGGATGGAGGGAGAGACCCCGGTCCAGTGATGAAGCAGAAGGGTCAGACCCAGCACACCGCCTTCGGTAATGTCTGTCTGCTGATGTATGTTGTACAATCCGAAGGAGCTGACGGCGGTCCCCAGCAAAATGGCAGCCAGCATTCCCGGAGTAAACAGTTTTCTGTTCCTGTGTGCAAAATTATAAATGATCTTTTTAAATGACATAATGATACAAACCTTTCCATATTCTTGCGATGATATTTGAAACCCATTCCTTTTTAAGCATAAACCATGGTATAATACCAGAGTCAAGCATCCGGCTTCGGGAACCGGAAAGGAGGACCATTTCCATGAAGGAATATTATAAAATCAATGAAATTTCAAAGCTCTACGGGATCGGAATCGATTCCCTGCGGTATTATGAAAAACTGGGAATCTTAAAACCCCGCAGGGATACAAACGGTTACCGGCTTTACAATCTCAAAGAGCTCTATAAACTGAACATCATCCGTGATCTGCGCAAGCTGGATTTCTCCATGAAGCAGATCAGGGAATATCTGGATCACCAGTGCCTGGACAATACGCTGGCTCTTTTGCAGGAGGAGCAGAGCTATATCGAAGAACAGTTAAAAATACTGCGGGCGAGGAAGCAGATCATCCAGGACCGGATCCTGGGTCTGAAAGCCGCGTCTGAAATCCGGACAGGGGTCTTTACGGTCAGGACACTGCCAAAACGTCCCTGTGTACAGCTGAGCGAATACATCACCCGGGATGAGGAAATGGATTTTATCATAAAAAAAATACACAGCAAGCACGAAAACAAGATTCTCAATTTCGGGAACCAGCCCATCGGAGCGTCGGTATCCGTGGAAGACGTAGAAAAAGGGCTGCGCAATGTTTACCGCTCCGTATTTTTCATATTGGGACAAAATACGAAAGACTGCGACTTTGTCCTTCCCGAAGGGCAATACATCTCTTATTTCTACCGCGGGGATTATGACCAGAACCTGGACCGGATCCGGGAAGTCCTCTCTTATGCGCAGCAGACGGACCTGCGCATCCTGGGGGATCCCTTCGAAATTTATGAAATAGACAACCGGGATACCATGAAAGCCGGCGAATTTTTAACGGAAATTCAAATCAGAATTGAGACAAAAACCTGATTCCGGGCGGTTTTAATTGCCCGTACGGGTTTACTTGTCCCCAAAACAGAACTATAATATTCTTAAAGGCAGCTGCCTGCAGGCCCCAAAGGCAGCGCAGCTTCAACAACACAGGAAGGAGGTTTTTATGGGCAGTAAAAAGCAGTTAAAGATAAAAGAAGTGGGCCTGGAGCATCTGGAACAGTATAATCAGCTGCTGAGATATGTTTTTCAGGTCACCGACAGGGAATTGAGCCAGATCGGCTGGGACAGCCAGGAGATCGTCCAGGCCAAATCCCCGGTCCTGGAGCATGCGGATGTATTAGGCTGGTTTGACGGAGACAAGCTCATATCCCAGGCAGCGGTTTACCCCTTACAGGTACGCATCTTTCATAAAACGTATGATATGGGGGGGCTCACCGCAGTCGGAACATACCCGGAATATTCCAATCAGGGACTCATGCACAAGCTGCTGCATCAGACGCTGGAAAATATGAGAAAAAAGGGGCAGTCCATTTCTTTCCTGTACCCCTATTCCATTCCCTACTACCGCAGAAAGGGATGGGAAATTATTTCCGATAAGATCATTTATGAGATCAATGATTACCAGCTGCCTAAAAACAAGCAGGTCCCCGGGGAAATAGAGCGGGTGCCGGTGGAAAGCGAGCAGGTGAAAAAAGCCTATGAGCTGTACGCCCTTCAGACCCATGGCGCCCTGCTGCGCAATGAGCTGCTCTGGAATGAGTATTGGCTGTGGGACCCGGATGATATGATGGCAGCCGTGTATTACAATACGGAAGGGCGGCCGGATGGCTATGTGCTTTACCGGATCGCGGATGAGGTCTTTTACATCAAGGATATGATCTTTATCAATGAAGAAGCCCGGAGCGGGCTGTGGAATTTTATCAGCGCTCATTTTTCCATGATATCAAAGGTGACCGGCAATACCTACACCGATGAACCCCTGGCATTTTTACTGGAGGATGCAGACATCAAGGAAACCATTTCTCCCTATTTCATGGCGCGCATTGTGGATCTGGTGCCTTTTATCGCCCAGTACCCCTTTAAGCCGGATACCGGGAGACGGGAATGGACTTTTACATTGGACGATCCCATGCTTTCATGGAACCAGGGGGTTTTTACCCTCCGCATCACTGCGGAGGGCAAGGGGGAAGTGATCCGCACCACGGAGAAAAGCGGCGATAAAATCGATATTCAGACCATGACCACCATGCTGCTTGGATACAAGAGACCCGACTATCTCCACAAGATCGGCCGGATATCCTGCAGTCCGGAGACTGTGGATATGCTGGAGGACGCCATTGAGCAGCAGACTCCCTATTTCTCGGACTACTTTTAAAAGCACCCGAAAGGCGCTGCGTATCAAAAGGGACACGGCAGAACAGAATGCTCTGCCGTGTCCCTTCGTATGAACTTCTAGCTGGCTGGCAGTCATCGCCATAGCCGCCGCAGGCATACTGCTCTTTTGGGGAGCTTCCAGATTATTTCTCAGTGCCATCTACAATCCGGGAACCGCAAGCCGGATCATTTTTATCGTATTTCTGATCGTACTTTTTTTCCTTGGATCCCGTGCAGGCTGGAGCTGCCACGGTATGCTCATGGTCTGCATCACCGCCTTTGCCGGCTGCATATTTGATGCGGGAGGAAACCCGCTTTACAACAAACCCATCCAATGGCTGTACCGGAACTCAGGTCTGCTGGAGGTCGTCAACACCACCAGCAGCTTTGGCTCTGAGTATTACATAAGCTTTCTGTTCCGGATCGTCGGCCCGGAGGGGAATGTGGTAAAGACCCTGAATGAATTCCCCATCCTTGTATTCCGCTTTTTCGAATATCTGGTGATCTATTCCCTGCTGCTGACCGTTCTGGTACCCCTCATCTCAAGGTTCCGGAAGGAAACCGTATACCAGAAGGAATCCGGCCCCGGGGAACGGATATGGGAGGGCTATGAAGAAAAAATGGCCCGGGAAATGGAAAAAAGGGATCAGCAGGCTTTTGACAGCCGGCAGCTGGATCCCGGGGCGGAGAAAGAGATCCGGGCAGCCATGGAAAGAGGAGAGACCGTTTATGCCATCAAGCTGGTGCGCAAGCATACGTCTCTGAGCATCGGTGAAGCGAAAGAGCTGGTCGAAAAATATAAACAGTGACCTCCAAAAAACAGGGTGTGTCTGAAAACTGCCTGTGCCATTTAAAACCGTGACATGAGTTTTCAACACACCCTAATAGGTGAATGAACCGGAAACCGTCACATCGGCCTCCGTGATAACCTCTCCTGCCGCTCCGGCGTCCCCTTCTCCCGGGGCTGACAGGGTCATGCCCGCGGACAGCGGATCCGCTGCGGACATGGGGATCCCCTCATATTCCTCTTTTATCCGCCGGTAGTGCCTGTAGCCTTTTATATAAGACTCATCCGCCCTTCCTTCCATTACAAGGGAATGGTCAGAGCCGGCCTTTCCGGACCTCAGCTTTTTCATTTCCTGCCTCGCCTGCTCCGCTTTTTTCTCCTTCTGTTCCTTTTCCGCCTTTCTTTTCCTGACAGCGGCCAGCTGCTCCTTATTTAAGCGGCTTATTTTTCTGCTGCCTCTTCCCAGAAGCTTCCGGAGGGAACGGAGCGCGCGGCCGGCCTTCACCTTCTCCTCCTCATCTCCATATACTGCCGTCATCTGAAGATTTCCTATACTCCGCTGAACGTCTGACATCACCGCCTGGATCTGTCCCTTGGAACGGGCTCCTGCCAGCCTGGAATAATGTCTGGACACGGAAACGGCGGAAGTCTTTTGCAGCTGCCTGCTGACCAGCTGATTTTTTTCTGACGGTTCTCCGAAAACCGAGGCGGAAAATCCGGAAGCTACCGCCTGCTCCTTTTCGTCCGCCCGGGCTTCGGTTTTCTTCTCTGCCGTCCATAAGGCCGCGCCTGACTGTCCCACATATGCACCTGCAGACATGCTGCCCTGCTTTAAGCCGGAGAGCTGTTTTGCCATGGCCGCAAGGACCGAACTGCATCTGCCGAATTCCTCCGTGCTGCTCCCCATCCGTTCCAAAAATTTCCGGGAGATGACAAGATGGATCCCCTTCCCCAGACCGGCAGCCAGACCAGCGAGCCCGTCTTTTTTGTACTCTTCTTCAGCCACTGTCATGCGGATGGAGGGATACTGCTCCTTCAGCCGGTCAAGGGCTCTCTCCACCATACCGCTCCGATCCGCCTCCGACCAGCCTTCCGACAGCTGGACCCTGTCCTTGGGGACCTGGCCCCCGGAAGTTCCGCCGGTAATTCCTGCAGCTTCTGCCCCCCTGCTCCCCGCCCCAGGAACTGTTTCCCAGCCGGACCCTGATATTCCGTTAACAGCCGGAATCTGATTCACACCGTTTCCTCCTCTCTGAATGCGCTTTTACTTTTCATTTCGGCAGAAAATTCAAAATATAAAGCCCTGACAGAAATAAGAAAACAGTATTTATAAGTTTATCCTGCTTCCGCCGGGTATTTCCACCTTTTTCCCGTCAACGCTGACCCATACCCCGGTGGCGGACGGATTGCAGACTAAGTCCCCGTCAATGGTGAATTTAAGGCCTGCCGCCGCCTTCATATAATCCACGATCTCCACATTGGAGGCGTACCAGATATCCTCTCTTCCCCCCGTCATGCGGCAGAACTCCTCCATCATTTCCCAGTTGTCATCCCTGGGAAATTCATAGCTGTGCCCCCATACATACATCATATAAAGGTACTGGGTCTTGGAAAGCTCCGTAAATCGTTTTCCGTTTTCCAGAAGATTATGGTTATGGTGGCAGGTGGCTTTCCACTCCAGATAGTTCTCAGGCATGGAAAAATCGTCGGTGTTTCCCACCACCCTGCAGTACTCGATGCCCAGTCCCGGGAGCATATCCACAATTTCCCGTGTATAGGAGCCGTTGGGATAGGACATTCCACGCACCGGATAGCCCACCGCCCGTTCCAGCGCCCTGCGGTCCTCCAGGACCTGGAGCGCTGCATGGGGAAGGGGACACCTGGCAATGGTGGGGTGGAGCACCGTATGGCAGGAAACCTCATGTCCCCGGTACACCTCCTTCCATTCCTCCGGCTTTAACCGCTTTTCATCCGCCGTAAGTCCGGAATTCACATGAAAGGTGCCTTTGATCCCATATTGGTTGAAAATATCAACCAGCCTTCTGTCTTCGGCCCGGCCGTCGTCATAGCTCATGGTCAGGACCTTGTGCCTGCCGCCCGGAAAACAAATATAAATATTCTTAAGCTGATCCGTCATAGCGCCCCGTCTCCTGCGATTTTATCATAGCCCAGTACTGCGGCAAAGAATGCCAGTGCCATGCCCTGTCCCCAGCCCTGGATCCACTTTTTTGAAATGTTCCGGTACCCGTCCCGGTCCTTCATCACCGCGGTTCCGCCGGAAACATCGGTCACCCTTCCGTCGGGAGCCACATGGGCCAGCACTCCGTTCATGGACTTTTCAATGTATTTTATGTGAAGGGGATTTCCCTTTAATGTCATGGCAGCCGCGATCCCGGCGGAAGCGGAAACCTCCTCATAGGATTCGCCGTCGTCCAGAATGGTCCTCCAGAGTCCATTTTCTGTCTGCAGAAGCTTTAATGCGGCCAGCTGTTCATTCAGGCTTCCCACGATCTCCAGATACTGGGGATAGAGATAGCATTCCGGCAGGATAAGGCCCACCCTGCTCATGGTATAGGCGGCCCAGCAGTTGGCTCTGCCCCAGTAAAATCCTGACATATGGTCCTTTGTGATGTTATTATAGCCATGATACCATAAGCCCGTATCCTCATTCTGGAGATACTGGATATGCCAGTAATACTGGTTTAAGGCGTCATCGATAAGCGCGGCGTCCTTTGTCATGACTCCCACCCTTAAAAGGAAAAATGCGGCCATAAACAAGGTATCCGCCCAGCACTGTTCCGGAAAATCATTGCCTGAGGAAACCGTGTGCTGAAGCACATGGTCACCGAAGCGCAGGGCATCCTTTCTTAAATACTCCACCTTGGATCGGATGATTTCCATATACTCCTCTTCCCCCGTGGCCTCATACAGGGTGATGAGGCAATGTCCCATGGCGCAGGTGTTCACCGTCCAGGCGGGAAGGCCCAGGCCGATGAGCTCATCCACCCGTTCCTTTAAAAATTCCAGCCAGCTTTCTTTTTTTGCTGCCTCATAAGCTTCTGCAATGCCGTAATAAGCCACGCCGCAGGGCCAGTCCCAGGACATGTCCATCCGCTTTGTCCGCTCCACAATGCGGTCCATGGCATCCTCAAGCTCTGCTCTGTTATATTGAATCTTACCCATATATCAATCCTCTGCCTTTCTCCGGCTCATGCCAGTCCGTTGGTTCCTGTTTCCTTTCATTATAAACCGTTTTCCTTTATTTGCCAACAGCACGGCGCGGCAAACCGGCCCTTTTTCCGCCGGAGGAGGTGTTCCGCCAGGCTTAAGCCCGGCGAAAGCTGTCCGGGGTCATCTTTGCCACCAGTTCATCCGCCTCACGTAAAGTCCCCGGAAGCTGATCCCGGATAAACTCCAGGGAACAGATCACATTCAAGCACCACTGGGCGGCAAAATTCGTGGATATCCAGGGGATCTCCACAAGCCTTTCCCGGTTTCCCAGATCCTTCCCCGTGACTGTCTGAAAGCCATCGTGATTTCCTTCCCGGAGGATGGCATGCAGCAGATGGCGCCAGGTGGTTTTGGCCAGGTCCCGGTCTCCGTAATACCATGCCCCGTAGGCGCCCATGGCGGCAGCCATAAAGGGCAGGGAAAATTCCCGGTCCCCGATGATTCCCCGGGATTCCTCCAGCTGCTTTTCCCTGGGAAGATAATAGAACCGGCCGTATTCGGCCATCATCTCTTTCCACTCCTCATCTCCCAGCAGATCCGCCATTTCCATCCACACCTGCGGCGCTCCCATGCAAATCTGCAGGTGAGTGCCTCCCGCAGCCCGTTCTCCGATATAGCGGAGATGGACGGATTCGGGGTCGAATTCAAAATCAGGGCCGGACACCAGCTTTAAGGGCGCTTTCTTGATGTCTTCCACACCGGTCACGATTTTCTCCCGGTACTCATCATCATGAAACCGCTCCCACCTGGTCATCCAGTTGGCGCAGAGGGAGGACCAGTCCGGTCCGCTTCTGGCATGGCTCTTATAAACCATTTCCTTTTTCTCATAAAAATCTCCCAGAGGATCCTTATTTAAAAAGGTCCGTTCATTGTCCTTTAATTCCTCGAAAATATCCTCCAGCCTGTAATCTCCGGTCAGATAATAATAATACCTGTGGTGGGCGGCCATGGCAATGCGCGCCTCCTTACAGGGGCAGCCCCAGTGGCGCACATTATGGCGGGAGCCCAGTCCCTTGTATTTCCCAAAGTGATACACATCCACCTCAGAAGCATGTCTTGTCAGCTTTTCCCCCAGGGCAAAGAGCTCTGTCCTGCCGGTCCGCAGAAAGGCCAGCCACAGCCACAGGGTGGGAACCAGCTCCGTGTTGTCCCATGCATAGCCTCCCATATCATAGCGCCACTGGTGGCGCTCCGGATCATAGGTATGCATGAAATCCCCATAATTGAAAAGGCCGTACCAGTTTCTCTGGTCCACTTCCTTCTCATAAAAGTCAGCGGCCAGGTCAAGCTGCTTCTCCAGCCACTCCTCCGTCTCATTTTCCTTCCGGGGCAGGGACCAGTACCCGAAAGCCCGCTTTCCATGGTAATATTCCGGCGTTCCCACGTACTGCGCCGGCGCATTTACCGTCCGGGAAAGGCCGTGAAGCTCCTCCTCAGACGGGATCAGTCCGTCGTAAAATTCCAGGGAATATTCACTGGTGGAGGCGATCCCATAGGCGCTGGCTCCCTTATAATCATACCCCTCATAATACACCTGATTGTAACCCCGGTCCGTATAATGCCTGAAATCCATGGCCTGGGCCTCCGGACTGTAAAGCCAGATGACGGCCTCGGCCTCCCCAGCCGTCAGGCCGCGAAACGTATAACCGGAGGGATAGGTCTGCCAGAAGTCCCTGATGGAACAGGCCATGCTTCCGTTTTCCCCGCCAAAGGCAGCCGCCCCCTTTGTCCGCCGGCCATGAAGGCAGTCCAGCAGGCAGCAATCCGGGATCCCTGTTTTCTTTTTGATTGCGAAATGGCTGGGACTGTCCTGGCAAAACCGGTATTCATCCCAGAAAGGCATGTCAGGAAGCACCTTTTCAATGATCTCCCGGTCCGTCCCCCGGGGATCCAGCCGCTCCCCTTTCATCTGGGAACGGTAAATCTCTGACGGCACTCTGGGTCTCCAGGTCAGAAGCTCTGCCATGGTTTCATGAAAGACGCCGTGATCCCCCTCAAACATCACATGCCGGTTATACATTGCGCCCTTTACCGGCACCCGGACCGACAGCCCGATCCCCTTTAAGAAGTCTTTCTCCTCGTCACCGTCATAAAGAAAGGTATGGGTAAAGGAAAGTCTCCGGCTGGAAAGCCCCACGCTCATGCGGATGAGAAAGGGAAGCTTTCTCTCCCCTGCCCCGGAAACGTGGATCCCTCTGTATTGTATGACGGCGCGAAGGGGGCCCTCTTCCCGGATGGTTACCTCCTCCACGGTCCCTTCACAGGGTTTCCGGACCCGGCCTTCCAATCCGCCGGCAATTACCGGCTCCTCCAGCAGAAGGACCGGCCGGGCCTTCCCTGCCCGCATCTCTCCGTTTATTTCCAGGCTGTCAAACAAACAGCGTCCGTCCTTCGGTACGTGAAGCCGCAGCGTTCCGGCTTCCACCCAAAAACCGTTATCATCCTTTACCACTCTGAGAGCCTCTCCGGTATTTCTCTCTTCCGGATCCCCTTCCTCAGCGGGAACCACCTCTATCTCTCCGGTGAGATCATCGGCCCGGGCGGTATGGGCGGTCCACTTCACCGTACCATCCGGCCACCAGGCCGTAATCCTGGACTGCATGGGCACCCGGCTCCTGTCCTTATTCCGGAGAATGTATCCCCTATCCTTTCCGCAGGCTCCCTGATCCCACATACAGCCCCATGTGGTATATCCTGTCTTCTCCCTGTCCGTCAGATTATGCAGTTTCACGTTTCCCTCCATCTGCGCCCTCCGGCGCCCCTGTTCTTCCTTTCATTGCAGCAGAAACAGGCGGAACGGGTCCCCTGACGGGTCCCCACCGCCTGTCTCCGGCTATTTCGCAGGATCCTGCTGATACAGCTCATTGACCTCTTCCACCAGTCTGTCTCCTCCACGGTCCAGCCACTGCTGCGCAGCCCCGTCAAGCCCCGCGTCATCTATCTGCCCGCATATGTACTGGGTCCTGGCATCGTCTATGATCTGTTCAATGTCCGTGCCCACCTCCGCATTCACGCCGGAATTGGCCAGATATCCGAGGGCCGGATTGTAAATGGCAACCTTTCTGTTCCTTGCATAAGATTCTTCCTGGGCAATGTCGCTTTCCTTTTTTTCCAGGGACGGAGAGCCCGGAGTCAGATTGGGGATATAGCAGATGTTCTGGTTTAAGCCTACCTGAGGCGTCTGCTGCACCTCCAGTTCATTCCTCATCACAACCTTTCCGGCATCATTTAAATCATAGGTGACTCCTTCCAGACCGTAGTCTGCAAGCACCATCATTTCATCATCGCACATTTTGTCGAGAAAATGAAGACAGTTCTTTACATCCTCTTCCGTCCTGGCTCCGGCTTTCGTAATCAGGTAATATCCGTTAAATCCGCTGGTCGCCAGAGTCGTACCGTTTACCGGGCCCACCATGGTCATTGTCGCTGTCTTTGCCGGGTCCGTTACGGATCTGACGTCATTCTGGATATAATAGTTCCATATCCTCTTGGCGCTGTCCATAACATCAATGAAAGCGCCGGCTTCTCCCTTCTTCAAGGCATCTCCAAAGGTCCCGGAATCCACGGTCGCCCAGTCCCTGCGGATCAATCCGTCGTCATAGATCTTCTTGATCCATTTCAAAGCTTCCTTGTATTCCGGCGTCTGATGAACCGGAACCAGCTTTCCGTCCTGCTCCACCCATTCGTTTCCGCAGCCGAACCAAGTCTGCATGATATCAATGGGTCCCACATATTTGGTCATTTCCAGCCCGGTAGTATCAGCCTTGCCGTTTCCATCCGGGTCTTCATAGGTGAATTTGTAAAGCATGTTGTAAACATCCTCCACGGTCTTCGGTTCCTCGGTTATACCCACGGCCTCCGCCCAGTCCGTACGGTAGGAAAAGCCGTACCGGCCGATTTCTCTCGCCCGGTAAATACCGATGATACTGCCGTCAACGGTCAGCGCCTTCAGCACTTTTCCATCGGCCTGTGACAAATTGGGGTAGCTGGCGCCGTCCTTCAAGTACCCACTCAAATCCCAGAAAGCGCCTTTCTTTGCCGCGTCAACCACATTGGCCGTCAAATAATCACCGCTTGCCGTGATGATCATGGGCATATTGTCCTTATCCATGAGAACCAGGCCCAATTTCTCCTTGTAGGTATCATTGGCTTCCCATCTCCATTCCACATGGGTATTGGTGTGATCCTCATATCTTTTGATGACCTCGTCGGAATGATCGTTTTTCAGCTCCGTCCCGTAAAACTGGGGGATCATCATGGTAATGGACGGCTTTCCGGCCTGGGTGCCCGCCTCCCCCGGGGCGCTCTGGGACTGCCCGTCTCCCGCAGCCTGACCGGATGTCTTTCCCGCACACCCCGCCAGAACCGCTACCGCCCCGGCCAGGGTTACTGCCATCGCTTTTTTCCACACTTTTTTCATCATAACACTTCTCCTTTATTATTTTATTATCCTTTTACAGAGCCGACCATAACGCCCTGTGTAAAGTATTTCTGGACAAACGGGTAAATCAGCAGAATCGGCATTGTGGCGACCACAGTGGTGGCCATTTTCACCGCTTTCTGAGGCGGCATTCCATAGGCTCCCCAGTCAAAGCCGCTGTCATTGGCAACCATGGAGGTGAGGAAAATAATTCTTCTCAGCACGATCTGGATCACCTCCTTGGAGCTGTCGGATATGTACATCATGGCATTGAAATAGGAATTCCAGTGGGTCACCGCGTAAAACAGGGCGACGCTGGCAAGCACGGGCTTGGAAAGAGGAAGGATGATCTTAACAAAGATCTGCCCGTCATTGCAGCCATCCATCCGGGCCGCTTCCTCAAGCTCCGAGGGGATTCCCTGAAAATAATTCTTGATGATGATCATGTTAAAGGGATTGACCGCCCCCGGAAGCCACAAAGCCCAGAAGCTGTTTTTTAAGCGAAGGACATTCGCCACTAAAATATAGGTGGGCACCATGCCTCCGGTAAAGAGCATGGTAATGATGACCATGTTGGTAAAAAATCTTCTTCCCTTAAAATACGGCCTGGAAAGGGGATAGGCCAGGGTACAGGAAAGCGCCATATTGATGGCGACTCCCACGGCAGTCACAAAAATGGAATTTATCAGGCCCTTTATGGCATCCCCTGTCTTGAATATGTACTGGTAGGCATTCAGGGAAATGGTCCGGGGAAAGAGGAAAAACGCCCGTTCCGTCAGTTCCCTTTCCGTCGCGAATGAGCCTGCCACGATATACACAAAGGGCAGCAGGGTGAGCAGCGCGAATCCTCCCACGAATAAATAGATCAGCACCTGTACGAACTGGTCTCCGGGACTTCTCCTTATCTTCATTGCTTTTGTCTTTGCCATGTCTCATCCCTCCCCATCAATAAAATCCGGATTCACCGAACAGCTTTGCAAGCTTGTTGGCCCCCAGCACCATGATCATGCAGACAACGGACTTGAACATACCCGCCGCCGTTGCCATGGAATAATTCCCGTTGACCACGCCCTTTGTATAGATGTAAGTGTCAAATACATCGGATACCGCCCGGTTCATGGAATTCTGCATCAGGAATATCTGTTCATAACCGGTGTTTAATATGGTTCCCACCTTTAAAATCAGCATGATTACAATGGTGGACCGTATGGCCGGAAGGGTGATATGCCACATCTTCTGCCACCGGTTGGCCCCATCCACCTGGGCTGCCTCGTAAAGCTGCACATCCACTCCGGAAAGGGCTGCCAGAAAAATGATGGTCCCGTAGCCCGTTTCCTTCCACATATTCTGTCCCACGATCATGGGAACGAACAGCCTTGGATTTGACATGATATCCGGAGCGTTGTTTCTTCCGAAAATCCCCACCATCCAGTGGTAGACCAGACCGTCGGTGGTGCTGAACAGCTGGGCCGTCAGAGCCGCCACGATCACCATGGAAATAAAATGAGGAATATAGACCATGGTCTGGGAAATCCTCCGGAAGGTCATGTTCCGGATCTCATTCAGCAGCAGCGCAAGAATCACAGGCGCAGGGAAATAAAATATCAGACTGGCAATGGAGATGGACAGCGTATTGGTCAGAACCTGGATAAAATCAGGTCCCGTAAAAAATTTCCTGAATACGGATAATCCTGCAAAGGGACTGCCCAGAAACGCCCCCAGCATGGAATCTCCGTTATAAGGACTGAACTCCTGAAAGGCCATCACCAGTCCGCCCATGGGCAGGTAGTTAAAGACCAGCATATAAATAACTCCGGGAATTATCATGATATACAGCCACTTATGAGAATGCAGGGCGTGCTTCCAGGTCCCGGCCCTTGGCTGTGTTGGGGAAAGCGCTGTTTTCCGATTCATTTTTTCTCCTCCTCAATGATCCGGGGACATTGGGCGGCCCCCGATTGTGTGGATATCGTACACCACCCCTTCTACATTTGTAAATGATCATTATATAACCTGTTTTTTTGCATAAAAAAAGCCTCAATGCCCTCATAATCACGAGGTTTTTTGAGGCTTGTACATTAGAATTATCATTTTCTATCCATTCGCCTTTCTATTCTCTGTGTTCCCTGCGGAAGGCGGATGGAGTGGTCCCCACCTGGTTCTTGAAAAACCGGATGAAATTCTGGACATTATTATAGCTTAATTTGGCAGAAATCTCAGAAATCGGATCTGCGGTGGTAAGAAGCATGTATATGGCCATTTTCAGTTTTTCCTCATTGACCATGTCCGTGAAGGAAATTCCCTTTTCTCTCTTCAAGACCCTGCTGATGTAATTGGGATGATAGCTTAAGGCGTCCGCGCACTCATTTAAGGTGATGTTGCCTTTGCTGTCCTTGATCAGCCTGGTCACCTGTTTCACGATCTCAGAGCTGCCGGCCTGGCGGAAATCCGCAAGGGCTGTCATGACCGGCTTTAAAACCTCCTCAAAGATATAGGAAACCAGCTCCTTTTGTCCGTAAACGGAAACCGCCTTTGACAGGACATTATACTGCTCGCTGTCAAACACCTCCGTAAGCGGTATGGAAGCCTTTGCCGGGATATCAAGGACCGCGGTCAGAAGTCTTGTGATATGGAAGCTGCGCTCCATGCCGGAGGCTCCCTTCATTTCCAGCCTCTCCACGATCAGCTCCAGAAGGCGTCTCGCCTCCTCCTCGTTGCAGTTCTCCACCCCATGAATGAGTTCGTCTTCCATAATCCTGTCATAAATATTTCCTGCCGGGTTCATAAGGGAATAATCGTCGTAAAGAACCAGGGAGGAACCGGTCTCATTCCGGCTGTGGTTCTTGCTGTGAAGCGCTTCCGAGCACTCATCATAAGCCCTTCCCGCATGGGTCAGCTTGTGAAAGGTCCGGCTGATGCCAAAGGCTATCTGACAGCCGTAACATTCAGCCCCGTGATCCTTGATCTGCTTGTAGACAAGGGCCGTCTTATTGTCCGCTTCTATGTCGTCGTTCTCCCCTATGATGAAAAGGGCTGTGTGCTCATAAATCACAGGCGTCACAAAAAACGCCTCCTTCACACTGTCGGGAAGGCCGGTGAGCAGTTCTCTGTTCTGCCGGTCTCTCTCTTCCTGGGACACATTCTCCCCGGCCGGATCCGCCTTGCGGGCGATGCTGATCATCCGGTAGGAATTCCAGGCTTCCATCCCATATTTCTTCATGGTCTCCTGGATCTTCTCCATATTCAGCTCTCCCTTCACCAGGTTTGCGATGAACAGCTCCTTGATCTGCACGTTCTGGTCATCAATGAACCTCTGAAGCATTAAGAGGGGCTGGGAGAAGGCTATGGCAGCCAGCCGCAGGATGATGAGGATCCCCCCGAATGCCGCAATGACGGCTATGGATGCGAAGACGAAAGCGATGCCGCCCCGCTTCATCCTGCCCATATCCATACCGGTTATGTAGGTGAGGCCGTTGCCCTCCGACTGAATCACGCTCAGCCGGTACTTTTTCCCGGATTGGGACCAGTATATGCCGCTTTCCGGACGTTCCTTTTCTTTCCCTTCCAGATAGGTTGCCGTCAGTTCCTCATTGGTCTCCATGAGGACCTTCCCATCGCTTAAAACAGTCACCTCATATCCCATTCTCCGGTATGCTTCGGACAGGCCGGCAAGCTCCGCCGTGTCCACGCGGACGGTCAGCAGATAGACGGTTCCGATGCTGCTGTATTCCTCTTTTATGACCAGAAGCTCTCCGGAGGTATCCGCAAAGCCCGATTCCTTGACGGTTCCACTGTAGGGCCCCTCCACGTCCTTCCGGTTCAGCCAGTATAAGGACAGGGGGATTTCCTTTTGCTCCTGTATGAATTCGTTGATTTCCTCCAGGTTCTTCAAATCCTTCAGGGGATACATGCCATACTTATTCAGGATCCAGCCTTCTCTCACGTTGATAAAGTTATAAAAGCCGATATACTTTGACATGAAATAATTTCCCTGCAGCATATTCTGGGCCTGCCGGACCTCCTTATACTTGGAATAAGGCACCTCCTCCTGACTTAAAAGCCATTTGAAGGAAGCGCTGCTGGTGCTGTCCAGATAGTATTCCCGAATGGAGGAAAACAGGTTTTCATACTCATTTGCCACGCTTTGGCAATAGGAATCAAGGGCGAGCCTGCTCCTGGCAGTTTCGCCCCTGACATAAATGTAATAAGACACGATTCCCATCACAATTAAGGGAACCGTCACCAGAAGGAGAAACTGCACAAAGAGCCGGTTCTCATATTTTCCGCCCTTTCCAAGGAACAGGCTTATATTAATCTTCAATTTCCTTTGTCCTGCTTTTCCTGTTCTGAATCCAGTAGGTCTCATCATTTCCTTTCACCGGGCAGTCGCAGATCAGATGGAATCCGGCCCGGGCCAAAGTTCCCATGTCCCCCTTAAATCCATCAGCATAATTCATACACCTTCAGATTTCTGTACTCCGCCGTCAGGGGCGCCAGCTGGCGGAATCCGATTTTCCCTCCCTTTAAAGCCTCTCCGAAGGTCCGCCCGTCGTCATAAAAGTCAAACAGAGGCAGATTATTGATGGAAAAGCTGATATTTCCATGATATTTGCGAATGCATATCCGATAGAAGCCGGTCCCATCCTCCGCGCCGGGAAGGGGGTCCGCTCCCTGGGCCACCAGATGGAAGCCACAGCTTTTTCTTAAATTGCAGGTATGAAAGGCCCTTTCATCCGGCTCCTTCCTCCTGAAATAGGAAACGTGAAAGGCGTTGATATCCCCGCTGTGGTACTGGGGATATTCCCCGGTGCGCACAGAAAGGGAAGGATCAAATAAATCCTTTCCATCTTTTCCGGAAGCCGCAAAAAACATGATGCAGAGTCCTTGATCCGTGACAGGTTTAAATTCCCATGTGATCATCACATTCTCCGGAAATTCCTCCGGACACCAGAGCACGTAATTCGCCTTCTGACCCAGATCATCGGAAAGTCCGTTCTTCAGCCGCATACAGCCTTCTCCAAAGCTGATCTCTGCCTTCCCTTCCATGATGAATCCGTCTATGTCCTCTTTCTTCTCCAGCGGATTGTCATAGATCAGACATTCATCAACTAACTTCACATATTCCTTTCTGTGATCGCTCATTCTCATCCCTCCATAAAGCTTTTGCCTGTTAAAATATTGGTTTTATTATACATCCTCCGGAATTAATTCTCAACCGCTTTTGCCCCGGGAAACCGGGCGGAACAGGGGCGGGGAAGCTGAAAACCTGTGCTTTTTTCTTTTCATATCCGGTTTCATATGATAAACTTTATTTCAGCGCAAAAATTACGAAGGAGAAGACTTATATGCAGATGCAGTATACGAAAAATATAAATAATCACAGTGTTCTGGAAATCATCCGGCGCTTCTGCAATTACATTGACCCAAGGCTTACGGAACACGGTTCCCATGTGGCCTATATCTCCTTTTGCATGCTTCGGGAAACCGGGCAGTATACGGAACAGGAGCTTCGCGATATCTGCTTTGCGGCCCAGCTCCATGACGTGGGAGCATACAAGACAGAGGAGATCGCCAGGATGATACAGTTTGAAACCAGCGATGTATGGGATCATTCGATTTACGGATATCTTTTCATCCGCTATTTTTCTCCCCTTAAGAAGCTGGCTCCTGCCATATTCCTGCACCATACCGGCTGGAAGCTTCTGGAAAGGGAAAACGGATTAAGCTCCCGGCTTAAGGATATTTCCCAGCTCATCCACATCGCAGACCGCATCGACGTTTCCATGTCTCTGGAAAACCGCTCCTGGGAACAGACTCTCCGGTCATTGGAGCAGAGGAAAGGAACCGTTTTTGCTCCGCATATGGCAGACCTGGCCGCCAGACTGGATTTTAAGGGTTCCATAGAAAATGAACGGAGGAGGGACCGGGAATACTCGGACTTTCTGACCCGCAGCCCCCTTTCCGGCAAAGAAATTACGGACTATTTAAAAATGCTGGTATTCATCATTGATTTCCGGAGCCATCACACCGTGACCCACACCATAACCACCACCAGCATCAGCTATGAACTGGGAAAGCTCCTCTCCCTTACGGAAGACCGGCAAAACGCCATTCTCTGCGGTGCTCTGCTCCACGATCTGGGAAAAATAGCGGTTCCGGTGGAAATTCTTGAATCCCCCGGCAGGCTGAACGCCCGGGACATGGCCATCATGCGGACCCATGTGGATCTTACGGAAAAAATATTCGGAGGCAGCATTGACGAATCCATTCAGCGCATCGCCCTGCGCCATCATGAAAAACTGGATGGATCCGGTTACCCCAAAGGCCTTACAGCCGCCGATCTGACCGTGGAAGAACGGCTTGTGGCCATTGCGGATATCATCAGCGCCCTGACCGGAACAAGAAGCTACAAGAATTCCTTTCCTCCATGCCGCATTCGGTCCATCCTCATACGGATGAAAAACGACGGCCTTCTGGATGCCGCCATCATTGACCTGGCCTGCGAAAACTTAGAGGCGGTCCTGGAGGCAACCTCCATCCGCTGCCAGCCCGTCTTAAGCATTTACGGAAAGCTGAAAGCGGATTATGAATCCCTCCTCCGGCTGCACAGCTTCAGCGGCAGGCTTCATTTTGCGCTTTCCATAAAAGGACCGGAAAACGACCATTTATGGCCCTGACTGCCGCTATCCTTTATTTTGCAGTTACTTTTACAAATTTCTTCTTTCCGCGTTTTACCACAACGCCCCCGCCGGACAGCTGCTCTTTCGTGAAAACAGCTTTTACATCGGAAACCGCAGCTCCCTCCACCGTCACTCCGCCCTGCTCCACATTCCTCCTGGCCTCAGAACGGGTGGACGCCAGACCGGATTTCTGGAGGATGGTCAGGATATCCACGCTGCCATCGGTAAAATCCTGATCTTCCAGCTCACAGGCGGGCATGTTGGCCGCATTGCCTCCGGTGAAAAGCTCCCTTGCGCTTTTCTTCGCCTTTTCCGCCTCTTCCCCGCCGTGAACCAGCTTGGTCAGCTCGTATGCCAGGATCTCCTTGGCCTGATTTAACTGGCTGCCTTCCCAGCTGTCCATCTCGTCGATCTGTCCGATGGGGAGGAAGGTCAGCATGCGCAGGCATTTCAGCACATCGGCATCGGCAATATTTCTCCAGTACTGGAAGAAATCAAAGGGAGATGTTTTTTCCGGATCAAGCCAAACGGCGCCGGACTGGGTCTTGCCCATTTTCTTGCCCTCGGAATTTAAAAGCAGGGTGATGGTCATGGCATGGGCGTCCTTGCCCAGCTTCCGGCGGATCAGCTCGGTGCCGCCAAGCATATTGCTCCACTGGTCATCGCCGCCGAACTGCATGTTGCAGCCATAGCGCTGAAACAGCTCATAGAAATCATAGCTCTGCATGATCATGTAGTTGAATTCCAGGAAGCTTAAGCCCTTCTCCATCCGCTGCTTGTAGCATTCCGCGGTCAGCATCCGGTTCACGGAAAAATGAGGGCCTATTTCACGGAGGAAATCAATGTAGTTCAGCTCCATGAGCCAGTCCGCATTGTTCACCATAAGGGCTTTTCCTTCTGAAAAGTCAATAAAACGGCTCATCTGCTTTTTAAAGCAGTCACAGTTATGCCGGATGATCTCCGGGGTCATCATCTGCCGCATATCGCTCCGGCCGGAAGGGTCTCCCACCATGCCGGTCCCTCCGCCGATCAGGGCGATGGGCTTGTTTCCTGCCTCCTGAAGGCGCTTCATTAAGCACAGCGCCATGAAATGTCCTACGTGAAGGCTGTCTGCCGTGGGGTCAAACCCGATATAAAATACGGCTTTTCCTTCATTGACCATTTTGCTGATTTCTTCCTCATTGGTCACCTGGGCGATCAGCCCCCGGGCTTTCAGTTCTTCATAGATCGTCATCGCAATTCTCCTTTTTCATAAAAATAAACCCCGTCCTGTCAAAAGGACGAGGTTTTCATCTCGTGATACCACCTTAAGTTTATAAGCAGCTCACGCTGCTTACCTCTTCGAGTACCGTCAGGATACTCTAGCACAATAACGGGTGCGGGAATCCGTCGCAGCCTACTGGGCGGTCTCTAAAAAACCGGATCTGCCGTTGGGTGCGAAGCTCAAAGATGTATTCACAGTCCGCTTTCCACGCGCCTCTCATCATCCGGCTGCTTTCTGTGTGGCTTTTCGTACTGCTACTTGTTCTTATCTGCGCTTTTACCTGTTTATGAAGTTAATGACTAGTATATGGGCTTTTTATTTATTTGTCAAGAGGTGATTTTTCAATTATTTCTTTCATAAAGCCGGACATGACGCACATTCCGGCAGCCCCTGCCTCCTGTACCAGTCTTAAACAGTTTTCATTGAGCTCCATTCCCCCAATGGCATATACCGGAATATTGACGGCGCCGCACACCTCTTTTAAAAAATCAAGCCCCCTGGGAGGAAGTCCGGGCTTGCATCCGGTCCGGAAAATATGTCCGGCAATGACGTAAGAGGCTCCCAGTTCCTCCGCCCGTTCTGCCTCCCGGGGCGAGTGAACGGAAGCCCCGGTAAACGGAAAACCCGCTCCTGCCTCCTCTTCCAATCTATGGAGCGGAAAATGGATCCCATCCCCATGGAGCTTCCCTGCCGTTTGGGAAAACGAGTGAAAAATACAGGGCACCCGGAAGGCTTCGCACAAGGGAAGGACCTGACGGGCCAGTTCCTCGTATTCCTCCTCTCTCATATCCTTTTCCCTCAGGATCAGCGCCCTGGGTCCAAGCCTTAAGACGGCTTCGATCTGTTCCAAAAACGGCCGGGTGCATAAATGCCGGTCCGTCACAGCTATGGTATTCTGAAATATGTCCTTTTCAGCCATTCCTCTTCTCCTTTCATACATACAGATAATCACTCATCACGGGCTGCAGCCCCAAGCCCAGCAGATCCTTCATAACCTCATCCACGGAACGGCCGTCTGAAATTTCAAACTGCTCATCCCCCCTCTGCTCCGTGCCTCCGCCGTGGCCTCCGACTCCGGTGCTCACCCCCGCCGAAATTTTTGTGGCGGCAATGCTTGCGAGGTTATCCCGTACCCTGGCGCATTCTCTGGTGGAAACCGTTATGCCTGCATAGGGCATGAACAGGCGGTATGCGGTTATTACCTGCAGAAGCTGGAGCTCATGGACATCCATGGGATTGATTTTATCGTTATGAATGATGGGACGCAGCCGGGGGCATGAAAAAGAGATCTCCGCATGGGGATACTTCTTCTGGAGCAGAAAGGCGTGCATGCCCGTGGCAAATGCATCCCTGCGGAAATCGTCAAGCCCCAGAAGGGCCCCGAATCCGACTCCCCGCATCCCTCCCCGCAGGGCCCGTTCCTGGGCGGCAAAGCGGTAAGGAAAGATTCGTTTATGGCCGGCCAGGTGAAGGGCCTCATACTTTCCGGCGTGGTAAGTTTCCTGAAAAACCGTCACGTAATCGGCGCCGCACCGGTGAAGGAAGGCATACTCCTCCGTATTCATGGGATATACCTCCAGGCCTGTTGCCTTAAAATACTTCCGGGCAATTTTACAGGCCTCTCCTATGTACCTGACATCTGACATTTTCCTGCTTTCTCCTGTCAGGATCAGGACTTCTTCCAGTCCGCTTTCCGCAACGGCTTTCATTTCCCTTTCTAAGTCCTCCCCCTCCAGCCTTGCCCTGCTGATCTTGTTATGACAGTGAAAACCGCAGTAAATGCAGTAATTTTCGCAGTAATTGGAAATATAGACCGGGGTGAACAGGCAGATGCTGTTGCCGAAATGCTTCCTGGTTTCCATTCTTGCCTGACGGGCCATATCCTCCAGAAGAGGAACCGCCGCCGGGGAAAGCAGGGCTCCGAAGTCTTCCGGAGACCGGTTTTCACGGGCCAGGGCCCGTTTTGCATCCCCTGTTGTGTATTTGTCATAATCATATGCTTCCATTGCCTGTGTTACACAGTCCTGTATGTCAGACTGCAGAACCTCCATATCAGGCAGATAAGCCATGTGGTCGGTGCGGCTTTTTTTCTGCCGCTGCCTGGCCTCTTCACTTAAAATGCTTTTGTTGTTATGTGATTCCAACTTTGACCGCCTCCTTCATCCCGCAGAAATCCGGTCAGGGGAGAGGAAGGGCTGGCGCCCTTTTCCATGACACGCCCCATACCGGCTAAATAAGCCTTTCTTCCCGCATCCACCGCATGTTTAAAAGCCTCTGCCATGACCGGGACATCCCCCGCCGTTGCTATGGCCGTATTGGCCATAACTGCGGCAGCCCCCATTTCCATGGCCTCACACGCCTGGGAGGGCTTTCCGATGCCCGCATCCACAATAATGGGAAGGTCGATTTCATCGATGAGAATACGGATAAATTCTCTGGTGCAGATGCCCTTGTTGGAACCGATGGGCGCGCCCAGGGGCATAATGGAAGCTGCCCCCGCATTTGCCATGTCTCTGGCCGCATTTAAATCCGGATACATATAGGGCATTACAATGAACCCTTCTCTGGCGAGGATTTCCGTAGCTTTTGCGGTTTCATAATTATCCGGCAGCAGGTATTTGGAATCGTGGATCACCTCAATTTTTATAAAGTCACCGCAGCCCATGGCCCTGGCCATGCGGGCGATCCTCACCGCTTCTTGCGCATTCCTTGCTCCCGAAGTATTGGGGAGAAGGGTGACGCCTTCCGGTATGTAATCCAGTATGTTTGCAGTTCCGCCTTCATTGGCTCTCCGGAGCGCCAGGGTGATGATCTGCGCTCCCGCACGTTCAACGGCTGAACGGATCAGATCCAGGGAATATTTCCCGGATCCCAGGATAAACCTGGATGTAAATTCAAATCCTCCTATGACCAGCCTGTCCTTTTCCACAGCATTCAATGTTTTGTTCCTCCTTTTTTTGTTGTTCGCCTGATCCGGAAATCAGCCTCCTCCCATGAAGCTGATTATTTCCACTGTGTCTCCATCCTTTACGGCAGTTTCCCGAAAGCTCTCCCTTGAAACCATCCGTCCGTTGTGCTCTGCCACAACCTGGTTCGCCTGACAGCCCATGAGCTCCAGCAGCTCTGAGATCGTTGCATTCTCCGGAAGCTCCCTCGCTTTTCCATTGACCATAACCATATGCATTTCCCTTCTTTCCCGCCCGGCAGGAATTTTTCGCTTCAAATAAAAAAGGTCCACAAAGAAATACACCCGCGGTGGTGTACCCCTTCGTGAACCTTCATTCACTCTCAGGAAAAACTTATCCGGTTTTTGTCAAACAAAGTATAAATGAGAAAATCAGGATTGTCAACCGTCAATCCTGATTTCCGTCACTCATGAATGATAACTCCCCTTTGTCATTGATCTCAAATCACCACTTCGCAAGCTCCGGTTTACCGGCGGCCAGGAGCCCGCCGGTAAGGACGGCATGGTCCATGAGACTGCTTTCCACAATATTATAATGACCTGATTCAGCCACAAAAACGTATTCTTCTGTATACCTCCTGATGCGTGAAAGCAAGGGATCTCCTATTTTTGCCACACCTCCGCCGATAGCGATCCGGTCGGGGGCTGCAATTGCCAGTATATTGGACAGCCCAATGGAAAAGGTCTTAGCAATTCTGTCCAACTCTTCCACGCAAAAGCCATCCCCGGCCTTCCCTCCGTCTCCCAATTCCGAACAGGTGATACGCTTCTTCACTTTGGCCAGAACGGAATCTTGCGGGATATATTCCGGACAATTCAGCCGCTCTTCGATGCTCTTCCCGGAACAAAGCAGCTCGAGCCTGGTCTTCGCTCCGGGCTCTTTGCTTCTCCAGTCAGGAACCCATGTATTGCCCAAGTAGCATGCGCCGTATCCGGAACCGTCATAATACCGGCTGTCAATGAATAATCCGCCGCCGATTCCGGTACCGATATTCGTATAAAAGAACCTGCTGCTGCCCCGTCCATTTCCCAGGACGAGTTCTCCGATGCCGCCAAGCGCTGTGTCATTCACAATGACAGACGGAATTCCGAATTTAATCTCAAACCATTCTTTCAGCTTAAAATCTTTCCACCCAGACACCTGAAGGGAACACAGAACCCGCCCGGTCCTTAATTCCAGGGGGCCTCCGAAGCCGACACCGATTCCCCCGATATCCTCTTGCTCCGCCATCTGCCGTACGTTCTCTTCAAGCCACTCCAGAATGTCCGCGGCTTTTGTCCTTTCTCCAAGCTTCACACTCCTCACAGCCAGAATAGTTCCGTCTGCCGTTCCTAAGGCGATCTGCTGCTTGGTGCCGCCGATTTCAATGCCGATCCGTTTACTCATGCCATTTTGCTCCGTACTTGACTTCAATGTCTGAAATCAGTTCTACACGCTTGGCATGCCTTCCGCCTTCAAAAACAGCGCCGAAGAACTCATCCACGATCATCCTGGCCAGTTCCGTACCAACGACCCTGGCTCCCACAGCAATGATATTCGCATTGTTATGCTCCACCGTAAGCCGGGCGGAATAAGGCTCCGAGCACACGGCCGCACGGATGCCAGGCACCTTATTGGCTGCCAGGGAAATGCCTATGCCTGTGCCGCATATCAGCACGCCCTTATCGATTTCCCCCCGCATAAGGGCTTCCGCCACCAAGCGGCCCTGCTCCGGGTAATTCACTTTATCCTTCGGGTCCGAGGGTCCAAAATCAATACATTCGTATCCCTTTCCCCGCAGATGCTCCATCAGCACATTTTTTAATTCAACCGCAACGTGATCGTTGCCGAAACCAACTCTCATATTCATCTCCTTCAGGGGGCCTTTACTGGAAATCAGAGACATTTTCGGCCGTGACCAGCACCGACTCTACCGGGGTCTTTTCCGGAAATTTTCCCACTTCTCCCTTGTCTCCCTTTTCCACCGCTTCAATTAAGAGCTTCAGTCCGGTAGCTCCGATCTCAGCCGGGTCCTGGGCAACGGTTGCGCTAAGCTGCCCATTGGCAACGGAGGTAACGGCTTCTCCATCTCCGTCCGTTCCAACGACCAGAATCTCGCCCAGCTTATTGGCATTGATAACCGCCTGAACGACACCTAACGCCATGCCGTCGTTGCAGCAGTAAATACCTTTTAGGTCAGGGTTCTGCTGAATCAGGGTAGAAGCCACATCCATGGCTTTCTGACGGTCCCAGTCAGCTGCCTGACTGCTGATGATGTTCATTCCACCGTCCGTAAACGCCTGCTTTGCTCCCTTGGTTCTGTCTTCGGAGGACTGGTTGCCTGATTTCCCTTCAATGACAGCGACCTTAGCTCCCGATCCGGCCTGGTCCACAATGTACTGGGCTCCCTTGGCTCCTACGGCCACGTTATCTGTGGCCACATAAGCCACGCAGGCACCTCCCTGATTGGCCAGTTCAGCCTCGTCGAATTTTTCATCTACATCCACAATAACGATCCCCTTTGCCGTGGCCTCTCCGATTCCCGTCAGCACATTCACACCGGAAAGGGGGGCAATTGCAATTCCGTCATAGCCCTGCTGGATGCAGCTTTCCAGAATGGTGAGCTGTCCTTCCAGATCGTCTTCGCTCTGAGCGGAATACAAATCCACGTCCGCTCCCTTCGCCGCGATTTCCTCTTCCACGCCTTTCCGCATCTTCACCCAGAAATCCGTTGCCTGGGTTTTTAAAATGACGGCATACTTTTTATTTCCTGCCTCTGCCTTTGCCTCTTCCTCAGATGCTGCCTCTGTCCGTTCCCCTTCCGTCTTTTCCGCCTGCGCGGTTGTCTGCTCCTTTGCCGCCGAATTTTCACCGCTGCCCGTCCCGCAAGCCGTCAGGCTTACTGCCATAAGCGCCGAAAGCGCTGCTGCCATAATTTTTTTCTTCATTTTTACCTCTCCTTTATGCGTTGATTTTTATTTTCCCGCTTCCGTTGCCGGAAACGTGAATTTCAGTTACCTCAAATTTTTTTACATTTCTTCAGCCCTTCGTAAGCGGCAAGTCCCCCTCCAGAAACACCGCTGGCCTGCGTATGCTCCGGAAACACGAACCGTAAATTCTCCGACGGATACGGATGGCGGGCCCTTTTCTTCACTTGCCTGATGAGATAATCCATGGGAAAATCTCTCATGGTCATGACCCCGCCGCCCATGACCACATAATCCGGATCCAGAATTGTTATCTCCGTGCTGATGGGGTAGGCCAGATAGTCCAAAAATTCCCTGACAGGGTTCTCATCCCTGTGCCTTGTAAAGATTTCTCCAATATCCGTATTCGGATAATGTTTATTGCAGATTCTCTGGAGATGGGCTCCTGAACAGCGCAGTTCAACACAGCCTTCGTTGCCGCAGGGACAGGCTTCTTTTATATGATAAAAAGGAATATGCCCTAGTTCCCCCGCAACCCCATTCCTTCCCGCATGAAAATTCCCGCAGATGTAGATTGCGTTACCAAGGCCTGTACCTAAGTACATTCCCAGGATGGTTTTGTCCCTGTCAGGGTCCAGGCCGTATTTTTTAATGTCGTGACACAGCAGATAGTTCACATCCCGGTCCACAAACACGCGGATTCCAAGGCTTCTCTCCAGCAGATGACCCAGATCCATATTTTCCAGGCCCTTTAGATTGGGTGTGGAATATACGAAGCTCTTATCCTTGCTTACGGCAGACGGGATGCCTACCGCGACCGCCTCCACCTCTCCTTCCAATGAATACCTGTTCATGTAATTTAATATCTCCCTGCTTAAGACCTCCCATGCTCCGGCTTTCAAAAGAGGGGCACTGGACTTCATTTCAAAATGGCTCAGCTCTCCGTCTTCCGCCACACATCCCAGACGGAAATTCGTACCGCCGATATCGATTCCGATTACCTGTCCCATAGAGTCTTCCCCTGCCGGCCGACCGCGCTGTTAAAATTTTCGGTCATCTTCTCCCAGGCCCTCTCAAGGTTTTCATCCAGTCCGAAAAGTCCTGATGTGCCTACGATGAACACCTCAGCGCCTGCACCCGCCAGCTCTCCGAAAGTCCTCTCATTGCATGAGCCATCCACTTCGATGAGATAGTCATAGCCCTTTTCCTCCTTAATCGTCCTGAGTTCCCTGATTTTATCCAGCATTTCCCTGATAAAGGGCTGTCCTGCAAATCCAGGATCGACAGTCATGACCGTTACCTTGTCAAGCAGATGGATATAGTGCCGGATATAGAAAACAGGCGTCGCAGGATTGAGAACAATTCCCACCTTACAGCCCAGGGAGCGGATCTTGTTAACGATACGGAACGCATCCGCATTAACGGTCTCCGCATGCGGGCAGATATATCCCGCACCGGCGGAGGCCAAAGGCTCAATAAAATCATCGGGGTCCGTTACCATTAAATGACAGTCCAGAGGAATCCGGCACACCGGATGGATGGCTTTACAGAAGTCCGGAGATAATGTTATATTTTTTACATAATGTCCATCCATGATATCCACATGGTACATATCCGCCCTGGTATTAAGGATCTCGATCTGCTCCTTGATGTTCAGAAAATCCATACACATTAAAGATGGGTTAAACATTGGTTTCATATTCATTTCTGATTTCCTCCTGTCTATTTATTCGCCTCGGCTACAATATGGTCAATGGCAACAGAAATGATGATCAGAGCTCCCATTACAATCTTTTGGTAGCTGCTGGGAATCATAAGCGCCGTCATGCCATAATTAATAATTCCAATGATCATGCCGCCGATAACCACGCCCAGAATCTTTCCCTTGCCCCCCATAAAGCTGGTGCCGCCGATGATAGTTGCCGCAATGGCGTACGTCTCATAGCCTGTGCCCGCCGTAGGCGCCGCCGCCCCCACCCGGCCTAAGAGCACAATTCCGGCTATGCCGGCACAGGTTCCTGAAATCATGAATACCACCAGACGGTGAAGATTTACATTGACCCCTGAATACCAGGCCGCCTCCATATTTCCGCCCAAGGCGTAAATATTTCGTCCCGCCTTGCACTTTACCGTAAAGAAAGCGCATAAAGCCGCCACCAGCAGGGCAATGACGACCGGCACCGGGATGTAGAAGATACTGGCGCTCATGGTTTTTGTAAAGGAAGCCGGAAAGCCGTAGATATTTCTGGAATCCGATATGACCAGCATAATGCCCTGAAAAATGGATTGAGTGCCCAGGGTAATGATAAAAGGATGAAGCCCGGTACGGTTCACCAGCATTCCGTTGCAGAATCCGATCATCGTACCGATGAGGATTCCCAGCAACAGGGCCGGAATCACCGGAATTCCATGAACCATCAGCATCGCTGTCAGCATTCCCACAAGGCCGGCCACCGCTCCCACCGATAAATCAATGCCCGCAATAAGGATAGCAAAAAATTCGCCCAGAGCCAGCAGAATATTTACAGCGCTCTGCTTTAAAATCTGAGGGATGCTGTCCGGATTGAAGATGCTGGATGGCTTGGCCAGAGTCAGTGCCGCCAAAAGCAGCAGGAAAATTCCCATAGTCCCATATTTATGCCAGAGCATCCCAAAGCCGGGTCTTGTCTTTTTTTCCTTCTCTCTATTCATGTTCCTTTTCCTCCCCATCTTCATCTCCTGTAGATGCCTTTAAAATATTTTCCTCTGTGGCTTCCTTTACTCCATAGGTCATGCGTATCTTTCCATCCCGGAACACGCATATGGTATCACATACGGAAAGAAGCTCCTGCATCTCCGAGGAAACCATTATAACTCCCTTTCCCTGGTCCGCCAGCTTCCGCATGAGCATGTATATCTCGCTTTTGCTTCCCACATCGATTCCTTTTGTGGGCTCATCAAATATTATGATTTCGGATTCGGCAGCCATCCATTTTCCTAATATGACCTTCTGCTGATTGCCTCCGGAAAGCTCCGTGATGTTCTGCTCCGTGTCCCGGCATTTTATATTCATATCGGCCTTCTGCTTTGCCGCATAGCTGTCTTCCTTCTTATGATCCACCAGGCCGAGGAGGCCCTTTCCGCCGGAGGACTTAAGGAAGGGGACGATGGATATGTTCTGCTTAATGCTGAAATTATTTAAAAATCCCGTCTCCCGCCTGTTTTCCGTTACCATAGCAAGACCGCACTTGACGGCCTCGTAGGGAGAACGGATAACAGCTTCCTTCCCTCTTATGAACACCCGCCCGGACTGCCTGGGTTCCGCACCGAAGATGGCGTTCATCAGCTCGCTGCGCCCTGCGCCCACCAGGCCCGCAAATCCCACGATCTCTCCTTGATGCAGCGCAAAAGACACGTCCCTGACCCGGCCATCCCGCCTCGTGATGTTCCTGGCTTCAAAGATCACGGGTTCATTTTTGAAATCCATTATATTCTTGTTATGGTAGTCTCCCTTGATTTCCCTCCCAACCATCATCTTTATGACCTCATCCAGCGTAATTTCTTTTACCTTCCTGGTTCCGACATAACTGCCATCCTTCAGTACGGTGATGACATCTCCGATTTCCTTAACCTCATCCATCTTGTGAGAAATATACACGATTCCCTTACCTTCCTCCTTAAGCCGGCGGATAATATGGAATAAATGGGCGATTTCGGAGGTGGTAAGAGAAGAGGTGGGCTCATCCATGATGATCACATCCGCATTGGATGCGAGCGCTTTGGCAATTTCACATTGCTGCTTTTCAGAAATGCTTAAATCCTCCACCAGCAGTCCCGGCCGGCGTTTTAATCCCACTTTCTTTAAAACCTCTTCAGCCCGGCCCTCCATGCTCTTATAATCCACGATGGAAATGCCTGCCACCTGTTTTACCGGAAGCTTGCCCACAAATAAATTTTCCAGAATAGACAGCCCGTTAATCACACTTAACTCCTGGTAAATGATGCTGATGCCGCATTCATAGGAATCCTTTGGCGTCAGCCGGGAAAATTCCTTCCCTTTTACAATAATTTTCCCTGAGGTAGGCTGATACACTCCGCTGAGTATCTTCATGAGAGTGGATTTTCCGGCGCCGTTTTCCCCCATGAGAACGTGGACTTCCCCAGCCCTGATTTCAAATGAGATGTCATCCAGGGCTCTGACGCCGGGAAATACCTTGGTGACGTTCTCCATCTTCACTAATGTTTCCATAATTCCTCCTTTTCCCTTGAAACACGGCCTGAGCGGCGCCACTCCCTTCCAGTGTTGCCGTAATAAAAGCCTTCTATTTCCTAATCCCAGCATTCCGTACCTTTCAAAACGATTCCCAAGCAATTAACCCCAAGCTCATCCATCTTACGTAAAGGTTTTCTTATATTGTTGATTAATAGTAAACCTTTTCTTATTAAAAGTCAACATATTATGTTTATTTTTTACTTTTTTCACAATATAATCCCTGTATATTTGTGCATATTTTTTATTTTTTATAGCAAACGTTTACCTAACGGATTAAAAAAAACTTTTCATACGCAAATGAAAAGTTTTTTGTGCTGTCATGTAGTTTTCCTGACGATCAGATGGACCGGTATAATGGTTTTCTTTTCCGGTACTTCTTCTCCGGCAATCATCTTCAGGATAGTTTCTCCCGCCCGGAGAGCCAGGGCCCTGGTGTCCTGGCCGATCGTGGTGATCTGAGGGCTGGTAAACTGAGTGATGGAAACGTTATCAAAGCCCACCACCTTGATGGCCCCAGGCACCCGTATGCCATTTTCCGTCAGCACGTTGATACACGCTAAGGCCATCATGTCATTGGTCGCAAAAATGCCGTCAAAGAAGCATCCCTTCTCCTTTAGCAGACGCTCCATGACGCTTCTCGCCTCACCGTATTCCGGAAAACAGCTCATCTCCAGTTCGTCGCTAAAGGAAAGACCGCCGTCCCGCAGGCCACGGATATATCCGTTTTTGCGGCTTCGGATCGTAGAGGCATACCTTATGTCCCTTAAAAAAAGGATCCGTCTGCAGCCCTTGGAAATGAGTTCGCAAGCCGCAAGATAACCGCCCATTTCATTGTCTGAAAGTATGAGGACCTCCGCATTCTTCGGAGCCCTGTCAATATATACCACAGGGAGATTCTTAATTTCATTGATTCTCTTAATTTCGTTCTGGCCGGAAATATAGATGATTCCATCCACATGCTTTTCCGCCAGCCCCCTGATATGCATGTTCTCCAGAGCATAGTCCTCATTGGAATTGCAGATCAGAAGGGAATAACGCCTGCCAAGAAGGAAGATATCCAGCTCACGAACAATCTTTGCAAAAAATTCATTGGTAATGTCCGGAACGATCACTCCTATGCTGTTGCTGCGGTTGGTTCTGAGACCAATGGCATTGACATTGGGCGTGAAGCCGCATTCCTCTATGGTCTGCCTGACCTTTTGCTCCGTTTCCTTCGAGTAACCGCCATTCTGGTTGATGACCCTGGAAACCGTAGCTATGGATACACCTGCCTTCTTTGCAACATCAATGATGGATATCCTTTTTCTGCTGTTCATATTCTTCCCTCATTTTCTCTTACTTACCATTAATCATAAAATTTTAGAGGGAAAATGTCAACCGTCAATCCTGATTTCCGTCACTCATGAATGATAACTCAAAATTACCGTTTCCCTCGCCCTGGCGTCTCCGGTGCAGGGGGTTATTTCCTGAAAGGAATCGCTGTTCAGTATGAGGACCGGTGTAATTGTCTGATAGCCTCTGGATTTAAGCATGTCCAAATCCACTTCCATCAGCAGATCTCCCGCACGGACCTTCTGTCCCGAGGTCACGTGAGGCCGGAAGCCCTCTCCCTTCAGTTCCACCGTTTCCAGGCCTATGTGAATGAGGATCTGGGCTCCGTCCTTCGCCACAATGGCAAGGGCATGTCCCGTGTCCATCACATTGTCAACGGTTCCATCCACAGGGCTGTATATTTTTCCTTCCTCCGGAATCACCGCAACCCCTTCGCCCAGCACCTTCTGTGAAAACACCGGATCCGGCACCTCTTCAATGGGAACTACCTTCCCGCTCTGAACGGCCAGAAGCTGCCCTCCGGTCTCTTCTTTTTCTTTTTCCTTTTTTCCGCCAAACAACTTTTGAAACATATGATAATTTCTCCTTTGCCTCTTCTTACTTTAGTTCGGGCCAGTAATCCTTATTGACTTCGATGAAATCATCCAGAATCTGCTTTGCCACCCCGGCACTCGGCACAGTCTTTGACAGGGCCAGCGCCTGCCAGAGCTTTAAATAGCTTCCCTGGACCCAGGCTTCAACGACCAGGCGCTCCACCGCCAGCTGTTCTTCCATCATTCCCTTTTCAAAGGTTGGAATATTTCCCTGGCATAAAGGTTCCGGTCCGTCATTTCCCACCAGGCAGGGTACTTCCACCATGGCAGTCGGGTCAAAATTAGAGATGGCCCCCCTGTTTTCCACAATGCAGAGCATCTGTTCACGGGTGTTAAAAGCAATGGCACATGCTAAATCTACAATAAAAGAAGCATGGTTGTCAATGGTAAATTTTCCGCCTTTCCCGGTTCCTGTCTGAATAATGGCCTCTGCGGCGCCGAAAACTTCCTTTTCTCTTCCCTCCATCACCTGGTTGGCTCTGGTGTGTCCGGGATCCGTGTGTTCCACCACATAGTCGGGATAAAGGTAATATTTCAAATAAGTATTTGGCAGGAAGGAAGGATCCAGCTTCAATAAATCCGCGGCCTTTTTATGGGTCTGCTGCCAGCTTTCATCCATGTGCTGGGTCTCCACCGCCTTGTCCGTCAGATATCCGTTTTTGGATACGTATTCCAGAAGCTGGGGCATTAAGTCCGTCCCATCCTTATCCTTTACGCTGGTCCACCATCCAAAGTGATTCAGTCCGAAATACTTAACGTCCATGTCCTTGGGATCTCTTCCCACAATATAGCCCATGCGCCGTTTTGTCCCCACCGGCATGTCACAGATGTTGAGCACCCTGGAATGAGGCCTCAACACCCGGCAGGCCTCTGCCACGATGGAAGCCGGATTGGAATAGTTGAGCATCCAGCATTCCGGGGAGTACTTTTCCATTAAATCGATCAGCTCAATCATTCCTCCGATGCTTCTCATTCCGTAGGCGATGCCGCCCGGGCCGCAGGTTTCCTGGCCCACCACATGATACTTCATGGGGATCTTTTCGTCCAGCTCCCGCATGGCATATTTGCCCACCCGGATGTGGGCCATGCAGAAGTCCACATCCGTAAAGGCCTCTTCGGGATCCGTGGTATAGGAAAATTCCACATCCGGCGCGGTTTCCTTCATGACGATCAAAAGGGCCTTTGCGATGGTCTCCTGCCGCTCCCCGTCATTGTCATAGAGCTTTAAGGAGCGGATGGGGAAACGGTGCTGGTTATCCATCATCATCATTACAATGCCGGGCGTGTAGGTGCTTCCGCCTCCGGCGATCACAATCGAAAATTTTTTCATAAGAATTCTCCTTTCCGGTCTGTCCGACCTGCAGGTTATTTTTCAGTGTTTCCCAGTTCCCTGTCAACGGCCCTCCGGACGGCATTTATTTTCAGGCCGTAAACCACCTGCACATTGCCGCCTTTTTTGACCACCGCGCCGGCTCCGGTCTCCTGTTTCAGCACATCCTCCATCACCATGTCCGGATTGGTAAGAATCAGGCGAAGGCGGGTGTAACAGTTATCCACCTTTTCAATGTTTCCGGCGCCTCCCAGGGCCTCAATGATCCGTACGGCATTCACTTCATCGCCTTCCTTTTTGTTCTGCCGGGAGGCCGCCTTCTCTTTGTATTCCGCTTTCGTATGCAGTTTCATTTCCATGCCTTCGGATTCCCGTCCCAGGGTCTTTAAATTCAGTCTTGTGATGAGGATGCGGAAAACCAGATAGTAGATCACAAAAAATCCCAGTCCGGTCAGAATGTACATGGGCCAGCCGGTTTTTGTGATGCCCAGGGGCACATTATAAAGCAGGAAATCCAGAAAACCGTTGGGTCCGATGGCCCGTACGTTCAGCACATTGAGAACCACCATGCTCAGTCCGCTCAGGGCCGCATGCACGGCAAAAAGGACCGGCGCCACAAACATAAAGGAAAATTCAATGGGCTCCGTCACACCTGCTATGAAAGAGGTAAATGCCGCAGGGATCAGAATCGCTTTTATCTTGTTCCGGTTTTCCGGCCTTGCCGTGTGGTACATGGCAAGGCATGCGCCTATAAGGCCGAACATCTTGGAAATGCCTCTGGCATCCCAGATCACGGACCGGGATAAAACTCCGATGGAGGGATCGGCCATTTCCGCATAATATATATTTCTGGCACCCTCAAAAATCTGGCCGCCTATGGTTTCCGTGCCGCCAAGGGAGGTGTACAAAAACGGGGTATAAACCAGATGGTGAAGCCCGGTAGGGATCAGCAGGCGTTCCAGGGCTCCGTAAATGAAAATCCCGAAGCTGCCGGACCGGTTGATGAATACCCCAAGGCTGGTGATCCCCATCTGCACAAAGGGCCATACATAGGTAAGCACCACTGCCAGAAAGACCACTGCCGGAATCAGAACGATGAATACGAATCTGGAGCCGCCGTAGATCTGGAAAGCGTTGTGAAATTCAGTCTCGCAGAACCGGTTGTGGACCAGGGCGGTGGTGATTCCAAGGATGATTCCCAGGAAAACGCCCATGTCCAGGATCTGGACTCCCAGCACCATGGCCTGCCCGGTGCCCCTTAAGGATTCTCCCGCATACATGATCCCCGTTAAGTCCATGAATTTGTTCATGGCGTTAATGAACACCAGAAAGCCCAGAAGGGCCGTAAATCCCGCCTCGGATTTCTTCCTGTCCGCAAGACCCACGGCAAGGCCCACACAGAAGATCAGTCCCAGGTTATTCAATATGGCTACCAGGGAGCCGGAAAGTATGCTTCCGAAGCCCTTTGTCACCGGGTTATCCAGAAAGGGCAGAAGCTCCAGTAATTTTGCGTTGGTAAACAGGTTCCCCACGGCGATCAGAATGCCCGCAATGGGAAGAATCAAAACCGGGATGAACATCGCTTTAGAAAAACGCTGCAGCTGATCCATCACTTTTTCCCTCATTCTCTTATCCTCCAATATAAACTGATTATTTGATATGGTTTCATTTCACGTGAAATTCATACCTGTATTATACTCATGGGCTTTCCCGATGTACATACCCTGCCGGAGGATAGGAACGTGTTATCCCGGTTGGTAACAGGTTCCATAAAAAAAGCTCCGCACACCGCTTAAAAAGCGGCGCCCGGAACCCCTATTCATTTCTGTCTTCCTTTTTCTGCAGCACCCTGTGGTACTCATAGATCAAAAGCTCCATGAGCATGATCACATTGGGGAAGAACGTGTTTGCCATCATATTTCGGTCATCCAGCTTATTGCTGTCCTCGATCCTGAACCTCATATCCGTCATGGAACTGACCCGGTTATCGGCCTCATTGGTAAAGGACACCGTAAAAACGCCGTTCTCTCCGGCCGTCTTCACCCGGTCCGCCACCCAGCCCGTTTCCCCGGAGCGGGAAACCACCACCAGCATGGTCATGTTTTCCAGATTGTTTTCAAAAACCCCGATGGAATCCATTCCGTTGGAATAAATGCACTTTATCCCCAGCACCAGAAGCTTTTTCGTCAGATACTCCAACGGAATGGCGGAAAACCCCGTGGCATACAGGAACACATATCCGTCCCCCACCCGGCTGATCCGCCTGGCGAATTCCCGGATATCATCATAGGAATTGTATTTTAAAAGGGAATTGCTGCAGAAGCTGTTAATGAACTGCATGTCCGTGGTCACATTTTCCTGTACCCGGTTCACCAGAGGAAGGAGGTTATAATACATGTCCACAAATCCGCTGTAACCCAGTTTTTTTGTCAGGCGCATGATGGTGGAGGTGGAGGTGTAATTTTCCTTCGCCACTCCCCTGACCCCCATTTTAAGCATGGAATCCATGTGTTCAATGATATAGTGCAGAACGCCCTCCTCAACCTCCGTTAAGCTCTTCCCTGCCGTCAGTTTGCTTAAATCCACCATTCCAGCCATTTCTTTTCCTCTTTCCCGTTTCTTTTTCTTTAATATAACCCATTTTTCCAATATAAGCAAACGGCAGGAAGTTTTATGGCCTATTCTTCGATGATCTCATAACGGAACCAGTCAAAATCCGCGTAATGGTCCGAAGGCTCATGACCGGAGGAAGCGTACATTCCCAGATAGGTACCCACGTACCCGTCCGCCACCAGCGTGCTTAAAAGGGTTCCATCCTCGCCCCTGGCCAGAGGAATGAATTCCCGCTCGGTTTTTCCATAATAAAAATCATAGGAACCCTCGCTTCCCTCCACGGTCAGATAGATCCTTCCCGGGTCCACACGGACCGACCGGACCTGCTCCCTGACGCCGTTAACCAGCCGGATGCAGCTTATGACCGGCCGGCCTTCCAGCTTATGCTTTAACAGGAGAAAGGAAAAACGCTCGTTCTGGGTAATGACAAGGCCGGCCTCTTCCCCATCCTTTCCCGGCTCAAACTCCAATGCAAGCGCCGCCTGGAAATGGTAATGCTGCTGCCGCCTTACAAGCATGGCGGGGGTCTGGCTGTCTTCGATCCTGACAGGCAGAAGGCGCATCCTCAAATATCCCGGCCGCTCGGTCAGCGAATGAAAGGGACCGGACACCGGCCTCCTCATGCACCAGGTCATATCCAGGCTGTTTTCCTCAAAATTATCCACCCGGCTGTGCAGGGGGGGCCGGTACGCGGGAAGGTCCGGCCGCCGTTCCGTGAGATTCACCATTCCGTTATGATTGTCCACCAGAGGCCAGCCGTCATAATCCCATGCGATGGGCACGAGAAACACCTCTCTTCCCAGGTTGAACTGGGCGTTTTTGTTCCGGTCCGGTGTGCGGATCCATTTTCTGGGAAGGTAGCGGTCATAGTCCTCGATCTCCCGCTCATAAGGCCGGATCCCCAAAAGTGTCATATACCATTCCCCGTTCTGTGTACGGACCAGGTCCCCATGTCCGGTCACCGCCACCCCCAGGGGATTGATCAGCCGCAAATTCCGGTTTGTGACCACCGGATTCCTGGGACAGGGCTCATAGGGACCGAAAAGACTGCGGCTCCTTGATATGTTCACGCAGTGATTGGTCTGGGTCCCTCCGCAGGCGGTTGTCAGATAATACATCCCGTTGATGTGATAGATGTGGGGCGCTTCCATGAACAGGCTGTGATCCAGGTTTCCGTCATATATGATGTGCCGCTCCCCCATGAACTGGAATGTCCGCCTGTCCAGTTCGCAGAGGTAGATCAGCTTATGGGTGGAATACTTCTCTTCCTCCGGCACCATGTTTCCGCAGTACCACATCCTGTCTTCTCCGTCAAAATACAAGGATGGATCGATCCCGTCGGCTCCCTGTATGATCACCGCGTCGGACCATTCCCCTGCCGGATCCTTTGCCGTGAGCACAAAATTATACCGGTATGTCCTGCCCTCAACATCCAGGGTATTTACAATATAAAACATGCCCTTATGGTACCGGATGGTTGCCGCCCACAAACCCTCGGAGCAGTCGCAGTTTTTAAAATCCAGCTGGCCGGGCCTTGATATGGCGTTGCCGATCTGCTCCCAGTGTACCAGGTCACGGCTCTTAAAAACCGGAAGCCCGGGAAAATAAGAGAAGGAGGAAGTAACCATATAATAATCCTCTCCCACTCTGCAAACGGACGGGTCCGGATAACCGCCGCTTATAACCGGATTATGAAATGTGTTTTCTGTCATGATTAACCTCTTGTAAATTACTCTTTTACCGCACCTGCCGTCATGCCCGCAATCAGATATCTCTGCATGGCCACAAATACCGCCAGTGTGGGAACGCTTGAAATGACTGCGGCGCACATCAGATAATTCCACTGGATCTTATACGCATCCGCCATGGTGCTGATGGCATAGGTGATGGTTTTCTTATCATCCGCCGACATGAGAACAGATGCAAACATGTACTCATTCCAGTTCTGCAGGAAGGCATAAATGACCGTAGCCACCAGCCCCGGCAGAGCGATGGGCAGGATGATCTTATAAAACGTATGAAACGCGCTGCTTCCGTCCACTCTGGCCGCCTCATCAAGCCCCGTGGGTATGCTTTTAAAATATCCGTACATCATCCAGGTGCAGAACGGAATGCTGAAGGATGCATATACCACCAGAAGCCCAAGTCTCGTATTGTTTAAATTAACGGAACAGAGGATCTTATAATAAGGGATGATCTTCATGACCGCCGGAAACATCTGTGTGACCAGCAAAAAGCTGAGAATGAACGCCTTTCCTTTAAATTCGTATCTGGACAGCCCGTAGCCGCAGAGGGCCGCGCAGACGACCCCGAATGCAGTTGAACCCCCTACGGTGATCAGACTGTTTTTAATATAAACGGCTATGGGATATTCCTTCCATATGCTGATGAAATTTCCCAGAGAAGGGCCGGAGGGAAACAGCTCCAGCCCCTTTGACAGGGTGATATCCGCCATTGACTTTAAGGAGGTGATCCCCATCCACGACAAGGGGAGCAATACCAGAAGGCATCCCAAAATCAGGATCACATACCCCATAAGCAATACGGCCTTGTTCTTATTTTTCTTAGTCATCTCTCAGCAACCTCCTGAACACCACGCCTATCAGGTAACATATGACAAGGATATACACGGACTGGGCCGATGCAAATCCATATTTGAAGTAAGAAAAGGCGTTTTTATAGATTTCAATGGCCGACACCATGGTGGAGCTTCCCGGCCCTCCTGAAGTCATCAGCCAGATGAGGGTGAACTGCTTGAATACCCATACCGTGTCCAGGATCAGGATGGTTGTAAGGATCGGCTTTAAGGCGGGAATGGTGATGCGGATGAACTTCTGCCAGGCATTGGCCCCGTCAATATCGGCAGCTTCATACATATCAGTGGAAATGGTCTGAATGCCCGCCAGGACCTGAACCATCACAAGGGGATATCCTTTCCAGATGCTCACCAGAATGACGCACGGGAATGCGGTTGCCCTGGTGCTCAGCCAGCCCGCCGGTTCATTTAAGACCCCCAGCTCCAGGAACAGCTCATTGACGATTCCGCCCTGGGTATTTAAAATCCATTTGAACAGGTAGGCGATGACCACATCGGGAAAGAGCCACGGCAGGATGAGGATCCCCCGGAACAGGGTGCGCAGCTTAATATCCATATTGAGTATGGATGCAAAAATAAAACCAAGTAAAAAGTGCCCTCCCACCACTGCCGCCGTAAAGACCAGCGTCTTCCAGAGGCTGTTTAAAAACGAAACATCGGTCAGCGCCTTTATATAATACTTAAATCCCACAAAACTCCATTTATTCACCAGGTTGGTGTCAAAAAAGCTTATGTAGATGCCATAGATGATCGGATAAACCACCAGGAGCAGTATGGTGACCGCTGCCGGGGCAACAAAGCCGTATGGGATCAACGCGGTTTTCCGCCTGTACATGCTTATCCCCTGTCCCTTATCTTTCAAAATTTTACCTCCTTGTAATAACTGGGGTGTCAGACGATCATTTGCTGTAGGACTTCACCGTCTCTTCCGCTTTGGCAGCGGCCGTCTTCACCGCCTCCTCCACCGGCACTCCCTCGGAAACAATGGACTGCCAGCATTCCCCGGAAGCATCCCTTAACTCCGCCAGGCCTGCAAAGGCGGGATAGACGACCGCGCTGTCCGACGCATCCGCGAACCCCCTGAACGCCTCATACTTTTCGCAGATGGCCGTAAGAGCCTCTTTTACCACCGGAAGCCGGCATGTGGCCTGGTTCCATTCCACACTGTTTTCAACGCTCGTCATATATTTCAGAAAATCTGCCGCAATCTCCGGGGACTTGCAGGTGCTGCTGATGGTCATTCCCACACTGGAAAAGGAGGTGACGGGATCGGTCCCTTCCGCCACGGGCATGGGAAAGCTGCCCATTTTGCCGATCATGTCCGGATTGGCATTGTAGATCCCGCCCAGTACGTTGGAAGCGCTGAAGAACATGCAGGCCTGGTCCGCCGCAAGCATGGTATAGGCTTCCGAATAACCCGTCTCAATGAACCCGGGAGGCGTGACCCCTTCATTGGCCGCCAGACCGACAAAGGTGGTCATGGCATTTTTAAAGGCATCCGTTCCAAATCCTGAAGCAAAGCTGCCATCCCCCCTGGGAGTTACAAAATCACAGCCAAAGGTCAGCGCAAACGTCTGAAACCTTGACTCCGCTGAGTCGTTCCTGGTTCCGGCAAAGGTGCAGCCGTACCGGTCGGTCCTGCCGTCTCCATCCAGGTCTTCGGTAAGTGTCTTCGCAGCCTCAAGGAATTCATCCCATGTCTTTGGGATCTCAATCCCCTTCTCTTCAAAAAGATCCTTTCTGTATACCATGGCCGTGATGTTGTTCTGCCACGGCATGTACACCAGGGTGCCGTCAATGGTGGCATTCTCAACCGCCGCCTCCATCAGCCCGTTTAAGTACTCTTCCCCTAAAAGCCCGGACAGCTGGTCTGTGCTCATCCCCATTTCAAGACAGTTGGCGGAAAATGCCTCCGACATGGTGAAGATGTCGGGAAGCGTACCGGCGGTGGACTGGGTGATCAGGGTGGTGTACAGATCATTCATGGAACACTCCACCGGATTTAAGGTCACATTGGGATACATGGCCATATAATCCTCCATTACGCCTCTCAGATAAGGCCCTCCGTCCGAATCTCCCAGGGAAGTGATCATCACATCAAGAGTCACATCTCCTGCCTGTGATACATCATAAGTGCTGTAATAGTCCTTTTTTACCGCCTCTTCCTTTTTTTCGCCCAGGGTGGCCCCCTCGGTCTGCGCCGCAGTTGTTCCCCCAGTCTCTTCTTTTCCATTGGTGCTTCCGCATGCGCTGAGCACCATCCCGGCCATAAGCGCTGCAGCCGCAGCAAGGATCCATTTTCTTTTTTTCATGTGTCAGTTCCTCCATTTGTTATAATTGTTTATTTTTTAATAAAATTACACTTGTTTTTTGAACGTTTTTATTATATAAATAAACCAAATGTAAGTCAACTTAATCAAATTTAACACATCATTAGTTTTTCTAAAGTTGATTGTTCACCATAAACATAAAACACAGGAAAACGGAAAGGAGATTTTTATATTTTGGAGACAAAACTGATGGAATACATCATGACCATAGCAAAACACAGAAGCATATCGAGAGCCGCAGAAGAGCTGTATGTCACCCAGTCGGCCTTAAACCAGCAGCTGCTGAAACTGGAAAAGGAGCTTGGCGCACCGCTGTTCCTCCGTGCGAGAAATAACTGGGAGTTAACCGACATCGGCAGATTATATGTGGACAATTCAGAACGCATCCTTCAGATCAGGAAACAGACCTACGGCCAGATCCAGGATATGGCGAAAAAATGGAAAGGCACCATAACCATTGGGCTGACCCCGGAACGGGGGATTCAGATGTTCACCGCCATATATCCGGAAATACATGCCAGGTATCCGGGCACTACGTTTCAGCCCCGGGAGGCGGATGTGGATTCCCAGGTCAAAATGCTGGTGGCAAACGAGCTTGATATCAGCTTTCAGACGATCTACGAACGGAAATACAAACACCTGGCCTACAGAGGAATATTCAGCGAACCCTTTTATCTGTGCATACCCAGGACCCATCCCCTGGCATACCGGGAAATGCCGGCCTCGGGTAAGTATCCGGAAATATCCCTTACCAGATTTAAGGATGATTTGTTTACACTGGTAAAAAAATCCTCAACCATGCGGGTGGTCATCGACCGGCTGTTTGAAAAAGCCGGCTTCGAGCCAAAGCTGCTTTTTGAATCCACCAGCATGAGGACCATGCAGAAGCTGACGGAAAACGGCCAGTGCTGTTCCATCATCCCCCGCTGCTACGCGGTATCCAGCGAGCACGTTTCCTATTTTTCCCTGGGGGAAGACGCCAGCTGGGAATTGGTGGAGGCCCATATGAAAAACCAGCATATCAACCATGCCGCAAAGGATTTCATCAAAATGGCCTCCGATTACTGGACCGCCCATCCCTATATCGAATAAACAGGAGGTGCCGCAGGGTATAGTCATCGTTAAATACGGACAGATCGGGAAGGGAAACGGCAAACATCACGGACCATTCCTTCAAGCGGCAGATCATCCTCGATTTCAGGACGGACAAAGATATCTGACTCTTCCGGAAAACAGGAAGGGAGAAGCTAATCTGAATCCTGTTTTATGAATCCTAAACAGAAAAGACGGCGGGAGCAGGCTCCGCCGTCTTTTCTGAATTTGGATTTTATTTTTAAGATTCCAGCTGCCTGTCATAACATCATATAAATAAGGGACAGGCTCCGGTAATTCCTGCAACAGCAATGAAAATCACGAATATGCCCACCGCCCATTTTGCGGATTCCTTCTGCCATTCTCCCATTTCCAGTCCTGTTAAATTCAGCAGCAGATAAATAAATGCCACCAGAGGGCTGAGCAGATGGAAGGCCTGGCCCAGAAGGGATGCCACCGTCATGTTCAGGGCCGTGTACCCGAAGCCCGCTCCCGCTTCCGCGAACACAGGAAGAATTCCGTAATAATAAGCGTCATTTGACAGGAAGAACGTACCCGGTGCGGAAACAACGGCGGTCACCAGCCCCCACCATCTTCCAAGAGAAGACGGCAGCGCGTTTACAATGCTCTGTGCCAGCGCATCGCTCATGCCCGTATTTCCAAACAATCCGGAAAACATGCCTGCGGCAATGACTAAAATGACCACCTGCAGCGCGTCTCCCGCGTTTTCCTGAATGCGGTCTTTCTGCTCCCTGATCTTTCTGTAATTCACCATCAGGCCGATGACAAAGGCGACTAAAAACAGGAAAGAGGATGGAACCTTATCCATGACCAGCAGCGCTACGGTGGCAACGGTCAAAACGGCATTAAACAATATGAGCCCGGGCCTTTTCAGCGCTTCGGCCTCAGGATCTGACTGAGTCGTCTGGGTGATCTCACTTTTGGAAAATTTCTGGATTCCCACCCGTTTTCTCTCCTTCAGCCCCAGATAAGCCGCCACACAGAGCATGTAGATCACGGAAACCACCATGCCGGGCGCCAGAGCCGCAAGGACCGGACCGCCTTCCACTTCCATGACCGCCATGGCACGGGCCGTAGGTCCTCCCCATGGAAGCAGGTTCATGATGGTATTCATCAGAACAACCAGGGTTCCCAGGTAAAGCATTTTCAAATTCAGTTTTTTATAAATGGGAATAAAGGCGGTACAGCAGATCAAGGTGGTGGTGGTTCCGTCTCCGTTTAAGGAAACTGCGCCTGCCACAATGGCCGTTCCCACCAGCACCTTCACCGGGTCCCCCCCGGCGATCCGGATCACGGTGTTTACGATGGGATCAAAAAGTCCTGCATTCAGCATGATCGAGAAGAAAAGAATGGCAAAAAGAAGCATGAACGCTGTCTTTGAGCTCTTAACCAGCCCATCCTGGGACATCTGGCCCAGCGCAATGATCTGATCCACCACGGACAGAGAATCGGCTGCATCCGTTTCGAGATATTTGGCGATAGGTTCCCTCATTGTGCCGGAAAAGACCCCGGCAATGGAAAACACCAGCGGAACGCTGATCAGCGCAGTAAACGGATGCAGCTTTTTTGTCATGACCAGCGCCAGAAAAACAATGATCATGAGCCATGCTAATACTGTAATCATAGAAATAATCCCCCTTTGAAATAATTCTTGCGTTTTGTAGTTTCATCATACGGGGGGATTCTTAAAAACCCATAAAAGCCGGCTTAAAATTCCTTAAGGTTCTTTCATGTTTTCTGCAGGGAACGGAAATAACAGGGGAAGGCAAAAAAAGATCCGGCTCCCGCAAGGGGAAACCGGATCTTTCCATCAGCCTTTTTGATCAGCCTTCCGAATCATCTTTCGGAACGATCATATTAAGAACAAAGGAAATCAGAAATGAAAGCACGATGGGAGACGTGCCGATGATATTCTTCACATCCTGCGGGAAAAACTGCAGGGAATTGGATACCATGCTCACACCCATGCCCAATGCAAGGGAAATTCCCACGATCATGCGGTTGCGGTAATTCAGCGGCTGTTCCGTGATCAGCTGGATCCCGGACATGGTAATGGCCGCAAAAACAGTGACGGTGGCGCCGCCAAGCACCGGATAGGGAATGGTCGTCATGAGCGCTCCGAATTTGGGACAGAAGCCTGCGATCAGGATGATGATGCCGACCATGGCGAATACGCGCCTGGAAACTACCTTTGTGGTAACGATCAGGCCGACGTTCTGGCTGTAGGGATCCGTAGGAAGTCCGCCGATGCAGGCACCCAGCATACCGCAGATACCCTGTCCCTTAATGGCGCCTCCCAGCTCCTTGTCCGTAGCTTCCCGGTTGAAACCGCCGATGGCTGTGGACGAAACATCTCCTATGGTCTGTACTGCCTGAACAATATACATAAGGATCATGGCCGCAATGGCAGAAGGATGGAATTCCAGCCCCCACTTAAACGGTACGGGAAGAGCGACCCAGGCCGCGGAGGATACATTGGAAAAACTGATCACGCCTCCCCAGAGGAGTGCGATGATATAGCCGGCACCAATACCGATCAGCATGCCCGATACCTTTAAGGTGCCTTTCCCGAAAAAGTTGCAGGCAAGGGTGACACACAGGGTGACGATGGCCAGGATCCAGTATTTTGGCAGGCCGAAATTATCTCCCGCGCCGCTGCCGCCGGCCATATAGGTGACTGCCGTGCTGTAAAGGGACAGTCCGATGCTCAAAACCACCGTTCCGCTGACAATGGGCGGGAAGAATTTGCGGATCTTCCCCATGAGGACACCGATAAAAATAGATGCAAAAGCAGCTACCAGCTGGGCTCCGAAAATTGCCTTGATCCCGTAAGAAAGGCCGATGGCCGACAGGATCGGCATATAAGCGAATGCAACACCCATAACATTGGGAAGCCCCATACCAAACCCATAAATCGGGAACAGCTGAACAAGTGTGGTAATTCCGCCGATCAGCATTGCCGCCTGCATCAGGAGAATCTTGTCACTGTCCGGCAGGCCCAACAGCTGTGCAACCAGTATAGGCGGTGTAATGTTGCCTACAAGCATGGCAAGCACATGCTGCAGGGCCTGAGGTAAGGCCTGTCCGAAGCTTGGCTTTCCATCAAGCTCGAACAATTGCGAATCTGTTTTTGATGCCGTGTTTTTCATCTTTGAGAATCCTCCTCGACTCTTACTTTTTTTTTATGACCCTAAAAATTTTTTAGTATCTTGACTATAACATATTTTCTGCAAAAACGCAACAAAATGTTATGCAAAATGACAGAGCAAAAAGAGTACCGAATGGATTATTGTCGTAAATCTGAATAAATAAACATTCCCCCCCTTTATTTTTGTGTTTTATTTGAATACTCCCCATGGCAGCCCCATAAACAGCATAATATTTTCCCTACTGCCGTTCCAGGCAATTTTTTACAGCTCTCAGGATGACGGAATCGGAAACCGGCTTATCGATATAGTCATCAATGATTTTCCTCTGCTTTGCTTCCACGATTTCCTTGGTGACCCGGTCCGACATAATAATATTTATGATCCCCGGGTACTGCCCCCTTAAGGACATGCAGAAATCCGTTCCGCTCTTACCGGAGACATACTGCTCCGTCACTACGGCATCCGCATTCTGTTCCTTCAATATTTTCCTGGCTTCCTCAAAGTCCATACAGGACAGAAGATTCACATTGAGCTTGCTGAAGCTCTTCTCCAGAAGCCTTAACACCTTGGGATTGTCATCCACGATCAGAAGCCTTAAGATATCCCTGCTCTCCTCATCGTCCGCCTTCCGGTCCTCCTTCTCCCTCTCATTGACCGGAAGAAAGATATGGAAGACGCTGCCCTTCCCCGGACTGCTTTCCGCAAAAACGTATCCTTTGTGGGAATGGATGATCTGTTCAACCAGAGAGAGGCCCAGGCCTGTTCCTGTGCCATTTTTCTTTGTGGTGAAAAACGGATCGAATATCTGTTTTAAAATGTCTTCGCTCATGCCTTCCCCGTCATCCCGGATATCGATCTTTAAGTAACAGTTCCATTCTTCCGGTACGGAAGAAAGCTTGTACTTTTTTAATTCCTCGGGCTTCACCCTGCTTCCCTCGATTGTGATGTTCCCTTCCCTGTGGCCGATGGCGTGTATGGCGTTCACGCATATGTTTAAAATCACCTGGTTCATCTGAGTCTCATTCCCTAAAAAACATTCTTCCCCAAGGGAAATTTCTTTTTTCAGATGCACATGGGCCGGGCAGACGGAGCTCACCATTTTTATGGACCGCTCCAGGGCCCTGGCGGCGTTGATGTTTTTAAAGGCAGTCTCCATATTTTTTCTGCTCAGGGAAGAGATCTGCTGGATGATCTCCTTTGCCTTTGCGGAGGCTTCATATATTTCCGATGCGCTGTCATAGCCTTCCGGATCCGCCGGCAGATGAAACATCAGCAGCTCCGCATATCCCATGATGGGAGTCAGCAGATTGTTGAATTCATGGGCAATGCCTCCGGTCATGGTTCCCATGACCTGCAGCCTCTGCTGGTGGGCGATGGCTTCTTCGCTCTGATGCATTTCCTCCAGGATCTTATTCAGCTCCCACAGATAAGCGATCTCCTCCGAATCCTTCCTTTTCTGCACCCGAAGGTCCCCTATGTAAAATACCATGCCCAAAACTGCCGCAACGATTCCGAAGAAGACCAGTCCGAGCTTGAAAAACCCGGTTGCCACCGGTATATAAATATCACTGTAATCGATCACCGCGCTGACCACCAGAAATCCCTTTCCAATGAAGGCCGGTGAATAGGCGCTGATTTTTTTCACCTCCGGAACCCCCGGATCGATCCACCAGTAGGAATAGTATTCCGAAACTCCGGACTCACCCCGGTTCTGCTTTTCGATCATCTGCTCCAGACTGGTCAGGTCCTTGTCCGGAAACATTTCCTGCCTGCCGGAGATTACATTGATCCCCCACTGCTGCTCCTGGGGATGGGCCAGAATGATGCCGTCCGAGTCCTTGATCACAACATACCCGTTGGTCCCCAGACGGATGTTGGAGACCAGCGACCGGTAATAGCTCCTTTCATTGATGACAACGGAAATGGAATTGCCGCCGGGAAGCCCCTTTTTCAGGAGGAGATACATTTCTCCGTTTTCCAGCCTGCACTGGCGAAAGCTGGCGTTTCCGTCGATGTCCGTAACGGAATAGGTCTCTTTTACCCCATATCCATGGATGCTTTTCCGCAATTTTCCGTTCCTGTCCTCCAGAATGACATCATAAACAAACCGGTTATGGTATGTGACATACTCTTCCAGCACCTTCCAGTCCTTCCGTCCTGTTTTCCTGTATTTTTCATCCTCTATGGCGCACAGGGAATTTAAATCCGCCTGATATCCTTCAATAAAAGCCTTCAGGTTTTCCCCCATGCTCTGGGTGGTCAAGAGCATCTGCTTTTTCTGATTGTCGATAATCGCTTCTTTATATTCCTTCCAGGTGCTGAATACAAGGCAGGAAAAAATAATCAGCATGACAGCCATGGCTCCAAACAGGATTACAGCCGTATATTTTTTATTATCTTTCCCGACGCTCATGAATCCGTCCCTCGTTTGTCTGTTCCTCATTGACTTGTCTCCGGGTTGATATTATAATAAATTCAGTGTTATTTCGATTAAATTCTACATAAACTTTAATTTGGGGGAAGCTATGTCTGATAAAATATTAATAGTAGATGACGATCCTGCGGTATGTAAATTACTGGAAAAAGTCATGCACAGCAATGATCTGGAAACCACTGTGGCAGACAGCGGTTTCGCCGCGCTGAACTGCCTGAAAAACCATGACTATGACATGATCCTTCTGGATGTGATGCTGGGCGACATGGAAGGCTTTGAGGTCATCAAGCGGCTCCGCAGCCAGGGCATACAGACTCCGGTGATGATCGTAAGCGGAAGAAACGAGGATTACGATTCCCTGTACGGGCTCTCCCTCGGTGCAGACGATTACATCACCAAGCCCTTCCGCCCCTTAGTCCTGGGAGCCAAGGTCAAAGCCCTGATCCGCCGCAATAAAAACCAGGTGCTGAACAGCTCGGACACCCTGGAATCCGGCCCCTTCACTTTCAATACCTCCTCCATGCGGTTTTACAAAAACGGAGAAGAGATCGTTCTTTCTTCCAAAGAGAGCAGCCTGATGCTGCTTTTCGTAAAACATCCCAACCAGGTATTTACAAAAGACATGATCTACGAGCACGTATGGGGCGACAGCATCGCCGTGGACGATAATGCCATCATGGTGTACATCAACCGCCTGCGGGGGAAAATCGAAGAGGACCGGCAAAAGCCGGCCCATATCATAACAGTCAGAGGTCTGGGATACCGGTTTATCCCTTAGGCCTCTGGCCCTTTTTTTTGTTCGCCAGATATTCCAGTGTCGTCCCGGGCACCAGACCTTTCATCCGTTCAAAGTCTCCCCTTTCAAACCATTTCCGCACGTCAGAGGCGCTGATGGCTTCTCCTTCATGCTTCCTGCGCTCAATTTCCTTTACAAGTATCCCATATTGAGGCAGTATTTTCTTCATTTCTTCATTATAATGTGCCGTAACGGCACATGCCGGCTCGGTTCCTACGAACCGCCTTGTTATCCCCAGGGCCGGAGCGGTCCGCCTGCCAAACAGCTCTAAATCCAGACGGCAGTTCGCTTTTTTTGCCCCCGCCTTTTCCTTCATGAAATAGGTGGGAAAGGTGGCCGCGGAAATGACAAAGTCAGAAGCCTTATGGACGATCACCCGGGGCAGATCCTTCGTCCCCTCCCGCACCATGCCAAATCTCTCTTCCGCCCCAAAGCTGCTCCGGCTGTCCGTAAGAACCAGCACATGGACATAATGGCAGTGCAAAAGAGCCTGTTCCATCAAATACCGGTGTCCGTAAGTGAAAGGATTGCAGTTGACCACCGCTGAGCCGATCACCCTGCCGGGCACCAGAACCCCGGCAGGAGTTTCCCTGATCAGCCGTTTCAAAAAGTCTTCAAACCCGTTTTTCCTGTTTTCCATAAAAAGGATTTCCTCTGTCATAAGCACCGTATAAAACCCCAGATCCTCAAACAGTTCTCTGTTCTCCGGCTTTGTGTACATGAGAACATGGGCCCTTCCATTGTCAAACTCATACTGGATAAGGCATGATAAAATGGTTCCGGATAATCCCAGACCCCGGGCCTTCGGGTTCACTGCAATGCACTTTAATACGTTCTGCTCCGCAGAGCCGGCAGCCAGAATCCGGTAATCCTCATCAAGCAGACACACACTGTATTCAATTCCCGGATCATAATCCAGGCCGTTTTGCCTTAAAAAGTCCTTCATCCGCTCCAGATCGCTTCCCTGAAAGGGCCATCCCTCCAGTTTCATGAATTCCATGGCACACTCCTTCTCACCGGTCCATATACCAGCAGTGTGATGAATATGGTCACCGCCAGAAGGTCCGCGCAGCCTCCGGCGCTGATGTTTCGTCTGATAAATTCCCTGTCCATGCATTTGAGCAGGAACAGGCTGCCGTCTCTGTAAGCCCCTCCCTCTCTTAAAAAATCCTTTGCCAGGCCGCGGACTTCAGAAAGGACGCGGGGATCGTGTCTTTTCAGGATATTGGAATCCTCTACCCGGCTCATCAGGGCAAACAGGGTCTCCAGCTTCACCAGGTTCCAGTCCCTTCCCTCCTTAAGCCCTCTGTCCATGACAGGCAGGGCAATTTCCAGAACAGAGGCATAGCCGCTCATGGCCTCTCCTCTGGCCCCCAGAGGCCCTGTTCTGATTAATCTCTTTTCCCCGCTGCCGGCAGGCTTCCTCATGTCCTCCACTTCCCTGGCCAGCGTGCCCCCCACCATGGCCTGTTCCTTCTTAAGAAGACCATTTAAGGACACCCCGCCGCCGGTCCTCACACATGCGCCAGCGGCCGCACCCAGGATCCCCAGATGAAAGATCAGCCCCTTGTGGGTATTGACTCCGGCCGTTGCCCGATACATGGCACCTTCTGCCCATAAGCCGGTCCGCCGGATGGACTCAAACAGCAGCTCCGGCGCACCAGGGAAACAAAGGCCCTCCATTGCCATGGCGGTAAAGTACGGCTTAAGGGCCGCCGCGCTCCGCTCAAAGGTAAAAACATCCATGTCTTTATGGGCGCCCGGGGAATATAAGTCCACCAGGCCCGGCTTGGGGGTGGTATGGACCTCCTCCAGCAAGGCCCGGTAAGCCATTTCTCCGATTTGTACAGCGGCCGTTTTAAACGTCCTTCCGGGATTTTTCCTGGAAATGCTCAGCATTTATTTTTCTCCTGTGAACTGAAAGGGCTTGATTTTACGCACCACATCCATGACGGTTCCGTCCCTGCTCTCAATGATTCCGACTATCTGATCCTCAAACTGCACCCGCTCCGGCTCTCCCGCGATGGAGTAGGCCGTATCCCTCAGCTCTTCAATGGTTTTAAAAGGCAGATCCCCATCCCTGGTCCATTGGATCAGATCCTGTCTCCGCGGATTGACGGCAATGCCGTAATCCGTGATCACCACATCAATGGATTCTCCGGGTGTGGTGACCGTGGTCACCTCCGTGCACACCGCCGGGATCCTTCCCTGAAGGAGAGGCGTGATGACGATGGTGCATTTCGCTCCGGCAGCGGTATCCGGATGGCCCCCCTGGGCGCCGGTGACGATGCCGTCGGAACCCACCACCACATTGCAGTTAAAATTAACATCCACTTCCAGCGCCGCCAGGATCACGAAATCCAGCTTGTTCACCACCGCTCCTTTATTGAAAGGATCCGCGTATTCCCCTGCGCTGATCCGGAAATGCCTGGGGTTGATCACCGATTCCACCGCGTTCAAATCAAAATCCTGAGTGTCCAGAAGTGCGTCCACCTGATTGTTTTCCAGCAGATCGCACATGGGTTTCGTCAGCCCGCCCACGCCGAAGCGCATGCGCACATTTCTCTCCTTCATGATCCTGGCAAGTGAAATGGTGGAAGCGATGGACGCTCCGCCCACACCGGTCTGATAGGAAAATCCGTCCTTAAAATAAGGGGTGCTCACCACAAACCGGGTGCAGTAATCCGCCATCATGAGCTTGCGCATATCCGTGGTCGGCTTAGCGGCCCCGGTGGCGATCTTCTCAGGATTCCCGATCTCATCGGCCACCACCACAAAATCCACCTTTGTCATGGAAATATGGGCCGGAAAATTGGGGAACGGGACCAGGCAGTCCGTGATGGCCACCACCCTGTCCGCATAGTCCCCATCCACCATGGAATACGAAAGCACCCCGCAGTCCGACTTTCCGCCGATGCCCCGGCAGTTTCCGTAATCATCGCAGGTGGGAGCGCCGATAAATGCGATATCGATCCTCACCTCTCCGGTTTCAATGGCCCGGACTCTCCCTCCATGGGAGCGCATGACCGCAAGGCCCTTTAACCTGCCTTCCGATATGGCCCTTCCGATCTTTCCTCTCACGCCGGAGGACTGGATCCCCACAATGGTCCCGTCCTCTATATATTCCACCAGCTTGTCATGGGCTTTTCCAAGGGAGCTGGCACAGATGGTGATGTCCCTGATCCCCATGTTATGGATCTCCTCCATGACCATGTTCACCACATAATCCCCTTCCCGGAAATGATGGTGGAAGCCCAGGGTCATCCCGTCCCGGATGCCGCATTTCACCAGAACGTCATGAATGTTGTCCACCAGCTTGCTGCCGTTGGAATTCATCACGCACCTGGTGACCGGGCCGTCTTTTTTATATTCATATCCGTCAAAGTGATGGACTCCCTGAAAAGGCTCTTTCCCCGTCTTCTTTAAGATCTCATCCGGAATTTCTCTGCCTACTGCATTTATCATCTTATAAACCTCCTTTATACACACCGGAGGCCCTGGCCAGTTCTATGGTCCTTTTGGCTCCGTCATAAAACGCAATGTCAATCATTTTTCCGTCTACGGTAAATACTCCGATCCCCTTCTCCCTCTTGTCCTCGATCTCCTTTACAACCTTTTCCGCAAAGAGGATGTCCTTTGATGCCGGGGTGAAGATCTGGTGGACCACCGGAATCTGGCGGGGATTGATGATGGACTTTCCGTCAAAGCCCATCAGATGAATGGTTTCCACATCCTGCCGGAAGCCCTCCATGTCATCTAAGTCGGTATAAACCGTATCAAAGCACTGGACCTTTGCCGCCCTGGCCGCGATGATCATGTTCTGCCTGGCTCCCATCAGCTCGATGCCGGTTCCTGTGATGTGTGTCTGAAGGTCCTTGGTGTAATCTCCGCCGGAAAGGGCGATCCCGAACAGGCGGTCGGATGCCTCGCAGATATCCAGCGATTTCATGACCCCCCGGGCGGATTCAATGGCAGCCATAATGAGGGTTTTTCCTTCCGGAATGCCGAAGTCCGATTCCGCGGTCCGTATTTCATCTTCCACGGCCTTTATATCCTCCGGCCTTTCCGTCTTGGGAATCCTTATGGCATCACAGCCTCCCGCAACAGCACACCGGATATCCTCCTTCCAGTATTCCGTATCCAGACCGTTGATCCGGACCACCCGTTCACAGCTTCTGTAATCGATTTCCCGAAGGGCATGGTAAAGGGAAAATCTGGCTGCATCCTTCTGGTTTTTTGCAACCGCATCCTCTAAATCCAGCATGATGGAATCCGGCTTATATATGTATGGATCCTTAATAAGGCCCGGTTTCTGGGCATTTAAAAACATCATGGTTCTTCTGAGCCGTTTTTTATTGGGATTCATCGCCTGCCTTTGCCTCCCCACAGAATATTTTCAAACCGGTCTGTGGATCGGGATAACGCGCCCTCCACCCGGGCCTTAATCGTACAGTCCAAAGCTCCTTTGTCCACGATCGTGATCTTCACGCTGTCCACGCCAAGTTTTTCAAGGGTTTCCAGGACCACCTTCCGTATCCTGTTTCCAAACTGGTTTATTACCGCGCTCTCCAGCGTAAAATCGATCTCACCATTCCCCGGCTCCACGGTCACCTGGCAGTCACTGGACTCCAGAGTGCCGGCCATGGCTGGTTTTAATATCTCCATTTTGCTTAAAGCCTCCCTTTTATTTTCTATGGTTTTATATTACAGGGAGAATCTTAACCTGGGAAAAAAGGAACCTTAAAATTTATTAAGAAAGAGGGCCCCCTCAAGTCAGTTAAGACTTTTGGAACACCCTCATACGTTAAGCCACATATCAATGATTTCTTCCACCCGGGCATAAAGCGCTTCCACCGTATGGCTCCGGTTCCTCCCGCACAGCTTCCCATCTTTTCCGCAGATCAGGCACCTGCGGGGCGGGGCGCCCAATTCCTCTCTGCCCAGTCCTCTTCCCGCCTCATCGTAGACGTCAATGTCAAAAAGCCTTCCCAGGGGATGGGTTTCCTCCAGGCGGACCGTTATTTTTTTCACGGAGAGGGGATCCGGGCTGCCCACCGCATATAGCTTCAGATACCCCTGTTTTTCCATGATCACATCTTCCGCCAGGATCTGCAGCCCTTCCCGGGCTAAGACCTCCGAAAGCGCGTCTCCCCCGGCATGAAAGGCCTTTAAGACAGCGGGCGAGATTTTCCTGGGGCCCGGAATGTTCATTCCCAGAGCCACAACGGTCCCTCCCTCATGCTCCCTCCGCAGTTCATCCTGCCTTCTCACCTTTTCCTCACGGAAAAAAAGCATTTCTTCCAATGTGACATTTCCTTCCATTCTGCCTTTCCCTCTCTTCCCTTCCCGGATATCCGATCTTTACGGCCAGCGGAATCACGGATCTGCCGTTTTCAGGCCATAAAAATGAGGCTCACGGCGGTGTTACCCACTTATGGAGCCTCACGGGAGCCGTCCGTCACAGGACAAACCCGTCATTACAAAAAATCCTCAAATCCGGGGATCATGGGATAGGGCGCGCAGTCCTTAAAAGGTGCGGTAATGGTCCCTTTCACGCAAAAGCTGAACGCCGGGCGGCGGAAGTGATCCTTTGTTCTGCTTTTGATGAGCCGGTCATTCCTCCCCAGCTCCCCTATGTAACTTCCATTCTGGTCATAAACTTCCTTCCCGTAAAACTTCCCGAGAATGGTCCCGTCGCAGGATACCAGATAGTCCTTCTGCCTTACACCGATATAGCGTCCTCCCCAATTCCAGTATTTTATCATTTCAAAAACACCTTTCCTGATTTCATTATTTATAATCATACACTATTTTTTCAGAAAAAGGAACACTTAAGCTGCAACACATTGCCAAAATTTAAACGGGCACTGGATTTTTCCGGCGTTCTGTTATATAATCAACTGCAAACCACAGAATACCATATACACAGGAGGACACCATGGGATTTCAATATGTCAGTAATCTGCCAAGTCCGGAAGAGATCAAGGAACGCTTTCCACTTCCGGCGGATTTAAAAGCCCTTAAAATAGAACGGGATCAGGCCATCAGTGACGTGCTCACCGGAGCAAGCGATAAATTCCTTGTCATCATTGGTCCCTGCTCCGCCGACAATGAAGATGCGGTATGCGATTATGCCAGCCGCCTGATAAAGGTACAGGAAAATACAAAGGACCGTCTGATCCTCATTCCCAGAATCTATACCAACAAACCCAGGACCACGGGGGAGGGCTACAAAGGGATGCTTCATCAGCCTGATCCTGAGAAAAAGCCGGACATGCATGAGGGTCTCATCGCTATCCGGAAAATGCACATGAAGGTGTTTTCCGAAACAGGCTTATCCACAGCCGACGAAATGCTTTATCCGGAAAACCTGGGATATCTGGATGACATCATGTCCTATATTGCCATAGGCGCCCGTTCCGTGGAAAACCAGCAGCACCGTCTGACCTCCAGCGCCTGCGACGTTGCCGTAGGCATGAAAAATCCCACCAGCGGCGACTTGTCCGTTATGCTCAATTCCGTAGTGGCCGCTCAGCAGGCTCATGATTTTACCTACCGGGGCTGGGAAGTGAAGAGCGACGGAAATCCGCTGGCTCATACCATCCTCCGCGGAGCAGTCAACAAACACGGCCAGTGCATCCCCAACTACCATTTTGAGGACCTGTTCCTGCTTCATGAGATGTACGGCCGGCGCAATTTGAAAAATCCTGCCTGCGTGGTGGATGCCAACCACTCCAACTCCAACAAAAAATACAAAGAGCAGATCCGCATTTCCAAAGAAGTCCTTCACAGCAGGAAGCACTCGCCGGAAATCTACGATCTGGTAAAGGGTTTGATGATCGAAAGCTATATTGAACCCGGCTGTCAGAAAGTAAGCGACCACTGCTACGGCAAATCCATCACCGACCCGTGTCTGGGCTGGGAGGATTCTGAGCGGCTCATTTACGAAATCGCTGAAAATATATAAATCAATGAATTGTTAAAAAATATGACCGCAGGACTGCCTGCGGTCATATTTTTTATGTATATTTTCCCAGCCGGGATCTATTTATATTATGAGAGCCTGTTTACTCTTTTTTTGAGTATTTTTCACATTACTCTTGTTTTTCCAGAAATTAATGGTAAAATATAGGCATAGTCAGTCATTTGGCTATTCATCCTGTTGATACCACTAAAAACCCACATGCAACTGCTGACACGTTTCACCCGGGTTTGTCCGGCCATCAGGAAAAGGAGGCATGGATATGCGGACCATAAAAGTCGATATCCAGCTGCGTTACACCCCCATTCCCATCGCGCTTTTAATCAACACTGCCAATGCCTTTGACTGCGATATCTATATTGATTACGGTTTAACAAAGGTAAATGTCAAGAACTATGACGAGATGAAAAAAGGGCTTAAGACGCAGAATCGGAATTTACAGTTTTATTTTGACGGCATCGATGAACAGGCCGCCGAAGGACGGATCGGAATGCTGTTTCAACCATGATCCGGCGGAAAGGAACCTATATGGCCTATTATACAAAAGAGAGTTGATCCAGCTTTACGCTGACGGTCAGCTCTCTTTTCCTTCCACTTTTAAAATAACCCCATAACGGCTGTGATCCCAAAATACAGCAGCACCACTGCACCAAGCACAATTCTGTAATATCCAAAGAATTTAAAATCATGCTGTCTGATATATCCCATCAAAAATTTAATGGAGTAAACGGAAACCACAAAAGCGATCACCATCCCCAGAAGCAGATAAAAAACCTGGGCAACCGTGAAATTCAATCCGTATTTTACGACCTTTAAAAGACTCGCCCCAAACATGACAGGAATCCCCAGGAAAAAGGAAAACTCTGCCGAAGCAGCCCGGGAGCAGCCTAAAATCATGGCGCCGAGAATGGTGGAGCCGGATCTGGACGTACCGGGGATCAGGGAAAGAAGCTGGAACAGGCCGATATAAAGTGCGGTCTGATAAGAGATATCCCCAGTCTTCTGCACTTCAAAGTTCCGGTACTGATTCCGGTTTTCAATGACCAGAAACAAAACGCCATAGATGATCAGAGTGGCGGCCACCACATAACCGTTCATTAAATACTCTTCCATGATGTCATCGATCAGGAGACCGATCACAGCCGCCGGTATACAGGCCAGGATGATCTTGGACCACAGGACCAGGGTCGCCTGCCTGGCCGCCGGTTTTTTTCTGGCTGAAAACGGGTTCAGCCTGTCAAAATACAATACCACAACCGCCAGGATAGCTCCCAGCTGGATTACCACCAGAAACATATTTTTAAAGGTAGCCGGCTGGTTCAAATGTATGATCTCATCCACCAGGATCATGTGCCCGGTACTGCTGATGGGGAGCCACTCCGTAAAGCCCTCCACGATTCCCAGAACAACTACTTTTAAAATCTCAATCACATTCATTCCATTTCCCCTGTTTCATCAAATATTTTTGATCTGCCAGTCAATGGGCTGCAATCCATTGGCTTCTAAAAAGGCGTTGGTCTTGCTGAAATGCTTGCAGCCAAAAAATCCACGGTAAGCGGAAAGCGGGCTGGGATGAGGCGCTTCCAGAATCAGATGCCGGGGATTTGTGAGCATGGATTTCTTATTCTGTGCCGGCCTTCCCCATAAAAGAAATACCATGGGATGGTCCTGCTCATTCAGGGCGCGGATGGCCGCATCCGTAAACTGTTCCCACCCGATCCCCTGATGGGAATTGGCCGCGTGGGCCCGGACCGTTAAAACCGTGTTTAAAAGCATCACACCCTGATCCGCCCATTTTTTCAAATACCCGTTGTTGGGTATTTCGCATCCCAGGTCATCCCGAAGCTCCTGATAAATATTTACAAGTGACGGCGGGATCTCCACATCAGGCTTTACGGAAAAGCACAGACCATGGGCCTGCCCGTTATTATGATAAGGGTCCTGCCCCAGAATCACCACCTTTACCTCAGAAAGAGGCGTAAACTGAAACGCGTTAAAAATATCGTCGGGATCAGGAAATACCTGCTTCGTTTCATATTCATGCTTCACTGTTTGATAAAGTTCCCTGTAATACGGCTTTTTAAACTCCTCGCTTAAAGGTTTCAGCCAGTCATTATCAATTGCTCCCATTCTTTTTCTCCTTTGCAAATTCCCATAGGGCAAAGCCCCGTCTTAAAATCTTACCGGTACTCCCATTTTGCTTAAATACTGCTTTAATTCCATGATCTCCAGTTCCCTGTAATGGAACAGGGAGGCTGCCAGAGCCGCATCCGCCTTTCCTTCGGTCAAAGCGTGATAAAAGTGCTCCATGGTTCCGGCCCCTCCCGAGGCGATCACCGGCACGGAGACTTTCTCCGCGATGACCCGGTTCAGCTCATCATCATAGCCGGCCTTTGTTCCGTCACAGTCCATGCTGGTAAGCAGGATCTCTCCCGCTCCCAGACGGTCCGCCTCCATGGCCCATTCCACGGCATCAAGCCCTGTATCGATGCGGCCTCCGTTCTTAAAAACGTTCCAGCCGCTTCCGTCAGCCCGTCTTCTGGCGTCAATGGCGACCACCACGCACTGGCGCCCGAACTTATCTGCCGCGTCGGAAATCAGCCGCGGGGTATTGATGGCGGAGGAATTGATGGATATCTTATCCGCCCCCTCCCTCAAGAGCATACGGAAGTCATCCACCGTACGGATCCCGCCGCCTACAGTAAAGGGGATAAACACCTTTTCCGCCACCCGGCGCACCATATCCACCACCGTATTCCGGTTATCGGAGGAAGCGGTTATGTCAAGAAACACCAGTTCATCGCCGCCGGCCTTATCGTAAGCCGCGGCGATTTCCACCGGATCCCCGGCATCCATTAAATTCACGAAATTTACGCCCTTCACCACTCTTCCGTCTTTTACATCCAGGCATGGAATAATTCTCTTTGTAAGCATCCGGCACCTCCTTAAGTCAGTTCTATAAAATTTTTCAAAATTTTCAATCCGGTATCCCCGCTCTTCTCCGGATGGAACTGGCAGGCAAAGAGATTCCCACGCTCCACCGACGCGGCGAACGTAACGCCGTATTCCGAGAAGGCCGCCACATCGGATTCCTGGTCTGTCTCTAAATAATATGAGTGGACAAAATATACATATGCCCCGGAATCGATCCCTTGAAAAAGTCTGGCACCGGGCTTTATGTCCAGACTGTTCCAGCCCATGTGGGGAACCTTAAGTCCCGGAGTATCCGGAAATCTGACGATTTTCCCCGGAAGCAGGGAAAGCCCATTTACTCCCCCGCTCTCCTCACTGCTGTCAAAGAAAAGCTGAAGCCCTGCGCATATCCCAAGAAAGGGCGTTCCCTTTTCTGCCACCTCCCGGATCACATCCACAAGTTCATACTGGCGGAGCTTTTCCATGGCATCGCCATAAGCCCCCACTCCGGGCAGAATCACCTTATCCGCAGAAAGAATGGTTTTCCGGTCCCGGCTCACCACCGGTTTTTCCCCCAGCGCTGCCAGGGCCTTTTCCACACTCTTCAAGTTTCCAGCATCGTAGTCAATCATCGCTATCATGGCCGCCACCTCTTTACGCCTTTTTTCAACATTTTAACACAGGATAAGTCAATGTACAACGCAAAATATGCCTATAATCCCCGAAAGAACTCCACGGAATTTTCCGTGACGGAATCCGCCTTCGCCTGAACGCCCTCCGGCAGCTGTGCAAAATTCCCATGGATCCGGTACATATGGGCCTTATTGTTTACGGACACGGTTTTCTCAAAAGGCCATCGGATGACCGTTGGCGTCTGAAAGCCTGCGCCCAGCTCCAGGATCAGCAGCCTTTTATTAAGAGTTCCCCCAAGCCATCTCGTATAGGCATTCCACTGGGGAAGATAGCCTTCCTCAATATAGTCCTCCGCCTTCAGGGTGTTGCCTGTAAGGGGCGCTCCGCAGTGGGGGCAGATATCGTCAGGGATCTCTCCCGGCTCCCAGATATCCCTGGTACAGGACTTGGAGCACTGCCTCCAGGTCACATTCCCGCAGGGGGCCGTTAACCGGCCCGGATCCAGAGGGGACTTAAATATCTCCCCGTCGGTCACCGTGGTCACAATAAAATAATCCCTGTCCTTAAAAAGCCTGTCCATTTTTTCATAGAGTTCCCGGATATCCGGCACCCCTTCCGCCTTCCATTCCTCACCGATTCCTACCAGAAGCCTTTCGCAGGCTTTTATTTCCTCAAGGACTTGCTCGTTTTCAACCATTTTCATCCGCCTTCTTTTTTAATCTCCCTCTGTTGTACCAAGCTGCCGGCGCAACGTTTGGCTTAAGTACCGCGAACCGGTACAATCATGAAGAATTATACCATAAAAGGTGGGTTCTTAGGAATCTGTCTTTTTCATTTTTATAATAAAAAGCTGCTGTTCCATAGGTTTTTCTGTTTTCAGGCACAAAAATGGAGCTGTTGCTAAGACAGATGATCCATCTGCTTTCGCAACAACCCCTCCTTGGTTCTAAAATGAATTTATCTGCCGATCTATCCACCAATACAATGGTTCCCATTTTAGAGGAACGATTTGTTTCAGCGGAGTCAGCGGACACTGCATCTGTGAGTGTTACTGATACACGCTCAAACCATTGGATGCAATTACCTCTTTATACCAATAAAAGCTGTCTTTTTTTATTCTTCTCTGTGTGCCGCAGCCAAAATCATCCCGGGTCCACGTAAATGTAACCATAGCGCTTGCTCATTTCTCCGGTAGTCGCGCTGACCAGGTCAATGGGGCCCCAGGTAATATAGCCAAATAGATTTACCCCATCCAAATCAACTGCGTCCAGCGCTGCTTTGATATGCGCTTTCAGGTAATCAATGCGGTACCGGTCGTGGATCTTCCCGTCTGGCGATATCTCATCCCTGGCACCAAAGCCGTTCTCAACGATCAGCAGCGGCTTTTGGTAACGGTCATACAGTTCATTAAGTGTAATTCTCAGACCCATGGGATCAATGCCCCAGCCCCACTGACTGTATTCCAGATAAGGATTTCCGGCATCACCGTCCACATTGCTCAAGGTTTTCATATCAGCATCTATTTCATGCCCGATTTTGGTAGCCAGTGAGCTTGCCACCAATTCGTGGTGTGCGGCCTGATACTTTACCTGTGTTTCCTGATCGCCTTCGCGGAAAACCAGACCGGCTCCCAAAAACGGAAGGCGAAGGATCATGTTGATCTCATTGAAGGTGAGCCAGTACTTGACCACCCCATGAAACCGCTGAAACAGGCACTCGGCATATTTGGCAAACAAGGGAATCATTTGACGGCTGCGCCAGCCGCCGTACTTACGGATGAGATGGATGGGACATTCGAAATGGTTAATGGTGACCACCGGCTCCATGCCATGCTTTTTGCATTCAAGAAATACGTTTTCGTAGTAGCGAAGCCCTGCTTCGTTTGGCGTATCCTCTTCCCCGTTGGGGAAAATGCGGCTCCAGGCAATGCTGATGCGAAGGCATTTTAATCCCATTTCGGATAAAAGCCGTATATCCTCAGGATAGCTGTGATAGAAACCGATCGCCTGATGCGCAGGATAAAAATGCTGCGCATCAGGGCTGAGCATTTCCATTCTGCCGGAGGCAACCGCGTACCGGTCTTCACCATGAGGGAGTACATCTACATTGGCCAGGCCTCTCCCGTCTGCCTCATAAGCGCCTTCACATTGATTGGCTGCAATTGCACCGCCCCATAAAAAATTCTTTTTAAGCATTGGTATTCTCCGTTTCATCATTTAAGAACACTGCCATGTTTTCGTTCTTTACGCCAAGCGCGCAGGTAAAGAAGGCAGCGCCAGCAACCGCAGCAGCATATCCAAGCAAATAGGCCAGAGGCTTGGTGTTGACCAGTGCTCCCAAAAGTCCGGACACCATCATTGTTTCCGCGCCCTGAGTTTTACAGGCCTAATACAAAGCCACCGCAGGCGCCGCCCAGGTTGGCGGCCAGGAACGGTTTCCACAGCGGCAGAGAAATACCGTAGATCATAGGTTCCGAGATGCCGAGCAGCTGGGTCAGAATGTTGCCCATTACGGCAGAACGCAGCTTGCCATACCTTTTTTTGTCCCGGAAACGGATCAGCAGTCCAACCGCAACACCTGCCAGACCTGCACCTGCCAGCGAAGTAAAGCCCTGGAGGCACGTATAACCAACTTCCTCAAGCAGCAAAGTGTTGATCGGCGTAACAATGTGATGAATACCCATGGCGACCAGGAAAAGGAAGGTACCGGAAATAACAGCGCCCTAATTTCAATAACCATAGTTATATCCATTCCTTTCGCTTCGCTCCGGCACAAAACGTTATGAAAATATTTGACTGAGCCGATTTTTTTATAATCATTGTGTCAGCAGGGATGCTTTTTACTGTATTATACCACATGTTGAACAAAGTCAGCAACGGAATAACCTTTATGATACAACAAGGTACATTTTAAGAAAAGATGGAAATTCAGTCCTTGCGGCAAACCGGTCATTTATGCTATACTAATCCAAGCATTCGAAATAAAAAAAAGGAAGTCAGCAGACCATGAATAAACTTAAAAGGCTCTCTCCCTTTTTGGGAGCCTGTGCCGCTATCGCAGTACTGGCACTGCTGTTAGTGGTATATTCCCTCACAAAGCCGGTCCCCATGGCAGGAACGAAAAATATTTCCATAGATGTGGTATACCAGAACGGGGTCCGGGACCATTACCAGCTCACCACGGAAGCGCAGTTTCTGTCCGAAGCGCTGGAATCCATACCGGATCTTAAAATCGAGGGGACAGCTTCAGAGGAATTCGGCCTCATGGTCATTACCATAAACGGCAAACGGGCGGATTATCAGAAGGATGGGGCTTACTGGGCCCTTCTGTGCGACGGAGAGCCCTGCAGCTACGGAGTCAGCAGGCAGGCCATCAAGGATGGGGAGCGCTACACCTTTCAGTACACGGAAAACGACAAAGAAGGCGGAACGCCATGAAAGGCCGCCCTCCCATGACCACCGGAGAGCTGGTTCGGGATGCGCTGCTTTCCGCCCTTCTTTTTGTGAGCCAGGTCAGCCTTTCCTGGCTCACCAATGTGGAACTGGTTTCCCTTCTCCTGATTTTATACACTCTTGTCTTTAAGAAACACGTATGGTTCATTCTGTACGTGTTTGTTGTGTTGGAAGGAATGTTTTACGGCTTCGGCCTCTGGTGGTTTTCCTACTTATATGTATGGGCCATCCTTCCCTGCGCCGTATTTCTGTTCTTTAAAAACAGAAGTCCCGGGACCTTTTCCATATCTCTGCTTTCCGGCACCTTCGGAATGCTTTTCGGTCTGTTCTGCGCCATCTCCTATCTCATAACCGGAGGCCCCGCGGCAGCGCTCGCCTGGTGGACCGCAGGGATTCCCTTTGACATCATTCACGGAGCCGGCAATTTCCTGGTGGCTCTGGTTTTATTTCAGCCGCTTAACCGGCTGTTCACCTCATTAAAACGCATACAATCATAAGAATAAAGGAGCTTAACGCCAATGGAATCAGCAACCGTAAGAATCAAAAAAGGAGAAGGCCGCTCTTTAAAGACCGGAGGCATGTGGATCTATGACAATGAGATTGACCGGATCACCGGAGACTTCACCGATGGGGATATGGTATCCGCAGAGGATTTTGACGGATATTTTCTTGGAACGGGTTTCATAAACACCCGGTCAAAGCTGACCGTCCGCATGATGACCCGGAAAAAAGGCGTCCGGGTGGATGAAGATTTCATGGAAATGAGGGTCCGCAATGCCTGGGAATACCGCAAGGCCACGGTGGACACTTCAAGCTGCCGGCTCATCTTCGGAGAGGCGGATTTTCTCCCCGGTCTGGTGGTGGACAAATTTTCCGACGTGCTGGTGGTGGAATCCCTGGCACTGGGCATTGACCGCTTAAAACCCGTGATCCTGGAAAAGCTGCAGAAAGTCCTGGCAGAGGACGGCATAAGGATCCGTGGCATTTACGAACGCAGCGACGCCAAGGTCCGTCTCCAGGAAGGGCTGGAGCGCTACAAGGGCTTTATCGGCGAACCCTTTGACACCAAGGTGGAAATCACGGAAAACGGGGTCAGATACTTGGTGGATGTCCAGGAGGGCCAGAAAACCGGCTTTTTCCTTGACCAGAAGTACAACCGCCTGGCCATTCAGAGACTGTGCAGGGACAAGCGGGTCCTGGACTGCTTCACCCACACCGGCTCCTTCGCCTTAAACGCCGCAATTGCAGGAGCAAGGGAGGTTCTGGGCGTTGACGCGTCAGAGCTGGGCATCGCTCAGGCAAGAGAAAACGCCGGATTAAACGGCTTATCCCAGCAGGTGTCCTTCCGGTGCGCCGATGTCTTTGAGCTTCTGCCGGAACTGGAGAAGAGCGGGGAAACTTACGATGTGGTGATCCTGGATCCGCCGGCCTTCACCAAGTCCAGAAGCTCCGTAAAAAATGCGGTAAAGGGCTACCGCGAGATCAATCTCCGGGGCATGAAGCTGGTCAGGGACGGCGGCTATTTAGCCACCTGCTCCTGTTCCCACTTCATGACTCCGGAGCTCTTTGCAAAAACCATCCGGGAAGCGGCAGGCAGCGTCCACAAACGCCTCCGCCAGGTGGAATACCGGACACAGGCTCCGGACCATCCCATTTTATGGTCCGGGGACGAGAACTCTTATTATTTGAAATTCTACATCTTCCAGGTCTGCGATGAAAAATAACCTCAGGGATAAAAATGGGAGTACACTCCGCCCGCGGCAGCCCCGCCCCGCAGCCGGGCCATTTCGCTGACCGTCACCAGCTGATACCCTGCTTCCGTAAGCCTGGGGATCAGCTCAAGGGCAGCTGCCCCGCTCTGGGGATAGAGCTCGTGCATCAGCACAATGTCCCCGTCGCGGACCTGGCTCAGCACCGCATTTACGGTCTTTCCCGCATTTCTCGTCTTCCAGTCCAGGGTATCGATGCTCCACATGATTATGGGCGCCTGGACATTTTCAAGAACCGTTCTGTTTTTTAATCCCCCCGGAAGCCTTACCAGTGCGGGCCTGACACCGCAGGCAGCCTCCACCGCATCGCTGCAGAGAGTGATCTGACTCCGGATCTGGGTCCCGTTCAATTTGGTCAGATACTTATGCTCATAGGTATGGTTGCCGATCTCATGTCCTTCGGCAGCCATGCGCTGGAGCTCCGTCCGGTAGGATGCCGCCCGGTGTCCCACCACGAAAAAAGTGGCCTTTCCGCCGTATTGGGCCAGACAATCCATGATCTGATTTCCCACCGGGGCAAAAGGTCCGTCATCAAAGGTCAGCGCAACCATGGGCCTTTCCGGATCGATCTGCCGGCCAGTTCCTTCCTGCTGCCCATCCTGTGTTTCTTCTGCTGACTTGTCCTGCTGTCCGCCCGGTGTCCCTTCCGCTGCTCCTTCCTGCTGCCCGTTCTGTGCCTCATCCTTTGTTTCAGCCTGCTGCCCCTGTTCTCCGGAACCGCTCCCTCCGTCCTCACCAGAGGTCTGTTCGCCCGGTTTTCCGGTCTGCTCCGAAACATTTCCGTCTTCATCCACCCATCTGGCCACACCCGGCCCCAGGTTTTCATCTATCCAGCCGTTTCGTACCTCAGCTTCCTTCTGAGCCTGGGCCGTTTCATCCGCCATGGACTGGAACGTCTCTCCCGGTACAAATGCTGTAACAAGAGCCGCGGCCATAAAGCCCAGGCTCCATTGTAATAGTTTTTTCATGCTCTTTACTCCTTCTTTTAAAGCCTTTGATAAGGCCGAATAAACATTTTATAACAGTCATGCAGGAAACCAGACATGTTTTCGTCATTCCTGTCACCTACACATTATACCATCTGATATCGGCCATTAGCAAGCTTATCGCATACGTCCGCAAAAGCAGGAGGAATCATTCTCAAAAGCCGGAACCAGCCGGTTTAAAAAATCCCTGCATGAAGGTTGACGTATGTCTCCTTCCTGCAGGGAATATTTGACGTTATGATACCGGCAATATGCCGGCGCCTCTATTATGTATTACATGGACAGAACCTCATTCCACTTCTCTTCTGCCACAGGAATTCCCAATTCCATGTTTTCCTTCATGCATTTAAGCTCCATCTCTCCCGGCAATTTCATGCCCGATCACCCTTGGATAGGATACCAACGGACCGGTTCCCCACATAACTGGCATCCTCACTTTCTTATCTTATTTCCGCACTGATCCCAAGAAAACAGCACAGCTCCTGAATACATGCTTCCTTATTTTCAGGCGTGAGTTCCACTTCAAACATGAAACGGAAGATCTCTTCCATCTGCCCTGCCAGCATCTTAAGACCCGGAACGGTTTTTAATCCTCTGGCCCTGGCCGCCGCGATCACCGGCGTATCCGCCGGATTAACGATCACATCAAAAACAAGACATTCCCGGGGAAGCTTATCCATAAAGCCCAGATATTCGTGGGTGGATCCGTAGCCTGCCATACCAAGAGGCGTAACCTGCAAAAAAAGCTGTGCATGCTCTGCCGCCTCATCTAAATTCTCCGGAGTCGAGGCCAGGCCAGCGGTTTCCATTGATGTGTGACGATTTAAAATACCGGCGACCGCCTCTGCCTGATCCGCGGTCCGGTTTAATATAGTCAGCTTTTTAATGCCCCGTTTTGAAAGCTCAAGACCGATAACACCGCTGATGCTTCCGCTTCCCAGCATTACCGCCTCTTTCCCGTTTAAATCAATGCCGCTGGCTAAAATAGCATTTAAAGCTCCTTTTCCATCCAGCCCCACTCCATGGCTGGTTCCATCCTCATCAATGCGTATGGCATTGACGGACTGGAATACCCTGGAGCTTTCATCCACGTCATCCAGCAGAGGTATAATGTCTCTTTTATGGGGCATGGTGGGACACAGGTAACGGATCTTCAACAGTTTGCACGCCTCAAGGAATTCGGGAAGCCTGCCCTTAGGGATCTCCACCGGCAGCATAATGGCGTTCATATCCAATTCGCTGAACAATTTGTTATATGCCCTGGGAGCATTTGTTTTTCCCATGGGATCCCCAATATTCAGAACAAGCTTTGTATCCATATCAAATTTAACATTTTCCAGTTTCATTCCTCTTCCCCCTGATGATCAGCCGCTTTTCCCAGATAAACCTCAAGCAGGGCATTCTGGTCCGCCCCGTCTCCTGCACCCAGCTCTCCCGCTATCTTTCCTGTATTCAGCATATAACAACGGTCACTGACCTTAATCGCCATTCTCGCGTTCTGTTCCACCAGAAGAATGGTGACCCCGGTTTCCTTCAGCTTCCTGATCACTTCAAATACCTGCTCCACCACCAAAGGCGCAAGCCCCATGGAAGGCTCAGCCAGCAAAAGAAGCCTGGGGGCGGACATCATAGCCCGGCCGATGGCCAGCATCTGCTGCTCTCCTCCTGAAAGAGTACCGCCCATCTGGCTCTTCCGCTCATAAAGGCGGGGAAAAAACTCAAATACCTGTTCCAGTATTTTCTCATCCAGAGCCTTATCTGCTGCTCTTGTATAGGAACCAAGGACGAGATTTTCCATTACGGTGGCATCCGCAAATATTTTCCGTCCCTCCGGCACAATGGAGATCCCTTTCGGTATGATCTCATGGGATTTTCTTCCGACCATTTCTTCTCCATGATATTTCACGGAGCCGCTTTCAATATGTACCATGCCGATCATTGATTTTAAAAGAGTTGATTTTCCCGCGCCGTTGGCTCCAAGGAGAGAAACCAGCTCCCCTTTATCAACATGAAGGCTGACATCCTTAATGGCTTTTATGGCTCCATAGCCGGCGCTTAAACCGGATACTTCCAAAATCGTTTCATTCTGCCCCACTATGATTCACTCCTTCCCAGATACGCTTCTATCACCTTTTCATCGTTCTGAATTTCTTCCGGCAGTCCATTGGCGATCCGGGCGCCGTAATTGAGCACAGTGATATCGTCTGAAATATTCATGATCAGATCCATGTCGTGCTCCACCAGAAAAATGGATATGTTAAAATCATTCCGGATCCCCCGGATGGTGCGGATCAGCTCCGTTTTTTCCGATGAATTCATGCCTGCTGCAGGCTCATCCAGAAGAAGAAGCTTAGGCCCGGTTGCCAGGGCTCTTCCGATTTCCAGGATTCTCTGATGGCCGTAAGGAAGGCTGGCGGAGGATTCGTCTTTTAAATCCGCAATCTGCAAATACTCCAGAAGCTCCTCGCTTTTCCTCCGCACCTCTCTCTCTTCTTCCAGCATCCTTCTGCGGTTATATAAAATATTAAGCATTCCGGCCTTTGTACGGCAGTGAAAGCCTGTCATCACATTTTCAATGGCGCTCATTTTCTTAAACAGGCGGATATTCTGATAGGTTCTTGCCATTCCCATCTCCACAATCTGATTTGGCTGCATTCCTTTAACGGAAATTCCGTCAAACAAAACCTCCCCTTCCGTAAGCTGATACACTCCCGTAATCAGATTGAACACCGTAGTTTTTCCCGCTCCATTGGGGCCGATCAGAGAACAGATCTGATTTTTTTCTATCTTTAAATCCACCCCGGAAACCGCAGTCAGACCGCCGAACTTTTTGGTCACATGTTTCAGTTCTAAAACCGCCATCCTACTCACCTGTCTTTCCCCTACGTTTATTCCGTACGTAATTGATAAGTTTTACCATGTATGGCGTAATACCTCCCGGGTACCGGATAATAACCATCAAAAGTATGATCCCGTATACCACCATTCGCCAGTCCCCCATGGAGCGCAGGGCCTCCGGAAGAATGTTCATAATAACCGCACCGATCACCGGACCAATGACAGTGCCCATACCGCCCATGATTGCGGTCCATAAAAACAGGTTAGAGTCATTGCCCGTAAAGCTGTCAGGACTTACATAATGAACCATCATGGCATAAAGAACGCCTGCAACAGCGGAGTAAATGGCCGCCAGAACAAACGCTCTGATCTTGTACTCCGTAATGTTGATTCCTGTGAGCTCTGCGACCTTATCATCATCCCGTATAGCCTTAAAGGCTCTTCCCGTTCTGGAATTCATAAGCCACTTCTGGTACATGATTCCAATAAAGACAAAGAATACAATCAGGTAATAATACTTAAAAAGCGTGTCAAAACGGAAGCCGAACACAGAGGGCGCCTCAATACCTACCACTCCTGCCGGACCGTTTGTAAGATCAATCCAGTTTACCAGGACCATCCTGACGATTTCACCGAACCCAATGGTTAAAAGGGCCAGATAACTTCCCCTTACCTTCAGGGCCGGTATGGCAAGCACAACCCCGAACAGTGCGGTCACCAGAATGGAAACCTGTAGAACCACTAAAAAAGGAAGACCAAATCTGGTGTTCAAAAGCGTGGTGGTATAAGCCCCAATGCCATAAAAAGCTGCCTGTCCCAGAGACAGCTGGCCGGTGTAACCGGTCAGAATATTTACCCCCGTGCCTACAATGGCAAATATGCCGATCATATTAACGATCTGCACGATATAGTTATTGGGAAGCAGAAGGGGAAGAATCAGTATGGCTGCTGTTATCACTGCAGCCATTCCTATTTTGTTTGCCTTTTTCATTTATGTACCTCCCTACAATTTCTGCTCAATCCGTTTTCCAAGAAGGCCATTGGGCTTAAAATACAGGAACAGGAATAACAGAACAAATGATATGATGTCCTTATATGCGGCCGTCGCATAGGTGGCTCCCAGGGCCTCTACGATTCCCAGGATGAGACCGCCGATCATGGCTCCCACAATATTGCCGATGCCTCCCAGAATAGCGGCTGAAAAAGCTTTTAAGCCTACCAGCGTGCCCATATCCACACTGACGTAAAAAATAGGCGATAATAAAATTCCCGCTACGGCAGCAAAGGCGGCACTGATTCCAAAAGTCAGAAGGCGGCAGAGGTTCACGTTGATTCCCAGCATGGAAGCGCCTTCTGAATCATTGGCCGCGGCCCTCATTTGTTTTCCTTTTTTTGTTTTATAAAAAAACAGCTGCAGGATCACCACCAGAATCAGTGAAACACCGATGATTCCTATGTTCTGGGGCAGGAGCAGAAGCTGCACCAGGTGGATGGGCTCTATACTGAAAAGCGCCGGAAAAACCTGAGGCTCCGCTCCCCATATCACGATCGCCAGATTCTTCATAATATAAGAAACACCAACCGTTGCAATTAAAAGGTTTGTAAAGGAACTGAATTCCAGCTTCCGGTAAATAAACCGCTCCAGGCAGGCCCCGATAAAGGCGCCTGCAAAGATGGTCAATACAATGGCTACAGGAATCGGAACTCCTAATCGAATCACGGTCAGACAGATAAACGCTGAAATCATAATGGTATCACCATGTGCAAAGTTCAGCATTCCCAGTGATTTATAAATCATGGTCACTCCTATTGCCAGAAGTGCATAGATACTGCCATTGGTAAGCCCGTTTAAAATCTGTTGAAATAGCATAAGCTCCTCCTTATCCGGTCTGCCCTTTCTCAATTCATGGGTATGATCGTATGTTTTCCATCCTGAATCTGTACTACCATAAGAGTTTTTACCATCTCACCATTGGACGAAAAATTATAGGTTCCTGCCACGCCCTCAAAATCCTTTGTCGCCAGAAGGGCATCCCTTACGGCCTGACCGTCGGTGGTACCTGCCCGTTTCACCGCATCTGCCCAAAGATACACGGAATCATAGGCCTGAGGTGCATTCTGGTCGTAGCTTTGCTTATAAATCTCCTTATACTTTTTGTCAAAAGCCTGGACTTTCTCATCCGGATTGGCCTCCGTAGATCCCACCATTGAAGTAGACGGTAAAGTGATTTTTGACCAGGGAAAAGTTGTTTTTGATTGAGGAGGACTGGAAATGAATATAAAAGAACATACTTCCTGTCCGCTTCAAAATCAGTGTATAATCCGCCTTTTTCCAGCATTTCCAGATCATAATCACAGCAGTTTATATCCCTTGCCTCTGCCTCACACGCTCTGCGCCTGGCTTTGCTGTGGGACAAAGAAAATGTGGTCGCCCGAAAAATAACATCTGCTTTCAGCATTGCTGCCGCAGCCAGGTCCGTAGGTTCCTCTCCATGCATCTGTCTCGGGTTCATCAGAACCAGGGTACGGTTGGGAAACCGTTCGGCTGCATCCCACAAGGCCAGTCCGATATCCATGCTGTCCTCATCCGTTACGATCAGTATGTTTTCATCCTCCCTGCAATGCGAGCATATGGTCAACAATCTTTCGCAAGCTTCGTAAATCTTTTTTTTCTCATTTTTCTTCCTCTCATCATTCATTTTTCTATTTATAACACCCGCCTTTGACAGGCATGTATTTATAGCAATAAATATTTATATTTCACTGAAAAACAAGCTTTATTCCAAATAATATTTATACGAATAAATATTATTGAAATGAAAGGAGTCATGATTTCCTTTCATACAGGCGGATAATTTCCTTTTCTTTTTATGCACTCTCTCTGATGATCAGCTTCACACCGACAAAGTCTTCCTCCACATGTTTTCCTTCTGCCAATGCCAGCATTTTTTCAACATAAATTTCCGCCAGTCTGTCTTTGGAGACATCCACGGTTGTCAGGGCGGGGGTTGTAAGAGGTGCGATCTGTGTATTGTCACATCCTATGACCGACATATCCTCAGGCAGTTTTATATCCAGCTTCTTTAAGTACTGCATGATCTGGGCCGCCAGATAATCATTTCCGATCACAAATGCGGTCGGTTTCTTGTCTTTATCGGAAGATACCACCATACGGAACACTTCGTCACAGATGTCTTCCACCGTCTGCGTTCTGGTGCATACCAATTCCGGGTGCACCGGAATCCCATTGTTCTCCAGGGCCTCCACATAGGCCTTAACACGGAAATCATTCCCTGTAATTCCCTTCGTCATATATTTAATGGGAGGGATCAGTCCAATGCGCCTGTGGCCTTTCAAAATCAGATAATCCATGGACTTTTTGACCGCATCGTAATAATCAGGCACAACTGTTACGATCCTTGGATGAAGCCCTTCGTACTTTTTTGTCTTATACAGGATGATGGGAATCCCGTTTTCCGCGATTGCATTCAGCTGCTGTGCCTCAAACACATTGGTCGCCATAAAAATCCCTTCAGGCTGCCTGCTGATGAGCATATTCAAAAAACCTTCCGTATTTCTGCTGTAATTTAAGGAGACATAGTATCCATGCTCAGACAACCGGCTTTCTACCGCTTCAAACAGCTCCGCCTGTATATTGTCGCATACAAATATAAACTGGGCTGACCGGCTGGTTCTTAACCCCCTGGCCAGCTGATTGGGGATATAATTCAATTCCTTTACTGCCTTCAATACCTGTTCCCTTTTTTCCTTGCTGACATAGTTGGAATTATTTAATACATAGGAAACTATGGTAGGCGATACATTGGCAAGTTTAGCCACATCTTCGCGGGTTACCGTTTTACTGCTCAATTTCTCTGAATTCTCCTTTTTATAAATTCGTATAAATATTTATAACACTCATAATAAATATATAGCATTTTAAAGGATAAGTGTCAACATATTTTTTTGTTTTTTAAGTTGTTATTCCTATTTTTTTGCTTTTTAAACAGGCCCTATTACTGCAATCTGTACAATTTATATAAATATGAACCATATTTATATAATAAAGGTACGTCATCCATGCACTCCATGGGTTTCCGTCGTTCCATTCCACCCGTATGCGGCTGTTCTCCTCCGTGAAACGCTGCACCAGGCGGAAAGGAAGCACGTTAAAAACCCCGCAGGCGCAGCCGATCCGGAGGACGATCCCCTTATTTTTCAGCTGACGGTTGCCGTTTTCCACCGCCTTCAGCTGGCGGACCAGCCCCTCCGCTCTTCCATAGAGAAGGCAGGCGCTTTCCGTTGGCTTCACGCCCTGTCTGGTCCTCTCAAACAGGACCGTGTACAGCTCTGTTTCCAGAGCCCTGATATTCCTGCTCAGCCCCTGAGGGGTAATGAATAACTTTTTCGCAGCCTGATTGATGCTGGGTTCCTCGTATACGGCCCGAAAGCTCTTTAAATCCTTCGTATTCATGTAAATATCTCCTGTCCCTCACCAAGTCTTTTCCGCAGAAGCGCCCCGATCACCGCCTCTCTGCTCCGTTCCTCCGCCTCAAGCACAAATTGCGGCTCATGAATGTCCTCCAGACGGTGGGCATCGGAATTACACAGGATCCTGCAGCCTTCCAGATAGGGATTCCCCCGCTTAAGCTGGGTAAGCATGGCCGGATCCTTCACTTCCGCCGCAGCAAACCGGCTGTCCGGGGGCACAAAGCCCAAGTTGGAGATCAGGCTGTTGGAAGTCCTGTCAATATGGGCCGGAAACATGACCCCGCCATAGGACCGGACCAGCTCCCACAGTCCGTCAAAGGAGATCTCCGTACGGCTGATCAGAAGATAAGGCTCGGTCCCGCATATGCTGTCTTCCTTATCATATATTTCCTGCTTTCCAAATACCGCTTCCCTGTTGGGAAAGAGCATCAGCCGGCTGTACACATATTCATCAAACTCCATGGCCTTTTCCAGATCGGAAAACAGGCAGACCGCATGGACCTCTTCCCGGGTGCAGAGTTCCATTCCCGGCAGGGCCAGCACCCCGTATTTCTCAGCGAAATGCAGCACGGCCGGACAATTCCTGCAGGAATTATGATCCGTCACCGCAATCACATCAAGCCTCTTTAAAGCCGCCATTCCCGCAATATTAGCCGGTGTCATATCGTCATCCCCGCAGGGTGACAGGCAGGAATGGATATGGAGATCATAGGTGAGGCTCTTCATGGGACAGCCTCTCATGAATCAGGAGAGCGGCTTTAAAAACAGGCAGTTCTGTTTTAAAAACCGTGATCTCCTGGCTTACCGCCTTTTTCACCGCCTCCCCGTCAAGAACCGCTCCTTCCGCCAGGATAACACAGGCGGCCTCGGCAAGGGACGCCACAGCAAGGGTATTCATGTTCCCCATCACCGTCACCCACGCACAGCCCTTGGGGGCCTTTCCCATGGCAATGCTTAACAGATCACAGCAATATGGTCCCGTGATCTCCCGGTCAAGCCCTTCTCCCTCATTTACCGCTTCAAATAATCCGCTTTCAATCAGTTCTCTTACCGTCATACCGGTACCTCCCGCTTTTTCGGTCGAGCTGCGTCATCTCATCGGAGATCCTGCGGATATATTCCGAAAGGACCTTGAATTTTTCATAGCTCTCCCTGTCGCCTCCCACCATATCAGCCGCCAGCCTGGAAACCTCCTCCGACAGCTTGTGCACATTGTCCCTTAAAAAATAAACACAGTCCGTTTCCGAAGCTTCCCCCCGCACAATATCCTCAGCCAGGGCCTTGCATGCAGGCGCCCCGCAGGAGCCGCAGTCCAGACCCGGAAACTTTTTTAAAAGCCGTTCCACCTGATTTAAGCGGGCAAAGCTTTCCGTCATGGTCTCCCCCAGGTTGAACACAGGCTCGTACTGGACTTCCCTGGTCCATTTAACGGCCGCTTCCCCTCCGGCCTGCATGTGGCTTCTCGCCACCGGCATGTATTTGCGCAGGCGTTTCAGCTTCACCTCGGCCACATAGGGGTTTTCCACCGTGAGCACGCCTCCCACACAGCCTCCGTTGCACGCGTTCAGCTCCACGAACTTTAAGTTTGTAAATTTCTGATCCTCCATATCCTCCAGGACACGGATCACATTTTCAATGCCATCCGCGGCCAGATAATCCTCGGTAAACAGCCCGCTGGCCTCTCCTCCGCTTCGTCCCCAGCTGATCCCGATCTTTCCCGAGGTCCCGATCTCAGGCGGCTCCTCCCCCACCGCCTTCATGCAGGAAAGAAGCCGGGGATATAAATCCTTAATGGCAAGGACCTTATCCACCTCACTGTGCTCCGTCCCCAGAGGCGACCGGACATAGGTGACCTTGGAAGGACAGGGGGAAATGAAAATGATCCCGATCTTTTCCCGCTCCAGCCCGGTGGTTTCCATGGCCTTACTGGCGGCGAGAATGGCGGCCACCTCAACCGGCGGATTCAAGGGCAGCAGATTGGGAATCAGGTTGGGAAACCTGACCCGGATGAGCCGTACCACCGAAGGGCATGCCGTGCTGATGACCGGAAGCCGGTCCGTATTCTCGCTTAAATATTCCCTGGTTGCTTCGCTCACCAGCTCCGCAGCCGCGCTCACCTCATACACATCATCAAACCCCATCATCAGAAGGGCATTTAAAACGATGTTCACATCATCCAGGTTGTTGAACTGGCTGTAAAGGGAAGGAGCAGGCAGCGCCACCGTGTATTCATATCTTTTTATATCCTCTATCCTGTCATGGATCGCATGCTTGGCATGATGGGGACATACCCGGATGCATTCCCCGCAGTCAATGCAGAACTTGCTGTTGATCTGCGCCTTTCCGTTTCTCACCCTGATGGCCTGGGTGGGACAGCGCTTGATGCAGTTGATGCAGCCCATGCAGAGCTCCTGGTCAAGCCTCACCGAATGATAAAATTTATCCACCCTCTCACCCCGTTTCCATTCACCCCATACCAACATAAGCGCCTTATAAATTCACCACCATGCAGATGGTGGTCCCCCTGCCTAACACCGTATCAATCTTCATTTCATCGGAATATTTCTTCATATTGGGAAGACCCATTCCAGCTCCGAATCCCAGGGAACGGACCGAATCCGGAGCCGTGGAATAACCGGCCTGCATGGCCAGTTCTATGTCCGGTATGCCGGGACCCGTATCAGCCAGGATCATCTCGACCCGTTCCGTTGTGATATGGACGGTTATCCTCCCTCCCCGCGCATGGATCACCATGTTGATCTCCCCTTCGTACATGGCAATGGCCACCCTGCGGACCGCCTCCGGCCGGACGCCCATCTTTTTCAGCTTGCTTTTCACATCACTGCTGGCCTCCCCGGCTCTTGTAAAGTCATCCGGAGAGATCCTGTAATCCAGCGTTATCTTCTCCTCCATCAGAACGTCCCTCCGTGAAGCCCGGCCTGATAAAGCATTCCGCAGGCAGTGAACATACGGTGTTCTGTGGAAAGGATGATCAGATTCCGTTCCTCTGCCATGAAAAGCATGGCATGATCCGGCTTTTTCCCCCGGACAAAGACAATGCAGACAATGTCCAGCATCTCCGCCGTGCGGATGACCTGGGGATTGCATAAGCCGGTCAGAAGAACGGAATGGTCCTTGGAAAATGCCAGCACATCGCTCATCATATCGGAACCGCAGGCGCTTCTGACCTCCTCATCCAGATGATTTTTCCCCGCCAGCACCTGCGCATCCAGTATAAGGCTCACTTCTTTAGCCGTCATATCACCACTCTCCTTCCCCCCGCTTTCCGGATTTTCTCCCTTCACGACATCTTTTATAATTATATCATAAATAAACCCATGGGTATAGAAATATTACACTTAATGTTTGTTATTTTTTTGTCGAATGTTGATTAAAACTATAGATTTTTTCTCAATAACATGGTAAAATATCAGGTACATTGCATAAGCAACATTTAAGGAGGTTATCAAATGACTTGTAAAAAACAAGGCGTCCTTTTTAATGGGACAAAAGAGCAGGAAGCTGCTTTAAAAGAAGCAATCTCCCTGCTCAAAGACACAAAAGGATCTCTTATGCCTATCATGCAAAAGGCACAGGAGATCTATGGTTATCTTCCACTCGAAGTCCAGACCATGATTTCCGATGAGACAGGCATACCGCTTGAGAAGATCTATGGCGTTGCGACCTTTTATGCCCAGTTTGCCCTTCAGCCAAAGGGTAAATACCAGATATCCGTCTGTCTTGGGACCGCCTGCTATGTAAAGGGTTCCGGAGACATCTTCCATAAGCTTGAAGACATCCTTGGGATCACCAACGGGGAATGCACCCCGGATGGCAAGTTTTCCCTGGATTCCTGCCGCTGTGTGGGGGCCTGCGGGCTCGCTCCCGTCATGATGGTGAACGGGGAGGTTTACGGCAGGCTGTCAGCAGACGACGTTCCGGGCATAATCTCCAAATATGAATAGCGGATCACGGTTATGATGACAGAGATTTCATTAAACATTCTGGATGTGGCAGAAAATTCCACACGGGCAGGGGCATCCCTGGTTTCCATTGCCGTTTTTACCGATAGGGCCGCCGATCAGCTGACGGTCATCATCAGGGACAATGGACGGGGCATGACGGAGGAAGAAGCCGCCCGCGCGGCGGACCCGTTTTTTACCACCCGCACCACCAGAAAGGTAGGCCTGGGCATTCCGTTCTTCAAATATGCGGCGGAGAGCACAGGCGGGAGTTTTTCCATTGAGTCAGAACCCGGAACCGGCACAGCTGTGACCGCTGTTTTCGGACTCTCCCATATCGACCGCATGCCGCTGGGTGATATCAACTGTACCATTGAGACATTGATCACCTGCCATCCGGATACGGACTTTCTCTACCACTACCGTTATAATGAAGCGTCGTTTGAACTGGATACCAGAAGCTTCCGCAGGATTTTAGGGGATATCCCCCTCAATGCACCGGAGGTGTCGGCTTTCATAAAGGAATATCTCAGGGAAAACAAATTGGAAACAGATGGAGGCGCGGTCATTTAGACCCGCCGGAAATGGAGGATAACATGAAGACTCTTGAAGAATTAAAAGCAATTCGGGAGAAGATGCAGAGTCAGGTCAGCATGCGCGCCGAAGACCACACACGCACAAGGATTTTAGTCGGCATGGCCACATGCGGCATTGCCAGCGGCGCAAGACCTGTTCTAAATACATTGTCAGACCTGGTTCAGGAAAATCATATGACAGACCGTTTTTCCGTTACCCCGACCGGCTGTATCGGCTTATGCCAGTATGAGCCCATCGTTGAGGTACTGGTACCGGGAAAAGAAAAAGTAACATATATCAACATGACTCCGGAAAAAGCGGAGGAAGTTTACAGGGAGCATTTACTGGCTGGTCACGTTCTTCAAAACTATACGTTGGCTTCTGCTGACATCAAATAAGGAGGAAACAGGATGTATCGTTCACATGTATTAGTCTGCGGCGGCACAGGGTGTACTTCCTCCGGCAGCCAGCAGATCATGGTCAAATTAAGAGATGAATTGGAAAATCAGGGTCTGGGAGAGGAAGTATCCGTTGTACAGACCGGCTGTCACGGCCTGTGCGCATTGGGCCCGATCATGATTGTTTATCCGGATGCGGCTTTCTATGCCATGGTCAAGGAAGAGGATATTCCGGAGATCGTTACCGAGCATTTATTAAAAGGGCGCCCGGTGGAGCGGCTTCTTTATAAAGAAACCGTCACCCCGGCCGGGATAAAGTCCTTAAGCGACACGGATTTCTACAAGAAGCAGCACAGGATCGCCCTGCGCAACTGCGGCGTCATAAACCCCGAGGTGATCGAAGAATACATAGGCACCGGCGGATATCAGGCACTGGGCAGGGTCCTTACGGAAATGACCCCTGACGAAGTGATCCAGGTCCTCTTAGACAGCGGTTTGAGGGGAAGAGGCGGTGCAGGCTTCCCTACGGGTCTTAAATGGAAGCTGGCCAGGCAGAATGATGCGGATCAGAAGTTTGTCTGCTGCAATGCCGATGAAGGCGATCCCGGTGCATTTATGGACCGTTCCGTTCTGGAGGGCGATCCTCATGCGCTTTTGGAAGCCATGACCATTGCGGGCTACGCCATCGGTGCCTCCCAGGGCTATATCTACGTGCGCGCCGAGTATCCCATCGCCGTACAGCGCCTTAAAATCGCCATTGCCCAGGCAAGGGAAATGGAACTTTTAGGCGACGACATCTTCGGAACCGGCTTCTCCTTCAATATTGATCTGCGTCTGGGCGCAGGCGCATTCGTATGCGGCGAAGAAACCGCCCTCATGGTTTCCATCGAAGGAAACCGGGGCGAGCCAAGGCCCCGTCCTCCCTTCCCGGCTCAGAAGGGACTGTTCGGCAAGCCAACCATCTTAAATAATGTTGAAACTTATGCAAATATCCCTCAGATCATCTTAAACGGCTCCGGCTGGTTCGCCTCCATGGGCACCGAGAAATCCAAGGGAACAAAGGTATTCGCTTTAGGCGGAAAGATCCACAACACCGGACTGGTGGAAGTACCCATGGGAACCACCCTGCGGGAGATCATCGAAGAGATCGGCGGCGGCATTCCAAACGGCAGGAAGTTTAAGGCAGCCCAGACCGGCGGCCCATCCGGCGGATGTATCCCTACCGAGCACTATGATATCCCCATTGACTACGACAACCTGATCGCAATCGGCTCCATGATGGGCTCCGGCGGTCTGATCGTCATGGATGAAACCGACTGCATGGTGGACATCGCAAAATTCTTCCTGGAATTCACGGTGGAGGAGTCCTGCGGCAAATGCACCCCCTGCAGGATCGGAACAAAGCGCATGCTGGAAATTCTCGATAAGATCACCAAAGGCCAGGCAAAGCTTGAGGATCTGGACCTTTTGGAGGATCTCTGCTACTATGTTAAGGCAAATTCCGCCTGCGGCCTGGGCCAGACAGCTCCCAATCCGGTTCTGTCGACCCTTAAGTTCTTCCGTGACGAATACAATGCCCATATTGTCGGTAAGACATGTCCTGCAGGCGTATGCAAAGCGCTGCTCTCCTATTACATTGATGCGGATAAATGTAAGGGATGTACCCTTTGTGCCAGAAACTGCCCGGTTCACGCGATCTCCGGTTCTGTCAAGAACCCCCACGTCATTGATCCTGAGAAGTGTATCAAGTGCGGTGTATGTATGGAGAAATGCAAGTTTGACGCTGTCTACAAGAAATAACGGAGGGAGATTGTATCATGGAGAATATCACAATAAAAATCAATGGCATGGACATAAGCGCTCCGGCAGGCTCCACCATTCTGGAAGCTGCCAGACTCGCCCATGTCGAGATACCGACTTTATGCTTTTTAAAGGATATCAACGAAATTGCCGCCTGCAGGATCTGTACCGTTGAAATAAACGGAGGCAGGCTGGCCGCTTCCTGTGTGTATCCCATCAACCCTGGCATGGAGGTATGGACAAATACTCCCAAGCTTCGGGAATACAGAAAGAAAACACTTCAGCTGATCCTGTCCAACCATGACCGTTCCTGCCTGTCCTGCGTGCGCAGCGGAAACTGTGAATTACAGACCCTGTGCAAGGAGCTGGGGGTTGACGCCGACGACTATTACGACGGCGACAAGACTCCTTCCAGCGTGGATGAAAGCGCGGCCCACATGGTGCGCGACAACAGCAAATGCATCCTTTGCCGCCGCTGTTCGGCCGTCTGTGAAAAGGTCCAGGGCATCGGCGTCATCGGACCGAATGAGCGTGGCTTTGCCACCTTTATCGGCTCCGCCTTTGACATGGGACTCGGAGAGACCAGCTGCGTATCCTGCGGCCAGTGCATTGCGGTCTGCCCCACCGGCGCGCTTTATGAGAAGAGCAGCATCCATGAAGTGGCTGCTGCCATCGCAGATCCGGCCAGACATGTGATCGTTCAGACCGCCCCTGCCGTACGCGCCGCCCTCGGCGAAGAATTCGGCTATGCCATTGGAACCAATGTGGAAGGCAAAATGGCGGCAGCTTTAAGGAGGCTGGGCTTTGACAAGGTATTCGATACCAACTTCAGCGCTGATTTAACCATTATGGAAGAGGCCCACGAATTCATTGAGCGCGTACAGAACGGCGGGGTTCTTCCCATGATCACCTCCTGTTCTCCGGGCTGGATCAAGTACTGCGAGCACTATTTCCCGGACATGACGGAGAATTTGTCCTCCTGCAAGTCCCCCCAGCAGATGTTCGGAGCCATTGCCAAATCCTATTATGCGGATAAAATGGGACTGAATCCGGAAGACATCGTATCCGTCAGCGTCATGCCCTGTACCGCCAAGAAATTCGAGATCGGAAGAGATGACCAGGATGCCAACGGAGTTCCGGATGTGGACTATTCCCTGACCACCAGAGAGCTGGCCAGAATGATCCGGCAGGCGGGCATTCGGTTCACAGAGCTTCCGGATGAGGATTTTGACGCTCCCCTGGGACTTGGCACGGGTGCGGCCGTCATCTTCGGAACTACCGGCGGTGTCATGGAAGCGGCTTTAAGGACGGCTGTGGAAAGCCTTACCGGAGAAGAACTTGAAAAGCTGGACTTCACCGATGTCCGCGGTACGAAGGGCATCAAGGAAGCCACCTACCATGTGGGTGACATGGACGTGAACGTAGCGGTTGCTTCCGGCCTGGGAAATGCCAGAGAGCTTCTCAACCGTGTGAAATCCGGAGAGGCCAACTATCATTTCATTGAGATCATGGGCTGTCCCGGCGGCTGCGTAAACGGAGGCGGTCAGCCCCAGCAGCCGGGCTTTATCCGAAACACCACGGATATCCGGTCCCTCCGGGCCAAGGTCCTCTATGACGTGGATGCCGCAAAGACCATCCGCAAATCCCATGAGAACCCTGCCATCAGGGAATTGTATGATTCCTATTTGGGCCGGCCGGGCGGAGAAAAGGCCCATCATCTGCTTCATACCACCTATGTTAAGAGAAAAATAAACGAAATCTGATATTATAAAAAGAGCTGCAGCCGCAGCTCTTTTGCACTTTCCGGCCACTGATTTTAACAGGCGCCGGGGCCTGGAAATAAATATCCGGATTTATGCATGAATTACCAAAAAATCTCCATACTATGACTGGAGGTGATAAAGAATGAGCCCAAAGGAATTAAATTATATTGAAGATGCTCTCGGTCATGAATCGTTTCTGAAAAATCAATGCCAGGAAGCGACCCAGAATCTGCAGGATCCGGAGTTAAAGGCATGCGCACAGCAGCTTTTACAAAAGCATCAGCAGATCTTCGACAACTTTTATAACTTAGTGTAAGGAGGAATCACATATGGATGACAAGATGATCATGGAAAATCTGCTCCACACCGCCAAAGGTGTGTGCAATTTATATCTGCATGGAACCATTGAATCCCCTACCATGAATGTGCATCAGGCTTTTGATACTGCTTTAAACGACAGCTTATGCATGCAGGACGACATTTATAAGAAAATGTCCTCCAAGGGATGGTACACCACAGATCAGGCAGAACAGCAGAAAATCGACAAGGTAAAAAATCAGTTTGCCGGAATGTAACAGAAAGAAAGGCGTGCTGCAACACTAATTTTCTGATTAGTATTGCAGCACGCCTTTTATCCTTACATATAAAAATTCCCCTCAGCTGCCGTATCATTCCAATGCCCTGAGCTCCGCCATTATCTCTTTGTAGCTCCGGCCCCTGCCAAACAGGGCTGACGTTCCAAGTATAAACCCATCCACGCCGGCCCGGTACAGCTCCTGTATTTTTTCAGGAGAACAGGCTCCGTCCACCATGAGTTTCAATTGATACTCCTCTTTTAAGGATACCAGCTTCTGAATTTTCCGATCTACAAATCCAATATATTTTTGTCCTGCAAACCCGGGATTCACAGTCATAACCATCACATAATCCACCAATTCCAGCAGGGGACTTACGGTCTCAACGGATGTCCCCGGATTGATGGCAATTCCCGGTTTTGCACCGGCATCTATGATCTTCTGCAGGGTCCTGGCAATATGTACGTCAGATTCCGGATGGACATAAATAATCTCCACCCCCATCTGAACAAACTTGTCTATATAGTCCCCCGGATTTTCTATCATCAAATGAATATCTGCCGGCCGGCTGGCTGTTCGCGCAATGTATTCAATGTCCTGAAGCCCCATGCCGAAATTGGGTACAAATTCTCCATCCATCAGATCCAGATGAAAGATATCCGCCCCTGCCTCTTCCAGGCTCCTGATTTCCTTTTCCAGATTTCCATAATTTGCACACATCATGGATGGACATAAAATCTTTTCATTCATTGACAACCTCTTTCTCTTTCTTCCTGTTTTTACTGAAACAATCCACCTGCCTTTTAATCTTATATAAAATCCAAAGGCTTGCCGTCAGAACTGCAAGGCTGTAACAAAGCAGCAGCCGGAAGGACTGCTTTCCCAAAAAAACGCCCGTCAGCCTGATGCAGGTCATTGCCGCCGTGGTTCCCGTAAACTTCCTCATATTCCAGCTTTTAAAATAAATGAGCATCAGGCAGATCAGCGCGGTAACCATCACCATGCTGCTCACCTCATAAACGGCTGACAGAAGAAATTCCTCTCCGCTGATCCCCTTTAAGAAAGCTGCCGCTGTCTGTACCGATTTCTGATCCGCAACACTCATCTGGCTGATCGTTCCGCTGTCCGCAGCCATCAGGACGGAAAGATCAGCAATAAACGGAATTCCTGTCAAACATACGGATTCCAGGATCCCTCTTCCAAAACCGATGGAAATGGCTGCTGTATAGGAGCGGTTATTTTTTAAGAGATAACGAAACAGCAATACAAAGGACAAAATATCCATGGCCGCAGAAAGAGCCGCCGTTATGACCATGGCAGGCAAACTTCCGTTCATAAATGAATATCGTTTCAATTGATTCAAAAGGAACGGCACTGCCGCTGCCTGCACCGCCAGATAAATTCCGGCCCCATACGCAAACAGTTTAAACTGAATCTTCCCCCTTGCTCCCATATGCAGCATTACCAGAAGCGGTAATACTGTGCTTATCATCAAAGCAAGATACAGACTGCCTGTTACTCCGATTTTCATAACCCTTACTCTCCCGGTTCTTCTGCTTCGCTATAATTCTTCTCCATTCGTTTCGATGACTTTTTTATACCAGTAGAAGCTCTTTTTCGGAATTCTCTTAAAGTCATCGTCTTTATCCACATAAACAAATCCATACCGTTTGTTAAATCCTTCACGGGTAGAATACAGATCAATGGCTGACCAGGTCAGATATCCGATTATGTCCACCCCTTCCTCCACCATTTCTTTCATTCTTAAAATGTGGTCACGGAGAAATTCAATCCGGTATCCATCATCGATGTTCCCGTCTTCATCCGGCACATCCCGGTACCCGTACCCGTTTTCCAGGATCAATATGGGGATTTGATACCGGTGATAATAATCTTTTACAAAATGCTTGAACCCATACGGATCGATGTTCCACTTCCACTCTGTCTGTTTTAAGTAGGGATTCACCGCTTTCCGGTTGGCCGGGGATAACAGCTTCTCTTTTCCTTCATCCTTGACAATGCTGCTGTGATAATAGGTCAGGGACAGAAAGTCCGGCTCCGCCTGTGCAATGATATCCAAATCGCCGGGCAGGATTATCTGATCCAGATCGAGCGTTTCAAGGGATTTTAAATAAATACCGGAATACATTTTTCTGACATATACATCTGCATAATTGTACCCCACCAGATACTTGTACTCTTCACATGCCTCCACATCTTCTGCCCTGCAGGTCGCCGGATAGGGACAGATATTGCCTATATTGCCGCCTGTCTTCGCCCGGGGATCAATTTCATGGATCAGCTTTGTACACTGCGCGTATGCAAGGTTCATGTGGTGTTCCACCGTAAAGGATTCCTGCCTGTTCCTGCACTTGTATCCGGTCATATAAAGGGTGTCAAACATCAGCAGATTCTGTTCATTGAACGGAACCCAGTATTTTACACGCCCTTTAAAGGCCGTCACCACGGTCCTGACATATTTCAAAAATTCATCAATGCATTCTCTGGACAAAAAGCCGTTATATTTTTCAACCAGATGATAGGGTAAATCATAAGCATAAAGGGTCACTACCGGCTGTATGTTATACTTCAGCAGTTCATCGATAACACTGCTGTAAAAATCGATCCCTTCCTGATTAGGCGCCCCGTCATCTCCGTTGGGATAAATCCTGGTCCATGCCATGGTTAACCGGTAAATCTGAAATCCCATCTGATGATAATAGGCGATGTCTTCTTTATAATGTTCATAATGATTGCTCGCCTGCTTGAAATCATCAAAGTTTGCCTCTGCATCCGCATTTGGGATCACCCGGACGTCTGCGATCGAAAGGCCTTTATTGCCTTTGTCATGCCCGCCCTCAAACTGCTGGGCGTTGGTTGAACTGCCCCATAAAAATTCTTTATTAAACATAAGATACTCCTCATTTCACCTGAGATCTTGCCACAATCGCCTCAATTTCAGCGGAAAACTCCACCTTTTCTCCCGGCTCAAGCACAATCGTCACTCCCTTATGTACCATCACTCCGCTTACCGGACTCTCCCCTCCGATAACCGTAACCATTTCAAGCCGGTCAGACATATTGCGGCAGCTTCTGCCTTTCCAATGACCGCTCCAGTATTTCTTCTCCTGATGGCCGTCTTCCCCGGATAACACTGCAGACTTTAAGCCCACATCAACTGCCTCCAGGGCCTTTTCGATATGAAGAGGTCTGGAATTTCCCTGGGGATCTTTTCTGTCATAATCATAAAACCGATACGTCAGATCGCTGTTTTCCTGTACCTCATAAACCATGGACCCCCCGCCTAAAGCATGCAGGGTTCCTGCCTCCACATAGACATAATCACCTTTTTTCACTTCCAGATAGTCAATGATGTGTTCAAAATCATTGGTGCTGACTTTTTCCACCAGTTCATCCCTGCCGGAGCACAGACAGCCATTTACTATTGTCCCCCGGTCCGGTGCCTCCAGAAAATACCAGGATTCCGTTTTTCCAAAGGGCTGCTGCTCCAGTTTTTGCGCACAGCCGTCATTTGGATGAACCTGAACGCTTAAGTCCTCTTTTGCATCCACAAGGGCAATCAGAAGGGGATATTCCTCAAAAGTCATATCAAACCGCTGTCTTGCATCCTGGTAGTATTCATAGAATGTTTTTCCGGCATAGCTTCCGCCAATGATCTGATTGCTGCAGTCTTTCCCGCATTTTACGGTGTAAAGCTGCCCGATGTTTTCTCCCTGATAGCCTTCGGCACAGGGAATCAGTCTGGTTCCTCCCCAGATAGCGGCCATGGGAATAGGTTTTAAAATCTGCATGGTCACTGATTCCTCTTCTTTAATGTCAATGCCTGTTTCAGCACATTTTTTCCATTGCAGGTTCCGTAATCCGACGATTCTATCACATCCACCGGAATCCGGAGTCTGGCTCCCTTCGCTTTTAAAGCCTCCGCCATGAATTTGATCTGGGGCCCTAACAGCACAACATCCGCTTTCTGCATGTTCTCATCCGCAACATCGGTCGAAACCGCCCAGATCTTGCACTCAAAGTTCAATTCCTTTGCCACCTTCTGCATTTTCGTAACCAGCAAACTGGTAGACATTCCCGCCGAACAAATTAATAAAATATTCATACAACACCTCTCATTCTGCCGCCTCTGCAGCTTGTCTTTCCCGGAAAGAGCGCCGGGCCCATCCGGTTTCAGCTACTTATACTCAGGCTCCAGCCTGCGAAATTCAAACTCTTTCTTCTCTCCGGTTTCGTGAAACCAGTGAGCAGATTTTTTCATATGTCTTGCAAAATTATCTTCCAGATCGATTTCTATGAATCCATAACGGTTCTTAAAGGAATTTAAAGGAGAAACACAGTCGGTAAAAGCCCACAGCATATAACCGGTACAATTGCTTCCTTCTTCCACCGCCTTTAACAGCCAGGCCATGTGTTCACTGATATAATCGATCCGGTAGTCGTCCACGATCATCCCGTTCCCGTCTTTATACTGCTTCTCTCCTTCCACTCCCATTCCGCTTTCTGAGATCAGCCACTCGATATTCCCATATTCTTCCTTCATGCGGATGGCCATATCGTACATGATCCTGGGATATATCTCCCAGCCGCGATGGGGATTCATCCTTCGCCCCGGCAGTTCATGGAGATCAAAAAAATAACTCGGATGAAACGGTACGTCAGGATTCCATGCACTGTTCCTGGCCTTTACTCTCATGGGGAAGTACAGATTCAGGCCGATATTATCACAGGTGTTATTTCTAATGACTTCCAGCTCCTGAACGGTGCTGTCGAACATACAGTGATGCTCCGTCAGGATCTCAGACAATTCTTTGGGGATCTCTCCCTTTACGGCCGGATCCAGAAACATCCGGTTATAAAACAAATCATACATTTGCGCCGCTTTCCGGTCATGGGGTGCATCCGATCTGGGATAGGCATATTCAATATTGATCACCACTCCGATCTTCCCATCCAGCTTCAGACTCCTGTATGCTTCCACGGCTTTTGCCGTTGCAAGGATTTTATTATAATTCCACTGCATAGCCAGCGGGGTATCCTGTTTGAACGGAAACCGAAGTCCGTCCAGAATCGTACGGGTCTGCACAACAATGGGCTCATTAAAGGTAAAAAACTGCTTCACCTTTTTACCGTACCGTTTAAAAACCGCAGCTGCATATTTCACATATAAATCAACCACATGCTTGCTGCCCCAGCCTCCATACGTTTCATACAGTTCCCCGGGGAAGTCAAAATGTTCCAGACATATCATAGGGGTGACCCCTTTTTCCAGCATATAATCGATCACTTCATCATAAAACGCTGCGCCTTCCGGATCAATCTCTCCGGTTTCCAGATCATAGATAAATCTGGACCAGTCAATGGAAGTCCGGTATGCTTTCACTCCGCTTTTCACCATCAGGTCAATATCCTCTTTAAAATGATGATAAAAATCAGTTGCCTCCTTAGGCCCAATCTGATTGTGCCACAGCTCAGGGGCAGACTTATACCAGAGATCCACAAACGTATCATGCCCTTCCTTTTTCCCATACCAGCCTTCTGTCTGCCATGCGGAGGAAGCCGCGCCCAATATGAAATTATCCGGTATTCTGTATTTTTCCTGTATCATTTTCCACCTCGCGTCCGCTATTGTTTTTTTGTCGTCTTATTTCATGGAATCCGCCAATGCCTGGAGATCATCCAATGACACTTCCGTTTCCTGCATTTCTTCTTCCACCTTTTTTCTGTCCCAGATCTTCAAAAACGGATAGTATACGACAATTGTGATAATCAAATTGACAAGCTGCACAATTACCGCCCTGAAATCTCCTCCCGTTGCCAGAAACCCTGATAAAAACACAGGCACTGTCCAGGGCACAGCCACACCGACCGGATAAGTACACAAGCCAAGAGCCATTGCAAAATATGTGGTGGTTCCTACAAGCAAAGGTGCGATGATAAACGGAATGACCATGATCGGGTTCATGATAATCGGAAGTCCGAACAATACCGGCTCCGCAATATTGAACACGATAGGTCCGATGGCCAGTCTGCCCAACGATTTGATCTGCTTTGACTTCGCTGTAAATACCATCAGAATTACAAGCCCCATGGTTGCAAGGCCTCCCGCATTGGTGAAGCAGTCATAGAACTGTTTTGTAATGATATTGGGAAGCTCTCCCCCCACCTCAAACGCCGCTCTGTTGGCTTCCATGGCGGGAAGCAAAATAGAATCCATTACACCGAACACAACACGGCTTCCGTGAATACCCGTAGACCAGAATAAATGAATGGCTCCCACGGTCGCCAGCATGCCTCCGTATGACAGACCCACCTTTGATAAAGGCGTGGCAATAAACTGGTTAATAAATCCGAAAACCGTCTCAAAGCCCGTGCCCTCAAACAGCATTCTTACCAGCCAGCAGATGGTCAGTATGATCATTGCGGGGGTAATTGCCGCAAATGATTTTGCGACTGCAGGAGGTACGCTGTCGGGCATCTTGATCACCCAGTTCTTTTTTACAACAAATGCATATACCTCTGCGCTGAAGATTGCGACCAGAATGCCCACTACCAGGCCGCCTGCCGACAAATAAGTATTGGTCTGGATGACCCGTCCCAGATTCAGTGTGGTCTCCCCCATAACCGCATCTGAGATGTTAAAAACAGGGACCAATGACAAAAATGCCGCAATAGCCACGATCAGGGAAGACAATCCATCCACTTCTCTTTGCTTGGCTATCTGATATGCGATGGAACCTACGGCAACTAAAGTCAGGATATCAAAGGTCGCTCTGCATGGATAATTGAGCTTTGCCACAAAGCCATCCCCGAAAATCCCATTCATAAAGTCCGCATACCCCTCAATCGGAACATTTGCCAGCAGCATAAAGACCGACCCTACAATTACGAGCGGCATTGTCACAGCCAGACCATCTCTCAACGCGCGGATATAGCGCATTGCGGCTATCCTTGACGCCACCGGCATCACTCTGTTTTCCAAGAAACTCATTAAACGATTCATTTTCTCTCCTCCTGTTTCTCAATCAATGTTGCTCCCCTTACAATCCTTTATCATGCGGTATACATGAATCAGCTCTTCAGCTCTCTCTTTTGCCATCATTGCCATTGTTAAATGATCCTGGGCATGCACCAGTATGATGTTGACCTCTACCGGGGTGCCCGCCGCTTCCTGCTGGATCATGTCGATCTGGCACTGATGTGCAAGCCTCAGCTGTGCTTCTGCTTCTTTTAAATTCTGTTCTGCTGTCACAAAATCAAATTTTCTGGCCGCTTCGATTGCCATCATTGAAGCAGACTTTGAGTCTCCTGCATTCATAATCAGTTGAAATGCGACACCATAATCTTTTTCTTCCACCTTTTATTCTCCAGTCCTTTACTAAATTTCTTCCAGCTCCTGCTCCACTCTGCCCAACTCCCGGATGAACTGATCATAATCCCTTCTTCTGATCAGTTCCTGTATACGCTGCTCATCCAACAGAAAATTTGAAGTGATCTGATAAAACTTCTGCAAATCTTTTTCTTTTCTGTCCTCTATCAGGACCAGGAATACCACCGAAACATCCCGTTCCGTCCAACGTACCGGTTCATCCAGAACTGCAACGCACACATAGGTTTCTTTACTCATGACCTGGTACGGATGGGGCATTGCCACCAGATTGCCAAATTCCGTCTGCGCAAACTCTTCCCGTTTCATCACAGAATCATAAAGAGTATCCGGCACCCCTAATTGCTGCACCAGATAATTACACAAAAACCGGAGAATCTCTTCTTTGCTTTTCATGGAAACATGAGGCAGAAAAATATCTTTTCTGTAATATTTCTCCATGGAACTTTTCATATTTCCCGACAATACTTTTTTGACATTTTGTATATCTTTGCTCTCTAAGAAAAACTGTACATTCTGTATGGGAACAGGTATTTTGACGGAAATGGGAACCGTCGCAAACACATAGTCAATATCTGAAAAATCCACCATATCAATTGTGGACACACTGCATGTCTCAATCCTGTTTAAATACATTCCGAATTCTTTCTGATACTTATAGACCAGCAGCTGTGCGCTGCCCTTGCCGGAAGAGCAGACCAGCAAAATATTTTTTTTAGCAGCCGTTGTTTTCTGCCGCTCTAAGGCCAATGCAAACGGCAGTGCGATATAGGCGATCTCGTCTTCGCTTAATTTCCTGTGATACACTTTCTTCAATACCCCGGAGGCCTGTGATGCCATCGCATAGGGAAGGGAAAAATGTTCCTTGATTTCCTGAAGCAGCGGGTTATTCAAATTCAGATTGTACTTCATTCTGACTTCCAGCGGCACGATATGCTGGCTGAGTGACATCCGCAGTTCCAGATCACCTCTGAAATCATACCGGAATGCATCATAAACCACCTGCAGCATTTCTGTTACAACGTTGCTGATCTGCCGGCTGATCACCAGATTGTCTTTTTGCCGGCCGGACTCGCCATAGTTGATCTTTCCGGCCAGATGAATGGTCACATAGCCGATTTCCGAATCCGGAAAATCCACGCTGAACAATTTCTTCATTTCCCCTACAATCTCAACGGCAATCCGGTATTCCTGCCGCCTAATGAGTTCTTCTAAGTCTTCCTGTTTCAATGACATTTCATGTTCTTCCCTGATTCTCATGACAGCAATGTACAGATGGAGTACGAGATTCTCAAATGCCACATCTGATATGATATAATGATTTCTTCTCAGGCAGTTTGAAACACAGTCCGCAATTGTCCCCAGGGTTTTCACCGGTATCAGATTCTCATTTCCATGGTGGACAATGCATCTGCGCAATTCAAATTCCTCTCCCTCGATCCTGATTCCATAATATGGTTTCCTCATCAGCATCAGATCGTATTCCTGAAGGATTGTTTCGACCTCCTTTAAATCATGACTCAGAGTCTTTTTTGAAATGAACAGTTTGTCACTTAATTCATCCAGTTTTATAAAATCTTTTCTTCCTAACAGATATTTCAGTAAAAAACCGATCCTCTCTTTTGAAGAATTGGGAATTTCCTCATAACCGGAATTTCCTTCATTGTTTAAAAAGCTATGAAATGCTTTCGGATCATCAATCACAAGACGATAACCTAGTCTGGATTTTGACTCTAAATGGGCGCCTTCAGTCAAAATCTTTTCCCCCAGTTTTTTCACCAGGTTTCTTACTGTTTTCACACTCACCTTCAAATTACCTGACAGCCACTCAGCCGTATGGTAATCTTCGGAATTCAAAAGCTGCAACAGCATATTAAATCTTTTATCTTTCATGATAATCCTTCCTAAAAACTTACCGTAAGTTTTACAATCGAATTATACCATTGTGCATATTGCACTTCAATTACCACTTCAAGCACAATAATTATGGCATCTTTTTCTCCTCACTCTTTGTTTATCCGCTTATATCCCGTATTATTGGACTTTTTTCCGTTTCTCATTTGCAGGATTTTGCAAAGTACTGTTTTATGGCAAAAAAAAGAAGAGCAGCTGATCAGCAACTCAGCTACCCTTCTTTATCTTATCTGACAGTCAATGCCTGTGCATGGGAACCATCTGCAGCCCCTGGTTCCTTAAGTTCTCATGGACCTCTCTTTGATCCGCCTGGCCGATGAGCATATCCCGGGCCTTTTTTGCCTCGTTCTCGCTCTTATGACGGCCCGGGCCGCCCACGCAGCCTCCCACGCATGCCATGCCTTCCACAAAATCCGCCGGAAGCTTGCCCACCTTAAGGAGCATGAGGGCCTTCTTGCATTCCGCGGCTCCGTTGCATTTCATCACATTGATATCGGCATTTTCTCCGGTCTCCTTTAGGCACTCCAGAACAGCCGCCGTCACGCCTCCGCCGTTTCCAAAGCGTTTTCCGAATACGGAACCTGCCTGATAGACATTCTCCTCCGGCTCCGGCTCCACGCCCTTTGCCGCCATCATGGCATAGGCCTCTGCCAGGGTCAGCGCATAATCCGCGTTGTCCTTTATATTCAAATCCAGGCTCTCGCTCTTTTTGGCAATGCAGGGCCCGATGAACACGGTGACCGTCTCCGGATCCTTTTCCTTCAGCATTCTGGAGACGCCGCACATGGGGGAGACCGTGGTGGACATGCGGTCAAGAAGGGCCGGGTAATGCTGCCGGATCATATTCACAAAGGCCGGACAGCAGGAGGTGGTCATCTTCTTCCCTTCCTTATAGGCCTTTGCCCACTCCGCAGCCTCCGCGGCAGCCGTTAAATCCCCGCCCAGGGCCACTTCCACCATATCCGAAAAACCGATCTTCTTCAAAGCGGTCCTCCAGCTGGCCATGGTGATATCCGGGCCGTACTGGCCTTCCGTGGCCGGGGCAATCATGGCCACCACCTTTTTCCCGGCCTTGATCAGACGAATGACATCAGCCATAAATGTCTTGGATCCGATGGCACCAAAGGGACAGCCGTTGATGCAGGCTCCGCACTGAATGCATTTGCTCTCGTCAATGACAACAATGTCGTTTTCGTCCATGGTGATGGCATTCACCGGGCAGCTCTTCTTGCAGGGGCGGGTCAGATCCGCAATGGCATTATAGGGACAGGCCTGGGAACATTTCCCGCATTCCTTGCATTTGTCCGGGTCAATGTGGGCCCGGTCATGACCCATGCTGATGGCGTCGAAATTACAGGAATTCTGACAGGCTTTTCCCATGCACAGCTGACAATTATCCGTCACCACATACCGGGCGATGGGACAGCCCTCACAGGCGGAGTTTATGACCTGGACCACGTTCCTGGTGTCTCTTCCGCTGGGGCACAAACCTTCCGCCAGCCTGACCCGCTCGCGGATGATTTCTCTCTCCCTGTATATGCAGCAGCGGAACTGAGCCTTGGGACCCGGGATGATGTGATAGGGGATCTCCCCTCTCTTCTCACCGATCTCCCCCTCCCAGACAAGTTTTGCCACTTCACATAATACCTGATGGGTGATGCGAAGTAATGTTGCGTCATTTGTTGCCATAATTCTCCTCCTTGTAACTTCCACATACGTGGTTGTGTGAATATCCTTCATGAAATCAATAATAAGTTACCGTAACTGTCTTCCCCATTTCCTCCGCCGCATGCTTCAGCTGTTCCACCAGATTCTGACGAATACCCAGGTCAAAGGGCAGGCCAGGATTCTGATATGCGCTGTTAATGGCTTTTCCCACATACAAATTCAGTTCCGTACAATCCTCGATAATCATTTTAGCTACCATGGACGCGCCGTTTGGTCTGTCCAGTTCCAGGAAAAACTCCTCCGTGACCGACTCATTCCTGACATAGCGCTTTAAAAGCTTAAGCACCCTGTTTAAGGTCAGGACCCCCTCCGTGACCAGCTCGATGCCGTCCATGAAAGCGATGGGAGGCAAATCCGGGTCGTTGTATTCCAGGGATACGGAAAGCTTCCTGCCGGTTTCCCTGGAAACAATGTTGGCACTGGTTCCCCCGCAGATGATCCTTCTGGTGGTGTCATCCCCCAGAAGGAAATCATTGACCATGTCCTTATCATCCTCCCGCTCCCTGGGCGGGCCTGTCATCAAATGCACCGGCTTCCGGTCAATGATGCGCATGACCGCTACCGTGGTGTCGTCACCGGGCTTAAACTGATAGAGCTCATCGCAGGCCCGGCATAAGGCAGATGCCAGACGTGCCGCGGATACGGTCAGTCCGTACTGCTTCACCGCATAGGAAGCCACATCCTCCCAAAGCCAGCCGAAATTCAAAAGCTGGCCCACCCCCGCATGGATGGTTCCGTCGCTTAAGAGAATGAGGGCATCCCCCTTTTTCACCCGGAAACGGTATTCGTTGATCTTCTTATCCCGTATGATCCTGATGTTCCGGGGTATGGAAAGCAGACTTCCGTCCCGGATAAAAATGCAGCCGGGGTTATCAAATTCCACCAGATAGGCATCTCCGCTGTGAAACACCTGAAGGATGCTGAAGGTGGAATAAGCCACCTGGCGGACCTGGCACACAGGCAGAGTCTCCACAATGGTCTCCACGCACTCCTCCAGGGATGCGCCGTTTAAAAACATGGTTCCCAGGATCTTTGAGGTCATGGTTGCCAGAATATTGGCTTTTACCCCGCTTCCCATGCCGTCGGCAAGGATCATGATATTGGAATCTTCCGTCTGCAGAAGCTCTACCTTGTCGCCGCACAGGACTTCATTGAATTTATTCAGGCTTTTGTACGCGACATCTACCGTGACTCCCATTACCTGACCTCACTTTCACTTCCGTCATCCAGCAGGGATATGCAAAGCTTTGATAAGGTGGTTTTGGTCTCCGCCGTGGTCTCTCCCAAAAGGCCCGCGATCTCCTGGGCGACCATCATCTGCTTGTGGATGACCTTCTGGGCCAGATCAATGGTTTCCAGCTTCTTTTCATATTCCTGCCTTGCCTGCTCTTCTTCTCTCGTAACATCGATGAACGTGGCCAGAACCACGTCCTCCTTCTCCACGTAAACAATATTCTGAAGGGTGGAAAAACGGTATTCCGCATAAGTTACCTTTTTTCCATGAATCTTCTGGTGGGTATCATATACCCACTGGAAATCGGAAGGGTCTATGAATTCATATAAATACATATTCAGAGCTTCCTGTCTGGTCTTTCCAAAGTACCTTTCCCCCACTGCGGAATATTCCAGAATCTTTAGATCCTTATCCACGATCAGAACGATGTTGGGAGAGGTTTCCAGCACCAGATTGGATAAGGATTCCGCCTTTTCATGCATGAAGGGGATGCACATGTTAAGCTCCGCCTTTTTCTGGAAAACGGCAACAGCCTTTTCCCGGCATGTGGAATAGCCGCAGGCCCCGCAGTTCAACTCGTCCTCCGGCCTTGTCTTTCCGGTCATTTTAAGAATCTGCCGGATCTGGATCTCCGTGGGCATCAGATCCCTGGGCGCCCGGTCAATAAACCGCTTGCGGAATGAGAGGCGGTCCAAAATGGGGGCCACCGCCTCTTCTGGCACCCCTTCCTTTTCCACGGCATCTTCCATATCAAGCTTTACTTTGAATCTGGAAACACTTTCTTCATCCACGGTGGGACCCTTGACACAGCCGCCGGAGCACATGTTCATCTCAATAAAGCAGCCGTTTATGTCCCCCCGGATCATGCTTTCACATAAGTCAATGCAGTTACGGCAGCCGTGGACATAAAATTTCCGGTACTCATCCCGCTTTTCCTCTGTGGCCAGAACGGAACTCACGATGCCGTTTGTGACCGGATAAAGCCGGTTGATCCCCGGATTCAAATTGGTAAACGGGATATCCTGGCAGTCTTCAATCACGATCTCTTCTTCAGACAGCCACCTTGAAATATCATTGAAATTAAGCACGGCATCGATATAGCCTTCATGCCGGAAATCTCCGGCCTCTTTTTTCTTAGCAATGCACGGCCCCAGAAATACCACCTTCACATCAGGGCCAAGCTCCTCCTTCAGCATCTTGCCGTGAGCGATCATGGGGGATACCACAGGCGCCATGAACGGAATCAGCTGGGGATAATAGATCTCGATCAAGTCATTGATGCTGGGACAGCAGGTGGTGATGATGTTCTCCATCTCTCCCGCCTTTAAAAGTCTGGCGTATTCCGCCGTGACCACAGCCGCCCCCTCCGAGGTCTCACGGACATCGGCAAAACCCAGCTTCCGAAGCGCTGCATTCACCTGACCGATGGTTTTATATTTTAACAGGCCCATATAGGATGGGGCCAGAGAAATGACGGTCCGGCCCCCTTCTTTTATGTAGCCCCTGACCAGTTCCAGATCGCTGATAATGGTTTTTGCCGACTGGGGGCATACCTGCATGCATTTCCCGCACAGAATGCACTTATCCGGCATGATTTCGGCCCGTTCGTCTCTGATCATGACTGCTTTGACTTCACAGTTACGGATACATTTATAGCAGTGTTTGCATTTTGTAGCCTTGAAATCAATGATCCCCATGATTACAGCCTCCCCATGATTTCTTTATCAAAAAACTCCTTCGTATCCTCCGGTTTTAAAGAATATAACTGTCCGTTCACAGTCACGCAGACGCCGCTGACGCAGTTGCCGCTGCAGAAGGAGCCGTTTAGATCCACCTTGTCTTCCAGATGCTTCTCCCTCACACAGGTCTGCAGCCTGGCGATGATTTCTCTGGAACCCTTTAAATGGCATGCGCTTCCGATACATATTGTTACTCTCATGAATATCCTCCCTCCAAATACATTCCCTCGTTTTTGACTGCCCTGCGTAAACATTATCGCACACCGTTATATTCTTATCAATAAAAATTTATCTATTAGCTGTATTTTTTGAGGAACAGGGAATCACGGCATCCACGATTTCCTGCTTCTCCACATCGATCAGCCCGTATGTGTTTAAGCGCAGCTGCGGTATGACCGGAAGGCTGGCAAATGCCAGGGTCATAAAGGGATCGATGTCTTCTCCGATCCCAAGCTTCCTGGTCTGGGCCTTCAGCTCCTCCAGCCGTTCCTCTACCCACTCAGCCGGCTCCTCGCTCATGAGACCCGCTATGGGAAGGGGCAGCTCTCCCAGGATCCTGCCGCCGGCAGCCACAGCCAGGCCTCCCCGGTTCTTTCTCACGGTGTTGCCGGCCAGAGCCATATCGGCATCATTTGTTCCTGCGATGATCAGGTTATGGGAATCATGGGCGATGCTGGTTGCCACCGCACCCCGCTTCAAACCGTATCCCCCTAAAAACCCAAGTCCCACATGTCCCGTATCATGGTGGCGTTCCAGTACCGCCATTTTCACAATATCCTGTTCCACACAGACGCCGGGTGCATATCCCTCCTGCTCCACCCACGGTGCCAGGCGGGAACTGGTGGTCAGCTCTCCGGGAGTCAGGCAAATGACCCGGATGGCGCTTCCCTTCTCACCCATGCGCAGATCTTCGGGGCGTATCTCCTTAAGATGAAAGGAATCTCCCACCCGCAGAGGCGTCTTTGCTTTCCGTCCTTCCCGGTTTGGGATCTCTTCCTTCATCATGCCGTTTTCCGCAACCAGCCTTCCGTTTTTATAGACCTGTCTGACCTTAAATTCCTTTAAATCTGAAACGACAATAAAGTCCGCCTTATAGCCCGGAGCAACGGCCCCTGTCTCACGCAGCCCAAAGTAAGTGGCGGCATGAAGGGATCCCATCATGACCGCCCGGACCGGATCGGCTCCCAGGCTCACCGCCTTTCTGATGATATGGTCCAGATGGCCCAGCCGGATGAGATCCCCGGGATGCTTGTCATCGGTCACCAGCATGCAGCGGTGATAATAGGGCTCCTGAAACAAAGGCAGCAAGGCTTCTAAATTCCTTGCTGCCGTACCTTCCCTTATCATGACCCACTGTCCCCTCCTGATTTTTTCAATGGCTTCTTCCGCATGGGAACATTCATGGTCAGACTGCACCCCTGCCGCCACATACGCGTTCAGCCCCCTTCCGGAAAGTCCGGGAGCATGGCCGTCGACCAGCAGAATTCTCCTTCCGGCATCCTGAAGCTTTAAAAGAATTTCCCGGTCCGCCCGGACGGTCCCATAGGAGTCCATCAGCTCCGCAAGCCCAAGAACCCGCTCCTCCCCGTAAAGAGGGGCCAGCGCTTCTGCGGTGAGAACCGCCCCTGATTCATCAAGTCCCGTGGACGGGACACAGGAAGGCAGCATAAAATACACATCCAGGGTAAGCCCTTTGGTCCTTTCCATCATAAAGCGGATCCCTTCCACCCCCGCCACATTGGCGATCTCATGGGGATCCGTGATCACCGCCCGGGTCCCGTGAGGCACTACGGATCGCTCAAACTCCTCCGGCGCCACCATGGAGCTTTCCAGGTGGATATGGCCGTCAATCAGCCCCGGACATACCACCGCTCCCTCCAGACCGATCTCCCTCTTTCCTTCATAATTCCCGATTCCCACTATGCAGCCGTCTTCCACGGCAATATCCCCGTACTCCACTTCCGCCGTAAAAACATTGACCACCCTGGCGTTCTTGAACACCAGGGACGCTTTTTTTGCCCCTGATGCCGCCAGGATCCGTTCAGCCAGCTTCGTCCGATCCATAAAAAACATACCTCCTGTTATTTTCCGGCAATCCTTGTTACGGAAGCCGTGATCAGTTTTTTAAACAAGGGTGCGACCCGGTCCGCGGTTTCCTGTACTTCTCCATGGCTTAAGGGCTGCTCCGTAATGCCGCAGGCCATATTGGTGATGCAGGAGATTCCGCATACCTTCATGCCCATATGGTTTGCCGCCACCGCCTCACAGGCAGTACTCATTCCGACCGCATCGGCACCAAGGGTGCGGCACATCCGCACTTCCGCCGGAGATTCATAGGCCGGGCCGGAAAGCTGCATGTAAACGCCCTCTTTAAGGCCGATCCCTTCCTCTTTTGCCGCTTCCCGGATGACCTGCTGCAGCTTTCGGCTGTAGATGTCGCTCATATCCGGAAATCTGGGTCCCAGCTCATTTAAATTGGCTCCGATCAGGGGAGAGGGAACAAGGCTTGCAATCTGATCCGTTAACAGCATGAAGTCTCCCGCCTTAAATTCCTTGTTAACGCCCCCGGCCGCATTGGTGAGAAACAAGGTCCCGGCTCCCATAAGCCCCATGAGCCTGGTGGGAAGCACCACATCTGCCATGGGATATCCCTCATAATAATGGACCCTGCCCTGCATGATGACCACGGGGACCTGATTCACATATCCGAAAACAAACCTTCCTTTGTGTCCCGCGACCGTTGATACCGGAAACCCCTCAATGTCTTTATAATCAATGACGGCCTCCACTTGAATTTCCTCCGCGTATTCCCCAAGGCCCGATCCAAGAATCAGGGCTGTCTCCGGGACAAAACCGGTCTTCTCCCTCACACTTTTCAAACAGTTCTGCAGCTTTTCAAACACTTCATTCATATGCCTTTTTCTCCCTTCACATTCTTTAAAAATTCCTTTGATGCAGGTACTTTCAGTATACCATATTTCTCATTGGATCTGCATCTATATTTTGACAAATACGGTGGAATAATGGTATACTGAATCTGTTCGTACTAACCCGGAAGGTGTTCCTGACGGAGAAGGCGAGGAGATACGTAAAACCGGAAATCCCGTGCCTTTTGGCGTGGGTTTTTTAGATAACCGGTACGGACAGAAAGAGAGGATCATTATGAAAAAAGCATTACCAGTATTGGTGGCGTTTGCTGTGGCAGCTGCTGTTCTCACCGGCTGCGCAAAGGGCGGCACAGAAACCACCGCCCAGACCGAAAGCACGGCAGAGACCGCAAAAGCCGCTTCCAAAGCAGAAGAAACGGCCGGCGGCACAGAAGCCGGATCTTCAAAAGCTGAAAACGCCGGCGGAAGCTATACCTTAACGGTTGGTTCCTTAAAGGGACCTACCTCCATGGGGCTGGTGGAGTTGATGGACAAGTCCGAAAAGGGCAATGCAAAAGGCTCCTATGAATTCACCATGGTCACTGCAGCCGATGAGCTGCTGGGAAAAATCGTCAGCGGAGAACTTGATGTTGCCCTTGTGCCGGCCAATATGGCCTCTGTCATTTACAATAAAACCGATCATGGGGTGAACGTCCTGGATATCAACACCCTGGGTGTCCTTTATGCGGTGTCTGCCGACGACTCCATTCAGACTGCGGCAGACTTAAAAGGCCGTACCGTCTATCTGACCGGCAAAGGAGCCACACCGGACTATGCCCTCCGGCATGTGTTAAAGGCCAGCGGCCTGGCCGAGGGCGACGTGACCCTGGAATATAAATCAGAAGCGGCGGAAGTGGCCGCCATGCTGAAGGAAAAGCCCGACGCGGTGGGACTTCTCCCCCAGCCCTTCGTAACGGCAGCCATCGCTCAGAATGATGCCCTTAAAATGGTCCTTGACCTGACAAAGGAATGGGATCTTACCGCCGGAGAAGACGGCGGCAGCCTGGTGACCGGGGTTACCATCTGCCGCAGCGATGTGTTAAAAGAGCACGGGGACGCCATCGGGACCTTTATGGCGGAACATAAGGAATCGGCGGAATATGCCAATGCCAATGTGACCGAAACCGCCGCCCTGGTGGCCGCTGCCGGTATCATCGAAAAGGCTCCCATTGCGGAAAAGGCCCTTCCCTACTGCAGCATCACTTACATTGACGGGGATGAAATGAAATCCATGTTAAGCGGCTATTTAAAAGTCCTTTTCGATATGGAGCCGGGCTCGGTAGGCGGGACCCTGCCTGAGGATGACTTTTATCATATGCCATAACACTGAAAAACCCACTGAAAAAACGGTAAGGAGATCTGCCTCATGAAATCAACCGCCCTCCCTTTTAAGAAAGCCTGTATAATCCTTTTCTGGCTTATGATATGGCAGACAGCCAGTCTGGCCGTGCATAACAGCATTATACTGGTAGGCCCTCTGGAAGTGGTCCGGGCCCTGTGGTCCCAGGCTGCCCTGCCGGGCTTCTGGAAAACCATTGCCCTCTCCTTTGGAAAGATCAGCCTTGGTTTTGTTCTGGCTTTCACAGCCGGTATCCTGACCGGAGGGGCTGCTTACCGTTTCCCCTTTCTTAAGGATCTGCTGGAACCGCTTGTGTCCCTCATCAAGTCGGTTCCGGTGGCATCCTTTGTCATCCTGGCCCTGATCTGGATCGGCTCGGAGAATCTCTCTGTCTTTATTTCCTTTCTGGTGGTATTTCCCATGATTTATATAAATACCATGGCCGGATTTTTAAGTACCGATCCCGGACTCCTGGAAATGGCCCGTGTCTTTTACATGTCAGGCGGAAAAAAGCTTGTTTTCATTTACCGCCCCGCCCTTCTTCCCTATCTGGCCAGCGGCTGCAGGGTAGCCCTGGGCATGAGCTGGAAATCAGGCATTGCCGCGGAGGTCATCGGAGTTCCCGGCTATTCCATCGGTGAAAAACTGTATATGGCAAAGATTTATTTAAGCACCGCGGATTTATTTGCCTGGACAATGGTCATTATCGCAATCAGCGTATTATTTGAAAAAATATTTTTACGGCTTCTGGACCTGGCATCCCCGGGATTTCTGATCCGCAAAAGACAGGAGGGCCGGCCATGGAGCTTAAAATAAAGGATCTGTCCAAGTCCTTTGGAAATCTTTCCGTATTAAAAGAGGTCAGTCTCTCTCTTTACCAAGGCTGCATTTACTGCCTCATGGGACCGTCAGGTTCAGGAAAAACCACCTTTTTCCGGATCCTTCTGGGGCTGGAAAAAGCTGACTCCGGCTCCATTGAAGGGCTTAACGGCATGAGAACGGCCGCCGTATTCCAGGACGACCGGCTGTGTGAGGCATTTACCCCTGTTGACAACATCGCCATGGTGCTGCCGGGACGCTCTTCCCGGAACCGGAAGCAGGCTTATGAAGAGCTTTTGCGGCTGCTGCCGGAAGAATCCTTATCAAGACCCGTATCCACATTAAGCGGGGGCATGAAGCGGCGGGTCTCCGTCGCAAGAGCCCTTTCGGTCCCATCCGGCCTGGTTCTGATGGATGAACCCTTCACCGGGCTTGATGAGGGCACCAAAGGCACGGTGATCCGGTATATAAAAGAGAAAGCAGAAGATAAGCTGGTCATCATCAGCACCCATCAGCAGGAAGATGCCGCACTCCTTGACGGAACGCTCATCCGGCTGTAAAAAATGGCTGCCGCATTTCTGCGGCAGCCATTTTTCCTGTTTCATTTCTTACATTAATTCAGTTTTAAAGAATCCAGCGCTGCCTCGATCTGGCCTTCCACTGCGCTGTCCGGTGATTCAATGGTTCCTGCCGCACTGATGTACTTCTTGGCCGCAGCATCATAAGAGCCGGATATGGAATAATAGCGGATGCCATCCTGAGGGGTATTATAGCGGATGGCATAGCGGAAGGTCTGGCTTCCGTCGCTGCCGTTCTCCACGTCATAACGGACAAACTCCATATCTTCTCCGCGGCTGATCAGCTCCTGATACTCTTCCTTGGTATCCGGATAAACCTCTCTCGCGCCGTCAGCATCATCGCCTTCCACATAGGTGACTTCCAGAATATCACTGCCGTTGGGGGAAGAAAATGCCACCGCACTCTCATCTCCGTCTTCTTCAATGGTCCAGCCCTCCGGCGGCGTGATCTGGTATTTTCCGGAAACCGAGGTAAAGACTCCGGATACCAGGCTGCCCGCATCAGAAGCTGTCTTCTGGGCGGCATCAGTGGATTCCTCTGCCTCATCCGTTGTTTCCTCTTCCTTTGCTTCTGATGATTCTGCGGCGCCTGCTTCTGCAGAAGTCTCCTGCTTTGTTTCGGTTGTGGTATTATCTTTTGATCCGCAGGCTGTCGCCGCCAACATGACTGTCATCACAACGGCTGCCGCTGCCAATAATTTGTTTTTTCTCATTTCAATCACTCCTCCTGATCTGTCTTATTTCCGGTGACGTTGAGGATTATATCATTATCTCCCCCAAATGTACAGGGGGATTAAAGGAACTGAAAGAAACACAAAGAATTCTTAATAATTTTTCCATGAAAAGCCCGGGCGCTCCAGTTCCAGCAATTTCACCTTGATATCCAGGCCTCCGCCATAGCCGACCAGGCTCCCGCCTGGTTCCCTTTAAATATTCTTTCAGCTGCTTTTCCGTTTTTTCTATTAACTCCGTCCTCTTTCTCACGGCATCCTCCGGCTCCGTCCTTCCGAAATTTACACGCAGCAGAGCCTCATCATCGCATACCAGCGTCAGAGTCAACAGATCCGTTTCACAGATTTCCCAGTACTTCATTCCACATCCCTCTTTCTTCCTGCGGGCCGAACAGAAGAAACCATTGCCCATGGAACTATGATACCATCCCATGGAACCATTGAAAAGTACTATCTTCCTGTTCTATGTAATAAGGAAGAAAATCCCCTGCCCCGGCCTTTTACGGTGAGAATTTGTACAAGCTTTCTGTTTTTTCAATAATTCCTCATAATTCTTTTAGTTTTTTTATGAAATATTTATGGCTTAGTCAAACTTCCGTCATATTTTCCACGTATACTAGATATTGTAAAGGAACCCCACCCTTTTAACATTGACTTTTTATTTTTCATACTCAACCGGCAGTAACATCATTGATGTGACTGCCGGTTCCTCCCATTTCAGGGACTTTTTTCCATATAACCCCCTCTCTTACCGGCCGGCAGCTGAATTTGAAATTTTTTCCGAAATATTGTTGACAAAACATTGGGCATCATATATAATAACTCTTGCGTTGCGGAAAAGTACCCTAAAAAGCAGCGAAATGCCTTCGGGGTGTGGCTCAGCTTGGCTAGAGCGCCTGGTTTGGGACCAGGAAGTCGCAGGTTCGAATCCTGTCACCCCGACGCGAGACAAAAGCTGACTTTGACGCTGTCTCTCTTAATATTATCTGCGGGTGTAGTTCAATGGTAGAACACCAGCCTTCCAAGCTGGATACGTGGGTTCGATTCCCATCACCCGCTCTTGAGTCTGTAGCTCAGTTGGATAGAGCAACGGCCTTCTAAGCCGTGGGTCGGGGGTTCGAATCCCTTCAGGCTCGTTTCGCATCTCGGACCAAGGATGTGAAACTTATGGTGGGTATGGCGAAGTCGGTTATCGCGCCAGATTGTGGCTCTGGAGGCCCAGGGTTCGAATCCCTGTACTCACCTTTCCCTTTTAGGGAATTTTTTTTTATCAGGAGTTGTTATTGGGCTATCGCCAAGCGGTAAGGCACAGGACTTTGACTCCTGCACTCGTTGGTTCGAATCCAACTAGCCCAGTATGGGATACTAGCTCAGGTGGTAGAGCACTTGACTTTTAATCAAGTTGTCCGGGGTTCGAATCCCCGGTGTCTCATGAATGAACGGAAAAAGCGGAGCGCTATGAAAGGCTCCGCTTTTTCTTACCCTTATCAGCGAGAAATGCGGGTATGCCAACCAGTATTATTTCAGCACCAGCTTTCAAAGGAAGCTTGGGATATCCCCTTCTGCCTACCGGGATGGCATGACATAAAATCTTGACATTTCCCCCTTCAGATGGTATCATACATGATGTGTCAGCGGGTATGGCGGAATTGGCAGACGCGCCAGATTTAGGTTCTGGTGGGCGACCGTGCAGGTTCAAATCCTGTTACCCGCAGTTATACATAAGATAAAGAAACACCGGAACTCCCTGCAACTGCTGGGGGCTCCGGTGTTTTTCTTTTTATCAGATATGTTTTTCGTTACAGACAGTTCATGAGTGTCTGAAATATGGTCTGTTTACTGCATGGAAGACTGCACCATTTTACTAAGCGCTTCCTGTAAAACTGCTGAACAGCTGATATTGTTTTTTTCTGCGTAAGTATTGAGCCATGCGGGAATTATAAGTGTTTTCTTTACCGCTTTACTTCCGTACTTTGCCGCATAAGCATCCATGTCTAACGCAATCAGGTTCACGAACTGCTCGCCTTCTGTTTTTATTTCTGTGAATCGTGAAGCTTCCGGAATTTTATGGCCTTCTTCCAGTTCTGTTAATAACCAACCGCTGGCAGCATCCTCTGCCATAAAAATCGCTTCTGCCATATCATCGCCGCCGGTCATTAAATGATTACGCGGTTCAGGCCTTATCGCATACGAAGTCTCAGTTATTCAAGATTAAATACTTCAGAAGGAGAAATTCTTTGCCGGCTGCATAATTCAGGATCTATATCCAAAATGACTTCCAGCGACTGCCTCACCAGTTCTTTCCGGTTGAAACCGCCCTCTTTAATGCACCACATCACCTCATAGCCGGTGAACATAAATGCCGCCGCCTGATATAACTCCATAGCATTTTTTTGATTGCGGATTTGTCCGGCAATTTGTGCCTGTTCTATGAGCGCAACACAAATATCCGTCAGCGTGGGATTGAAGTTAAAGGTTTTTTTATCCTGTTTTAAATTCATGATATAGAGCTGGCTTGTCAGGTCAACGCCCAGCTCAATACTGGATGATAAAATTTCATTAAAACAAAGTACAATTTGTTCCCAATAATTTCTTGCTTTGATAAAATCAACACTTTTTTTACCGATTTGTTCGATCACGCCGTCATAATAGTGAATCAGCAAATTCTCTTTTGACGGAAAGTGGTAATAAAATGCTGTTTTGGTCAAATTGCACTCGGTACAGATTTCCTGTATGGAAACAGCATCATATCCCTTTTCTTTGAAAAGTCCGTATGCAATAGATAAGATGCGTTCCCTGGTCGTTTGTTTATTCATCTGGATACTCCTTTTTATATCTTGTATGAGTATATCTCTTCCGGTTAAATAAAGTCAAGCATATTGACACATTACTCCATTCATGATAAACTTTACTCGGGTAATAATTGTTATTTTGTTAACAATCAAAAACACGCAGTAACTAACGATCAACAGGAGGAAGGAACATGAAACTATTTAAAAAAGGAACGATCGGGACAATGCATCTGAAAAACAGAGTCATTATGGCCCCCATGGGAACCAAACCCGAGGCAGACGGCAGTTACAGCTACAATGCCATCAACTATTTTGAAGAGAGAGCAAAGGGAGAAGCGGGGTTAATTATCACCGGCGCCAATATTGTCTCTACCAAATTTGAAGAACGTCCTGAAAATGAACTGTCAAACTTTCATCACGTTGAAAAACTGGCAGTGATGATTGAACGCTGCCATCATTACGGAGCCAAGGTCTGTGTGCAGCTGACGCCGGGATTGGGCAGAATGGTATATACGGACCCTTACAATGCGCCGTACTCTGCCAGCGATCATGCCTATTCATTCTGGTTCCCCAATTTGAAATGCCGTGCTCTTGCAAAAGAAGATATCCGGTACTTAGTGGACCGCATGGGATACTCTGCCAGCCTTGCAAAAGCGGCCGGAGCGGATGCAGTGGAACTCCATGGTTACGGCGGCTATCTGATGGACCAGTTTCATTCCTCCTTATGGAATCAGAGAACTGACGAGTATGGCGGCAGTTTGGAAAACCGTCTGCGTTTTTCTTTGGAATGTGTTGAATCGATCCGCAGATACTGCGGGAAAGATTTTCCTGTCATTATGAAATATACCGCTTACCACGGCATTGAGGGCGGACGTGAACTGGATGAAGGAATTGAAATGGCTGAAATATTCGAAAAAGCCAATGTCAGCGCTCTTCATGTGGATGTAGGCTGCTATGAAGTCTGGTACAAAGCTATTTCCACCGTCTATGAAAAGCCTGCTCATCAGATCGAGATTGCAGCAGCTGTCCGCAAAGCAGTTTCCATTCCTGTAATCGGTCAGGGCAAATTGACAAATCCATACGTTGCGGAACAGGTCCTTCTGGAAAATAAAGCCGATTTCATTGGTCTGGGCCATCAGATGCTGGCTGATCCCCATTGGGCGAAGAAAGTAAAGCAGGGGGCCATTGATGATATCATTCCCTGCATCGGCTGCAACGAATGTCTGCTTGGCGGCTTTAGCGGCAAACATTATTATTGTGCGGTAAATCCTTTGTGCTATGCAGAAAAAGACTATCAGCTGACCCCTGCCCAAACCAGACGTTCCGTTTTGGTCGTCGGCGGAGGACCGGGAGGAATGGAAGCGGCAATCACAGCGGCTAAACGCGGTTTCGATGTGGAACTGTGGGAGAAAACCAATAAACTGGGCGGTAATTTACATGCCGCCGGCAATCCGACCTTTAAACATGATGTGCTGAAATTAATTAAATATATGGAAAAACAGATCCTGAAACACGGTGTGACAGTACGTTATATGAAGCAGGCGTCTGCCGGCGAAATTATTGCCGGAAACTATGATAAAGTAGTATTGGCAACGGGTTCAAACAGCTTCATCCCTCCGATTAAAGGAGTGGACCACGCCTACGCGGCAGATGATTACCTGACAGGAAAATGCACCTGCGGCGACCGGGTCGTTGTAATCGGCGGAGGCCTGGTGGGCTGTGAAACGGCAGCTTTTATGAAAGAGACAGCTTCTGAAGTAACTATCATTGAAATGCTGGATGACATTCTGAAAACTGTGGTGCACAGCAAAAACAATGATCTTTCATTGCGCGATATGCTGAAGGAACGTAAAGTGGAACAGATCACTTCCGCATCCGTTTATGAGATCCTTCCTGACCGTGTTTTATACAAACAAAACGGGGAAGACAAGGAAATCTTGTGCGATACCGTCATGATTGCCGCCGGATATCGTCCTGAAAATACGTTGGAAAACCAGCTGGAGGATCAGGTAAAATCTCTGACTGTTGTGGGCGATGCTCTTGCTTCCCGAAAAATCATTGATGCTGTGCATGAGGCATATCATGCGATCCGTGTGATGGAATAACGCTTTTTATGTAAATAAGTGTTTGCTTCGCAAGCCAAATGCAAACAGGAAGGGTCAAAATCTTTAATAAAGGATTTTGACCCTTCCTTAAGTTCAGGCGCCGTCCTCGTAAATATAATACTGTTATGATAACAAATAAATAAGTGCATTACATACAATTAAATCAATTTTAAAATTTTAAAAGAAAAGAATAATAGAGATATAATCCACAGCACTGCAACAAATAATTTGAATATAAAGAAATGTAAATATTAATTTTAGAAAACTATAAGAATTGGATATTGTTTTCATTAAGGATATCAATTTATGATAGAGTCAATCTCCTGATGTTTTATCTGCAGTTTAAGTTTAATTTAAACTGCTTGCTTATACTGGCTTTGTTACCGGACGGCAGACGATTTTCCAACTTATCGGAAAGGAAAACCCAATTATGAAAATATTAATCACAACAGACTGGTATGAGCCGGCCATCAACGGTGTGGTGACTTCCGTGATAAATTTACGAAAAGAGCTTGTGCGGCGCGGACACGAAGTTCGTATACTCACCTTATCGCAGACCATTCATTCCTTTGAATCGGATGGCGTGACATACATCGGCTCGGTGGGCGCGGGAGCGGTCTATCCCGGAGCCCGTGTAAAGACAGCTTTATTTAGCAGCTCCGTACAGGATCTTATCCGTTGGCAGCCGAATATTATCCACTCCCAGTGTGAATTCTCCACCTTCCTCATTGCCCGGCGGATTTCTAAAAGGTTGAATATTCCGGTTATCCACTCATACCACACCATGTATGAGGACTATACCCATTATTGCCTGCCAAATAAAAAATGGGGTCATCTCATGGCTGCCTCGCTGTCACGCCGGGTCATCCGGCAGACGGCAGGCGTGATTGTGCCCACGGAAAAAGTGCGGACACTTTTAAACCGATACGGTATTAACCATAACATCCATGTGGTTCCGACGGGAATTGATATAGCGCAATTCTCAAAATCCCCATCCGCCCAAAGATGCCTGGAAATAAAAAAACAACTGGGCATCCCACATGAAAACCGGATTTTGCTCTATGTCGGCCGCCTTGCCAAAGAAAAGAACCTTGAGGAACTCCTGCAGTATTACGCCAAATGCAGGATTCCGGAGATGACCTTTTTAATCGTCGGCGACGGCCCTTATCGTGATATATTGGAACACTTATCATCGGAACTCGGTATTGGGGATTCTGTCCGGTTTGCCGGTATGATCCCCCCGGAGCATGTCAACGATTACTATCATCTCGGTGATCTGTTTATCAGCGCTTCTGCCAGCGAGACTCAGGGGCTTACGTATATTGAAGCCTTGTCTTCCGGTCTGCCAACGCTTTGCCGCAAAGACAAATGTCTGGAGGGTGTCATCGTAAACGGATTCAACGGCTGGCAATATGAGGATGAAAATGATTTTTTCAAAAAACTGGCCTCTTTCTTCGCTGATACCAGAATACAAAAAAATATGAAAATTAATGCCGCCGGATTGGCTCATCAGATATTTTCCTCAGAAACATTTGCCGAAAAAGTCGAGCATATCTACTTTGATGTGCTCAGGGATTTTTCTGAGAGCTGGGAGATCACCTGTCAGAAGGTGCTGCCATGAAAATGAGCGCAGTTAAAAAAACCATCGGTATCATTTCTGCCATCGGCCTGTTTATCTGCATAGTTTTTTCAGTTTACGCCATCAACAGTAACCTCTTTACCTCCGTCGATGCGCTGAAGGAATACCTTTCAGGCTTTGGCGCCTTAAGCGCATTGGTCTTTATAGGCTTCCAGGCCGTTCAGGTGGTCATGCCGATTCTTCCGGGCGGGCTTGGCTGCCTTGCCGGTGTCTTGATTTTCGGACCCTGGTTTGGCTTTCTCTATAATTACATCGGCATATGCATCGGTTCCCTTGCGGCGTTCGCCATTGCCCGAACCTTGGGAAAGCCCATTATACATGCTCTTTTCAACGAAAGGCTGATTATGAAGTATGACGCATGGACAGACAAAGAAAGCCAATTTGCAAAATGGCTGGCCATTGCAATCTTTTTTCCAGTCGCTCCCGATGACTTTTTGTGTTATTTAGCCGGGACCACGAAGCTGAGCTGGAAAAAATTCACGGCCATTATCCTGCTCGGCAAACCGTTCTCAATTACCCTTTACAGTTTGGGTCTCAATGTAATTTTGCAGTCTGCCGTATCTGTCGTGCAATGAGAAAGGAGTTATTCATGCTTATCACCTTATATTCCGGCTGCCTGCGGCTGGTTAAAAAAAGCGGTGTGGGACGGGCAATTTTACACCAAAGGGCCATGCTGGAGCGCATCGGCTTTGGGACAACGAAAAAATTCACAAAAACCGCTCCGGTTGTGCATATCAATACTGTATTTCCCGACTCTTTTGCTGCGGCATGGCTGGCCCGTAAACTGCACAAGAAAATCATTTATTACGGGCATTCCACCATGGAAGATTTCAGAAATTCATTTAAAGGTGCCAACATGTTCGCACCCTTGTTTAAACGATGGATTATCCGCTGCTATGAACTCGGGGATGTTATTATAACTCCCACCGCTTACTCAAAAATGCTGCTTAAAAGTTATGGAATCAAAACCCCGATATATAACCTGTCCAATGGAATTGACACAGAATTTTTTGCTTTCAGCCTGACGAAACGTGCCGCATTCCGGGAAAAATACCATCTTCTCCCTTCTGATAAAGCGGTTATGTCCGTTGGTCACTATATTGAGCGCAAGGGCATTACAGACTTTATAGAGCTTGCCCGCAGCATGCCAAAGGCGCGCTTCTTTTGGTTTGGATATACAAATTTGAATCTTGTGCCAGAGCACATCCAGACCGCTGTGAAAAACGCACCTGAAAACTTGAGTTTCCCCGGATATATAGAACGCGATGAACTCCGGGATGCCTATTGCGGCTGTGACTTGTTCACTTTCTTCTCTTATGAAGAGACCGAAGGAATTGTTGTACTGGAAGCTCTCGCCTGCGGCATACCTGCTCTTGTCCGGGATATACCCGTCTATGAAGGATGGCTGGCGGATGGAAAAAACATCTACAAAGCGAAAGGATTTAAGCAATTTACCGGGAAAGCAAATGACATTTTAGATGGAACTTTACCTGACCTTACCGCCTGTGGTCTTCGCATCGCTCAGGAACGCAATCTGACAGCCGTCGGCGAAAAGCTTATAAAAATATATCAAAATGAGAACATTTTACCTCGTCCTTAAACCATCTGAACAGCAGCTTATTCCCACAGAATGTGACTGTACGCTTCCGCATGAAACCCCTGATCGTCTCCGCGAAGTATAGAATGACTCTGAGTCAGCAGTTGACAGGTCCTCAAAATGGATTTGTCAGCTTTTTCTTTGTTTTTTACGAGGTTTAGTGTTTTTGATGGGTATGATCCGCAAAAAATAGATTTAATATATCTTTTTGACAGAAAATATATGCAAATAACAAAAAATATGATATTATTTTTCTAAACAGTAAGAGGGGCAGACCCGCACAAACCATCCGCTGACAAACTATAATGATACGTAAACATGGGGAGAACCAATTATGAACAATTTTATGTATTGCAAAATCGAAATTTTTATTCCCGAAACCCATCTTGCCATTCTGCAGGAGACTCTGCGGAACGTGGATGCCGGGCATATAGGCAGCTACGACAGCTGTCTGTCATACAGCCAGGTTACGGGATGCTGGCGGCCCCTGGAGGGGAGCAGTCCCTATATCGGGGATGAGAAGATTCTCTGTTCTGAACCTGAGCTTAAAGTAGAAGTCACCTGCCTTCGTGACAAGGTTGACCTGACAGTTGATGCCATCAGGAAAATACATCCCTATGAGGTTCCGGTCATTCATGTGATTCCATTATACCGGATAAGTTTCTGATCCAGGCCATGCAAGCCGTCCATTCTGACTGATCAAACACTTGGATACTATTAATATAATTTATGAGAAGAGGAACTGTATGAATTTATCAAACGTACTATTTGCATTTTCACTGACGCTTTTTGCAGGTCTTTCTACCGGAATCGGCAGCGCCCTGGCTTTGCTTACAAAGAAAACCAGCCCTAAGTTTCTTTCCGTTTCATTGGGCTTTTCCGCAGGGGTCATGATTTATGTTTCCTTTGCTGAAATATTGGTAAAAGCGAAAGATGCGTTGGAATCTGCGCTTGGATACAGACCGGGTGCATGGGCTGCCGCAGGAGGCTTCTTTTTTGGAATATTCTTTATCGCAGTTATTGACAAGCTGATTCCTTCCACGGAAAATCCCCACGAAGTACATACCGTGGAGGAAATGGATGGAAAAAGTGAAGAACATAAATCTAAATTAATGCGTATGGGGCTGTTCACCGCCTTAGCCATAGCAATACACAACTTTCCGGAAGGATTGGCCACTTTTACCGCTGCGCTGAGTGATCCCAAGCTGGGAGTCCCCATCGCCCTTGCAATCGCAATCCACAATATACCGGAAGGAATAGCGGTGGCGGTCCCGGTATTCTACGCAACAGGAAGCAGAAAAAAGGCATTTAAATTATCATTTTTATCCGGACTTTCAGAACCGGTCGGAGCATTGATCGGCTATGTGATTCTGTACAGGTTTTTTAATGATGTGATGTTTGGTTTTATTTTTGCATCAGTCGCAGGAATTATGGTTTATATCAGTCTCGATGAACTGCTGCCGTCTGCCAGAGAATACGGCGAGCATCACCTTGCGATTTACGGATTGATTGCAGGCATGGCGGTCATGGCTTTAAGCCTTCTACTGTTTATATAAACCGGTTCGTCCGGAAAGGCCGATCGTGAATTTTGTCAATATCATACAAGAAACCGTTTGCCAATCGTGATATACTGGAGCTCACATAACCGGGAAAGCAGGACAGGTTCATGAAACATGAGATAAGAATGGTGAAATATGACACCGGATTGAAAGTGGAAGCCTATCATTTTCAAGGCATCATGCAGAAATTCCCCAATCATTTTCACGAGTATTATGTAATTGGTTTTATAGAAAGAGGTCAGAGGCATCTGACCTGCAGGAACAGGGATTATACCATAGAACCTGGAGATTTGTTACTGTTTAATCCCCGTGATAGTCATGCCTGCGAACAAATTGACGGGAAAGCACTGGATTATCGCTGTATCAACGTTCAGCCGGATACCATGAGCAAGGCTGTTTTTGAAATAACAGGGAAAGAATACCTGCCCTATTTCACGACCCAGGTGGTTTTTCATAGTGAATCAGCCGCCCTGCTCCGGGAGCTGCATCAAATGATCATGACGGGAGAAAAGGATTTTAAAAAAGAGGAAATTTTCTTTTTCCTTCTGGAACAGTTAATCGAAGAATATACGGATGAGGAAGTGCCTTCAGAAAATGAGGAGCAAAGCTCGAAAATAAAGGCAATCTGTGAGTTTTTAGAGGACCATTACATGGAGAGCATTGCACTGGATGATCTTTGCAGGCTGACCGGATTGAGCAAATACTATCTGCTGCGTTCCTTCACCCGGCAAAAAGGCATTTCCCCTTACAGCTATCTGGAAACCATACGGATCGGCAAAGCGAAGAAAATGCTGGAGCAAGGCGTGTATCCCTTAGATGCGGCGCTGCAGACCGGATTTGCCGATCAGAGTCATTTTTCCAACTTTTTTAAGAAGTTTATAGGTCTGACACCCAAACAGTATATGTTGCATTATTGCGCGGTATAAATTTTGGCAGCAAAAACAAAATTCCAATGCGGGAATTAAAAATCACTTTTGAAGAACTCGGTTATAAAAATGTTGTTACTTATATCAACAGCGGCAATGTTGTTTTTTTACAGCTGCAAAGAAGATGAAGGAGAGCTTAAACGAGAATGCGAGTCTGCCATAGCGGATACATTTAAATTAAACATCGTTGTCACAGTCGTATCCGGGGAAGATTTAACGTCTGCCCTGCTCCAATCAAGAAATTTTCCAGAACAAGATGGGCAAAAATAGTGGGAAAGTCTGCATATAACAGCGTTACGATAAGAAATGCCAATACTGTTAAAAAACTTTTACAGCTTTTGGAGTAATTCATATCTGGCGTACCGATTCGGAAAGGAGCCGTTCAACCGTTATGAATACAAATCAGCTCTTACTTGAAGCAATCATCTCCTATGCAAAGGAAACCAAAGATATTTGCGCGCTCATATTAATTGGTTCCCAAGCCAGAATCGAAAAACACGCAGATGAGTATTCGGATATTGACCTGATCATGATAACGGAAAATCCCGGTTATTTCATATTATCCGATGAATGGCTCAGCCATATCGGCACGCCACATATTTCATTCACAGAGCCGACCATAGCCGGTGAACAGGAAAGAAGGGTGCTTTTTGATAACGCCTCAGATGTTGATTTTGTAATTGTTTCTCAAGAACATGCCCAAAATGTGATACAAAGCAAGAATGGCCTGGAAATTCTTAATAAAGGGTATAAAATCCTTGTCAATAAAATAAATCTGATTATTCCTTCTCTGACAAACCTGGCTGCCCCAGGTTATTCAGCTCCATCAGAGAACACATTCAGAAATGTTGTAAATGACTTCTGGTATCATGCTGTATGGACCACAAAAAAACTTCTGCGCAAAGAGTTTTGGTCGGCAAAATTTTGTATGGACAGTTATATGAAACAGAAGCTGTTATGGATGATTGAAATCTATGAGCACATACGGCATGGGGAGAGTTACAATACCTGGTATGGCGGTAGATTCATTGACAGCTGGGCAGAACAAGATATCAAAGATCATTTATGCAGAGCTTTTGCACACTATGATGCTGCAGACATGGGCACATCATTAATTGAAACGATGAACCTTTTTCGAAAGCTTGCCGTGGAGGTATCCAGCGCTTATAAATTTGAATACCCGTTACACGCAGATGAGTATTCGACCAATTGGGTCCATAAAAAACTAACAGATAAGCTCTAGCCTCCAGCCATCTGCCGGGGAAGCTTCCTGCCGGTCAAAGGAAGAAAGTATCCATACCTGACCGGCAAGAAAAATCTGACCGTGTAAAGCCGGATTTATCCTTTGGCTTTTCATAGCTGAGCAGTAAATAAAAGTTAATCTCTCATTTCACCATTTGCTCATGGACCGGTCCTGTATGGTAACCGCTATCAGCGACATTTTCTTAAATCTCCATTCCAAACTCCCTGCAGATCAAATCGTTTGGCTGCCTTATGGAAAGGCCGCACCGGGGTTTATTCTGCCGGGCTGTTTAAAAAAGGCTGTTTGTCAATCGTCTGAAACTCTCTTAAGCGCAAAGTCTGTAATAATGGCTTATAATGAAGATCCCTATTTTTCTTTCCTACACTAATCCCTGTTATTTGAATTTCCGTTCGAATCATCGTCCTGCCGCCAGATACGTCTGTCATAATCCCAATCATGCCAGTGTCTGCCATAATGACCATCCTTGTAATAATCGTCCCAGCCCCGCCGGTAACCATCATCACGTCCACGCCTGCAATCCCGGCCGCCGCTCTGGCAATTACGCCTGTCTCTCCTCCGATAGTAACTCATATATCACACTCCCTCTCTTTTATTATTATACTGTATAATATGACACCGGTGCGTCTCGTTCCAGTACAGGCGTCAGCGGCTCTTTCCCATCTCATCTTTCCGGGCCGGAAATACGGCTTTTCTGCAGGATCATGCCTGTCCGGCCTGCCAGAATGATACATGGGCCGATCACCTGAAAACTTCCAATTTTTTCAGGTTTTTCCCGTATTATGATCTTTACAGCCGTTATATAATTTTCTGGGAGGTGAGCATTTGAATTATTGGGAAAAGAGATGCGAAAAGAAATCAGCAAAAGAGTTTGACCGGTTAGAGGCTGTCAGCAGAGCCATCCAGACCCCTTCTGCGCCGCCGGGAGAATTCGAAAACATCATAGCCGAAATGGAGCGAAGGGGAATTAAACCCAGAATCAGAAAGGAACTGGAAGACAGGAAATAGGCGGGCTGGGTTACACCGTAAACCCGCCATTCCGGCTCCATCTTATAGAATCCCCTGCCCCGGCAGGCAAAAATATCCGTTTATTCAAGAAACCAGATCACCGTCCGGTTTAAGGTCCGGTTTTCAGAGACTTATGATCTGTCTGAACATTTTCTCCGCATCCAGCTGTCCATATCCCCATATGTTATTCGGATAATCGTATTCATTGCTTCGCCGCGCGCCGCGTATGATCAGACGATTGACCTGATTTCCGGTGATAGCGGTATAATTGCCCTTATTATAAGCCCACTCCATAACCATGGCTGCAACTCCTGCCGCATGGGCTGCGGCTGCTCCTGTACCTGTGGCCGTGCCATATTGGTTATCCGGTATGGCGCAGGGAAGCTGAAAGCCGGGAGCGGCTACATCCGGCTTGATCTGGTTCAATCTCGTATAGCCTCTGCTCGATTCGCTGATGATATTGCCGCTTATCTGGTTATAGGCGGTGACTGTCAGGGGATGTATGGCATCTCCCTGAGCGGTGATGGTCGTATTCGGATCGGCGTCGAGGAAAAAGGTCTCATTGGATATCAGATTTCCGGAAGGCAGCCAGGTATGGTAGGAAAACGGCTCCTCATCGGCTCCTCTGATCCGGAAAGTCCATATGCCCGGATCCGGATTCAAAAAACGTACCAGGATCAGCTGATCTCCGGTTTCCTCTTCAAAAATATTGTTGTTTACCCAGATAACGGCCCGGCTGGACGAAAAGGTGACTCTTTGGCATCCCCCGAATACGGGATTAATGATCTGCGAAGATTCCCGGGAAGGGCTGATGATCTCGACAGAAAGCCTTGAGGGCATATAGGGCCATATCTCCATGGAGAACATCCTGTCATAATTCCCCACCTGTAATTGAAAATCACTGACATATGGGGCTGTGTTGGTGCTGTTATAATAATGCCTGAGGCTGTTTCCTTCATTTCCCGCCGAGATCGTGACGCAAATTTTAGGCAGCTGTACAAGATAATCCAGATAAATGCTGGAAGCCCCCCTGCCGTCATGCCCTCCCTGGCTGCTGCCAAGAGCGCTGCATATGACAAGAGGACGGTTCAGCCGCAGGGCCACATTAACCAAAAAACGGATACCAAGTATGATATCCGACTCCTGATAACAGAGGGCATTATCCGGAACGAAGAATAAACTCTTTAAATTATCCTTGGCTTCCTTCAGCTTGACAATCACCAGATCAGCCTCCGGAACAACACCGCTAAAGGAATAATTATCATTGGGCCGTCCGGCTATGATGCTGGCAATTGCGGTTCCATGCCGGTTGGTGTCCACGGATGGAACGATGGACAACGGGGCATCGGAAATCAGTGCAAAATTTATGAGCTCCTTTGTGTATTCGGCTCCAAAAGTAAACCCCCGGGGCGGCGTGCTCCCTTCGATTGTCTGGTCCCAAATGGAAAGGATCCGGGTAGTCCTGTCATTAAACATAAACGCCGGGTGCCGGTAATCAATACCGGTGTCGACCACACCAATGATCACACCTCTTCCATACAGTCCAAAGCCGGGCGTTCTCTGAATGGCTCCGACGCCGGACTTTTCAACGCTTACGGACGAATCCAGCGTATACAGGGCCGGAAAAGAGTGATAGGCGTTGGAACCAATATTACAGGCATCCATCTGGTCCTTTGGAATGTGAAGGAGAGAATTAAAATCATTGAGCACGGTAATATTATCGCCTGTATTATAGGTCGGAACCATGGCATTATTAATGATCAGGTCATAGAACCTATTGTCCAGTATTTTTTCCATTTTTAGCCTCCTGCCGATTTCTAATGGAGCATATGCTACATTTTATGCGGCAGAGCTTTCATTATGAGCAGCAAAAACCTTATTCCTGGAAAATAAAATGTCAAATACATATCTCTTATCCATATAATAGTCATGTAACGAGTTTATTCCTTTTATATATTCATAAATCCCCTTAATATATCAAAATTTTTCTTTAAATCTATAAAAAAATACTTATTTTACTTTACTTAATCGTTTTATTGGGTTATAATTTAAATAACTCTTCTTAGGAGTGCCGTATTTTCCCCAATTCTGCGGTGCTCCATTTTTTATTGTCTGCTCCGAATCTTATATTTTCTTCACAAACTCTTCACATTTCCATCAAACTCTGAACACACTTCTAAAGTATACTTACTCCTGTAAACAGGCCAGAGAGACCTTTTATATAAACTTTTTTTCATACATAGCCGGCAGGATCCCCCCCCTGCCGGCTTCCTCCAATTCTTTTGACGGATCATAAATCATTTTCCCTTCCCCTTAAAGTACTCCCTTATCCCATGGATCTGACGGTTTACCCGGTCCGGAATGGTCTCCGCCAATTCCTTCCAGTTCAAAAGCCTGTCATCCTCCAGCCGGAACGGTTCAAACTCCATGGACGGCCGGAACCCAAACCGTTCCTTTATATAAGTCTCCGCCATGCTCTGCAGCTCCTCATCGGTGCGGATCTGATCCGCAAACATATCCTGCACCAGAACGCCGTCACCTCCCGCTCTTTCCATACAGCTCTCCCACCAGTCCGGAATCAGACGGATGACAGACGGATCCGGCACCAGGGCATGCTTCCCGGGCTGGGCGTAAACCACCGGATGGGTCGCCTCTCTTAAAACCGGCAGGCCGGTCTTTAAGTCCACCATGTTTAAATATTTCCCATGAAAGCTGGCTTCCACCTTCTGAACGCTTCCGTCATGATTGACATAAACCCAAACGTGTTCCAGCTCATACAAATGCTGGATGTCATAATCGTACCACAGGGCATATTCAATGGCATAATCCAGAGTTTCCTTATTGACCAATATTCTTCGTTTTGGAAAAGAGGGGCTGGACCCGCTTTCACGGAATATGGTACAGCCTGCGGCGGCGATTTCAAAAGGCTCATTTTTATCCAGCATAATGACCGGTTTATATTGGGTCAGGATTTCCTTATCTCTGTTCATTTTCTGTCATGCCTCCTTTCACCTGTTGTATCTGGCAGTCCCCCTTTACGCCATGGTTTTTCCTTTTGACGCTTCCAGCAAAAACAGCATGGCCATGGCCTGTCCGTATGGCATGGGGCGCAGTTCGATATCCTTATAAAACTGTACGCTCTCTCTTCCCATGGGCGTGCCATAGGACACCTGATGAACAACACCCTCCCCATCGATACACGCAAGGACAGGGGCCAGGGCCTTTCTTGCATAGGTTTCACAGGCCGGATCCACAAGGCCAAGATGCACGGCCTTTAAAATGCCGTAGCCAAAACCGCAGGTGGCGCTGGCCTCAACGTAGGAAGTGTCATCGTCAATGACCGTGTGCCACATTCCTCCCTCGCTCTGATACTGTATCAGCGCCCGGATCTGGCCCTTTAAGGCTTCCGTAAGGAACCTCTTTACGGATTCCTCACATTCCATAATTTCAAACAGTTCTGGAATGGCCATGGTGATCCAGCTGTTTCCCCGGCCCCATAAAGCCCCGGCGAAATTGTGGTTCCCGTGAAACGTCCAGCCATGATACCAAAGACCGCTTTTCTTATCAGCGAGATACTTTATATGAAGCAGGAACTGATACTGTGCTTCATCAAGCCATTTTTTGTTTTTCTCCAGCACTCCCATGCGGGCCAGGAACAGAACTGCCATAAATAAGGTGTCATCCCACAGCTCCTGTTCATTCAGCGTGTCTGAGGTCAGATGCTGGAACCCTCCTTCTTCTGTCTTCGGAAGTTCCTCCACCAGCCATGCGGCCCATTCCCGGCAGATATCCATATATGTCTCATTGCCTTTTTTTTCCGCCAGATAGGACAATGCAAGAAGAGGCGCTGTTGTGTTCACATTGCGGGCCGGCAGACCGATGACAAGCTGTCTTTCATAATATTTTTCAAGCTTTCCAATAAATTTCTCATCACCGGTCTCCTCATAAATTTTCCATAAACCGAACAGCCCGACCCCCTGGGTCCATTCCCAGTAGCGGTAACGTTCCGCGCTGTCTCCGGCCAGATTTCTGGTTTCCATGTTCTTTAAAAAAATATCGTCTTCTTCGTATAGAATTTTTTCAAAGCTGGACACCAGTAAGTCTATCTTTTCTTTCAAAGCTTCCATTCCTTTGCCACTTCCTTTCCCCGGCCGCCCATCATTTCACGGGGGCTCTTATGCAATCTATGCAGTATTTTTCTCATTTCCATGTATTGCGCTTTTTGCGGTCATTCTGCTATAATATATATCCGAAACATGAATATTCCCCAGAAAGAATAAAGGTGGTTCCATTTGACAAATTCAGATGATGCATTACTTTACAAAAAACAACACTGTCTCACCATAAATGATATCCAGCATTCCCTCTATTATTATTTTGATTACGACGAACGCTCCTTTGATATCAACATGCCATTTCAGCACTTTCATTCCTTTTACGAGATCATGGTCCTGATAAGCCCAAAGGCTGTCCATCTTGTGGAGGGCATCCCCTATTCCATCCGGACGGGGGATCTGGTACTGCTGCGCCCTTCGCTCCTTCACCGTTCCGAATATCCCAGGGGCGCTCCCGGCAAACGGCTCATCATAAGTTTTTTATATCCGCCTTCCCTCTGGGACATGCCGGAGACCTATCAGAAGCTTTTCGAACCGTTTTACGCTCCCCTTCCCATTTACCGGTTTCCTTCCAGGCAGCAGCAGCTCATCAATGAAAAACTGAACCGTATTTACCGATATTCCTTCCAGGAAGAGGATCCGGAGCTGAAATCACTCATCGTTCACGGAATGTTTGTGGAATTTTTGTACACCTTAAGGCAGCTGGCGCCTTTCAATACATATACCAACGAGCCCTTAAAGGATGAGGCCTCCCAGAAGATCTACACCATTGCCAATTACATCCACAATCACTATTCCCAAGAACTGACGCTGGATTCCCTGTCCAGGGAATTTTTCATCAGCTCCTATTATCTGTCCCATCAGTTCAAGGATGTGACCGGCTACACGCTGACCCAGTACATTCAGATGACCCGGATCCGGAACGTGCAGTACCTGCTGTTAAATACCGGGAAAAAAATCTCCCAGCTGGCGGAGGAATGCGGGTTTACCAGCTTTTCCCAGTTTAACCGCATCTTTCAGAAATATTGCAGCCAGTCTCCTTCCGAATACCGTAAAAACGGCAGCGGCAACAGCCTTCAGACGATCATCTGACACGGCAAAGGCCCAAAAAGCCCGTTACAGCTTCCCTGCATCATCCGCAGGTGGATGAGAAAGAGCTGTAACGAGCTTCTTATAGCCTGCTGCCCCGCAGATAGGAATTACTTTATGCTGTCATAGTATTCTGCTCTTGCATCGAGAATTTTCTGCAGCCCCGCATTCACAAGGTTGTTGTACTCTGTCTGCTGCATGCTGTCAAATTGATCCGGAGAACAGCTTACCAGCTTATAAACGTATTCGATCATCATATTCTTCACATTCTGCCCGTAATCAGCCTCTGGCTGTGAAATGTTGGAATAGGTGGGATGACGGAACTTCCCTTCGGAACGCACATCATAGAAATTGTCAAACCATTCCAGCGTTCCAACCGCCGGATATTCTTTAAACCATTTCCCCACAATGGCTTCCTTCTTTGTGGTCCATTCCATTGACAGATTTACAATATTCAGATCATCGCAGGTCTTCGGATATCCTTTGGAATAGAGCTCGTTTTCCGTCAGTTTGACCGGAACGCCGTTCTCATCTCTCTGATGTTCGGCCGTGTACACGATATTTTCCGCGACCTCCGGATCCGCCTGCCAGTTTAAATACTTCATGCAGGCATCCACCTTTTTCTCACTGGTCTTCGGCACCATGACGAACATACCGTATCTCGGCTCAAAGGGGGTCCGGTAGGAACCGTCCGCAAGTTCAAAGCACTGAACGGGAACAAAGGTTTCGCCGCCCGCGCTCTGGTTCAAGACAGAAATATAATCAAACGAACGCTCCGTATCCTCCAGGTAAAAGCCCACATTTCCTGCCGTGATCTGTGCCTTGTATATATCTTCCTGTGTATCCGTTGCAAAATCCTTGGAAAGCAGCCCGTTGTTATACATCTCGTTCAGCTTCCTGATTCCATCCACTGCACCGGGCGCTATCGCCATGTAACCTTCGCTGTAAATATATGCATCCTTATCATTTTCCAGATTTACATAAGAGCCCACAAAATTCAGATAGCCCTTTTCCGTATCATTCCGTCCGCTCATCGCCCACGGGATCACGCCGTCAACGCCTCCGGGATTTTTATCCTTTACCGCCTGCAAATAAGCGGTAAGTTCATCCTTTGTCTTCGGAATATCCATTCCCAGCTTATCCAGCCAGTCCTTACGGATGAAGGAGGTATGGCGGGGCGCTTCCACGCCTCTCTGTTTCATGACGGCAAACTGTTTGCCATCCAGCTGCCCCATAGTCTGAGCATCGGCAACATATTTCTCAATGTCTGAGCCATAAGCCCCATAAGCCTGTGTCAGATCCGTCAGGCCGCCGTTCTGGGCAAAATTATAGAAAATACTCTGATCATAGGTGAATACAATATCGGGTGCGCTTCCGCCGGACATCATGATGTTTAATTTATCATCCGATGAGGATCTGGGCACGGAAACATACTCCACGTTGATATTGAACTTTTCTTTCACTTCTTTCTTAATCCACTCGGTCTGGGTGTTATTTTCCACCGTTGTGCCGGGAGCCGCATCGCCTCTGTCCCAGACCATCACCTTAATGGTCACTTCTTCTCCCTTTTCCGCCGATTCGGTCTTTGTATCCGCTGCGCCTGCCGCCGCGGTGGACCCGCCTTCGGCAGAAGTTCCCTTATTTCCGCCGGAACCGCAGCCGGTCACCAGAGCTGCTGCCGTAAGAACAGCAATACAGCTTTTCAATAAATTTGTTTTTCTCATTCAATAACCTCCCTTATTTTCTCTTTCTTATTTATTTATAATAAATAAGTTTATTAAAATCACACCTCACGATGTGAAGTCCTTTCCAGAACCGTACGTGCGGCTTTCCCGCATACGGCTCTTCATAATAA
>JBCLPO010000004.1:0-452914 GCA_041223105.1 Lachnospiraceae bacterium 54-53
GAAAACCGCTTAGACACAACTTGCTTTTCATAGCGTTTTGTGCCTTGAGCGAAGCGAAAGGAATGGATATAAAAATGAAAAAGATAGTGCCATCATTATGGTTTGGTGATAATAATTGCGAAGAAGCAATTAATTATTATGTGAATGTATTTCCCAATTCTGAAATACAGAAAATTGAAAAATATCCTGATGAAAATCTTGATGAGCATTTTAAAGGTATGTCCGGTAAAATAATTACTGCTGAATTTACACTAAACGGACAAAAGCATATTGCATTGGATGGTGGCCCGTATTTCCATTTTAACGAAGCCATATCAATGACAATAGAATGTGAAGATCAAAATGAGATTGACTACTTTTGGGATAAGCTATCGCATGTCAAAGAGGCTGAGCAATGTGGCTGGGTTAAAGATAAGTTTGGTCTATCCTGGCAGATCGTACCCTATAATATGGGAGAGTTAATTAATACGGATGCGCAAATACAAGCGATGATGAAAATGAAAAAGATAATCATCGAGGAACTTGAAGAAGCAGGATCAATTTAGGAGACGTTTAAAATCTTACTATGGAAAATGACAGAGTAATAGTTTCTGACATTATCTTTTTATCTTTTCATGACATATGGAGGAGATAGACGAGTGATTGCGAAATAATACGTAATATCAATATTAAGTTTTTTAGCGAAATGAGACGTGTATTTCCCAAAATGCCGGAAAAATATAGACATAAAAGGTCAGCCGTTTCTGTAAATGTAGAATTGAAAGAAAAATCCACCGAATATATATGGCATGGAAGGCCTTTTGTATGTCCGATTATTGAAGGGGTATGGTAAGGGCCGGTTATATACCCTATTGCGTTTTAAATGGTATATAGCTTAAAAAAAGTGTTTACAGAGTTCCTTAAAAAAATAGAATAATTCTTTTATCAATTGGCATGATAAGGAGGAATCGGTAAATGGAGATTTTCGTGGATGCAGATGCTTGCCCGGTAGTTCGTATTGTAGAAAAAGTAGCTGAAGAAAATAAGATAGGAGTATGTCTCCTATGTGATACAAATCATGTATTACAGTCAGATTATAGCGAAATAAAGATTATCGATGCAGGAGCAGATGCAGTTGATTTTGCCTTGGTAAACCGGTGCAGATCCGGTGATATTGTGGTAACACAGGATTATGGTGTGGCAGCAATGGCACTGGGAAAAGATGCATATGCGATTCATAAATCCGGAAGATGGTATACCAATGACAACATAGATCAGCTTCTTATGGAAAGACACATGGCAAAAGCCGCCAGGAGAGCAAAAACTAAAAATCATCTGTCTCAACCAAGAAAAAGAACACTGGAAGATGACAAGCATTTTGAAGAATCATTCCGAAAATTAATTACCCATGCTGGTAAAAAATAGCATGGACATTGCGCTGGCATATATAATTTAGAACATAAAAAAAGTATAAGCAATGGCTCAAATAAATCGGGCAGGAAAAGGACAGTTATTACCTGATTAAGCCCAAAATAAAACAAAGGAGAGGAAACCATGATTACACCTTACCTTACATTCAACGGGAACTGCAAAGACGCGCTGAACTTTTACCGCGCCGTCTTCCATTGCGATGAGCCAAAAGTCCTGCCCTACGGTGACTATATGCCGGAGGGGTCGAAAACGCCTCCTGAACTTCTGCGTACCTGGATTATGCACGCCGAGATGGTCATCTGCGGTACCAACGTCTGGTTTGCCGATGAAGCAGAGCCGCCCAAGAACGGAGACAACATCAAACTAGTCGCCACGGCACCTACGGGAAGGGAAGCGACGGCCATTTTTGAAGCGCTATGCCTGGATGGTGAGGTGATGTTCCCGCCCACTGAGACCTTCTACAGCGTGTTCCACGCTGCAGTAACAGACAAGTTCGGCGTTAACTGGAATGTCATAGCTGAAGAAACGCCAAAGCAAGTGGAGGGATGATGAGTGAAAAATGAACGTGTATACAAAATGAAATTTTCCGGCGTCTACCCTCTGTATATTCAAAAAGTTGAACGTAAAGGACGTACGAAAGCGGAAGTCGATACTGTTATCCAATGGCTGACAGGCTACGATGAACTGGCAAAAGGTAAGCCGATGGAGAAGGTGTTGAGAACCATATAGTCGCTTTAGAAAAGGGATGAGGGATCCGGTAAAGAAGATCCTTGTAAATGGAATTGAAACAAATGTACAATACTGATCTTTCAAGGGAATAAAAAATGCAGGTCATGTTTTCAAAAAAGCATAGCCTGCATTTTTTATTTTCCTTAAAACACTGAGATAAGGAGGTACAGAAAAAAAATTGGTTCAGCTGCTTAAGCTGTCCAGGAGAATCATCCGCCCACTCCCGTCAATCAGGGCATTTGCAATAGTAATACAGCATGATTTCAGTACTTTGAAAAATGCTGTAGCTTCAGACCTCAGCAATGTCGTTTGCTTACCAAATGAATTGTCTTATAAAGAAACCCCGTTTTTCTGCAAAATTAAAATAATTAAAAAAATAATTTAACATATTTAATATAAAAATTAATTATTTTAATATTATAATTAATATTATTGATTTTAATATTGACATATTTAATCCGTAGTTGTATATTATAATCAAATAACACATCAGGATGGTGAAAACAATGAAATACAAAGCTCCGGGTAAGTGTCCCGTATGCGGTGAAAAGCTTTCCATAACCAAGCTCAGCTGTCCCAAGTGCTCCACAGCCATTGAAGGGGATTTTCAGCCCTGCGAATTCTGTCGTCTTCCGGAAGAAGATCTCGAGTTCGTGAAGGTATTCATAAGATGCCGCGGCAATATCAAGGATGTTGAGAAAGAACTGGGTATTTCTTATCCCACGGTCCGCGGTAAACTGGATTCGGTCATAAAAGGCCTTGGATATGAAGTGTCACCGAAAGAATTGATTAAGGAAAATGAAGATAAGACGGCCGCCAGGAATGAAATTCTTGAACAATTATCAAAGGGTGAAATTTCCCCGAAAGAAGCAACGGAACGAATCAAAAATCTATGATTAATAGGAGTGTCAGTCCATGAGTGAACAACAAAAAATACTGGAAATGATAGAAAAGGGGCAGATTACCGCTGCCGAAGGTATGGAGCTTTTAGAAGCTCTGAATGTGACTAAGGAAGCAGAATCAATTCAGAAGGTTGAAACCGTAACAACCGCAAGACGAAACTATAAGTTCCTTAAGGTAAAAGTTACGTCGGATAACAATTCCGTTAATGTTAACGTAAATATTCCCATACGATTGCTGACTACGATCAGTGAAATTGCTGATAAGATGACAACCATGGTTCCTGAAGATGCCAGAAGGGAGATGGAAGCAAAAGGTATCGATATTTCCAGCATCGATTTTGCAAAGATAATTGAGGAGATCATAAACGGTACCTTGGATGACCCGAATATCGTTGATGTGGAAGCCTGGGATGAAAGTCATAAGGCAATGGTAAAGGTGAGCGTATATGTCGATTAAGGGATGCCATTTATTGTGGCTCAAGCTTCAGATTGATAACAGAAGGTTTATAAGTATCCCCTTTCCCATCCCCTTATTTATCTTTCGGGAATTATTGGACTGCTTTCTGGATTTACTGACTGCCGCATGTTTTTTTGTACCGAAGGTGCCTGGTCCTGGTTCCGCTTCCGGAATCACCGTCTATTCAGTGAAAGAACTCATTATCATAGCTATGAAACTGCTGGATTCTTTAGCCGGGGATGAAACATATGATCTTGTCGATGTTACAACTGACAATGTTAAAGTTTTAATTAAAATCAGGTAACGCATGTCTATTGGAGGTAAAAATGACAAAACTGTTTATTAAATATATATCTATAATATTGACCATATATCTGCTGTCATTTGTATCACACACGATTTATATTGGCAGTGTCCCGTCACTGCTCATCATGGGGTTGGTACTGTTAGCAGTAAACCTTATATTGAAGCCGATTCTGCTATTGATTACATTTCCGGTCAACCTGCTGACCTTAGGATTATTCAGTTTTATTGTAAATGCATGGACGATCATGATTGCAGATTATTTTGTAACAGACATAAGCATGGGCGGTTTTCTTAATTCACTGCTTGCCGCTTTTATCATCGCTGTCTTTCAACATTTGTTCAAGGATATGAACAAGGTGTAAAATTCATAGGCTGCAGCTGTCAGACGTACTCAGCAATATCATAATCGCAGAAAATAAAATGAAGAGTTTGAAAACATCTCACGATTACGTTTGGGCCGGACACGACCGGGCCTTTATCAACAGGATACATAGTTAAGTTGAAATAATTATAAATGCATGAGGCTGGAATGGGGTGTGTTATGAATTTACATGACAAAATAAGTACTGGATTAAAAGGTCTGGATCAGGTAATTGACAACCTTCGGCTTGGGGATAATGTGGTTTGGCAGACGGATTCGGTTTCGGATTATAAGAAAATGGCGGATCATTTTGTTGTAAAGGCTAAAATGGATCATTTAAAGCTGGTTTACATCCGCTTTGCCAGCCATGAACAGATTCTGGATGACAGCCAGGATATCAAGATTTACCGTATTGACGCGAGTAAAGGATTTGAAAGTTTTGCTACGGAAATATACAACCTGATTAAAAAAGAGGGAAAAAGGGTATTGTATGTTTTTGACTGTCTGACTGATTTATTAAAGTACTGGCATTCGGATTTGATGATTGGTAATTTTTTTAAGGCCACCTGTCCATATCTGTATGAGTTGGATACGGTAGCTTATTTTGCTGTCAAACGCAATTTTCATACTTATGGCACGATTGCGGGTATCCGTGAAACGACGCAGCTTTTACTTGACATATATCAGGTGAATAATAAAACATATATTCACCCGCTCAAGGTTTGGCAGCGTTATTCGCCTACCATGTTTTTTCCGCATTTGATCCAAGATCAGGAGGCGATCTGCATCACCGCCAGTTCTGACGCCTCCGAGTTGTTTACCAACATTCACCGCGGTGAAAATCGGCTTGATAATTGGAATATCATTTTTAACAGAGCAAAAAAAGTTTTAAACTTTTCGCTTAAGCAGCAGGAAGCAGCGAAAAAGCGCTTAATGTATATGCTCATAGGCAGTGATTCCAGAATGTTTGAATTGTGTCACCGGTATTTGACTTTAAAAGATATTCTGATGATCGCATCCAGAGAAATCGGCACCGGCTTTATCGGAGGAAAGAGCGTTGGTATGCTTTTGGCCAGAAAAATTCTGGAGATTGAAGGAGAAGACCGTTTTACACCATTATTGGAACCCCACGATTCTTTCTTTATCGGGTCGGATGTTTTTTACACCTATATCGTACAAAACGGTTGGTGGAGACTTCGTGCCAGGCAAAAGACGAAGGATGGATATTATAAGTATGCACCGGAATTAAAAGATAAGCTTTTACGGGGAAAGTTCCCTAAGGACATTCAGGAACAGTTTGTTCAAATGCTGGAATATTTCGGTCAGTCTCCGATTATTATACGTTCCAGTTCCTTGCTTGAAGATAATTTTGGGAATGCATTTGCGGGGAAATATGAAAGTGTTTTCTGTGTGAATCAAGGGACTCCCGAGGATCGGTATGATGCTTTTGAACAGGCCATTCGTACTGTTTATGCGAGCACGATGAATGAAGAGGCACTCAATTACAGGATGAACAGGGGACTCTTTGAACTGGACGAACAAATGGCGATATTGGTCCAGCGTGTTTCAGGCGATCAATATGGAGAATACTTTTTCCCGCATATAGCCGGTGTCGGTAACTCTTCCAATCTTTATGTTTGGGATGAGAGTATTGATATGAATTCAGGGATGCTTCGTCTGGTATTTGGACTTGGTACAAGGGCGGTTGAAAGGACAGATGGTGATTATGTAAAGGTCGTTTGCCTGGATAATCCTTTGCGGGTTCCACCCATGGATTATGAAGATCAGAATAAGTTCTCCCAGCATCGATTGGATATTCTTTCCTTTGCGGATAATATTTTAGAAAGCAGAGACCTGGATGAAATCCTGCCGCTGGATTTAAAGACAGACAAGAAGCTGTTTATGAGTCCGGACTATGTAACCTCGGCTCGTATGCGTGAGCTGGGATATGTGGACAGGAAGATTCCTTATATTTTAGATTTTAAGAAATTGTTCACCGATACGGAAATCACCTCTGTAATGAGAGAAATGCTTGCATTATTGTCCAAAGCATATGATTATCCGGTTGATATTGAATTTACGGCTAATTTTAAAAAAGACAATCTCTTTAAAATCAATCTCTTGCAATGCCGTCCATTACAGACCAAAGGCTTAGGCAATACAGTAAAAATACCGGAGCTGACGGATCGCGAGGATTGCTTTTTCTCTGGAAAAGGAAACTTTATGGGAGGAAGCGTAAGGCTGCCCATCGATTTTGTTGTTTTCATTCCGGCGAACATATACCTGGAGCTGAACGAGCAGGGGAAATATGCCGTAGCCAGACAAATCGGCTTGGTAAACAAAGAATTAAAAGGGAAAAATGTCATGTTGGCAGGTCCGGGCAGATGGGGAAGCACAACACCGTCGTTAGGTATACCTGTGCATTTTACTGAATTGTGTAATATGACGGTCATTTGCGAGTATTCTTCAAAAAAAGCAGGATTTATGCCTGAGCTGTCGTATGGGAGCCATTTTTTTCAGGATATAGTTGAGTCAGGCATCTTTTATGTGGCCATTTTTGACGGACATAAAGAGGTAATATTTAACCCGGACCGCATTCTTAAAGAGGAAAATATGTTGACCTCTTTATTGCTCCAAAGTGAACAGTTTTCAGATGTGATCCATATTGCTGAAACCACTGGCATGGAGATATATTCTGATATTGTAACACAAAGGCTGCTATGCAGATGAGGTCACACCCGCAGACAGCGAGGAATAAGCGTCTGGAAATTCGACAAAAACATAGTATAATGGATACGCAAGGCCTGTGAAAGCGGATTTACAATGAGCTTCAGAAAGTTATCATAAAATTTAATCTTATTGCATAGAAACCTGCACAGAACCATTTTCATCAGAATAAACTGAAATGAGAATAAAAATGAGTTGCAATTCAAGAATTTTCAGGAGTTGATATGGATAATATCAGTTATAGTAATGAATCAGTGGCAAGTGCTGGATTACCTTACGGTGATATAAACTGGTATAATATTGATGGCCAGCCCTTTGGCCCTGCCTCCGGATTTAATGTTATTGTATTTAATGATGCCAATAACATTATAGATGTTGAAGGGCCTGTTGCTATAGGCGGAAGTTTTTACAGCCCGAGGGGGTTGAGCGTTGGATTTGCCAGAGACAGCGGTTACAGAGAAATCGGTTACTCACCGGATTTAGTACGTTTTTTAGTTGGCGGCAATGTGTCTATGAGCGGTCCTCTGGTTGTTATCGGCCATGTGGTTGCCGGAGGTGGATTTCGTGCGGCCAGTGGAAGTACCTATTTAATAGGAAAAGATGGTATGACTGATGGGGTACAGGAACTGGAATTTTTGTACCAGGCCAATGGAGGCAGCCAATATTGGACACCAACGGATAAAGGTGATCATTATGTGGTTTCCAGTTATGATGTACCAAGATATATACCTGCAAGCAGGATCGGTGCTGACATACCGGGATTTTTTAACGATGCAAGGGAAAGCATCGGATACTACAAGAACTGTATTGAAGCTTTAACTCCAAATGGAAGAGTGGTGGATAATAATTACGAATGGATTTTAAGAGGCAATGACCCTGTACAGAATGTATTCCTTATCGACGTAAGGACAAATGGTTTGATCAACAAGGGAATACGTGCGGAAGTTCCACAGGGAAGTACCGTTATAGTAAGGCTGAGAACGGGAGCAAATGCCCATCTGCAATACGGTGTTTATGGGGAAAGAAATAAGGCCAATGAGACATTGTATGTGTTTGAGGATGCAACGAATATTTATATGGAAAAGTCCTCCGATATCTGGGGAAGTATACTGGCACCGCAGGCCATGTTCCATGCACATCCCACTGGCGGCCATGTAAGCGGTAACGCGGCCTTAGGATCGTTTGCCGTAAATGCTACCAGCGGCTTTGAATTTCATTATTATCCCTTTGTTGGAGGAGTGGTGTGTCAGGTCATAGCACCGGCCCCGGTGGTGCCGGTCCCCGAAGTACCTCAGGTAATACCGGAAAGGGAGGAACAGCCAGTTCAGGTATGCCCGGAATGCCCGACATGCCCGGAGCCTGTGCCTTGTCCTGCGCCGGAGCCCTGCCCGACATGCCCGGAACCCATGCCTTGTCCTGCGCCGGAGCCCTGCCCGACATGCCCGGAACCCGTACCTTGTCCTGCGCCGGAGCCCTGCCCGACATGCCCGGAACCTACACCTTGTCCTGTGCCGGAACCCTGCCCGACATGCCCGGAACCCCCACCTTGTCCTGTGCCGGAACCCTGCCCGGTGTGCCCGGAATGCCCGCCGTGCCCTAAATGCCCCAAACCGGCGCCATGCCCCAAATGTCCGCCTTGTCCGGAGCCGGAGAAGGAATATATTCCCATTCCAATACCAATTCCTGCAGAGTGTCCGGAACAGGAACCCTGCCCTGTCTGCCAGGACTGCCTGATTAAACCTGGTATTATTATGGGCTGTATCTGGGGCTGCCGCTGCTGTAATTTCCATGAATGGGATGTGAAATTATACACGAGAATCAACAACATAGATACTTTACTGTATTGTGTACAGATTAACGGCTATGGATGCTTTGAATTTACAGTTCCCTATGAAGGCTGTTATATCTTAATGGTAAGGCTGTCTGAAAATTGCTACAAATCATTCCGATGCAAACCAATCCTTGATTTGAAAAATATTGGCGTAGCCGATTTTATGATCGAATAATTTTACATTCATTTGCTGTGTATCAGGCTTTATCAGAGCTGCTGCAACGGGGGATGCCTTAATTGCAGCAGCTTTTTTTAATACATAGGAATTTCTGTAATCTCAATTTATAAGAGATTTCCAGAAAATTTGTAATTATTAATAGATTTAATTATGTTGAAGCGCCGGTTAAAATTACTTTATATAAAAGCAAAATGGGGACAGGCCCATCGAGAACCAACAGGGATAGTTTCCCTCTGATTGCTATGCCTGTTGCCACATTTCCATCCAGGAGGTGATGACTGGAAACAAACAACCGAAAAGTGTGGTTTCAGAAGATAAAGATGAATAAATTCCATGTGATGTCTATGGTGAAAAGTAAAAACGAAGCCGCTGTCTGTGGACATGGGAACTGGTTGACATTCTTAAAAAGAGAAAAGTCTCTGTGCTGATTTGCGGAGGAATTGACAGCAGCGCTCAGAATTCATTAGCTGAAAAAGGTATTCAATTTTTCGGCGGAGTAACTGGTGATGCAGATAAGGCAGTGGAGGACTATCTCCTGAAACAGCTGAATTACAATTCTGATGTCAAATGCAGCCACCATCACGATGACGGACATACTTGCGGCGGACATAATTATGGAATGGATTAATGTCTGAAAGCTGAGGCTGGATTGAGATTGGAGAGCTGGAACGATTGATTGACAGGATTTTGTGCAACGTGCTTTGGGGGAGCTGTTTTTATGAAATAGTTGCAAAAAGAGTTTTTCTATGGTAAACTAAAAATATTATTTTGAAAGGAAGCCAACTATGAATATATTTTACATGAACAGCTTAAGACGCAGAGAAAGACGTAAGCTCTTGTGACTGATGCAATGATATGATCCGCATGGTTACAAGGGATATACGTCTTGTTTCTATGCGGGGATGTTCATAGTTGGCGGCAGAACCGTAATTGATTTAGCATATGCTGATCTTTTGCGGTTCTTTTTTTATTCATTCAGTGATAATAAGAAGACAGGAGGATTCAATATGAAAGAAAAAATATGTAAATCCATAGCAAAGATCCTGGGGAATATAAGTGAGCGCGAGGTGGCGAAGTTAATGGAAATTCCTCCTGAAGACAAAATGGGAGATTTTGCCTTTCCGTGTTTTTCTTTTGCAAAAGTATTGCATAAGAATCCACAAATGATCGCAGAGGAATTAAATGTGACAATGCAGGAAATACGGGAAGAACTGGGAATTGAAAGATCAGAAGCGGTGAATGGCTACTTGAATATATTTATGAATCGTGGGAAATATATTCAGTTCTGGATCAACAAAATGAAAAAACCTGATTTTGGAATAGCAAAAACAGGAACAGGAGAAAAGATCTGTATGGATTATTCCTCCCCCAATATAGCTAAGAATTTTCATGTTGGTCATTTACGTACCACGGTGATTGGTAATTCTTTGTATCGAATATATGAAAAGCTGGGATTTCAGGTTGTTCGCATCAATCATTTAGGGGATTGGGGAACGCAGTTTGGAAAGCTGATTTCTGCCTTTAAAAGGTGGAGTGATGAAGCCGCTGTTAAGGAAAAGGGAATTGAAGAATTACTCCGGATCTATGTAAAATTTAATACAGAAGCAGAAAAGAATCCTGAATTGCTGGATGAAGCCCGGAACTGGTTTGTAAAAATGGAGCAGAATGATGAAGAGGCCATTGGGATATGGAAATGGTTCAAAGAAATAAGTCTGTTTGAATATGCCCGGGTTTATAAATTACTGGGAGTCACTTTTGATTCTTATGCTGGGGAGAGCTTTTATCGTGATAAAGTACCCTCCTTAATTGAAGAATTAAAAAACAAGGGATTATTAAAAGAGAGTCAGGGAGCAAATATCATTGATTTATCAGAATACGATATGCCGCCATGTCTGATAACAAAAAGTGACGGTGGTTCCATCTATCATTCCAGGGATATTGCCGCCGTTTTGTATCGAAAAGAAACTTATCACTTTGATAAATGTTTGTATGTCACGGGACTGGAGCAAAGTTTACATTTTAAACAGGTCTTCAAAGCAATAGAAGTGATGGGCTATGACTGGGCGGATATGCTTATTCATGTGCCATATGGATTGGTAAGTTTAGAAGGAGAAAAGGTATCTACCCGTAATGGCAATATTATTTATGCGGAGGATATATTGAATGAAGCGATTGAACGTGCATCTCATTTGATACAGGATAAAAATCCCGATTTACGGGATAAGGAGGAAGCAGCAAAAAAAGTAGGTGTGGGTGCTGTTATTTTTCACGATTTATTTAATCAAAGGATTAAGAATGTGGATTTTTCTTGGGAAGATGTATTGAGTTTTGACGGGACCACCGGACCTTATGTTCAATATACCTATGCACGCGCAAAAAGTATTATAAGGAAGAAAAAAGATGATATTGAATATGAAAATATAGATTTCAATGTGTTGGCCGAGGATATAAGCTATGGGCTTATAAAGGCGCTGGCCGGCTATGAGGAGGCGGTGGAAAAAGCGGCAGAGCGTTATGAACCCTCTGTTATTGCAAGATATTTGGCAGACGTTGCCGCCTCATTTAATAAATTTTATCATGAATGTCCCATTTTACAGGCTGAAGAGAAGGTAAAACAAGCGAGAATGGTACTTGTAGATTTGGCCCAGAGTATTATTTCGGATGCTTGTGCTTTGCTTGGTATGTCATGCCCGGAAGAAATGTAGAAGAGAAGTCGCCATGACTGAGATTCTATGATATAATTAGGATAAACAGGTGCATATTGGAGAAGCCAATGAATGATATAAAAACTTTGGCAGAAAAAGTGAGAAGGGAAGCGGCCTATGATTGCCATTTATGATTGGTTTGGCTATGAATTGCTCATAAAGGAGCGTTACAGTTAATTAAAGAAGCTGGATTTGATGGCGTATTATTATGGTGGAGTGAAGACTTTGGCCGGAACGATTACCGCAACGGACCGCAAATTGCAAGGGAAGCCGGTCTTTTGATAGAAAATATCCATACGCCCATCAAAAACCAAAATAACCTCTGGCTTGACAATCTGGATTGGGAAGCCTTAACCGATTGCTATTTACAGTGTATTGCAGATTGCGCCGAATTTGAGATTCCGACAATGGTGATGCATCTGCCCAATGAGGACAATCCTCATAATGCCTTGGGACTGACATCATTACCGCTTCTATCCGGGCAATGATTTATTATCCATGTACGGTTCCCGGTTGATGGCACTGCATTTACATGAGGTGTTTGAGCGGGCAAAAAGGCTGGAAGCATTAAAACTCCATATGCCAATCAGTTAAAGTGTTTTTTCATTTATGCCCTCATTCGTTTACAAACGCCGTAACGCCGGACTTAAATTCTGTGATTTGTCCGCAGACCATGAAAAAGGCTGCTGACAACAAACGACGATATCCCGCTGAAAAGGAAAGCATATCGCCGTTTGTCCTGTTAATTGGGAAGAGGTCTTCTTGGGTACGACTTCCGGACTAAGATTCAAGCATTACCCTTTAGGATTTCTTTTATTGCATCCTGTAAAGGTGTCAGCGGCCTTCCAAGAACTCTCTCAAAATCAGAGTGGTCGATATCCAGCGCTCCTTCCCGAATATCTTTTTGAATAGCAATCGTTCCGCCAATGGCTTTTTCGGGAACATTCGCATTTTGTAAGAATTCTTTATACGCTTCATCATCAAATGATTTTTCTTCAAATGGCTTTTCTGATATCTTGGCATAGCTGGCAGCAATATCGCTATACGAAATCGCTTGTCCGGAAATTTCCAAAGCGCCGGTGCTTTTGTCAATGCCTAGCAGGATATTTGTGCATACTTCTGCATATTCTCTCCGCAGAGCCCACCCGACACGTCCATTGCCAGCGGAATATGCGAAAACTCCTGTCAAATTTGTTCTTTCAAAAACAGGCAATTCATTTTCCAAATACCAGTTGTTCCTCAGGAATGAGTGGTCTATACCCGATTCGATAATCATTCGTTCGGTGGCTGCATGATCCGGTGCCAGAATACTCATTGACTGGTCAGCTTTTGCAAGTCCTGTGTATGCTATGAAACCGATCCCTGCCTTTTTAGCAGCAGTCACAGCATTTTCATGCTGTTTTATCCGTGGTGTTTCACCTCCCGGCAGCGAAGAAATGAAAAGCAGTCTTTCACCTCCACGGAAAGCTTTGACCAATGAGTTTTCATCTGTATAATCTGCAATTCGAACTTCAAAACCCAGTTCTTTGATGGCTGAGCCATGTTTCTCATTACGGATGACGGCAATCGTTTCTTGTTCAGCACCATGTTCTTTCAGGTACTTTAATACAAAAGTACCAAGCTTACCGGATGCGCCTGTTAATACATATTTCATAGCAATCCCTTTCCTTTCTTTTTATAATATGCTATTATTATATCAGCTGCAAACATTTTGTGAAGTACTTATTTTATTGTGAGTGTAAGTGAAAGGGGATCTTATTATGCAGGAATGCCCGGTATCCTTTATATTAAAGCATTTAAGCGGAAAATGGAAATTTGATATTATTTGGAGATTATCAAGATTCAAAACACTTCGTTTTAATGAATTGCAGAGACAATTGCCAGGAATATCTGCTCAAGTGCTGTCGAGGAAATTGCAGGAACTAATTGACCTTGGGATAGTTCATAAAAAGAACTATGATCAGATTCCTCCCAAGGTTGAATATAGTCTCACTGAAATTGGTCTTCAACTGAGACCCTGCTTTGATAAACTGGGAGATGTAGGGAAAGAGATACAGAGTTTTCAATTAAAGAAAATGAATTGATACAATAATGATTTAACCTGAGTGCTGTATCACAATGGCCTGTTAATACCAAATAGGAGGTTAAGCCCGGCTATAAGGAGCCGCACACAGATCGTGAAAACGTGCTGTTTGCTCCTCAGGGGATATACATGTATTTGTTGCTAAAGGCCGCTTTGCTTGCAAAGTGCAGTGTGTTATAGCTCTGTCAACAGCGGACAGAGCATATATGGATACAGCATATTGCAATTTTCCAGAGGTACTGCTTTCAGATTGGAATTTTTAGTACTCATGTTATATTCGTTTTGCCCAATTCATTACCAGCTCTGCCTCGCCAGTGTTTTCATCTGTTTGCTCATTTGACACAACAAAATCTTCCCTCAGGTAGAATCTGACCGCACAGGAATTCTTTTTATAAACCTGCAGTGACAGTTGGGAGTAACTTTTTTTAACGTAATCAAGCAGTTTTTTTCCGATCCCTTTGGATTGGTTATTTGCATCAATAAATATTCCGGCAATGTAATTTTCTGTTAGCCCAATAAACCCCAGAATTGTATTATCCTTTTCATAAACTAATATTGTTGCCTCAGGTAATATCTTTTTAACCAGTTCATAATTTCCCTGCCAGTAGTCTTCACTAATAAAATCATGAGCCGAGATGTTTGTTTCAAGCCATATTTTCATGACTGCTTCTAATTCATCAATTCTAAACTTTCTAATCATATTTGCTCCTGCTTTATATATCTGCAATTCAAATTCCTGTTTATCGCTATTTTAAATTCTATTATACTGCATATTACTCAAACACACAAACATAGACTGCTTAAGGCCAGGTCAGCCCCAAGCAGGCATCTTTATATTTTTCTTACTCTGTGTATAGACATACAAAAGTGAGACTGACTATTAAAAGCCAATTCTAACCGGATCATTGCCTTTCCGTCAGAAAAGCCTGATCCGGATGATCCCGTCACGATAAACCCGCCTGCAATGTCCTCAACTATGGAGTATTTTAATGCAAAAGTAGAAATAATAGATCCAAATGTCCTTGATGGATTTTTACCTTCATGATTTTTACATCTGCACCGTAACGAAGTTTGTTATCAATCCACATAATAGCCGGCATTTGGGTATATGTATATCCTGGGTTACCATAATCTGCCATAATATTATTGCATTACAAATTTTTTGTATTTGCATATCCAATCAAAAAATTAGGTTTTGATCTGTTTTTATATATGAATTTTAATAGGGAAACAATGATAAAAAACATTTTCAGAATTCATATTTAAATGAGTATGTCATTTGAAAACTGTTTTTTCTTTACGAAATCAATGACAGGTACTATAATCCTTATATAATAAAAAGAAGGAGGGGAAAAAATGAAGAAAGAATTGCCCTATTTTAATATTGAAGATTCCTTTGGCGGGAACCAGGATTGGTTCCGGGATCCTATGATGCACCTGGGAGGATGTGGTGCTGCGGCAGCATGTGATGTCTGCATCAATACGGCGCTTCATGACAACAAGGTTCACTTGTATCCCTATGACATTCAAAAACTTGAAAAAGAAGACTATATAAAGTTTTCCATGAAAATGAAGCCCTATCTTAAGCCCCGCCTTCATGGAATCGATACTCTGGAAATATTTATGGATGGATTTAATGATTATTTAAAAGATGTGGGAGAACAAAATATACAGCTTACAGGCTGTCAGGGAGAGGTTCCGGCAGAGGAGGCAGCCAGAGAAATTAAAAGTCAGATTGACAAAGAAATTCCAATCCCTTTTTTATTGCTGCGGCATAAGGATGTTAATTTCAAGGATCTGGTCTGGCATTGGTTCATGCTTGTGGGATATGAAGAATTTGAAAATGAGTTTTACGTAAAAATTGCTACCTATGGAAGGTATCACTGGCTGTCTCTTAATGAACTGTGGGACACTGGTTTTAAGCGTAAAGGAGGAATGGTGCTGATAAAGTTTTCCTGATATTATGCCGCAGCAGTGCCAGAGGGATTAAGTATTGATCAGATTAACAGACAAAAGAACGAATATAATAAAAGAAGCGCCAGGATAAGTATGGGGAGCCTATACCAGCTGTAAGTCATAGGAGTTCAATTAATTCCGGAAGGAGAACGGACTGCAATGCTATGGCGGACTGGGTCATAGGGCTGCTGAAGGAGAAGCCTTCTTTATTTGATGATGATCAGCCAATTGAACTGCGATAAGATGGTGGGTGTTTCTTTGCAGTGATTATCCGGGTTTATCAGAGGGAAAGGTTATATGACAGTTTTTGGAGCAGAAACTTGACGTTATTTATATCTTTTATGCTATATTGTCTTGATTTTAATTTTTTTACAAAACGAAGGGGGATAACATGAAGCGAGGAGTGGTCGTTACCGGAGGCGGACATGGGATAGGAAAACAAATATGCCTGGATTTTATTCATGCGGGTGATCAGGTATGCTTTATTGATATAGATGAAAAGAACTCGGTTGATTTTGCAAAAGAAAATCCAAATCTGTTTTACTTTTATGGAGATGTGGCAGATCCGCTGGCATTAAAGAGATTTGTTGAATTTTCACTTGAAAAGCTTAAACGGATTGATGTGCTGGTCAACAATGCCTGCCGAGGAAATAAAGGTATTTTGTCTGGTTTGACCTATGAAGAATTTGATTATACCTTATCGATCGGATTAAAAGCACCATATGAATTAAGCCGCTTATGTAAAGATGAATTGATAAAAAATCAAGGAAGAATCATCAATATTGCTTCATCACGCGCGTTTCAGTCAGAGCCTGATACAGAAGCGTATGCAGGCGCGAAAGGTGGAATTGTTGCATTGACACATGCTCTGGCGGTATCACTGGGGCCCGAGGTCCTTGTGAACTGTATTGCGCCAGGTTGGATCAATGTAACGGAGCAGCAGGAATTTAGCCGTGAAGACCGTTCGGCAATTCCGGCAGGTAAAATAGGAACTCCAAAGGATATCTCGGACATGGTGTTGTTTTTATGTAAACAGAATTTTATTACAGGGGAGACCATTACAGTGGATGGCGGGATGAATAAAAGGATGATTTACCATGGTGATTGGAACTGGCATTATAATGCCGACTGATCTTAGCGCTTCAGTGATAAAACAGCCCTTGAGGACATAAGTGAAAATGGCATTCGATTTTTAGGCCGGATTGGAGATGTAATAATGGGAAATACGGATAAATTTGAAATGATAGCTAATATATATGACACCTCTGAAAGAATTCAAATTGCTGAAGCATCATCAAATGCTATTCGTGAATACTTAGTTGATGCTAAAAATAAAAATGCTATTGATTTTGGGTGTGGAACCGGTCTTGTCGGGATGAATTTGTTAAATGAATTTTATTCTGTTCTTTTTCTGGATACATCACAAAATATGATTACTCAAATAAAGCAAAAAATTTCTGACTTTAATTTACAGAACGCAGATACAGTATGTTTTGACTTTGAAAAGGACAGTCTTTCGGATTTACATGTGGATTATATTTTTATGGCACAGGTTTTGCTCCATATTAAAGATGTTGAGTTAGTTTTATCAAGATTATACAAAGTTCTAAAAGAAGAAGGACATTTAATAATCGTGGATTTTAATAAAAATGAAAAAGTAGTTTCAGATATGGTCCATAACGGATTTGATCAAAGTGAGTTGACCGGTGTTATGAAAAAAATAGGATACAGGGATATTCAATCTAAAACATTTTATACCGGAAGCAAAATATTTATGGGGCAAGATGCATCTTTGTTTATTATTGATTCATTGAAATAGGAATAGAGATATTTAATTCATTATTGATTATAAAATCCTATAAGGCTCATATTTGTCTCAGCATATTTTGCGAAAAGGAGGAATCTAGCTGGAAAATTATGTCTCCGTTAATGGAATTCAGCTTTGGACTGAAATAAGAGGATATGGGAACAGATCTGTTGTTTTATGTGCAGGAGGACCAGGATGCTGTGATTACCTGCTTCCCATTGCTTTCTTAAAATTAAATTTAGCGAAGAAAAAAATTTAGACTAAAAAACGGTAGACATAATGACAAGGTCTAATCAGCTCTCTTTTTTGTGCTGAAATCATGTGAAGTCTGTAATACTGATGCAAAAAACTTAAATTTCCGACCGTAAATTTTCTTTGACGGAATTCAGGCATGGCGCTTTCATTCGTTATCCTGTTTTTTATTTTAACAAAGTCTTTTTAAATACTCAAAATCAGGGGCAGTATGTTCATTTTTCCATTGAGGCTGTGCCTGCTCCAAAAGCTGTCTTGCTCCCGGCTGATCGCCTTCCCCAAGCTTTCTGAATATCGACAAAATGGAAAGCAGACCTCCCAGATGAGAATTATTACCCAATTTAGAGAAAGGGGTCTTCTGCTGATCTAAAATAAGAATTGCTTTTTCATTTTCCTGTAAATAAAAATGAACATACGCCAAATCTGCCCAATATACAAATTTATTGATGCCCGTAAGCTTGCGGGGATTTATTTGAAGAAGCAGGTCTTTTGCAGTATAATATTCCTTTTTTTCACAATAAGCCGCACTAAGATTAAGCAAAAGTACACTACGGACCTGAGGTGATTTTATCCCCGTTAAAAGCGAGTTGATTTCACTGATATAATGGTCGGGATTGTGTTCCTGCAAGAGAATGGGATGTAAAGAACGGAGTTTTTTATTAAATTCCCGATACCACATCAGATCAATTGTAACTGAAGTTAATGCAGCAGCACAAAGGAACGCCGCCGTGAGAATTTTTTTAATAGAATCATTGAGATCAAGAGCTGCCATAATGCCCCCAAACAACGCTGATATAATTATTAAAACAATCCAGAATCCAATCCGTATTTTACTCTTGTTTTTTTCCATTGATAATCCTCCATACAAATTCAATCTTTCAATATTATAACATAAAACATTTATGCCGTCACAGAAACGTATCAGATTTTCTGGTCTTAAAAGAATCGGGGAACGGGGAAAACCTATGTTAAGAAGAACACAGAAGACTATGCAGGAGCAGGACCGGACCAATCAGGTCCTGCTTAATGCCAGTACCCACATGAGATTGGTCTTTGCCCGATATTGGGGTCATGATGCATTGCCTTTCAGCATATGAAGCCAGTTTCACGGTCAAAAGTTTAAAACCTTGATTTTATCGTCAAGTCCCGGCAGAAAAGAATTGGTCATGGAAATTAAAAAATATTAAAGTGTATATAAATACAACAAAGTACTATAAATATCAAAATAAAACTTGGCATATACTGATATATATGATATTTTGTGATAAATAAAGGACCGGATTGAAAGGAACATTATGGAAGAGAAGTTTTTTACAATTAATGAGGTCGCCGAGATATTGGGGCTGCATCATAAAACAATACGAGGGTTTATTTCAGACGGTAAGCTGAGTGCAATAAAGGCAGGGAAACAATGGCGTATTAAGAAAGTGGATTTAGATCATTTCATGGGCTTAGAAAACAATCAGAAGCCGGTGACTGATCGGGACAATATGCAGATCAATATAGATGGAGAGAGCATTCAGTTAACAACTGAAAATCCCCGCCCTGATACAAAAACAAACAGGATCAGAATTTCAACGGTAATTGATATAAAAGAAGTTGATAAAGTGAAATTTGAGAGAATTTCAAACACATTATTGGCATTGATGAACAGCAAAGATGAAACATTTGAGCACGCAACGGTTCATATGAAATACGATGAAAGCGGCAATCAGTGCAAGATATTGTTATGGGGAAATTCCGATTATATAAGAGAAATGATATCCATTGTTACAATTTTGGATGAAGAAAAAAACAGGTGAAATCGATGAACCGTATTTATGAAACTGACAGTGCAAAAAAGAAAATATGCGGCTTTCTTTGAAACAATATGATGATATGAGGAGATAACAATGAGAATAGAAAAAATAGTGAATGCCGGAAAGAATGTGGCATATATAGAAACAGATGAAATTATTATGACTGACGTTCAATCCGCTCTGGATCTATTGGTAACCGTTTCTTTTGAATATGAATGCGAAGCTATAATCATCAATAAATCATCAATAACAGAAGAATTCTTTGATTTGAGTACCCGCCTTGCCGGGGAAATTGTACAGAAATATGTGAACTATGGAATGAGACTTGCCATAATCGGTGATTTTTCTAATTACAAAAGCAAGGCATTGCATGATTTTATTTATGAGTGCAATCATGGAAGGAATCTATACTTTGTAAAAGATGAAAATGAAGCTCTGTTAAAGCTTTCCTGATCATATACGGCTGGCTGGAGCTGCGACCGAGTCTGAGTGAACTTAAAACGGATATAAGAAATACCATTTGCTTCCATAGGGTGGGATTGTTTTCCGGTCTTCACCCTATGCTTGTGTTATAATGCAGTTTCCGGTTCTGTTTTCTGAACTTTTCACCCGTTATTTTATCGGAATATACAAATCGATTTCGGAATCCGGATGGTCATAGCCCAGGAAGCGTTTGTCATACAGCTCAAAATCTTCCCGCCAGTCCATTTCTTCCTTTGTGCTGAGGAACCATGTTCCCCAGATGTAGTCAAAGGTTTGGGGTAGCATCCGCAGAGACCCGCGGTGGGTAAACACCGCATAGCGTCCGCCGGGAATCACTTTTTGGACAAAAGGTTGGGGCAGCCCCTGAAAGGAGGACACCTCTATGCCCGCCACCTCAGTAAAGAGGATGTCATCATTCATGGTATACAGTGTATTCTCCGCACACGCCTCGCAGATACCGAAAGCCCGTCCGTTTGGAATGCGATTGGGGATCTGCCTGTAAACGGAATTGGCACGCTCCCACAGATTTCGCAGGCGATTGTCCCGCAGTGTGGTTTCTCCCCGAAGGCCCGCAACCTTGATTTCCGGCAGTTTCACAATCGTGGGATGTACGGTTACATTGCGAAGCAGGTGATCCAGCAAACCTGTATCCAGGCGTTCTTTGCTGCCGATGAAGGTATCCAGACGGTTTTTTCGATAAGCCTGGGGGTTGACCTTATAGATCGCTTTAAATGCCCGGCTGAATGCTTCCGAAGAATCAAAACCGTTTTCCAGAGCAATGTCAATGATCTTCCGGTTGGAATAGAGAAGCTTTTTGGAGGCGTCGGCCAGACGGCGTTTTTGGATATAGCTTCCTACGCTTTCTCCCAGGATGGCTGTGAACTGCCGGTTCAGATGATAATAGGAATAACCGGCGGCCTTTGCCACTTCCTCTACCTTGATATTGCTGCCCAGATGGTTTTCAATGTATACGACCGCCTGTTCCAACGCTTTCCTGTAGTCCACAGCAATTCTCCTTCCGTTTTTAAGTCAGCGGCTGCCAATCGTACGTTCCGGGTGCGGCTTTTTCCAGATTGATTTTTATTTCCTTCATCCCATTTTCCAGCGGTTGAGTGATATCATAGGTATACCAGCCATTTTCCGCCCGTCCTCCCCAGCAGAGATCCATGGTGCCGTCTGACGGTGAAATCACCATGCTTTTGGTGGTGCCGAAGTATTCCTCGAAATAATGACAGCAAAGACCATTGGGGTATTTTTCCAGCAGCATTTTTTTCACCTGTTCCTTTGTTACACAGTCATGATCTGCCAGCTGTTTGCTGATATAGTCGTAACGCCTGGCCGAATGAGCCATCATCTGAGACTCCATGTTTTGAAGCTCCGGCAATACCGCGTGGTTGGTGGCGTACAGCATTTTCTCTGTGGAACCGGGGCCGATTTGTTTGACGGCTGTGCGGCCATCCAGTGTTTCAACCAGTGCGGCATTGCCTGCCTTATCCATTAGAATCATGTTAAGGTTGTAAGCGATGGGCATATCCACCAGATAAGCCAGCGCTTCGTCCACGTTTCTGCAGTTTTCCAGCAGAGCACGGATAACCGCCCAAAATTGGAGTCCCTTCAGCTTTGGTGCCTGCATGTAGGGCAGCGCTCCTACCGGGAACCCGCATGAGCTCATGGTGACGGCAAGGCCATGTTCATTAAAGCCATCGTCTCTCCCAAAGTGAAGCACGCTGGTACCCATGTGGGTGTATTTCCCTTTCACAGCTGTTTTTATCAGGCAGAAATCCTCTGCTTCATGACTGAACTCATAATTGCGGGCTAACAGGGGTTTTCCCTGTTCGGTCAGGCCCGGCAGCAGTGCAATATGACTGCACCTTGGCAGAAGATAGGTCATCCCATAAAAAAATATTTGTTCGGGCTTTGCCTTCAATGCATCTGCAAAACCGCATAGTTCTTCGGCCAGACCTGGGCACCAGCGGTCAAACAGTTTTACTGCGTCTTTTACCTGCTGGGGACCAAAGTCTGTCATTCCTGCGGTGTGAGCCGCTTTCAGGGGTGGGATTTTGCCTGTGATTTTACCAAATTGATATCCTATTTCATAGCTCGTTCCCGCAAGCTCTGCGGTATGGGTTTGTATTGTCTTCATTATATTACATCCTCCTTGTGTTCGTTTTCTTTAGTTTACCGAAACAGGGGAGGGAATGCATGATATTTTCTGCTGTCTTAGGAAACAGCGATGTGAGCTGCCGGGACATGGTTATCATTTGTATCGGCCGTTGAAGCTTTATTCCGATGGCAGCGGGCCAGGGGAACGCATAAAGAGAGTTCTGGGTGAGTGATAAATGATTTTATATACATAGAAATAGCTATATAAAAAAAGATTTATTCAGCTTATCCTGCGTTTAAAGGTTGAGATAATCCACCGTGTGCTGCCATAGCTTTGAGCGGCAGCAACTGTGCTTACCAGTTCCCAGCCTTGTGAACCTAATTGGTTCAACTCATTTTGAAATGTATTTTGGTTAACTTTACCGCCCCATACTCCTTTGGCATCAGTAAACAGTGTTTTGTATTCGAATTTTTCCATATTTTCATGCTCCTTTACTTTACAGGTTTTTGGTTTATAAATTTCAAGATATCGAAAGGTCCGTTAAAAAAATGAATAAGATACCGGCGCGCCTTAGTATAGATTTTTTACTGCAAGCTGATTTATACAGAAGAGGCGGCCAATGAACGGTTGTTTATAACGGTATATTCCTGATGTTATGCTTCTCCTGTGAAAATAAACGGCATTTTGTCCGGATATTCATTCAATAATGAAATCTTCTGAACTGAAGTTTGCATAGTATCGTCCGGTATTTGCTGTAAATTTCAATACACAATAATCCGGATCGGCAACTCCTTTCGGATAGTACATGGTGTCACCCTCCTGCCATATCATTTCCCTGGTGGCTGCATCCTCCAAAACTTCCATCATACCTATAAGCATGACACCGCGAAAGAATCTTTTATCACAGAAGTATATGCATGCTTTTGGGTTCTCACGGTATTGTGCCGCCCGCTTTGATGATGTGTTGGTGGTGAAGTAGAAAGTTTTGATATCCTCTCGTTTTCTCGGCGGTAACATTGCTTTTATGTTTGGGAATCCGTTTTCATCGACCGAGCTTATAAAAGAAACGCTTTGCTTGTCAATTAAATTGGCGATGGTCTGTCCGATGTTCTTCCTCATATTTAGTATGCCTCCTGCTATTGTATTTGAGGCAATTATAGCTCATCACCGGCAAACAGTAAATTACCCACTTTTTTGTGGGTATCCGTCAGTCAATAAAACCGTTTTCTTTTAAAACATCTGTCATGCCGTTTTCCTTCATCAGTTCAATACCGACTCCCTGCATAATGGTCACGGCTTCCAATAATTTATGGCCGCGTTCGGTTAACGCATATTCCACTTTAAGGGGATAGCCGTCAAATGAATGTCTGGCGACCATGCCAAAATCAATTAATTCTTTTAGCTGCTCCAACAGCATTTTTTGACTGATGCCGTTTATGTCTTTTTCAAGCTGGGACAGCGATGCGTTGTATTTACCAAGCTGCCATAAAATAATTGGTTTCCATTTGCCTTTTGTGATATCGTGTGTCAGTTCCAAAGGGCAGGTGTATTTCTCTCGTATTTTCATTTGTTTACCTTCAACTCGATTCTTTTTGGTTGTCTGTAATTATGTTATTTGGAATTTCCCCAATGTGTTTATGTAAAAATAGTATCACGAACCATAGGATCATGCAATAAAAAGCGGTAAATGAGCTGCCGTGCAGGAGGGGACAGCAGATGGAAGCCGTGAGCAGGATGAACTCGTTCAACCGGCCAGAAGAACCTCAGAACATCGAGGATTTCATCGGAGTTCTGCTCAGTGATCGTTCAATGAGGAAAAAGCAAATTTTACTTGATAATAGCTTCCTGCAAGTGTAATCTTATTATAGACTGCATATGCAGATGACGGCAATGGGAAGGTATTTGCATAACCACAGCCTGCATGATGATTTTATAAATGTTTATTATGCCTTATAAAAGGCTTTAGAAGAAAGGAGTAATATTAATGAATGATTTTATGGATTTATGCCTGCGGAGGCAAAGCTGCAGAAATTTCTCGGACCAGCCGGTAGAGCATGAAAAGCTGGCCAGATGCGTTGAGGCGGCCCGCCTGGCCCCTTCCGGCTGTAATGGGCAGCCCTGGAGTTTTGTTGTGGTTGAAAATCCGGAGCTTACGGGAAAGGTGGCGGAATGTGCCCAGCAGCTGGGAGCAAATGCATATATTTCCAAAGCAAATGCATTCTTTGTTGTGGTTGAAGAACATGCGAATTTAATGCCCCAGATAAAGAGTCTTGTGGACAGCCAGTATTTTGCTCCCGGCGATATTGGAGCCGCAATGGCCTATCTTTGTCTGGAAGCCGAATCACAGGGGATCGGTACCTGCATTTTGGGCATGTTTGACAGAGAAAAAATTGCTTCCCTGCTGAACATTCCTCTGGAAAAACATATATGCGGTTTAATAGCGGCCGGATATCCGGCAGACCAAACGGTACGAAAGAAAACCCGCAGGCCGCTGGAAGAAATCGTACGCTACATTTAGATGTCAGCGGATAACAAGGCCAATTTGTTTCATGAAAAGGTCCGGACTTTTGTATCACATAAAGTCCGGGCCTTTTTATCTGCAGAAACAAAAACCGTTGTTTTGGCGGAGCTTAAATAAGGGATCGAAAGCTTGTTCCATATTGCCTGGAAAATACTGTTCTTAGTTGTTGACATTAATCGAGTAAACTGTTATAATTTGAAAGTCCGATTTCGGACTTGTGGAGGTTTTATGATGGTTCAGGAAAAAATACGTCAGCAGTTACGGGATTATAACGCTATTTATAAGGAAACGGATGCAATTTACAGTGAATTTGCCAAACGAAGCGGCTTGTCTGACTGTGCATTCTGGCTTATGTATTCCATATGTGAAGCAGACGGGAAATGCACGCAGAGCGAAATTTGCGGTCAGTGGAAAATGAGCAAGCAGACCGTTAACTCCGCTCTGAAAGGATTGGAAAAGAACGGTTATATCACACTGTCTGCAGCAAAGACCGGAAAGCACAGCAAGTACATCTCACTTACCGAAAAGGGCGTCAAATTCGTCCATGAGAACATTACCGTTGTTTTTGATGCGGAGCAGCTTGCTTTGCAGAAAATGAGCGATACAGAACGTATCGCAATGATTGAAAGCGCCCGGAAATATCAGATTTTGCTTAAAGCGGAAGCGGAGCGTTTTCTAAATAATAAATAACTGTCAATCATCGGAGGGGGATCCATCGCAATGGATATACCGGATAAGATGCTGAGTGCGCTCAGATATCTTATCCGGTATTTTTTTATCCTGCCCCCCATTGGAGGAGTATACATGGATTACAAAGTACTATATGAAAAAACACCGCCAACCAGGTTATTCGCTGCTGTGGCGGTACCCGGAATTATCAGCATGCTCGTATCATCGCTTTATCAGGTTATCGACGGAGCGTTTGTCGGACAGATTTTAGGTTCCGAAGCGTTTGCGGCCCTGAACCTTGTCATGCCTCTGGTTATTATTAATTTTTCCATAGCCGATCTGCTCGGCGTCGGGTCAGCGGTGCCCATAGCCATCAAACTGGTAAAAAAGGATGAAAAAGGGGCGAGCAATATTTTTTCAGGCGCCTGCTTAATGATTATTGGGGCCGGCGCTGTTCTTGGTGCAATCATGTTCATATTTGCCGAAGATTTTGTTCGGCTGATGGGGGCCGGCGAAGAGCTTGTAAGTATAGCTTCCCAATATTTACGCGTTTATGCCCTGTGTTCCCCTGTTACAACCATCATATTTGCAGTGGATAATTACCTGCGCATTTGCGGAAAGGTTCGGTACAGTATGATGGTTATAATATCCTGATGTCGATTGTCAGCGCTTTGCTGGAGTTCCTGTTTTTATCTGTTTTCCGATTTGGAATCTGGGGAGCGGCCCTGGCAACCTGCTGCGGCATGTTCATCTGTGTAAATGTCGCTTTTATACCGTTTTTTCTTGGCAAAATGCAGCTTCGCTTTACCAGACCGAAGATCGACCGCAAAATGCTGGGGGTCATTCTTGCAAATGGCACCCCGAATTTTCTTAATAACATAGCCGGCCGCATCACCTCAATCATTATGAATATATTTTTGCTTCGCCTGGGCGGAGCCATAGCGGTATCCGCTTATGGTGTGCTAATGTATGCCGACGGTCTTGTACAGCCAGTCCTTTATGGGCTTTGTGATTCGCTGCAGCCTGCAGTGGGATATAATTACGGAGCAAAAAACTTTAGCCGCATTGCGGCGATTGAGCGCAGATGCTTTGCTGCCAGCGGAGTTTTGTCAATAGTAATGACAGCCGCCATGCTCCTGGCAAAAGAAAATATCGTCGGCATATTTGTCAAAACGCAGGATACGGCGCTGACTGCCATGTCAGTTCAGGCATTATCCCTGTTCGCTTTTGCGTTCCTGACACGCTGGATATCATTAGCCACACAATCTTATATGTCGGCAATCGGAAAAGCCGGTTATGCTACGGCAATTTCTGTTTCCATGGCATTTGTTTTGCCGGTTCTGTTTCTTTTCAGCCTTAATTATATGGGATTGAACGGGCTATGGCTCAATATGCCGTTTACATCTCTGGCTGCATCGGTTCTGGCAATCCTTCTTCTGATAAGATATCATAAAAAGGAAGCGATGCGGAATTGTAATATTTAAAACGGGTAAATTCCCTCCATAGAGGATAAAAAGTTCACATCCGGGGCCGGAGAAAAATCACTATCAGCCGTAAATCCGTTTGAAGAGAAAGATTCCTGATCATAAAGCGTTCCGGGCAGTCGGGAAAGAAGCGCCCCTTCCTGACATGCCCGGATAAATTATGATTTTTTCTGTTCAGGAATTTTTTAGCTCATCTTCAATGGGAACGATAACATCTTCATAACGCCTTATCTTTGAATTAAGGCGCTCAAGGGTGCTCTGCATTTCTGAAATACGCTCTTTCAGGTTATTACGCTGTTCGATCAGCAGATCCTTCCGAGCCTGCACCGTAGTATCGCCGTTTTGGAACAGCCTTACATATTCGATGAGAGTTTCCACCGGAAGTCCGGCGCTGCGCATACATTTTATAAATTCGATCCACCGGCAGTCTTCCTCCTGATAATCCCTGATGCCGCCGGAGGTTCGGCTTACGCCGGGGATCAGGCCGATGCGTTCATAATACCGAAGCGTATCGGGCGTCAAATTAAATTTTTTAGCTGCATCGGCTATAGTCATAATATCACCTCCAACGATACTTTGTTTCATATTTGCTGCCGGAAAGCTATTTGTTTACCATGCGCATATGTTCCGGAGAATAGCGTTCCCCGGATACGGGGATGGATGAGAGAATTTCATTCAGCCTGGTGAGATCGCCGGCGGAAAGGGTAATGTCGGCGGCCCCCATGTTTTCTTCCAGGCGACTGAGCTTCTTTGTTCCCGGAATCGGGACGATCCAGGGCTTTTGTTCCAGCAGCCATGCCAGAGCCAGCTGCGCCGGTGTGGTGCCCAGTTCTGCGGCAAAGGCTTTGATGGAGCCGGCCAGGGCCTGATTTGCCTCCAGATTTTCAGAAATATTGAAGCGTGGGATGGAGCGGCGGATGTCATTTTCTGCAAAAACCGCATCCTTTGATACGGTACCGGTCAGGAAGCCTTTTCCCAGAGGGCTGAAAGGTACCAGCCCGATGCCCAGTTCTTCCAGGACAGGCAGGAAATCTTTCTCAGGATTGCGGTACCACATGGAATACTCGCTTTGCAGCGCTGTCACGGGAAACACTTGATGTGCGCGCCGGATGGTCTCCACGCTGGCTTCGGAAAGTCCCCAGTGCAGGATTTTTCCTTCCTGTACAAGCTCTTTCATGGTTTCCGCCACCGTTTCGATGGATACATTGGGATCCACCCGGTGTTGGTAATACAGATCGATATGGTCTGTGCGCAGACGTTTCAATGAACCTTCCACAGCCTTGCGAATGGCGGCAGGGCTGCTGTCCAGGCCCCTTTGCCTGCCGTCTTTGATATCCCAGCCGAACTTCGTCCCGATCACGACCTGGCTGCGGTAGGGCTCCAGAGCTTCGCCCACAAGTTCTTCATTTTTATATATGCCGTATATCTCCGATGTATCAAAGAATGTGACACCCATCTCAACCGCTTTGCGTATCAGGGTGATCATTTCCTCCTTTTCCGGAAAGGGAGGGTAACTCTGGCTCATGCCCATACAGCCCAGGCCTATGGCGGAAACTGTCAAATTTGTTTTTCCAAGTGTTCTGAATTGCATTTTATACCTCCTTTAAAAGCTATGCAATATGTTATTTTCTTTTTATTTCGGATTATCGTAGGTTTCGTCATCCACAGGTTCCAGCCATTGGTTGGAGGAGTCCGGAGCAGGAACCTCTACCGTCAGGTGTGCAAACCAGGATCTGTCCGCCTTTATTTTCAGGCATCAGTAACGATATGAATTTCTGTAGATCGATACGCAGTCGTCAACGCTCAGTGACACTCTGTCACACTGAAATAAACCGCCCATCGTTTCCATGGCATTTTCGGCCAGTGTTTTGAATTCTTCCGGCCGGATGCCATAGTCGGACATTTTGAGCCCTGAAACGCCGCATTCTTCCTGCATTTCGGACAGCATTTCTATGAAATCCATAGGATCGTCAGCGTCTTCCCTGCCCATGACTTTTGCCATTTTGATGAATCGGTCATCGCAGACGTGTTTCTCAATAAAGAAAGAAAAATATGCCTTGCTCAGCATAATGAGACCGGCGCCATGAGGCAGCTCCTGATGGTAAGCGCTTAACGCATGTTCAAGAGAATGCTGGCTGGATGTGGAGCCCACCACCATTTCAATGCCGGAAAGATAGTTGCCGAAGGCCACCTTTTTCCGTGCCTCCATGTCAGCGCCGTTTTTTACTGCTTTCGCCAGATTACGGCTGATATTTTCAATGGCCGTTATGCCGACCATGTCGCTCATCATGTTGGCATGTCTGGATATGTATCCCTCCGCACTGTGAAAGAACGCATCAAATCCCTGAAAGGCGGTGTATTTCGGAGGTACGCTTGCCATCAGCTCGGGATCGATGACCGCAAGCCTGGGGAACAGCTGGTCAATTCCGCCAAACCCTATTTTTTCATTGGTTTCCGGGTTGGTTATGACTCCCCAGGCATCTGTTTCGCTCCCGGTACCGGCGGTGGTTGTAATGGCGATGATGGGCAGAGGCTTCTTTGCGATTGGCTTAGCCTTACCGGTTTTGCCAAAAGCGTAATCCCACAGATCACCTTCATTAGAAGCGGAAACGGCGATGGCTTTGGAAGCATCCATGACGCTGCCACCTCCCGAGCGACGATGAAATCACAGCCGTTTTCACGGGCAAAAGCGCCGCCTTCCTCAACGGTGGCTTTTAAGGGATTGGGCTGGATTTTATCAAACAGGGCAATTTCCACGCCTGCTTTGTGGAGCTGTTCCTCGGTGCGTGCAAGAGAACCGTTTTCTCTTACCGCCTTTCCGTTTGATATGAGGACCATAGCTTTTTTCCCTGGCATAGCCTGCTCATGTAAGCGGTTGAGCATTCCTGCCCCGAAAAGCGCCCTGGTCGGCACAAAATACTGAAAACCCATTTTCATTTTCTCCTTTCATAGCGGTTCTGAAATTGAAACATGGAGCCATGCGGCAATTGCTTTTCCGGCATTTTTAACATCACTGCCGCGAATGGCCAGCCCTTTTTTTAAATCCGCGCCCGGACAAAGCTTTCTGATATTCGCCTCACTGCGGCCCATACCGCTGCCCTCATGCGTACAGAAGGGAAGAATGGTCTTTCCTGAAAAGTCGTATCTCTCGAGAAACGTCCACACCGTCATGGGCATGGTTCCCCACCAGTTAGGATAGCCGAGGATCAGCGTATCATAATCCTGTATGCTTTCGGGCCAGGCTGACAGTTCCGGGCGTTCATCGGCCTCAAGCTCTTTTTTGGCTGTTTCCGTGCAGTCCGTATAATCGTCCGGATAGGCATTGACGGAGTCGATTTTGAATAAGTCGCCTCCTGTCAGTTCTTTGATCAGCCTGGCTGCTGTTTCCGTATTTCCCACCGGCAGGTTTATAATGCTGCCGGTGACATAATTATTCCCCGGGCGGGAAAAGCAGGCGATCAGCGTTTTATTTATCATGGTAATTCCTCCTCTCCTGGCGCAATCCTCTGTGGATCACTCCGGCTGTAAAAAGCATAGCACCTGGAGCGGACTCCAAGTCAATAGGCAGTTTTATTTTAATTGTAAAATGTATTGTTAAAAAGTAAAATGCTAAAGTAAATTCTTGATTGCATGGGTAAATGGTGACAGGCAAGCCGGTCAGGTGATGCAGTAAGTCCGTATTTCTTATGGGGGTCAGGACGTCCCTATGAATTGAACCTTTCATATGAAAAACAGTTTTTGTTTTAAAACATACGAAAAAGATTCATTAAATAAGTGTTAATTTTTTACCAATTATTGACAAATTTAAAATAATGAGTGATACTAATATTAATCTTCAAATAATGATAAAATTTATTCAATTAAAGGAGGAAGATTTTATGAAATTATTTAGATGTACAGTATGCGGTTATGTATATGAGGGAGAAACTGCTCCGGAAAAGTGTCCGAAATGCTCGATGGGTGCAGACAAGTTTGAAGAACTGAGTGATGAAGATGCGGAAAAAATTTATCGTTCCGACCGTACCAATGCGATCCATATGGAAGTGATTACATTGGCTGAAAAGATTATTGCATTAAGCAAAGAAGGAATTAAAGATAACCTGGATCCCAAGTGTGTGGCTGCGTTTACTCAGGCAAAAGATGAGGCATGGGTGATCAAGCAGAGATCAAAAACAGAACTTGCCGGTCATATGAAATTAGGAAAGTATTAAATAAGGGTTAAATTCACTGATAGAGAATTCATAACGCGGGACTGCTGAAAATGAAGATTTATTTCATTGGATCAACAGTCCTTTTTCTGTTCCTGATCTTATGAATGCTGTTTTGGAATCCGTTTGCATGTGTGGGTCCATATGCTATAATGAGATAAATGCATACAGCATTTTTAAACCAAAGGAAATTATTTTGAAAGGAAGAAATATGTTCAAAAAGCCATTAATCATTATCTTTTTCACTTGTTTTATTTTAACTGGCTGTGAAAAACGGGGTGGGAGCATACCGGCGAATGACAGCACTGCTCAGACAGAAAAGGCAGATCCGGGCGACCGGGAACAAACGGAAAAAGAAAACAGCGTGATTGAAAATATAAATGAAAAAAATTATGAGACCTACTCCGGTTCCTGGACCGAAAGAGGTATAAGCCATGACAAGGTAATATCGGATGGAGGAATTGAATTTACCGTAACCATAGCTGACAAAAATGAACTGAATGGATATCTATATTCCCAGCAGGGCACCAGTGAGCGTATAGCGGAAATTGAAAATATCACCGGAAAAATAATAAACAATGAATGTTACTATGAATTCTGGGATGATGGCTGGGGCGGCACAGGGATCCTGCACATACAATTTTTGGATAATACGATCAGTATAGAAGTGCAGAACTATAAAATGGATGAAAGCAATCTCTCCGGTTTTGGCATTTCAGGGCTGTACCAGTTGGTAAGAGCGGATAAAGGTATGGAAAAGGAAGAACCGGAATCCGTAATGTCGGAGCAGAATATAATCGATGCGGTATATGACAGATATTATTCCAGATGGTCTGATGATGAAATGCTTTCAGCAATAGAAGACAGAAGTCAGTATCGCAAAAGCTGTTCCTTCTATGAAGAAGTATCGGAATATATGGAAAGGGACCGTAATGCGGGGGACATTGCTGCTGTTGTGGAACCCTTATATTATTCAGATATGATGTTTTATCAGAAGAAGGACTTTGAGAATGTTCCGTTATTGATCATACATCTGGCAAAAAATGAGATTTATGCAGGACATGGATATATATTTGAAGATGAGGATCTGAACAACTATTTTAAAGGTCAATTATGGTATGATCCTTCTGTCAGACCGGAAGATTTTGATGAAAGCGTTTTTAATGAGTATGAAAAGGCCAATCTGAAACTGCTGTCCGGTTTGGATACGTATAAACAGACCGGCATCGGTGCTGCCAAAAAATAATTAACATATGAAAAGGAATCTTGCCGGGCCTGTTAAAAAGGCCATTTGCAAGATTCTTTTTTTGACCTGATGTCATAATTTCGTTTTCATTGTGCACGTCTCTGCCACAGATTTATTTTTCAGCAGCTCTGCAGTATATTTTCCCCGGATCCCATGAAAAGAAGCTGTTATTGAGCGCTGCCGCTCTTTCAACCGATTCTCCCGGGCAGTATCCTCATCCCCAAAAGATCAGAATAAAACTATTAAAATATTACAGAAGCACTTGATTATTTACCTGTCTGGAAATATCATAAACTAATAAGCCTGAAATATACCGGAGACTTATTCTCCGGACAGGATACATGTCAATCTAAAAATGTTTAAGGGAGGATTGTATGGAAAACAGGATCTTAATTCTGGAAGATGATATCAGCTTAGTTGACGGTCTGAAATATTCTTTAGAAAAGAACGGATTTCATGCGGACCTGGTACGTACTGTGGAAGAGGCTGTGGGCTGCCTTCCCCATATGGATCAATACAGCCTGTTAATACTGGATGTTACTTTACCGGATGGAACGGGTTTTGAAGTATGCGAAAAAGTAAGAAAGCAAAAAAATCAGATCCCCATAATTTTTCTGACTGCCTCAGATGAAGAAGTCAATGTTATCAGAGGGCTGGACTGCGGTGGTGATGATTACATCACAAAGCCGTTTAAATTAGGAGAACTGTGCTCACGCATACGTGCTTTGCTGCGCCGGGCAGGGATACCGGGGGAAAACAGTGCCGATTCCATCGTATGCGGCGATATGACAATTGACCTTCTTGGAAGCCGGGTTCTGCTGAGAGGAGAAAGGCTGGAGCTGACCGGCGCGGAATACCGTCTGGTCTGTCTGTTGGTGAAAAACGTCAATCGGACGGTGACCCGCCGGACAATTCTGAATGAAATGTGGGATAATACAGGTGACTTTGTGGATGACAATACGCTGTCTGTTTACGTCAGGCGTATCCGGGAAAAGATAGAGCAGGATGCTTCCCGCCCGGAACATTTGCTGACGGTCCGGGGCTTTGGATATCAATGGAATGAGGTGTCCTTATGAGGCTCTTCCATGACAGGCAGGTGAGGTGCTTTTGTGTTTTTCTTCTTTTTTTCGAGATGGTATTTTTTCTTGCGGGTATGGAATTGTATCATATGCAGGGAAAGGCCGCACAAAATTTGTATCTGGCACATACCGGGGCCGTTGCCTCATCCCTTTTGGAGCAGGGGATCCCGGCAGAGGTGATTGCCCGGGCTGTTACCAATGGGGAGAGCAGCAAAGAAGGTGCCGATTTTCTTGCCCTTATCGGAGTCACGGAACACACCGGGACAAGGTTCCTTCCGCTCCTCTCTTCCTTTCAGCATGACATAGGGGCTCTGATGCTGCTCGGAGGCGCATGCCTGTCTGTCCTGCTCTTTTCCGGAACATTTATTTTTTTATGGAAGAGGGAACGGCTTTATGGGGATGCGGCAAAAGTAATTGCCAATTTCACGGAAGGCGATTTCTCCCGTCACATACAGCAAATGAAAGAAGGCACGATTTACCGGCTTTTAACCTCTGTGGATCAGCTGGCCACCATATTACAGTCTGAAAATGAAACCGGGCATAAATCCAGGGAATTTTTGAAGAATACAATAGCGGACATCGCGCACCAGTTAAAAACACCCCTTGCAGCCCTTACAATGTATCATGAAATAATTTCCGATGAACCGGATCACCCGGATCTGGTAAAAGAATATTCGGAAAAAACAGGGGCAACGCTGAAGCGCATGGAGCAGCTGATCCAGGCCCTGTTAAAGATCACCCGACTGGATGCCGGATGTATCATTTTTGAAAAAGGGTGTTATCCCATCCCGGAATTGATTTCCCGGTCTGTACACGAACTGACGGCCCGGGCGGTGAATGAGGGAAAGGAAATACTGATAGACGGTCCGCCGGATGAACGGGTTGTCTGCGATCTGCAGTGGACCGGTGAGGCCATTGGAAATATTGTGAAAAATGCCCTGGATCATACGGAACAGAAGGGGAAGATCCGCATTTCATGGGAGCGGACCCCGGCCATGATCAGAATTTTCATTTCTGATAATGGATCCGGCATCTTGCCCCAGGATCTGCATCACATTTTCAAACGATTCTACCGGAGCAGGAACTCTTTGGATCTGCAGGGAGTGGGACTTGGCCTGTCAATGGCAAAATCCATAGTTGAGGAACAGGGGGGAATCCTGTCCGTAGAAAGCGTTTTCCGCGAAGGAACTACGTTTACGCTCTCCTTTCTTACAGAACTGTAAGCTGTCTTTCACCGGATTGTAAGCTGCGTCTGCTATTCTTATCCGGAAAGGAGGTATGGTTATGGAAATTCTGAAAGTTGAACATTTATGTAAAACCTATGGCAAGGGTGAAAATCAGGTGGAGGCGTTAAAGGATGTTTCTTTTGCAATGGAACAGGGTGAGTTCACAGCGGTAGTGGGAGAATCCGGGTCTGGAAAAAGTACGCTGTTGAATTGTATCGGCGCCCTGGATACTCCTACCTCCGGAAGTGTTTCTATGGATGGAGAAAATTTGTTTTCCTTGAAAGAGGAGCAGCGGACAATTTTCAGACGGAGAAATATCGGATTTGTGTTTCAGTCTTTCCAGCTGGTTGCGGAACTGAGCGTAGAGCAGAATATTATGTTTCCGATTCTTCTGGATTACCGTGAGCCGGACCGTAAAGCCGTGAATGAGATTTTGGAGGTATTGGGGCTGGAGGACCGGCGAAAGCATTTACCCGGTCAGCTGTCCGGCGGACAGCAGCAGCGTGTGGCCATCGGAAGGGCGCTCATAACGAGACCCAAGCTGGTGCTTGCTGATGAACCTACGGGGAATCTGGACAGCAGAAACAGCCGGGAGGTCATGGAATTGCTGATGAAAGCCTCCCGCCATTATCAGCAGACTATTCTGATGATCACCCATAACAGCAATCTGACCGCATTTGCTGACCGGGTGCTGCGCGTGGCTGACGGCGTACTTACGGATCTGGGAGGGAAAAGAGCATGAAAAACTATCTTGAACTTGTTCCTGTCTCAGCAAAGGTCCACAGGAATCAAAACAGGATGTCCATATTTTGCATTATTCTGGCAGTCTTTCTGGTAACCGTTATTTTCGGAATGGCCGATATGTTTATACGGAGCCAGATCATACAGACGCGTATGGAGGAGGGAAACTGGCATGCGGCATTCCGGGATATCAGTGAAGAAGAGGCGGATTTGATTTCCCTGCGTCCTGAGACCAAAGCTTTTTCCTGGTATGGCGTCTTAAATTACGGGGGAGATCAGGGCTATACCTTATCCGGCAAAAATCTTGTGATCTGCGGAAGTGATGAAAGCTGGATTTCATCCATGCATACGGATATGATGGCAGGCGGTGTATTTCCCCGGAAGGACAAGGAAGCGTTGATAACGGAAAACGCAAGGGATGCCCTGGGGCTGAAGACCGGTGATCAGTTTTCGGTGGATACACCGGAAGGGACCAGTCTTATGTTTACTGTTTCCGGTTTTTTTAAGGACGCTTCCAAGACAATGGAGGAAGATTCCTATGCGGTTTTTTTGACCACCAATGGTTACCGTTCCATTTATCCGGGAGCTGCGGACGGAGAACCTTCCGATTATAACATCGTTTATTATGTGCAGTTTTCTTCCCATGGTGATATACAGGGAACGATCGGTGATATAAAAACCCGGCTGGGGCTTTCGGAACAACAGGTTTCTGAAAATACGAAGCTGCTCGGCTTGCTGGGGCAAAGCGGCAATTCTTTTATGATGCAGATATATGGATCGGCGTTTGTTCTTTTCCTGCTGGTTTTACTGGCAGGGATTATCATGATTGCAAGCAGCTTAAACAGCGATATTGCCCGGCGGACTGAATTTTTCGGTATGATACGCTGCATCGGCGCGACGCCGAAGCAGGTCATGAAGCTGGTGCAAAAGGAAGCCCTTGGATGGTGTAAGTATGCGGTTCCTTTTGGACTTGCGGCGGGAATCGTTGTGGTTTGGATATTGTGTGCCATGCTGCGGTTTTTAAGCCCGGAATACTTTAAGGGGATGCCTGCCTTGGGAATGAGTTTTCCCGGCATCTTTTCCGGTCTCTCGGTGGCCATGCTGACCGTTCTTTTGGCGGCCCGTTCCCCTGCCAGAAGAGCATCCCGGGTATCTCCCCTGGCAGCGGTGTCAGGCGGTGCAAATGGTCTGCGCCCTGTCCCCAGGGCTGCCGGTCCTGCATTTTTTAAAATAGATACCGCCCTTGGCATCCGGCACGCAGGAGCAGGTAAGAAAAATTTTTTCTTAATGGTCGGTTCTTTTTCCCTCAGCATCGTTCTTTTTCTTTCCTTTTCGGTGACGGTTGACTTCATGAACCATACACTTACCCCTCTTAAGCCGTGGACGCCGGATATATCCATAATCAGTCCGGATAATACCGGTTCCATAGGCAGCGGCCTGTTGGAACAGCTGCAGAAAAATCCGGCAGTGAAACGGGTGTATGGGCGGATGTTCGCATACAGCGTACCCGTATGGGCAAATGATAAAGAAATCAGGGCTGACCTGATTTCTTATGAGGAAAACCAGTTCCGCTGGGCAAAGGATTATATGCTGGAGGGCTCTCTGGATGAGGTCCGGAAAGGGGGAAATGCGGGACTGATCGTTTTTGAACAGCAGAACACCATACAGGTCGGAGATACTGTGGCATTGCGCATTGGAGACCGTTCCGGGAATATGAGAATCGCCGGAATGCTTTCTTCCAGTCCCTTTAACAATGCACCTGACGTCGGAACGGTGATATGCTCGGAGAATACCTTCCGTCAGCTGACCGGCCAAAGCGGTTATACAATCATTGATCTCCAGTTATCAAAACATGCGTCGGAAGCTGATGTTGATCAGATCCGCCGGATGGCCGGTCCGGATATTACGTTTTCGGACAGACGCCTGACCAACCGCGGAATCCGTGGGTCCTATTATTCCTTTGGGCTGTTTATCTATGGATTCCTGGTCCTGATCGCCCTGATTACAATTTTCAATATCATGAACAGCATTGCCATGAGCGTTGCGTCCCGTACGAAACAGTACGGCATATTGCGGGCTGTGGGAATGAGCGTCCGTCAGCTTGAAAAAATGATAATTGCAGAGGCGCTGACTTATGCGGTAACCGGAAGCGCCTGCGGAAGCATTGCGGGACTGGTACTCAATAAATTTATTTATGAAAAAATGGTAACGTTCCATTGGGGAGAGCAATGGAATATTCCGTTTCATGAACTCGGCGTCATCGTGACCATTGTGGTTATTTCCGTGATGATTGCCGTTAAGGGCCCGGTAAAGCGCATCCGGAGCATGTCAATTGTTGATACCATCGGTGCGCAATAGTCATGGGGCCGTTACTGAAATGTCCGTATTGCGGGAACTTCGCCGCTGAGGTAATTGCAATTTCCCAGGAGAAGGGGAGAAACGTAAAAGAAGGAATTGAATGACAGTTAATAAAATTGAAAAATAGTTAACAATCATTCAATTGAAACGGTGGGGGAGATTTGATATGCTTAATGAAGCAGAGGCCAATGCGGAAAATGAACACCGATTGGAGGAATCAGAAATGAGTATAGGTGAGATCATACGGAAATACAGGAAAGAGAAACAGTTGACCCAGGAAAAGATGGCAGACTGTTTAGGGGTAACGGCCCCGGCTGTTAATAAGTGGGAAAATGGAAATTCTTTTCCCGACATTTCCCTGCTGGCGCCCATTGCAAGGCTGTTGGGAATCACCACGGATACCCTTCTTTCTTATCAGGAAGATTTAACAGATAAGGAAATCGACCGGTTTGTAAAGGAACTGAATTCCCGGATAAAAAAAGAGGATTTTGATGCGGTGTTTTGCCTGGCGATGAAAAAGGTAAAAGAATACCCCAATTGTGACAGGCTGGCGTTTTCAGCAGCGCAGCTTCTGGACAGTTACCGCATTCTGATGGCAGAAACGCATTCGGATCAATATGACGGGGACATTTATGATTTATACAGGCGTTCCTTGGACAGTTCAGACCGGAAGATCGTGGAGTCCGCACTGGAGGCATTATTTTTATTCTCCTTATCCAGGGAAAAGTATGAGGAGGCACAGGAGTATATAAACCGTATTCCCAGGCAGGGAACGGATCCCGACCGCTTTCAGGCCCTGTTATATGACAGGCAGGGAAAGACCGCACAGGCATATGAACTGTTTGAACGGCTGCTGCTTTCCGGATACTCGGATACATCGTGGGCCCTGCAGGGAATATATATACTGGCCATGGGAGAAGGCGATGTCAAAAAGGCGGAATGGATCATACAAAAGCAGAAAAAACTGGCCGGTATACTGGAAATGGGAAAATATATAGAGGCATCGCCGGGGTGGGATCTGGCGGTGCACAGAAAAGACAAAGAGACTGCCCTGAAGATTCTGGAGGATATGATCTGCGGGATGAAGGAATTGGATGCCTTTAAGCATTCGGAATTGTACAGTCATATGAAATTTTCGGAGCACGGGTTTGAGAATATTGCGTTCATGTTTAAAAAGGGCTTTGAAGATGATGAAAGCATGGATTTTTTAAGGGAAGATGAAAGGTATCAGGCATTGATGAAGGAATTGAAGGACATGACCAGGGAAAACGGAGCCTGAACCATAGTAAAACAAAATAATGGATCAGAACCCCATAACATTCACGCATTATTGACTTTCCTATGCGATTGTAATAAAATTAAATAGTTGATACGCTTAATTTCTGACGAATTAAGCGTCGGAACCATAAAAAAATATTTTATTACCAATAAGGGGGAGTGTACGATGAATGGTCCGTTCACTGAAAATGGGTTACTGGATTCTTTTTACAATGCAATTCCATATTTATTTCCGTTATTTGAAGATGACGTGGCGTTTGCCTTAACGGATACGCAGAAGTTCATCCTGGTGAAGAACGGAAGTCAGTTAAAATTTAAGATTGATACCGGCGACTCAATACCGGCGGGAGGCGCCATCCGGGAGGCATTGAATACAGGGAAGGTGACTGTTAAGGATGTGCCGGAAGCTGTTTACGGTATTCCGTTTAAGTCCTACGCGGTGCCGCTTTTTGACAATGGCCGGAGGATCGTCGGTGTCATGACCCTGGGAAAGAGTCTGGGAAGAAGGAATGAACTGTTTGACTTGATCAGCAGTCTGTCCCGGGGAATCAAACAGATCGCGGAATCTACGGAAAGCGTGACCTCAGGTCTGGAACAGCTCAAAGGAAAGAACCGGGAAATCTCTTTAAAGGTTACGGAAGCAGATGACAATACGAAAAATACGGATTCCATTGTGGATTTTGTCAAGGATATATCCACACAGACAAATTTATTGGGGCTCAATGCCGCAATCGAGGCGGCAAGAGCCGGGGAAGCAGGAAGAGGATTTTCGGTTGTGGCCGGTGAAATAAGGAAAATGTCCGCTTCCACAAGCGATTCCATCAACCAGATCGATACGGTTTTGAAAAATATCAATGCCTCCATTTCGGCAATAAGCGATAAGGTGACGGAATCCAACAACATATTTCATCAGGAGACTGCTGAATTTGAAACCATTGTGGATTCCATCAATGTCTTAAAAAATACGGCGGACAAGCTGGAAGGAATGCTGGAGCATTTATAAAAATTCATGATTGTTAAGCGGTGCGGGTGCTGTGTGTTCGATCCCGCATTGCCCATATGGTTACTCCCGTTTTTCTGTTTTGCGGTTCCGTACCGTTATTTTTTTCAGTCTTCGGTTATTAAAACAAAGATAATCCGCGGATGCTCTGATTTTTAGAATAATCTCTTTGCGGATTCCTGAGGTTTGGAGTATTATGATAATGATCATAATACGAAAAAAGAAGGATACCAATTATGAAAATAAAGAAATCGAAAGTTGCTGTGATCGGCTGCGGCCTGGTGGGTTCCTCCACCGCATTCAGCCTCGTCACCCAGGGCGTCTGCGATGAGGTCCTGATGATTGACATCAATGAAGAGAGAGCCCTGGGCGAGGTATTGGACCTGCGGGATACGATCAAATATTTAGACCGCAATGTAAAAGTACGGACAGGCCGCTATGGGGACTGCAAAGACGTGGACATCATTGTTATAGCCGCAGGAGCTCCGCCTAAAAAGGGGCAGACCAGGCTGGATACCCTGGAGCTCAGCGCTGAAATCGTAAAAACCATAGTCCGGCCCGTTATGGCAAGCGGCTTTGACGGCATATTCATCATTGTATCAAATCCTGTGGATATCATCGCCTATTATGTATACAAATTATCAGGACTTCCTAAAAATCAGGTGATAGGTACCGGCAGCGCCCTGGATACTTCCAGACTGCAGAACTTTATTGCGGAGCTGGTCAATGTGGATCCCAGAAGCGTATATGCATATTCCATGGGAGAGCATGGAGACTCCCAGATGGTTCCCTGGTCTACGGTGACCATTGCAGGAAAGCCTTTCCAGGATATCATTCAGGATAACAGGGAAATGCTGGGAGAGGTAGATCTGGATGAGATCGTGAAAAAGACCACGGAGGAAGGCTGGGAGATCTATAACAGAAAAGGAACGACCTATTATGGCATAGCCACCGCCTGCGCCGGGATCATCAAAGCCATCCTGCATGATGAAAACAGGATCATTCCGGTTTCCACTTTATTGGAAGGGGAATATGGGGAACATGAAATTTTTGCCGGTGTTCCGACCATTTTAAACCGGACCGGTGCGGCGGATATTCTGGAAATCCATATGACTGAGGAGGAGCGGCAGCGATTCCATCAATCCGTGGAAGTGATCCGCCGGTATGCCGGCAGGATCGTGGAGCAATAAGGTATGTCCCAAGGACCGGAACCGGCGTTTTGTGAGTAAAAAGCACGCAAGTACTTGCGTGCTTTTTTGATGTGTGATATGATTGGACGAGAAAAACACAAAAAGGAGAAATTTGATATGGCGGGAACCATTCGGGAAATAGCGGAATTAGCGGGAGTATCCAGAGGAACGGTGGACCGCGCCTTAAATAAACGCGGAAGAGTGAATCCGGAAGTGGCGGAACGGATTTTTCAGATAGCTGAGGAAATGGGTTATGTACCCAAAAAGGTGAAAAGCGCGGCGAAGAACCGGCCGGTCAGGCTTGGGGTGGTGACCCAGTTAGCCAGGGCCTCGTTCATGATTCCTATTAAAAAGGGCATTGAAGATGCGGGGAAAGAGTTAAAGATGCGGGATATGGAGCTGGTTTTGGAAGAGTGCACAACGGTGAGTGAAGAGGAGCAGCTGGCGGCGCTTGACAGACTGGAGAAAAAAGGGGTGTCGGGCATTGCGGTCATGCCGGTGGAATGCGACAGGATCAGAGACAGGCTCAACGGCCTGATGGAACAGGGAATATGGGTGGTCACCTTCAATTCCGACATCGTGGGGACAAAAAGAAACAGCTTTGTAGGGCAGGACAACCAAAAAAGCGGGCGTACTGCGGCCGGGCTCATGGGCATGCTGACCGGCGGACAGGGAAAGATCCTAGCTATTACCGGATATTTTGGAAACAGTGTCAACAGCATGCGGGTGGATGGCTTTGTGGACGAGATCAAACGGACCTTTCCGGGGCTGGAGCTGGTGGGAGTGCAAAGCAGCTTCGATGAAAGCGGAGAAGTGGAAAAGATTATTGTCAATGCCTTAACCGTTTTTCCCGACCTTCAGGGGATCGTGGTATTTTCCGGGGGACAGGCAGGGGTAAAACGGGCTTTTGAAAAGCTGGACCCGGTAAAAAGGCCCCATGTGATCATCTATGACCTGACAAGAGGAAATGTCCGGGCTCTGGAAGAAGGGGACGCGGATTTTCTGATCGATCAGGATGGGTATACCCAGGGGTACCGTTCCCTGTTTATTCTTGCCGATCTCATACAGGGAAACAGGAAGGCGGAGCAGGAGTTTTATTTTACCGATATTATTATTAAAACAAAATACAATCTCTAGGTTCCTGCCCCAAAGTGCTTGCACGCAAGATGCGTGTGTGATATAATTAAAGCACATTGATGTTGAATAAAAAGCACGCAAAGCGAAAGGGAGAGGTAAAGGGATGAGGTATGTAGCGTTTGATGAAACCAGGGAAATGGATCTGGTTCTTCTTGGCAGAGTTGCCATTGATTTTAATCCTGCTTACAACGAACAAGTGAAGGAGGAGTTCAAGCCGCTCAAAAAGGTCCGTATGTTTGAAAAGTTTGTGGGAGGTTCTCCTGCCAACATTGCCGTGGGGGTGACCAGACACGGGCTGAAGGCCGGTTTTATCGGAAAGGTTTCCGATGACCAGTTTGGTGAATTTGTGGTGGATTACTTTAATGACCAGGGCATAGATACTTCTCAGATCACGAAATGCACCAATGGGGAAAAGCTGGGGCTTACATTTACGGAAATGCTTTCCTCCAGTGACAGCAATATCCTGATGTACCGGAACTGCATCGCTGATTTACAGCTGGATGTCCGGGATATAGACGAGGAATATATAAAGAAGACAAAGGCGATCCTCATATCCGGCACGGCTCTGGCAGAGAGCCCTTCCAGGGAAGCGGCCGTCAAGGCGGTGATGCTGGCAAAGAGAAACGGCGTAAAGGTTATTTTTGACATTGATTACAGGGCTTATAACTGGAAGAATGAGGATGAGATCTCCGTTTACTACTCCATCGTTGCCAGGGAAGCGGACATCATCATGGGCTCCAGAGAAGAATTTAATTTGACGGAGAAACTGATTAAGCCGGGCATGACGGATGAACAGAGCGCGGCACTGTGGCAGGGATATAACGCTAAAATCGTTGTGATCAAGCATGGAATGAAAGGCTCCACCGCCTATACCTGTGACGGGCAGCAGTTTTCCATACGGCCCTTCCCCGTTCAGGCAAGAAAAGGGTTCGGCGGCGGCGACGGATATGGTTCCGGATTCTTGTACGGCCTGTATCAGGGGTGGGATATCATTGACTGCCTGGAATTCGGATCGGCGGAAGCTTCCATGATGGTCAAGAGCAACAACTGCTCCGACGCCCTTCCGGGGCCGGAGGAAGTGCACGCGTTCATGAAAGAAGAGAAAGAGAAATACGGCGAAATGATCGCCCGCGTATAAAGGAAAAGGAGAAGAGAAAATGAGAATGACGACTGCTCAGGCGCTTGTGAAATTCCTGGATAACCAGTACGTATCCATGGATGGGATCGAAACAAAGTTTGTGGAAGGATTTTTTACTATTTTCGGGCACGGAATAGCGGTAGGCTTAGGAGAAGCTCTGGATACGGATCCGGGACAGCTTAAGGTATTTCAGGGGAGAAATGAACAGGGGATGTGCCATGCGGCCATTGCTTTTTCCAAGCAGAGCAACCGGAAAAAGATCATTCCCTGTGCCTCGTCCGTAGGGCCGGGCGCGGCCAATATGGTGACGGCATGTGCGACCGCCACGGTAAACAATATACCGCTTCTGGTGTTTCCGGCGGATACCTTTGCATCCAGACAGCCTGATCCGGTGCTGCAGCAGCTGGAGCAGAGCAGCAGCCTTGCCACAACCACCAACGACGCGTTCAAGCCGGTATGCAAATACTGGGACCGCATCACCAGACCGGAAATGATCATGTCAGCGCTCATAAATGCCATGCGTGTCCTGACGGATCCTGCGGAAACCGGCGCCTGCTGCATTGCTCTCTGCCAGGATGTGGAAGGGGAATCCTATGATTTTCCGGATTACTTTTTTAAGAAGCGGGTTCACAGGATCACCAGGCCTCTGGCGGTGGAAGAAGAGCTGGATGAGATTGCCGGCCTGATTTCAGAGGCCAGAAAGCCTCTGGTCATTGTCGGCGGAGGGGTCCGCTATTCCGGGGCGGGAGAAGAAGTGGAGAAATTCTGCCAGGAATTCAAGATACCCTTTGGAGAGAGCCAGGGTGGAAAGAGTGCATGCAGATCCAGCCATCCCTGCTGCCTGGGCGGAATCGGGGTCACCGGCACCTATGCTTCCAACGTGATTGCAAAGGATGCGGATGTGGTGATCGCCATCGGAACCAGGCTGACGGATTTCACCACCAGCTCCAAATGGCTGTTTAAAAAGGAAGACGTAAAATTCGTAACCATCAACAACTGCAGATTCCATGCCTATAAAATGGATGCCGTCAAGGCGGTGGGAGATGCGAAGGTGACTGTTTTGGCCCTGGCGGAAAAGCTGAGACAAAGACAGTATGTCTCAGAGTATAAAAATGAGATCTCCGATGCGAAACGAAAATGGGATGAAGAGATGGTGCGTCTGGGAGGCATCGCATATACAGGGGAAGATTTTGAACCCATCATAAAAGCACGGGACCCCAGGACCATCCCTGAGTTTGTGGAACTGACAAAGGGAGAGATCACACAGACTGCAGCGCTGGCCGCCATCAGAAGGGTCATTGACGAAGATGCCACCATCATCACGGCGGGAGGTTCCCTGCCCAGCTGTATGCAGCGCATGTGGACCACCGATAAGCGGGGAGGATATCATGCGGAATACGGATATTCCTGTATGGGATATGAGGTTGCGGCCACCCTGGGCGTCAGGCTTGCGGAACCGGAGAATGAAGTTTACTGCGTGGTGGGGGATTCCAGCTTTCAGATGCTTCACAGCGAGATCATGACGATTATGCAGGAGAGACAAAAGGTCAATATCCTGGTATTTGATAACTGCGGATTCGGCTGCATCAACAATCTGGAAATGAACCATGGGATCGGAAGTCTGGCTACGGAGTTCCGTTACACAGATGGGAAAAAGCCTGCAGGTGGCCTCATACCGGTGGATTACGCCAAGGTGGCGGAGGGATACGGCTTAAAATCCTATACCTGCCGGACCATTGGGGAGCTGGAAGCCGCTCTGGAGGATGCGAAAACACAGGAAAGGGCCTGCCTGTTTGATTTGAAAGTCATTCCGAAAACCATGACCGACGGCTATGATTCCTGGTGGAACGTGGGCATTGCCACGACCTCGGAGAAAGCCGGTGTCAGGGAAGCCTGTGAGAAAGTCATGGAAGGAAGAAAAGCAGCCAGAGACTATTGATCTGCCGGTCAAAGGGGAAAGAGAGGGAATTTATGAGCAAGGTATTTGGATATCCGGAGTTTGATGCTTCCGGTGAAAGGATTTTAACAACCTACACCAACGAATACAGAGATATGATGATGGATATCCGTGTCTTCCGCATGGGCAGGGGAGAAGTAAAAAGCATAAAGAAAACAGGGGAAGAGACCGCGGTGCTTCTTTTAAAAGGCAGGATCGTGTTCCATATGGGAGGGGCTGAATATGAAGCCTCCAGAAAAGACGTATTTACGGAAGGTCCCTGGTGTGTCCATGTATGTACGGATACGGAAATAGCGGTGGAAGCAGAGGCGGATTCTGAAATCCTGATCCAGTCCACCCAAAATGAGAGAACCTTTGAAAACAGGCTGTACCGGCCGGAGGATGCGCCCTGGAAATATTCCTCTGTGGGAAAATTCGGGAATGTGGCCAAAAGAAGGGTGAATACCATTTTTGATATTGATATCGCACCTTATTCCAATATGGTACTGGGTGAGGTTTTAAATGACAGGGGGAACTGGTCCGGATACCTTCCCCACCGCCATCCCCAGCCGGAGACCTATTACTTTTTATTTGACCGTCCGGAAGGCTTTGGAGCCAGCTTTGTGGGGGATCAGGTATTTAAAAGCACGGATGGGAGCTTTTCCGCCATTCCGGGAGGGGAGCTTCATCCCCAGGCGGTGGCGCCCGGATTTCAGATGTATACCTGCTGGATGATCCGGCATCTGGAAGGAAAGCCGTGGCATCAGACAGACCGCAATGAAGATGAGAAATATATATGGATGCATGATGCGGAATTTTAAAACGGCAGACGAAGATACAGCCCTCTGTTCACGGACGGGGCGGGATCCATATCGATCCCGCCCCGTTAAATTTCAGAATAAATGGATTTTGTTCTGACTATATTTCCACATATCTGGAAATCCTATGTCTATCAGGCTGTCAGGCTGAAACAGAGAGGGGCTGAATCTCAGATGAAAAATTATGGAAAACAATTCACATGCAAAAGGAAACGATCCCTGCGGAAAATCAAGGAGCTTGATAAAGAAATCAGAACCAGAGGGGCGGTGGTCAGGGACAGCATCAGGGACTTTCTTCTGCCCTTTTTTTCCGGACATAAGAGGACAAGGTATTTTGAAGGGTGGTATTTCAAGCATCAGAACGAGGATGCTGTGCTGGCTTTCATACCCGGGCAGAGCATTGATGAAAAGGGGGGAAAGCATCCGTTTTTACAGATCATATGGAATGAAAGCTCCTGTTCCCTGGATTTCAAGGAAGAGGATTATCTGGTTGACAGAAGGCAGGGAAAGATACTCCTTGGAAACAACGTTTTTTCCCGGAGAGGCGTGAAGTTAAACATACGGTCAGAGGGGATTTCCATTCAGGGAATCATCCGTTACGGTTCTCTGAGCCCTATCCGTTATTCCATCATGGGACCGTTTCTGCTTCTGCCTTTCATGGAATGCAGCCATGAAATTGTCAGCATGTCCCATGCCCTGCAGGGAAAAATGAGGATCAACGGAAAGGTGCTGGATTTTAACGGGGAACAGGGATATTTAGAAGGGGACAGAGGCAGATCATTTCCAAGTGATTATCTATGGCTGCAATGCAACCGTTTCAGCGGGGAAGCTTCCATTATGGTATCCGTTGCCCATATTCCTTTCCCCTGTCACCAGTTTCAGGGCTGCATAGCCGTGATCTGGTACCAGGGGACAGAATACCGGTTTGCCACTTATCTGGGCGCAAAGATTGTCTGCAGGAGAGAGACTGCGGTTATATTAAGGCAGGGCAGTTCCTGCTTAAAGGTGTTCTTATCCAACCAGGGGAAAAGCGGCGGGGCCAGGTTCTCCCACGAGCTGCTGGCCCCGGAACAGGGAAGGATGGGCCGTACCATAAGGGAAGAGCATCTGCGGCAGGGAAGGTTTTTGCTTTATAGAAAAGAGGAACTGGTCTTTGATCTGACCAGCAGTTATGTGAGCTTTGAATATGCGGAAAGAGCAAAGGGGCATTCCCATTGAGAAATTGGGATGCCTCTTTTTTTGCACAGAAAACTTTGCATTAATGCTTGACAAGGACACTTGGCATGCATATAATGATACCAAGTAAACTTGTCAAAAAGGAGAATAGTGTCATGAATAAGGATGAAATCCTGGAGCGAAGCAGAAAAGAAAAGAAAGATGAGGGCCTGGAATATGCAATGAACAAAGGACGCAGGATAGGGACCGCAGGCATGTCGGCAATGTTCCTTATACTGGTCATTTTTAATCTGATGAAAGGCATCAATAACTATGCCATATTTGCAATTTTCTGGACCTACATAGGCTTGGAGAACCTGGGAAAATATACGGTCACCAGGGAAAGAAAGCTGTTGATCGGTTCAATCGCCGGTATTCTGGCGGGGTTATTGTATCTGGTATGTTATATTCTGCACGTGATGGGGTAATAGCATGAATGAAGAATTGATTTTAAAAAACAGGCTGAAAGAAGCCAGGTCAGACTTAAAGCTGTCCCAGAGCCAGCTGGCGGAACTGGTGGGAGTATCCAGGAACACCATCAGCTCCATCGAAACCGGGCAATTCAATCCTACTGCAAAACTGGCACTGATATTATGTACCGCACTGGAAAAAAACTTTGAAGAACTGTTTTATTTTTGACTGATTTACCGGGCTGATGGCATGGCAGGCAAAAGCAGAGAATATCAGGAAATTTTCCCGCGCCTCCGGTATACTTGCTTTACAGGAAGGGAGGAAAAAGAATGAATTGGATTAATGGGCTGCAGCGGGCCATTGATTACGTGGAGGCTCATCTTAATGAGGAGCTGGATTATGGGGAGATAGCAAAACAGGCCTATTCCTCCAGCTTTCATTTTCAAAGAATTTTCAGCATCCTCTGCGGCTGCACCCTGGGCGAATATATCCGGAACAGACGTCTGTCCCAGGCCGGCAGTGAACTTGCGGCCGCTGACTGCAGGGTGATTGACACAGCGCTGAAATACGGATATGACAGCCCGGAGAGCTTTTGCAGGGCATTTACAAAATTCCATGGGATCAATCCATCTGAAGCAAAGACCCGCAGCTCCTGTTTGAAATCCTTTTCCAGGCTTTCTGTAAAACTGGTATTAGAAGGAGGAACAACGATGGATTACAGAATTGAAAAGAAAGATGCTTTTCAGGTAATTGCAAAAAGAGCCCGGTATCAGGGCGGCGGTGAGATCACCCAGAAGACCATTCATGATACCTGGGCGGCCTGCAGAGAGGATGGGACCATTGAAGCCCTGTGCCGGTATGTGAAGCCGGATGGCATGTTTGGGAATGCAATTGTGGGGATCTGCTTCGACAACCCGGACAAAGGAGCCTTTGATTATGGGATCGGCGCCGCCTACACGGGCGGAGAGGCCGCAAAAGGGCTGACAGTGGAGGAGGTGCCGGCCAGCACATGGGCCGTATTTTCCGGTACCGGTGGGATGCCGGAGGCGTTCCGGCAGCTGTGGAAGAGGATTTATTCCGAATTCTTTCCAACCAGCAGTTATCAGCCGGCCGGCGGAATGTGCATCGAGGTATATTCCAGCGATGAGGTATACAAAGAAGATTTCCACTTTGAAATCTGGTTGTCCGTAGATAAAAAATAAGGCTGCAGGGAAGGTGTCTTCATCGGGAAGATGCCTTCCATTTTTTTCTTTGATTGAAAAAATCTATAAGTAACGCTTATTTATAAAACTTATGAATTGGACTTGTCCGCCATTTCTTAATAGAATAAATATATCAATAAGATTTGGAGGAGGATACAGGAGATGAATATGAAGCAGGCGGTCAGTGTAAGGAAGATTGCGGATGATGCGGAGGCTCTGTTCCGGGGCGGATTTTTCTGTTCGGAAGCGGTCGTCAGTTCCATTCGGTCAAATTTTGAACTGGATATACCGGAAGAGGTCATAGCCATGGCTTCGGGGTTTCCGGTGGGGATCGGGCGGTCCAAGTGTTTGTGCGGAGCGGTATCCGGAGGTGTAATGGCTCTTGGCATATTCTTTGGGCGGACAAAGCAGGGAGATCCTAAGGTGGAAAAAAACCTGGAAGTGGCCAGGGAACTTCATGACTGGTTTAAGGAAAGCAATGGGAAAAACGCATTGTGCTGCAGGATTCTGACTAAGGGGTTTGATATGGGGGCAGGAGAGCACAAGGAACAGTGCATTCACTTTACCGGCCTGGTGGCAGGCAAGGTGGCCGAGATCATCGTGCGGGAATACGGTCTTACGGATACGGACGGAGGGAATGCCGGGGAGGGATCGGATGATTAAAAAAGTACCGGTTCCCATGGCAGGTCTCATGCTTGGACTGGCAGCTCTTGGAAATCTTCTCCAGAGCTATTCGGAAGTCCTGCGCCTGCTGTGCGGTGCCATATCCGCCATACTGGGTTTGCTGATTTTGTGTAAATGCATCCGTTATCCATCCGCTGTAAAAGAGGATATGAAAAATCCGGCGGTGGCAAGCGTATCCGGAACCTTTTCCATGGCAGTCATTCTGCTGTCCGCCTATGCAAAACCTCTGATCGGCGGCAATGCAGTCGTCATATGGTATTCCGGCATTGGGCTGCACCTGCTCATTATGGTCTATTTTACCGTTGCTTTCCTGCGGAAGCTGAATTTGAAAGCCGTGTTTGCCAGTTACTATATCGTATACGTGGGAATCGTGGCTGCAAGCGTGACTGCGCCGGCATTCGGGCGTGAGAAGCTGGGAGCGGGTATTTTCTGGTTCGGACTGGCCTGCTGCCTGATTCTTTTGGTGCTCGTGACCATACGGTATATGAAATATAAGGAAATCGCAGATCCGGCTAAGCCCTTGTTCTGCATATATACGGCGCCGGTCAGCCTCTGTCTGGCAGGATATATTCAGTCCGTCGAAACAAAATCGGCTGCCATGGTCATCCTGCTCTTGGCCGTAGCAGGGGCATTGTATCTGGCCGTACTGGTCAGGCTGCCGGGATTTCTGTCTCTGCCGTTTTATCCGAGCTACTCAGCCTTTACCTTCCCGGTGGTTATCAGTGCCATTGCGACGAAAATGTCTGCGGCTTTTCTTGGAAAAATGGGATACGGCACAGGATTCCTGCAGGTGATTGTGGCTGTGGAAACGGTGATCGCCCTATGTCTGGTCGGGTACGTATTGATTCGGTATCTGAGGTTTTTGTTCTGTAATGAGCAGTAAGTTTTATTTTAAGGGGAGGATTGCCTCCCCTTTTTTATTTGTATTTTTTTATAAACAGTATATAACAGTTGACATTTAATCGATACTGTTATATACTGTTTATCAAGGAGGGATGAAATGAAGCTGATCATTAACAATTCGTCCATGCAGCCCATATACGAACAGATTGAAGAGCAGATCAAAGGTTTGATCATGCAGGGACAGCTGCAGGAGGGGCAGAACCTTCCTTCCGTGCGGGGCCTGGCCAGGGATTTAAGGGTGAGCGCCCTGACCGTAAAGAAATCTTATGACGCCCTGGAACAGGAAGGTTTTGTCATAACCGTTCATGGGAAAGGCAGCTTTGTCGCCTGCGCCAATCAGAATCTCATGCTGGAAGAAAAAAAGAAAGAAGTGGAAGCAGATTTGGAAACGGCCATCCGGAAGGGCCGGAGCTGCGGGATGAGCAATGAGGAGATTACGGAACTGTTTCAAATTATTTTGGAGGATTAGTTATGTTATTAAAATTGAAAAACGTGGAGAAGCATTATGAAGATTTCAGCCTGAACTGCTCCCTGGACCTGCGTCCGGGATATGTAACAGGGCTGATCGGTCAGAACGGTGCGGGAAAGACGACGGTATTTAAGGCGGTTTTAGGTCTGATTTCCATAGATGAAGGGAGTGTTGAAGTCTTTGGAAAGGCTGCCGCCTCCATTACTCCGAAGGAGCGGGAAGAGATGGGGGTCGTTTTGTCTGATTCCGGATTCAGCGGGTACTTAAGCATAAAAGAAATCACTCCTGTGATGGAAAACCTGTACAGAAAATTTGATAAAGCCGGATTTTTAAAGAAATGCAGCGAATTTGACCTGCCCCTGAATAAGAAGTTTAAGGAATTTTCCACCGGAATGAAGGCTAAGCTGAAGGTGATCGCGGCCATGTCCCATGGTGCCCGGCTCCTGATTTTTGATGAACCGACGGCCGGACTGGATGTCATAGCGAGAGATGAGCTTTTGGATCTCATGAGAAGCTATATGGAGCAGGGAGAGCGGTCCCTGTTGATCAGCTCCCATATATCCGGCGACCTGGAAGGGCTTTGCGATGATATATATCTGATCGACCGGGGGAAAATGGTGCTTCATGAAGAAACCGACGTCCTTCTTGGCAGCTATGGCCTGTTAAAGGTGACCGGGGAGCAATACGCAGGTCTGGATACGCGGTATATCTTAAGATATAAAAAGGAGGCATTCGGTTACAGTTGCCTTACGGACCGGAAGCAGTTCTATCTTGAAAACAGTCCCGGTATTGTGGTGGAAAAAGGAAGCATTGATGAGCTGATTATGATGATGATTCGAGGTGAACGGTTATGAAAGGGATGCTGATAAAGGATTTCATGCTGCTGAAGAACCAGAAGAATTTTTTTATGATCATATGCCTGGTTGTTGCTGTCATGTATTTCACAAATATGAATTCCGTGTTTGCGATCAACTACATGACGCTTATGATCACCATGTTTACAATAAGCACCATCAGCTACGATGAGTTTGATAATGGTTTTTCCTATTTGTTTACGCTGCCTGTCAGCAGAAAGGGGTATGTGGCCGAAAAATATTTGTTTGGCCTGATCACCGGCGGAGCCGCATGGTGCGCGGCCGCGCTGCTGACTGCAGGAGCCGCGGTTTTAAAACAGAAACCGGTGCTGAATGAGTTATTTCCCTCCGCCCTGATCTATTTGCTGCTGGTTCTTGTTCTTCTGACAGTTTCACTGCCCCTTCATTTGAAATTTGGGGCCGAAAAGAGCAGAATGGCTTTGCTTGGAGTATTCGGCATCGTATTTGCAGCCGTATTTTGCATCGTCAGAGGAATGAGGTATTTAAATTATAATACGGACGTGATATTGGCCGGTCTCAGGACCATAAATCCGTCGGTCTTTATGGGAGGGCTCGGAATCGTCTGTGTGGCGGCATTCATTTTTTCTTATTTTGTTTCCGTCCGGATCATGGAAAAGAAGCAGTTTTAACCCTTATTTCTTTTCCGGGATAATCTGCAGAATATGGTCGTTTCGTTCCTGTGAAGCTCTCTGGAGGTAACCTGTAAAATCAGTTCCTCTATGGCGGAAAGGCTTGAGATCGTGCAAATGACGGCGACCGCAGTGGAAATGCCCCACAGCTTCCATAATAACGGAAAGCAGAAGAGCACAAAGCCGGCGGTTTTGTTCCCATACGTATGCAGGGAGACAAATGTCCGGTATTTTATAAATCCTGCCGCCCAGGAACCAATACGGATCATTCCGATTCCTGCTGTCCAAAGGATCATCCAGGGGGCAAAGGGAAGGACAGGAACCAGCAAAAACAGCATAACGGCGATGAATACCGCATCTGCAGCGCTGTCCAATGCGGCACCGGCTGCACTTGCGGTATCTGTTTTTCTGGCAATAAGTCCATCCAGACCGTCGGTGAGCCCGCAAAAAAAGTAGAGAAGGAAAAAACCTGCTGATAAGGGCTTTTGCGTGAGCAGGATCAGGCTGCCTGCGATCCGCAGGCCTGTGATAATATTTGGTATATATCTGATCGGTTCCACCCCGGCTTTCTTTACAGTTTATGATGATTGTAAAACTCTTTCAGCTCTGTCTTCCGGTTTTCCGGCAGCAGGGTCTTTTTTACTCCCTGAATGGCTCCTTCCAGGGCCAGCAGCCTGTGAATACAGGCGGAGGGATCTTTGGCCTGTATTTTCAGCCAGGCCTGCCGGGCGCCCATTGCCTTTAATTCTTCAAAGGTAAAGATTCCGGCTTCATTTAACTGGCGTTCCACTTCTTTCCCTATATTGGGAAGCTTTGACAATTCACCCATGGTTATTCTCCTGTTAAAATTTTTTTCAATATGTTTTCCCGGCCTTTGAGCCGGTCCGAAGCTGCCTGGGGGTCATGTGAAATTCCCGTTTGAACAGGCGGTCAAAATAGCTGGTGCTTTCAAATCCGGCGCTTTCCGCGATCTCGGTAATGGAACGGCCCGTATGCAGAAGCTGCTGCTGACCCCTACGGACATGGCAATGTCCTCCAGCGTGATTTTTTTCCAGTAGTTCTGTTCGATAAAACAGGTCATGCGGCGGAAGTGGGCCTGGGAGATCCGGTTGATCCCGGAATTTTCCATGTTCTCAAATTGCTGCCTGTGTTCAAAAAGGACTGACCAAATTCTGCTGAGCAGGGCATGGGCATCCAGTTCCCAGGTATTGGTGGGATTCTCGCAAAGGAAGCAGAGTGCAGAAAGAGAGGAATTGATAAAGATGCCATCCCCTGCTTCCAGGATGCAGCCGGTATTGCCGATGGAGCACTGGACATTGCCTTCTGTAACAAGAACCAGTTCAAATTCCCTGTGCCAGTGCCAGTCAATGCACCGGTTATCGAATTTTCCTACATCCTCATAATAATACTGAAATGGAAAAGCCGTACAGCCATGGGGGATCAGTTCCATCATGGATTCATCGGTCAGTATTTTCGTGTTTTGCATGAAAGCCTCTCCTTTGCAGGTTTGGCTAGATTGTATCATAAACTGGCGGTAAATTGCAAGAAAATGAAAAAAATATGCGGTATAATACAAAAAACAAAAGCAGGTGGTCATCCATGAACAAAGAATATGCCAAAACAGTCCGCGCCTGTTTCATGAGTTATATCGTACAGGCCGTAGTCAACAATTTTGTTCCCCTTTTATTCCTTATCTTTCAGACAGAATATGGAATTTCCCTGTCCGGAGTTACCGTACTGGTCACGGTTAATTTCGGGGTCCAGCTGCTGGTGGACTTACTGTCCCCGGGTGTGATCGACCGGATCGGGTACCGGGCCTCCATCATAACCGCCCATGTTTTATGCGGGATCGGGCTGGTTTCTCTGCCCATACTGCCGGGGATCTTTCCCCAGGCATGGGCCGGACTTCTTGCTGCGGTGGTGATCTATGCGGCCGGGGGAGGCCTTCTGGAGGTCCTGGTCAGCCCCATTGTGGAGGCCTGTCCTACGGACAATAAGGAAAAGGCCATGAGCGTTCTCCATTCTTTTTATTGCTGGGGCCATGTGGGGGTCGTTCTTCTCTCCACCGTTTTTTTCAGCCTGTTCGGTCTGGAGAACTGGAATATACTGGCGCTTTTCTGGGCGCTGCTTCCTGCCGCAAATATCCTCCTGTTTGTCAAGGTGCCCATCGCGCCTCTGGTGGAGGATGATGAAGGACTTACATTGGCGGCGCTTACAGGGAAAAAGATCTTCTGGGCATTTATGCTTCTTATGGTTTGCGCAGGAGCCAGTGAGCAGGCGGTCAGCCAGTGGGCGTCGGCTTTTGCAGAAGAAGGGCTTGGAGTGAGCAAGGCCACAGGCGATCTTGCCGGTCCTATGCTTTTTGCCGTAATGATGGGCATCTCAAGGGCTGTCTATGGAAAATACGGAGAAAGGATGAACTTAAAAAAGACCATGCTTGCCAGCGGAATCCTGTGCGTTTGTTCCTATTTCCTGATTTCGCTCTCCCCTCATCCAGCCCTTGGTCTGGCAGGCTGCGGTCTGTGCGGTTTATCCGTGGGAATCATGTGGCCGGGGACCTTCAGCATGGCTTCCGCCACCATCCGGGGAGGAGGTACCGCCATGTTTGCGTTTCTGGCGCTGGCCGGTGATCTGGGATGCTCCGGCGGTCCCACCCTGGTAGGTCTGGTTTCCGGTCATTTCGGCAGTAATTTAAAGATCGGCATCCTGGCGGCGGTCCTGTTTCCGGTCATCCTGGTGATAGGCCTGGCCCGGCTTCTCATGACGGGAAATAAAACGGATATAAATAAAAATAATCCGGAACAGATGAATTATGACATATAGATGTTATGTTTTTCCTGTTATGATCAGCCTGTGAAGCGGAGCCGGCCGGCAGTCTCCCCGAAGATGCAGTTTACAGGACCATACCGGGAAGACGGGCAAATCCATAGTTATATCGGTTTGAAGGAAGCAGCCCTCAAATGAGAAAGAGCGCCGTAAAATGGCTGGAAACAGTCATTTTACGGCGCTTTTGACAGGTTGTCAGTATACGACTTCTTCATACCCTTCCATGGAAGGAAACTGAATGGTTACGGCCTGTCCGGGATTGTTGTAGTCCACATCAATGCTCATGGACATTCCCACCGTGTCTCCGTCTTCCTCCAAGGTGGTGGAAATAAAGATATTTTCTTTGGAGAAGTATCCCTCCGGGCTGATGACGGCCTTGCCGTCAAGTCTGTTGATCTTAAAATCAGAATCGGCCAGGGAGGGCCATATCTCATCAAAAAGATCGCTGAGGTGATCTTCCAGTCCTTCGGAATCACTGGAGTATAGAAGAATTTCATTTCCGGATTCATCCTTTGTTATCTGGACATTTTTTAAGAATGCGCCGAACTGTCCGGTAAGCCCTCCCAGGGTCAGATGGCTGGTCATAGCCCCGTAACCGATCTTCATTTTGTATTTCTCATATGTCCCCATGTCCGAATAGTAGCAGCCATTGGTATAAAAGGAAGTCTCCGTTTTTTGGATGCCCATCATATTGATATTGGAAGAGGAGAAAAATTCCATGCCCGGTGTGTTTAAGTCATGATATTTAAGCTGTGTATTCATGGAAACCGGGATGTCCAGTCCCACATAAGAAAAATTCATATGAATATCCGTCAGGATATCCAGGCCAGGCAGGCCGGAGCTTTTCCTGTCCGCTTCCTGATAGAGCTCAAATCCCTGTTGATTGACCTTCAGGGCGGTAAAAGGATCGGCAGCCTTCTGCCGGATGATGCCATGGTCCATCCAGGCCCCGTCTTCATTTACGCTATAGCCATCCGGGGTAACGGTCCCGGTGAGCAGGTATCCGTTTTCATCAAAATAGTAGCATTCTGCCATTCCATCCCCATTGGAGTCGATCCATTCCCAGGTGGATGCGGGATAGGAGTTATCCTCATCCTGCCACCGCCATCCTTCCGTATTCTGTTTCCAGACTCCTGCGAAAGCAGCTGTTGTCATGGATATGGACAGAAGTGATGTGACAGCAAATAATTTATAGATTTTTTTCATGCGGTTTTTCATTCCTCCTGTTTTTTTGCATTCGCCCGTAACCGGGTGTCAGATCATGATGATCCGGTTTTGCAGCAGGGGCGCAGCTGCCTGTATTGTACCATATTCTGGAAAATACAACAATGGTTTTCCATAAGCTTGTTTCGTATGGGGCAATGGCAACAGAAGGGAATTTATGCATTATTTTAATGCGGCCTTTAATTGCTCCATCAGTTCCAGATCAGAAGCCGTAAGCTTTAGATTGGAGGCGAGGGTTTTTCCTTCCGGCGTTGTGATCCTGATTTCCACCAGACTTCCCTCTTTTAAGGAGTTTTTGTAAACCGCCTTTAAGAACAGGGGGAATTTTGGATGGCTGTTTTTAAAAACATTCCAGGCTTCTTTTAGCTGCATCAGATTCATTAAATTCATATGTCAGATCCTTTCTCCATAGGTTGATTTTACACTTTTCCCAATAAAATATATTTATTATATACGAAAAGCGGATCTGTGTAAATCATTGATCATGAGGTGTTCGCCAATTAATGTTATTCGTAAGAAATGTTTTAAAATGCCATTGGAGCTGCAGATTATGTGAAAATAGTAAAATGCTACGGTGACTGTGCGGCAGGGATGGGAAAAAGTGGTTGAAATTAATTGCAAACGGTTATATAACCTTTATGAGGGGGATCCCCACGGTGGCTTTCATGTTTCTCATATACCCTGAACTGCCTCAGATCGTTCAGGGGGCAAGTTTCATTTGTCGGGTATCAGCAAGGCGGCAGTTTTTAAAGAGAATTACGGAAGCGAAGACAGAATAATGGGAGGAATGAACATGCGTTATGATTTTGAGAACCTGATAAAGAGAGGAAATGCAGGCTCCTTTAAATGGGATGAAATGAAAAATAAAAATCCAAACGTCGGTGAGGGAGTGGTTCCTCTTTCCGTGGCGGATATGGAACTAAAGAATCCTCCGGAAATCATAGAAGGGCTGAAGGAATTTCTGGATCACAATATTTTAGGCTATACAGGTCCGACAGAGGCTTATTATGACAGCATCATCCAATGGATGGAAACAAGACATGGCTTTTCCCCGAAAAGGGAATGGATCGTTGAGACAGCCGGAGTCGTGCCGGGATTGGGGCAGATGGTCGGGGCTTTTACCGGTCCGGAGGACGGGGTCCTGATCATGACGCCTGTGTATTATCCTTTCCGCATGGCAGTCGAGAACAATAACCGCCGGCTTGTAACCACGGAATTGATCAATACGGGGAAAACTTATGAGATCGACTTTGACGATTTTGAAGCGAAGGCAAGGGAAAAGGATGTAAAGCTTCTTATATTATGCAGCCCTCACAATCCCGTCGGCCGTGTATGGACGGGAGAGGAGCTTACCAGGATTGCGGATATCTGTCTGGAAAACGGTGTCTTCATTATTTCTGATGAAATCCATTTCGATCTGATTTTACCCGGATACCGGCACGTGTCCATGGGAAATCTGGAAGAAAAATACTTAAATAACTGTGTGATCTGTACGGCACCCAGCAAGACTTTCAACCTGGCCGGTTTTCAGACCTCCAATCATTTCATTCCCAACAAAAAGATGAGGAATAAAGTCACTGCGGCAAGGGGATATCATTCACTTAATATTATGGGTTATAAGGCATGTGAGATCGCTTATACCAGGTGCGGAGGATGGTTGGATGAGCTGCTGAAGCATTTGGACAGGAATAAAAAATACATAGAAAACTTCATGGCCGCAAATTTTCCGGAGGTCACGGTATATGATCTGCAGGGAACCTATCTGCAGTGGCTGGATTTTAACGCTCTGGGGATGAATTACCTGGAGTTGGAGAGATTTATGCAGCAGGAAGCCCAGCTGTTTCTGGATGAGGGATATATATTCGGTGAAGGAGGGAAAGGGTTTGAGCGCATAAACATCGCCTGCCCGGCCTGGGTCATTGAGGAAGCAATGGACCGGCTTTTAAAAGCGGTCATCAAATACAGGAAACGGAGATAGTCATATGTGGGCTGCCGGCATGAAATTAAAGATCACCTTGAAACAACTCTGTGGATATGGACAGCAAGATAGACCAGCTCGTTGTCTGAGATAACGTAGGAGAAATTTTTCTCTCTATATTTTTTGATCTGCTGCGCACACTTTAATTCCTTCTGACAGGATTCCCTCACCCCGGCGAGCAGGAATCCTCCGTTATCTTCCTGTTCCAATTCCCTTTTTTTCACGATCCGCTGGGCGAAAAACCGCAAATGGGTCATGAACCTTTCCGTCCGTCGTTATTTCCTCCACCGCTCCCAAACCGTTTTCCACGATCATGATGGGGATGCCGTAACGGTGCCAGAGATTGTTCAGCGCCCAGCGCAGTCCCAGAGGATCGATCTGCCACAGTCGCTGGAGGGAAGATAGGGGTTTTTCACTCCCCGGGCCATATTGCCGCCGGTTTCCTCAAGACCTTTGTTATGACTCAATGTAAATGGAGTATAATAGCTGAACGTATAAAAATCCACGGCTTCCCGGCTGGGATAGCAGGCCTCCGGCTTATCCGCCAGGGTGATTCTTCTGCGGACGTTCCGTCCGCCCCGGGTCACGTGATCTGCAGTCGAATCCCCCTTCCCGCCTTTTTGATAACCTCCTTCCACCTGGATCGCGGAGGTGGCTCCGCCCCAGAGAAAGCCCTCCGGGAAGCACTCTTTTACTGTTTTCATGGCCTGTCTTCCTTTCCCAGTACGGACAATAAAACGTCGCCGGAGTTCACCCAACGGCCGGTATTGCCTATGACATCAAGATAATTATCAGAATTTGAAATAATGACGGGGGTGATCAGGCTGTATCCGGCTTTTTCTATTTCCTGCAAAAAGTAGATGACCTGAGCAAGGCCGTACCCCAGATAATAACCCAGGGGGCCGATGGCAATCAAAGATACCGGTTCCTTTGCAGCGACGACAGCCGTGAATTTCGGGTGGAGCAAAATGCCGGCCAGTGTTACCGCTAAATAAACATTTGTCCTGAATTTTGCTGCGGAAGTGATGGCGAGCAAAATCGGCAGGAAGTAAAAGGTTGCATCGGCAAAGAATGAAAGGTAATAATATGTTTGATTTTCCGCTGTTGTCAGATTTGTTAAAATCAAAACGGACAGAATTACCTTTAAGATACCGGCCCCGGCCAGTGCGGGAACGATGGGCGTCATGCAGGAAGACAGCACATTCACCATCCTCAGAAATACGTTCATTTTTACGGGTTTTTCGTTGTCAGAGGAGGCCGAAGCCGCGGACGGCAGCAGTCCGGTCACCTCCTGATAAACCTTGGGAACCTCATTTCCGATGATGATCTGGTATTGACCGCCATTTTCCGTAACGCCAAGAACACCCGGCAGGTTTTTCAGCTCCTCCTCCTTTACCTTATGTACATCCTTCAGTGTAAAACGCAGTCTGGTCATGCAATGGACCAGACTCACTACATTGTCTTTTGTTCCGACAGCTTCCAGTATCTGTTCGGCAAGCTTTTTTCTCTCCATATTTTCCTCCGTTCTGCCGCCTGGCGGCATCCGTTTTTTCAAATCTTCTTTCAGAGAAACAAAAAAAGACCCAACAGAAAAAATGAAATGATCGTTCATTTCATTTTCTATATGGATCCTGCCTGCTTGCCAGTCACACGTCCGTTTGGATATCTAATTGTTCTCTTTATTAAAATTACCACAAGCCGCACGGATTGTCAATAGGAGGAAATGTTTGCTTCTTGCACCGTTCCCCAAAGAACGCTATAATAAAACATAAAATGACAAAAGCAGGTGAAATTTATGTATATAGCGGATTTACATATCCATTCCCACTATTCGAGGGCGACCAGCAGGGACTGCACTCCGGAATATCTGGACCTCTGGGCAAGACGCAAGGGGATAGACATCCTTGGAACCGGTGATTTTACCCACTTGGGGTGGAGGGAAGAATTAAAAGAAAAGCTGGTCCCGGCGGAAGAAGGGCTTTACATATTAAAAGATGAATACCGTCTGGATAAGGATTACAGGGGAAAACCGAACGTCCCCCGGTTTGTGGTCTCCGGTGAGATCAGTTCCATATATAAGAAAGACGGAAAAGTGAGAAAGGTGCACAGTGTGCTCCTCCTTCCGGGTCTGGAGGAAGCAGAGCTGCTGTCAGGAAAGCTGGAAACCATAGGAAATCTTCACTCGGACGGCAGACCGATTCTGGGGCTGGACTGTCATGATCTCCTGGACATCATGCTGGAGTTGTGCCCCCGGGGCATTTATATTCCGGCTCACATCTGGACGCCTCATTTTTCCTTATTTGGCGCGTTTTCCGGGTTTGATTCCATCGAAGAATGCTTTGAGGATCTGACTCCCCATATTCATGCTTTGGAAACCGGTCTTTCCTCGGATCCGCCCATGATATGGCAGCTGTCCGCTCTGGACCGCTTTCAGCTCATCTCCAATTCAGATGCGCATTCCCCGGGAAAAATGGGCCGGGAAGCCAATCTTATGGATATTGATCTGACCTATGAGGGGCTCAGGGGCGCCATTGAAAGGGGAGAAGGACTGAAGGGAACCATAGAATTTTTCCCGGAAGAGGGAAAATATCATTATGACGGCCACCGGAAATGCGGGCTTTGTCTCTCTCCCGCTGAAGCGGAGCCCTATTCCGGCAAGTGTCCGGTCTGCGGCCGTAAGCTGACCACAGGGGTATGTCACAGGATCGGGCAGCTGGCGGACCGCAGCGCAGGATTTGTTTTGCCTTCCGGAAAGCCTTTTGAGAGTCTGGTCCCTCTTTTGGAAATTATTGCCGCCTCTATGGGTTATTCCACCGCCAGTAAAAAAGTTCAGAATCAATATGAGTCCATGATCAGGGAACTGGGACCGGAATTTCATATATTAAGGGAACTGCCTCTGGAGGACATATGTCCTGCTTCCGGCCAAATGATCTCTGAAGGGATCAGACGGGTAAGGGAAGGAAGGGTGGGGTGGAGCTCTGGTTATGACGGAGAATACGGAACGATGAAGCTGTTTGAAATGGAGGAAACCGCTGTTCGGGGAAGATGAGACGCGCGGAAAAACAAAAGATGAGGAATGTATCTCTGTTTTTAAGAGAATACAGGAGGGTCAGAAAAGAATGAAACAGGAAAATATTTGCCGGATACTTAATAAATTAGATGAGATCTACGGTGTGACAAAGGAAGGCTTTTATCACCAGGAGCCCTGGCAGCTGCTGGCAGCGATTATGCTCAGCGCCCAGAGCACGGACAAGCAGGTGGAGGAGACGCTTCCTCAGCTTTTTCAGCGGTTTCAGACCGCAGAGCAGATGGCGGAAGCGCCTCTGGAAGAAATCGAGGAGAAGATCCGGTCCGTTGGGATTTATAAAAATAAGGCGAGGAATCTTAAAAAGTGCTGCAGGCAGATCGTGGAAGAATACGGCGGAGAGGTTCCTTCGGACATAGAAGGAGTTTTGAAGCTGGCAGGGGTGGGGAGAAAAACGGCCACCTTATTTTTGGCAGATGCATATGGGATTCCCGGGGTCACGGTGGATACCCACGTTTTCCGGATTTCCAGGCGCCTGGGCTGGGCCTCAGGGAAGAATCCGGCACAGGTGGAACTGGAATTGCAGAAGGTTCTGCCTGAGGACCATTGGAACCGGATCAATTTTCAGCTGATTTATCACGGAAGGGCGGTCTGTACGGCCAGGAAGGCGAGGTGCGGGGAATGTGTGCTGGCGGAGTGGTGTGAGAGGAAGATGGAGTAAGAACCATAATAAGAGTCAATCATAGTTCTGCGGGAGATAAAGGGCATCCCAAAATGATTAAAGTTAAAATCCTAATTCCTGATCCACAAAGATAATTTCACATGTCATACCCAGAGGTACTCGTTCAATTACTGAGATAATGCGACAAATTCGGTTAGGGCTGTTGCAATCATAGCATTTATCTCCCTTGACTGCACATGGTGTTTTTGCTTTTAATCGTCTGGCATTCAAGGGGGCGGCTACATTTTTACACCGTGAATAAGCGTCGCTGATATTAGGTGTGATTTTATTTCTCCCTATAACGTAGTAACAGGCTTGAGGGCCAAAGGCGGTCATAGCAACACGATTTCCCGTTCCGTCTATATTAACAATCTCTCCCGTCTCTGTTACTGCGTTCGCGCTGGTTATATAAATATTAGCACAATTTGCAAGTTTTCGCACTGCCCGTCCTGGAATTTTATTGTGCCATATAACAACATTTTTCTGTTGTAAAGTTTCATACAGCCCCATTTCCATCAAAGTTTCACTTCCCCCGAATCCAATTGTTTGGTTTTGTAAAATATCATAAAAATAACAGCAAGCTTCTTCCTTTGTTGAAAAAAACTGTGTTGCAAATCCATGCTGTTCAAAATTTTTTCTTATCTGCGAATATTCCATAAATTCATCTCCAAAATAAATTCAAATTTATTAATCTTTTGATTTTACCACACAACTCAACCGCCGAAAATTCAGGGCGACCTGTTTTTTGTTTTCTGTCAGCCCCAACAGGTAATCTGCGGACACGCCGTAGAATTTTGCCAGCGTCATAATGCCGGTGTGGCTGATGTCCTTGTAATCTTCCGTTTCATAGTTGACCAAAGCAGATTTTGAAATGCCTGTCCGTTACGCCAACTGCTCCAACGTCAAACCATGTTCAACCCGTAAATCCTTTAATTTTTCCTGTATCGTTAAAAGTCACATTCATAACGGTATCCCCCCTTTCCCCGCTTCGGTTTTCTGCCTGTTCCCATTATACCACACCTTTCCACAAGCGTGGAAATTTTTCATTTTCAGCCCGTTTTCCAACCTTGTGGATATACTGGAAACACCGCCACAAGCCGGATTTCGGGACACATGAAAAATCTGACGGGCAATACATCACCCGCCAGACCATTACCCTGTGTAGTCCCTTATAAACTGTACTTTTCTTCGTTCGTGGGCACGGCACCCAAAAGACGGATAGATTTGCCTTCTGCTTTAACGTTGTTTTTGCATAGCCCGCTTCATGGCCGCCATTGTGCCCCCATCACAAAGGATATCTGTTCCGGTAAGGTAGCTGGCTGAATCACTGATACAAAATTTTAGCAGAGACCCAATCTCATCCGGTTGGCCTACGCGGCCCAATGCTCCCTTTAATGCATAGGAAGCGGCCGACTCACCTTCCAACTGTCCCATAGGCGTATCAAAGGTACCCGGAGAAACGGATAGTACACGAATGCCACGTTTGCCGTAGAAACAGGCGCACTGTGCGGCATACCAGACCACAAAATCCTTGGATAGGGCATAAGCAACTTTATCGGACAGGTTCCCCGGAACGGAGCTCAGGATGTCCAGCATTTTTTTCTGGAATTCCTCCGGTTCTGTCAGACTCAACTCATAGTTTTCCTGCGCCGCCATATTATCGGGTAAAAGGAAGGGAAGCATATAGGCGGACATGGAAGCCACATCAACAATGCAGCCACCGGTATTCATAATCTTAGATAATTCCTCATTCATATAAATTGTTCCCATAGCATTGATATTAAAAATCTTTTCAGGAGTTCCAAGCTGCGGAGAAATACCGGCCGAATGAATTACGGAATTAACTGTTCCTTGCTGCTGAGCGTATTCGGCTAACCGCAGCACGGATTCCCGATCACTTACATCGCCCTGAAATACACGGGCGTCAATATCAAGGGTACGCAGCGCATGAACTGCATCCTCCAGTTTCTGGGGACTCCTTCCAGAAAGAACCACAATATTTTCTTTGTCCATCTGCTTGGCGGCGGCAAGTCCAATGCCGCTGCTTCCGCCTGTAATCACACATACTTTTTTCATTTCATTTTCTCCTCGTTTTAATTTTTCAATTGAACCTTTAAAGACTGATTTGCATCAGCAGCAGGCTGGATATCGTTAAGATGGCATGGACACAGCCCATTGACAGCTTGCCCAGCCCCACAAATATATTGGCTGTCCACGAAGTTCCTGTTACTTTTAGAGAACGTCTGACCTTTGGCGAAAAACGTTTTGTCAGGTCAGTATTTGCTAGAGGAACCGTTTGAATCAATGTCGTTGACGGTTTCTTTTTTTGTTTCATTCGGCATCACCCCATTCATTATGCACTGGAAAGGAGAAAAAGCGCACCAGTCCTCTTTTATTAGTATTATATTCACATTTAAAATTTGTTTGAGATTTGTTTAAAAATTATTAATATGAAAAAAGAGTTTGATTTTTTGAATTGCAAATTAATAATTCTCAAACAATTCTTAAGCAATTCATAAATACAAACCAGATAGAATTTTCTGAAAATCAAAGTGTTGTATGGAGGGTGAAAGCTTTTGAAAATTCTAAATATACTCATACGCCGGCTGGGAGTGCTTAGCGAACGGAACATGCAGAGCAAAGAAGAAAAATTTAAGAGTAAATCGGTACAAAGCAGCTTTATTATAGCCAATGCAGCAAGGGTAAATAAAATTATAACGGGGTTGCTGGGCCTCATATTTGCCGCAGCTCTTATTCTCAAGTGGACGGGCTTTATGGAACTGCCCGGGGGCGTGTTGGAATCGTTGCTGGTGGAACTGGTCGCTGCCACGATACTGGTCGTAAAGACAAAGAAGCACACCTTAACCATGGCAATTTTATTTATGTCCATCTTAACCTGTACGGTTTCTGCTATAGGCGGCCCCCATACCAGCATGATTATCGCAGTCGTGCTTTGTGTGGTTTCGCTTTATCTTAACAAAGCAATTTTGTTTAGCTTTGGCGGACTGTACACCATTACGTTTACGGTTATGTATTATCAGGAAAATCACCGAATTGATGCCGGATATATCTCCATGATGGTCTTTCTGGGACTTCTGGTTTTGATTTTATTTTTTGTATGTAAACGCAGTGCAGGCCTGATTGAACTATCGAACCGAAATGAGGCAGAAGCCAACAATATGGTGCGTGTGATTCAGGTAAATACAACCCATCTTCACAGCAATATCAGCCAGTGCAACAACGATATTATTTCTCTCCGGGATATCAGCGACAGCTTGTCGGCAAAAATCAAGGGTGTTGTGGATGATGTCGCCCATCAGTCGGGCAGTATTCTAAGTATCAACGGTATGATGAATGCCGTTGATACGGAAATGGATGAGATCGGCCAAATGTCGCGGGAGCTCGCTCAAACATCTGAAAATGCCCGGCAGACCCTGGATCAGAGTGCGGAACAGTTCAGCCAGATGGATAAGCAGATGCAAGTAATTAATGCGGCAGTAAGTGAATCCCTGCTGACCATTGAGGCTCTTGACAAGAGTATGGAGCAGGTAAACAGCTTCCTGTCTATGATCAGCCAGATTGCCGGTGAAACAAACCTTCTGGCGCTAAATGCGTCAATTGAAGCTGCCAGAGCAGGAGCGGCCGGTGCCGGGTTCAGTGTCGTCGCAGCACAGATCAAGCAGCTGGCGCAGCAAAGTGCCCAAGCCGTGGATGATATCAATCATATTGTGGAAGATATCCACGGAAAAACACAGGCGGTGCTTCAAAAGGCAACAGCCGGTAAGGCCGCCGCAAAAGAAGGCGGGCTTATTACAAAACAGGTGTTAAGCAGCTTTGAGGGGATTCGGGGATCATTTGAAAAAATAAATGCTTACATAGAAAATGAACTGAATAAGGTTGCCCGGGTAAGCAGTATTTTTTCGCAGATACGCGGACAGTCTGAGAATATTTCTGCGATTTCCCAAAAACAACTGATGACAACCAATGAGATGCTTACGGCAACCAAAGAACAATACGGCAGCATGGAGGTTATTTATACCTCTGTCAGCAGCATCAGGGATTCCAGTGTCCGACTGCAGGAGTTGATTGAAAAAAGATGATTTTGGGTTTTATATCTTCCGGGGACAGAACATTCATGCTTTGCAGACAAAGGGTAAATTTACGCTTTAGAAACGATTTTCAAACAATACGCAAATGCTTTCCCTATATGATAAGAACATTAAAAAGTCAATCCATATAAAAAAAATTTAAGAACGGAGGATATTTTATGACCATTAAAAATGAAAACAATCAGACAATTTACCTTGTGACAGGAGTCGCAGGAAATCTTGCAGCAGTGTTGCCGCAAAACTTCTGGAGGAAGGAAAGAAAGTACGAGGTCTTGTGCTCAAGGGCGACCCAGCTGCCGCAAGGGTGCCCGAAGATGTGGAGATCTGCGTCGGTGACGTAACAGATGCCGAAAGTCTGGAACGCTTCTTTTCCACAGAAAACGAAACAGAGATTTTTGTGATTCACAGTGCAGCGATTGTAACGGTGAATCCTGAATACAACCGTTACAGCGCCTTTTTCTCTCCTGCGGTATTCCAGCGCGGTCATTCCTGTATTGCTTTTAAACAGCTTGGAGAAATACGCCGTATCGTGGCATCCTACGTTTTGAGCGATGATGTTTACATGAAGATTCGTTGTTGTCAGAAGTTTCTTTGCCTCCTCCATGCGTATGCTGATGAGCAGCTGCAAGGGGGTATACCCGTATTTTGATTTGGTGCAGCGTATGATATAGGCCGGATGGAAGGAAAATCTGTGGGCCAGCTCCGTTAAATTAAAAGGTTCCGCATAGGAATGCTTCAGATATTGGCAGATTTCCTCCGCAAGATCTTTCTCCTGGGGCTTTTCGCTGGATTCACAGATATGGGATATTATTTTCATGAAAAGAATCTGGTAATCGATCTGTGAAGCCGCAGAATTGTAAAAAAGCTTCTGCTGGTTATATTTGTCGATCCTTACCTGGGAAATCTGGTCCAGGTATCCCTCCATATCTCTGTGGTATTTTGAATTCAGGGTTCCATACTGGGGAATGGAGATATAAAATTTATCTTTCTGGTAATATTTATTTTTATTCATTTTAGACGGCATATACTGGACCGGTTTCTCTGAAAAGGAAAAATCTCCGGCAGTATAAAAATGGATCCAGGAAAAGACCGTATCTTCATCACAGTGACGGTAGCCTGCATGGGTCTTGTCAGGAGCCAGAATCAAAAACTGTCCTTTGCCCACATCAAACTGCTTCCCTTCCTCTTCCATGTACATGGTACCGCTGCGGACATAAATCAGATCAAAGGTATTATGGATCGCGCGTCTCTCATGCCTGTCCCCTTTTCGGAAAATCGATATGCCTCCCACAATCAGATGAGGCATGGGCGGGCTGGTGAAATTTATGTACATGCTACAATCCTCCGGATACAGAATGTATTTTATTGTACAATTTTATCACTATTTCACATGGAATACAATAATAAATACATTTTGTTATAGAAATAATGTTAAAATATTTATATAATGAGTTCGTTTTCTTGATTAAAAGATTCAGCCACCCAAATTATAATAACCTTGCACAGGCCGGTCAAATCCGGGGAGAGCATCAGAAAGGAGGGGGCTTATTTCCTGACCTGCCGGAAAATCAGATAAAAAATAATTGGGAGGGTTCTTTATGAATTCATCGAATTCAAAGTTTTTAACGGTACTGAGAAATTATCGGTTTTCATTTATTTTACTGGGAGGCGTGGTGACAGGGGCGTTTGCGGGGATCCTGTTCGGCGAAAAAACGGCGGTGCTGCAGCCGTTTGCGGATATATTTTTAAATATGGTGTTTTGCCTCATTGTCCCCGTTGTATTTGTGTCAATTGCCAATTCAATTGCCAACATGGGGAATTTGAGAAAGCTGGGAAAAGTACTGGGCATCTTTTTTGCCGTCATTGTCATTGGCGGCCTTATTACCTCGCTGCTGGCTGGAGCAGCGGTTTTGATCTTCAATCCGGCAAAGGGCGTGGCGGTTGAATTTACGGAAGAGATCGATCCGGGAAATACAGCCATGAATTTTGTGAATATGTTTACGACCGGGGATTTTGTGAACTTATTGTCGATCAAGAATATGATGGCCCTCATCATGTTTGCCATATTATTTGGGATCGCGGTAGCGAGTATCGGTAAAAAAGGAGATCCGATCGTAAACCTGTTTACCGGCTTAAGCGAAGCCCTTGGCAAGATGGTGTCGATTGTCATGTTATACGCTCCGGTGGGGATCGCCTGCTATTTTGCCACCTTGATCGGTAAAATGGGAAGTCAGATTATCGGATCCATAGCCCGTATGTCCATCATTTATGCGGTATTTTGCATCCTGTTTTTCATCGCCTACGGAACAATAGTTCCTTTTCTCGGAGGCGGAAGGGAAGCGGTGAGACGATACTGGACCCATATATGGCTGCCGGCGGCCACCGCGGCAGGTGCCTGCAGCAGCACCGCCTGTATTCCGGTAAATTTTCTGGCAACGAAAAAAATGGGCATTTCGGAAGAAATCAGCAGTCTGGTGGTCCCGCTGGGCGCCAGCATGCATAAGAACGGAGTGGTTTCTGTTCAGATCGTTAAAATTGCTTTTTTATTTGGCGTTTTTCATATGACCATGGGGCCGGAGGATATGGTAAAGGCAGTGATCGTTGCGCTTATCAGCGGGATTATCGTGGGAACGATTCCCAGCGGCGGATTCATAGGAGAGATGTTTATTTGTACGGCATTCGGCTTTCCCACATCCGTGATCCCCATCATAGTGATCATGGGGACGATCACCGATCCCTTCTGCACGATGAATAATGTGACCGGGGACCCTGCCATGGCCATGCTGATCACCCGGATCGTGGAGGGCAGGGACTGGATCACTCATAAAGCGGAAAATATTGCGGAGCATTCATAAAATCAGGAGGTATTGACATCATGTGCATGAATCAAAAGGAACGGACACCCGATGAAGTTGTTTTACAGGACCTGGGAGAAATCTACATAGGGAATTTAAATACGGTAGATTCTGATTTGACCCTGCCAGCCAGAGGAAGGCTTGGCTCTGATTTCACCTGGCAGTCAAAGGAGACCCTCTTTTTAAGCAGTGAAGGCAAGGTGACCAGGCCCGCTTACGGAGTGGGAAACCGGATGGTGCCACTTGTGGTGGCCGCTCATTTTAAGGGGGCATGGAAGCAGAGGGAATTTCAGGTAACAGTGCTGGAACAGCCGCGTGCTGCGGTGTTTACAAGGCTTTTTCCCGTCAGGCTGCAGGCAGAGGCCGGAAAACCGACGGCGCTGCCTCCGGTTGTTATTGCGGAGGAAGATACGGGGGTGCGGGTGACGCTTCCCGTGGTCTGGGAGGCATTTCCGGTTCCTTCCTCACCCGGTACCGTCCGTGTCGCCGGCAGGGTGGAAGATATGGAGCTGGAGGTGGAAGCGGTCATAGAATTCCTGTCCGGTATTCCGGGGAAACAGGAAACGGTTCCTGATGCCGGAGCGGTGTCCTTCCCTCCGGGAACGGTCAGACTGAAGGCAGGGACGATGTTTTATGAAGCGCAGGAACACATCCTTCAATTTCTGCTTCGTGCGGATGATGATCAGATGTTATATAATTTTCGGGCTGCCGCGGGTTTGGATACAAAGGGGGCTCCGCCCATGACAGGCTGGGATGGGCCGGAATGCAATTTAAAGGGGCATACCACAGGTCATTACTTGTCGGCCCTTGCGCTGGGCTGGGGCGCCTCAGGCAACCCGGAACTGGACCGGAAAATAAATTACATGGTACAGTCTTTGGGAGAATGCCAGAAAGCTCTTGAAGCAAAGGGCTGCCATCCCGGATTTCTGAGCGCTTATCCGGAGGACCAGTTTGATCTGCTGGAAAAATATACAACATATCCGGCCATATGGGCTCCCTATTATACCCTGGACAAAATCATGTCAGGACTTCTTGACTGTTACCTGACCGGAAATCATCCCCAGGCCTTTGAAATCGCCGGCAGGATGGGGGACTGGGTGTTTGAGCGGTTATCCGGGCTCTCTCAGAAGCAGCTGGATAAAATGTGGTCCCTGTACATTGCCGGGGAATTTGGCGGGATGATTTCGGTGATGGTCCGGCTGTATCAGATCACCCAGGATAAAAAATACTTAAAAGCGGCCTATTTTTTCCGCAATGAAAAGCTGTTTTATCCCATGGAGGAAAATGCAGACACACTGAAAGACATGCATGCGAACCAGCACATTCCCCAGATCATGGGCGCAGTGGAGCTGTATAAGGCAGGCGGCGATGGCAGGTATCTGCACATAGCGGAAAATTTCTGGAATATGGTCACCGGGTCTCACGCTTACAGCATAGGAGGAGTCGGGGAAACGGAGATGTTTCATGAGCCTGGCAGGACAGATGAATATATCTCGGATAAAACGGCGGAGAGCTGCGCCAGCTATAATATGCTGAGACTTACCTCCGAACTGTTTAAGCTGTATCCCTCCGGTTCTCTGATGGATTACTATGAGCTGGTTTTATACAACCACATCATGGCCTCCGGCAGCCACAGGGAGGACGGGGGAACCACCTATTTCATGCCGCTGCAGCCGGCAGGGCAAAAGGAATACCATACGGACGAAAATACCTGCTGCCATGGCACGGGGCTGGAAAGCCGTTTCCGTTACATACAGGATATCTATTTCTGCAATGAAGAGGAGCTGTATGTGAATCTCTACATTGCTTCGGTTCTGGATGGGGAAGAGATGAAATTAGAGCAGTTCTGGACGGCCCAGGATCCGGAGCGCGCCTCGTTAAGGCTGAAGACTCCGGGAAAACGTATCCTGTGCCTGCGCGTGCCTGCCTGGGCCGGAAAGGATTTTACGGTCAGCGTTTGCGGAGAGGAACAGGAGGCGGAAGCTTCTGCGGACGGTTATTTACGCATTTCCAGGAACTGGAGGGCGGGAGACACCGTTGAAGTTCGCATGCCGTACCGTTACCGGATCATACCGGAACAGGGAGGTGGAAAGCTTGTGAGCATTGCCTGCGGACCGTTTATTCTGGCGGCATTATCTGAGTGTGAGGATTATCTGACCTGTCCGGAAGGGATTGAGGAAATGAACAACACAATGGTAGAACAGGATTCGCCCCTTCATTTTCAAAAGAACGGTATTTCCTATGTGCCGGTTGCGGAGGTGGATAAGGAAAAGTATCATGTTTATTTCAGAGCCGGGAAGGTTATCTGATTCAGGTTAAAAAGAACGGTAAACGGCGGGGCCTTTTATTTTAAGGGTCCCGCCGTTTGCTGTGGGAAATTGTTTGAGATTTCAGTCCGGAGGGGAGGGAGGCCAGGCAACCAACGAAAAACTGACGGTCGAAGAGATCAAAAGGGAACCTCTTGATATTGTAAAAAAGGGACAAAAGGTGAAAGGCTGATCGAAGTCAGAACCGCATTGGAGCAGGTCTGGCTTCCTTAATACTAAAAAGCATTTACAATCACTTTATCATACTGTAAACACATTCCAGCAAAGCAGCCGCCAAAATAATGTTGATGAATCTAAAATGCTTTTGGTAAATCCTTTGTATTATTATGCCCATACCAATCCATGTAATTGTGGCAATCATCATTTCAAACAGCAGCAAGACTTCAAAAGAAGTGCTGTAGTCTGTCACATATCCAGTCAGGGCGGTAATTCCAAACAAATAGATTTTCACATTCACAAATTGGAGCAAAAACCCTTTAAAAAATGAGAAAGATTTGCCTGTGTTTTCTGAATCAGGTTTACTTATTGCAATATGTATGGCGAGCCATAGAACATAGGCAGCGCCAATATATTTCATTACGTTAAGTACATTGGGTAAAAAGGCATTCATTCCATAGACAAACACGGCACAGATAATCTGAACCACATAATGAAACAAGAAGTGAGAAAAACTATAAGGGGCTGGCGTTTTTTCCCATGCTTATTTTTTTGATTCTGTATGTTGGATGCGGTATTTTTTTTACCATTCATGGAACAGAAGATCCTTTTGGCCAAATGCCAAGGTATGTAGCGATTGTTATAGCAATTTGTGTTGCCTTTATCTTTTTTGACAGAAACACTCCATTGGATACGAAGATCAGCGTTTATACAAAAGGGGCAGGCAGACACGGAGTCATGCTGTTAGGGCTGGTTGTTTTACTGGCTGGTGGTCAGGAGAAGTGTCACCTGGCAGCCGATTACGGAGAATGCTTTGGAAAGCATTTTGATGGCTTTATCCGGCTGAATCTGGCAACAGATCCCAGGTATGTAAAAGAAGCTGTGCAGAATATAATTGCTCAGGCTGGAAGATCATAGAAAGTCCCACATTTTGAATGTAAATATTTTAAGAAAAGATTACTTTTTGCTTCTCCTGTCCGGCAGAGAACATGGTTCCATCCTGTTTTCTTCTCCCCATTCACACATGGCATCCAGAATGGGGATCAGGGACATGCCCCGTTTTGTCAGACTGTATTCCACTTTTGGCGGGATCTGTGGGTATTCCTCACGGTGGACGAGCCCGCAGGCTTCCAGCTCCTTTAATGTCATGCTTAAGGTTTTAAAGGAAATGGATCTGACATATTTTTTAATTTCATTGAACCGCACGGTCTTGAACTCCATCAGACAGTATAAAATGACCATTTTGTACTTGCCGTTGATGAGTGACAGGGTGTAATTGAATCCCGTGTTTTCAAGATCTGAGTTCGCTATGCACTCTAAGCTCATTATGCTCTCTCCTTCAGGAAAGTATAGTACTGAAATACCTGTACTTAATTTTTTGTGTATTTATGACAGAATTATAGTGTATAATCCCCGCTTTGTCAATTGCTGTGCTTTGGGAAACTGATTTTGTTTACACTTTACATTTGGAAAGTATATTACAGAAATGTGAGTACTTGACTATTTGAACGTTCTGAATACAATTAAAGTATGAACTTCAATGGAAGGTTTCATTATTTTTTCAGGGTCAGAGGAGGATGTCAGAATATGAGAACACTGTTAATCAACGGAAGCCCCAATGAGCATGGCTGTACTTACACGGCTCTTTCGGAGGTTGGTGAGACTTTGCACGGGCACGGCATTGAAACCGAAATGCTCTACCTCGGCAAAAAGCCCATAGCGGGCTGTATCGCGTGCGGACATTGTATGGAAACCGGAAAATGTGTATTTCAGGACCAGGTGAATGAGACGCTGGAGAAGCTGGACGGTTATGATGCGGTCGTCATAGGTTCCCCTGTTTACTACGCAGGCCCCAGCGGTCAGCTCACCGCGTTCCTGGACCGGCTGTTTTACTGCAGCAAGTCCCGCATGGCAGGGAAGCTGGGAGCGAGCGTGGTATCCTGCCGCCGCGGCGGTGCCAGCGCAGCTTTTGACCGGCTGAACAAATACTTCACCATTTCCAATATGCCGGTTGTTTCCTCACAGTATTGGAATCAGGTGCATGGCTTTACGCCCGAGGATGTGAGAAAGGATGAGGAAGGCTTACAGACCATGCGGACTCTGGGAGAAAATATGGCCTGGCTTTTAAAGAGCATCGAGGCCGGGCGGAAGGCCGGAATTGCCGCTCCCCAGTATGAGCAGCGGGTGGCAACCCATTTTATCCGGTAATTCAATATAACCAAAGATTCTTCCGTGGAAGACGGCAGCCGGAACAGATGATCCGGCTGCCGTCAAATGCATGCGTCGGAAAATATATGTGATAGACTTCAAAGGGACGTCATAAGATTCAATAAATACAGCATAAATGCTGAAAAAACAAAGCAGGTGGATCGTTGGACAGGATATATGATCATTCAGACAGCCGGATGCGGGATGAGGCTCTTTTATCCGGCTATGTGACAGATACCTTTAAGGCTTTTGCAGATGCCATGATACCCAGGTCTCCGGATTTAGCGGAACAATACGGCAGGATCCAGTATTACGGCGCATTGGATTTATTTACATATGAGTATCTCATCCTGTCACTTGACAGCCTTGCCATTCCGTTGGCAATACCGACGGCGCAGATATTAAATATAGCGGCAAAGCAGTTCCTGTACGAAAAAGACGAAAATCCGGAGGAGTCGGATCTCTTTGACGGAAAGCTCTTTTCCGGGCTTTCACCGTCGGAGCGGCTTTTGGCGGCCGGCCTTCTGCTTCAGCCGGATGGTTTCCTTTATTTTCCCGCGCTTGATCAGATCAGCCAGGAAGATATTTATCCGGTGATCCCTTCCTTAAACAAATTGGCCCTGATGGGATATTATTCGGAGTGGTCCGGATATGGCCTGACCCGCTTAAATCCGCCCGGGCAGCGTACGTTGGAGCATTTTCCTGTCAGCTGGGATCAGATCGGATATCCGGGGCCATCCCTGGGGTACCGCGTTTCCAGGTCTTACAGTTATGTATAAATTCAGGGGGAATGAACGGAGGATTGGAGGATGGTATAAGTAAGGGATATGATGCAGATGTCATAGTAATTGGTGCGGGCGGCGGCGGTGCCGTGGCGGCAAAAGAGCTTGGTGAAAGAGGAGTAAACGTGCTGCTTCTTGAGGCCGGACCCTGGTACGGCAATAAGCAGTGGCCGGATCCCAACACCGGGGCAGGTGCCCAAAGCAGCTCCAGTCATGATGATCTTGACATTCAGCTGCTGAGAAAAAGTTTCACGGATCTGGAAGAGGATATGAATGACACCGTTTCCGGCAAATTCCGATGGGGGCCTGCAGACAGAAGCGAAAGTCCATGGAGGAGGCTGAACCGTCAGGGAGGTTTTGTCTGGCAGAGCGCAGGGGTGGGCGGAACGACCCTTCTTTATTTTGCAAATTCTCCCCGCGCTTATCCCCTGGCTTTTGAAAAGGAATGGCCCATATCTTACGAAGATATGATCCCATATTATGAAAAGGTGGAGCAGACACTGCCGGTGCATCCGGCCACAGGAACCTCTAAAGAAGATCTGTTTTATTATGGTGCGAAAGAAATGGGATGGCAGCGCCTGGACGCCAGGGATTTAACAGAGCCCGGATACCGTCCCCAGCCCAATGCCATATTACGTGTGAATCCCCTTTTGAATGATCCGGCTTTTGACCTGCAAAACAACCATTCCGTCCGCTGCACCTTAAGAGGACACTGCGTAAACGGCTGCAACATCGGGCCGACCGTGGATTCCGTGGCGAAACATGAGGAGGGCCCGGAAGGACTGCATGCCACGGGCGTAGCCTTTAAGAATACCTGGACAGGGGAAACCGGCGAATTAAAAGCAAAGGTGGTGGTAATGGCGGGCGGCGCCGTTGAAACTCCCAGGCTTTGGCTCAATTCCGGCCTGCCTGAAAATGAATGGGTGGGAAAAGGGCTGACCACACACGTCATTGATTGTGTTTCCGGTATCTTTGAGGAAGAAGTCCTGATGAACATTTTGGGAATGTCGGATGTAAAGCCGTATGTGGGACAGAATTCCGCCGCCAGATTCGATTATCCGGGACTTGGGGCATTTGAGCCCTTTGGCACAAGTCCTGCAATTTATTCAACCATGATATACGAAACCAGCCAGAAGGGTTATTATTTTCAAAACCGGACCAATGGGGAAGAGCCCTGGGATATAGAAGGAATGGCGGTGGGAGAATTACTGAAGGAATTGATGAGAGACTACAACAGGACTTTAAGCATTGTGATTTTTTCTGACGATGAGGTAAGCCAGACGAACAGCGTCACTCTGGATCCGGTGCAAAAGGATGAAAATGGATACATACCGGTGATCAGCTACCGGATGAGTGAGGCGGATGCCGCAAGGAGGGATGAATTAGCCAGGCATGCCTGCGAACTGCTGAGAAAAGCAGGGGCAAAATTCATTACCCGGGCCAATTGGCCGCCGGATGTCTGCGCCCATATCATGAGTACCATGAGAATTGGCTATGTGACCGATACGAATTGCGAAGCGAATCAGGTGAAAAGGCTGTATATCGCGGATAACAGCGTTTTGTGCAACGGGCTTGGAGGCCAGAATCCGACCCTTACCACCCAGGCTCTGGCGACGAGGACGTCGGAGAAGATCATGGAAAAATATTTCAGCAATATATAATGGAAGGCTGCCGCAAAATGAAATTATCATAGGGAATCAATAAGAGGGTGTCGCAAAATGAATTTTTCATACAAGATACTGGCGTTAATCAAACGACCAGATACCAGATCTTGTTGACTATTTCCATTTTGCAGCACCTTCTTTCTTTTAAAGCATTATTTTACCTTTACCAGAAATTCAGCGTGCAAACTGACTGTTGTAAAGCTTTTCATAAAATCCCTTGTCTGCAAGAAGCTGGCTGTGGGTTCCCTGCTCGATGATCGTGCCCTGCTGCATAACCAGAATCAAATCGGCATCCCGTACGGTAGACAATTTATGGGCAATGATGAAGCTGGTCCGGCCCTTCATAAGGTTGTTCATGGCTTTCTGGATTTCAGCTTCGGTTCTGGTGTCCACACTGGAAGTGGCCTCATCCAGTATCAGCACCGCAGGGTCGGCCAGAATGGCTCTGGCTATGGTCAGCAGCTGCTTTTGTCCCTGTGATACGTTGGAACCGTCCTCCGAAAGCATCGTATGATAGCCGCCCGGGAGGGTGCGGATGAAATGGTCGGCTCTCGCGGATTTTGCGGCGGCAATGATTTCCTCATCCCCGGCATGGAAGCTGCTGTATGCGATATTATCCCGTATGGTACCGCCAAACAGCCAGGTATCCTGCAAAACCATTCCGAATTTACTTCTTAAATCTCCCCGGGACATTGTTTTGATATCCACGCCGTCAATTGTGATCCTGCCCCTCTGGATATCGTAAAAACGCATCAAGAGATTGACCAGCGTCGTTTTTCCGGCTCCGGTCGGCCCCACGATCGCGATCCGGTCACCGGCTTTTATATGGATATTTATATCTTCCATCAGGATATGATCTTCCCTGTAACCGAATCGGACATGCTCAAAGCGTACATCGCCTTTTACGGCAGGAAGATTTACGGTGAGAGGGGGATCCGGTACTTCCTCCATTTCATCCATGATTTCAAAATACCGTGAGGAGGCGGCAAATGCGGACTGCATGGAGCTGATGATCTGGGAGCATTCTATGACCGGTTCCGAGGCTTTGTCCGTGTATTGGATAAAGGCCTGTACGATACCGATGGAAAGTCTTCCCTGTATGATGGAAATTACGCTTAAGACTGCGATCACAATATATCCCAGGTTGTTGATAAGGCGCACCGAGGGTGCGACTACAAACTGGGCAATCTGGGAATGGTTGCTGTGTCTGTACAGATCCTGGTTGATTTTTCTGAATTCCTCAATGACTTTTTCCTCATGGTGAAAAGCCTTGATCACCAGCTGTCCGGTAAAGGCCTCTTCAATACCGGCATTTAGTTCACCGAGGGAGGTCTGGTATTTCAAAAAATATTTCCTGGATTTTTATATGAAAGTGACAAGGAGGAACTTCATAAGCTGAGGGAACATTTCAAATACTGTGACGAACAGAGCGGCGACTGTGAATTGCTTCTGGGGGCCATCATCAGCCGGGAGGATCTTCTTGCCGGCCAGTTTGACAAGCCTGGTTACTACAGCAATAAAATACGCTGCAGGATCGACAGTGACCGCCTGCGCGTCAAGGAACAGGGGAAATACGCGGTGATGATCCATAAAGGCTCCTACAGTGAACTGCCGAAATCCTACCGGCGTCTGAACGGTTTTATCGAAGATAATAATATGATCATCAGCGGCGATGCTTTTGAAAGTGATATGCTCAGTTATCTGGCGGCGGTTGATTCCAATGAATTTGTAATTAAAATTTCAATTCCTGTTATGCCGGATCGGCAGGAACCAGATGATTCTGCGGAATAAAAGGAAAATCCCCTCAACCGGACCGGTGATTGGTCTGTTAAATCACGAATTTTAAAATATTTTGTTGCAATAAATAAAAAATTAACAAATTCCATGCAAATATTTCAAGCATTGCGAGGAAAATATTGAAAATAGTGCAAAAATAAGGTATAATTAGTCAAAATTCAAAAGGAGGAAAGTCTATGTATAATATTCTGATTGGCGGTGCGGCCGGGCAAGGCATTGACACCACGGTCGCAATTCTGGAAAAGCTGCTGAAGCATTCCGGTTATTATATCTATACCACCAGAGATTTCATGTCCCGTGTGCGCGGCGGGCATAATTTTTCCCTGCTTCGATTCGGGACGGAGGAAATAACCTCCCACAGCGATGTCTTGGATGGGATCGTTGCTTTAAATGAGGAAACCATTGATTTGCATAAGCATAAACTGACTGCCAAAGGATTTATATTATGTGACAGCAGCTTCGCTTATCCCGATGAGGATTCCAGAGTCATAAAGCTTCCCATGAATAAAACAGCAAAAGAACTGGGGAATGTTAAGGCTTCGGGCAGCGTGGCGGTGGGTGCGGTATTAAAGCTCTTTGGCGAGCCCTTTACTTATGCGGGTGAAGTCATGGCCGGTGTCATGAAGAAAGAGATCCTGGAGGTCAATGTAAAGGCCGCTGAGGCAGGCTACACAGCCGTTGATGCGAAATTTGAGCATCTGGATGGCGGATATAAGGATTACATGCTCATCTCAGGCAGCGAGGCCCTGGGACTTGGCGCGGTTGCCGGAGGCCTTAAGTTTTATTCCGCTTACCCCATGTCTCCTTCCACGGCCGTTTTGGAATATCTGGCATCTGTGGGCCATGAGGCGGGGATCGTGGTGGAGCAGGCGGAAGATGAGATCGCCGCGGTTAATATGGCATTGGGCGCCTCCTATGCGGGAGCACGGGCCATGACCGGGACCAGCGGAGGCGGTTTCTGCCTGAAGGTGGAAGCGCTGGGATTTTCCGGCATTGCGGAGATTCCGCTGGTGGCCGTGGATGTGCAGAGGCCCGGCCCGGCGACCGGCCTCCCCACAAGAACAGAGCAAAGCGATTTGAAATTCGTTATTTCCGCATCTCAGGGGGAATTCCCCAGACTGGTCATAGCCCTGAGAAATCATGAAGATGCCTTTTACCAGACCTTCCGGGCGCTGAACCTGGCGGAAAAATACCAGATCCCTGTCATACTGCTCAGCGATCAGTATCTTGGAGATACAACGGCCTGTGTGAAGCCCTTTGACACATCCGGGCTGGAACTGATCAGCCATGCCACGGAAGCAGAAGGGGAATATCTGCGTTACAGGATAACGGAGGACGGAATCTCCCCCAGGCTTATTCCGGGACTGACCGGCCATCTCGTGGCCGCTGACAGTGATGAGCATGATGAAAGAGGCTGGATAACGGAATCGGCAGAAGTCAGGAATCAGATGGTGGATAAGAGGATGAGAAAGTTAGAGGGCCTTATCCGGGAGCTGTCGGAGCCGGAGTTTATGGGAGAAGAGCAGTGCGAAACCCTTCTCCTGGGCTGGGGTTCTACCTATGGTCCCATCAGGGAAGCCGTATCCTTACTGAATAAAAATGGGGATGGAAGCTATGGAGCCCTGGTGTTTGGAGATATTTACCCCCTTCCTCAGGAAAAACTGAAGACATATTCAAAGGACAGGACCCTGATCAACGTGGAACAGAATGCCACAGGCCAGCTGGCCTCCCTCATAAGGGAGCAGACAGGCATAGAATGTCATAAAAGCATTTTGAAATATGACGGCAGACAGATATCCGGAGAAGAAATTGCAAAGCAGGTGTTGGAAGGAGGTTCCAAGTAGATGGATAAATTCACAACTTATGAAACAGCCTGGTGCCCGGGGTGCGGAAATTTCTCCATATTGAACAGCCTGAAAAAGGCGTTGGAGGAGCTGGGCATAAAGCCAAATGAAGTGCTGATGGTGGCAGGGATCGGTCAGGCGGCTAAAACACCTCAGTATTTAAGCGCCAACAGCTTCTGCGGCCTTCACGGAAGAGCCCTTCCGGCCGCGGTCGCCGCTAAAATAGCCAATGAAAAGCTCACTGTCATAGTGAACTCCGGAGACGGGGATTCTTACGGCGAAGGAGGCAACCACTTTATTCACAACATAAGAAGGAATGTCAATATCGCACATTTTGTTCATGACAACCAGATATACGGCCTGACCAAGGGGCAGGCATCACCCACCAGCGGTGAAGGGCTCATTACCGGGGTCCAGACCGACGGCAACCGGAATACGCCCTTAAATCCGGTGCTCCTGGCCATTGCTTCGGGAGCCGGCTTTGTTGCGAGAGGCTTCAGCGGTGATTCAAAGCAGCTGGTTAGCATCATGAAGGAAGCCATCCTTTATCCGGGGTATGCGTTTGTGGACATCCTGCAGCCCTGCATCAGCTTCAACAAAATCAATACCTTTGCCTATTATAAAAATATGGCGGCGCCTCTTGGAGACGATTATGACCCGACGGACCGGCTGGAAGCCATTAAAATGTCCATGGAAGTCAGTGAAAAAATCCCCACCGGCATCCTCTATCGGGAAGAAAAAACGGAGTTTCACCGAAAAAACAGGCTTTTAAAAGACGGCTTGCCGCTGATCGAACAAAAAACAGAGGAAGGTGTGCTCAGGGATCTGATTCAAAGCTTTATATAATCATATAAAATGAGCTTGCGCCAGGGTGAAGGAAATTTCTTCTTCATCCTGGTTTTAAGTATCGCAGAAAGGATGATACTATGAAAAAAGGGAAAGAACTGATTGATGAAATAAATGCATGCAGGCCGGAGGCCGGGACTTTTGCATTCTGGTGGCTGGGGCAGATGGGATTTGCCGTAAAGCTTGGCGGTAAAATCATTTATCTGGATCCCTTTTTATCGGAACGTCCGGACAGAAGGATCCCCCCTCTGTTAAATCCCCTGGAAGTCACAAATGCAGACTATATCCTGGGAAGCCATGACCATACCGACCATATTGACAGAAAAACATGGAAACAGCTGTCAGTCAGTTCTCCGTCGGCGAAATTTATCGTACCGAAGCTGCTGGTCCGCTCACTTTCCGAAGATCTGGATATTCCGGAAGACCGGTTTGAAGGGCTTGACGACGGTGCCGTCCTGGACCTGCCGGGTGGAATAAAGATCTCGGGAATCGCGGCTTCCCATGAATTTCTTGACAGAGATCCTTTGACAGGCGCTTTCCCTTATCTGGGCTATATCCTGGAAGGAGAAGGCCGCACCCTCTATCACTCGGGAGATACCTGTATTTATGAAGGGATCTGGAGCAGGCTTGGAAAATACGGTAAATTCGATGTGATGTTTCTCCCCATCAACGGCCGGGATGGGAAGCGGTACAGGAATCATGTCATCGGAAATATGACGTACCAGGAAGCGGCTGATCTGGCAGGAAGGTTTCAGCCGGGGCTGGTTGTTCCTGCCCACTATGAAATGTTTGAGAATAATAAAGAGGATCCCGCACTTTTTGCGGATTACATGGATGCCAAATACCCTGGGCTTTGCTATTGGATCGGAGCCCATGGGGAAATGACCGTCTCCTGAGAAAGCCGTTAAGGAGAAAAGGGCATGGAAACGGGATTGCAGAAGGGGGCTGACAGGTTGGAAAGTAAAGATTTTTCAGCCCGGACACCGGGGATCATCGGAGAAGAAAAATTCAGAAAGTATGCGGTTTTGATCCCCATGATCGATGTTTCGGGTGTCACTTGTTTATTATTTGAAAAGAGGTCCGGCAAACTGAGGCACCAGCCGGGGGAGATCTGTTTTCCGGGGGGAAAGCTGGAATCGGGAGAATCCCTGAAAGAATGTGCGGTCCGTGAAACGGCCGAAGAGCTGCTGGTCCTGCCGCAGCAGATCGGGGTAATCGGTCCGGGGGATATTTATATCTCGCCCTTCAACCTGATGATACATCCTTTTATCGGCGTGATCAGGGATTACCGGGATACTTTCAGCCAGGATGAAGTGGAGGAAATCATAAAGATCCCCCTGGATTTCTTTCGCAGCCGGCAGCCGGAGAAATTTGAGAGCCGGCTGATCAATGAACCGGATGCGGGTTTCCCTTATGAATGGATCCCGGGCGGGGTAAAATATCCATGGGCAGAAGGGACTTACGATATTTTGTTTTACCAGTATGAGAACCGGACCATCTGGGGCATGACGGCACAAATGGTGAAGTCGGCGGTTGGTCTGATCGATGCGTATCATATAAATCCGGAAACGGATATTTTCAAAGAGAGGTGATTATGATGAAACGGGAAATTTATCTGGCAGGCGGATGCTTTTGGGGTACGGAAAAGTATTTAAGCAGTATACCCGGGGTTCTTTCCACGGAGGCAGGATATGCCAATGGCAATACGGAGAATCCCACCTATGAGGAGGTGTGTCACAATCATACGGGGCATGCGGAAACGGTAAAGGTTGAATATGACGATTCAGTAATAGGTTTAACGTATATATTACAACTTTATTATGATGTGATCAATCCGGTAAGCATTAACCGTCAGGGCGGGGACATTGGCTCCCAGTACAGAACCGGCATCTATTTTACGGATGAGGGGGATGAGGCGGCCATAAAGGACTCCATAAACCGGCTGCAGAAGAACTATGAGGAAAAAATTGCCATTGAGGTAAAACCCCTGGCCAATTACTGCAGGGCAGAAGAATACCATCAGAAGTATCTGGATAAAAACCCTGGCGGCTACTGCCATATCGGTGGGGATAAGTTCAAAAAAGCCAGGGAAGCGGTGGATACAGGCAGAAAGTATGCAAAAAAATCAACGGAAGAGCTGAAAAAAAGTTTAACGGAAATTCAGTTCGATGTCACGCAGAATGGCGCAACAGAGCCTCCGTTCAGAAACGAATACTATGACAGGTTTGAGGAAGGGATTTATGTGGATATCACCACGGGAGAGCCGTTGTTTGTATCTGATGATAAGTTTGAATCAGGCTGCGGCTGGCCCAGCTTTTCAAAGCCCATTGACCCGGATCTGATCGTAAACCTTGAGGACAGCAGCCATGGAATGGTGAGGACCGAAGTGCGGAGCAGAAACGGGGATGCCCATTTAGGGCATGTGTTTGAGGATGGACCCGGGGACAGAGGAGGGCTGCGGTATTACATCAACAGCGCTTCCTTAAGATTCATTCCCAGGGAAAAGATGGAAGAGGAAGGCTATGGCCAATATCTGAAGTTGTTACATTATTTTCCATAATTGTATAATCTTAACGAAAATGAATATAATGTAATAAAAAAATTCCTGGATGAAGCCAATGTTCCAAAACAGTAATGGAAGAAAAATCAGCTCCTGCGATGAAACCGATGGTTTTACAGAAAGGTATTTGAATCCGTCTGATATCTATATTATCAGAGGTTATCAGATAGAGGTATTTATAAAAGATTTAAATTCACCGATCGGGATGGTCTTTAATGAAAACGGGGAGATTCTGGTGGCTGATTCCGGTCTGGCGACCGGAAATCCCCGGATATTACAGCTGGTCAACGGTCAGTTTGAAACGATTGCAGACGATTTTGTTATCCCCATATCAGGGATTAATTATTTAAACGGCGTGATCTATGTATCTCACAGAGGATTCGTCACAAAAATATACAAAGATGGTACAAGGCAGAATATCATTATGGGGCTGCCCAGCAACGGCGACAACTATAACAGCCCGGTCACCTTTTCTCCGGATAATAAGATGTATTTCGGGCAGGGAACGGTGACGAACAGCGGTGTCGTCGGGAATGACAACGATTGGGTGACCGTTTCGCCGCTTCTGTGTGATTATACAGGTGATTACGTCATGCTTCATGGACAAAACTTCGCAACAAATAACATACTGACAGAAGGCCTGCCGGATGACATCGCTTTGACGGGAGCCTTTTCTCCCTATGGCATTCCCAATATAGAGTACGAGATCAGAAAGCGGTATATCAAGGCATCAGGAAGCATTCTCAGGGCAAACCTGGATGGCTCCAATTTGGAACAGGTTGCCTGGGGATTCAGAAATCCTTCTTACTTGAGGTTTGACATCAGCGGCCGGTTGTATGCGGCCAATAACGGTTATAAGGCGGTGGGAAGCAGGCCCATTGAGAATGCAACGGATGATTTTTATTATGTTACACCTAATTTATGGTACGGATGGCCGGATTATTCCGGTGGTGAACCTGTAAATTCACCGCGTTTTACGCCCAGCGGAGGCACACAGCCTTCTCTTATCTTTAAAAATCAGCCCAATGTTCCCCCCAGGCCCTTTGTGACATTTCCGCCGAATTCCTCCATAAGAGGATTTGAATTCAATTATAATCCCGAATTCGGTCCCTATGGGGATGTGTACATCGCCGAATACGGCAGCACCATACGCACCCAGGTCGGGGATGCCATATCTTATGCGAACGCAGGCCACAGAATCTCCAGGATCGATATGAGATCCAGGACCATCAGCACGTTTGCCATCAACCGAACGGGGTTTCCGTCCTCCCTGTCAAACGGAGGAGGTCTTGAGAGACTGGCCCATCTGTTATTCGGACCTGACGGAGCGATGTATATCGTGGATGCGGGCCTGAACATTCAGGGGAATCCGGATGCGTTTATTCCCAATACGGGGGTCATCTGGAGAGTGACCAGGACGGTTTGATGCAAAAAAATAGTACTTTCGCAAAGGAAAGGAATGTGGTAGAATGATCCCAGCAAAAACCCGGGAGGCTGCATATGGGAATTTTATTAAACCGTTTATTGATCGTTTTAAATGACAGCGATTTAAAATCAACGGATTATCACATTGCGTTTACATTATTATCAAATTTCTATTTAATCAGTGAAATGACGATCAAAGAGGTGGCTGACTTATGTTCCGTATCCAAGTCAACAATATCCAAATTTATAAGAAAACTCAATTTTGAAGATTACGCGGAATTTAAAGCGGCCGCACCGTTTGTGGAAAACAGAAGCGGATTCAAGCTCAATTACAATCGGAATATTGCCGAATTTATAGAAGAAAACGGTCTGGTATCTTATATTGATATCATTTTAAAGGATGTCTCCTCATGCAAACACAGCATTGATATGGAGAAAATAAAAGAATTAGCCGGATACCTGGCCGAATACAGGAAGGTGGCGAGCTTTGGCCTGCTGTTTTCGGAGCTGGGGGCCATGGATCTGCAGACCAAGCTGGCCTATAACGGTAAATTCATCATTACGAATTTAAATGACGTAAAGCAGGATGAATATATAAACAGTGCCGGAGATGACACTCTGATCATTATATATTCCAATTCCGGTTCCTATATCCAGCGCTATATGCTTTCGGAATTCCAGACAAAAAAGGATTATTCCAAATTAAAAGCTAAAATTGTCCTGATCACCGGCAATACCAGGATGGAAAATCATCCGGATGTGGATTTGTGTATCAGCTTTACCCATAAATCGATGGTTCAGACTCATTCCATCATTTATCCTTTGATTAACGACATGATCATAATGGAATACAGAAAGCTGACAAGAAAAAAATAAGCGGACAGGGATTCCCTGCCTGCTTATTTTTTTTATGAGTTTCCAAAAATCGAACTTTTAAATGCCCGGAAAAAAATGTGCTATGATGAGCCTGCAAACAAAAAGTCCTTGGCCGGGGAAAGCAAATAATAAAAGGTGTGGAGGAAAATTTATTATGGCTAAAAAAGATTACGACGAATTGGCAAAGCAGATAATTACCCTTGTGGGCGGAGTTGAGAATATTGCCGATCTGACCCATTGCGTGACGAGGCTGAGATTTAAACTGAAGGACAATGCCAGGCCGGATAAGGATTCCTTAAAGGCTCTGGATGGCGTCTTATCCGTGGTGATCGGAAACGGGCAGTTCCAGATCGTGGTGGGGAATGCGGTAGAGGATATTTATCATACGATTTTAAAGCTTTATCCCATAAAAACGGAAAAAGGCACAGAAGTGCCGGAGGAAAAAAGCGGAAATATAATAACCAGGGCGCTGAATATGATGGCAGTCATCGTCAATCCCATTGTTATTGCCCTGGCAGGCGCCGGTATGATAAAAGCATTGCTGGTGATCCTGACAACAACTCTGGGCGTTATGGATAACACCGGAAGCACCTATATGATCCTGGCTGCTGCAGGAAACAGCGTATTTTATTTCCTTCCGCTGTTTTTAGCTTTCTCATCTGCGAAGGCTTTCAACTGCAACCCATATATATCACTGGCAATTGTGGGAGCTCTTCTGGAACCCAATTTTACCGGCTTGATACAGAATGCCGGGGATGTGTCGTCTTTTATGGGTATTCCCGTAGTACTGATGAAGTATTCCGGCACTTTGGTTCCTGCCATCATAGCCGTTTTTGTATATTCCAGGCTGGAAAGGCTGTTAAAGAAATTCATTCCCAAAAGCATTGAATTATTTGCACTGTCCTTTGCCGCGCTCCTCATTATGGTGCCGCTTTCCGTGATCGTGATCGGGCCCGTGGGCGTTTATCTTGCAAACGGAATCGGTGACTTTGTAAATCTTATGAGTACACGGAACGGACTTGTGACCGGCCTGATCATAGGCGGAGGCTGGACCTTGCTGGTAATGATCGGAATACACTGGGGCGTGGCTCCCATCATGATCAACAATATCTCAACCTATGGCTTTGACTTTATCCGTCCCATGGTGGCGGCAGCCACCTTTGGAAGCGCCGGGGCAGCGTTTGGCGTATTCTTAAAAGCGAAAAAGAAGGAAACAAAAGCATTTGCACTGTCTGCCGTTGTTCCTGCGCTCCTTGGGGGAGTGACAGAGCCCATCGTATACGGAATTTCCATAAAATATAAAAAGCCGTTTGCGGCTCAGATCATCGGCGGCGCCGTTGCCGGCGCATTCATGGGAGCCATGCATACGAAGGCATTTGTCTATGTTTTCCCGGCTCTTACAACCTTACCGGCTTTCTTCGGTGATACATTTCTGTATTACGTAACAGGTATTATTCTCGCTTTTGCAGTTACGGCAGCGCTTACATGGATCTTCGGAATTGACGAATCCTCGGATGCGGCAAAGGAAGAGAAACCCGCAGCGGATCACAGCTCTTTGGCGGCACAAAACAAGGAGTTTGCGCTTGGAGCCTTTGCGGAAGGGGAAGTCGTCAGATTAGAGGATGTCAGGGATGAAGTATTCGCCTCCAAAACCATGGGAGACGGTGTGGCGGTGGTTCCGGACAAAGGAATCCTGTACGCTCCGGCTGACGGAGAGATTGCCGCGGTCTTTGACACAGGTCATGCGGTCGGCATGGTCACAGATGACGGAACAGAGATTTTGATGCATATCGGAATCAATACTGTGGAAATGAACGGTAAAGGTTTTAAGGTATGTACCGAAGTGGGAAGAAAGGTAAAACGAGGCGAAGTACTTGCAGAATTTGATCTGGAAGAAATAAAGAAGGCAGGTTATGATGCCACGACCATGTTATTGCTCACCAATGCGGGTGAATTTGAAAAAATTGATATCACATCTTTTGGACATGTGTCACAAAAGGATAATATAATCAGGGTCAGGAGGAAATAAAATGCAGAATACTGTTTTCCCGAAGGGATTCTTATGGGGGGGCGCGACCGCGGCAAACCAGTGTGAAGGCGCATGGAATGAAGACGGAAAAGGGATGTCGGTTGCTGACTGCAGCGTGTATAAGGGAGATGTGGATCCCGGCGATTATAAAGCACAGCATGCGGTAACCAGTGAGGATATCGAGGAAGCAATGTTATGTCAGGACACTGGGAGATATCCCAAACGCCATGGAATTGATTTTTACCACAGATATAAAGAGGATCTGGACCTGTTTCAGGAAATGGGATTTCAGGTGCTCAGGGTATCCATTCAGTGGACGAGAATTTATCCAACGGGTATGGAAGATGAACCAAATGAAAGGGGCCTGCAGTATTACGAAGAGCTGTTTCAGGAAATGCGTAAGAGAGGCATTGAACCGCTGGTGACCCTTCATCATTATGAAATGCCCCTGTATTTATCCAATCATTATGACGGCTGGTATCAAAGAGATGTGATCGACCTGTTTTTGAAGTTTTGCAGGACCGTATTTAAAAGATACTGTGGGCTGGTAAAATACTGGCTGACATTTAATGAGATTGACAGCGCGTTCCGCCATCCTTTTACAACGGCCGGTCTGGTAGAGGACCGTTATCCGGAAGAAAAATGGGAAGAAGTCATATATCAGGCTGTTCACAATCAGTTTGTGGCAAGCGCCCTGGCAACAAAATATCTGCACGAGATGATACCGGGCGCCCAGATGGGCTGTATGATTACCAGAACGCTCACATACCCTGAAAACTGCGATCCCCGGAACGCACTGCTTGCCTTAAAAGAGAACAGAAAAAATTATTATTATTCGGATGTTCAGGTAAGGGGAGAATATCCGGAGCATATCCGGAAAGAATGGGAACGAAAAAATATTCACGTTATTTTCGGGAAAGAGGATGAGAAAATTTTAAAGGATTATCCGGTGGATTACCTTTCCTTCAGCTATTATATGAGCCGCGTTTCGAGCGTGGATGAAGCGGACCGGGAGCAAGTGAGCGGAAATCTCACCAGCGGGGTGAAAAATCCTTATCTGGAGACTACGGAATGGAACTGGCAGATCGATCCCACCGGCTTATGCATTTCCCTGATCGAACTGTATGACAGATACGGAAAACCTCTGTTTATCGTTGAGAACGGACTGGGAAGCAGGGATAAGGCGGAAGCCGACGGCAGCATCCGGGATGATTACCGGATCCGGTATTTTCAGGAGCATATTCAGGCCATCGCCCATGCCCTGGAAGAAGGGGTGGAGGTCATGGGATATACTCCATGGGGATGTATCGATATGGTGAGCATGTCAACCTGCCAGATGTCAAAACGGTACGGATTCATTTATGTGGATCTGGATGACATGGGGAAGGGCTCCTATGAAAGAAAGAAGAAAAAATCCTTCGATTGGTATAAGCAGGTGATCGCCACCAACGGCGGGGACTTGGAAATTCATGAAACATGAACGGCGCCCCCGCTGAAATCAGATACGTAAGGGTGGGCTCCGTTGTGCCTTCCCCGTAGACGGGATTCATTTTAATTAAAAGGAGTACATAAAATGCAATTTACTTTGCAATTTATGTGCTCTTTTTAATGGAAAAGTGAAGAAAACTTTCAAAGTGGCCGTGGAATATTGCGATAAAAAGGCAGCTATGGTAAGTTGGAAGCATCAAAAGCATATAGAAAGGAGAAGAGTACTGAGTGAAGAAGATGCAGAAAACATTTCCGGAGAATTTCCTTTGGGGGGGTGCTATTGCAGCCAATCAGGCAGAGGGAGCATATCTGGAAGATGGCAAAGGGTTAGATATTTCCAACGGTTTTGCACACGGCATTAAGCACGGATACGATGCTGTTGTTGATTCTGATAAGTTCTACCCGACTCATGAAGCGATTGATTTTTATCACCGTTACAAAGAAGACCTGGTATTAATGGAAGAGATGGGCTTTCAGGTTTTCAGAACCTCCATTAACTGGAGCCGGATTTTCCCCAACGGGGATGATGAATATCCAAATGAGGCGGGATTAAAGTTTTATGACGATCTCTTTGACGAAATGCATGAGAGGGGAATGGAGCCATTAATTACATTGAGCCATTATGAAACGCCGGTCCATCTGGTAGATGCATATGGAAGCTGGCGGGACCGCAGAATGGTGGGTTTTTTCCTGCGGTATTGTGAAACGGTTTTCCGCCGTTATAAATCAAAAGTAAAATATTGGCTCACATTCAATGAAATGAATAACATGCGGCGGATGCCCGGAGCAGCAGGCGGAATATTCTTTAAAGAAGGAGAAAACCAGCAGCAGGTTGTTTATCAGGCAAATCACCATATGTTTGTCGCAAACAGCCTGGCGGTCAAGCTTTGCCATGAAATATGTCCGGATGCCAGAATCGGCTGCATGCTTTCCCTCAGCAATGTTTATCCCCGTACATGTAATCCGGAGGATGTTTTTGATTCCATGGAATTGAGGCGGCAGTCCTTATTTTATGGTGATGTAATGATCCGCGGCCATTATCCGAATTATGCGGCCCGTATTTGGGAAGAAGCCGGCGTGAAGATCCGGATGGAGCCGGGAGATGAGGAACTGCTGCAAAAATATACGGCAGATTATCTGGGATTCAGCTATTACCGTACCACGACCCATGAATACGGACAACCGTTCAGCGGAGATACGGGCGGAGACCAGGGAACACCAAATCCTTATCTTGAGACAACGCCCTGGGGCTGGCAGATCGATCCCCTGGGCCTTCGTTATACGTTGAATGAATTATACGACCGCTACCAGATTCCGTTATTTGTTGTTGAAAATGGCCTTGGTCAAATGGATGAGCCGGATGAAAACGGACAGATACATGATGATTACCGGATTGAATATGTGAGAGAACACGTCAAAGCCATAAAGGAAGCAATCAAAGACGGCGTGGAAATCATGGGTTATACATACTGGGGACCCATAGATATTGTGAGCGCTGGAACTGGAGAAATGAAGAAGCGGTATGGATTTGTTTATGTGGACCGGGATAATGAAGGACATGGAACAATGGAAAGGCGGAGGAAGGATTCCTTTGAATGGTATGCACGTCTGATTCGTTCAAATGGGGAGAACCTGTAAAGGAGGATGCAGAATGGACTATGGGGCAGAGTCATTGGAGTTGCATCGCAAATGGAAGGGAAAGCTGGAAATGCAGAACAGGGTCCCCTTACAGACGATGGAAGATCTGGCGTTGGCATATACTCCGGGAGTAGCCCAGCCATGTCTGGAAATAAAAAAAGATGTCAATCAGAGCTATGAATTAACCAGGCGATGGAATACGGTGGCAGTCATTACCGATGGAACGGCGGTTCTGGGGCTGGGAGATATCGGTCCGGAAGCAGGCATGCCGGTTATGGAAGGCAAATGCGTGCTGTTCAAATGTTTCGGAGGAGTGGATGCGGTTCCGCTCTGTATACGCAGCAGGGATATTGATGAAATTGTCCGGACCGTTCAGCTGATTTCCGGGAGTTTTGGCGGAATTAATCTGGAGGATATCAGTGCGCCGCGCTGCTTTGAAATAGAACGGAGACTGCGGGAGAGCTGTGACATTCCGGTGTTTCATGATGACCAGCACGGAACGGCGATTGTTGTCAGTGCGGCGCTGATCAATGCGCTGAAGCTGGTGGGAAAAAAGTTTGATGAACTCCGGGTGGTCTTAAACGGACCGGGAGCTGCAGGAACTGCAATCATTCATATGCTGGTCAATCTTGGCGTAAAGGATATCATTGCAGTCGATGAGTACGGCATTCTGGAGGAAGCGAGAGCGGCCGGATTGTCCGGATATAAAAAAGAGCTGGCCATGATCACAAATCCCCGCCGTTTAAGGGGAGGATTACAGGAAGCCGTCAAGAACAGTGATGTGTTTATCGGAACCAGTGTTCCGGGGTGTTTCACTGAAAAAATGGTTCAGTCAATGAATGTTGCCCCAATTATTTTTGCCTGTGCAAATCCGGTACCGGAAATTTTACCGGATCAGGCAAAGCGGGGCGGAGCGGCTGTAGTCTGTACGGGCCGCAGCGATTACCCCAATCAGGTGAACAATGTGCTGGCATTTCCCGGGGTATTCCGTGGGGTCTTAGATGTGAGGGCGAGTGAGGTGACTGAGGGGATGAAAATAGCCGCAGCCTATGCGCTGGCCGGATTGGTTGACGGCACAGAGCTGAGCAGCGACTATATTCTGCCCAATGCATTGGAGAAAAAAGTCGTGACAAGGGTAGCCGACGGAGTAAGAAAAGCGGCGATTCAGGAGGGCGTGGCCCGAATTCAATCTTTGCCCGGCTTGTAAAAATATTCACGTTCCATTTTACGCTGTGAGAAACGGGCAAGATTGTTTTTGTTTTCTTCATAGTTCAATGCGAACATATAACCAAACAAACAGTCTAAAACATAAAGCGCAGCAGTGCGTGAAGAGAAGGAACCCATTTTATGACGGCTTTCCTCACTTGAAAAATGAAGGGTTTCTGCGGCATAGCGGTTATATGGCCATGGGTTTTCGGCGGCGGTCAGCAGTATGAATGGGATATGAGCGCTGACCAGTTCATCAATGATGTATTTGACCTGCTGGCTGTTGCAGTATTGTGAGATGACCAAAGCAATTTCATGTATATTACCGGAAGCACGAATGCTGCTGGCTTCCTGAAATCCGTTTAAGCTTTCCAGGCTGGAATGGATTCCCAGGCGCAGCAGTTTATAATGGAAATCCTCTGCCAGGATCAGTGATTCCCCCCTGCCGTAAATATGAATCAAACCGGCTTTGGAAAGCTGATTGGCAGCCCGCTTGACCGCATTATGATCCAGGGTCTGAAAGGCGGCTTCCAAAGACTGCTGCGAAAGATTATACATGATTTGAGCAACCGTATTAAAATCTGCATTCGGGGGGATCGGAATATCTACGGGAATTTCCTGATCTTTCAGCGCAAAGGAGCTGAGCTCTGTTGCCAGCTGAACTTTGAAGTCAGCAAAGCCCTTTGCTCCCAGTTTTTTGCAGAAACGGATGATGGATGCCTGTGATACATAGCATTGCCGGCTTAATTCTGCCAGTGAAAGATTGATCACAAACCGGGGATACTCCAAAATGGTTTTTGCAATCTGCTTCTCAGAGGAAGTCAGTTTCTTGTCATTGGAAAGCTGTTCAATAATCATGGATAACCTCGTTAAAAAATGATCAGTAGCACATTGATTATATCATATAAGAAAAAAATAGCAAATTTAAAAGAGAGTGAGAAGGGGATTTTATGGATAACAAGCAGATAGCAGAAACGCTTATTTCCTTAAGCGGCGGCGAAGAAAATATCAGCAGTGTTACACACTGTTCTACCAGACTGCGTTTCTTTATTCATGACAAGGATAAGGTGGATGCAGAGCAGATCAAGAAGACAAAGCCCGTGCTGGGAGTTGTATTCCAGGGTGATGAGCTTCAGATGGTTTTGGGTAAACATGTAATTCCTGTTTACAGCGAAGCATCAAAGCTTTATGAAGGAGCTGCACACGGCTCCGGCAATAAAGCAGAAAAGAATAAAAAGAAAGAAAATGTGTTAAGCCGGGTAATCGGTTTTGTTTCAGCGTCCGTAACTCCTCTGATTCCCGGCCTTGTGGGCGGAGGTATGATGAAGGTGTTCCTTCTCCTGGCAACTCTGGCCTATGCACCGTTTCAGGATACGCAAACCTATACCCTGCTTAGTATGATGGCAAATGTACCTTTTTATTTTATGCCCATTTTTGTCGCATATGGAGCGACGAAAAAGCTGGGTGCAACGCCGTTATATGCAATGTCCGTTGTGGGTGCGCTGGTGTATCCGGATTTTATCAGCCTGGTCGGTGCGGGAGATCCGGTTTCCATTTTTGGCCTTCCGGTCACTTTGGTAAAATACAGCAGCACGTTGCTGCCGGCTCTTTTGATCAGTATCTTTGCATACTATTGTGAAAAGATTCTGACAAAAATTATTCCCGGAATTATCCGGACCGTATTAGTCGGAATGTGTACAATGGCAATCTCCTACGTAGCTGGAGTAACGCTTCTTGGTCCGCTGGGAGATCTGGTGGGAAACTACGTGGTTAATATTTTCCTCTGGTCTTCCGAACACTTTGGTCCGGTTGCAATCGGCTTGCTGGCAGCATGTATGCCCTGGCTGGTTATGACAGGCATGCACCATGCCGTGACCCCGTTCATGGTACAGGCGATCGCAGATCCTGGATATGATGTATTTTTCCGTCCGGCATATCTGCTTCATAATATGGCGGAAGGCGGTGCGTGTCTGGGAGTCGGTCTCCGTTCAAAAGATAAGGCATTTAAAGCGGAATGCTTCAGTGTGGCGTTTGGATGTATTGTAGCAGGCGTTACGGAACCGGCAATTTATGGAATTAACTTAAGGCTGAAACGTCCCATGATTGGGGTTATGGCAGGTGCCGCCGCCGGAGGAGTGGTTGCAGGCCTGATGGGAGCAACGGCTTATGTATATGGCTATTCCACTGTTTTGGCTATTCCGATTTTCCAGGATACGATTATGGCGATTGTCACTGCAATTATAGTTGCAATTATTGTGGCTGCGGCCGTAACATTTATTCTTGGGTTTGAAGATAATACGGCTGAACCGGCTGAAGACAAAATGAAAAATGATCCGGATGCCCACAGGGCCTCTGAAATAAAGGACACAGCGATTGCGGCAGTGGCTGATGCAAGGGTATTTCCTTTGGAAGAAGTCAAAGATGAGGTGTTTTCCCAGAAAATGATGGGAGATGGAGTGGCATTTGAACTGAAGGATGACCTGGTATGCGCGCCGGTCGGCGGGGAGCTTACCGCATTGTTCCCGACCGGACATGCTTTCGGAATCCGCCGTGACGATGGTGTGGAAGTTTTGGTTCATATTGGAATCGATACTGTAAAGCTGGCTGGAAAAGGGTTCACTGCTGTTGCGGAACAGGGGAAAAGAATCGGTGCGGGAGAACCAGTGGTTAAGGTCGACCGGGATATGATACAGAGTGAGGGGTATGATCTTGCCACAATTCTTATAATTACAAATGCAAACGGGAAAGATATCCGCTTTGGCAATATGAGTGATGTGAAGAGGGGAGATAATATAGGGGAGATAATATAGGGGAGATAATATAAACCGAATTTTATAACCGGCATTGCCGGAGCTTGCAGAAGTGAAAAATTTTGATTGACAATTATATCCGTCCGTGGTATCATACGGGAAATAGTGAAAAAGCAATGAAGAGAAATAGTACGTATACAATGAATTTCAGAGAGAAGATGGTTGGTGGGAATCTTTATTTTAGTATATCGAAGCAGTCTCGGAGCTTTGGACCGAACGGTTGTCAGCCTTATCCGGAAAGGCCGATGGTTTAGTAGGCTCCAACGTATTCCCGCGTTACAGGGACACGGTATGCTGGTATCGTAGAGAGTGCAGAGATTTCTCTGAATTTAGGTGGTAACACGGATTGTATATTCGCCCTAAACGTTTCGACGTTTGGGGCTTTTTTTTATTATTTTCACTTTTTGAACAATCAGAAAAGAGGGTACATAATTATGAAAAATGTTGAAAAATCAGGGAAACTGGATAACGTCTGTTATGATATCAGAGGACCGGTCATGGATGAGGCCAACCGGATGATCGGCCAGGGCATTGAGATCCTTAAGCTGAACATTGGAAATCCTGCAGCCTTCGGTTTTCGGGCGCCGGAAGAGCTGTTGGAGCTGATGGCTGAAAACCTGTCGGATACAGAAGGGTATTCAGATTCCAGGGGCCTGCTTTCCGCGAGAAAAGCCATTGTGAAATACTGCCATAAAAAAGGGATCGGCCAGGTTACGGTTGACGACGTATATACGGGAAACGGCGTCAGCGAGCTCATCACCTTGTCCATGCAGGGGCTTTTGGACTGCGGGGATGAGGTTCTGGTCCCTTCTCCCGATTATCCCTTGTGGACTGCGTCAGTGACGCTTGCGGGAGGGACTGCCGTTCATTATATCTGTGATGAGGGAGCGGAATGGTACCCGGACATCAATGATATCAAAAGCAAGATCACGGACAGAACAAAGGGGATCGTGGTCATCAATCCCAACAACCCTACGGGAACCCTGTATCCCAGAGAAATTTTGGAGGAGATCGCAGAGCTTTCCAGAAAGAACGGACTGATCATCTTTGCTGATGAAATTTATGACAGACTGGTTCTGGACGGCATGGGGCACGTTTCCATCGCCTCCCTGGCTCCGGATCTTCTTACCGTTACATTTAACGGTCTGTCAAAATCACACTTGATCGCAGGATACCGATGCGGCTGGATGAGCCTTTGCGGAGATAAATCCTTTGCCAAAGGCTATGTGGAGGGGATCAACCTGCTGTCCTCCATGAGGCTCTGCTCCAATGTTCCGGCCCAGTCCGTGATCGGCAGGGCCCTGGACATGGAAGAAGAAACAAAGCAGCTGTTGAGACCCGGCGGAAGAATATACGAACAGAGGGAATATATCCACCGGGCGTTAAATGAAATACCGGGGATTTCCGCAATAAAACCAAAAGCAGCTTTTTACATGTTTCCCAGGATTGACATCCGCAAATTTAACATCCATGACGATGAAAAGTTTGTTCTGGATTTTTTAAAGGATAAGAAGATCCTTCTGACCCATGGGGGAGGATTCCACTGGGGAAAACCGGACCACTTCAGAGTGGTCTATCTGCCGGAACTGGACCAGCTGAAAACAGCCTGCGGCAAGCTGGCGGATTTCATGTCATATTACAGGCAGATATAGCTTCGGAAAGAGCGGTGACACAGATACTCCGGCCTCTTATATAATCGAAGACAGCTGTCATACCATTTTGCATAAGCGGATAAGTCCCATCTGAGATCAGGAATTACTTACCGGCCCCGCCCCGGTTTATCGGGACATATCCTCATAAGCCGTATTTAGGACCTTCAGGAAATATTCGGGGCTTTGGGCTCCCGATACGGTATACTTCCCGTTGATGATAAAATGAGGTATGCTGTTGATTCCCGCTTTCCCTGCGGCCTCTTCATCGCTTCGGATTTCTGATTTTAAACTCCCTGTGCTTTGCAGATTTTTAAACTCCGCCATGTCTATTCCGGTCTCCTCCGCAAGCTTAACAAGGCTTTCCTCATCGCCGATGTCCAGCCCTTCCTCAAAGTATCCTTTGAAATACCGCCGGATGAGGTCATGACTTTTTCCGTATCTGCCTGCATAATGGGTTATTTCGTGAGCCAGGGCCGTGCTGTTCATTTTTAAAATGTCAAATCTGTAATTGAGACCGACTTCGCGGGCCGCTTCGATGATATTGTCGTTGCTGGCCTTTGCCTGCGCGTAACTGATATGGTATTTGTCCGCAATGACCTGGTTGATGTCTTTTCCCATGACGGAACCCGCCTGCATATTGAGCTGGAAACTTTTGAATATGAGCTCTGTTTCAGCTCTGTGACGGAAGTCAGCCAGTGCCATCTCCAGTTTTCTTTCGCCCAGATAGCAGAACGGGCATATAAAATCAAACCAAATTTCAATTTTCATGTGACCAGCTCCTTCGTGATTATTTGAGAATTTCGTTTTTACCATTCTTTCCGGGCAGTATCACTGCCGGTTAAAGAATGAGGACCGATTCATATAAGTGTAACTAATAAAGTTACAGTTTGTGATTCTATTATAATCCCCGGGAAAAAGTTTGCCAACATCATTTGATTGTGAGCAGGGCGTAAGATCGGAAGATCAGGCCTGGTTTATAAGTCCCAGCTTCAGCTTCCACAAAAGAATCCGTTTCACGGAAGCGTCTATGAGCTCTTCCCTGACTGTACCGTTCTTGAGCGCCTCCAGGACCGCGGGGATCTGCGTTTCAAAATCAGTGGAAATCAGAAGGTCATTGCCGGCCGCAACGGCAAGAACGGCCGCATCCGTATCCGGGGTACTGCCTTTGACTGCTTCCATGCTTAAGTCATCCGTCATGATGACGCCTTTAAAATTCAGAGAGTTCCTCAAAATGTCATGGACGGCAGGGGAAAGGGAAGCGGGATAATTCCCGTCCATGGAGGTCACAATGTTATGGGAGACCAGAATGCTGCCGGCCCCTGCTTCTATGCCGGATACAAAGGGGAGAAAATCGCTTGTTACAAACTGCTCGTAATCCCTGTTGTCCGTAGCGGTTTCCGTATGGGTATCCGCATTGCTGCCATAACCGGGAAAATGCTTCAGGGTGCTGCCGATATGTGCTTTTTCCATTTCCAGAACCATTGTTTTCACGTAATCCGCGGTGGCCGGGGCGTCCTGTCCGAAGGAACGGCGGTAAATAAAATCATTGGGATCCACAGAGACATCACAGACCGGAGCCAGATTCACGTTAATGCCGAGTTCGAGGAGAAAGGCAGCCTTTTCTCCGGCATCCTCCCTGACGGCTTCAAGACCTCCCTGTCCGTACAGCTCCTGGGGGGAGGGAAACGGTTCACTCCGAAAGGCCTTGTGCCTGCTGACCCGGCAGACCGTTCCGCCTTCCTCATCCACTCCGATGAGAAGGGGAATGGCAGAAGCGCTCTGATAGCTATCAATCAGTTCCTTTATGCTGGTTTTTGTCTCGTCCTTAAAATCATCCCCAAACAGTATGTAACCGCCGGGGTGGTAAGCTTCAATATCTTCCGCGGCCTGATCTTTCCGAAGACGGACGAAAAACATCTGTCCCACTTTTTCCTCCGGTGTCATGGCGGAGAGCAGTTTTAAGGCAATGGCTTCCGGGGAGTCATCGCCGGCAAAAGGGCCGGGCTCTCCGGAACTGCTTTCCGTGGAAATACGGATCTCTTTTCCGGTCTCCTCCGGTTTTTGAGTGCTTTGCTTTTCCGGACCGCCTTGGGAATCCGGAAGATATCTGCCGCAGCCTGCCAGAACAAGGGGCAGGACTAAGGTCAGAACCATGAGTTTAATGGATTTCATAATTGTTCCTTTCCGGCTGTCTTATCATATAATGCCTTTTCGTGGAGCCAGGTTCTCTTTCTATTTTATCACAAACAATTTATTTCAGCAGTAAAAAAGAGAAGATCGGGAAATCCCCTTTTAAATCCGGCAAAAATGATATAATATTTTATTATGACTAAAGAATTGCAAGGAGAAGGATAAGCCTATGTCAGATCACATGCCGGAGATATTCCATAAATCAACAGAGCGATGGTTTACCAGCGCCCTCGGTCCGCCCACGGAAGTGCAGAAACAGGCCTGGCCGGAAATTGCCGCCGGGAGGCATACGCTGGTCTCCGCACCTACGGGTACGGGAAAGACGCTGACCGCATTTCTGATATTCATTGACCGGCTGCTGGAGGAGGCGGGAAACTGCAGTTTAAAGCAGGAGCTTCGGCTGATCTATATCTCTCCCCTTAAATCACTTGCCGGCGATATCCGGGAAAACCTTCGCCGGCCCCTGGAGGGGATTTTAAAGGAGCGGATAGGGGAAGGCGCTTCTGACGGAAGCCATGAGCTTCAGATCGGCATAAGGACCGGTGATACCAGCCAGAAGGAGAGGAACCGGATGATCAGAAAGCCTCCCCATATACTGATCACAACGCCTGAGTCCCTGTATCTGATGCTGACCAGCCAATCGGGCCGGAACATTCTAAAAACGGCAGAAGCGGTCATCATTGACGAGCTTCATGCGGTGATCGACTCAAAAAGAGGAGCTCATCTGATGCTTTCTGTCGCCAGGCTGGACAGGCTTTGCGGGCGCTCCCTCCAGCGCATCGGATTGTCGGCCACCATTGAACCCCTGGATATTGCCGCCAGATATCTGTCTCCGGACCCGGTCTCAGTCATTGCTCCTGACATGCACAAAGAGATCCGGATTTCAGTGACCAGCCCATTAGGGGACCAGAGGTCCATGAGAAAGGATTCCATCTGGCAGGAGCTTGCAGAAACCGTGTATTCCTACTGCGGCGGATCAGGCAGTGCCATTGCGTTTGTGGAAGGGCGGGCGTATGCGGAGAAGCTGGCCTATTTCATCAATCAGGCCGGCGGCGAGGGATTTGCCAGGACCCATCACGGCAGCTTATCCAAAGAACAGCGCTTTGAGGTGGAGCAGGCGCTTCGCAGCGGGAGCCTAAGGCTTTTGTGCGCCACTTCCTCCATGGAGCTTGGGATTGATGTGGGCGATATCGACCAGGTCTTTCAGATCGGCTGTCCCCGCTCCATTTCCAGCACCATGCAGAGGCTGGGGCGCGCAGGACACAATCCCAACCGCACCAGCGTCATGCATATGTTTCCCAGAGAGGCGGTGGAGGGGCTGTACTGCGGACTGACCGCAAAGGTCGCGAAAGACGGAGGAATCGAGTATTCCAATCCGCCCAGGCTCTGCTTTGACATTCTTGCCCAGCATCTGGTTTCCATGGCGTGCGGGGAAGAATATGAGGTCCGGGAGGTTATGGAGCTTCTTCCAAGGGCTTATCCGTTCCAGGATGTGACCGAAGAAGAAGTGGGTGAGCTCCTGTGCATGCTGGCAGGAGATTATGAGCATGAGCGGGATATTCCCGCCCGCCCGAGGCTCATCTATGACAGACTGCATAATAAGGTAAGGGGAGATGCCTACAGCCGCATGCTGGCGGTAAGCGCAGGAGGTACCATTCCGGACAGAGGCTTATATGCGGTCCGGACAGAAGACGGTGTGAGACTGGGGGAGCTGGATGAGGAATTTGTCTTTGAATCCAGGATCGGAGACCGGTTCTTACTCGGTACCTTTGCCTGGCAGATCATTCAGATATTGAAGGATACGGTTGTTGTTGCCCGGACCGGTGGGGCGGGCGCCAGGCTGCCCTTCTGGCACGGAGACATGAAGGGGCGGAGACTTCGGACCGGGATCGCTTTCGGCGAAATATTCCGCAGGCTTTCCCTGGCGGATGAGGCGGGCGGCATGCTTGAGGAGTTAAAGGGGCTGGGGCTTGATGACCGGGCGGCGCAAAGCGCTCTGGAATTTTTAAAGCGCCAGAAAAGTAGTACGGGAATCCTGCCGGATGACAGGACCATTGTAATTGAACATTTCATGGATGAGAACAGCAGCCATCAGATGATGGTCCATTCCCTGTTCGGCCGGCAGGTCAATGAACCCCTGTCCCTTCTGGCAAAGGAAGCGGCAAAGCATCATACCGATACGTCCATAAACTGTGCGGCCGATGATGACGGCTTCCTTCTGTTCCCTTACGACGGCCAGCCCCTGCCGGAGGGGCTGCTGAAGGAGATATGGCCGGAAGCGGCCGGACAGACCGTGGCGGCGCTGCTTCCTGCCACACCTTTGTATCACATGAATTTCCGGTACAACATGGCCCGCGCCCTCATGATGGGGGCAAGAGGCAGCAAGCGCCAGCCCCTGTGGATCCAGCGCATGAGAAGCGCTGAAATGCTGTCCTTCCTGATCGGGCAGGAGAAGCACCCCATACTTCGGGAAACAAAGAGGGAATGCCTGGAGGATTACTGGGATCTAAAGGGAGTGGAATATATTTTAAACGGAATACGGTCCGGCGATATCCGGGTCAGAGAGATGTACTTAGACACGCCGTCCCCCATGTCTCTCCCCCTCAGACGCCAGACGGAAGCGTCAATGATGTATGATTATTCCCCGACCACTTCAACGGTCCGTCAGGCTGCGGAGGATAGCTTAAAGCAGATCTCCATGGTCACGCCTGCTCCGGAGCAGCTGGCCCGGGTATCCGTCCGGGCAAAGCTGCCGGAAAACGAAGAGCAGCTTCATTCCCTGCTGATGATGGAAGGGGATTTGATTGCCGGTGAGCTTGACGTACCGGTTGCATGGCTGGAATCCCTCTCTCTTGCGGGCCGGGTCAAATACATTGAGCCCGGGCTGTGGATTGCTGCCGAACAGGAAAAGGAATATTCCGATGCGTTGGAAGAAAAGTTGGAAAACGCGGGAAAACGTCTGATTCAGAGGGTTTTAAAGTATCGGGGGGCAATGTCCTGCGAGCAGGCCGCGGAGCGGTATTTATGGCCGGATGAGAAGGCTTGTCAGCTTCTGTCCCTGCTCTGCGCAGAAGGAAAGGTCATTGAACAGGAAGGAATTTATTACCATTCAGACCTTTATAACCGGGCAAGAAAGGAAACCATCAAAAGCCGCCGCCGGCAGGTGGCCACGCTGCCGGCGGAGCGGTATGCCTCACTGCTCACAAGCCGGATGCGCATGGCGGCTTCCCCTGCCGTACAGCTGGAGGAAGCCATTAAAGCCCTTTCCGGCCGGCGTTATCCGGCGGAAGCCTGGGAAAGTATTCTCCTGCCCGCCCGGGTGGGAAATTACCGTCCGGAGCTTCTGGATACCTTGTTATCCGGCGGAGCCTTTTTCTGGCAGCTTGGCGCCGGTTCTGAGCTTTGTTTTCATCCGGCAGGAGATATAGACTGGGAAGGGGATTTGCCGGAGGTTCGGGATGGCCTGGAAGGGGATGAGAGGGTCATATACGAAGCCCTGCTGAAATACGGGGCCAGCTTCATGCAGAGACTGGAGGGACTGGTTGAAGGCTCCTCTTTTGCCTCTCTTCTCGGGCTGGCGGCAAAAGGACTTATAAGCGCGGACAGCTTTCTTCCCGTCCGTCAGTGGCTGAATCAGGACAAGCTTCAAAAGGCCACGGCCCGCCAGAGGGTAAATGTCCGCATGAAAGTCCTTTCCGCAGGACGGTGGGAAGTGATCCGTCCCTTTAAACCGCTGACAGTTGAAGAGCAGCTGGACCGTAACTTCGACCGTTCCCCCATTCTCTGCCGGGAAACGGTCCGGGACATATCCTGGAGCGCTGCCCTTGAAACCCTGCGCATCTGGGAGTATACCGGCCGGGCGAGGCGCGGATACTTTATTGAGGGGCTTTCCGGAATCCAGTTCATCCGGGAAAAAGATTATGCGGGAACCATGCAGGCCCTGGAGCAGCCGGGAAATGAGATCCTGTGGCTGAATGCCGCGGATCCCGCCCAGCCGTGGGGGAAATGCTTAAAGCACGGAAGCGGAAGGAGCTTTCTCAATGTTGCCGGCACCGGGGTCGCCCTTCGGGGCGGGGTGCCCGCAGCCGTCCTGGAACGCCAGGGCCGGATTCTGCGGGTATTTGATCCGGATTCTGTGGAAGAGGTGCTTCATGCCTTCACCAGGGATTTCAGAGGACACCGGATTTTCCCTTCCCGGAACCGGATTGTGGTGAAGGATTATCCGGGGGAAGCAGCCGGCGCCCTCAGCAGCGCCGGATTCATCCGTGAGCTTCAGGATTATGTGATCTACCGCTGAATTTCTATGACAAAAGGTGGTGCCATGAGAAATATGATTGATTATGTGGAAACGGAAAAAGCCTCTTTTCAGGAAAAAGCCTTTCACGGTGTTGACAGCCTGGTGCTGTCAAAGCTGGCATATTTTTCTTTCGACGGATTTGTTCCTGATTTAGAGGGCGGTATGTCTTCCGCTTCCATCAGGGAGCTTGCGGAAAGAGATGACCGGGAAGAATTATACCGGAATACCAGTGAAAGAGGCCGGAATAAAAGGCTTCTTATGGCCCTTGCCGCCAGTCCCAGATTCTCCGGCATTGGGGCGGGATTTTATGTGAACAGACTGGATTTTGTAAAGGAGAAGCAATTTTCTGCCACCACCTTTCTGCTCGGCGACGGGACGGCCTATGTGGCATTCAGGGGAACGGATTCCACATTTGTCGGCTGGAAGGAGGATTTTAACATGTCATTTTCCCGGACCATACCCTCCCAGGAGGAAAGTGTTCTTTATCTGAATGCGGTGGGCGGTTCCTTCTCCGGCGGATTAAGGCTTGGGGGACATTCCAAAGGCGGAAATCTTGCCGTTTTTGCTTCAATGAACTGCAGGGAGGAAATACGGGAAAGGATAACGGATATTTACAGCCATGACGGGCCGGGATTTCGGAAAGAGGTGTTTCAAAGCACGGAATACCGGCAGGTCAGGAACCGCATCCGGCATTCCATGCCTCAATCCGCATTGATCGGCATGCTGCTGGAGCATCATGAAACGTACGTGGTGGTAAAGAGCCGGCGGATCGGCATCATGCAGCACAATCCGTACTCATGGCTGGTAAAGGACGATGATTTTGAATATCTGGAAGAGATCGATCCCATGGCGGTATATGCGGACCGGACCATCCGGGAATGGCTCGGCTCCTTAAGCGATGAAAAGCGGGAGCTGTTCATTGATACTCTCTACAGCGTCATGAAAGCCACGGATGCCAGGTTTTTTTCCGACCTGACTGTGGACAGACGGTCAAAAGCCCGGGCAGCTCTCTCAGCCATACGCGGAATTGACGAGGAGACCAGGCATTTTGTCTTGCAGACGGTGGGGTCCCTGATGGCAATGGCAGTGAAGGTTTTAAAAGCGGAGATGAAATAAAAGATTAATCATGGGAGTGATGAAAAGTTTTCTGAATTTTCCGCACCTGCCCTTTGGAGAGCTCATAAGATATGGAGAGAAAATTCTCCTGGTGGTATCACAATGAATGATTATGAATACGACAGTTATTATCCCCGTTCCTATGGCTATGTCCCTTCTTTTGCGGATACATTGTCCGCGGCGATGTTTTGCCAGAAGACTGTGGATACGGATTTATACACATACCCGCAGAATCTCCATGGCGCCATTGAATTAATCCGGCAGGCGGTGGAAGGTGAAGCCGAAGACAGGGCGTTTTATACATGGCTGATGGATCAGGCTCCTTCAGAAGAAGATTTACAGATCATTACCGGAATTCGTGACGATGAAATCAACCACGATGCACTGCTCCGGCAGATTTACTATGATCTGACCGGCGGATTGCTGCCTCAGCCGGAGGAAGAGGCCGTGAGCCTGTCCCAGACCTATTGCCAGGGGCTGGCGCTGGCTCTGTCAGGCGAGCAGAACACCGTGGAAAGATACCGCAGAATTTTATATGCCATGCAGTCCCGGATCCATCTGAACATGCTGATCGGGATCATGACAGATGAGATCAGGCATGGGATTCTTTTTAATTACCTCTATTCCAGAAATGGGTGCACAGCCGGATAGTACTGGACCGTTTTCAAACAATGTGATATACTGAACGCAAAATTTCAATTAAAATATACTCAGACAGTAAGGGGGATTCCAATGGCAACTCTTAAGGATGTGGCTGAACGGGCGGAGGTTACGGTCACAACCGTTTCCAGAGTCATCAATAACCGCGGCTATATCAGTGAACAGACCAGAAAAAAGGTTTTTGAAGTCATGAAAGAGCTGAATTATCAGCCAAATGAATTGGCCAGGTCGCTTTCAAAGCAGAGGACCAACACGATTGGAATCATTGTTCCCCACATTGTGCATCCGTATTTTGCCAAGCTGATCAGCAATCTGGAAAATGCGGCAGCAAATAAGGGCTATAAAATTTTGCTTTGCAATTCAAAGGCAAAGAATGAAAAAGAGCTGGAATATATTGAAATGTGTAAAAGCAACCGGGTGTCAGGGATCGTTTTGTGCAGCAGGAATGTTGATGCGGCGGAAATGAAGAACCTGGAAATACCGGTTATCACCATTGAACGGAACCTGGAAGCAGGGACCGTTGGAATCGAATGCGATAATTACCAGGGAGGACGTCTGGCAACGGAACATCTCATATCCTGCGGCTGCAGGAACCTGCTTCACATAAGCGGCATCAAGAATGAAAATATGCCGGCGGATGCGAGAGCGGAGGGATTCACTGCAGTCTGCGGGGCTCATGGGGTCAAGCATAAAGTAATACAGACGACCAGCAGGATCTACAGCACCCTTGATTATCACCAGTATATCAGGCAGGCCATTGAGGAGGCTCCCGGTGTGGACGGCATCTTTGCCAGCAGCGACTTAATCGCCGCCCAGACCATCCAGATATGTGCGGAAATGAATATCCGGATACCGGAAAAAATCCGGCTGGTAGGCTTTGATGATGTGGATATTGCAAAGCTTACAACCCCTACGATCACAACCATCCGTCAGCCGGTCCGCGAAATGGCCGAGTGGGCGGTTGAATTCATTGAGAGAAGCTTAAACGGCGAGGCCCTGCCTGAGCAGTTTAAGCTGCCGGTGTCTCTGGTCAAGAGAAATTCCACTTGATTAAAAAATAATATAGGGAAGCATATGGCGGCTGGGATCATGCCATGTGCTTCTTTTTTTGAATGAAATGACAACCGAATGACCTTGGTTTATGCGGAATAAATTGGATTAAAACAATAGTTGAATTCCATGGTTTACATAATTATTTGGTAAAAATGTACAAAAATTATTAATGAAATTCTGTAATTAACACGAAAATATGTCAAGCGGTTGACATACAAAAGAAATAAAGATATACTCAGATTACAGCATATGCAATCAAGCAGGAAACCGGTGCTTGATTGCATCAAAACAAAAAATAAGGGAGGAAAAGCTATGAAGCTGAAGAAGGTTATTTCGTTAGGACTGGCTGCGGCCATGGTACTGTCTGCAGCAGGCTGCGGAGGGAGCAAAACGCTGGAAGGAGAGACAGAAGGCGGGGCGGCATCGACTGCCGTGGAGAAGGAGACAGAGGCCGCTGGGAACACGGCGGCTTCGGGAAACGGGGTCACGATCACGATTTTAAATACGAAATCGGGTATGGAGAAGTTTTTTGAACCGGCATTTGATGAGTACAGGGAAAAGACGGGAGTTACCGTTGAGATGTCTTCCATTTCGGAAGGCGATTCCCCCTATGAGGCGATCCAGAAGAGATATGCGGCCGGAGACGCTCCCACATTGGCCATTATGGACTGCAACGACATCGTTGCCCTGGCGGAGCAGAAGGCACTGCCTCTGGATGGCGAGAAATGGGTTGCCGACGGCGGCGACAAATACGGTGTGAAGGTCAACGGGACCTTATACGGTTTTCCGTTCAGCCTGGAGGGAAGAGGGATCCTGTTCAACCGGACAGCCATCGAAAAGACCCTGGGAAGGGAATTTGACGAGAAATCCATAAAAACGCTGGATGATTTTAAGGCCGTCTGCGACGAACTGGTGGCAGCGGGCATGAAAGAACCCGTATGCATTTCCAAGGAGGACTGGTCTCTGGGAGCCCATTACCTGGGACTTATGTACGAGCAGCAGGATGGCACCGAAGAGGGTGCGGAGGCATTCATTCAGTCTTTAAAAGAAGGCTCTGAAAAGCTTGCGGACAACGAAAGATTCAACAGCCTGTTCGATACCTTTGATGTACTGATGAAATATAACATCAACGGGGCGGATCCACTTGCGGCTGATTATGATCTGGACAACGCATATTTTGCGGAAGGGGATGTGGCATTCTGGTTCAACGGCAACTGGGTATGGGAAGTCGTATCCGGATTTGCGGATAAGAACACGGAGTTCGGCATGCTTCCGGTGGTCCAGAACACGGGAGACGATGAGTTCAATACGCTGGTCAACGCGGTGGGATCCAAGCAGATCATGATCGATAAGAACGCGTCTCCGGAACAGATCCAGGCAGCAAAGGATTTCTTGAACTGGCTGGTTTACGATGAGACCGCCCAGGATATCATTGCAAACCAGGTGCTTGCGGTGCCCTGCTTCAGCACCTTCAATGCTTCTCCTGACAACAAGCTGGGGCAGGCGCTGAAGGCCTACGCGGATGCGGGACTGACCTTTGATCAGTATAACGGCCTGCCCGGAGACCACTGGTCCGTGTGCGGGGCTTCCGTTCAAAAATATCTTGCCGGAAAAGCAGACCGCGCAGGTTTTGCCGCAGAGCTGGAAGAATACTGGAAATCTCAGAAATAATGAACTGCTATAAAAGGAAGGAACGCTTTTATGAAGAAAAATACAATGTCCCATAAAATAAAAACATATCTCATGTTTGCAGGTCCAGCAATGTTTTTCTTCTTTGCAATTGTGATTATTCCATTTATCTACGGTGTTTATTTAACTTTTACCAATTGGGATGGAATTTCAGAGAAAAAAGAATGGACCGGATTCACCAATTTTGCAGCGGTATTTCAGGACAAGGCGTTTTGGTCTGCCCTGCTTTTGACGCTGGCCTATGTAGCGGTCAGCACGATTCTGGTTCAGGCCATTGCCTTTTTGCTGGCGTACTTATTGACAAGCGGATTAAAGGGACAGAATTTTTTCAGGGCAGGCTTTTTTACGCCCAACTTAATCGGCGGGATCGTTTTGGGATTCATCTGGCAGTTTGTGTTTTCGAAGGCCTTTACCGCCTTCGGGAATTTGACTTCCATTCCGCTCTTTGCCGGTTCCTGGCTGTCGGACCCCATAAAAGCGTTCTTTGCATTGGTGCTGGTTACGGTATGGCAGTATTCGGGCTACATGATGCTGATTTATGTGGCAGGCTTTGTAGGCGTCCCGAAGGATCTGGTGGAGGCGGCCAGCATTGACGGATGCACCGACACACAGAGAACCAGGTACATCGTCATCCCCCTGATGGCACAGTCCTTTTCCATCTGTACCTTTCTGACCCTGACCAGATGCTTCATGGTATACGACTTAAATGTGTCCTTAACCGGCGGCGAACCCTATGGAAGCACGATCATGGCAGCTCTTCATGTATATCAGAAGGCCTTTAAGTCCAAGCAGTACGGACTGGGGCAGGCGGAAGCACTGGTGCTTTTTGCGGTGGTTGCCGTGGTGGCTGTGACCCAGTACTATATGAGTAAAAGACAGGAGGTGGAGGCATGATGGCAAAGCGCGGGCCGGCTGCGGGCAAAACCAGGGCCAGGGTTTTAAAATCTGTAAAATACGTCACCCTGACGGCGACCCTGATTTTCTATATGATACCGTTTTTCCTGATTCTCATCAATTCCTTCAAAAGGAAAATAACGATTATTAAGCATCCACTGAAGCTGGTGGATCCGAAGGGATTTTCAGCGGAGAATTACATAGCGGCGTTTCATGAGATGAATTATGTGAGGGCCTTTGGCAATTCCCTTCTCATTACGGTGGTCAGCGTTCTGTTCATTGTGCTGTTCGCCTCCATGGCGGCGTATTTGTTTGCGAGAAGCAGGACCGCTGCTTCCAGATTCAGCTTTTCCCTCATTGTGGCGGCCATGGTGATCCCTTTTCAGACAATTATGATTCCCCTCATTTCCATATACGGGAATATGCTCGGCATGCTGAATATGAGGCCGACCCTGATTTTTATGAATATCGGATTCGGTATGGGACTTGCAATCTTCATTTATTATGGATTCATCCGTTCGGGAATACCTCTTTCCCTGGAGGAGGCGGCCATTATTGACGGCTGCTCTCCCTATCAGGTGTTTTTCCGGATCGTGTTTCCGCTGCTGAAACCGACGACTGCCACCCTGATTGTTCTGGATGTTCTGTGGCTGTGGAACGATTATCTGCTTCCCAGCCTTATATTGGGAAAGAAAAAGTTATATACCCTGCCTCTGTCCACATATACGTTTTATGGTACCTACTCCAATGATCTGGGAAAGATCATGGCCGGTCTTGTGCTGACCATTCTGCCTGTGATCGTGATCTATCTGATGCTGCAGAAGCAGATCATCAGCGGTGTGGTGGCAGGGGCGGTGAAAGCGTAGCCAATAACGGATGCGCAAAGAGAACAATGGGAAAGCAGGATTTGACAGTGAGAGAAACAATAAAAATTAAAGGAAGGTATTTATGGCTTCCGATCAAAAGGGATGTGACGGATACGGCTATTGCCTTTTTTGACGGAGAGAGAAAAATACAGGAGCTGTATGTGGGGATCACGGAGGGGGAACCGGATTTTTACGCCTGGTTTGATGCGGGCTCCTTTTTGGAAAAAGACCTTGTCCTGGAAGGTGATTTTAAGAAAGAGTGGTTTGATCGGGTGCGGGTATCCGATGAAAAACCCCGCAATCCGACAAAGAACCGGCCTCTTTTGCACTATGCCCCTCAGTTTGGCTGGATGAACGATCCCAACGGCCTGATCTGCTGCGATGAAACCTATCATATTTACCACCAGCATAATCCTTATGGGGTAACCTGGGAAAATATCCACTGGGCTCATACCCGGACAAAAGATTTCATTCATTTCACCCAGACAGAGGATGTGCTTTTTCCCGATGAGGAAGGGCCCGTATTTTCAGGGACAGCCGTCCTGGATAAGCATAACAGTCTGGGAATGGGAAAGGAAGCGGCCGCATTCTTTTATACCTCTGCAGGCGGCCGCAGCCGGTGGTCTTCCGGGCATTCCTTTACCCAGAAAATAGCGGTCAGCAGGGATGGCGGGGAGACTCTGGTGAAGTTTAAGGATTTTACCCTGCCCCATATGGAGGAGGAAAACAGGGATCCCAAAGTGTTCTATCATGAGGAAACCAATTCCTACATCATGATTCTTTTTATCTCCGGCCATACCTTTTATTTCTTCCGGTCTGCGGATCTGCTTTGCTGGGAGAAGATACAGGAGCTTACGGTGCCCGGCATGTGGGAATGCCCTGACTTTTTCCATCTGAAATGTGAAGGGGATGGAACGGGGAAATGGGTATTGTGGTCAGCGGATGGGTATTACTGCCTGGGGGATTTTGACGGCAGGGGGTTTTATCCGGAAAGGGAGACGAAAGAAGGTCCGGTGAAACAGCAGGCCATGTATGAAATGATCCTGGATGAGGAAAACAAAGCGGACAGAGGGACTGTCCGGGCCTATGCCGCCCAGACCTTTCAGGGAACGGCTGGCCGGGTCCTGCAGCTGAGCTGGATCACCAGCACAAAGAAAGATAAAAACTATGCGGGAATCCTTTCCCTGCCTGCAGAGCTTTCCCTACGGAGCATTGGAGGGGAATACCGGATCTGTATGAATCCGGCGGCGGAAATGGAGAAATTCAGGAAGGAAACCCATGAATTTCTGCTGAAGGAGACGGCTGACCGGCTGCCCATCCTGGAAAAGTGCCTTTATGAGGGAAGCGGCCATCCCATAGAGCTGGAAATACATATTGCGGAAGAAAGCAGGAGGGATGGATATTTAAAACTTTCCATATTCCATAATGCGCTGGAGATCCGTATGAACGGGAACGAGCTTAAAATCGGCCCTCATAAAATCGGTCTTCTGAAGGAAAGGGACAGCTGCATCCGTCTCTACGCGGATACGGATGTATTGGAACTGTTTGCATCGGGAGGCTTAAAATATGCCGTCGCGGACAATGCAGGCGATTCCTTAAACGGTACCGTTGATTTAACATCTTCCGGCATAACAGGGAGCATAAGGCTGCATGTGCTGGAAACCATTGGATTTGAAGAAGAGAATCTATAAAGACAGGAGTTTTTGCAATGGAGCTGAATAATAAGATCATGCTGATCACTTACGCGGACAGCCTCGGAAGGAATTTAAAGGAATTGCATACGGTTCTGCGCACATACTTAAGAGAAGAAGTGGGAGGTGTGCATATTCTTCCGTTTTTTCCGTCTTCCGCGGACAGAGGCTTCGCTCCCATGCGCTACGACCGGGTGGCGGAGGAATTCGGGACCTATGAGGATGTAAAAGAAATAAGCCGGAATTATTATCTGATGTTTGATTTCATGGTGAACCATATTTCAAAAAGTTCGGAGTATTTTAAGGATTTTGAGGAAAAGCAGGAGGATTCGGCTTATAAAGACATGTTCATCCGCTATAAGGATTTCTGGGAAAACGGAGAACCAACCGGCGGAGAAGTCGATCTGATCTACAAGAGAAAGCCCAGGGCCCCTTACATTGACGTGAACTTCAGGAACGGGCAGACGGAAAAGGTCTGGTGCACATTCTCTGAGGAACAGGTGGATTTGGATGTCACCTCTGAGACAACGAAAGAGTTTATCCGCAGGTCATTGCAGATGATGTGTGAGTACGGAGCTTCCATCATCCGTCTGGATGCTTTCGCCTATGCCGTAAAAAAGGCCGGCACCAGCTGCTTTTTTGTGGAACCGGATATATGGAATCTGCTGCATGAGATGGAACGCATCACCGCAGAAAAAAACGTGACCATACTGCCGGAGATCCATGAGCATTACAGCATTCAGCTGAAGATCGCAAAGCAGGGATTCTGGATCTATGATTTTGCGCTGCCGGTTCTTGTCCTGAACGCCCTGTATTCGGGAAACGGAACATATTTGAAAAGATGGCTGGACATGAGCCCGAAGAAGCAGTTTACGACCCTGGACACCCACGACGGGATAGGGATCGTGGACGTAAAGGATCTCATGCCGGATGAGGTCATTGAGGAAACAAAGGAGAGAATGTTCACCCAGGGAGCCAATGTGAAAAAAATATACAATACGGCGGCCTATAACAACCTGGACATTTATCAGGTGAATACCACCTATTATTCCGCTCTGGGAAACAGGGATGACGCATACCTGCTGGCAAGAGCCATTCAGTTCTTTGCTCCCGGCATTCCCCAGGTTTACTATGTGGGCCTCCTTGCGGGAGCCAATGATATAGAATTGATGGAGAGGACCAGGAACGGAAGGGATATCAACCGCCATTCCTATGTCCTGGAGGAGATCGCCAAAGAAGTGGAGCGGCCGGTGGTGAGAAAATTATTTGAGCTGATGCGTCTGCGCAATTCCCATCCCGCCTTTGCGGTGGAAGGGGATATGGAAGTGAGTCTGGAAGGGGATCACGGGATCACCATCACAAGGACCAGCGGGCCCCATTCCGCAAAGCTGTCCGCCGATTTAAAAACCTTCCGGTTTGACATTTCCCACAGCTGAGGAAATGGAGAATCCGGCTTCCGGATACATAGTTATGGATAAAAATGAACACATTATGATGAGAGAAACAATCATATTTTCATTCCAATACCATAATTGATCACAGGAGGTTTTTATGCCAAAGGACAGTCAACCGGATAACAAGAAGGCCAGAATGGAAAAATGCAATGGCCAGACGCCCATTACAAGGGAGAACCAGAATAAGAACAAAAATGCAAAACGTAAATCCATAGAGCATAATGACGTGTGACCGTCCTGCAAAAGACAGTCAGGCGGATGCAGGGCTTTCACAGCCCTTTGCTGCGGCATTTGGGAAAAGGATATCCCGGAGGTTATTGATACCCCGGGATATCCTTTTTTGTTTGGCCGGATCTGCATTCATGAATCCGGCAGAGCGTTCCGGTTTGCAGACACATACTCCTGGGCCAGCCTGATTAAGTATTTGTGGGGCGTCCAGCGAAAAACAGGTGATTAAATTAGGAGGAACCTTGTATCCCGCAGGGATAAAGCCCACGCCGATATTGCTGGATACCATGTCACAAATGGATTGTGCCTGGGAGGTGCAGCAGGCGACGGTGGGATTAAATTCCTGCTTGCCCTTCTTGTGTCCCCTGCGGGTCTTGATTCTGTGATACCTCTCTTTAAATTCAGGATGTTTTTTGGATTTGATGAGTGCATTGGCAATCTGAACAAGAAGAGGTTTCAAATAACAGCCGGCACGAGAAATACGTGTGGATTCCACTTTATTAGCACTTTGGTCATTGCGTGGACAGAAGCCAGCCCGGGAAACGAGATTCTTTGATGACGGAAACACCGACATGTCGGGACCAATCTCAGAGAGAATGGCAATAGCGGTCATCGGATTGGAATCCAGTCCGGGAAGAGAGTAAAGGAAATCCAGGACAGCAGAAAAAGGTTCGACAATCAGAAGTATTTCCTGCTCAATTTCCTTTTTGTGGGCTTCAAGCTCATCGATGTGTGAAAGACATTGCCGAAGCTTGACAGCCTGCTCGGGGGGAAATGGCACCATCAACGGCAGCCTGAATTTCTTCCATGGGAGTTTTGCAACGACCGTCAACGAAAGAGACCAACACGGCGGTTATCATCGTCACCCATAACCTGGGGATCGTGGCCAGGTTTGCGGAGCGGATTTATGTCATGTATTCGGGCAGCGTTGTGGAGATGACGGACGCTAAACGGCTGTTTGCGAATACCGGACGGATATGTGCGCGGAGTGCCCCAGGCCGGAATTGAGAGAAACAAAAAAAGGGCACTTTGCCGCGTGCCATCTGACGGAAGAAGAGAAACTGTTAAAAGCGGAGGAAATCGCTGCCAGGGAAATAAAAAAGGCTCCGGGAATAGAAATAGGAAAGGAAATCTGCCTGGAAGTCAGGAACGTACGGAAGTATTTTCCCATCTGCAAAGGCATGATCCGGAAGAAGGTGGGAGCTACTATGTACAAGGGCACAAATGGGGTAACGTGTCTGACGGAGTTTATCCCCGTCAGATTTTCCATTCAATCTGTACTTTCTCATGGGTTGCCCGGATAAGCTCCTGAAATTTCGGACGGTCTGTGTTTTTGCCGCTGAATCCCTTATCTGTATATTCCCTGCAAGTACCGCCTTTCAGTTCGTATTTGCAAAACTCAATCTCGCTTTCAATAGAGATGGAATCCTTCTTGTCAACAGATTGTCTTGCATAAATAGCGTCTATTCGATTATTCATTTTCGTAGCTCCTTTTCTTCAAAAAGAAACGGAGCTGCTGACAATATAAGTATACCGCCAACAGCCCCGCAGATCAATGTTGTAAAATCCTATTGCCCGGATTCCCGCCGCCTGTCTGCGTATTTGCGGAACACCTCATAAAGCTGCTGCTCCAGCTCCCGGCGTTTTGCCGCTTCCTGCTTCGGCGTGAGAATGGGCGTCAGGCTTTCCAGCGTGTCCTTCATTTTGCCTGTTTCGCTGGCTTTGGCCCGGGCTTCCAGCTTCTCATTTTCCACAAGCAAATCGGAAATTGTGACCTTGTACTTTTTAAGCTGTCCGCTGAAATTCTCCATCTGGGGAAACCGCTTTTTCAGCAAGGCAAGGGCTTCCTCTTTCTTCTTCCCGGCGTTCAGCGGCCCGATATTGTCCAGCGTAGTTTCAATGGCTCTGGCCTGTTCAGAAAGGGAAACCGCCTGTTTGAATAACCGGGTGGGGATATGTTTGCGGCCTGTCTGGAAGGCACTTTCACCACGCTCCAAGTCCGGGTATTTCTCCACCATATAAGCGTGGAAATCGTCCTGCCATCTGGAAAGGCTGGACCGGTTGCCTAAAATCTCCTTGGCTGATAATCGGTTATCCTCTGTCAGGGGGATAAAGGTCAGGTGCATATGGGGCGTTTTCTCGTTCATGTGAACCACCGCCGACACAATATTGTTCCGGCCTACCCGCTGAATAAGGAAGTCAGCCGCCCGCTGGAAAAAATACTGCCGTTTCCTTTAGGGATTTCCCCTTAAAAAATTCAGGACTGGCGGTAATCAGGGTATCCACAAACCGGGTGCTGTCCTTGCGGGTGCGGCATCCGGCCTGTTCGATCCGGTTTTGAATGAAGTGGTAATAGCGCCCCTCTGGCTTTACAATATGAAAATTGTGCTTGCTTCGGCTGGTGTCTATGTCCGGGTTGCTGGCGTATTTCTCTTTCTGGCGTTCATGGTGGGATTCCAGCGGCCTTGCCGGGTTGCCCTTGTGCTTTTCAAAGCGTAAGATTGCGTGTTGCGGCAATATCTATCAATCCTCCCTTCGGTGACGGTTAGAAGCCTGTTTTCCGGAGTGGGAGTACAAACATACAGCCTACCCCGGAGCGGCTTCCAGAAACCTTGTAATACCGGGCTTTTCCAGCCCGTATTTGTCCGCTTTGTTCCGTTTGTTTTGGCTGCTTTTGTTCTTCTGCTTGCGCTCTATGGGTTTAGTTTCTCTTTCATGGGTATCCCTTTCGGACGGTCATTCACTTGTGTTGTCCATCGATGAACTAATCCAAGTGTTATACTTTTTTGACCGCCCCTCCCGTATATCCACAAGGTTGGAAAACAGGCTGAAAAGTGAAAATTTCCACGTTTGTGGAAAGGTATGGTATAATGGGAATACAGAGAAAACCCTTGTGGAGAAAGGCGGGATACGGCTATGAATGCAATCCGCTTTGGGCAACTATGAAACAGAGGATTACAAGGACATCACCCAAACGCAGACCTTGCGGAACTGCATTTAAGTGATACTATGATAGAGCTATTGAAAAGTGGGAACATCAACACCCGACTTCTTTGTGAAATGGCGGTGCACAGGGACTTTGTAAAGTTGCTAGCGGACATTGAGATTTATGTGGACGGCATCGCCAGTATGCAGGTACAAAATCTGAACGCCTATGTCAATCTTGCAAGGGACACCATAGAAGAAAAGTACCGCACCGGTGAACATGGCCGCCATATCCGTATACTGAATGCCGCCCACATCAACGAGGACGAATATTTCCGTCATGTGGTGCATGACGATATGGACGGTATCATGCAGGGCATAAAGGAATCCCACAGGCAGGACAGAGCCAGCGCCCCGGAAACGGATTTTGTGCGAGAATTGAAGCAGGATATTGAGTTTGTTTCCAGTATCGAGGGAAGCGCACAGAAGAAACAGGTTGCCCTGTATTGCCGGCGGTTGGGAACAAGCTGACCGAGGTGTGAATTTGAAGTGATGATGAGGGTGCTGGGGAAGTCCAAGCGCTTGAATATCTATAAAGGCAAGTGCAGAAAGAAACGCAAGTAGATTGTATTATACAAATGAACGGAAATTTGAAAATTCAGTTATATATGTTAGGAGTTTAGGTTGAAAGAAAAAATCAGAAATTGCCGTAACTTAACAAGAGCACCAGTAAACTGCCGCTTTCACTAAGAAATTCATAGGCAGAAAAGTATCAGGCTACAGACGGAGAGTTATCACATAACCTTGTTTTTCTAATCGCTTGATAGCATTTTTATCATACTGTTCCTGAAATTTCCGGTACATTTCTTCAGGAATAGCAGAATAATCCGTATCCGCAGGATTGAATACCTCCTGTTTTTGAAACATGTGGTATAGGCAGGTCAGTACCATGCGTGCAATGGCGATGACCGCTCTCTTGTGACCACGACGTTTTTTGATACGGTCATATTTATATTTAAAATAGGGGTTCTTTTTGTCCTTAATCGCTGCATTTGCACACTGGACTAATAAAGGTTTTAAGTATACCCCGGCTCTGGACACATGGACACTTTTCTTTTTACCGGCACTTTCATTATTTTGAGGAGTCAGTCCGGCCCAGGAACACAAACGCTTCGAGGATTTAAATACCGCCATATCCACCCCGATTTCAGCAATGACAAACGCAGCAGACTGCTCTGTGATGCCGGGAATTGTGATAGATAAATCAATAAAGTTATGATAAGGTTTAGCCAGGTCGGAAATCGTTTCTTCCAGGGTGGAAACACACTCATTGATATAATCGAAATGCTTTCTACAGACCTTAATCTTAACCGATTGGTCACCACGCAGTTCATAACCGATTATGGATTTCACAACATCGTCCGCTTTATCTTTTGCTTTTGGATTTGCAGTGTTCGGGGTCAAAAGTCTCACAGGTAAGGATGTAATCAACAATGGCGGTTGCTGATTTTCCGAAAGTATCTGAGAGAATGGATGCCAGGGCGATGTTGGAAACCGTAAGAGCATTCTGTAACCGGTTTTTCTCACTGCTGCGGTGGCCAATCAGTTTCTGCCGATATCGGAATAGTTCCCTCAGCATCCGAATTTCCTTACAGGGAATATAACTGGAAGGAACAATGTCAAACTTAAACAAATCAGCAATCCAGGCGGAATCCTTATCATCCGTTTTTTGTCCCTTGACAGCCCTGACATATTTGGGGTTGGCAACGACGACATGACAGGAATCTTCCAGGATATTGAAAATAGGAATCCAGTATTTGCCGGTGGATTCCATGCAGACCTCGGTACAGTTGCTAGAAAGAGGCCATTCTTTCAAGAGCCTGAGGTCAGAATTGAAGGTGGCAGAGCGTTTCTTTTTATAAGTGGTGACGCCGCGATAGTCAGTAATGGCAATGGTAGCGACCACAAATTTTTTGTGGACATCCATACCACAGCAGACAAAGTGCTTAATAGAGAGCATAAAACAAACCTCCCGGAAAAGTATAAGCAGACATTGACTGGCTGTCCAGCAAAAAAAGACCTAAGGAATTGTTTTGACAATGATTAGGCTGCGTGCTCGAGGCGACACTGGATTGTGCTTGAAAAGACAGCCGGCACATGTTAACATGCGGACTTGATTCCGAAAATGGAGGAAACGATTCTACTTCCTCCTCCGTGTTCTGTAGTATATCTGCTTGAGGAGAGTATAACAAAAATAAAAAAGTAGTGGAAGCACAAACTTGCTATTTCATGACTGGTTTGTGCCTAAGCGAAGCGAAAGGATTGTGAGTTAACATGGAATTACGGATGAAATTTAATGAAGATGAAGCAAATTACGATAATTGGAGGCCAATTTATGTTTCCGAATTGTTTAATAACATTATTGAATATTCAAACCTAAATAATACAAAAAACGTACTTGAAATAGGTATTGGAACAGGTCAAGCTACTTTACCCATTCTTAAAACAGGATGTAATGTAACTGCAATTGAAATAGGTGAAAAACTCGCTGAATATTCAAAACAAAAATTTATAGCATATAATAATTTTAATGTAGTTAATACTGATTTTGAGAGTTTTAACACAGACAGTAGTACATATGACTTAATTTATTCCGCAACTGCTTTTCATTGGATACCGCAAGAAGTAAGTTATCCTAAAGTCTATCAGCTTCTGAACAGCGGTGGTGTTTTAGCACTGTTTTGGAATCATCCGTTTGTAGCCAGAGAGGATGACCCTCTTCATGTGTCAATTCAGAAAATCTATGCTAAATATCGACCTTCACTTCAAAAGCCGATAGAACATAATAAAGAAAAATGTTTGGAAATTATTAATACTATTAAACAACATGGATTCGTTGACGTAAATTTGAAATTGTATTATCAAACAAGAATGTTTGACGCGAAAAGCTATATTTCATTGCTCAATACTTATTCAGACCACAGGGCAATGCAGGAAGAAGAAAAAGCTCTTTTCGAAAATGAAATCATAGAAACGATTAATCGTTTTAATACAAAGCTAAATATTTATGATACAATGGATTTGTATTTAGCCAAAAAGCCCTAACGCTTCGCCAAGTGAGCATAACGACCAATTAATAGCAGGTTAAGAACAATCCCACAAGGGCATCTAAACGACTTGAAAATCAGACCGCTACGCCTATCCAGCCAGTCAAGGGCCGGGTAGTATTTTGCATTCGCAAAATCTCCACTCTTAAACCCGTTGCCGCCTGCTCCATTCTACGGCAAAACCGACTCCGCTACATTGCGGTGAGCGTTAGTTTTTACAGTGGCTCTGCCCCCGTAACAACGGCCTCCTCCAAAGAACAGAGAAAACCAAACATCCGGCATAAGAATTGCCGGTAGCCCCACATGGCTTTTATTGTTCCAAAGATATGTTCTATGGTTTGACTTCGTTTTTGATACTTTTCTTTTCCTTCTTCCGTTTTCATTCGGGCATTGTTGCGGTCAAGGGCATCCTGATTTTTCAGCCGGTATATTCTGCGTTTGCCCGCTGTGGTACATTTCTTCCGGTTGACACAGCTTTTACATGCCTTAGGATTCTCATAAAGGCGTGATTCTTTGGCCTGTTTTGCGGGGTTATACCATAGTTCCTGTCCTTCCGGACAGGTGTAGCAATCTTCTTGGGTATCATAATGAAAGTTCCGGCGGTCATAGCTCCTGTCAGGTGCGTGTTCGGAAGATTCGACGGCCGGGACATACGTGGTCGTTTGGTTTTGCTCGCAGCTTGCAATATCCTTGCTGTCATAATAGCCTTTATCCGCACTTACCTCCATGCTTTCAACCCCAAGTATTTCCTTCGTCGCTTCTGTCATTACGGACAATTTACCGCTGTCGTTTGCCTCTGTTGTGACCTCAAACATGGTGACAAGGCCGTGTTCGTTATCCGCAATAGCCTGAACATTGTAGCACAGGGTCAGAGTCTGTCCATAAACACAAGCCCATTCTTCCAAGGGAACTTCTTCCCTCAACAAATGCCGTCAGATCATTGGGCATCACAAAATACTCCGGTGTGGCAGCGAAGACGGAGAGATTTCTGGAAGAAAGTCATTCCGGATATGCTGTCAATGATGTTTGTGCCGTTCTTAACTCTGATCATAGTGATCCCGGTGACCTTTTTGGCAATCGGGCCGGTCATGAACGGCTTATCCAACGCATTGGCCGGCGGGACCCAGGCGTTATGGGGATTCAGCCCGGTGATCGCAGGAGTGATCATGGGGGCGTTCTGGCAGGTGATCGTCATCTTCGGTCTGCATTATGCATCTATCCCCATTCTGATCAATAATATAGCGACTCTTGGAACAGACCCTGTTAACGCTGTTCTCGGCATGACCGTAATGGCACTGGCAGGATCCGGATTTGGATACGCTCTGAAGCAGAAGAAAAAGGAAGCAAAAGCAGAGGGGCTTTCCTGCGCGTTCGTGGGAGGAGGCATTGCAGGCGGCTTTTTGGCCGCGTCAGGCGCCGCCATGCAGGGATTTGGCAACGGAGGCATTTTCCAGACCTTTATGATGATTTCTCCCACGGATCCAATAAACGTGGTATGGTTTGGGATGAGCTCCGCCGTGGCGTTTGCGGTGTCCGGCGTGCTGTGCTTTTTTGTGACGAAGGCGGATGAGGCATAACAGACAGAATGATAAGGAATAAAAGGAAATGAAAAGAATAAGTGATAATTTAAAAAGAATGAACGGAAACCACATCTTTCCTTTGTTCTGGCAGCAAGGGGAAGAAGAGGGGATCCTCTGTGATTATATGGAAAAAATTGACCGTTCCGGTATAAAGGCGGTTTGTGTGGAGGCCCGTCCCCACCCTGATTTTTTAGGAAAACAGTGGTGGCATGATATGGATATTCTGCTGAGGGAAGCGAAAAAAAGGCAAATGAATATCTGGATCCTGGTGATTCCCATTTTCCCACCGGATATGCCAACGGGGCCATTAAAGATAAGTATCCCCAGTACCGGAAGCGGTATTCAAAACTGCATCAGCTGGATTTTGCAGGTCCGGTGAAGCATGCCCAGGCGATCATCTCTTACGCGTTCTCTGATGAGACGGACCGGCTGGAGGGAATTTTCCTTGCCAGAAAAACCGGATATGAATCCATAGACCCGTGACCATTCTCGACATCACCCAAAATGCGCAGGGACGCCAAAAGGTTTCCTTTGACCTGCCGGAAGGAGAGTGGAAGCTTCTGATTCTTGTCAGCACGGATAAAGGCGGTGAGCCTCATTATGAGCATTACAAAGAGGAATTCGGCAAAACCATCCTGGGATTTTTTTCCGATGAGCCCAGATTCGGGAATGTTCACGGCCCCTACGGTTCCATCGGGCGTATGGATCTGGTCAGTGACCTGTATTCCCGGCATTTCAGCAGAAGGATCGGAAACTGGTGCCATGCCAGAGGGGTACGGTATATCGGCCACACCATTGAGGACAACAATGCCCATGCCAGACTGGGGTACGGAGCCGGCCATTTTTTCAAGGCCATGGCCGGTCAGGATATGGCGGGGATCGATGTGGTGCTGCACCAGCTCATGCCCGGAATGGACCATGGTTTCAATAAAGCCATGACGAAAAACGGCTGGGATGGAGAATTTTTCCATTAAGCCCTTGCAAAGCTTGGGTCTTCTCTGGGGCATTTGGATGAGAGTAAGCAGGGAAAGGTCATGTGCGAGGTTTACGGCGCCTATGGCGGTGGGATACCATGGGGAAGCCGAGCGGTCAGGGGATTGCATGCTTATGCAGAAGCCTGCGGCAGAGCTTTGCCGCAGCCAGATTGACTTTGACTTTGTCCCGTGCCGTACATTGGAAGCTTCCGCGGTGGAGGCAAAGGAGCTGAAGGCGCTGCGGGAAGACGGCTGCTATGAGGTGAAATGTTCTTCCTATGAACCATACCTCCGCTATTACCATTACGAACAGCCCGATGGACAATGCCTTATGGAAAATAGCTGACGGCAGCCGGATTGCCCTTCGGCTTGCTCCCTGCGAATACCGTGTCTATTGCTGGCCCAAGGAAAATATGGAGGCGGAAGAAGCCATACCGGATAGAGCCATTTCCCATGCCCAGGTATTAAAAAAGGGCTTTTACGTCAGCTTTGCCGCCCAGGAGGACTATCCCGTATTTTCGGATGAAATTGTGCTGAAGGAGCTGGTGCCCCTGCAGGAAAGAAGGAGTAAGGAAGATTTCGCGGGAGTGATCCGCTATGAGACAGAATCTGTCCGCCATAAACCTTTGACGTAACGGAGGCCGTGAAGGCAGGAAGGAACAAGCTGGTCATTGAGGTGACAACCACATTGGTACGGGAGCAATATGACTGGCTGTCCCAGTTTATTCTTCTTGAACCCACGGAAATAACTGAATCGGTTGTGATCGGACAGTATGAATAAAATCATAGGGGAAAGCCTCGTCCTTGAGCTTTTCCCTATGATTTTTGGCGTTTTATGATCAGGGAGACGAAAGAACTGAAATTCATAAAATTTCTTTGCTGCGGTAATTGATAAAATGGGCCTCATAACGGTCGGAGGAAAAACAGATGGTGGTAAAGTCCAGAATGCTTCCGCATTCCAGATAAGTCATGTGCTGGATTTTCAGCAGCGGAGACCGTCTGATGGCTGTAAGCGATCTTTAAGTGTTTGATGTTCTCCACATAATGATATTTGGACGCCTCTAAATATTGAATATTTAAATCCGTAAAAGGGTTCCACCGGCATATAGGAGTGTTCCAGACACAGCGGCAGGCCGTCTACGAAACGCAGCCGTTCGAAAGAATATATCCCCCCCCCCCCCCCGGAGCTTATGCCAAGCCTGCCGGCGGTACGCTGATCGGCACTGATGATTTCAAAAGAAATTACTCTTGTTTTAATGGTCTTGCCCTTTAACCGAAGCTCTTCGCTTAACGGGAATATATTGGCGGAACGCCTGAGCATCTCATCCTGCTTTCTGTAGATGACAAATGTTCCGCTTCCCTGAACTTTCTGAACTAAATTTTCCTTTACAAGCTGGTTGACCGCCTGGCGGATTGTGGTCTTTGAAACGGCATACTCACTGTTTAGAATACTTTCACGTATCTGCTTGGCAATTGCCAGATACCGGCAGAATGATCAGCCCCTATGGTTATGAGGTGGATACGCCGAATTATGAAGAGTTCTGCAAGGAAAATCTTATGTTTCAAAACAGCTTTTGTGTTGCTCCCACCTGTTCTCCCGGCAGAACCGGCATGCTCACCGGATTGCATTGCACTTACAGAGAATTCCCCAGGGTGATTGATGAGGACATCCATGTTGATTTCTGCCAGCCGCCGGCCTGGATCGTTAATAACGGGATCAGCAGAGAGGACTATGCCCGTTATAAGACAAGCGTCCGCATCGCCGATGACAGCATTGGCCGGGTGATCGGCAAGCTGAAAGAAAGGAATCTCTATGACGATACCATTATTATTTTGACGACGGACCACGGCATCACATATCCCTTCGGAAAATTCTCACATCGATGTGTTTCCGACCTTATGCGACCTGTTTAATTTAGAAAAGCCCGATTACCTGGAGTGCAGAAGCTTTGCGGATGTTTTCAGAGGGAAGGATCATCCGGGAGATGAGTATATATTTGCTGAAATCAATTTCCATAGCTCTTATGAACCGGTAAGATGCATCCGGACAAAGCGGTATAAATATATACGGTTTTTTGATGAAGAATATGACGGGCTCAATTACTCCAACATCGATGATTCCCCCCTGAAGAAATTCTTAAGAGAACATCAGCCTGATACATATACAAGGCAGTCGTGGCCATTGGTATCTGTGCGGCCACAGGCGGTAAAGCTCCTGCCGAAACCGCTCATAGGGGCGAGGGCCGGCTGTAAATACACGGCTTATGGGCGCCGAAGTGGCAAAAAACACATAAGCCAGAGTCAGGGCAATGATCACCTCATACCAGTGGGTCACCTTGATGACTGCCAGATCCTTGCCGGAATACTCCGTTGTAATGCCCTTTACGAAGGCTACCGGCTGGTTGCGGTGACCTGTACGAATAAGGAAGGGCTGGAGCTGACTTATTCCTTTGACAAGGATTATGAGCTGTTGAATGTAAGGATCATGACGGATACGGAGACAGAACTGCCCAGCATCAGCATCATTTATCCCTATTCCTTTCTTTACGAGAACGAGATAAAGGAATTGTTCGGTGTGAGGATCACCGGGATAACACAGGATTTTAACGATACCCTGTATAAGATCCCGGTTAAGACGCCGTTTGGCAGGAATGATTAGGGAGGGAGACTACTTATGGGAAACAGGACGATCGTTCCTTTTGGTCCTCAGCATCCGGTGCTTCCGGAACCCATCCATTCAATATTGAGGATGTCAAAGACACTTGTTAAGAACCTGTTTCATGGCCCCTATACCGTGCCCTATCCTATAAAGGAAAAAGAAAAATATGAACGCACCAGAGGCAGGATCGCAATTTCCATTGATGACTGCATTTTCTGCGGCATGTGTGAAAGGCGGTGTCCCACAGGAGCCATTCAAACGGAGAAATCAAGGACTGCGTGGAGCATTGACAGGCTGAAAAGCATACAATGCGGCTATTGCAGTGAGGTATGTCCGAAGAAATGCCTGAAAATGGAAAACCAGTACACCGCGCCGTCATATGGAAATGTAAGGGATGAATATGTAAAATGCACGAATATCCAATCACCCGGCGCATCATAGAAATCGCCGGGGAATACGCAAAGGACCATCAGGCCGGAGAAGTGAAAGTGATCAACCTGGTAGTGGGGGATACCTGCGGCTATGTGGCCAGCTCCATGGAGCTCTATTTTGAACTGATCGCAGAAGGGACCCCCTGCAGCAGGGCGAAGCTTCACATAGAACGGGTGGAGCCCAGGCTTTGCTGCAGCAGCTGCGGAAAGCTGTTCGTCCGGGAGCCCTTTACGTTTGAGTGCCCCTACTGTAAGGGAGAGGGCAGGCCTACGGAGATCGGGCATGAATTTTATATTAAGTCCATTGAAATTTAGTATGCATGGATGAGCAGTTGGGAGGATAATATGTTAGAGAATAAGGAAATCGAAATCATGGAATCCGTCTACGAAAAGAATGATGCGGCCGCCGCACAGATCAACGCGTCATTGACGGACAGCGGCATTTATGCCATCAATGTCATGGGAGCTCCAGGGGCGGGAAAGACCACTTCTCTCATACAGATCATTAAAAGGTTAAACCATGTGGCCTCCTATGTAATTGAGGGAGACATTGAGGCGGATTTCGACACGAAAACCCTGCAGTCTCTGGGCGTGAAGGCCTTTCAGATCAATACGGGCGGAGCCTGCCATTTAGACTCTCCGCTGATCGGGAACGCGGTTGATGAGATGAAGATAAAGGCTGGGCTCCTTTTCATTGAGAATATAGGAAATCTGGTATGCCCTGCCGAATTTATGATCGGCGAGCATGCCAAAATGCTGGTCTCAACGGTCACCGAAGGCAGTGACAAGCCCTATAAATACCCTCTTGCGTTTGAGAAAGCGGATATTATTTTATTGAATAAATGTGATCTGTTGCCTTACGTTGATTTTGACGAAGACTTTTTTATGAAAGGAGTGCGGGCATTAAATAAAACGGCTCCTGTCATAAAGGTATCCGGTAAGACGGAAGAAGGTTATGATAAGGTAGCTGCATGGATTATGGAAAAGATCGGGTGATCACGGAAAAAATAAGAGTCTGCGGGATCGTTCAGGGGGTTGGATTCCGACCCCTTGTTTATCGTATGGCAAAACAGCTGGGCATAAAAGGAACCGTATGCAATGCGGGGGGCTGTGTCGAGATCGTGGCCCAGTCTGAAAAGGAAAACTTAGATAAGCTTTTGGCGGACCTTAAGGAAAACAGCGGTCAGAGGTACGAGATCCTGGACATGGTATCAGAAGCGATTCCCCACGGGGATTTTGAGGATTTTACCATTGTCCGGAGTGAGAAAGGGGAGGAAATATCGGTGATCCCTCCGGATCTGCCGGTCTGCCCGGATTGCATGAGAGAGCTTTATGATCCCGGGAACCGGAGGTACCGGAACCCTTTTATCAGCTGTGTGTCCTGCGGCCCCAGATACACCATCATGGAAGAACTGCCCTATGACAGGGACAGGACCTCCATGTCAGATTTTAAAATGTGTTCCCAATGTCTGGAAGAATACACCTCCCCTGAGAGCAGGCGTTTTCACGCACAGACCGTTTCCTGCAATGACTGCGGACCTCATCTGATCTACCATGACAACACCGGGGAAGCTGCCGGGGATCTGCTGAAAGAGGACGCTTTTGAGGAAACGGTGAAGGTGATATCCACAGGAGGGATCGTGGGGGTGAAGGGGATCGGCGGGTACCATCTGGTTTGTTCTCCGTTTCTGGAGGAAACGGTGAAACGGCTGAGGAAATTAAAGGGGAGGGAGGAGAAGCCTTTTGCTGTCATGTTTCCTTCTCTTTCGGAAATAAAAAAGCACTGCATGATCTCTGAAGAGGAAAGTACCCTGCTGGAGTCCAGGGCGAGACCCATTGTCCTGCTGCATATGAAGCAGGATCCCATGGCCCCGTCCACGAACGGGGGCAGCCCCTCTTTGGGCGCTTTCCTTCCGTATACGCCCCTGCAGGCAATGCTGACGGCTGAGCTGGGGCCTCTGGTCATGACCAGCGCCAATATTTCCGGACAGCCCATCATCCGGGAGGATGATGATATGCTGGCTCTTTCCTCTCCTTATCTGAACGGCGTCTTGTATAATGAGAGAAGAATCGTCCGTCCCGTGGATGATTCCGTTGCAAGGATGATCGACGGGAAGCCACGGCTGATCAGGAGGAGCAGAGGCTATGTCCCCTATCCGGTTTTCCTTTCTCAGGGAGGGGGAAATAAAGAGGTCAATGAAGAACTGCACAGCCCGGCCATTTTTGCCGCCGGCGGAGACTTAAAAGCTGCTTTCTGCCTGTATCAGAAGGGAGCCGGGGTGGTTTCCCAGTATTTCGGTGATCTGGAGGAACATGCGGTCATGGAAGAATACCGGAAATCCTATGGGGATTTGAACCGGCTGCTGAGGATGAAGCCGGAGCTGGCGGTATGCGACCTGCATCCCAATTACCATTCCGCGCATTTTGCGGAGTCCCTGGGAATCCCTGTTCTTAAGGTACAGCATCACCATGCCCATATCGCCTCGGTTATGGCGGAGCACCGTTTGAACGAACGGGTCATAGGAATCGCCTTTGACGGGACCGGCTATGGAACCGACGGGACCATATGGGGCGGGGAATTTCTTGTCTGTGAAGGCTGGGAATTTATACGGGCAGCCCATATAAGCATGTTTCCGGTCCTGGGCGGGGACCGGTCCGTGCGGGATGCCAGGAAGACCGCCGCCTGTTTTCTCCTTCACGCAGGACTTGGTGCCCATGTACGGGATGAAAGAGCCGGCATCATAAGAGCGGCGCTGGACCATGGAATCCATAGGGTTTGGACCTCCAGCGCCGGACGGCTGTTTGACGCGGCTGCGTCTGTTTTGAATATTGCCCATGAAAACCGGTATGAAGGAGAGTGCGCCGTGCTGCTGGAGAAGGAGGCAGCCCTTGCGGAGAGAAACCATGTAAAACCTGCCGGTGTGATCTTTCCGGTGATGGAAAAGGAAGGCTGCCTGGAGTTAAATCCTCTGCCTTTTTTTGAGGAGGCCTGTAAACATGGGAAAGAGGCGGACTCCGGTTCCCTGGCCCTGGGTTTCCACTATGCCCTGGCACAGGGAGCGGCTGAAATCTGTGAAAGGCTCAGACACCGGTATGACAGTAGTACCGTGGCTTTGAGCGGGGGAGTATTTCAGAATGCCGTACTGACGGAACGGATGGCAAGGCTTTTGCGGGAAAAGGGATTTCAGGTTTATTTAAATGAGGCTGTTCCTCCCAATGACGGGGGCCTGAGTCTGGGGCAGGCCTGGCTGGGAAAGGAATTCTTAAGGATCAGAAAGGATGGGATATCATGTGTGTCGCAGTGCCGGGAAGAATCGTGAAGATCAAAGGCGATTATGCAAAGGTCAATGTCATGGACAACATCGCCGATGTGAATATAAAGCTGGTGGATGCGGGGATCGGGGATTACGTCCTCATTCATGCCGGCTGTGCCATTGAGGTCTTAAGCAAAGATATGGCAGAAGAGATCAGCAGCCTGTTTGCAGAGATTCTGGAGGATTCTTAAGATGACGGTGGAGCAGGTGATTCATGAGCTGAAAAATTATGACGGCAGGCCGGTAAAGATCATGGAGGTATGCGGAACCCACACCTCCAGCATCTTTAAAAACGGCATCCGTACCATGATCTCCCCCAAAATACAGCTGATCTCCGGACCGGGATGCCCGGTCTGCGTTACATCGGCCGCCTGTATCGATAAGCTGGTGGAGGAATCCCTGACGGAAAAGCACTGTGTCCTCACCTTTGGGGACATGATGAAGGTGAAAGGGAGCAGAATGTCCTTAACAGAGGCAAAGGCGGCGGGGGGAAATGTAAAGATCCTCTATTCCCCTCTTATGGCAATCGGGGAAGCGGAAAAAAACAGGGAGACCAATTATACCTTTGCGGCCGTGGGCTTTGAAACCACGGCGCCCGTTTATGCCCTGATGCTTGAGGAGATCCAAAAGAAGGGGATGGAAAATCTGAAGCTGCTGACCTCCGTAAAAACAATTCTGCCGGCTCTTTCCTTTATCTGTGAAAGGGAAAAAAATATCGACGGTTTTTTAAGCCCGGGGCATGTAAGCGTGATCACGGGAGGCCGGGTTTACCGGGAGCTGGCGGACAAATACCGAAAGCCCTTTGTGATCGCAGGATTTGAGGGGGAGCATATTCTGGCAGCCGTATATGAGCTCATGACCCAGATCGGCAGGCAGGGTTTTGAGGTGAAAAATATGTATGCAAGCGCTGTTTCGGAGGATGGAAACCAGAAGGCTCTTTCCCTGATCCAACGCTATTTTGAAACCGGGGATGATTTCTGGAGAGGGATCGGTCTCATAGAAAATTCCGCTCTGAGGCTGAAAGAAGAATTCCGCCGGTATGACGCAGGAAGCTTTGGCCATGAGGAAAAAGAGAACATGCCCAAGGGCTGCAGATGCACGGATGTGATTCTGGGACGGATCAATCCCTCGGAGTGTCCGCTGTTTCACAGGGCCTGCACCCCCCTTCATGCGGTGGGGCCCTGCATGGTTTCGGCGGAAGGCGCTTGCGGCATCTGGTATCAGAATTCGTAACAGGGGCTGAAATATGCAGAAGGAGGTTGCAGGAGGAGCAATGAAAATCGATATGTCTTACGGCAGCGGAGGCAGGCAGACCGGGAACCTGATCCAGGAGGTGTTTTTAAAGCACTTTAACAACCGGACATTGAATAAGCTGGAAGATTCCGCCGTGGTGAGCATGGGCGGGAAAATTGCCTATACCACGGATTCCTTTGTGGTCACTCCGCTGTTTTTCCGCGGAGGAAATATTGGAAAGCTGGCCATATGCGGAACTGTCAACGACCTTTCCATGATGGGAGCCATCCCTAAGTTTCTGACCGCGGGTTTCATCATTGAAGAGGGCGCGGACCTTAATACCATAGATGAAATTGTGCGCACCATGGCTCTGACCGCACGGGAAGCCGGGGTAAAGATCGTCGCCGGTGACACCAAGGTGGTGGAAGGAAAGGGAGGGGTTTATATCAACACCTCCGGGATCGGCCAGATCCAAAAAGCCGGGATCAGCATCTCAGGCTGCAGGCCGGGGGATGCCATCCTTTTGTCGGGCAATTTAGGAGAACACCACGCAGTCATTCTTTCCAGCCGGATGGGAATTGAAAATCAGATCGCCAGTGACTGTGCGCCTCTCACATCAATTGTGAAAAATCTTCTGGATGAGCGCATACGGGTCCGCTGCATGAGAGATGTGACCAGAGGCGGTCTGGCCACGGTTTTAAATGAAGCGGCAGAACAGTCTTCCTGCGGTGTGGAAATATGGGAGGAAGCGCTTCCGGTCAGCGCAGAGGTAAGAGGCCTCTGCGATATCCTGGGACTGGATCCCCTTTATATGGCGAATGAAGGAAAGATGATAGCGGTAGTGCCCGAAAATCAGGCGCAGAAGGCGTTAAAGGCGGTCCAAAAAAGCAGATACGGAAAAAATGCCAGGATCATCGGAACCGTGCAGGAGGGAAAAGGAGTAAGGATGAAGACCAGGCTGCAGGGCATGAGGACCATTGATGTTTTATACGGAGAAGGGCTTCCCAGGATCTGCTGATCCGTTCCCGGAAAGAGTCTGGAAACTCATCGGACCCGGGCTTTAAAAATTAAATATCCGGATTTGGGAAGAACGTGTTGACTCCCTCTGGTATAATGACAGAAGGAGGTGAAAGCTTGTATTTTGAATATGGAGAGAAGGAAATAGAATACTTAAAAAAGAAAGACAGGCTGCTTGGCGCCGCCATTGACCGGATCGGACTTATCCGCCGCACCGTTGACTGCGACTTGTTTTCATCCGTGGTCCATCATATCATCGGGCAGCAGATTTCCACTTCCGCCCAGGAGACCATCTGGCGGAGATTGAGGAACAGCATGGGAGAGATCAATGCCGGGACCATCTGCGATATGGAGCTGAATGAGCTGCAAAAGCTGGGCATGTCCTTTCGGAAGGCCGGATATATCAAGGATTTTGCCGAAAAGATCAGAAATAAGGAATTTGATGTGGAGGTGCTTCGTGACCTGCCCGATGAGGAAGTCGCCGTGAGGCTTTCCTCACTTAAGGGGATCGGAGTATGGACCGCTGAAATGATCATGACGTTCTGCATGGAGCGCAAGGACATTGTGAGCTTCGGGGACCTGGCCATTCACAGGGGAATGCGCATGCTGTACCGTCACAGGAGCATAGACCGGAATAAGTTTGAGAAATATGCAAAAAGATATTCCCCCTATGGAACGGTGGCGAGCCTGTATCTCTGGGCCATTGCCGGAGGGGCCATTCCGGAGATGAAAGACCATGCTCCTAAAAAGAAAAAGGGGGCGGCCGGAAAATGACGGAAGAAGAGATGTGGAGGGCGGTTTCTGAAAATGACCCCTCCTATGACGGGATCTTCTTTTATGCGGTAAGATCCACGGGGATCTACTGCCGTCCTTCCTGCCGGTCAAAAACACCCGGACGGGACAAGGTCTGTTTTTTTGATACCGGAAAGCAGGCAGCAGAAGCCGGCTTCCGCCCCTGCAAGCGCTGCAGAAGCGATCTTCTGGATTACCGGCCCATAAAGGAAATCGCCGGCAAGGCAAAAGAGCTGCTGGATCAGTCCTTTCATAAGAGAATGGAGCTGGACCGGGAGCTCAGGGAGCTTGGAATTTCCAGGCACCGCATGGCTGAAATATTTAAGGAAGAATACGGCCTCAAGCTGTCCGAATACACAGGCGGCCTGCGCCTTTCAGAAGCGAAACGGCTGCTGGCCGGTTCGGATGACCCGATCATTGACATCGCTTATTCCACGGGATTTAACGGGTTGTCTTCCTTTTACCGCTTTTTTAAGAACGGGACGGGGATGCCGCCCGCCAGATACAGAAAGGAGCATCATCAATGACCGGCTGCGGGTTTTATGATTTTGAATTTGGACTGCTGAAAATCGGATATACGGACACATCGGTGGTATTTTTAAAGCGGGTGGAGAAAATGGATGCCCCAAACCAAAGATCCCCCCTCTCTGATCTGGCTTATGACCAGATATGCCAGTATTTAAAAGGAGTGCGCAAAACCTTTGATTTTCCCTTTGAACTGAATGGAACGGCTTTTCAGAAGAGGGTGTGGAAGGAGCTCTGCCAGATCCCTTACGGGGAGACCCGTACATACAGGCAGATCGCAGAAGCGGTGGGCAGCCCGAAGGCAAGCCGCGCGGTGGGACTGGCCAATAATAAAAATCCCGTTACCATCGCCGTTCCCTGTCACAGGGTCATCGGAACGGATGGAAGGCTTGTGGGCTATGCAGGCGGCCTGGAGATGAAAAAGTCTCTGCTGGATCTTGAAAAACGATAGCATATCGGATGATCATGGAATATATTGGTAATAGCTGATTATGAAAGGAAATGCTGATATGGCTATTAGAATATTTATTGATCAGGGTCACAATCCAAGCGGATACTTTAACAGCGGCGCGGAAGCCAACGGTCTGTACGAATCGGAAATAAATTTTCAGGTGGGACTGTATTTGCAGAACCTGCTGAACAATGATTCCAGATTTGAGGCACGGGTATCCAGGCCGGAGCCTGACACCGTGCTGGGGACCAACAATACCACCAGCCTGGCGCAGAGAGTTGCCATGGCCAACAGCTGGCCGGCCAATTACTTTATCAGTATCCACTGTAATGTTAATCCGAATCCTGCGATCAACGGTACGGAGGTATACATTTACCAGTTTTATACACAGGCTCAGTGGCTGGCGGAGCAGATCATGGATGGTGTGAACCAGGTAACTGGAACGAGAAATAACGGAATCAGGGAAAACCCATCCCTGTATGTGTTGAGAAATGCCAATATGCCGGCGAATCTGATTGAGCTGGGATACTTAAGCAACCTGCTGGATGCCGATAAACTGAGAAATGATCAGTACGGATTTGCGTATGGCATTTATCTGGGGCTGATGAGATACTTTGGCTTTGCTTAAATGCGGCACGGAAAGACGATTTGCTCCCTTTGTAGTAGATAGCGGAAGAAAACTATTTACTGCAAGGAGGGCATTTTTTATGCCTCCGCCAGACCGAAGAGCGATTGTATGGGAACACGGCTTACTGATTTTGGCCGGTTTCCTCCGGGAAAGTGAGAGAAATCCGGCTGCTTATTGATAAATATTTGTAAAAAAAGGATAAAAAATTGATATTATCTGGATTATATGGATATTTTATGCTATAATGTCCCCACATAATAATGGCAGATACGTATAAAATTATTGTGCTTAAGAGAATATAATGTTAGCTGTTAAGGAGGACTTTCATATGAATCATTTAATCGTTTTCGCACATCCCAATCCCAAGAGCTTTGGAAAGGCGATCGCTGACACTGTCGTTAAGGCATCGGAAGAAAAGGGAGCTAAGGTGGAGGTCAGGGACTTATATGCCATAGGCTTTGATCCGGTCCTGAAGCCGTCGGACTTTGAGGCCCTGCAGAATGGAACGGTTTCGGAAGACGTTGAGGCGGAACAGAAATACATCAAATGGGCCGATGTGATCACATTCATTCATCCGGTCTGGTGGGCTTCGCAGCCAGGTATCCTGAAAGGTTATGTTGACCGGGTGTTTACCTATGGCTTTGCTTATGAAAGTGTGGATGGCACGGTACAGGGCCTTCTGTCGGGGAAGAAGGGAATGATCTTTGCCACGACCGGCACCCCGAACGAGGTTTATGAGGCGAGCGGAATGCATCATTCCATGGAGCAGATCACGGATCAGGGAATATTCAGCTTCTGCGGAGTGCAGGAGGTCAGGCACACGTTTTATGGATCGGTTCCCTATGCTACGGAGGATGCCCGTAAAGACTATTTAAAAGAGGTTGCTAATATTGTGAAAAACGTTTTATAATAGGAGCAGGGTCAAATCATAAGGCTGGCGGATCCCCCATGGATCAGCCAGCCTTATTTAATGAAGGATTCGTCTGCATGCAAAAGGGGGTGAAAATATGACATTATTTTCCAGCCAGGCATTAAGCCGGTTTACCGGGCTTGATTATGAGGTTTATAATTTCATACTGAAAAACAGTGAAAAAATCTCCTATATGACCATAAGGGAGGTCGCCAGGGAGGCCCATGTTTCAACGACCACCATCACCAGGTTCTGCAGGAAGGTAGGCTTGAGCGGATTTTCCGAGTTCAAGGTCCGGTTCAAACTGGAAAAGGAGAATAAAAAAGAGCTTAAGAGAGAATTTGATTCCAGCTCCATACTGGATTTCTTTCAGAGAATCAACACGGAAGAATTTCAGAAGCAGCTGGAGAACATAGCAGGGGTCATGGCGGAGAAGAAGCAGATTATTTTTCTGGGAACAGGAAACTCCGGGATCATAGCGGAGTATGCCAGCCGGTATTTCTGCAATATCGGCATTTTTTCCACAGGGATCAGCAACCCCATGTTTCCCATCAATCTGGAGTTTCCCGGAGAAAGCATCATAATCGTGCTTTCCGTGGAAGGGGAGACAAACATACTGATTGAGAATTCTGAAATTTTAAGGCAGAGCAACAGCACGGTGGTATCCGTTACAAACAGTAAAAACAGCACCCTGGCAAAGATTTCCGATTACAATATATCCTATTACATTCAGCGGGAGCTGGCGGCTGAAAAGAACATGAAGGTGGACATCACTTCCCAGATACCGGCAGTTTATATCGTGGAGGTTCTGGCAAGGCTCACCGTGAAGAAAAGACAGGGATGAAACACCCTGTTTTTTTTATGGAACAAATTCCAAATGAATGAGGTTTGTCACCAAATGGACCTTCCGTATTTCAATTAAAATGATTTTGGAGTATGCTTGAGTCACAGACACGAAAAGGAGGAAAGCTTATGGAAAGGAATTTAAAAATTGTAACCATTGGAGGCGGTTCCAGCTATACGCCGGAGCTGATCGAGGGTTTTATCAAGAGGAAGGATCAGCTGCCCATCCGTGAGATCTGGCTGGTTGATATCGAGGAAGGAAAAGAAAAGCTTGAGATCGTAGGAAATCTGGCAAAGCGCATGGTACGGGCAGCAGGCTTAAACTGGGAGATCCATCTGACCCTTGACCGCAGAGCCGCCTTAAAGGATGCGGATTTTGTTTCGACCCAGTTCCGGGTAGGACTTTTGGATGCCAGGATCAAGGACGAAAGGATCCCTTTGTCCCACGGAATACTGGGACAGGAGACCAACGGGGCGGGAGGGATGTTTAAGGCGTTCCGCACCGTTCCGGTGATCCTTGACATTGTGGAAGATATGAAGGAGCTCTGTCCCCATGCCTGGCTGGTGAACTTTACAAACCCATCCGGCATGGTCACCGAGGCAGTGATGCGCTACGGAAAATGGGATAAGGTGGTTGGCCTGTGCAATGTTCCCATTATGTGCAGGAAAATTGCGGCAGGAGCTCTTCAGGAAAAAGAGGAAGATCTGTTTTTCCGTTTCGGAGGCCTGAATCATTTTCACTGGCACCGGGTATGGAACAAGGCAGGAGAAGAAAAGACCGGGGAAGTGATTGAAAAAGCATATACCTCGGTAGACGGGCTGAGGAATGCCATGCAGGGAATCAGGAGCTCAGGCGTCCAGAACATTCCCAATCTCTCCTTCCTGGCGGAACAGATCAGGAATCTTGGAATCATTCCGTGCATGTATCACCGGTACTATTATATTACTGATGATATGATAAAGGAAGAACTGGAAGCCTATGAAAAGGGAGAAACCAGGGCGGAGATGGTAAAACGCACGGAAGCGGAGCTGTTTGAGCTCTACAAGGATCCGGATCTGAAAGTAAAGCCGGTGCAGCTGGAGAAGCGGGGAGGCGCGTTCTATTCCGACGCTGCCTGTGAACTGATCGCCTCCATTTTTAATGATAAGGGTACCCACATGGTGGTGAGCACAAGAAACAACGGCGCCATCTCAGACTTACCCGATGACGTGGTTGTGGAAGTGAGCAGCATCATCACCGCCCACGGACCGGTTCCCATCTCCTGGGGAAGCTTTGAGCCTTCCAGCAGAGGTCTGCTCCAGTTGATGAAGGACATGGAGCTGACCACCATAAAGGCGGCTGTGACCGGAGATTACGGTACCGCCCTGCAGGCCTTCACCTTAAATCCTCTGGTGCCAAGCGGTAAGATCGCACTGACACTTCTGGATGAACTTCTGATCGCCCATAAAAAGCATCTGCCACAGTTTCAGGCAAAGATCGGGGCGTTGGAAGCTTAAGCCGTTTTAGGGATGAGCCAGAACAAACTCCCGTTTGATCATGAGCAGCCGCCTGATCTGTTTTAAAATGTAAAACAGGATGGCCCTGGCCTCGAATTCTTCCCGGCCGGAAGGCAGCTCATGGCTTTTAAATTCCTGAAACAAAAGGTCCGTATCCTGTAAGAGCCCTTCCACCGTATTGTCTCTGTGGTAGCCCCGCTCGATCCCTTCCAGCAGTCCGGCGACCTGTTCTGCCTGCTTAGGAAGGCAGGAAATGCTTTTGATGTTTTCATAAATTTCCTGAAGGACGATGCTTTGCTTGACCCGCATCTGAATGTAGTCCACTTCATAAGTATCTTTTTTCCACAGCGCGTTGTTGTAGTTATTTAATGCACATGTTCTTGCCAGCTTCAGGCTTTCCTGAAGCTGGTCCAGACATTCCGGGCCATATTTGCTTTTGTCTTCTTCCAAAAGCCAGCGGGACATGCGGCTTAAGATCCCTTTTATCTGCTGATCCACATCATCCGCCAGTTTCTGGAATACGCTTCCCCTTTTCCGAAGGTGCATGTTCACCAGGATGCCCACGGTAGTTCCGATGAAAAACAGAGCCGCCTCGTTTATGACCAGGGAGGCGGACATGGATCCTTCGGAGAGAAAATGGGTGATCAGGACAGAATCCATGGCAATGGCCTCTCCCCAGTCCGCATAGAGACAAAGCAGGGAGAACAGCAGAAGATAGACCGCAAATGCGGGAAAGGTAAATCCCAGAAAGTAAAATGCCCCTGCCGCCAGAAACAGGGCGCAGAGGAAGGCCAGCGTCCTGTTTCTGGCGCTTTTTATGGTTTCCCTCTTGGTATTCTGAATGCTGAGGACCGTAATGATCCCTGCCGTAGCGGAATATTTCAGACCGAGCTCAGCCGCAATTGTTATTGCCACGACCGCTGCAAGGGAAATTTTGACGCTCTTGATCACTGTTTCTTTGTTCATGCAGTTCACCTCTTAAATCAGGAATTATCACAACACCTCCATGTCCTGTTCCCGTGTTACGAAGAGAGGAGAAGGCGTTTGTGTTCCCAGTATATCATGTTTTTCCCGGGATCACATCAAATATTTTCGGGTTCATGAAAACCGATATGAGCCTGAACGGAAGGCCGGCATCGGAATGACTTTTCCATTTGCGGATATTTTCCTATTGCTTTATTAAAAGATATAATCTATACTTATGTAAGTTATAATTAAAAGGAAAAGAGTTCTATTAAATAATGGAGATAGTTGGCATGACAAAATATGAGGTTATAGTCAGTGACATAAGAAATAAAATTCAAAATGGTATCTATCCGGTTAATGAAAAGCTCCCGACAGAACCGGATCTGTGCCGGATTTATCAGGTAAGCCGCATTACCGTTAAGAAGGCAATTGACCAGCTGGTATATGAAGGTCTGGTCATTAAACGAAGAGGGGCGGGGACCTTTGTCAAGGGCTTAACGGCGGAGCATCACGGTCAGTTGACCAGTCAGACCAGCGGTCTGTTCATTAATCTGAACAAAACCAATGTGAAATCGGAAATAATAAGCTTTGATGTGAAACCGGCAGGTGAAAAAGTTTCGGAAAAGCTGCATATCAAACCGGATGATTTTGTGTATTATTGCATCAGGTTCCGGCACGATGATAAAAAATGGAAAGTGATGGACTACTGTTACATGCCCATTAATCTGATCATAGGCCTGAAAAAAGAAATTTTATATCATTCTATTTACGAATATATTGAAAATGATCTTGGATTTCGCATTCAGAGCGCACACCGCATCATTAGGGCGAAACGGCCCAATGAATACGATAAAAAATATCTTGGTATCACAGATACGGATCCGGTTCTATCCATTGAACAGATCGGATATCTGGATAATGGGACACCGTTTGAATATTCCGACCAGCATCATATCGGGGATGATTTTGAATTTAAAACAGTAAGCATTCGTTAGGTGGTATGGACGGATGCTTTTTAATTTTTTATCATTGATAAAAGATATGTCTTTTTATTATAAAAAACTTGACAATTAAAATTAAAAGATATATATTTATAATGCCGGCAAGAAGAATATAAAAGGGGGATATCATTCATGAAAATGTCAGAGCAACTCACAGAAAAACTATTGATTGCAGCCAATAAAATTGCAACACAAAAACACATGTGTGCGATTAAGAATGCGTTTACGGCACTGATTCCTGTAATCATTACAGGTTCGTTTTGCACCCTGATTACCAATGTTGTATGTGCTACGGAAGGAAACGGCATCAGCATAGGGAAACTACCGGGTATGCAGTGGCTGTCCGTTTTTAACGACTGGTTCTCGGCTGCGAATTACGCAACCTTGAATTTTTTTACGGTTGCCGCGGTTGTGCTGATCGGACTGGAGCTTGGAAAGCTCAACAAACAGCAGGGGTTTATGCCGGGCGTCATTGCTCTTTGTTCTTTCATCAGCTGTCTGCCTACGGTAATGACGGTTACGCAGAATGAGGTAACTTTTACCGTATCTAATGTGATAGGAAAGGATTATACTGCTTCAAGAGGATTGTTTTTAGGGATCATCATCGCGATTCTATCAGTGGAGATTTACACGAAGCTGGTAACCAGCGGTGTCATGAAGATCAATATGCCGGATTCGGTACCGGGAAATGTTTCAAATTCATTTAACGTGCTGTTTCCGTCCATGGCCACGGTTCTGATCTGTGCGGCTTTTAATTTCTTGACGACCAGGCTTCTGGGGATGAGTTTATATACCATTATATATACGTTTCTGCAGACACCGCTGGAAAAGGTTATGCAGGGACTTCCGGGGCTGCTGATACTGATGTTTGTTGCCCAGGCATTCTGGAGCATAGGAATCCATGGAAATCAGATCATCAAGCCGGTGCGGGATCCTCTGTTGAATGCGGCCATATTGGCCAATACGGATATGGTGGCCCAGGGGATTACGGATCCAACCAAATTAAATATTATAAATATGTCTTTTTGGGATACATACATGTCACTGGGAGGTTCCGGATGCACCATTGGCCTTGTCATTGCCATCTTTCTTCTTTCCAGAAGGGAAGATTATCGGGCCATAGCTAAACTGGAGGCCGCTCCCGCTGTTTTTGAGATCAATGAGCCCATGACATTTGGCCTTCCCATCGTTTTAAATCCATTGCTCATAATTCCGTTTATCATTACCCCGCTGATTACCGGAACATTTGCATATTTTATGACTAAAATTGGTTTTGCAGGCATCTGCATTTATGCGATGCCATGGACCACACCACCGATTTTAAGCGCGTGGCTCTCCACTGGCGGGAATGTAGGTGCAATTATAACGCAGATTATTTGCATTGCTATGTCAATTGCTATTTATGCGCCCTTTGTGATACTGGCAAATAAGGCCAGTGATACGGCTAAATAAAAATAACGAGGTGATAACGTGAGTGAGACAGTAAGGCTGCCTGAGGGATTTTTTCTGGGGGCTGCAGCGAGTGCATGGCAGACAGAAGGATGGAAAGGGAAGAAGGATAGCCAGGATTCCTATATAGACAGATGGTACAAGGAAAACAGGGAAGTATGGTATGATGGCTATGGACCGGCAATGGCTACCGATTTTATTAAGAGATATAAAGAAGATATCTTCCATATGAAAGAAATTGGCATTCACTGCTATAGAACATCTTTAAACTGGTCACGTTTCCTGGTAGATTATGAGAAGGTAATTGTGGATGAGGAATATGCCGCTTATTACTCAGACATGATTGATGAATGCGTTAAGAATGGTGTAACCATTATGGTTTGTCTGGAACATTATGAGGTTCCCTATAAACTGATGGAACAGTACGGCGGTTGGAATTCCAGACATGTAGTGGATTTATTCGTATGCTATGCCAAAAAAGCGTTTGAATATTTTGGAGACAAGGTAAAATACTGGTTTGTGTTCAACGAGCCGGTGGTGGTTCAGACCAGAGTCTATTTGGATGCCCTTCGCTGGCCGTTTCATCAGGATTCCACAATCTGGATGCAGTGGAATTATAATAAGGCATTGGCTACCGCCAGGGTGATGGAAGCATATAAGAAAAGCGGATTCAAGAGGGCGGAGTGCAGGCTCGGGACCATCATCAATGTGGAAAGTGCTTATGCGAGAAGCGATTCAGGAGAAGATCAGAAAGCGGCTTACATGTATGACCTGTTTTACAACAAGGTTTTTTTGGATCCTGCGCTGAAAGGCAGATATGAGGAAGGGTTTTTTGATCTGTTAAAAAAATATGATATAATGGTGGAAACTGAGGAAAGGGATGAAGAAATAATTCTTGAGAATCAGGTGGACTGGGTGGGGATCAACTTATATCATCCAAATCGTGTGAAATTCCGAAGTACCGCCGTGAATGAGGGCGCTCCGTTTCATCCGAATTTTTTCTATGAGGAATTTGATCTTCCGGGCAGAAAGATGAATGCTTTCAGAGGCTGGGAAATCTATCCTAAGATCATATATGATTTTGGGATGCGGATGAAGTCTGAATATGGCAATAAGGAGTGGTTCGTGGCTGAAAGTGGGATGGGAGTGCAGAATGAAAATCAGTATAAAGATCGGCAGGGAATGATTCAGGACGATTACAGAATTGATTTTATCAGGAAGCATTTGTATTATGCGCTGAAGGCGGCAGGCGAAGGCTCCAATATCAAAGGATACATGCTGTGGGCTTTTACGGATAATGTTTCTCCCATGAATGCATTTAAAAACAGGTACGGATTAATAGAAATTGACCTGGAAGACAACAGGAACAGGCATTTGAAAAAGTCCGCCTATTTCTATAAGAAAGTGATTGAAGAACGGTCTTTTGAATATGAAGATGATGGTCTGAAATACAGATAAAGAATGGAGGGAAACGCCATGCCGGATAAAACGGATTCCTATGGGATTCATACAGAATCAGAAACGGAGAGGCAGAGGCATATCAGACAATTGAGAGACAAGCTGAATGCTCCGGATATAGAAGAGCTTCATCCTTTCAGTATATATAAAATAATCACATATCTCTGCGTCCTGTGTCTGCCTCTTGTACCGCTGGCTCTTTTCCGTATTTGGAGCACTAAATCGGATTTTATCGCAAAAGAGCGGGGGATATGGACAACGGTTATTCTGGTGATTGCAGTATATATGGTTAAAATCTCTTGGTTTTAAAAGCGGCCCGGAAGTTTGCGGAAAGAGGAGAATAATAGATGATTGTTATCAATGCGCCGTTAAAGGCGGAGGTGTTTCAAAGACTGGCGGAAGAGTCAGGCCTTACCTTTATCGGAAAAAAAGGAATGAAAATGATGTTTAAAAATCAGGCAGGGAATGACGGAGAAAAGGCAGCAGAATTGAAAATGCAGTTGAAAGCGAATGAAAATCTGGCAGCCGTGTTTTTTTCAGTCACAGCGGAACAGGGGGAAATATGACAGAAGAAGATTACGGGCCATCCTTTCAGATTATTGCGGAAGCAGGGGACTCAAAGGCCTGTTCAATGAATGCTATCAAGGCGGCCAGAGCAGGAGATTTTGAAGCGGCAAAAGCTCAGTTAAAGGAGGCTGGGCAGAGGCTTTTAAAGGCTCACCGGTATCAGACTGATATGATTGCCAGGGAAGCAGAGGGCAATCAGGTGCCGGTAAATATTATACTGGTGCATTCTCAGGATCATCTGACCATGGCCATGGTGGCAGAAGATCTGGCACAGCAATTTTTTGATTTATATGAGCAGCTCCATCAGGTGAAAAAGGAGCTCAATGAACTAAAACAGCTTTAACTGAAGACGGGAGGAAGGGTAAAATGAAGATTCATTTAGTGTGTTCGGCAGGCATGTCAACCAGCCTGCTGGTGAATAATATGAAAAAGTCGGCTCCGGAAGGCTATGAAATTGACGCCGGGCCTTTTGCGGAACTTGAGGATATTGTAGATAATTATGATGTAATTCTGGTCGGTCCCCAGGTCCGATTTAAATACGATGATATTAAAGCTGTCTGCTATTCACACGGAAAGAAATGTGAATTAATCGATATGCGTGTTTATGGCCGTATGGATGGGGTGAAGGCGTTGGAAATTGCTATGAACGCTAAGTGATGCGCCAGGACTTTATTTGGACGGCCGGGAGGTATTGCTTATTATTTTTTTTGTGTTATAAGAGCCGCAGAAAAAAGACGGCGCATCATAGGAGCATCCGGTATCATACGAAGAAAGGATTTCAGCTGGTTCACCGCTTGCAAATCCGGACAGATCTGTTATACTGTTTTAGAAGCAAGAATGACCGGATACAGGAGGTGCTGCATGAATGAACTGTTTTCCATCGGTGAGGTTTCCCGGCTGTTTCACATAGACGTCCGTCTCCTTCGCCATTATGACAAGATATCCCTGTTAAAGCCGGAGTACTTAAATGAAAAAAACGGGTACCGGTATTATTCCACCCGGCAGTTTGAAGCCTTAAACACCATTCGATATCTCCGTTCCTTAAATATGCCTCTTTCTAAAATCCGGGATTTTTTTGAGGGCAGGGATGACAGGAAGATGCTGGAGCTTTTAAAGGAGAAAAAAAGACAGGTGGAAGAGGAGCAGGAGAGGCTGGCGCGGATCGAAAGAAAGATCAACAGCAGGATCCTGCAGCTGGAGGATACCTTTCTGACCGAATATGACGTCATCAAAGAGCGTCGTCTGGCTGACCGGGTTGCTGCGGTTTTGAGAAAGGAAATCTCCGTCGCCGACGACCTGGAGCATCCCATTCGGGAGCTGGAGCAAAGCAACGGACTGAGCTCAGTCATGTTTCTCGGAAAGGTGGGAGTATCCATTTCAGCTGAGGATCTGACGAACCGGAAATTTAACCGGTTTTCCGCAATATTCGTGGTTATGGAACCGGAGGATGATCAAGGGGACCGGGCCACATGCCTGGCCGGGGGCACTTACCTCACCATGCGCTTTCGCGGGACTCATCGGGATGCCGGCCCCGCCTATTTAAAAATGCTTCAGTATATGGAACAAAAGGGATATGCGCTGAATGGAGATTCCATAGAATTCGCTCTGGTCGATTACGGACTCACCAGCGATCCTTCGAAATTTACCACGGAAATACAAATCCCGTATAAAAACTATTGACCCTCCAACCATTGGAGGGTTTATTGTTTTTATGAGGAGGGATCATCATGATAGGAACCATTGTAAACACTGCGGCCATTCTGGCCGGGAGCGGGATCGGCACCTGCCTTAAGAAAGGCATGGGAGAGAAATATCAGGATGGGTTATACAACGCCATGGGACTTGCGGCATGCGGACTGGGAATCAATGCCGTCGTTCAGAACATGCCTAAAAGCAGTTATCCCGTGCTGTTTATCATCAGTCTGGCAGCCGGCAGCCTCATTGGCACCAGGCTGGATCTGGTGGAACGGTTTGAAGGGCTTACGGCACGCTTTTCAAAAGGAAATTTAGGACAGGGTCTGGCTACGGCGGTATTGCTGTTCTGCATGGGCACCCTGTCCATTCTTGGTCCCATGGAAAGCGCTCTTTACGGAAACAACACGTACCTGTTTACCAATGCGGCTCTGGATTTCGTCACTTCACTGGTCCTGGCATCCGCCTATGGGATCGGAATCGCCCTGGCCGGAGCGGTGCTTTTTCTGTGGCAGGGCAGCATCTATCTTTTTTCAGGCTGCCTGTCCGTGTTTCTGACCGACGATCTGCTGGCGGAGATTTCTCTGGTCGGGGGATTTTTGATTTTAAGCTCGGGTCTTTCCATATTAAAAATAAAGGACTGCCGGACCTTAAACATGCTGCCGTCTTTGCTTATACCCATTTTTTGGTTTTTGATAAAAGGGATCCTTTTGTAGAAAATGTTGACAAGACTGCAAAAGCAGTGTATGTTATCGTTAATGCGAAACAGCTGGTAAAAGGAGAGATGACAATGGAGAAAAGAATTTCGGGAAGAACAGGCTTATTAGGGCTGATCGGATCGCCGGTAGGACATTCCGGATCCCCGGCCATGTATAACTACAGCTTTGAAAAGCTGGGACTGGATTATGCATACCTTGCTTTTGACATTAAGGTTGAGGAAGTGGCGAAGGCTGTGGAGGCGGTGAAAACCTTCCATATGAGAGGATGCAATGTAACCATGCCCTGTAAAAGCGAAGCCCTTAAATATATGGATGAATTATCTCCGGCCGCCCGTATCATCGGCGCCGTAAATACCATTGTAAATGAGGATGGAAGGCTGACCGGCCACAATACGGACGGGCAGGGATTTTTGGATAACCTTCGCGATCATGGAGTGGAAACTGAAGGAAAGAAAATTACTGTCTGCGGCGGAGGCGGAGCCGCCACGGCGATCCAGGTACAGTGCGCGCTGGAGGGGGCAAGGGAGATCTCCATTTTCAATATCAAGGACGCTTTCTTTGAGCGGACCCTGGAGACTGCGGAAAAGATCAGGCAGGAGAAACCGGGCTGTACAGTGAATGTATATGATATAGCGGATCATGAGAAGATGGGGGAAGAAATCGCTTCCAGCCATATCTTTGCAAATGCCACCATCGTCGGCATGAAGCCCATGGAGGATGAAAGCGTTGTAAAGGATATCTCCATGTTCCGGCCTGGTCTGGTGGTCGTGGATGCCGTTTATGATCCTGAGGAGACGAAGCTTTTAAAAGAGGCAAGGGAAGCCGGCTGCGTCTGCATCGGAGGACAGGGAATGCTTGTGTGGCAGGGAGTGGCAGCTTTCAGGCTTTATACAGGGCAGGAGATGCCGGTAGAAGAAGTGAAAGAACTGCTTTTCCATTAAGGCATGTTGATAACAGAGACGATTCAGACCGTGAAACCGTATGGATGGGCATCCTCATTCATACGGTTATATTTTTTATATAACGGTAAAGTTCTATAAACTTTCCTGTTATATAAAAAGCACGACCTGCTGGATGCGCATGAAGCTTAAGAGGAAGGCTTGACAGGCTGGTAAGAAAGAAAATAGCATATCTCATCCTTCTGGGCTTTTATGAGGTCAAAACATATTCCGCACCCGCTGAGGAGAAAGCCTCATATTTTTTATCGGCAGGCAAATTCTAATGTTTTTCTTTGTCTGAGCAATTGCCGGATTATATAGGGGAACCCGTAAACATCTGCATGACTTCTAAAATCAACTATTATTACCGGCAAAAAGTTCCGGATTCCCGAAGGAAAATAAGGATCATGATTCACCCCCGGTTTCATGGGAGCAGGTACAAGGAATGGCTGTTTCACCGAATTGTCAATTTACTGGTTGATACCATTTCAAGCGGAAGGACCATCCGCAGCGTCATATATATTTAAAAGAATATTACGGATTATGGGATTGACAGCCCTGATAATTCCGCGATGTGTAAAGAAGGCCGTGAGCTTGAGAGGATTATCTCCAGTGAAGATCATGTCAAAATTTAAGACTGCACGTAAGGAGATAATGGAATGACATTTTTAGAACGTTTTTTTCTGGCCTTAGTCTTTTGCCCATAACCATGCCCCAGCTGCTCATGCTGCTGCTTCCGCTGGCCTTTGGGATGATGATTGCCAATATACCGTTGGCCGGCCTTTCCGCACATGAGGAAGGCGGTTTGATTTATTATTTGTATCAGGGAGTTGAATTGGGCATTTATCCGCCAATGATATTATTATGCATTGGCGCCATGACAGACTTTGGCCCGCTGATCGCATCTCCGTAGTGCGCGCTGATCGGGCTGGGAGGCCAGCTCGGTATTTTTGCCTCCATGGTTCCGGGTTTTCTTCCCTTCAGCCTGCAGGAAGCTGCCGCTATCGGTATCATAGGCAGTTCAGACGGGCCAACTTCCATATATACGGCTGATATTCTGGCGCCGCATTTGCTGCCGGCCATTACCATTGCCGCCTATTCCTATATGGCTTTGGCTCCCATGATCCAGCCGCCCATCATGAGAATGCTCACCACAGAAAAAGAGCGGGTGGTCGAAATGCAGGGCACGAAAAGAGTCACAAGACGGCAGAAGATCTCGGCAATCTGATCCGGGAAAGCGGAGTGACGGACCGGTATGTACGGGTTCTGCAAAATGATCTGCTGAACATACTGACCCTGCTGATCATCTGTCTTGGACTGTTTGCTTTTTCCTTCGGCACCATTGGCTCCGCTTTGATATCGGGCATTTTCATTGCCATGCTGGCCCGGTAAATAAGGATGCCTGCAGCACGGAATGAGAAAATACAGCCGGGAAGGCTTGTAAGAATTTCATAATATATCCTTTACAACTTTGGAAGAATATAGTAATATGTACATATATAAGAGGACTGGCTGGGTGTAACTGTAGGTCATCGTACAGGCATAACTGGTTGTATTTGTATCTTCGCTTAGGCGAGGTATAAATATGACCAGTTTTTTATTACCTGTTTGGGGGGGGGGGAAGCTTATGGTAGTGAAACAGGTGTTGGGAAACAATATAATCAGTTCATGGGATTCCAATGGGAAAGAAATTCTTCTCATGGGAAAGGGGATCGGTTTTTCCGTAAAGCCCGGGAGTCCGGTGGATGAATCCAGGATATCAAAAGTATTTTCCTTAAAGACAAAGGAGATGAGCCGGTTTACGGAGCTGATATCAAAAATTCCCGAACTGCATTTCCAATGTGCGGGGAAGATCATATCCTATGCCAGAGAGACGTTAAATAAAAGACTGAATGATAACATTTATATCACCCTGACCGACCATCTGAATTATGCCATTGAAAGGCAAAAACAGGGGATTGAGTTTAAGAACGCTTTACTGTGGGAGATCAGAAGGTTTTACCATCAGGAATTTCTCATAGGGCTGGAGGCGTTAAAGATCGTAAAGGAAAAGCTTGGGGTCGGATTGTCGGAAGATGAAGCCGGTTATATTGCACTGCATATCGTAAATGCGGAGCTGGATACGGATATGAAGCAGTCCATTGAGATCACCCAAATGATCCAGGATATTTTAAATATCGTAAGATATCATTTTGGAGTTTCCCTGGATGAAGAGACCCTGTCCTATGAAAGATTTGTGACCCATCTCAAATTCTTTGTACAGCGGGCAGTCAGGAAACAGTATTATGAGACCGGCGATATGGAATTCTGCAGGATGATTTACCGCCAGTACCATGAGGCATATCAGTGCGCTCTCAAAGTGGATACATATGTGAAGAAGAAAATGGATTACCAGCTGACCGGCGAAGAGATCATGTACCTGACTGTCCACATCAAAAGGATCATTCAGGAAAATACAGGCGAACTTCATTGAACCCTTAAAATCATTCGGGAGAAGGCCAATCCCGGAATGTATATATAAAAACACTGTGAGGTCCCGGGTTATCCGGAGGATGGGATCTCATAAGAAAACTTGACGAGGAGAAAAAATATGGCGAGCAAATACGATGGATTAGCAAAAATCATCATTCAGAATGTGGGCGGTAAGTCCAATGTGATCAGTCTGACCCACTGCATTACCAGACTTCGTTTTAAATTAAAGGATGAGTCCGCAGCGAACACAGAAATTTTAAAAAATACTGATGGGATAGTAACCGTAATGAAAAGCGGCGGGCAATATCAGGTGGTCATTGGAAATCATGTTCCCGATGTTTACACGGCCATATGCGAGATCGGAGGTTTCGGCGGGGATTCCGATTCAGAGGCAGTGGGTTCAGAGAAACCGCAAAAGCTGTTTGCCCTGCTGATCGATACGATTTCCGGCGTATTCCAGCCTGTTTTGGGCGTGTTCTGTGCCACCGGGCTCATAAAGGGAATCCTGGCAATTTTTACGTTTACGGGCCTCCTCACGGCGGAAAGCGGGACCTATCAGCTTCTTTATGCGGTGGCGGACGGATTCTTTTATTATCTTCCTGTGATCCTTGGATTTACGGCTTCAAAGAAATTCGGCCTCAATCCCTTTACCGGCATCGCCCTTGGGTGCGCCCTGGTGTACCCGAAGGTGGTCGCGCTCACATCAAACGAGGTGCTTGATGTTCTGTTTACGGGCACCATGTTTGAATCCAATATTTACGCAACGTTTCTCAAAATACCGGTCATTATGCCAAAAAGCGGCTATCCGTCTTCCGTAGTGCCGATTGTGCTGTCCGTTTATGTGGCGTCAAAAATTGAAAAGATGTGGAAGAGGATCGTTCCGGATGTAATAAAAAATTTCCTGGTGCCTACCCTGACGCTGCTGACGGCGGCGCCTTTCACCTTTCTTGTGGTCGGCCCGGCTGCCAATACCATTGCGGCCGTCATCGGATTCGTGACTCAGGCCGCTTATGATGCCAGCCCGGTGCTTGAAGGCACAATCGTGGGCGCTTTCTGGCAGGTCCTGGTCATCTTCGGACTGCACTGGGGGATCGTTCCTATTTATATTATGAACCTGAGCACCCAGGGATTCGACAGCTTCATGCAGCCCTATTTCGCAGCTTCCTTTGCACAGACCGCGGTGGTGATCGCCGTGCTGATCAGGACAAAGGACAGGAACTTGAAGAGCCTTTGTATTCCTGCCGCTATTTCAGGAATCTTTGGGGTGACGGAACCGGCCATTTACGGCATTTCTCTTCCGAAGAAAAAACCATTCATCATATCCTGTATGGGTGCGGCCGTTGGCGGCGCCATCATCGGATTTGGAAATGTGAAAAAGTATATGTCCGGCGCACTGGGAATTTTCGGTTTTACTACTTTTATTAATCCGGAGAACAATGATGCCTCCAGCATTCCCTGGGTAGCCGCAGGTGTGGCTGTCGCCTCTGTTCTGGCATTTGTACTCTGCCTCATCACTTACCGGGATGAGGAGAAAGTGCCGGGAGGAGCCGGTCAGGTCCAATCGGGAAAAACGGGCGTCAGGAAAATAACCCTTGGCAGTCCGCTGAAAGGAGAAATCATGCAGCTGGAGCAGATGGCGGATGCAGCTTTTTCCTCCGGGGCCCTGGGAAGCGGGATCGCCATTCTGCCGGAAGAAGGCGTCTTATATGCACCGGCTGACGGCACCGTTTCCGCCCTGTTTCCTACGGGCCATGCCATCGGACTGACTACCGAAGAAGGGGCGGAGGTGCTGATCCATGTGGGCATGGATACGGTGAAGATGGAAGGAAAGGGATTCACTCCCCTGGCTGAGGTCGGCAGCCATGTGAAAAAAGGCCAGGAGCTGCTTAAATTTGATTTAGAAGCCATCCGGGAAGCGGGCTATTCTCCCCTGACACCTGTGCTGGTCACCAATCCGGCTGCGTTTACCGACGTGATCCCTACGGATGCCGGGCAGATCCGGGTGGGGGAGACCCTGATCACCATATTGTAAAGAATGACCGTAAGCCTCGGTTTTATAAAAAATGATTTTCTTTCTGCTTCATAAAAACTGATCAAAAGCGCATACTAAAAACAGAACATATAAAAACGTCCAAAAACAAAACGGACAAGCAGAAGAGAATGATTGAAGGAGGTGTCAGTCATGAAAAATTTCATGGATTGTGCAGACGCTTATGTCCGCAAGTGCGATGTAAAGGATTTCGCACTTTTAAAGATATGCTTATGCGCAGTAGGAATCATGATAGGATTATCCATTCCTGAAAAAAAGAAAAAACTGCCTCTTGCGGCTGCAGGCGTTGTTTTTGTCTTCAGTTATATCCTTCTTATGGCGGGATTCATAAAGATCTGCATGGAGGAACGGCGGTAAGGTCCTTCGGAGTGTTTCATGAGCGCAAAGGTACGTGAGGATAAAAACTTAAAAAAGCGGCCGGAATCAGGTTTCCGGCCGCCTCTGTATGTCCCGTTGTCACAGCTGACTGTAATTAATCAATTGTATGGAGTGCTCTTCCATCATTCTTCTGGTTTTATCGCTGACCAGGAAATCCAGCTCCGCAAGGCGCTGGATATTGTAGGTGGAGGTCTGAAACAGATAGGAATCCACGTAAGCCGGATGGCTCATCAGTTCCACATACGGCCTGGAAGCGATATGGTCTATATGGTCGTATACATAGGACAGCCCCGGTTCCCCCTGATAGGTGCGGAACTGGACGAAATCCACCTGGGGAAATCCGGAAATATGGTGGTTTCTTAAGGGCAGCCGGTATTTTTCAGCCAGTTCCCTGGCAGCTGCGGCCATAACAGGATTGCTGTCTGTTGTAAACAGGTGAGAATCCAGGTGGGTGGGTTTTTGCCCGAGAATCTCCGTAAACCTTTGGTACTGTGCCTCCAGCTCCGCCCGGATCTCCTCCGGCTCATAGATGTGGGAGGAAGACAGGTTGCGGGGCTTGATAAAACAGCCATCCTCACCGGTCAGGGTCCTGCCGTTTGTGAGAGGCTTTCCCATGGCAATATTTAAATGCAGGCCGACTCCCAGGGAGGGACAGTCCTTTGCCAGAGCGACGGCATGGGAAAAGCCCGGCGTATTGGTTAACAGCGTTGCGGACGTGAGAATCCCTTGCAGATGGGCATCCATGATCCCGTAATTGACAGCCCGGCAGTAGCCGAAGTCATCTGCATTTATAATCATTTTACACATAAAGGAAATCCTTTCTATCAGGTCAGTATGGGCCAGTATCCCTGGTTTGCCTCTATGAGGCGGTCCAGGATCTTTCTTGCTTTCTTGGCATCCGTAACGGTGCGGTTGAGTGTCAGTGCCTGCAGCGCCTTGGTATAGCTGCCTTCAAAATAAGCCTCGCAGGTCAGGCGTTCGTAGGCATACTGATTTTCAAGAAGCGCCTTATAAAAAACTGAGACGGGCCCGGTGTGAAACGGCTTGGGTCCCCGGTTGCCTAATAAGCAGGTCACTTCCACCACCGCATCATCCGGAAGATTTTCAATGATCCCTTCGTTTTTCACCATTACGATAAAATAGGTATTTTTATTTAAGTAGATCGCTTCCGCAATTGACAGGATCATATCACCGTGGGCTTCGTTTTTCACCACATGGATCCCGTCCAGGCTGTTCTGACTGACGGCGCGGCGGCATTCGGAAAATACCGTTTTCTCCCGGCCTTCCATGACCTCGTTTGCCCTGGTATGGTCCGGATTCAGTTTGGAAGTCTTGTATTCGGGGTAAATATAGTATTGAAGATAGGTGGACGGTACATATTCATCAAAATCATTGACCATATCCTGTACCAGCGCATAGGTATCCAGCCAGGAAGGATCCCGCTCGGCCGCATCGGCAGGCAAAAACCCCCTGTCTTTTATCAGCTCCTTCAGCCGGGGAAGGAGATCCCTTCCTTCCTGATCGTAAAGGTGGGTAAACCATCCGAAGTGGTTGAGGCCGAAATAGGCCGGTTCAAGGGTTTCCGCCGGCACCTCCAGCAGCTTGGCAAAGGAGTGAATCAGGTTGATCGGCTGGTCACAGATATTGAGGATCCTTTTGTCGTCCGGAAATTCAAGCTGCAGGCCGTAGGCTACGATGGCAGCGGGATTTGTGTAGTTTAAGATCCAGGCGTCCTTACTGCGCATGCGCACATCCTTTACGATCTCAATCATGTCCTTAAGAGAACGTATCCCGTAGGCGAATCCGCCGGGACCGCAGGTTTCCTGTCCCAGCACTCCAAATTCCATGGGAATTTTTTCATCCTTTTCCCGCATGGGATATCCGCCTGTCCGGATCTGTGCCATGATGAAGTCCGCAGAATCGTAGGCAGTGTCTTTGTCTGTGGTGTATATCACCTTTACATTGGGAGCATGTATGCGGAACAAAAGCCGGGCGTATTCCCCGATGGGAGCCTGACGTTCCGGATCGATATCATATAGCACCAGTTCCGTGACCGGAAGGGAATCCATGTGGCGGACAAATGCATTCAGTATGCCGGGGGTCCAGGTGGAACCGCCCCCGACAATGGTGATCTTTAACTTATGTTTCATCTTTATTTTTAGTCCTTTCTTGCATGCTGAGCCTGATACAATGCTTTTACCTCTCTTGCGATGCCTTCCACTTTCAGCCCGTAGATGACCTGTACGTGATTGGCAGAAGGCCGGACGATTCCTGTGGCTCCGGTGGATTTTAAGCTGTCTTCCTGAACCAGGGACATATCTTTTACCGTGACACGCAGCCTGGTAAAGCAGTTGGTGATTTCGCTGATATTTTCCTTTCCGCCCAGGGATTCCAATATTCTGCCGGCAAGCTTATTATCGCCTTTGGTGTGTGAGACGACTGCGACATCCTCCCCGGCGTCAATGGATTCATTTCTTCCGGGAGTGGAGATATTGAACTTGCGGATCAGGTAAGTAAAGCCGAAATAGTAGATAAATGCCATGCCGATACCGATCAATACCACCAGATACCATCTGCTCTGTGCTCCCCGGAAAATACCGAAAATCGTAAAATCAATCAGACCGGCCTGGACGCCTCCGACGCTGCATCGGAGCAGGGCAGCGGTCATGTAACCCAAACCGGTCATGACCACGTGGAACAGGAAGAGTACCGGAGAGATAAACATGAAGGAAAATTCCAGCGGTTCCGTAACGCCTGTCAGAATGGAGGCGGTGACGCTTGCGGAGAGCAGCGCTTTGACTCTGGCTTTGTTTTTCTCATCGGCGGCCCGGTACATGGCCAGAGCGGCCGCAGGAAGGCCGAAGATAACAACAAGAGAATGTCCCTGGCCTACGTAACGCGCGCCCATCTGAAATACCTCATTGGGCACGGCACTGTTTGATGCGATAGCCGTATTAAAGATATTGAGCGCGCCCATGACTGTCTGGCCGTCGATGACCGTTGTTCCTCCCACAGGAGTAAACCGGACGACCTGGTTTAAAATATGGTGAAGTCCGGTGGGGATGAGCAGCCGGTTCGCCGCGCCGTAGACAAACGGTCCGAATACGCCAATGGAATTGATCCAGCTGCCGACCAGTCCGATCAGAGCGTTGAAAAACGGCCAGATAAAGTAAGCGGCCACCCCTGCGAACGGAATGGTGACAATGGTGATCAACGGGATAAAGCGTTTTCCCCCAAAGAAATTTATAGCGCTTGGAAGAGTGATCCGGTAGAACCGGTTATGTAATACATTTACCATAAGCCCCACCAGAATGCCTCCGAATACATTCATCCGAAGGGTAAAATAACCCAGCATGGTCTCATATTTTGCATTTACAATGGTTGCATCCACCTGGGACATCCCCTCTTCCATCAGCTTGCTGATGCTTGTGGATTCGGCGGTGATGCCGTTTAATCCCAGGATATAATTTAATGTGTAATGAAATACAAGGAAACCCAGGACAGCGGAAAATGCCGCGGTCGGTTTTTCATCCTCTGCCATGCCCAAAGCAATGGACATACAGAAAAACAAAGGCAGGTTTCCGAATACCAGCCCTGCCAGTCTCCGGATAAAGCCGATAAAATTCTGAACGTAAACAAGATTTACAAAACTTTCCCCTACAATTGCGCTGTTCTGCATCGCTGCCGCAAGTCCGCTGAATATGCCGGCCACCGCTATGGTAGAAATAGGCAGAAGCAGCGATTTGCCGAATTTTTGCCAAAACTCTTTCATTAAGAACCCTCCATCTCCTTACTGTAATGATTTCAATACCGGTATGAAATATATATTTTATTTTATACGATAGTTTTTCATTTACAAGGGGTTGGAAGTGTATTATTATTTATATACGCAACGTATATAAATTCACAAAATGTGTATTATTTCACATGTAGGAAACAGGGCTCCGGAGGGGAAAGAATGAATTTTTTTGACCAGCTGTCGAACCGCGGGATTAAGCTCAATCCCACGGAAGAAAGAATTGTCAACTATTTGTTGGAGAATTACGGAACACTGCAGAATTTAAAGATAGCCAGAGCGGCCGGGGATTTGTATCTGTCGCCCAATTCCATCGTGAGACTTTGTAAAAAGCTTGGCTATCATGGATTCAGCGAATTGAAATATCAGATCATACATGATCAGAAACAGCAGGGAATTGAAGCTGCGGAACAGCAGGCTTCTGTCATGGACATTTTAAGGCAGACGCTGGCGATCAATAACAGGCAGAACATTGAGGAAGCGGCAAAGCTGATCCATAACAGCCGTCAGGTCATATTTTTTGCTTTGGGGCTTTCCAGGATCGTGGCTCTGGATTTATCCAAAAAGCTGGAACATTTAAACAAGATCATCATCGTCCCCGATGACCGTGACAACTGTATCCTCTATGCCAACAACCTGGTGCCGGGTCAGATCGCTTTTTTTATCAGCTACTCCGGCAGTACGGATATCATATGCAAGCTTTCTTATATTGCAAAGACGAAGGGGGTGCCCATCGTGACCCTTACGGGGATGAGCCAGAACCCCATTTCCGGCAGCAGTGAGGTCAGCCTGTACGCCTATTTCAGAAAAATGAGCTATAAGGATGCGGATATTACGTCCAGGATCAGTTTTTATCTGGTCACGGAGCTGATTCTGGAAGAATATATGAAGCTGTTTCGTCTGGAACAGCAGAAAGATTTCATTGGAGAACAGGAAAATATTCATGAAAATATTGAGCAGGGATTTTTATAACAGGGATTCGGTCATCGTTGCAAAAGAGCTTTTGGGAAAAATGCTGATACGGGAAATAAACGGGGAAAAAGCCTGTGCAAAAATAGTGGAGACAGAAGCATATATGGGAATCGGTGATAAGGCCGCCCACTCCTATGGAGGAAGGCGGACGTCCAGGGTCGAGGTCATGTACGGAAAGCCCGGGGTTTCCTATGTGTTTATGATTTACGGCATGTATCACTGCTTTAATGTGGTCACCAGGGAGGAAGGGATTCCTCAGGCGGTTTTAGTCAGGGCGGCTGAGCAGGAGCCAGGTCACCGGCCTTACCAGCGGACCCGGCAAATTATGCCGGGCGCTTCTCATCGATAAGACCTTAAACGGGGAGGACTTATGCGGGGATCATTTATATATCGGACAGGGGCCGGAGGAAAGCTTTTCATAGCCGAGGCGAGACGGGTAGGGATCGATTATGCCGGAGAGGCAAGGGATTTTCTCTGGCGGTTTTATGTGGAGGGCAGCATATACGTATCGGTGAAATGATCCCTATCTGGTGTTCTCACTATAAAATTTGAGGGCTTCCCCCATAAACTTTGTTGCTCCCTTACCGTATTTCTTATCATGGACTTTTGGGAACTTTGTAAGATATAAGTCTGCCATCAGCCCCCAGTAGTTTTCGCCCATATCCATACTGACGATTTTACTGTGCTCCCTGACCATGTCATCCATTTTTTTAACGATCTCCTGAATATCCGCAGAAGAAGGGCTTCTGCTTAAATCAGCAGTTAAGAGTTCCATTAGATAATCCATTGGAGTCAGGTAATCATCTATATTTTCTTTTATTGTCTGAAAGCCTTCCATAATCTGAGGCAGATGATTGAGGTTGTTTTTTATGGATTCGGTGTATTTTTCGATGCTGCCGAACTGTTTCATTGCCATTTTCGCCCCTTCAAGCTCTTTGGATCTCATGGTTTCGATGATTTTGTCGAATTCTTCTGCGCTGCCATAATACCTGGCAACTTCCTCCCCGTGTTCCTGTTTAAAAGTTTCCAGAGTATGAAAATATTCGCTCATATCATATTCTTTAAAACTCATTGTGCCGCCGCCTTTCAATTTTTTCTCAATCAGTGTGATCAGCTCATTCAGTCTGTCCCGTTTCAGCGTGAGCAGCTCTTTTTGCTTACGGAGCGCCTGCACCTTGTCGTACTGCGGACTGTCCAGAATTTCTTTCATGTTTTTCAATGGAACGTCCAGTTCTTTGAAAAATAGGATTTGCTGCAGCGTTTCCAGGGATTCATCGCCGTAGAGCCGATAGCCCGTTTCTGTTACCGAACTGGGCTTCAGCAAGCCTATTTTATCGTAATAGTGCAGCATCCGGACACTGATGCCCGTTAAATCCGAAACCTGTTTGATTGTTCTCATTTCCATATCCACCTCCTGTATGTCTGGTTTTATCATACACTATGACACGATGTCAGGGTCAATACTTTTTTGATTGTACTCCATTTTATACTTTGTTAAAATATTGACATTTCAAAACGGAAAGAGTATATTGGGATTAGCATAAAATATTAAATTACAATCACCAAAGAGAGGAGTCTATTATGCTGAAACTGATGAGGTCACCACTAAAATACGTACAGGGCCAGGGGGCACTGCTGGCGGTTTATGAAGAAACAAAAAACCTGGGAAAAACTTTTCTGTTTGTCTGCAGCAACAGCGGATATAAGAACTGTCATGAAAAGATCGAAAAGAGCTTTGAAGGAACTGATGCAAGTCTGAAATTTGAAGTCTTCGGAGGAGTAAGTTCTGTCGGTGAAGTGGAAAAAATGCGGAAAATTGTGAAAGAAAACGGCATTGACTGCGTGGTTGGGGTAGGCGGCGGTTCAGCCATCGACACGGCAAAGGCCACGGCTTATTATGAGGATCTGCCCGTTGCCATTATTCCCACGGTTGCCGCTACGGATGCGCCATGTACCGGACTGTCGGTGATTTATAACAATGACGGTACCTTTTCCAATTATATTTTTTATCCCAAGAATCCGGATGCGGTCATTGTGGATTCTGACATTATTGCAAACGCGCCGGTAAAATTCCTGGTAGCGGGGATGGGAGATGCTCTGGGCACTTATTTTGAAGCGAGGGCATGTGAAAAAGCGAAAGCTCCCAGTCTGGAAAACGGCGGTATTACGAAATCAGCCATGGCTTTATGCCGGCTCTGCTATGAAACCCTTCTGGAAGATGGCTATAAGGCGCTGAAAGCCTGTGAAAATAAAGTTGTCACTCCGGCATTGGAGGCAATTATCGAAACAAATACATATTTAAGCGGCGTAGGCGCTGACAACGGCGGCCTTGCTGCAGCTCATTCTGTCTATAACGGATTTACAGCCCTGGAGGAATGTGAGAAAACCATGCATGGCTCCATTGTGGCTTTTGGAACCATCGCACAGTTGGTGCTGGAGGATGCCCCTTTGGCAGAACTGAACCAGGTGCTGGAATTCTGTGTGAGCGTGGGGCTTCCTGTGACCTTAAAAGAAATTGGCGTGACAGATAAGGACAGGGTTCATATCGCTGCGGAGAAAGCCTGTGCGGAAGGAGAGAGCATTCATAATATAATCGGTGATGTGACTCCGGAACAGTTACATCATGCCCTGATTGCTGCCGATGTATTGGGTCAGGAATATTTAAACAATAAATAAAGTTCGCCGGGTTCTGCCGGTCGAAGGGGAGGATGGCCTTATTGCCTTCCCTTTTGGAAGAACACAGAAAATGATGGGAAAGCGATGCGTGTATGTTGCATAAACAACATACGCGCATCGCTTTTTTAAGTATATGGAAGAGAGATGGAACACTGGAAGACGAAGAGGTGCTGACCATGAGTCCCATAGTCAGGTTCTGTACTGCCTGCTGCAGAATGAATTTGATATAAAAATAAAAAAAGTTAAGTGTGTTGTAATAACAACAGACTTAATTTCCGGGAAATGGTATTCTATGAGGGAAAAAGAGATAGCACAGGCACCAATGATGCAAATTGGTGTTATGCATAAAATTTTACTATAGGAGGTAATAGAATATGAGCATGTTTTGCTATCAGTGTCAGGAGACAGCAAAAAACACGGGCTGTACCGTAAGAGGTGTCTGCGGGAAGAGCGAGGAGGTTGCAAAGCTACAGGATCTGCTTGTTTATGCGGCAAAGGGGATATCTGAAATTGTTGTAAAGACAAAGACGGATGCCGCAGATATCAATGAGATCAACCATGAGGTGCTGACAAGCCTGTTCATCACCATCACAAATGCAAACTTTGATGCGGATGCAATTGAAAAGCAGATCATTAAGCTTCTTGGCTTAAGGGACAGGCTTGCGAAAGAAACCGGCTACAACGGAAATCAAGATGCAGCAGTATTTACGGTGGATTCAAGAGAGGCAATGCTTGAAAAAGCTTCCGGAGTCGGGGTCCTTGCCACAGAAAATGAAGATGTCCGTTCCTTAAGGGAACTGATCATCTATGGAATCAAGGGTATGGCGGCTTACACAGAGCATGCGTTCAACCTGGAAAAAGAGGACATTTCCATCTATTCTCTTATTTATGAGGGGCTGGCTGCAACCCTTGACAACAGCCTTACCGCTGACGATCTGGTCGCCTTGACCTTAAAGACCGGTGAATACGGCGTAAAGGCGATGGCCCTTCTTGATGAGGCCAACACTTCCCGCTACGGTAATCCCGAGATTACGTCTGTTAATATCGGCGTCAGAAAGAATCCTGCCATTCTCATTTCCGGCCACGACTTAACTGATATGGAACAGCTTCTGGAGCAGACCCGGGGAACCGGCGTAGATGTTTATACTCATGGTGAGATGCTTCCTGCCCATTATTATCCTGCATTTAAGAAATATGATAACTTTGTGGGAAATTACGGAAATTCCTGGTGGATGCAGGTCGGCGAGTTCGAATCTTTCCACGGGCCCATCCTCTTTACCACCAACTGTATTGTACCTCCGAAGACTCCGGAAGTTGCAACAAGGATCTTTACGACGGGTGCGGCAGGATTCCCTGATTGTCCCCATATCGTTGCGGATGAAAACGGCAGGAAAGACTTTTCAGCCATTATCGAGCTGGCAAAGACTCTTCCCGCTCCGGATGAAATTGAAACAGGCAGCATTGTAGGCGGTTTTGCCCATAACCAGGTGCTGGCTCTTGCTGATAAGGTAGTGGATGCCGTAAAATCCGGCGCCATAAAGAAGTTTTTTGTTATGGCGGGCTGCGACGGAAGAATGAAATCCAGGGAGTATTATACGGAATTCGCCAAACAGCTTCCAAAGGATACGATCATCCTCACCGCCGGCTGTGCAAAATACAGATATAACAAACTGGAGCTCGGCGATATCGGCGGAATTCCGAGAGTTCTGGATGCAGGACAGTGCAATGATTCCTATTCTCTCGCTGTGATCGCCCTTAAATTAAAGGAAGTATTCGGACTTGACGATGTCAACAAGCTTCCCATTGCCTATAACATCGCATGGTATGAGCAGAAAGCGGTGATCGTGCTTCTGGCGCTGCTTTACCTGGGAGTAAAGAATATTCATTTAGGGCCCACATTACCCGGATTTTTATCCCCCAATGTTGCTAAGGTTCTTGTGGACACCTTTGGCATCGCAGGAATTGGTACCGTTGAAGATGATATTGAATTATTCATGAATGCATAAATAATTAAGCAGAATATTTACAAAAGGCCGTCACAGGCGCTGCGCAGGCGGCGCCGGTGACGGCCTTTTTCTACGGGAGTATGGTATAGCAGCAGATAAACATACACAGAACTGGTATCCTGAAACAAAAAAATATAAGAAACAAAAACGGTATGGAAAAAAACATAAGTTTCAGGATAATCTGTAAAAAAATACAAACAATAAATATGCATTTTGTGAAAACGCGGGCTTCATTGGCAAGCGCATCAATCTGTTTATAAGAAAGGAGTTTATGATATGAAAGCAGCGGTTGATAGAGAAGGATGCATTGAGTGCGGATTATGTGCGTCTATCTGTCCGGAGGTATTCCGTATGGGAGACGACGGACCGGCGGAGGCATACGTTGACAATGTACCGGATTCTGTTGAAGATTCGGCAGTGGAGGCGCAGGACAGCTGTCCTGTCGCGGTAATTACAGTAGAATAACAGTTTTACAGCCAGTGAACCTTGTAAACACAAGGGGATCTGGCTTTTTAATTTCTGCCTTGGAACTGAAATGAAACTAAAAGCAATGTTGAAACTTTTCTGCAACTATGACTAAAAGGAATCCAAAGAATATGACTACGGAGAAGAACAATATTATTTCCTGGATGTGAGGTCAGAATGGAAAGCCAACAACAAAAACGTTCATCTGGAAGATGACACCAGGACGTTTTGCGGGTGCAACACGAACATAACGGTGTTGGCAGATTGTTTGAAGGATTTACAGAAAAAGAAGCAGCTTCGCAAAAGGATGAGGCCGACAGGGTGATGAATCCCTGCCGGCTGAAGTATGAAAGTTGTAAAAGGTGACGGCCTTTTACACTTGTATTTTAACTGATCAGCCTGAAATTAGTCTGGCATATTATAACTGTACATTAGAATTTATTATTCTCTAAAATATTACAATGCTGAATCACGGGCTGCAAAGAAAAATGCCACCAAGATTAATATGAGGACATTTTTCTAACTGAGGTTTAAGCTGTCAGCAATACTTCATTAACAACCTATTGTTATTTCCGCATTGTCATCCATAGCCTGACACCTCCGTTTATAATGGTGTGTTTAAGCATAATCTATAAAAATATCATGGTAATAAACAGCAGATATAAAAATGGAGAAAAAACTATGGGAAGTGTGTTTTCCTTTTGTATAGAAAGTGTTTATCATAAAAATTAACAAATACTAAAAATATGACAAAATGAAAAAATGCAATATATACTTGACATAAAGAAATATATAAAGTACAATATGACTGTGAAAGGTGGCATCAGATGAAAAATAAGAGAATGAAAATCGCTCGAATGGAAGTTGATATGAATCAGGAAGACTTGGCAAAAGCCGTGGGTGTTACTCGACAAACTATCGGGCTGATAGAATCAGGAGAATATAATCCCACATTAAACCTGTGTATAACGATTTGCAGGGTGCTCGGCAAAACATTAAATGATTTATTCTGGGAGGATTTAAAATGAAAAAACAAAATATGCAGGACGAAAGAATCTTGACACAACACCGTAAAATTAACAGTGAAGCATACGGCATTTTAATGATTATGCTTTTCGCCTCCATTTTTGTACAGCAGTTTCTGTTAAACGCTCCCTTTGAACAGTATGCTGTTGAAGTTATATGTTTCTTCGGAATATCCTTTTACATGATCATACGGTACATGATGCTCGGACTCAATATATACGGTGAAACAAAACGAGCAAAAGGCATTCCTTTCATGAACAGCATAGTGACGGGAGCTGCAGTAACGGCGATCAATGGTGTTTTGAATTATTCAAAATTCGCAGAGCAATATAAGGAGGATGGTATAGGTTATTTTATAGCTGTGTTGGCAGTTACATTTATTAGCGCAACCATTAGTAGTTTTATTGTGCTGTCATTCCTGGATTATCTGAATAACAAAAAACAGGCGAAAATACAAAAACAGTTAGATGAAGATGAACAGGACGAATAGGTATGTATTTGTTACGGGAAAGCATATGGAGGAAGATTTAGAATGAAAGAAATTGTCAGAACTGAAATTGATGAGATATGGGCACATTCTGCAATTGTAGAGGCCGGGGATCATGTTTATATCAGCTATTGCATGAAGAATGAGGGACAATCAATTGGAAATCAAATAAACGGTGCATTTGATATTTTAAGTGACAGACTTGAAACAATAGGATTGACATTGGAATCTGTTGTGCAAATGGATTGTTTGTTTAGGGATATCAATGATTTATCGTTTTTAGGAGAAATTATCAAAGAAAGATTCCATGGAAAATATCCAGCAAGAAAAGCATATGAAACAAAATTTATTAGAGATGGAATTGCCTTTCAAGTTGACGCGACAGCTTTCAGGGAGTACTAGGGCGTGTTTGAAAACTCATTGCACCGTTCGGAACGTCCCACTTCGCGGTTTTGGGAACGTAGCCCACTATGCCCCCAAAATCGCTCCTTGCCTCCCGCAAAGTGGAACATTCCAGCCCGGCAGCTTCCGGGCGGAGGATACGGTGCATACATTCCCTCCAGCGCATAGCATTATAAGAATAAAGGCCAATATTTTAAATCAGAATCCGCTCCCTGGTGATCAAATATTCTTCAGGAACGAAACCCGGAACTGCCACACTGGAATGGTCTGTAAGGTCACGGGTTCAAAGGTCTATACGATGGATATGGCCCGCCTTTTTGGCACTTAAATGGCACTGGAAGATTTAATAGGTGAAATTAATACAATATTTGCAATAAAAAACAAGCAGAACAATACGTAAAATCATGAAAAATGGGTACCATAAATACTTGTAAGTTACAGTAGAATAGTCAATAAAAGCGCCTCTCTCTGAATGAAACACAGGATCAGACAGAGGCGTTATTGATAAGGAAAATCTTATTATAAGGAGGAATTTCATGAGCGAATATATCAACAACCGTGAGATGAGGCAGAATACCATAAAAGAGATCCTCCGGCAGCTTCATGAAGGAAAATCAGTGGAAGAAGTGAAGCAGCAGTTTGAAGAAACCTTTCAGGGCGTGTCGGCTTCCGAAATTTCCGCGGCTGAGGCGGCGCTGATCGCAGAAGGACTTCCGGTGCAGGAGGTACAGCGGCTTTGTGATGTTCATGCCGCAGTCTTTAAGGGATCCATTGAGGAGATCCACCGGCCTTCCGAGCCGACTTTGATTCCCGGACATCCGCTGAATGTACTGATCCGTGAAAATAAAAAAATAACCCACCGGATAGAAAATGAGATCCGGCCATTTCTGACTCTGACAAAATTGGATGACGGGGAAGAATTTGAAAAGCTGATGGAAGGAATCCGGAATTTGAAGGAATTGTCCGTACATTACCAGAAAAAAGAAAATCTGCTGTTTCCGTATATGGAGAAATATGGGATCACAGCTCCCCCAAAGGTTATGTGGGGAGTGGACGACGAAATAAGAAGCCAGGTCAAAGATGTGACAGCAATGCTTGAGAGCAGAACGGAAAAGAACGATGTCCTGATACAAAAAACGGAAGAGCTGCTGGATAAAATCACCGAAATGATATTTAAGGAAGAGAATATCATGATTCCCATGCTTCTGGAACAGCTGACCGAAGAGGAATGGAAAACCATTGCCGATGAAAGCCCGGAAATAGGATTTATCATCGATCATGTGCCGGTGTGGAATCCGGCCGGGGAAGGAGCGGATGAGAAACGGAAGGAACCGGAGCCGGAAGCCGGTCTCATCAGATTGCCCTCCGGAGAATTTAAAACGGAAGAACTGATTTCCATGCTGAATACCCTTCCTTTTGATATCACCTTTGTGAACCGGGATGATGAGGTAAAATATTTTTCTGAAGGAAAAGACCGGGCATTCCCCAGAACAAAGGCCATCATCGGGAGAAATGTTTCCAACTGCCACCCGCCGGCAAGCGTTCATATTGTTGAGAAAATCGTGGATGATTTTAAGAACGGAAAAAAAGATCAGGAAGATTTCTGGATCAGCATGGCAGGGAAATATATTCTCATCCGATATTATGCCGTGAGGGATGAGAGGGGAGAATATCTTGGCGTACTGGAGGTGACCCAGGATATTAAGCCCATTCAGGAAATCACCGGTGAAAAGCGGTTGTTAGAGGAATGAGAATATGGGAAGCAAGAGTATTTCGGCCGGGAGTGCCTGCATTCCGGCCGATTTTTACGGTACCCATTCCGGATATCAAAGTCTGAGACGGTTGAAAAGCCCCAGAATGTTTATCCGCCTGTAACCCCATACGGTATTGGGGTAACTGATGGAACTGCTCCGGCTCGCCCCTCTTATCAGGAGACGGCTCACATCTCTTCCGGTAATGGTCGTATAATTCCCCCGGATGACCGCCCATTCCATTACCATGGCAAGGATCCCTGAGGCGTGTGCGGCTGCGGCTCCCGTACCGGTGGCATTTCCGTACCGGTTGCCGGGCAGGGGGCATGTGACCTGGTATCCGGGGGCAGCCAGATCCGGGACAATGACATCTGATACGGAAAAACCCCTGCTTGAATTTATGACAATGCTGTCATTGTACTGGTTGTAGGCGGTTATGGTAAGGGGATTCTGGGTATTTCCCGGACTGGTTACGGTAATGTCCGGCGTTGCTTCCAGGAAATAGGTTTCCCCGGAGATGATCGTGCCTGAGGGAAGCCATGCATCAAAGACGGAAGGCTGAAGGTCGATATTGACGATCCGGATGTTCCAGATCCCTTTCATTGCCTGTGTGAAACGGACGATGATGAGCTGCGCCCCGGTTTCCTCCTCTAAGACAAAGTTATTTACGTAAATAATGGTGGATTCAAAAATAAAATCGAATGTCCTGCATTCGTTGAAACGGGGGTGAATGATCTGGGTCGTTTCGCCGCTGGGAGCGGTAAGCGCGATGTTCACCCGGAACGGAGAATGATTCCAGAGCTCGAAAAAGAAATCGGGGTCACGGTCTCCGATGCGCAGTTCAAATAAAAATGAGAGGAAAAATGGTATATGGCTGGCTGCCCAGAAGGCACATGTGAAATTCACTGACAGGCTCATGAAGGATAGAATATCTGTCGTTTATAGGGGTCAGATTTCCATCCTGGAGAAGTTCATTAGCGAATTCATTGTTTATCATCAGGTCAAAGTAATTTTCATCAACAGCTTTGATGATGGATCCTCCTTATGACGCAGGTTCATTTTAGTTATTTTATGATTTGGGATGGCGTGAAATGAATGATCCTGGATATTCGTCCGGACAAAAAACCGGACGATGATTTTTTGAGAATAACGGCAGCGGCTGCTACCGTTATTGAAAAGCGGGTTTTCCGTCAGAATTTGATGACCTTCGGTTCATCTGTGAAAGAATAAATGGTGGCAGTGACGTTTTCAAGATATAAGACTTCAAAGATACCGTCGTCAACGGAGTACATTTTGGTGAGGGCGGTTTTGTAATCTTCCAGCATGGCTTCCCGGGCTTCCCGCCTTCCGTCATGTACGGCGTCTGCCTCAAGCCTGATCCATGTCCCTTTGTTCATGCCGGAAATTTCGATTCTGGGATTTTTCTTCATCTGATCAAATACCTTTTTCTTATTATTTGTTCCGATATAGAGTTTTCCTTCAAATTCGCTTACGGCTCCGAAGGGGCGGACACGGGGCTGGTCGCCTTCCGTGGTTGCCAGATAAAAAGTTCCGGCTGCTTTTAAGTATTCCAGTACTTCTTTCATTTTTCTTGCTCCTTTCACTGGTTCGTGTTATAATTGCATACGAGATTATTATATATCATAGATGATAATTGTAAACTACGATATTTTGTGATACCTGGTATCAAGGAGGATACTTATGATGGAAAGGAAAGAATTATTCGGCATTTGCCCTTATGTCACATCTCAGAAGATTCTTACGGGGAAGTGGTCAATCTATATTCTGTATCTGCTTCATGACGGGCCTGTACGGTTCAATGAATTACAGCGCAAGATGCCGGAAGATATGACTCACACTACCTTGACGAGACAGCTGAGGACTCTGGAAGCGGAAGGTCTGGTGGTGAGGCGTGAATTTTCCCAGATTCCGCCGAAGGTGGAGTATTCATTGAGCGAAATCGGTGTTAAATTTGAAAAGGTGCTGCTCGCTCTGGGCGAGTGGGGAGATGAATACATTGAATTTACGAAAGCAAAGTCAGCAGGAGTGTAGGATGCCGGAAATACTTTGAGGCCTTCTGTCCATGTTTTGGCAAAAGAAGTCAGACGTTCCGGCGTTAGCCATGCCTAATTGGGATGGTAACACATTAGGGAGGCCCCGTCAATGCGGGCGGGAACAAAGTATTGCTTTACAATTCACCTCCATGCTATGTATAATGGAAAAAATATAAGGAAAGCCATAAGATAAATTTTAATGGAGAGATGACATGAGAGAAGTGGAAGAAATTAGAAAGGATCTGGAGGGCTGTGACCTGGCTCTTCTGGAGCTTTTGAAACAGCGCCTTGACTGCATTGAGGAGATCACAGAATACAGGAAGGCTCATGGGCTGCCGGTTCTGCAGCCGGAACAGGAGAAGGGGCAAAACGAAAAATTACTTTCTGCAGCCGGTTCCCAAGTTTATGGCAGCGAACTTCTGAATATTTTCAAAAAGATCGCTGAAGAGAGCAAACGCGTTAAGAGCAGGTGCCTGTTTGACGGCAATATTTCTTTGATCGGATTTATGGGAACCGGCAAGACTACGGTATCCGGATATTTAAAGGATGTGCTGGCCATGGATGAAGTGGATGTGGATGCCATGATCGTGCAGGACCAGAAGATGCCCATAAAGGATATCTTTGCAGTTCACGGGGAGGAATATTTCAGAAATTGTGAAAGCAATGCAATCCTTGCCCTGCAAAACCTTCGCAGGTCCGTGATTTCCTGCGGAGGCGGTGCGGTAATTCGTGAGGAAAATGTGAAAAATCTTAAAAAGTGCAGCCGTATCGTGCTGCTCACCGCCAGCCCTGAGACGATCTTAAAACGGGTGAAGAGCAGTGACGAGCGGCCCATCCTCAACGGAAATATGAACGTGGAGTTCATAAAGGAGCTCATGGCAAAGCGCGCGGATTATTATAGAAACGCGGCGGACGTGATCGTTGAAACGGATCATAAAAGCATACGGCAGATATGCGAGGACCTGATCACCTCCCTGATCCGGCTGGAAAAAGCTGCAGCGGATAAAGCGCAAAATTGACCTTACGGGTATTTCAGGCCATCCTGCCGCTTGATGACGCCGGTGGGAGATGTTATACCTGTCATGTTTAAAAGCTGGCGGTCATTCATGGAAATTATGCCGTGAATTTTACGAAAGGAACGAAAGCCGCAATGTCAGAAAAAATATCTACCAAGGATAAAATAATTCAAACCGCATGGAGCCTGTTCCGCAGAAAAGGATTTGAGGCTACAACATTAGAAGATATCATTACTGCAGCTAATATTTCAAAAGGCTCCTTTTATTACTATTTTGACAGAAAAGATGCACTATTGGATACTCTGGCAACAATATTTGACCGTGAATATGAGAAGTTAAAAAAGAAATTAGATCCGGAAATGAACAGTTATGACAAACTCCTTTCTATTAATTATGCAATGCATAAATTCATAGAAGACCAGATAGATGTAAATCTGCTTTCTTCTCTTTATTCGACGCAGGTGTTTTCAAAGGGAAACTCCAGCCTTCTGGACCAGAACAGGACTTATTATAAGCTGGTGGCAGAGATCCTTGAAGAAGGACAGAAACGGGGGCAGATAACGAAAAGCAAATCGGTAAGGGAAATCTCCAAATATTATTCTCTTTGCGAGCGGGCGCTGGTTTCCGATTGGTGCCTGGAAAAAGGAAGTTATTCCTTAGTGGAGTACAGCAGGGAATACTTACCTCTTATGATGCAGGCCTTCAAAGAAGCATGACGGCCTGACCTCCCGGATAACAAAAATAAAAACCCTTATAAGGGGCGGCGGCAGCTATAGCCGCTGTTATCATGGTGCATACAGCTGAAATTTCAAATTACGTATTGACAAAGCGAAAAATCAACCTTATAATATAGACCAAGGTATAGAACACGGTACAATATGGTTTCATAAAAACCCAATGAGAATGTATAAGAATGGCAGAGCGGTCATAACAGATTGCTTTGCCGTTTTTTTATCTCATAGGAATTACGTCCTATGAGATAAAAAGCCCTCCGGGCAGGAGGCGCATGCCGCTTAAGAGGAAGCTGTCACTAAAGTGACAGCGCGTCAGCGCCAGAGTATGACAAGTCAGACTCTTTCTTGTATCCTGTAAGTTTTTATGAATTGTCCGGTATATGAGAGCGGGTTCTGCCGGCTGGTCAATGAAAGGTAAAAAAGGAGGTGTGCGGATATGAAAATAGGGTTTATTGGCTGCGGTAATATGGCCTTTGCAATGATCGGCGGGATTATACGCAATCAGATATGCAGTGGGGAGAATATCATTGCCTCCGATACATATGCACCTGCTCTGGAAAAGGCAATGGATCATTTAAAGATTCAGACCGATACGGATAACAAAAAAGTGGCGGCAGAGGCAGATCTTCTGTTTTTATCCGTGAAGCCCCAATTCTATGAAACGGTGATTCAGGAATTAAAGGGCATGATCAGGGAGGATCAGATTGTAATAACCATAGCGCCGGGAAAAACGTTAAGATGGCTGAGTGAGGCTTTTGGAAAGCCGGTAAAAATTGTGCGCTGCATGCCAAATACGCCGGCCCTGGTTTGTGAAGGGATCACCGGGGTTTGTTACAATGAACTGGTTGCAGAAGATGAGCTGAACACCGTATGCCGCGTTCTTGAAGGTTTTGGAAAAGCAGAGGTCGTATCCGAGCATCTCATGGATGTGGTGGTCTCTGTCAGCGGGAGTTCTCCGGCTTATGTCTTCATGTTCATTGAGGCAATGGCTGATGCAGCCGTTGCAGATGGAATGCCCAGAGACAAGGCTTACCGATTTGCTGCCCAGGCCGTATACGGCAGCGCCAAAATGGTTCTGGAGACAGGAAAGCATCCGGGGGAATTAAAAGATATGGTATGCTCACCGGGAGGAACGACGATTGAGGCAGTGCGCGTTCTGGAAAGGGAAGGCTTCCGGAGCTCAGTCATGGAAGCGATGAAAGCCTGTACAGACAAAGCGAAAGGAATGTAGACCATGAAATTTGAAAAAGTTGATGTTGTAAAGGAAGCAAATGTATATTTTGATGGAAAGGTAACCAGCAGGACCGTTTTTTTTCAGAACGGAGAAAGAAAAACCTTAGGTTTTATGCTTCCTGGTGAATACGAATTCAGCACTGGGGCGGAGGAATTTATGGAGGTTCTGGGAGGCGGAATGGATGTATGTCTTCCGGGAGAGAGCAGTTTTACCGCATATAAAAAGGGCGGAAACTTTGTAGTGGGAGCCGATTCCAAATTCCGGGTGCTTGTCAGGGAATATGCGGATTACTGCTGTTCTTATAAGGAAAAGTAAACTGCAGGGGATGGAACAGGCTGTCCGTAAAAGGGGTGTTTTTGCTGTTTGAGATGGCAGAAATGCCTTTTTTCATAATTATAAAAGAGGATCGGCAATGAATATTCCACTTATTACAGACATACAAAAATATTCTATCCACGATGGGGAAGGGATCCGTACAACCGTATTTTTTAAAGGCTGTCCTCTTTCCTGCAGCTGGTGTCATAATCCGGAGACCCAAAGTTATTCCCGGCAGCTGTTGTTTCAGGCAGAGCGGTGCACCGGATGCCAAAGCTGTGTGAAAGCCTGTCCCACAGGCGCTGTTTCCATAGAGAATGGGATCGCCGTAACCGAGGAAAAACTCTGCCTTTCCTGTGGCATCTGTACCGACTGTTGCCTGCAGAATATAAGAAATATATCAGGAAGGCATTATACAACCGATGAATTGGTCCATGAGATCGAAAAGGATAAAGCGTTTTATGAACAGTCCAATGGCGGAGTGACTTTTTCCGGAGGCGAGGTATTGTCCCAGGATATGGACTATCTGGAGGAACTGCTGGAAAGACTTTTTCGCAGGGGCTTCCGGATCAATGTAGATACCTGTGGCCATGTATCCTATGACAGCATAAAGAGAGTCCTTCCTTACGTCAATACTTTTCTGTATGATATGAAAATAATGGATGCAGGACTTCATAAAACCCATACCGGCGCTGACAATGCCTTGATTCTGGATAACTTAAAGAGGCTGAGCCGGGAAGACGCCACCCTATGGATACGGATTCCTGTGATCGGCGGTGTCAATGACACCATGGGAAATATGGAGCAGACGGCGGAATTTTTAAAGGGGGAAGACATTCCGGCTGAACAGATCAATCTTCTGCCTTATCACAGTACAGGAAGCGGAAAGTACCGGCGTTTGAGCCGGGGATACAGGGGAGAGGTTTTTTATGCCCCATCAGCAGAACAGTTGGAAGGATTTGCGGCTGTATTCAAAGAATACGGTTTTGAAAGGATTAAAACAGGAGGTTAAGCATGGAACGGGGAATGAATAAGCGGATTCAGGATTTGAGGAAGATGAGCATGGAAACGCCTGCTCATATTGATATGGAACGTGCAAAATTATTTACCGAAGCATACAGGGAGTGGGAGGGAAGCGTATCGATTCCGGAGCTTCGGGCGCTGGCGCTTAAGCACTACTTTACCAACAAGACCCTGTATATCGGGCAGGGAGAGCTGATTGTAGGCGAAAAAGGAGATGCCCCTCAGGCGACGCCTACCTTTCCTGAATTATGCTGCCATACGGTGGAAGACCTTCATGTAATGAACGACAGAGAGCTGATCAATTTCAGGGTAAAAGAGGAAGATTACGTATTTCAGGAGAAAGAAATCATTCCTTACTGGCAAAAACGCTCGATCCGTCAAAAGATTCTTGCGCATATGTCAGAGGAATGGAAAATGGCTTATCATGCCGGTATATTTACGGAATTCATGGAACAAAGAGGGCCTGGGCATACGGTGGGTTCTGAAAATATTTACATCAGGGGCTTTAGGGATTACAGGGAAGAGATTGAAAAAGCCGTTGCAGACCTTGATTATATTCATGACAGAGAAGCTCTGGAAAAAGAAAATGAACTGAAAGCCATGGCAAATGCCTGTGATGCGATTATGATTTTAGGCCGGCGTTACCATGACTATGCCCTGGAACTGGCCCGGAAAGAAGCGGATGAAGTTCGTAAGCAGGAATTGCTGCAGATTGCGGAAAACTGCGGGGTGGTTCCGGCCCATAAGCCCCGGACTTACTGGCAGGCGATCCAGATGTACTGGTTTGTACATTTGGGTGTGACGACGGAATTAAATCCCTGGGATGCCTATTCCCCGGGAAGGCTGGACCAGCATCTGATCCGTTTCTATGAAAAGGATGAAAAGGCAGGAATTCTCAGCCGGGACAGGGCCAGGGAACTCCTGGAGTGTCTCTGGATAAAGTTCAATAATCAGCCGGCGCCTCCCAAGGTCGGCATAACCTTGAAGGAAAGCAGCACCTATACCGATTTTGCCAATATCAATACCGGAGGGATCACTCCGGACGGGCAGGACGGAGTCAATGAGGTCAGCTACCTGATCCTGGAATGCATGGATGAGATGAAGCTTTTACAGCCAAGCTCCAATGTTCAAATCAGCAGGAAGACGCCCCGGGATTTTCTATTGAAAGCATGTGAAATTTCCAGAAAAGGCTGGGGGCAGCCGGCTTTTTACAACACGGAAGCAATCGTTCAGGAACTGCTGAATGCAGGAAAATCCATAGAAGATGCGAGAAAGGGCGGAACCAGCGGCTGTGTGGAAACAGGAGCCTTCGGCAATGAAGCCTATATCCTGACCGGCTATTTTAACTTACCTAAAATATTGGAGCTGACTCTTTTTAACGGTTTTGACCATGTCAGCGGACAGCAGGCGGGCCTGCAGCTGGGGAATGGGGAAGATTTCAAATCCTATGAGGAGCTGTTTGAGGCATATAAAAAACAAATTGATTATTTCCTGGACATAAAGATACGGGGCAACAGCATCATTGAGGCTATTTATGCAAAATATATGCCGGTTCCATTTTTGTCTGTCATTACAAACGACTGTATTCTCAAAGGCAGGGATTACAATGGAGGAGGTGCCAGATACAATACAAATTACATTCAGGGCGTGGGAATCGCCACGATCACGGATTCTCTGGCGTCCGTCAAATACAACGTATATGAGAAGAAGAAATTTACCATGGATGAACTGCTTCGGGCCATGAAGGCTGACTTTAAAGGCCATGAGAGGATCTTGAATCTGGTTCGCAATCATACGCCCAAGTATGGAAACGACGACGATTATGCAGATCAGATCATGTGGGAGGTTTTTCATTTCTACTGCAGAAGCGTTGTGGGAAGGCCCAATGGAAAAGGAGGGGTCTATGGCATTAACATGCTTCCCACGACCTGCCATATTTATTTCGGAGAAGTAATGATTGCAGGACCCAACGGACGTTTGGCATACAAACCGGTTTCGGAAGGGATATCCCCGGAAAAAGGGGCCGATCTCCATGGCCCTACCGCTGTTATAAAATCCGCATCCAAGATGGATCATCTGAAAACAGGCGGAACTTTATTGAATCAGAAATTTACTCCTTCCGTTGTTGCAGGTGAGAACGGGCTGGAGCAGATGGCAAATCTTATCCGGACCTATTTTGAACTGGATGGCCATCATATTCAGTTCAATGTCATTGACAGGCAGACCCTGATCCATGCACAGCAAAGGCCGGAAGAATATAAGGATCTGATCGTCCGGGTTGCCGGATACAGTGATCATTTCCGGAATTTGAGCAAAGCGCTGCAGGATGAAATAATAGAAAGAACAGAGCAGAGGTTTAACTGATGTGGTTGGAATCAAAGGAAATATGGGTTCTGGCAAAATCCGTAAATTTTTTTGCCACGGGAGATAAGTCCTCATAAGAACGCATGCCGATTCCCAGTTCCCGGTAAAAATAAGGCTTTAAAGGAAAAGCTGCAACACGGCCCTCAAAGCCTGTCAGTATGAGTTTGGGCAGTATGCTGATTCCCAGGTAATGGATCACCATGGAAATAATGGCATGGTCGTCTGTGGAAGAATATTTAAAATCCGGAGAGACAGAGGAACTCTCCAATGCATGATGAATGTCATAATCCGTACCTACGGCAGAGATGATAAAAGGCTTTCCCTCAAAATCTCCGATGGGGAAGGCGCCTTCCGGGGGGATGGGGTGGTCTTTGGGAAGGACTGCCATAAGAGGATCCTTACCAAGGGGAATCCAGTGATAGGACCGTGTTTTAGGAATGCTTAAAAAGCCGATATCTACCATATTGGTATCCATCCACTGCATGATATCCTCCGCACCTCCCTCCTTTAAATAAATATCAATGTCCGGATGCTCCTTCTTGAACGCATGAAGGATGGGGGGCAGGATGTGTGCGGAAATACTGGAATAGGTACCGATCGTCAGCTGCCCTTCCTCCAGGCCGTTAATGGCATGAATGGTCTGTTCCAGCTTTTCATGGTCATATAATATGTTCCGGACAAGAGGAAGAATAAGCTCTCCGTTGTTTGTCAGGGAAACACCGTGTCTTGCCCTGACAAACAACGGAAAGCCCAGTTCTTTCTCCAGGCCTCTCAAAATGTGGCTTACGCCCGACTGGGAATATCCAAGCCGTTCCCCGCTTCGGGTAAAATTTTTTGTTTCGGTAATGTCCACAAACAACCTGTATTTGTTGATATCCATAACTCCTCCTCTTTGTGTGATCTCCGCGTTTTACAAAACATCAGACGGAAAGAAATTATTTTACCGTTTATTATAGATGATTCCATTTATTGCTGCAAGCCGGGATTTAAAGGAAGATGGAAAAGAAAGTGAAAAGTTTATTTGATCATTGCTCATATGCTTCTTTTTAATGCCTGTCATTCCATATTCGTATCTCCGGTTATATTGACAAATCTCCGTTACTTTGTTATATTCTTTACAATATGCAGTGCATGAACCTGCAGATAACCATATGCTGTCATACATAGCTTTGAACGAGGATGTTCTTTCTTTTTACACAGAAGGAATGTCTTTTTTTTTATGAAAGAAGGCGGCCGTCATTTTGTTTTTTCCAAAAAATACAGAATCAGAAAGGAAGACATTATGGATCTTAGTTTTTTATCAGTATTGCTTCCCATGTTGTTCAGGGGATTAAAGTTCACATTATTAATTGCTGCCGCGGGAATATTGCTGGGATTTATCCTTGGCAGCCTGGCTGGCTTTGCCCTTCAGGGACAAAACAAAATAGCAAAAGCGATTGCGGGTGTGTATATCTGGCTGATCAGAGGAACTCCGCTGATCGTTCAGGCTCTGTATGTTTACTTCGTTCTTTCCAAAATAACCGGCATCGACTTCAGCAGTAATACGGCCGGAATCATTGTAATTACCTTAAATTCCGGAGCATTTATAGCAGAAATCGTCAGGGGAGCGCTGGAAGGCATTGATCCGGGGCAGAAAGAGGCCGGCCTGTCCTTAGGTCTTACCCCTGCCCAAACCTTATTCCATCTGATCGTTCCCCCTGCCTTTCATTCCATGCTGCCTGCATTGTTCAACCAGTTCATTATTTCCGTAAAGGACACGGCTCTGCTTTCCGTAATCGTAGTGAATGAGATCACAAAACAGATTCAAAATTATACCGCATTGAGTTTTAAAGTGATTGAAGGATATACGACGGGTGCTGTTTTCTATCTGATGATTATTTCCATACTGATGATATTGCAAAAGCAGGTTGAAAGAAAGATTAAGAGGTGAAAATATGGGAGTCATGATAAAAGTGGAACATTTGTCAAAGAATTTTGATGATCTGAATGTATTAAAAGATATTAATATGGAAGTGACAGAAGGAGAAGTGATTTGCATTATCGGTCCTTCCGGTTCAGGAAAAAGCACATTTCTGCGCTGTATCAATCTCCTGGAAGCGCCTACCAGCGGAGCAATTTTCTATCAGGGAAAAAATGTTCTGGACCGCGGTCAGATTCCCTTAAGGGACTACCGGGAAGAGGTGGGTATGGTCTTTCAGCGTTTTAATTTGTTCCCCATGAAAAGCGTGCTGAAAAATATAACCCTTGCCCCTGTGCTGACCGGGAAAAAAACGAAAGCAGAGGCGGAGGAGAAGGCCATGGATCTCCTGAAAAAGGTTGGTTTGTCTGACAAGGCCCATGCCATGCCCTCTACCTTATCCGGAGGACAGCAGCAGCGCGTCGCAATCACGCGCGCTCTTGCCATGGACCCTAAGGTCCTTTTATTTGATGAACCGACCTCGGCGCTGGATCCGGAGCTTGTAGGGGATGTTTTGGAGGTGATGAAAACTCTTGCAAGAGAAGGCATGACCATGGTTGTCGTTACCCATGAGATGGAATTCGCACGGGATGTGGCAGACCGTGTGATCTTTATGGCAGATGGCTACATTGTGGAAGAAGGAGCTCCGGGAGATATTTTCACGAGTCCGAAAAATGAACGGACCCGGTCTTTTCTTGCCAGGATCCTTTGAAAATGAACACATGATCTATGGAGGATTATTATGGAAAAATATTATGTTACGATATCACGCCAGTTTGGCAGCCTTGGCAGATCCATTGCCCATGAGTTATCTGAAATGCTTGAAATTGAGTACTATGACAGGGATATTGTAGAGGCGACCTCCAAGAAGATGTCTCTTCCCGTATCGGCAGTCAGCGCACAGGAGGAAAAAAGCATTAAGTCCAATTTATTCAATATGCTTTTTCCGTTAGGGACTGATCCGGTAGAAAAGCAGGATAAGATTTTCAGGGTCCAGCAGCAGATCATACTGGACATTGCCGATAAACGTTCCTGCATTCTTGTGGGGAGATGTGCCGATTATATATTAAAAGACTATAAGAACTGTCTGAATATATTCATTTATGCCCCGGAAAAGGTCCGGTTTGACAATTGTGTCAATGCCTTGGAAATGAAACCTGAAGATGCGAAGAAAATGATTCGGGATGTGGACAGAGCCCGGGATTTATACTGGAAACGGTATGCTCATTACTCACCCACCGATTACACCCACAGGCATTTGATGATTGACAGCAGCATCTTTGGAGTTACTGAAACAGCAAGGCTTTTGGCTGATATTGTAAAAAGGAAGTTTCATCTCTGATCAAAAATAAAAAATTTGCCGAATGGAAAGGAGCAAAAGTGTCAGTTATGTACGATCCGTATGAAAATGTAGTTTCCGTAATGGAGAAAGCGATGGAGGTGGGGAAAATTGACAGAGACATGTTTGATATCATCAAAAATCCCCAGAGGGAAACCAAGGTGTACCTTCCCGTGGAAATGGATGACGGGACAGTGAAGGTTTTTGAAGGATACAGGGTCCAGCATTCCAACATCCGGGGACCTTTCAAAGGAGGGATCCGTTACCATCAGGACTGCAGCTTAAATGAGGTGAAGGCTTTGGCGGCCTGGATGTCCTTGAAATGCTCTGTGGTGAATCTTCCTTATGGGGGCGCCAAGGGAGGAGTAAAGGTAGATCCGAATACCCTGTCCCAGAGAGAATTATGCCGTCTTACCAGGCGTTATACCTACGCGATTGAACCGATCATCGGCGCTGATTCGGATATTCCGGCGCCGGATGTAAATACCAATGCTCAGACCATGGCGTGGATATTGGATACCTACAGCATGCTGAAGGGAAAACCCTGTCCCGGTGTGGTCACGGGAAAGCCGGTGGAATTAGGCGGGTCCAAGGGACGGGCTTCCGCTACCGGAAGAGGCGTATACATAAGCACAAAACTGATTCTTCAGGAAAATGGCCTGGAGCTTAAGGGCATAAAAATAGCCATACAGGGAATGGGAAATGTAGGCGGAAATGCCGCCAGGATATTTTATCACCGGGAAGCCGTAATCGTGGCCTTAAGTGATGTTTCCGGCGGAATTTACTGCGAAAACGGCTTGGATGCGGATGCAGTTTCGGAATTTGTGGGAAAGGGAGGCCTGCTGAAGGATTATCAGGGACCTGGCGTGCGCCATATATCCAATGAAGAGGTGCTTACCTGTCCGTGTGATGTGCTGGTCCCTGCCGCCATGGAAAACCAGATCGATGAAGAGATCGCTTCCAGGGTGAAATGCAGGTTTATCGTGGAAGGGGCCAATGGTCCGACGGCCAGCCGGGGAGATGAGGTCCTGGAGAAAAGAGGGATCACCCTGATTCCGGATATATTTGCCAACAGCGGAGGCGTAATTGTGTCCTATTTCGAATGGGTACAGAATATACAGACACTGACATGGGAGAAATCCCAGGTAAATGAAATGCTGGAAACCATCATGACAAGAGCATTCTGGGAATTAAAAGCGGAAACGGAGGAAACCGGGTGCTCTTACCGTATGGCCGCCTATATCATTGCTTTAAGAAGGCTGATACATGCAGAAAAAATCAAAGGAATATTTCCGTGATGAATGACCGGAAATACCCCTTTTCTTCCGAAGGTGTCGCAAAAAAGCTGATTTATAGTTATTGAGCGGCATTTTCCTTCTGCAGTTAAGAGGCCGTTGCAAAATAAGTAAATCATCACTTATGGAGCAGCGGCTTCTTTCTTTTATTCTTTTATTCGCACCATTTTGCTCTCAGCTTATCCATGGTACCGTTTGCGGTTAATTCCTCAATTCCCTGATTCAGGATATCAATGATTTCCGGATTATTCTCGCTCAAATCAAAGGAAACACCGATTGCATAGGGCGCCTGGCCCTGGTTGAATTCATCACCAAGCATTTTAAGCTTTGTTTCCGGCGTAGTCTGGATATAATATGCCATGCCCGGCGTATCCTGAATCAGGCAGTCAACCTTTCCCTGTTCCAGAGATTCATATGCGGTAGTAATGGTATCGTGTACCTGAAGGGCGGATTCGGGGATCCCGTTGTTCATGCAGTAAAGATGGGAAGCAGTCCCTTTTTCAACGGCCACCACGTATTTCCCGCTCTTTAAATCTTCCACGCTCTTAAGCTCTGCCGGACTGACTTCACCGTTGACACAAAGGATCTGTCCCGAGTCATAATAGGTTTCAGAGAAATTCATGACTTGCTTTCTTTCGTCGGTTGCACAAAGCGCTGCCATACCGATATCGAGCTTCCCTTCCGCCAGAGAGGTAGTTAATGCGGAATAATCCATGGCCTGGACGCCGGTATCGATTTCAAATCCCAATAAATCCTTAAGCTCATTCAGGAAATCAAGGTCGTAGCCGATCAGAGTCTTTCCGTCTGTGTCATAATAAGAAAAGGGAGCAAATAAACCGGACGTACCGACTTTCAAAGTAATTCCTGATAATGCTCCTGCCGCACTGTCACCTGCTGCCGATGAATCTGCAGCAGGCGCTTCGGATGTGCCGGATGAATCGGATTCTGCTGCTTTTGCTGTCGTCTCCGCGCCGGAAGCCGCAGGCTGAGAGCCGGTTCCGCCGCAGCCGGCCAGTGAGAATACCATGGCCGTACCCAATGTTACTGATGAAATACTTTTAAATAATTTTTTCATTGATTTTTCATTCCTCCTTGAAAAAAAGACGTTAAAAGTGTTGGCTGCTTTTAACGTCTTTGTTATTATAACCATATTGGATTAAAATCGGAACCTGCTGCTGGTGACTTTCTGCATTACTCATGCGCATAAGTAAGCTTGTTTTGCCTTTGCAATTCATTTCGAAATGGAAATATACATGAATTATCATAACATGAAGATAAATGCCTGTCAATTCTTTATGAGGATTCGTATTATTACAATTTTTAATCACTACGATTTGTATTCTTCATATAAATGGGCTTACCCTTTCAATTGGACCTGCAGATGTTTTTAAGGGAAGGCATGAAAAAACATAATGCCATATATTCAAAAGTTGAACTTTACTGATATATAAAAAGAAGATATGATATGACTAACAGCATCAGAGGATAATGTCAAAGACGGCATGATACGTTATGTATCAGCCGTCTTTTTTGTGCTATGCCAATAGGGACCGGGCGGAAAGGACAGTGAGATCAAAGTATGACCAGAGAGTTTATCTTCTATTTAAAACAGAATGCCGGAGCGCCTGCGGTATCAAAAGTAAAGACTGGTGACTATGTGAAAAGGGGAGAACAGATAGCCGTCAGACCCCAGGGGAAGCTGGGTGCAAATCTGCATGCAAGCATCAATGGAAAAGTGACAAAAGTAAGCGAAGAAGAAATTATTGTGGAGGCAGAGGAAACAGACTTTCAAGTCTATGAAAAACTAAAAGGAGACACCCTCCGGGAGCTGGTGGAAGAAGCCGGTATCGTAGGACTGGGAGGGGCAGGTTTTCCTTCGGATGTGAAGCTCCATACGGTTCTTACGGAAAATGGTACGGTAATTGTCAATGCTGCGGAATGTGAACCCGTACTTTCCCATAACATCGCAAGAATTGAAAAAGAACCATGGAAGCTGCTGCGGGGGCTGGAGCTTGTCATGGAGCTTGTGAATGTAAAGCGGGGAATCATTGCAATCAAGGGAAAGCATAAAGAAGCGATCCTGCAGTTAAAAAAAGCGGATCAGAACCGCCTGTGTGAAATTGCCGAATTGGAAGATCTGTATCCTGTGGGAGAAGAAAGAGCTGTCATAAGAGAAGCCATGGGCGTCCTCCTTTCCGCGGATTCCCTTCCATACGAGGCGGACGTACTTGTATTGAATGCGGAAACCGTGATGCGTATCAGAGAAGCGGTGGAAGACAGAAAGCCGCTGATTGATAAAGACTTAACGGTAGCCGGGAAATTGAAGGAATCCGGAAGGATCAGGATTCTGGAGGATGTCCCGGTGGGAATGAAGGTGTCTGATGTGCTGGACCTTGCCGGCGGAATCGGAGAAGAATACGGGGAGATCATTATGGGAGGTCCTTTCACCGGAGAGAGAACTTATCCGGACCGGGGGATAAAAAAGACCACGGGAGGGCTTCTTGCGGCAGAAACCTTCTTAAAAGGGCCGGAAAAGATGGGTCTGCTGGTCTGTGCCTGCGGTGCGGATAAAAAAAGACTGGAAGAAATTGCGGCAAATATGGGCAGCAGGGTTGTGGCATCCGCTTATTGCAAGCAGGCCCATGCAAAAAACGCAGCGTATAAATGCGAAAATCCGGGGCGCTGTCCGGGACAGGCAGGAAAAGTAATCGAATTAAAAAAACAGGGAGCCCAGGCACTGCTGATCAGCAGCTGTACGGACTGCACCAATACGGTGATGTCATGTGCGCCGAAGATGGGACTGCCGGTATATCATTGTACAGACGGAGTTTTGCGGGCGGTAAACCAGAAATTAATCCGCCGGAATCATAAAAATGAATCAGAATGAAAAGGAGAGAAAATTATGTCTATCAGTAATGAAACCTTAAAATCACATTTGAAGGACCCGGCAATTTTTTGCTGCCAGAGAAAAAAAGGACTGATTATCGGAGCAGCCGATTTGGAGGATCCCGGCCTTTTTGAGGATATGATAGAGGCAGGGCTTTTGACACTGAACGGAGAGGGCCTTACCATAGAACAGGTGCTGGGCGCCACTCTGCTTCAGGATTGTGATGCGCTCACCCCGATTCTGCCTGGTATGGTGGATAAGGTCAATGAGACAAAAAAACGGAAAACGGAAAACGATGGTGCCCCGGCGCCAGGCTTACAAAGGCCGGCATCAGAGGAGAAGGGAGGAGCGGGCATGATACATATTGAGATTGATAAATTAGAAGGCCTGAAACTGGATATTCCTGCGGGCGCAGTTTTCGGGGGCGCAAATCTGATCCCCGGGGCAGCGCCGGAATCGGCTCAGGCGGCAGCCAGGGAAGATAAGGTTATAAGGACCCTGGTAAAACGGTATTACAGAGTAACCGATGTAAGAACAGGAGATGCCACTTCCTTTGAAGACGGTGTTATCACCATTGACAGAAAGTTATTGGACCAGGCCATACAGGCGGATCCCATTGTAAAAGAGATAAAAATTGACGTCATAAGGCCGGCGGACCGTCATATCTACACCGACACCATAATGGATGTATGCCCCATCGCCACAAAAGCAGAAGGAGGGCTTGGAGAAGGGATTACCAATGTGATGGAAGGAGCCGTATTCATGCTTACCGGTGCGGATGAAGACGGCACCCAGGTGCATGAGTTTGGTTCTTCCGAGGGATTCCTGGATGAAAAAATGGCATTCGGCAATCCGGGCTGCGCAGATGAAGACGATATTATTATCCGGGTAGCAGCCAGGATCCAGAAACTGACCGGTATGGAGAGAAGGGGGCCATATGCGGCTCATAAATGCGAAGATGTGATCATTCAGGCCGTGAGGAATGTGTTAAAGAAAACAACTGCGGCTCCGGTGAGAGAAGAAACATGTACGGACGTGAAAAAATACCACAGTCCGAGAGTCGTACTTGTAAAGGAAATCATGGGACAGGGAGCGATGCATGACAATATCCTTTGCCCCGCAGAACCCTGCGGTGTGTTAGGGGGGCAGAAAAATGTGGATTTGGGAAATGTGCCCCTTATGCTTTCTCCCAATGAAGTACGTGACGGCGGGATACACGCCCTGACCTGTATCGGACCGGCAACGAAAGAAATGACGCGTCACTATTTCCGTGAACCGTTGGTGGAGGCGCTTGCAGAAGATAAGGAGCTGGATCTCATCGGGGTTATTTTCGTAGGAAGCCCCCAGGTGAATGATGAAAAAGCCTTTGTTTCAGAAAGACTGGGCGCGTGGATCGAGACAATGGCGGTAGAAGGAGCAATTGTCACCACGGAAGGATTTGGAAACAATCACATTGATTTCACCTCTCATATTGAACAGATCGGAAAAAGAGGCATACCGGTAGTCGGAGTATCCTTCTGTGCATATCAGGGACAGCTGGTGGTTGGAAATAAATATGCGGACGCCATGATCGAAACCAATAAAGATAAAGACGGATTTGAGAATGAGATAGCGGGATGCTCAGAAATCTGCCCGAAGGATGCGGCACGTGCGGTACAAATGCTTAAGAATAAGATGATGGGAGCGGAAATCAAACCGGCACAAAAAAAGTGGTCCCAGGAAGTGATTGATCAGAATAACAGACTGCTGGGATTATAAAAAAGACTTGCAGAAGGAGGGATTAAGGTGCGGTACGAACTGAATCCGGTTCTTATGAAGGGAAAAATTGTTATGGTGAATGACACGGCTGTCAAAGTGGATATCCAGGGAAGGCTTGGGGTCATAACCGTTCCAAGACGCTGGATATTAACGGAAAAGCCGTTGGAGCCGGGGCAGAAAACAGAATTTTATTTCAGCTATATGCAGGTAATTGAAGAAGAGGCGGCTACTTGAAGGACCGCTGCGAACAATACAAGATTGATTGGAGGTAATAAAAATGAATTTAACAGTTGTGGAAGGTATGCAGTCAGAAATTTTTGTTCCCATAACACCGGGGCCGGTCTGGACTCCGTTAAAAAAACCTTTAAATGAATGTAAAGTGGCTTTTATAACGGCAGGCGGTATCCATCAGAAAAGCCAGACTCCTTTTGATACGTCAGGGGATTATTCTTACCGTACGATTCCTTCTTCCATTTCAGCTTCAGAGCTTATGGTGACACACGGAGGATTTGATAATTCTGATATTAACAAGGATGTCAATGCCATGTTTCCCCTGGACCGTCTCCGGGAACTTGTGGAGGAAGGGTTTATCGGAAGCCTTGCGGAGGAAATGTACGGATTTATGGGAGGCGGAGGAAACGTTGATAAGTTCCGGGAGGAGACTGGTCCGGAAATTGCTGATAAGCTGAAGGCCCAGGGAACAGATATCGTTCTTTGCACCGGAGGATGCGGTACCTGCCATCGTTCTGCCACCATTGTGACAAGATGCTGTGAGGAAAGAGGAATGTCCTGCTGCGTGATCGCCGCCCTTCCTCCCATTGCAAAACAGCAGGGCGCTCCGAGAATAACTGCACCTCATGTGCCCATCGGCTCCAATGCGGGAGAACCGAACAATAAAGCGATGCAGACAGCCATATTAAAAGATACGCTGCGTTTTATTGCAGAAGAGGCAGATCATTACGGTATGTGCAAGGTGCTCCCCTACGAATACAGACACAATGTATAGGTGACGGAAAGACAGCGGGAGGGCATATGATGAAGCTACGGCCTCTGTTACAGAAGGATAAATATCAAAAGTCATTTCAGACCATTGAATCCCATACCATGGGAGAGCCTACCAGGATCATACTGGAAGGCTTTCCGGAGATGGAAGGCATCAGCATGATGGAAAAGAAACAATTCCTGGCAGACCATTACGATCATTACAGAAAAGCCCTCATGCTGGAGCCGAGAGGGCATCGGGATATGTTTGGCGCCCTGATTACGGATCCGGTCCATGACGAGGCAGATCTTGGAGTCATATTCATGGACAGCGGCGGCTATCTTAACATGTGCGGCCATGGAAGCATAGGAACTGCTACCGTAGCCGTAGAGACCGGTCTGGTAAAGCGGAAAGAACCCTATACGGAAGTAGTTCTGGATGCGCCTTCCGGTGTGATCAGAACCAGGGTAAAGGTGGAGAAGGGAAAAGCGGTTGAGGTGAGCCTCTTAAATGTTCCTTCCTTCCTCTATGAACAGGATCTCCGGATATCCATACCGGGATATGGAAGCATTCATTATGATATAGCTTTTGGCGGCAGCTTTTTTGTGCTCGTGGATGCACAAAGGCTGAACTTAAGGCTTGCCATGGATAATATAGAGGAACTCACCACACTTGGAATGACCCTGATTGAACGGATAAACCAGGAGGTTTGCATAAAGCATCCTTATCTTGACATTGACAGGGCAGATTTATGTGAGTTCTACGGCAGACCGGAAAATCCGTCCGCCCATAAAAAGAATGTGGTTATTTTCGGAGGAAGTCAGGCGGACAGATCTCCCTGCGGTACCGGAACCAGCGCCAAGCTGGCAGCTATGTATGCCAAAGGAGAAATCGGCATAAAAGAGCCGTTTGTCTACGAAAGTATAACAGGTTCTCTTTTTTGCGGCATGGTTATGCAGGAGACGGAAATAGGAGGACATAAAGCTATTATTCCTCAAATTACCGGAAGTGCTTATATCACAGGCTTTAACGACTGGGTTCTGGATGAGAATGACCCGCTGGTGTACGGGTTTATGTTTGGCAGGAATCCCTGAATAAAGATCACAAGTCATAAATGACAGGAGGAAAAGGAAATGAAACTGAAAGATACGGGGCTTACGGCAGAAGAGCTGAAGGATCTGGTGAAGGAGTACATGGTCGATACGTATGAGCGTTTTGATTTTATTGCGGAAACTGCCAGGGGCATGTACCTGTATGATGAAAAGGGGGAAGCATATCTGGATTTTTACGCAGGGATCGCAGTAAATTCCGCCGGAAACTGTAATGAAAGGGTAGTAGAAGCGGTAAAAGACCAGGCAGGCGACATTCTGCATACTTTTAACTATCCCTATACCATCCCTCAGGCATTGCTTGCAAAAAGGATCTGTACGGCAATCGGAATGGATAAGATCTTTTTCCAGAGTACAGGAACGGAAGCAAATGAAGCCATGATAAAAATGGCAAGAAAATACGGAGTGGAAAAATACGGACCGGATAAATATAATATTGTTACCGCGAAAGCCTCGTTCCATGGCAGGACCTTCGGTTCCATGAGCGCCACCGGACAGCCTGAAAATGCCTGCCAGATTGGTTTTGGCGGAATGGTGCCCGGATTTTCTTATGCGGAATTCAATCATTTGAAATCCTTTCAGGAAGCCTGTACGGAAAATACCATTGCCGTTATGATCGAACCTGTCCAGGGAGAAGGGGGAGTGCATCCTGCTTCCATGGAGTTCATGAAAGGCCTCCGGGAGTATTGCGATGAAAAGGGGCTGCTCCTGCTTCTGGATGAGGTACAGACCGGCTGGTGCAGAACAGGTGCGGTCATGTCCTATATGAATTATGGCATTGAACCTGATATTGTGTCCATGGCAAAGGCACTTGGAGGCGGTATGCCCATTGGAGCGATCTGTGCCAAAAAAGAGGTGGCGAAGGCATTTACCATGGGATCCCATGGCACTACCTTCGGCGGCCACCCGGTATCCTGTGCGGCTGCACTTGCGGAAGTAAACGAGCTGCTGGACCGTGATCTTGCCGGCAACGCAAGAGAAACCGGAAGCTATCTTATGGAAAAATTAAAATCACTGCCACACATAAAGGAGGTCAGAGGCCAGGGCCTTTTGGTGGGAGCAGAATTTGATGACAGCATCAGAGGTGTGGAGATTAAACACGGCTGCTACGACAGAAAGCTGCTGATTACTGCCATCGGCGCACATATGATCCGGCTGGTGCCTCCTCTCATTGCCTCCAGGGAGGATTGTGATAAGGCCTGTGATATTATAAAAGCTGTGCTCGCGGAGCGGTATTAGTTTTCATATTTTCAGATTGGATATCATGAGTTAAAAGCCCCTCTGCCGGTTTATGGCAGAAGGGCTTTTAACATCTGACTGGATGAAGCATAAGGGGTGAACCGGATGGGAGGAACCGTACAGGGAAGCTGAAAAAGACAGGGATTAAAATAAAAACAGAATCAGTTTTAGAATCAGTGTGCGGCTTGCATACTGACAAATACAGATTCTATGCAGAAGTTCCATTGATTCCGGAAAGAAAAAAAGGTAAGGTTAATATAAACCAGGAAACAGAATTATTTACGGAGAGGAAGTATGAACATGCAGTATAAAGAAATAAATCCGTCGCCCCGTACTCTGATGGCCCCGGGACCGGTGGAGGCTGACCCCAGAGTATTGAGGGCCATGTCAGCTCATATTCTGGGGCAGTTTGATCCGGAGTTTTTAGAGTTGATGGCTGAGACACAGGAGATGGCCAGACAGGTATTCAAAACCGGAAATCATCAGACTTATCTGGTGGATACCACTTCCAGAGGAGGATTGGAGACTGTACTGACGGGATCCATATGCCCGGGGGACAAGGTGCTCATTCCCGCCTTCGGCAGATTCGGCTACCTGCTGGCGGAGATTCTGGAGCGCTGCGGTGCGGAAATTACCCTGCTGGAACGGGAGTGGGGAACGGTCTTTCCTCCGGAAGAAGTGGAAGAGGCCTTAAAAAAGGAGGCCTATCAGGCGGTAGCCTTTATTCACGGTGAGACATCTACGTCTATGATGCAGCCCCTGGATGAGATGGGTAAAATTTGTAAAAGATACGGAGCCCTTTTGATCGTGGATGCGGTTGCCACTCTGGGAGGGGCTGATGTCAGGGTGGATGAGTGGAACATCGATGCCTGTATATCAGGAACGCAGAAATGTATTTCCGCCCCCTCCGGCTCCGCCCTCGTTACTTATAATGAGTCGGTGGAAAAAATCATTCTGGACAGGAAGCAGGTGGAAAAGGGGATCCGCACGGCAGTGGACGGGGAGAGAAGGCTTCCGAATATCCCGAGTAATTACCTCGATCTGGCACAGCTTCAGGATTACTGGGGACCGAGGCATTTAAACCACCATACGGAAGCAACCAGTATGCAGTATGGGGTGCATGAGGCGCTGCGCTGCATTCTTATGGAAGGGCTTTCGGAGCGCCAAGCCCGGCATTCGTTAAATGACCGCGCTCTTTGTGCCGGTCTGGAGGCAATGGGACTGAAAATATTTGGGGATCCGGTGCATAAAATGCCTGTGGTAACCGCGATTTGCATTCCGGATGGTATGGATGGAAAGCTGATCCGGGGGCAGCTTTTGTCTGACTTCGGAATAGAAATTGCCACCTCCTTCGGCCCTCTGGACGGAAAGATCCTGCGAATCGGGAATATGGGGTATTCCAGCCAGAAAAGAAATATTCTCTTTCTTTTGGGAGCGCTGGAGGCAGTGCTTCTGCAGAATCATGGAAAGGTGCCGGCAGGAGAGGCGGTGGGAGCGGCACTTTCCGTATACAGGCAGTCAGAGGGATAAAGACGTCCCCCCCGGTGTGGGTAACCGGGGGGTATTCTTTTTCTGTTTACAGATTCAAAAGATAGACGCACAGACCGCAGTAGACGGAAGACAGTAAGTGGGAGTCCTCCGGATCCAGACGGATCAGCTCCCGGATCTTATTCATTCTTTTAATGAAGGTATTCCTGTGGATGTAGAGCTTTTCAGCAGTCTGGGTGGAGTTATATCCGCACTCAAAATAGGCGGTCAGTGTCTGCATCAGCTGGGAATGATTGGCTTCATCATAGTCTGCCAGCGCCTTTACCGTGTCTTTGTAAATTCTGTCCTGCTCTTTGGAAGAAAGCTGGTGGATCATCCAAAAGGTCAGGTAATCAGAAAAGAAGAGAATTTCCTTCTGATTCAGCTTCGCTGCAAGCATCAGCATGAACGAGGCCTCTTTGTAGGCCTGGGATATTTCTTCCGCTTTCTGACTGGTCCGGCTGATCCCTATGAGAAACCGGCCGCCGGTTTCTTCCTTAAGGATTTCGGCAGCCCTTTGGGCCTGCTCTGTGAGCATTTCCTCTGCCCCGAACAGATAAATGCAGATATTGTTTAGGTTCCAGGCCGTAAAAAAGGAATCTGATTTACCGGGCAGCTCTTTTAAGGAAGAATTTACGGTTTTCACAGTGCTTTGGTTTATTTCGCTGGAATCGGAGGCTTTTTTGGAAAGCAGCAGACAGATCCGGGGTTTTTTATGAGGAAATCCGTAATAGTGAAAGAGCAGGTTATCTTCCAGTTCATTGTGTTTCGGACCATTCAGCAGAAACTGGAAAAACGGGTCATAGTAGCTGTAAAAGTTTCCGGAAGCCTTGGGAATGGAGGCGCCGGAAAAGGTCATGATCCGAATGGCATGCTTTAAAATCTCAATGGGAAGGAGCCCGGCATCTTCTGTAAGAATTGCCAGATAATAGAGCCGGTTCCGAAAGGGGAAAATGACGGCGCCTCTTACGGCCTGATTCAGTTCCATTTTAACGGAGCAAAAGGAATCCTTTGAGGAAAGTGCCTGGGAAATACCGGAAAGAGATTTGGGCGAGGGCAGAAGCTCTCCTTCAGGGTTTAAGAGGGCGCTATCCTCAGGAAGCAGGGAAAACCATTCGCATTCATATCCGGAATTCATGAGAAGAACAGATTTACCCAGGTAATCCGAAAGAATATCCAGGATCTCTGACGTATGCTTTTTTTCAAAATAGGCGTTGAATAGCTGATTGTAAAAGGCCTGTTCCCTTAAAACATCCTGAAATTGTTCCTGATACAGACTGTCATTGATCTGTCTGGCTACTTCGGAAAGGCTGTAATGATAGGGAAGCTCGATGACAGGCAGCTGCAAGGAACGGGACAGCTTTAGCATGTGTTCCGGGATCACTTCGAAAAAACGGCGGGTTTTGATGCATAAAGCGCTGCACCCTGCGGCCTTTAAATCTCTTAAAACCCGGGATTGGAGCTCCGGATCCCCGGCAAAAACGTATCCGGTAGTCAGGACCAGTTCTCCTGGCTTCATCCACTGGATCACCTCGGGGTTGTCCAGAACATTCACGCTGGTGATGGGGCTGTCTATCAGTTCTTCACAGGTAAGAAGGGACAGATTTTTAAGGCTGCTGTTATGGATCAGCCACCGGATATCTACGGGCATAGATTTTATCGCTCCTGTTTTTTGATTTTTATCCTAATTAAAGCACAATTAATAGAAATATGCAAGAAAAATCAAGAGAGGAAACAAGATGATGGAGGAAAAACAACAAAATGACTGGAAACGGATTGCAGCCCTTTTGTGCCTGGGCTGGATCATGATCTGGATATACCGTACCATGCTCACTCCTATTCATGAGGAAATTGAAAATTCCGTAGGAGTCCGGTCGTCTTTGGATATGGGCATGATTTCCAGCTATTACTTTCTTTCCTATGTTCTGACCCAGATCCCGGCAGGGTATTTGATGGACAGAGCGGGAAGAAAGACGATTCTGGTTCCGGGCTTTCTCCTGTTTGCGGCAGGTATTTTTCTGACGGGGCTGGCACCGGACATCCGGATGATCTATGGGGGAAGCATTCTGGCGGGGATAGGGACCGGGGCATATTACAGCGGAGCATATTCCATCTCCGCAGCCTGTGTTCCTCCGGCATACCGTTACTTTTCCACTGCTGTCATCAACAGCGGCTGTGCGGTGGGAATGATATTGGGGTATCTTTCCGGAGGGGCTGTGGTGAAAACGGCAGGAGTCAGCTGGAGGGTCATGGTTTTTATTGCCGCGGCACTGACACTTCTGACCGCCCTCTTTCTGGCGGCCGGAATCCGGAAAGATGCTCCGGAAAAGACTGGGGAAAAAGAGAAAAAGAGCCTTCCCTGGAACCGGTTTTTAACCGGACGGATGGCTGGTGTCTGCTTTTTGTACTTTTGCACCTGCTATGGCTACTATATGATCGTGACATGGCTTCCGTCTTTTCTGGAAGCGGAGAGAGGGATTCAGGGAGTGGCCGCAAGCCTCTATTCCTGTCTGGTTGCTGCCGCCTCCATTCCGGGTGCACTTATTCTGAGCCGGGTTTTGGATATCTCCGGAAAAAAAAGAGTTCTGGTCATGGAAGGGCTTCAGGCCGGCTCTGCACTGATGATCTTTTTCCTCTCCCATTTTACGGCACTGGTTCCTATGCTTTTATGTCTGGCCGTGTATGGGCTTTGTGGAAAGCAGGCCATCGATCCGCTGATCGTTCCCTATGTTTCCGGGGAGATACCGGAGAAAAACCGTTCCTTTGGACTGGGCATATTTAATTTTTTTGGGATGAGCGGTTCTGTCCTGGCCCCGGGGCTTACCGGTTATGCGGAGGATATGACAGGAAGCAAGGTATACGGATTCTTTATTGCAGTTGTCCTGCTTCTTGTCAGCTCAGCGGTTTTTTATATCGCGGACAGGAAGGGGGCATCTGATGATCAGATTGGAAAGCAGCGGACTCCGGAAGCGTCCGGGATAAAAAAGAATAGGTGGGATAAGAAATGATACATACAATGATAAGGAAAAACAGCTATATGGATTCGGTAGAGTTAATGCTTCTCAGTAAGAATCTGGGAAAGTCCCGGGGGATTCATAAGGCTTCCGTTATGATGGGAACTCCGGCGAACAAGGAAATTATGAAAAAGGCCGGATTCGGCTCGGAGAAACTGAAAGAAGCCGGCCCCAATGATATGATCATAGCGGTGGATGCGGAGACAGTCAGAGCAGCGGAGGCGGCCATGAAGGAAGTGAAGGCAGCGCTGGGAGAGAAGAAACCGGGAGGACGCCAAAATACCGGCATTCAGGAAGTCACCTGTTGGGAAGAGGTCAGGGAACTGGGAGAGGATTACAGCCTGTGCCTCATATCGGTGCCCGGAGAGTATGCGGCGGAAGAAGCCATGGAGGCATTGCACATGGGAAAGCATGTGATGCTTTTCAGTGATCATGTGAGTGAAGCGGATGAACTTCTCATCAAGCGTCTGGCTCATGAGAGAGGGCTTCTTGTCATGGGTCCTGACTGCGGGACTGCTGTCCTTTCAGGCGTGCCGCTGGCTTTTGCAAACCGGGTGAGAAGGGGGAACATCGGAATCGCCGGAGCAGCGGGGACCGGGATTCAGGAAACAGCGGTCATGGTGGACCGGCTGGGAGGAGGCATTTCCCATGCCATCGGTACGGGGGGCAGGGATCTTCATGAAAAAATCGGCGGCATAACCATGAAGGACGCCATAGCGATGCTGGAGGCGGATGAAGAGACACAGGTCATCCTGGTAGTATCCAAGCCCCCTGCGCCGGAGGTGAAAAAAGAACTGGAAGGAAATCTGGCTTCCCTTACAAAGCCGGCTGCCGTGCTGTTTCTGGGAGAAACGGAACGAAAGGCATGCGGTCATATCCATTATACGGACACTCTGGAAAGCCTTGCGCGGACTGGGGTATCCCTGTCGGGGAAAACGCCTGCAGAGCTGCCCGCTGCTTTGGACTTTAACGGGATTCCTGTGAAAGATCCGACCATGATCGGCCTTTATTCCGGAGGAAGCCTGGCAGCCGAGGCTGCCTGTCTGTGCAGAAAGGCATTGGAGATCACAGGAGAAGAGAAAAGGGAAGGTTATCTCCTTTATTCGGAAAAATGCAGGATCATGGATCTGGGGGACGATCTCTATACCAGGGGGAAACCTCATCCCATGATGGATCCCGGTCCCCGTGCCCGCAAGCTCAGAACCATCCTGTCTGAGACAAAAGGGGATCTGATCATACTGTTGGATGTGGTGCTGGGATCCGGTTCCTGCCACCGGCCGGCCGACGAACTCGCGCAGGCGATCCGGGAAGCTTTTCATGAGCGGGATTCAGAGAGAGGCGCAGTTGTTTTCGTCAATCTGCTGGGAACCGGGGAGGACAGTCAGGGCTATAAAAAGCAGAAGGATCTGTTAAGAACGGCCGGAGCCTGTGTGGTGGAAGGAAATACCAGGATGGTAAAAAGCGCTTTAGGCCTTCTGGGAAAAACAGTTGATGAACCGGAGGAGCAGATCTGCCCTCCCATTGAAAAAAAGCCCCTTCCAAAGATATCCCCCTCCCCGCTTTCTCTTTTACAAAGGGCCCCCGGCGTAATCAATGTGGGCTTAAAGGGATTTGCCGGAGATTTACAGGCCGCAGGAGCAAAAATGGTGCATTTTGAATGGAAGCCCGGGGCGGGAGGGGACAGAGGACTGCGTCAGGCGATCGCATATTTAAATGCTTATGAGTTTCCCGAGGGGCCTTACCGGAATATGGAGGAGGCCAATGAAGCGGTAATTGGAAGGATAAAAGAGAGTGTGCCCTGTCTTACGGATGTGCTGCCTGCTCACATGGTTACGGAGGTTTTTGAAGGGAAGAAGCTTCTGCTTCATGCGGGTACTCCTATGGGTTTTGAGGAAATGACCCACCCCATGCAGGGATCCTGTGTGGGGGCCGCTCTGTTTGAGGGATGGGCACATACGGAAGAGGAAGCCTGGGATCTGCTGAAAAGAGGAGAGGTAAGCTTTCTTCCCTGTCACCATGCCGGTTTTGTGGGCCCCATGGGCGGCATTACCTCAGCTCATATGCCGGTAATGAAAGTAAAGAATCTGACAGGAGAAAACGAGGCTTATTGTACCATGAATGAGGGGATCGGCCAGGTGCTTCGCTTCGGCGCATACGGAAAACCGGTCATAGACCGTCTCCGCTTCATGCGGGATACTCTGGGGCCGGTCCTGGGAAAGGCCCTCCGCACATTGGAAAAAGGCCTGAACATCCATGTGATGGTAAGCCGGGCCATTGCCATGGGAGATGAGTTTCATCAAAGGAATATCGCCGCCTCTCTGGTATTTCTGAAAGAAATCGCACCGATTGTGTCATGTCTGGACATTCCGGACGAAGACAAACAAAGGGTTATCTGCTTCCTGGCGGATACAGACCAGTTTTTCCTGAATATCATGATGGCATCGGCAAAAGCAGTGATGGACTATGCCGCGGGAATTAAATCAGGAACCGTAGTAACGGTTATGAGCCGTAACGGAAAGGATTTCGGAATCCGGATCAGCGGGATGGGGGAAAAATGGTATACCGGTCCTGTGAACATACCAAAGGGTCTGTATTTTACCGGATTTGATGAGGAGATGGCAAATCCGGATATGGGAGATTCCGCCATTACCGAAACCTTCGGAGTGGGGGGAATGGCTATGATTGCCGCGCCTGCAGTCACCCGGTTTGTCGGGACCGGGGGATTTTACGATGCGCTGGAGATCAGCAACCGGATGAGCAGGATCACTCTCTCCCACAATGGAATGTTCCCTATTCCTGCCTGGGATTTTAAAGGAACCTGTCTGGGTATTGATATCCGAAGAGTGGCGGCTACAGGAATCACCCCCGTCATCAACACGGGAATTGCCCATAAGGTGGCAGGACAGGGGCAGATCGGTGCGGGAACCGTCAATCCTCCCATGGAGTGTTTTGCAAAAGCTCTTTTGGATTATGCCCGGAAGCTGGGATTTGAAGGGGAGCCGGAATAGATGAGGATTACAGGCTGTGTCTGCCGTGCTGCAGAATTGTTTGAAAATGAGAGCCGGGGATGGGTACATTCCGCCTATCACAATACGGTGAATTTAAAAGTAAAGGATTCCCTGTTCGCCCTTCACCCGGATACCATTCCCATGACCCCGCTGTCTTTGCAGACAGACCGCCGGGAAAGCGGAATCCTGACGGCAGAGCCGGGACAGCCGGCATTCTTTCAGGGGAATGTCCTTTGGATAGGCGGGCAGAAAATTACCTGCCAAAGCCCCAGGATTTATGATCCCCGGCTTAAGGCAGCACCCGGCTGGGAGGAGCTTCATCTGCTGGCGGATGCTGTTTATCAGGTATTGCCCCTTTACAAAAACAGACAGGATCCGGTTCTGATGCATGCACTGGAAAAAGGAAAGGGATGGAAAGCGCAAAAATCCCGGATTCCGGATCCGGCTGCCGGCAAGTATTTAAGATCTCTCATCGGACTGGGAAACGGACTGACGCCCTCAGGAGATGATTTTCTTTCCGGCATACTTTTTTTCTTAACTGCAGCCGGAAAGAAAGGGGAAAAATGGCTGGAGCTGACTGCAGAGGCCGTAAGGGATGGACTGGATGAAACCGGCCATATCAGCCGGGAGTTCCTGTATCGGGGGCTTCTTGGAGAGTTCGGGGAAAAAATGACGGCACTTGCAGAAGAAGGAGCGGGGAAGGGAAACTTAACCCAGGCAGTCTGCCGGGCTGCGGAGACCGGGCACAGCTCCGGACTGTCCGCTCTTTTGGGAATATTATTTTCCTGGGAGCTGCTGAAACAGGAATTTCCGGAAAACAGTGTGTAATATGCACATATTATATAAAATCAAAAGTGCAGTAAGCACATTGCAATTAGGAAAGAGATAAGATAAAGTTAATATATCATTTTATAGGAAAAGACAGTCTCAAAGGCGAGAAAAAGCCGGGGATTGTCTTTTTTTAATATCAAAAGGAGGAAAGCATGAATAGAAAAAAGCGATCACTCACGACATGGATCGTCATTGCAGCTTTTGCCGGGCTTGCATTTGGAAGTCTGGCAGGACCATGGGCATCCAACTTAAAGTTTCTGGGAACCATATTTATCCGCCTGATCCAGATGTCTGTAGTATTGCTGGTCATGACCTCGGTTGCCGGCTCTCTGTCGGGGATACAGGGGGAAGGGGCCGGCAGGATGGGGGTGACCACCTTTGTGTGCATTGTTGTCTTTACCCTGATTGCCGCAGGTCTGGGCCTGGTGCTTGGATTCATTGTACAGCCGGGAACAGGGGTGGCCATCGGGACAGTGGCGTCTTCCGCAGAGCCGGTCAGTGCCGATATCCGGACCACACTTACGAACTTTGTATCCACCAATGTATTTCAGGCCATGTCAAACGGTGATATGGTACCCTGTATTGTATTCTCCATCCTGTTCGGCGCATGTGCGGGAATATACGGCAGAAGGACAAAGAATACCGTTGTCAGGGAGCTGATTCAGTCAGTGAATGAAATTGTCATGGAGATGATCCAGACCGTGATGAAGCTCGCTCCTTTGGGCATCTTCTTCCTGCTGGCAGATGTGGCCGCATCAACCGGGTTTTCCGTAATTCTTCCGATGATCAAATTCCTGGGCTGCCTTTTGATCGGGGACTGCCTCCAGCTGCTGCTGTTCGGACCCTTTACCGGCGCTTTCTGCGGAATCAACCCGCTGAAGATGCCAAAGAAATTTGCCCGGATTTCGATGATGGCCATTACAACAACTTCGTCCGCTGTCTGTCTTCCTGCGGAAATGGATGACATGGTCAACAAGTTTGGGGTGGATAAAAAGGTGGCGGATTTTGTAGGACCGATTGCAATGTCTATGAACAGTACGGGAGCTGTGCAGTGCTATGTACTGGCCATTCTCTTTATGAGCCAGGCCACGGGGATCCGCTTGACCCCTTCCCAGCTTGCCCTTTCCGTTCTTTTGGCCTGCTTGATGTGTATGGGTACCATTGAAGGAGGGACGTGGGATGAACTTAGAAGGAGTTACCCGGAGGATCAAAGAAAATCTGGAGCATCTGGCACGGTTTACGGCGACTCCTGAAGGCGGATGTACCCGCCTGCCGTTTACAGATGAGACCAGGGCAGCGGCGGAGTATTTAAAAAAGATCATGACGGATGCAGGGCTTGCGGTAAGAGAGGACGCCGCAGGAAATGTGTTTGGGACGCTTCCCGGAACAGATTCCTCTCTTCCCTGCATTATGGCAGGCTCCCATTATGATTCTGTGAGACACGGCGGAAATTATGACGGGATCGCAGGAGTCATAGGGGCCATTGAACTGGCCAGGGTCTTTCGGGAGGAGGGAATAAGGCTCCGGGCGGACTATGTGGCGGCGGCATTTATGGATGAAGAAGGATGCAGGTTCGGCAATGGATATTTCGGATCAAAATGCATGCTGGGGCAGGTGACGGTGGAGGAATGCCGGAGATTAAAAGATAAGGATCAGATCTCCGTCTATGACGCCATGAAAGGCTACGGACTGGTCCCGGAAAATCTAGGAGCCGCACAATGGAAAGAGAAAAAAATCGGACATTTTATGGAACTTCATATTGAGCAGGGACCGGTACTGGACCAACAGGCGGTCCAGATCGGTCTGGTGGACTGTATCGTAGGAATCAGACGGTATATGGTGACGGTGCTCGGACGTCCGGATCATGCCGGAACGACGCCCATGGATATGAGAAAGGATGCAGTGGAAACCGGAAGCCGGGTGATTTCCCAAATCGGGGACATGGCAAGAGAATACGGAGAGGGAACGGTTGCTACGGTAGGATATATAAATGTAGCTTCCAATGCGGTCAATGTGGTGGCGGACAGGATGGAGTTCAGCATTGATATCCGTTCTGCGAAAGAGGAGATTCTGGAAGAACTGGAGGATAAGATCCGAAGGCTGCTCATGGAGAAAACGAAAGATTCCCAAACCCGGTATACCATGGAGGACACGCTTCAGATCTCTCCTGTCAGACTGAGTGAGACCATGCTGGATCTGCTGGAAAAAAGCTGCCAAAGCAGGGGCTTTTCCTGTAAGCGGATGCCCAGCGGCGCCGGTCATGATTCTCTGGCCATAGGCCAGGTACTGGATACTGTCATGATATTTGTTCCCAGCAAGGAAGGGAGAAGCCACTGTCCCCAGGAATATACACCCTGTCATGCTTTTTCCCGGGCAGTTATGCTGATGAAGGATCTGGTTCTGAAGCTGCAGCAGGCGGAAAACGGGAAGCAGGGAGCGGGGAATCAGGGCGTTAAGTAGAAGTCAGGAGGAGATGACATGGAGCATTTTGTGATAACCATAGCGCGGGGCTTTGGCAGCGGAGGCAAGGAAATCGGTATGAGGCTGGCAAAGGAGCTGGGGATCAGCTGCTATGACAAGAGAATTCTGGAGCTGGCTTCCGAGTACAGCGGAGTATCCAGGGAAATATTTGAACGGGTGGATGAGAGGTTCAGCAGTGAAAAAATCAGGAAGGCCCTGGGAAACATGTCCGTATCCAGGGAGATATCTTCTCCCCCTTATAAGGATTTTGATTCTGATATCAAGCTTTTTAATATACAGGCGCACATCATCCGGCAGCTGGCAGAAAGTGAATCCTGTATCATTGTAGGGAAATGCGCCGATAATCTGCTTGCAGAATACAAAAATGTCGTCAGTGTCTACGTGGAAGCGCCAAGAGAATACTGCAGGAAACGCATTATGGAAAAGTTTTCCTGTACGCCGGATGAGGCGAACCGGCTGATCTATCAGACTGATTTATACCGGGCGGAATATTATAAATACTATTCGGGCGGAAATGAGTGGACCAATGTGACCAATTACGATCTGACCATCAATACGGGGAGGTTAGGACCCGATATCGCCGTAAATCTGATCAAAAGCTGCCTGCGCCAAAAGCTTGGCGCAGAGGCATAGGAAAAACAGAATACAATAATACAATGGTGTATGACAGAGAAAACAAACCGTTTCTGTGATACATTTTTTTATGAAAAATAAGGAGGAAATATTATGAGCAGAGCCAGCAAAGCAAAAACCCTGGGAGCGGTATTGGCAGCAGCCCTCTTGGCGGCAGGATGTGCACAAACAAAAGTGCCTCAGGCGGAAAGTACGAAGGAAGCCCCAGCCGGGACAGAAGCTGCTGAAACAGCAAAAAAAGAGCAGGAGCTTACAAAGGTCGTAGTTCTGGGAGAGTTTGATCCCCAGATATCCGGGCAGCAGATCATAGCAAAAGAAAAGGGGTTTTTTGAAGAGGAAGGCCTGGATGTGGATCTGCAGCTTTTGACGGACCCATCCGTATCCACTGCCATGGTTGCTGCCAATGAAGCCCAGTTTTATTCCATTTCCAATTACCAGGCCATCAATCTGGCGGATAAGGGCGGTGAGGTATGCATTCTGGCTCCGGTGGTGGATGCCGGAAATACCCAGTGTGTGGTAGGAGGCCCCAATCTGGAGCTTGGCAGTGCCAGAGATCTGGAAGGCAAAAAGATGGGCTATACGGATGGGGCAGGGGTCATCGTGGCGGTAAAGGCCATGTGTGATGATCTGGGAGTTGATTTTGATGCCATTGAGCTGGTCAACCTGCAGGCTTCCGATATGCTGGCCTCACTGGAAAGCGGAGAGATCGATTTCTTTGCCGCCTGGGAGCCGTGGGGAATCAAAGCGGAGGAGTTCGGGGGATCATACCTGTTTACAGGAACCAGGTCCTATCTTCCGGAAAATGAGGGGGAGGTAAAATATCTGAATTTTGAAGTATGTATTGATGTTTCAAAAAGCTTTTTAAAAGAGAATCCGGAAGCCTGCGGGGCCTATGTAAGAGCCATGATAAAGGCCACCGGCTTTATCAATGAAAATATGGAAGAAGCAGCCGGAATCGTGGGAAAAGGAATCAATCTGGATGCAGAAACCTGCCTTGCCATTATGAAGAAGAACGATTATCAGGTGGCATTTAACCAGACCTTTAAGGATTCCTGTGATACACTGGCTCAGTATATGCAGGAGTCGGGCCTGAACACCGGCCTGGTAGAATTCGAAAAAATTGTTGATACCAGTGTATTATCCGGTATTGATTCCGCATTGGTTGCTTATCAATGATAAGTCCTGAGGCGGACCGGAATGCGGCATACGGATGTTGTATGCCGTATTCATGCTTTTTGGGAAAGGAGGAAATCAAGTGACTGTACGGATTGAACATTTATACAAGGCCTATGAAGAACGTCAGGGCCAGATGCATTATATTTTAAAAGACATCGATTTCAGCATCAAATCAGGAGAATTCGTGTGTATACTCGGAAAAAGCGGCTGCGGAAAATCCACCCTTTTAAATCTTCTGGCCGGATATTTGAAACCGGATATGGGACATATAAAAATGGATGAGACAGAAATAAAGGGACCGGGCGCAGACCGGGGAGTCGTATTTCAGCAGCATGCTCTTTTCCCCTGGCTCACAGTCAGAAAAAACATTGAATTTGGTTTAAGGCTGAAGAAAGAGAAGAGGGCGGGCGAGATCGCGGGAGAATATATTCGTATGGTGGGCCTTGAGGAATATCAGGATGCGTTTCCAAGCGGTCTGTCCGGGGGAATGGCGCAGCGTGTGGGAATTGCCAGGGCTCTGGCCAACGAGCCGGCGGTGCTTCTGATGGATGAACCTCTGGGAGCTCTGGATGCCCTGACACGGGATTCCATGAGAAGGGAGATTGAGCGGATCTGGAAGCTGACAGGGAAGACCGTCGTTTTTATTACTCACAGTGTTCCGGAGGCAGTTTATCTGGCTGACAGAGTGATCATTCTGGGCGGAGGACAGGTAACCATGGATCAAAAAATTGAACTGGAACGTCCCAGAGATATTATGAGTTCCAGGTTCACGGCTTATGTAGAGACATTTGAACAGGCGATCACAGGACAGGATGGAAATCCGGTGATCAGAGAATGAGGAGGCGGTAAGAATGGAAAAAACCGGAAGCAGCGTGTCATACCAGACAGCAGCTGCCAGAAAGATAAAAATGGACAAATATTATAAAATGGCATCTCTGTTCCTGTTCTTCCTCCTGTGGGAAGCTTTTTGCCGCATCAATCTTTCCTTTGGCTGGGTAAATGAAAAGTTTCTCCCCATGCCCACCGGTATCATTGGAGCCGCAGTATCCTACATAGAGGAGGGACTTTTGTGGGAACATGTGCTGATCAGCGTCAGGCGCGTGTTAAAAGGTTATCTGTCGGGCGTGTTTCTGGCCCTTATCCTGGGAAGCCTGATTGCCAGCTTCCGGCTGATGGACAATCTGTTTTCCCCCCTGCTCAATTTATTCGGGCCCATCCCTGTCATGGCCTTCCTGCCTGTGTTCATCCTGTGGTTCGGAATCGGAGAGATTTCCAAGTCCGCTCTGATTGCTTATACTACCGCGATTTATATGGTATCCTGCGTAACGGAAGGGATCCGGAATACGGAGCCTGTTCTTATCCGTTCTGCCTCCAGCCTGGGAGCAACTCAGTGGCAGATTTTCTGGAAGGTGAAATTTCAGTCGGCTTTTCCCGGCATTTTTCTGGGGATGAAAGGCGCGCTGGGGGCGGCTTTCGGAGCCATGGTCGTGGCCGAGATGATGGGAGCTTCCACAGGACTTGGCTATATCATCGTATTTTCCAAGAACTGGTTTAAAATGAATGATATGATTATGGCCGCAGTTCTCATCGGTCTGCTGTATTCCCTCTTTTTTGCAGTTCTCACAGTGATAGAATCCAATCTGTTCCGATGGAAGATCCTCAGTAAAGGCGGAGCAGTTGAAAAGTAAAAGGAGACGGATATGATGTATGATACAATTATATTAAATGGAAATATCGTGGATGAAACCAGGATTTATAAGGGAAGCATTTGTATACGGGGGGAAAAGATCGCCCTTGTACAGGAAGGAGAGCTGCCTGAAGGAGAAGAATTCCAGGCAGAAAGAGTGATTCCGGCAGAAGGATATTATCTGTTTCCTGGGGCGGTAGATGCTCATATGCATATCGGGGAGTATGGAGCTGATTTTGAGGATATGGAAACTTCCACAATGGCAGCGGCGGCAGGGGGAGTGACTACCTGCATCGATATGCCGTTGAATCTGTATTCGCCTTCCGTGCTGAACCGCGGGATCTTTTTTGAAAAGAGGAGACGGCTCGAAGAAGAGTCCTATGTGGATTTCTGTATGTGGGGAGCCTTTGTACCGGAGAATACGGATCAGCTTTTGGGACTTCATGAAGCGGGAGCAGCCGGGATGAAATGCTTTCTGTCGGGAGGCGGAAATGATTTTCACGCTCCCGGCCTGGGAACGGTGAGGGCGGCGCTTAAGGAGCTTTACCGCTTTGGGGGGCTGGCCGGTTTTCATTGTGAGGATTATTCGATCACCCGGTATGAGAGGGAAGCTGTTCTTAAAAACAAAATTGACGGGAGACAGGCTTTTTTAGATTCCAGGCCTCTGGTAAGTGAGCTGATCGCAACCCAGAGCATTCTCTTCCTGGCAGAAGAAACCGGCGCCAGGGTTCACATCTGTCATGTGAGCCACCCAAGAGTGGCAGAGCTGATTGCACAGGCAAAGGAAAGAGGGGTGGACGTAACAGCGGAGACCTGTTCCCACTACCTCACATTCACCTGCGGGGATTATCTGAAAAAGGGCTGCAGCTTTGGCTGCGCTCCTCCCTTAAGAGACGGGGAAGCAAGGGAGGGACTGTGGGATTGTATCCGGTCGGGAGTGCTTGATTTCATATCCTCCGATCATTCCCCGGGCATGCTTAAAAACAGGGATGATACCATGCAGCCTACCTATCAGTCCGGTTTTGGGATCAGCAGTGTGCAGACCATGTTTCAGACGGTATACGATCAGGGGGTTAATAAAAGAGGGGTATCTCCTGCCGTACTGGCCAGGTGCCTGTCCGCCAATCCGGCCAGGCGGTTTGGGATTTATGGGAGAAAAGGAGCTTTAAAGGCGGGATTCGACGCCGATATCGTGCTGCTCGATCCCAGTCTTCCGTGGACCGTCCATGCGCAGAATCTGTTTTATAAGCAAAAATTCAGTGCATTTGAAGGTCTTACGGGGACCGGCACCATAAAGGAAGTTCTGATCAGAGGGAAATCTGCAGTACATGAGGGGAAAATAAAGATCGGAAAAGGATATGGGGAATTTATTTCAGGTAATCCGTCTCTCCGGTCTGTTTAATGTTTCCCACGGTTCCCAGCCTGTTCCGCCGTCTCATAATGAGCCGCAGGAACAGGCTTTTTTTCATTCATACACGATTTCAGACCGTCAAGTCCAAAAAAAATTTCATCTACACATCTTTTACACATCGAACTGCTATTCTTTGGTTTAGAAATGAAAAAGGAGGATGGGAGATGGGTTCTGGTGTGAAAACCGTGAAACTGCGCATCGGCGGCATGACCTGTATCAGCTGCCAGAATAAGATTGAAAAGAAGCTGCGCAATACGGCCGGCGTCGAAAAGGCGGAGGTAAGCTATGACACGGGTACCGCCTCCGTTACCTATGACGGGGATATTATTTCATATAAGAGCATTGTAGGAATTATTGAGAAGCTGGACTATGAAGTGTTGGCGGATAAGAAGCGGCAGGGACAGGATCCCAACCGTGCCATCGGTATCCTGCTGATCATTGTTTCCCTTTATATGCTGATCCAGCAGTTCGGCCTGCTGAATCTTCTGGCGCCCAGCCAGCTGGCGGACGCCAAAATGAGTTATGGAATGCTTTTTGTGATCGGACTGGTCACGTCGGTCCACTGTGTTGCCATGTGCGGGGGAATCAATCTTTCCCAGTGCATTCCGAAAGGAGAGGAAGGGGACGGGGAGAAGAGCTTTTTTTCCACGTTCCGTCCTACCTTTCTTTATAATCTGGGACGTGTTGTATCCTACACGGCAATCGGCTTTCTGGTGGGCGCTCTGGGTTCGGCGATCACCTTTTCCAATACCCTTCAGGGCGTATTAAAGCTGGTCGCCGGAGTGTTCATGGTCATTATGGGAATCAATATGCTGGGGATTTTTCCATGGCTCCGCAGGCTGAATCCCAGAATACCCGCAGTGTTCGCAAGAAAAATTGACAGGAAGAAAGCAGGCAGCACAAGCCCGCTCATTGTAGGGCTGTTAAACGGACTGATGCCCTGCGGGCCGCTCCAGGCCATGCAGATCTATGCGCTGTCCACAGGAAATCCGTTTTCGGGCGCCCTGTCCATGTTTTTATTCAGCCTTGGCACCGTTCCACTCATGTTCGGCCTGGGTGCGGTCTCTTCCGTCCTTGGAAAAAAATTTACGGGCAGGGTCATGACTGCAGGCGCGGTTCTCGTTGTGGTGCTGGGCATGTCCATGTTTTCCCAGGGAGTGAGCCTGGCAGGGCTTCAGGCCCCGGATCTGTTTCCGGGGGCAGGGAATGCGGGCAGTGAGGCAGAAAACAGCGCTGAGGAAATAAAAGTGGAAGACGGTGTGCAGATCATAAACAGCACTCTTGCTCCGGGGAAGTATCCGAATATCAGGGTCCAGGCCGGAACACCTGTGAAATGGATCATCGATGCGCCTCAGGGCAGCATAAACGGCTGCAATAACCGGATGATCATCCGGGATTTCGGCATTGAATATTCCTTCAAGACCGGGGAAAACGTCATAGAGTTCACTCCGGAGAAAACGGGAAAGGTTTCCTACAGCTGCTGGATGGGTATGATCCGCGGTTCCATCACCATAACGGAAGCCGGAGAAACAGGCGCGGAAAGCGGAACGGATTTCGATGGAAGCGGTGTGTTAAAGGAGTACGCGCCGGAGAGCCCGGTGCCATCCGGCTATACCATTCCGACGGATGAGGTGGCTGTTGCTGAGAAAGGCCTGGATGATTACGGCTACAACGTTCAGAAGATCACCATGGAGCTGACGGATGAGGGGTTCAAGCCTGCCGTTGCGGTGGTGGAAACCGGTATGGACGTGGAATGGAACATTATTGACGATACCTCTGAGTCCAATTATGGGACCATACTTCTGGTCCCCGGCTTTGCCACCCAGCTTCCTCTGGAAAAGGGAGAAAATCCACTCTATTTTACTCCCACGGACAGCTTTGATTTTTCCACCGGGGACAATGCTTTTTATGGATATGTGAAGGTGGTGGAGGACTTGGCTGCCATTGACCCGGAAGCCATCAGGGAAGAAGTACGCAATTTTCAGACCATGATCTGGCCGGATGATACCTTTCAGGGGGCAGGCGGATCCTGCTGCCAGTAAGGCCCCCGGTTTCAGGAAAGAGAGTCAGGCGGAAACGCTTTAATTTAAGAAAGGAACGCACGCTCATGGAATTATTATTAAGCCACTGGCATTGTATCCTGCCGGTGATCATCATTGCAGCAGCACTGTTCTTTATGCGGGAAAAGCCCGATAAGGATAAATAGAATCCATATACAGGAGGTTTTACGGAATGATTTGCAGATTACAGACGCAAAATAAAGAGAGAAGCGGCAAAAAGCCCTTTTCAAGGAAGAAAAAACGGACGGCTTTTGCCGTGACCATGCTGACGGTGGCTGCTGTGGCCGCTCTGACTGCCTGCAGTTTTAGCGGAAAAGCAGGAGAAACGGGATCATCCTCTGCTGCCGGGCAGGACCAGAGTCAGGGACAGAGCCAGAATCAGACCCAGGATCAGGCGCAAAGTCAGAGTCAGGCGGAAGCTGAAGGCCAGGATCTCGTTATCCCTGTCAAGGATATTTCGGATACGGCCAGCTTTTATCCGGTCAGTGTGGATGGCACCCAGATGGAGGTGATTGCGGTAAAGGCTCCTGACGGGACCATACGTACGGCATTCAATACCTGCCAGGTGTGTTATGATTCAGGAAGAGGATATTATAAACAGGACGGCGATACGCTGGTATGCCAGAACTGCGGAAACAGGTTCCCCATGAGCCGGGTGGAAGTGGAGGCAGGAGGCTGCAATCCATGGCCAGTTTTTGACAAAAATAAGACCGTGACAGAAGATTCCATCACGATCTCTTATGATTTTCTCAAGGAATCCAGGCAGATATTTGCAAACTGGAAGGGTTCATACTGATAACGTCATGTAGGAAATTTCATGGAACAGCTTACGGAGACGCCATTCCGGTCCAGATAATCTGTTCCCCAGTTATACATGGCTTCCAGTATGGGCCGGATGCTGTTGCCCAGCTGGGACAGCTCATATTCCACCTTTGGCGGAACCACCGGGTATACGGTGCGGATGATCAGGTCGTTTTCCTCCAGTTCCCGCAGCTGCTGGGTGAGCATTTTAGGGGTTGCCTGGGGGATCAGCCTGCGGAGCTCTCCGAACCGGAGGGTGCGGTCGGTTAAGTGCCAGAGGATGAGTGCTTTGTATTTTCCCCCGATCATATCAAGGGTGGCGTCTACCGGACAGTTGATTCCTTCGCATTTACAATTCATGGTTGTTGACCTCCTTTAGTATCATTTTGGGTACTATGTCACAAAAAAGTGCATACTTGCAAATTTCATAATTACTGTCATAATAGTACCATGAGTACTCGAAAATAGCAAGGCCAACTTGGAATACAACCAAATAACAGTGAGGTGGAAATATATGGAAAGTCAGGTTTTAAATATACGGGGAATGACCTGCGCGGCATGCGCGCAGCGAATTGAGAAAACAGTGCGGAAGCTGTCCGGCATCAGCCAGGCGACCGTAAATCTGGCAAGCGAAAAGCTGTTCGTGGAATACGACAGCAGCAGCCTGGAGCTTTCCGCCATTAAGGCGGCGGTGGCGAAGATCGGCTATGAGGTGGCGGAAAAGTCGGAAAACGCCAGCGTGACCATTCCCATAGGAGGAATGACCTGCGCGGCCTGTGCAAATCGGGTGGAAAAGGCAGTGGGCAGACTGGAAGGGGTGGCGTCCGCATCGGTCAATTTCGCCACGGAGAAGGCCACGGTGGCCTACGACCCCCAGAAAGTCCGGATGTCCGCGATCCGGGAAGCCATTGAGAAGGCCGGTTACAAGGCATTGGAGATAAACAAAGCGGATGGTGCGGATGAAGACCGGGCCCGCAAGCAGCGGGAGATCAAAATGCTCTGGACGAAATTCATCGTCTCCGCCGTGTTCTCCGTTCCCCTTCTCTACATTGCCATGGTGCCCATGATCAAGATCGTTCGTCTGCCCTTCCCGGCAGGGATCGATCCCATGCAGTTTCCTCTGATTTATGCGCTGGCGGAGCTGTTGCTGGTTGCCCCGGTAATAGGAGTGGGCTATAAATTCTACACCATCGGTTTTAAAGCTCTGATCCAGCGGAGTCCCAACATGGATTCCCTGATCGCCGTGGGAACCACGGCTGCGGTTCTCTACAGCATCTACAATGTGTTCGAGATCGCGCAAGGAAATTTCATGGCCGTGGAATCCCTTTATTTTGAGACGGCAGGCGTGATCATCACCCTGATCCTTCTTGGAAAATCCCTGGAGGCTGTTTCCAAGGGAAGGACCAGCGAAGCCATTAAAAAGCTCATGGGCCTGGCACCCAAAACAGCCATTATCCTGGAAGACGGCGTGGAAAAGGAAATCCCCATTGACGAAGTGGAGATCGGTGATGTCATTCTCGTAAAGCCTGGGGATAAAATCCCCGTGGATGGAACGGTCTTAGGCGGCCATACGGCCATTGATGAATCCATGCTGACCGGAGAGAGCATGCCGGTGGATAAAAAAGAAGGAGACCAGGTGTACGCCGCCTCCTTGAATACAACAGGCACCATCCGGTTTAAGGCCGAAAAGATCGGCAGTGACACGGCTCTGGCGCAGATCATCAAGCTGGTGGAGGATGCCCAGGGCTCCAAGGCCCCCATAGCCCAGATGGCGGATATTGTTTCCGGTTATTTTGTTCCGGTGGTCTGTGTGATCGCACTCCTGTCCGGGATCGCCTGGTACTTTGGAACCGGCGGGGATTTGAAATTCGCCCTCACCATATTTATATCGGTTCTGGTCATCGCCTGTCCATGTGCTCTCGGCCTTGCCACACCCACCGCCATCATGGTGGGGACCGGTAAAGGCGCGGAAAACGGCATTCTCATAAAGGGCGGAGAAGCTCTGGAAACCGCCCATAAGATCAATACCATCGTATTTGACAAGACCGGCACCATCACCGAGGGAAAACCCACGGTAACGGATGTGCTGCCCGTTGAAGGCCTTTTAAAAGAGCAGCTTCTGCAGCTGACAGCTTCTGCGGAAAAGGGTTCCGAGCACCCTCTGGGCCAGGCCATTGTTCACGGCGCACAAGACGCAGGGCTTTCATTGTCCGAAACAGAGCAGTTTGAATCCCTGACCGGACGCGGGATCGAAGCGCGGATCGACGGAGAGGATATTCTTGCCGGAAACCGGAAGCTCATGGATGAACGTCAGATTTCCTTAAAGGGAATGGAAGAGGTTTCAGACCGTCTGGCGGAAGAAGGAAAAACGCCCATGTACGTGGCTGTCAACGGCAAACTGGCCGGGATTGTAGCTGTGGCGGATGTGGTGAAGGAATCCAGCCGTGCCGCCATTGAGCGCCTGCATAAAATGGGGATCGAAGTGGCCATGATAACCGGTGACAATAAAAAGACAGCGGCGGCCATTGCAAAGCAGGTAGGCATTGACCGGGTCCTTTCCGAGGTGCTTCCCCAGGATAAATCCAATGAAGTGAAGAAGCTGCAGACCGGAGGCCGCAAGGTTGCCATGGTGGGAGACGGGATCAACGACGCTCCGGCGCTGGCTCAGGCTGACATCGGCATTGCCATCGGTTCCGGAACGGACGTGGCCATGGAATCGGCAGACATCGTCCTGATGAGATCCGATTTGATGGATGTGCCGACAGCCATCAATTTAAGCAAGCATACCATACGTAACATCAAGCAGAATCTTTTCTGGGCGTTCGGCTATAATGTGATCGGGATTCCCATTGCGGCAGGACTTTTGCATCTGCTCTTTGACGGCCCCCTTCTTAATCCCATATTCGCTGCGGCTGCCATGAGCTTAAGCTCGGTTTCCGTGCTGACAAATGCCCTGAGACTGAAAAGATTCAAACCAAATGCAAAATAGAGGTGAAATGAATGAAAAAAAATGTTAAAATAATTGCGGCGGCCGCAGCGGCTGTTGCGGTGGTGGCAGGAATTGTGGCAGTCGTAATGAACTCATCGGATGGAAGCCTTGACGTGGTGGGCAAAGAATCCGTAGCATCCTTTGACCGGGTGTTAAAGGCCATTCCCGACGGCGTGACTGCGGATGAAGAAAATGGCGGCTGGTCACTGGCCGCCCCCGACGGAGGCGTACGCTTTATCTGGAGTGAGGATTACAGCAGCAGCCCTCTTCACGATGTGATGCTGGAGCTGGATGCAAAGCCCTTTCTCGACGCAGGGCTTGACCCGGCAAGCCTGCCGGAAAACTATGCGTTTTACGACGATATGCTGATGGTGGGAAGCAAGCTGGGCACGGATAAGCTCACCTACCAGGGAGAACCCACCGCTCTGGCGGCCTATGAACAGATTGTCGGAAATTACCGGGACTCCATCAACTACCACACGGCCCTTGACCACTACGGCGTAAAGCTGGGGGACGGCAACATGTTTGAGTGGGCGAAAAATATGGAAACCAACACCGTATCAAATGAGAATCAGGATAAGGACATTGTTTTTGTCCTGAACCCGGAACCCCTTCTTGCGGCGGGCGTTGACCCCGAAAAGGTGGAAGGCTGGGCATATGCTCAGGTTGAAGTGGAAGAAAACGGGAAAGCTGTAAACGTGTATAAATTTTTAAAACCCTTCGATCTGCAGTAATTAAAAAAGGAAGCCTTTCCGCTTCCGGATAAAATATCATAATGGAGGTAACTCAAATGGCGAAAACAGTCATAAATGTGGATGGCATGTCCTGTGAACATTGCGTTAAGGCGATCAAAACGGCAGTGGGAGCAGTGCCCGGCGTATCCGGGGTGTCGGTTGATTTGGAAGGCAAGACCGTAACGGTGGAGCATGATCCGGATCAGGCGCCTCTGGAAAAGCTGAAGTTTGAGATCGAGGATCAGGGCTACGATGTAGTCGGATAAACAGGATGGGAACCGCAGTCCGGCGGTTCCCTCTTTTCGTGTTTTATTATGAAACGGATGGAGGCGTGTCAGGATGTTCAAATGCAGTAAAAATGTGCTGGTGGTGGATGATGAACCGAAAATAGTGGAGGTGGTCTGCCTGCTTTTGGAAAGCAAGGGATTTCGCACGTTTCCCGCGGAAAACGGCAGAAAGGCACTGGAAATATTTGATTCGGAAAACATCTCCCTTGTGATTCTGGATCTGATGATGCCCGATATCTCCGGAGAGGAGGTCTGCGCCGCCATCCGCAGGAAATCCCGTGTTCCGGTCATCATGCTGACCGCTAAAGTGGATGAAAACAGTGTGGTGGAGGGACTTGGCCTGGGGGCGGATGATTATGTCATGAAACCCTTTGGGTTAAAGGAGCTGTACGCCAGGGTGGAAGCCGTGCTCCGCCGGACGGAAAGCGATCTGGTGCCCCTTGCCAGGCGCAGTTCCTGGAGGGACGGCGATCTGGTGGTTGATTTCGAAAAAAATGAGGTGCGGAAAAAGGGAGTCATCCTGACCCTGACGCCCAGCGAGCTGAAGATCCTGTCCGTGCTCATTAAATATCCGGGAAAGGTCTTTACCCGGGAGGAACTGATCGAGGCGGCCCTGGACAAGGACTTTGCCGGCTATGACAGGGCCATTGACAGCCATGTGAAGAACATAAGGAAAAAGCTTGAGGATGATCCGAGAAATCCGGTATATGTACTGACTATCCCGGGGCTCGGTTATAAATTCGGGGGGTGACGCAGGTGAAGAGCTTAAGGAAGCAGCTGTCCCTTTCCATTCTGCTGACGCTTCTGGCAACCGTGGGCCTGATCGGCCTGCTCTCCAACTGGTTCATTAACCGGGAATTCGAAAAGTACATCACCGAACTGGGACGGGAACGGAGAGAAAACATCGTGGATGATTTAAGCAGCCAGTACGATGTTTTCAAACGAAGCTGGCGGCTGGACTATATACACGCCATCGGCATGAATTCCCTGTATGACGGGTATATTCTGAAGCTGTATGATTTAAACGGGAACATGGTGTGGGATGCGGAAAACCATGATATGAGCCTGTGCGGACAGATCATGGATGAAATCTCTGACCGCATGGAGGAAAGAGGCTCGGCCGGCGGCTTTGTGGATCACATCTATGAGGTTGACCAGAGCGGAAAAAAGGTGGGCACGGTTTCCATTAAATATTACGGGCCGTTTTTTATGAATGAGGCTGACTTTAATTTTATCAATGTCATGAACACCCTCCTTCTGGTCATCGGCATATTCTCCAGCGCCTGTGCCGTTGTGGTGGGCTGCCTTCTGGCCCGGAGAATATCCCGTCCGGTCACCAAGACCGCTTATATCGCCCAGCAGATTTCAAAGGGCAATTATGACATGAGGTTTGAGCCCGGTACCAGGATCAGGGAACTTGATGATCTTGGAGCCGCCATCAACCAGTTGTCCGGGGCGCTGGGGGAACAGGAAAACTTGCGCAGGCAGATGACCGCCGATGTGGCCCATGAACTGCGGACCCCTCTGACTGCTCTCGGCTCCCATTTGGAGGCCATGATCGAGGGCTTGTGGGAGGCGACGCCGGAACGGCTGAAAAGCTGCCACGAAGAGGTAAAGCGCCTGGGGACCCTGGTTGCGGACTTGGAACAGCTGGCGAAGATAGAAGGGGATAATTTAGTTCTGAATAAATCTGACGTTGACTTACTGGAGGTGGTCCGCACCGTTTCGGATACGATGAACGGAGAGATCACAAAAAAAGAGCTGACGCTGTCCGTGGAAGGGGAGTCAGCGATTGTGGAAGCCGACAGAAACAGGTTGGGACAGGTCATTGCCAACCTCCTTTCCAATGCCATTAAATACACGCCGGAAGGCGGAACCATTCAGATCCTGGTTTCAAAAACAGAACATAAGGGTGTTGTGAAGGTGAAGGATACGGGAATCGGAATGCGGCCGGAGGAACTCCCACTGATCTTTGAACGCTTTTACCGCACCGATAAGTCCAGGAACCGGAAATCCGGAGGCGCCGGCATCGGGCTGGCCATTGTAAAATCCATTGTAACGGCCCATGGCGGCACCGTGACCGCGGAAAGCGAGGAAGAACGGGGCAGCTGTTTTACGGTGACCCTGCCCATCCGCACCGTCAATCACATATAAAGCATGAAAGCGCGCCCTGATCCGGCTGTAAATGCCGGATCAGAGCGCGTTTTCCGTCCGTGTTCTTTGATGGGATCGTACGGTTTATGTCTCTTCCATTAATGTGAAGCAGTTCTTTTTATAGCTTAAGATCCCTTCCGCCTGCAGTTTACTAAGCTCATTGGACAGGGCGCTCCGGTCAATGGAGAGATAATCCGCCAGCTGCTGCCGGTTGAACGGGATATCAAAGGTGGAAGTATTGTTCTTCAACGACTCGGCGGACAGGTAGGAAAGCAGCTTCTCCCGGATGGTCTTCTGGGACATGTGCTGCATTTTTTTTGTGAGAGTTAAATTTCTTCCGGCAATGGAAGACAATAAATTTTGTATGAGGCGGGTATGGAACGAACAGGCCGAGGTGCACACGGTCAGTATTTTGTTGAAATCCAGAAACAGCACGTCGCATTCCGAATCGGATACCACACTCATCTCAATGGGGATGGAGGAGAGGCAGGCAAAGGTTTCCGCAAACAGGGTGCCGGGCAGGACTTCGGAAATAATGGTCCGTCTGCCCCAGAAATCTTCCTGAATGATGAGGGCGGTCCCTGAGAGCATCAGCCCCACCGACCGGATGTAATCTCCGCTTCTTATTATAAATTCATCTTTTTTAAAATGCTTCATCCGCGCGGAAAGGCATTTCAGCATCACGTGGATCTCATCCGGCCGGACCCCTGTAAACAGGCTTGATTTTCTTAGTATCGGTAAATATTCCTCCATTCGCTTCACCCTTTCAAAATATTTTCGAAATGTTGTAATAACAACCGAAATGATGTGATTATTATATTATAATCTTCTCATAAAGGCAAGAGAAAAATAAGGAGGGAAACATATGTCAGAGAAATTGATTAAAAATATAAAGCATGAGGAAATCCTTGCGTTATCCGATCTGGTAAGCGTTCAGGAAGGCCAGGTGGTCAGCAAGACCCTTGCACAGAACGAAGCGGTCAGCGTCACTCTTTTTGCGTTTGACAAAGGGGAAGAGATCAGCACCCACGAATCCAGCGGGGATGCCCTGGCGACGGTTCTGGAAGGGACCGGAAAGTTCACGGTTGACGGAAAGGAGTATCTGCTGGGGGCAGGCCAGACTCTGGTGATGCCCGCAAAAAAGCCCCATGCGGTTTATGCCCAGGAGAGCTTTAAAATGTCATTGACCGTGATATTCTGACCGGATTACAAATAACAGAAGGAGCAGAAAGGTTGGTTAGACGGATGGAGAGTAAAATGTTTTGTTTTCAGTGCGAGCAGACGGCAGGCTGCAGCGGATGTACGGTGGCGGGAGTATGCGGAAAATCTGCGGACACCGCAAATTTACAGGATGAATTGACCGGAGCCCTGATCGGCCTGGCAAAGGCATGCGGAAATAATCCCCGGTTGGAGACGACCACCAGGATCCTCGTGGAAGGGCTGTTCACCACCATTACAAACGTGAATTTCAACGATGAAACTTTAAGGGAAATGATCGCAAGGGTCCGGGAAGAAAAAGATAAGATCGTGCCGGACTGCAGCAGCTGCCTGTCTGTATGCGGGAATACTTCGGATTATGACATGAAGGAGATCTGGGATGCAAATGAGGATATCCGTTCCCTAAAATCCCTGATTTTATTCGGCCTGCGGGGTGTTGCCGCTTATGCCTGCCATGCCATGGTGCTCGGATATGAGGATGAGCAGGTCAATGAATTTTTTTACAAGGCCCTGTCGGTCATAAGCTATGATCTGTCCATGGAACAGCTGCTTCCGGTGGTTCTTGAGGTGGGAGAAATCAATTTGAAGTGTATGGAATTGCTGGATGAAGCCAATACCGCCGCATTCGGAACTCCCGTGCCCACCACCGTGCCCCTTTCCGTTGAAAGAGGTCCTTTTATTGTGATCACCGGGCATGATCTTTATGATTTAAAGCTGCTGCTTGAGCAGACCAAAGATAAGGGCATCAATATTTACACTCATGGGGAAATGCTTCCCTCCCATGGTTATCCGGAGCTGAAAAAGTATCCCCATTTAAAGGGGAATTTCGGAACCGCATGGCAGAACCAGCAAAAAGAGTTCCATGCCCTTCCGGCGCCGGTTCTGTTTACCACCAACTGTCTGATGCCGGTGAAGGCAAGCTATGGGGACCGGGTATTTACCACGGAAGTGGTTTCCTATCCGGAAATGGTACACATAGGAGAGGAAAAGGACTTCACCCCGGTCATTGAAAAGGCATTGGAGCTTGGCGGATACAGGGAAGACCGGGAGATGACGGGAATCAACGGCGGCAGGGAGGTCATGACAGGATTTTCCCATGGGACAGTGCTTTCCGTTGCGGATAAGGTCATCGATGCGGTAAAACAGGGAGCCATCAGCCGCTTCTTCCTGGTAGGCGGATGTGACGGCGCCAAAACAGGCAGAAACTATTATACGGACTTTGTAAAGCAGTCCCCAAAGGATTCTGTGATCCTGACCCTGGCCTGCGGAAAATACCGGTTCAATGATCTTGATCTTGGAACCATCGGCGGGCTTCCCGGAATTATGGATATGGGACAGTGCAATGACGCATTCAGCGCCATCAAGGTGGCGGTAGCCCTTTCAGAAGCCTTTGGCTGCGGCGTCAATGAGCTTCCATTGTCCATGGTATTGTCCTGGTATGAGCAGAAGGCGGTCTGCATACTCTTAACCCTGCTCCATCTGGGGATTAAAAATATTTACCTGGGACCATCCTTACCGGCATTCCTATCACCCAATGTACTCACATTCCTTGTGGAAAATTATGGGATATCACCCATCAGCACACCGGAAGAAGATTTAAAGAAGATTCTGGCATCATAAATAAAAGGAGGATTTTTATATGATAACGAAAGAAATGACCATCGGAGAAATTTTAAGGAGCAATCCGGAATCAGCGGAAATTTTAATGGCTTGCGGCATGCACTGCTTGGGCTGCCCGTCCTCACAGATGGAAACGCTGGATGAAGCCTGCATGGTTCACGGACTTGATGCGGAGGATGTGCTGGATCAGCTGAATATTTAAGGAGAAGAGGAAAAGGATGAGCGCTTTTTTAGGACCGATACACACTTGGTTATATAATAAAATAAAATTTCAGGATGCGATGGCCGATGCGGTTCTGGACCTTTCCGGGGAAAAAGAGTACATCCGGGATTTGAGAGAAAAGACGGCCGGAAGATACGGAGAACTGGGAAAAGGACAGCTGGAGGATTTGATCGAAACGGACAATATCCACGGCTGGCTCCAGGAAAAGGTGAGCCTGGTGGAAAACAGGCTGGCCTATGCCGTAACGGCCCTGGTTTCCCGGGACCCTGAAAGCCTTTCCTCTGTGAAGGAAGCCATCTTTCAGTTGGGAAAGAAAAATTCCATGGATCAGGATGTGACGGCAGGGAAAGCCTATGAGCATCTTGAGAACACACTGTTGAACGGCATGCCCTGCGACAGGGTGAACGAAGTGGTCCGGGAGACGGAAGACGGGCTGGTATGGCAGCAGACCCAGGACATTCACGCCGCCTCCTGGGCTCTGGTCCAGGGCGACCCAAAGCATTATTACGCGTTGAGAGAGGCGCTGATAAAAGGCATGCTTGATGATACCGGCATAGAATTCATTCAGACCGGAGATCAGGTATTTGAATTGAGGAGACGATCATGTACGGAATCGATATCTTAATGAAAGAGCATGAGAACATTCTGGCTTTTGTGGGTTATTTAAGAAGCATCTGTGCCGGCATGTTAAACGGAGAGCCTGTAAATGCCGGACTGCTCAGGGAATGCATTGATTTTGCAAGAAATTATGCGGACCGGCATCATCACGGAAAAGAAGAGAAAATCCTGTTTCAGGTCATGCTGGATAATCTGGGTCCTGTTGCGGAAAAGCTTATAAGGAACGGAATGCTTGTGGAACATGATCTGGGAAGGCTTTATATCGGTGAGCTGGAAAAAGCCATCGATGAATATGAGAAGGATCCGGTAACGGATCATAAGCTGGACATCATTTCCAATGCGATGGGATACGGATCCCTGTTAAAGCGCCACATCGAAAAGGAAGATGAAGTGGCCTATACGTTCGCGGTCCGGGCATTGCCGGAGGATAAGCGGAAAGATGTGGATGATGAGACCTGGACATTTGAAAAGCAGGCCAGGGATCAGGGCATTCAGGATAAGTACGAATCATGGATCAGCGGAAAAATAAAGTGAGAGGAAGGGACGGTCTGACGGAAACGGACCGTCCCTTTTGTATGGGAAAGAGTGAGAATGCAGAAGGCTTATGTAAAAACCAATTGCCCAAATAAGCATTTCGAAGTATAATTACTTGAGGTGTGTTTTTATTTCCTGAAAGAACAGACAGAAAATCAAGAAAGAGGTTGAACGGGTTGTTAAATCAGTTTTCAAGAACCCAGTTATTGCTGGGCGAAGAAGCCATGGATAAATTAGGGGAGGCAAAGGTTGCCGTGTTTGGAATCGGCGGCGTGGGAGGTTATGCGGTGGAAGCGCTGGTAAGAAGCGGCATCCGTTCCTTAGTGCTTGTGGATGATGATAAGGTCTGCCTGACGAATTTAAACAGGCAGCTCATAGCCACCAGGAAAACGGTGGGAAAATATAAGGTAGAGGTTATGAAGGACAGAATACTGGAGATCAATCCGCAGGCCTCGGTGGAAATGCATAAGTGCTTTTACTTACCGGAAAATGCGGATGATTTTGATTTTAAGGATTACGATTATGTGGTGGATGCGGTGGACACGGTGACCGCAAAGCTTGAGCTGATCATGCGGGCAAAGGAAGCGGGTGTGCCGGTCATCAGCTGCATGGGCGCGGGCAATAAGCTGGATCCCACGAAATTTGAGGTGGCGGATATTTATAAGACCACCATGTGCCCCCTTGCAAAAGTCATGCGGAGGGAACTGAAAAAAAGAGGGGTAAAGAAGCTGAAGGTGGTTTATTCCACGGAAAAGCCCACAAGACCCATGGAGGACATGTCCATCAGCTGCAGGACAAACTGCATCTGCCCTCCGGGAGCCAAGCATAAATGCACGGAACGGAGAGATATTCCCGGAAGCGTCGCATTTGTCCCTTCTGTGGCAGGGCTGATCATTGCAGGGGAAGTAATCAAGGACCTGGCAGCCAGGTGATAACGGAAGCGGATTTAGGAGGTAATCATATTATGCTTGATGATAGCGTTGCTGTCTGTGAGCCGGATATATCATTGGAACAGCTGAAAAAGATGAGCCCGGAGGAGTACGTGCTTGTGGATGTGAGGGACCAGACGGCTTACAGCCACGGATTTATACCGGGCGCGATCCATATGGAGATGGATGCCCTGTGTTCAGAGGAAAGCGCTCTTCCAAAGGATAAAAAAATCATTCTGTACTGCTTAAAAGGGATCATCAGTGCCGATGCGGCGGAGATTTTGAGAAAAAAGGGATACACGGCCTGCAACTTAGCCGGCGGCTATGGGGAATGGCTGCTTTGCACCCTGAAAGAGGAAGACAGCGGAAAGGAAAGGCTGGAGGAGATCGAAAAGAGCATCCGGAAGAAATTCCATAAGGAGCTCTTCGGCCGGTTTGCCAGGGCGGTCAATGAATATGAACTGGTGAAGGAAAACGATAGGATCGCCGTATGCATTTCCGGCGGAAAGGACTCCATGCTCATGGCAAAGCTGTTTCAGGAGCTGAAACGGCATAATAAATTTCACTTTGAACTGGTCTTTCTTGTTATGGACCCCGGTTATAATGAAACCAACCGCCAGGTCATTGAAAGCAATGCAAAGCTTTTGAACATTCCCATTACGGTATTTGAAACCCGGATCTTTGATGCGGTCTATGATGTGGAAAAGTCCCCCTGCTATCTGTGCGCCAGAATGAGAAGGGGATACTTATACAGCAGGGCGAAGGAGCTGGGCTGCAATAAAATAGCCCTTGGCCACCATTACGATGACGTCATAGAAACCATCCTGATGGGGATGATGTACGGCGGGCAGATACAGACCATGATGCCAAAGCTTCACAGCACCAATTTTGAAGGCATGGAACTCATACGTCCCCTGTATCTGATCCGGGAAGATGACATTAAAAGGTGGAGGGATTACAACCATCTGCACTTTATCCAGTGCGCCTGCCGGTTTACCGATACCTGCACCACCTGCAGGACCGACGGCAGCACAGGATCCAAACGGGTGGAGATAAAGCACCTGATCAGAGAGCTGAAAGCCGTCAATCCATACATTGAGAGCAATATCTTTAAAAGTGTGGAAAACGTCAATTTAAGTACTGTGATCGCATATAAGGAAAATGGAAACGTCCATCATTTCCTGGATCATTATGATCGGGAAACATAATAAAATACTTATATGACAGATAAATTTGATCTATTTGGTTTTAAATAATGCTTGAAAAACATACTAACCTTGTGGTAAATTATGATTATGGAGGTTATGTCTTATGAAAATTTCAACCAAAGGTCGCTACGCGATCAGACTCATGATAGATCTGGCGGAACACAATAATGGAGAATACATCACTCTGATGGATATCGCGGAGAGACAGGAAATATCGGAAAAGTATCTGGAATCCATAGTCTCCATATTAAGCAAGAACAGTCTGCTCATTTCCCTGAGAGGAAAGGGAGGCGGCTATAAACTGGCAAAAGATCCGGAAGATTATACGGTAGGCAGCATATTAAGGCTTACCGAAGGGTCTCTTGCGCCTGTTTCGTGTCTGGAGGGGGAGCGCAACAACTGCGGGAGAGCGTCCCACTGTCAGACCCTGGAGATGTGGGAAGGCTTAAATAAGCTCATCAATGATTATTTCGACGGAATTACCATTGCCGATCTGGTCAGGAAGGGTGAGTATACCGACAATTATATCATATAGAAAAATTTCAGGCTTCACGGCCTGCAGACGGGGTGGGGCTTTCCGGGCTCCTCCTCTTTTTATGCCCCTCTGAAATCAGCTGCCGGATGGAAGTATTTATTTCCAGCTATTTCCACTGGTAAATTGGTAAAAAGAGTGTTACCATATATTTGTAACATAAATGTAACATATTTGTAATATTTTAGAAGGAGGCAAATGAATTGAGAAAACTAACAGCACTTGGAATGATTACACTTACTTTAACAAGCATGATCCCCTTAACGGCGAATGCGGCGGTGAACAGGTCCTACAGCCAGTGTTACGGCGGAAGAAATACTGCGACAATCAATGGGAACTTCAATCTGGATGATTTAAAATCGAAATTACAGCAGTACGGAATTGATGGTAATTGTGTGGATTGGTCAAAGTTTGGAAATGGTTTCTACAATGGGAAGCCTGACACGGATACTGACAACAATACGGACACGGATACAGATACAGATACGGATACCGATAACAACAATAACAATAATAATAACAACAATAATAATACCGATACGGACACAGATACGGACACCGGCAATCAGTCCTACACCCAGCAGGTGGTTGATCTTGTGAATGTGGAGAGAGCAAAAGAGGGACTTGCCCCGCTGACCATTGATCCGAAGGTGGAAAAGGCTGCTGATGTGAGAGCCAATGAAATTCAGTCCAATTTTGATCACGTGCGTCCCAACGGGAGTTCATTCTCAACGGCCATAAAGGAACAGGGAGCTACCTTCCGCGGTGCGGGGGAGAACATTGCATGGGGACAGAGAACGCCTCAGGAAGTAGTGAACGCATGGATGAACAGCGCGGGTCACAGAGCCAATATCATGAACAAGAGCTATACACATATCGGTGTGGGCAATACTCAGGATGGTTCCGGAACACAGTACTGGGTACAGCTGTTTACATATTAATCAACTGAATTCGCGGCCTGGTCCGCCCTGCAAATGGAATAATCCAAATCCCGTCGTCATGAAGACCGGGGATTTGGGTTATTTTTTTGTTTAAAAAGGAAACCGGGAACGCTCTGGAGCGAGTCAGATCCCTTTCCGTCTATAAATTTATGATTAAATACATATAAACATATTGACAAAGTATGTTAAAAAAAGTAATATAAAAATATTAAATTTAATATATAATAGAAAGCAAAAAGGAGATCGATCAGATTCATAAGAGAAGTTTGTGAAAACAAAGATGGGAGACATTATGAAAAAAGTGGGTTTTAACACGGCTCTGCTGCATCAGGCCCCAAGCGGGGACCGGGCCACCGGCGCCACCCTGATTCCGGTCTATCAGTCCAGCGCCTTTGGACATGAGAGCGCGGAGGAGCTGGAAAAGATCTTTGAAAATAAAGCCTTTGGATTTTCCTACACGAGGATCAACAACCCTACGGTGGAAGCCTTTGAAAAAAAGGTGACCATGCTGGAGGGAGGGATCGGAAGCGTGGCCTGTGCCTCAGGCATGGCTGCCCTTTCAAACGCCTTTTTAAATATCCTGCAGGCCGGGGATGAGATCCTTTCCGCTCCGGGGCTATACGGAGGGACCATTGACTTATTCCGGGATTTCGAGGCTTTTGGGATCAGGACAAGGTACGCAGCGGAAAATACGCCGGAAGCGTTTGAGGAGGGGATCAGCAGCCGTACCCGGCTGATATTTGCGGAGACCATCGGCAATCCCAAGCTGGATGTTACGGATATATCCGGTCTGTCCGGGGTGGCCCGTAAACACGGTTTACCGCTGATCATTGACAACACCACGGCGACTCCGTTTCTGGTGAAGGCCCTGGAGCTGGGAGCGGACATCGTAGTGAATTCCTCATCCAAGTACATGAACGGAAACAGCGATGCCATAAGCGGTATTCTGACCGACGGAGGAAGCTACCGCTGGTCAAAGGAAAAGTATCCGGGTTTCAAGGATTATGTGAAATTAGGGAAAATGGCCTATATCGCCAAACTGAGAAACAGCCTGTTCCGTAATATGGGCGCCTGCCTTTCCCCTCAGAACGCATTTCTCAATTGCATCGGACTGGAAACTCTCGGTCTGAGAATGGAACGGCAGTGCCTCAATGCGCTGGAACTGGCCCGTTTTCTGGAACAGCTTCATGCAGGCATTACCGTAAATTATCCGGGGCTGAAAAGCAGTCCTTATCACGATCTGGCAAAGCAGCAGTTTTCATCCGGGTACGGAGGCATCCTGACCTTCCGGGCCGGATCCAAGGAACGGGCATTCCGGATCATCAATGCTTTGAAGCTGCCCATGATCGTGTCCAACATCGGAGACACCAAAACCCTGGTGATCCATCCGGCATCCACCATCAGCCTTCATTGTACGGCGGAAGAAAAGCTTGCCTCAGGAGTATACGATGATCTGATAAGAGTCAGTGCGGGAATTGAAAATATAGAAGATTTGAAGGATGATTTTGAACACGCCTTAAAGGGAGTCTGATAAGATGAGTAAAGTAGATTATAACACGCTGAAAAAGGGCGGCTTTATGCGCCAGAAACAGAAAAACAATTTTTCCTTACGGCTGCAGGTGGTGGGCGGTTCCCTCACTGCGGAAAATTTAAAAAAGATCGCCGAGGTGGCGGAAAAATACGGAGACGGCCATGTCCATCTCACATCACGTCAAGGTGTGGAAATCCCTTTTATCAAGCTGGACGACATTGAAGATGTCAAAGAAGAGCTTGCAAAGGGAGGCTGCAAACCCGGTGTATGCGGTCCCAGGGTGAGAACCGTTACAGCCTGCCAGGGAAGCGAGGTCTGTCCCAGCGGCAACATTGATACATACGACATTGCGGTGAAGCTGAATGAGCGGTACTTTGGGAAGGAGCTTCCCCACAAATTCAAATTCGGAGTTACGGGCTGCCAGAATAACTGCTTAAAGGCCGAGGAAAACGATGTGGGAATCAAGGGCGCCCTGGATGTGAAGTGGATCCGGGATAAATGCATCGGCTGCGGGGTATGCGAGAAAGTATGCCGCCCCCATGCCATAACCATGGAAGACGGAAGCATAAATGTGGATTACAGCCGGTGCAACTATTGCGGAAGATGCGCCAAATCCTGCCCCACCGATGCCTGGGACACGGAGTCCGCCTATATTGTTTCCTTCGGAGGCACCTTCGGCAACAGCATCAGCAAAGGGTTTTCTCCCCTTCCCTTAATCACCTCACAGGAGCAGCTGTTCCGGGTGGCCGATGCGGCCGTTGCCTTTTTCGATGAGCACGGGAAGTCCGGAGAACGGTTCAAGTTCACTATTGACCGGATAGGAAAAGAGGAATTTACAAAGAAAATGGAGGAAGCATACGATGGCTGATTTTGAGATTGATGACACCGTCGATATCACGGACGTGGTCTGCCCGGTGACCTTTGTAAAGGCAAAGGTCGCCCTGGAAGAACTGGAAGACGGGCAGATCCTTGCTATTCGTTTAAACGACGGAGAGCCGGTCCAGAATGTCCCGAGAAGCATAAAGGAAGAGGGACACCGGATTTTAAAACTGAACAATAATGAGGATGGCACCTATACGCTGATCGTCCGGAAAGTTGAGGAGTGAGAGGCTCATGGCGCTGCGTGTAAATGCGGAAGGGTTTGACCGGGAAGTCTTACAGGCCCATCAGCCGGTTCTTGTGGAATTTTATTCGGATTCCTGTATTCCGTGTAAAAAAATGGCCGCAGTTCTGGCGGATCTGGAAGAGGAATACGAGGATAAGATCTGCGTGCGGAAAGTGAATGTGAATTATGAGGACAGTCTGGTGGAGCGGTACCGGGTGATGTCCTCCCCCACGGTCATTCTTTTCAACCGCGGAGAAGAAGCAAAAAGGCTGTCCGGAGCTGTGAACAAGGAAGCTCTGGAAGGTCTGTTTTCAGATTTGATCAATGAAAAGTGAGGAATGGAGAAATGAACATTACGGTAGCGGGAAGTAAAAAGGAATTTGAGGAAGGCATAACCATAGCGGATCTGATCCGGATCGAGGATGTGGAAAATGCGGAATATGTAACTGTCACCTTAAACGATGAATTTCTGGAAAGGGGGCAGTTTGGAACAACCGGGCTGAAGGATGGCGATGTGGTTGAATTCTTGTATTTCATGGGAGGAGGAGCCTTCTGATGGCATTTACCAATGAACAGATGGAACGTTACTCCCGCCATATCATCTTAAAGGAAGTGGGAGTGAAGGGCCAGAAAAAGCTTCTGGAGGCAAAGGTGCTGATCATCGGCGCCGGAGGCCTTGGAGCCCCGGCCGCCATGTATCTGGCAGCTGCGGGAGTGGGGACCATCGGCATCGCAGATGCGGATGAGGTGGATTTATCCAATCTCCAGCGTCAGGTCATCCATACCACCGGGGATATTGGAAAGGCAAAGGTGAAATCCGCAGCAGAGACCATGGAGGCCATCAATCCGGGTGTAACGGTCCATACCTACCGGACCTTTGTGAGTTCTGAAAATATTATGGATCTGATAGAGGATTATGATTTCATCATCGACGGAACCGATAATTTTCCGGCCAAGTTCCTGATCAACGATGCCTGTGTCATGGCGAAAAAGCCTTTTTCCCATGCGGGCATTATCCGGTTCCAGGGACAGCTGATGACCTATGTGCCGGGCGAAGGGCCCTGCTACCGCTGCGTGTTTAAGAATCCGCCGCCAAAGGATGCGGTCCCCACCTGCCGGCAAGCCGGGGTCATAGGCGCCATGGGAGGCGTCATCGGAAGCCTTCAGGCCATGGAAGCGGTCAAATACATCATAGGAAAGGGAGAACTGCTCACCGGAAGGCTGCTCACTTATGATGCCTTAAAGATGCAGTTTCGGACCGTAAAGCTTCCTGTGGACTGTCATTGCGCCGTGTGCGGAGAAAATCCTGAGATCACCCGGCTCATTGATTTTGAGCAGGCGGAATGTGATATGAAGGGATAGAAGTGAGGAAATTATGCTGATTTTAAAAAGAGACGATTACAACACCATGCTGGAGCACTGTGTGAGCGGTCTGCCCAACGAGGCCTGCGGCCTGATCGCGGGAATCATTGACGGGGAGATCAAGACCGTTAAAAAGGTGTATCTTCTTACCAATACGGATGAGAGCAGGGAGCATTTTTCCATGGATCCCAAAGAGCAGCTGGCAGCCGTAAAGGATGCCCGGAAAAACGGGCTTGAGCTGCTGGGCAATTTTCATTCCCATCCGGAATCGCCCTCCAGGCCGTCGGAGGAGGATAAGAGGCTTGCCTATGATTCCTCAAGCGAGTATCTGATTCTTTCCCTCATGGATATGGCCGATCCGGTGCTCCATGCCTTTCACATCGATAAAGAGAAAAACGTGAGTAAAAATGAAATAAAGATTCTGGACGAAAGGGGTGCCAAAAGCGGCTAAAGGCTTTTGGCGCCCCTTATCCTTTTATGAACTCGATAAAATTGATGATTTCCGGATTTAAATACTTGTTCTGATGGTAAATGATATGATACTCCCTGAGAAATTCGATTCCCCTGATCTTTAAGGAGACCAGCTTTCCGCTGCTTAAGTATTCCGTCAGCATGCGTTCCGGGAGTATGGAAATTCCCAGATTGGCGATGACCGCGTGGATGATGGCGGTGGTGCTGGTGCTTTCCATGGAGGGCTTTAAAGCGAAATCCTTGAGCATGAGGGTGGACTGTGCCAGCTCTCTGGTTCCGCTGTTCTTTTCCCGCAGGAGGAAATGTTCCTCCCTTAAATCGTCAAGGGTCACCACTTTTTTGGACGTCAGAGGGTGAAGCGGGCTGCAGACCAGGATCAGTTTGTCTCTGGTGAACGGCTCCGCCAGTATTTTATCCGAATGGATGCTTCCCTCGATCAGCGCCAGATCCAGGTTGTTTTCCAGCACCATTTTCTCGATGATATCCGAGCTGTCGATCTTTATATAGGGCATGGGAACGTGAAAAGTGCCGATATAATTTTTTATGTATCCCGGCATCAGGCAGGTGCCGATGCTTATGCTGGAACCGATCCGCAGAGGGGTGGTCCGTTCCTGCTTTTTAAAATCCTTGTCCATTTCCAGATAGAGCGCCGTGATATGGGAAGCGAACTCGTATAAGTGATGGGCTTCGTTGGTTTTTTGGATCCCCCGTCCCATCCGTTCAAACAACCGGACCGAATAGTGATTTTCCAGCTCCTTGATGGCAGCGCTGACGGCAGGCTGGCTTAAGTTCAGTTTTTTTGCGGCAACGGTGATGCTTTCTTCCTTGTACACGGTGACAAAAATAATTAAGGTTTTGATGGACATAGAGGCCTCCTCATAGATTGCATATAAACATACTGGAGTTATATGATATATAAATAAAAAAATATGTGTTATTGGTAATATATAAATGAATTTTACCATATACCATATAAAAATACAATAACCTACTTTACAAATATGTAAATAGGTATTAAAATGCCAGATATCATAACATTCATGTGGAGGTAACAGTATGAAAAATAAAAAGTGGATTCGGGCCGTATCCGTGCTTCTGGCTGCCGGAATGTCCCTTTCTTTGACCGCCTGCGGGAAATCAGAGGAAACAGGCGGTGATGCCGCCGGGATCACGATCACAAATGTTTCCTATGATCCCACAAGGGAATTTTACGTGGCGTACAATGAGCTGTTTGAAAAATATTATAAAGATACTTATGGAACCAGCGTGGATGTGGTGCAGTCCCATGGCGGCTCCGGCGGGCAGGCCCGTTCCGTGATCGAAGGAGCGAAGGCGGATGTGGTGACCCTTGCCCTGGCCCATGATATCACCCTGATCGAGGATGCGGGACTCATTGAGGAAGGATGGATCAATGAATTTAAAGGAAATTCCTCTCCCTATACCTCGACCATCGTGTTTCTGGTGAGAAAAGGGAATGAAAAGGGCATAAAGGATTGGCCGGATCTGTTAAAGAGCGGAGTGGAGGTCATCACCCCGGATCCCAAGAGCAGCGGCGGCGCCTGCTGGAACTTCCTGGCAGCGTGGCAGTATGCCGGGACCGCTTTTCAGGGAGACGAGGAACAGATGAAGAAGTTTGTGAGTGATCTTTACCGGAATGTGAGCGTTATGGATTCCGGCGCCAGAGGGGCCACCACCACTTTTGTGGAAAACGGCCAGGGAGATGTGCTGATCGCCTGGGAAAACGAGGCCATCACCACCGTGGAGGAATATCCCGAGGATTATGAGATCATCACGCCCAGCATCAGTATCCTGGCTGAGCCGAGCGTGGCCGTGGTGGATGAGAATGCCGGTAAAAACGGGACCGGAGAGGCGGCAAAGGCATATCTGGAATTTTTGTATACGGCCGAAGCCCAGAAGCTGATCGGAGAATACGGCTACCGGCCGTCGGATCAGGAAATCCTGAAACAGTATTCCGACAAATTTGATTTAAACGTAAATCTCTGCACCATTGATGATTTTGGGGGCTGGAATGAGGCCTATGATACGTTTTTTGTGGACGGCGGAATATTTGACGAAATTTACGGAAACTAGAAAAGCCGGGGTGTTGTAAAATGGAAAAATCAACAAGATGGGGTATCTGGCCTTTGGTAAAAACCAATGTCTTGTATGAAAAATTCATTTTGTGACACCCTCGATTTATTTCAGCATTTTTTAAAATGGAGGAATCATGGAAGGATTAAGAATAAAAAAGCATGTCAGGAATCATAGAGTCATACCGGGATACGGACTGACCATGGGGATCACCGTCACCATGCTGTCCCTTATCATTTTAATTCCCCTGGCATCTGTTCTGGTCTATTCACTGAAGTTGAGCCCAGGGGAATTCTGGACCCTGATCACCAAGAGCAACGTGGTCAATGCGTTTAAGACCAGCATTCTGTGTTCCATTATTGCGGCCTTTATCAACTGTTTCTTTGGAATCATTCTGGCCTGGGTCCTGGTGCGGTATGAATTTCCGGGAAAGCGGATCCTGGATGGGCTCATAGAGCTGCCCTTTGCCCTTCCCACGGCTGTGGCCGGCATTACCCTGTCCAAGATGTATTCCAGCACTGGAGCTGCGGGCCGTTTTTTTGCCCGGTTCGGGCTGAAAATTTCATATACGAAACTGGGGCTCACCATTGCTCTGATCTTTGTCGGCATCCCGTTTGTAGTGAGGGCCATCCAGCCCATTTTGGAAAAGCTGGATTCCCAGTATGAAGAGGCGGCCTGTATTTTAGGGGCTACCAGGGCCCAGACCTTCCGGAGGGTCATTCTGCCTGAACTAATGCCCGCCCTGCTGACGGGATTCGGCCTGGCCTTTGCAAGGGGGATCGGGGAATACGGCAGCGTCATATACATATCCGGAAACAACGCCAGGGACCAGACCCAGGTGGTATCCTATGTGATCATGCAGAAGCTGAATTATGTGGATTACCCCAGCGCCACCGCCATCGCTCTGGTGATGCTGCTCATATCCTTTTTCGTTCTGCTTTTTATCAATATCATCCAGGTGCACCAGTCCAGACGCACCAACAACATTTAGGAGGTGGGAATATGAAGAATGATTTAAACAGCCAAAGTCAGGGACGGGGAACGAAAGTGTCCCTGATCGCCGTCAGCGTTCTGTTCCTTTTTTTCATGCTGGTCCTTCCCCTCATATCGGTCATCGTGAATTCCTTAAGCCTGGGAATCCGGTTTTATTTCAAATCCCTGAGCACGGAATATGTGGTTTCAGCCCTTAAGGTAACCTTGCTGGCAACGGCGGTTGCGGTCATTGTCAATACCTTTTTCGGCATTTCTGCGGCATGGCTCATAACCAAATTTTCCTTTCGGGGAAAGCATATACTGGCCACTCTCATCGACATTCCCTTTTCCATTTCTCCGGTCATTGCCGGGCTGGCCTTTCTGATGACGTTCGGAAGGCTGGGCTGGGCAGGCAAATACATAAACGGACTCAACGAAGCTTTCGGGACCAATATCCAGATCGTCTTTGCCATACCCGGAGTGATCCTTGCCACGGTTTTCGTCACTTTTCCGTTCATATCCAGAGAGATCATTCCCGTGCTGAATGCCCAGGGAAAGGACGAAGAGGAAGCCGCCGCCTTAATGGGAGCCGGCGGGTTCACCATTTTCCGTAAAATAACCTTTCCCCACATCAAATGGGCCTTATTGTATGGGGTCATCCTGTGCACGGCGAGAGCCCTGGGGGAATTCGGCGCCGTCAACGCCCTGTCAAAGACCAGGGGAGAGACCTTTACCCTGCCTTTGGAAATCGACGCCCTCTATCTGTCCAACTCAGCCGATTCCATTACGGCGGCCTTTGCGGTTTCTTCCATCCTTGTCCTCATGGCCATTGTGGTCTTGATCGTAAGGAATATGGTTGAACATAAAGCAAATAAGAAAGTAAAAACCAAACAATAGTCTTTTGGATCAGGAGGATGCTATGTACGTAGAAATGAAAAATATCGATAAGAACTATGGGGATTTCAAAGCCTCCGACCATGTCAGCTTCGGAATAGAAAAAGGCAGGCTGGTGGCGCTTCTGGGTCCAAGCGGGAGCGGAAAGACCACCATCCTGCGGATGATAGCCGGATTTGAGGCCCCGGATTCCGGGGATATCTTCATTGATGGCAGGCGGGTGAATGATGTTCCCGCTTCGGGGCGGGGGATCGGCTTTGTATTCCAGAATTATGCCCTGTTCCGCTATATGACGGTTTATGAAAACATTGCCTTCGGGCTTGAAATTAAGAAAATGCAGAAAAAGCAGATAAGAGAAAGGGTTACGGAGCTTGTGGAGCTGACCGGTTTAAAAGGCATGGAAAAGCGGTATCCCAACCAGTTATCCGGCGGCCAGAGGCAGAGGGTGGCATTTGCCAGAGCCCTGGCTCCCAACCCCAGCCTTCTTCTGCTTGACGAGCCCTTTGCGGCCATCGATGCCAAGGTCCGTCTGGAGCTGAGAAGCTGGCTGAGAGACATGATACATAAAGTGGGGATCACCAGCGTCTTTGTGACCCATGACCAGGATGAGGCGGCTCAGGTGGCGGATGAGATCATTGTCACCAACAAAGGCCGGGTGGAACAGATGGGCATGCCAATCCAGATATACAAGACTCCCCAAACCCCCTTTGTGGCCGAATTCATCGGCCATTCTGACCGGGTGGAAGAGTATTATAAGCTCCGGGGATTTGAAAAAGGGGATTATGCGGGAGCCATCATACGTCCGGAATTTGTGGAGGCGTTTAAGAGCGACAATGTGAAATTCAAGGATGTGATCCGGTATTCCGAAGAGGGTACCATTGAAGACATATGCTTCCGGGGAGACTGCCTGGAGGTGAAAATAAATGTGGGAGGCATTGTCCTCACCACCCACCGGTCCCTGGAGAGGAGATCCATAGAAATCGGTGAAAAGATGCGGGTCATTGTTTACCGGGTCTATGCATACGACGGGGAACGGGCTTATCTTCTGGAGAACTCAGAATTAAACGGCAGGGAAATCATATCTTTTTGATTATTAACATATTAACCTATTGACAAACTATGTTAATACGAATAAAATAACAATAAACATTCGTTAAACATTGTTTGAAGGCAAGGTAGATGATATGAGTATAAAATTGAAACACGAGATGATAACTGCTGACGTGCTGATCATAGGCGGCGGCACGGCAGGCTGCTATGCGGCCCTGACCTTAAGCAGGCATTCCGGCCGGAAGGTGGTCATAGCCGAGAAGGCCAATATAAAAAGAAGCGGCTGTCTTGCCGCAGGAGTCAATGCCATCAATGCCTATATTGTGAAAGGAAGGACGCCGCAGGATTATGTGGACTATGCGGAAAAGGACGCAGGAGGGATCGTAAGGCGGGATCTGCTTTTGACGGCAGCACAGCGGTTCAATGAAGTGACCGCTGAAATGGAGAAGCTGGGTCTGGTGATTTTAAAGGATGAACAGGGGAACTATGCGGCAAGAGGAAACCGGAACATCAAGATCAACGGAGAGAATTTCAAGCCCATACTGGCGCGGGCTGTGGAGCATGCAGAGAATGTTACCGTTTTAAATAATGTAAACATCACGGATCTGCTGGTTTCTGACAACCGGGTGGAAGGCGCGGTGGGCTTTCACATAGGAGAGCAGAAGGCTTATGAGATCCGGGCGTCGGCGGTCATCGTCTGCACCGGCGGAGCGGCCGGGCTCTATAAGCCCAACAATCCCGGCTTTTCCCGCCATAAGATGTGGTATCCGCCCTTTAATACGGGGGCAGGCTATGCCATGGGAATCCGGGCGGGGGCTGAGATGACCTCTTTTGAAATGCGTTTTATTGCCCTTCGCTGCAAGGACACCATTGCTCCCACGGGAACCATCGCCCAGGGAGTCCGGGCAAAGCAGATCAATTCCCTTGGCCAGGTTTACGAGGATAAATATGGGATCACCACCAGTGAACGGGTATATGGAACGGTGAGGGAAAATCAGCTGGGCCGCGGACCCTGTTATCTGCAGACCAGTGTGATGGGCCGGGAAAAGGATGAAGAGCTTCTAAAAGCCTATTTGAACATGGCGCCCAGCCAGACTTTAAAATGGATAGAAAGCGGGAAAGATCCCAGCGGGCAGGATGTGGAAATCGCAGGCACGGAGCCTTATATCGTCGGCGGTCACACGGCCAGCGGTTACTGGGTGAATACCAACCGGGAAACCACGGTCCATGGCCTGTATGCGGCGGGAGACGTGGCCGGGGGCTGTCCCCAGAAATATGTGACCGGGGCTCTTGCAGAAGGGGAGATCGCTGCCCGGGATATTATCCGCAGGGAGAACAAGGGGGAAATTTCAGATGAAAGCCTCCGGTATGCAAAAGAAAAAATAAAAGAGTATGAGAACGTGCTCAATGATTCCCAGGCCGCTTTTTCGGCAGAAGAGCTGGAAGAAGCCATGCAGAAAGTGATGGATGAATATGCGGGGGGAATATCGGCCAATTACCAGTTTAACGAGAAGCAGTTAAATCTGGCGGATGAGAAGATCGGACAGCTGATGAAGCTGGCAGAAACCATGAGCGCCGCCGATATGCACGAGCTGATGTTTGTCTATGAACTGAGGGAACGGCTGGTGGTGTGCAAGTCCCTGATCGCCCATTTGCTTTACAGAAAGGAAACCAGATGGCATTCCTTCAATGAGAACCTGGATCATCCCGAAACCGACCCGGCATATTTTGGCTATGTGAACTCAAGGCTGGAAAACGGTGAGATCCGGATGAAGCTTAAAGATATGGTGAAGGAGGCGGAGTATGAGCATCAGAATTCATGAAGATCAGTGCGTAGGCTGTCTCAAATGCATCTCCGTATGTCCCGGAAGCCTCATAAAGGAACGGAATGGCAAGGCATTCATCAAATATCCCAGGGACTGCTGGGGCTGCGTTTCCTGTGTGAAGGAGTGCAGGGTAAGTGCCATTGACTTTTTCCTGGGAGCGGACATCGGCGGAAACGGCAGCACCATGAATGTTTCCCATGAAGGAGACATTCTGCAGTGGAAGATCACGAAAAGCGACGGTACGGTCAGGGTTATTGATGTAAACAGCAAAAATTCAAATAAGTATTAGGAGAGAATATTATGAGCGAGTTATCCCATCTTGATGAACTTGAAGCAGAAGCGATCTATATCATACGCGAGGTTGCCGCACAATGCGAAAAACCGGTCATGCTGTACTCCATAGGAAAAGACAGTTCCGTCATGCTCCGCCTTGCCCTGAAGGCATTTTATCCTGAAAAGCCCCCTTTTCCGTTTCTTCATGTGAATACCACCTGGAAGTTTAAGGAAATGATCGAGTTCCGTGACAGGACGGCAAAAGAACTGGGAATAGAGCTTCTTGAGTACATAAATGAGGAAGGCGTGGCAAAAGGGATCAACCCCTTTGATCATGGGTCCGCCTATACCGACATCATGAAGACTCAGGCACTCAAGCAGGCCTTAAACAAATACGGATTTACGGCTGCCTTCGGCGGAGGAAGGCGGGATGAGGAAAAGAGCCGGGCCAAGGAACGGATCTTTTCCTTCCGCAACGCTTCCCATGCCTGGGACCCGAAAAATCAAAGGCCGGAGATGTGGAAGCTTTACAACACGGAAATATACAAGGGAGAGAGCATCCGGGTATTTCCTATCTCAAACTGGACGGAAAAGGATATCTGGCAGTATATCAAGCGGGAGAATATCCCCATTGTCCCCCTGTATTTCGCAGCGGAGCGCCCGGTGGTATACCGTGACAGCGACATCATCATGGTGGATGACGAGCGCATGCGGTTAAAGCCCGGAGAAGTTCCGGAAATGAAAAAGGTCCGTTTCCGGACCCTGGGCTGCTATCCTCTGTCCGGAGGAGTTCTTTCGGAAGCGGATACCCTGGATGAGATCATTGAAGAAACCTTAAGCTCGGTGGAGTCGGAGAGAACAAGCCGGGTGATTGACAAGGACGGCGGCGCGGCCAGTATGGAAAAGAGAAAGAGGGAAGGGTATTTCTAATGAACGGATTGCTTAAATTTATTACATGCGGCAGTGTTGATGACGGGAAGTCCACATTGATCGGACATATTCTGTATGATTCCAAACTTTTATACGCGGACCAGGAAAAGGCGCTGATCCTTGACAGCAAGGTCGGCTCCAGGGGCGGGGAAATTGATTATTCCCTTCTTTTAGACGGGCTTATGGCGGAAAGGGAGCAGGGCATCACCATTGACGTTGCCTACCGCTACTTCACCACCGACCGCAGGAGCTTTATTGTTGCCGATACGCCGGGCCATGAGGAATATACCAGAAATATGGCGGTGGGCGCTTCCTTTGCCCAGCTGGCCATTATCCTCATCGATGCAAAACAGGGAGTCCTGGTGCAGACCAGGCGCCACTCCAGGATCTGTTCTTTGATGGGGATCCGCCATTTCGTGTTTGCAGTCAATAAAATGGATCTGGTGGATTACAGCGAAGAACGGTTTCTGGAAATCGAAAAGGACATTCTCGCCCTGGCGGAAGAACTGTCCCTTAAGAATTTGAAGATCATCCCGGTCAGCGCGACGGAAGGGGATAATGTGACGAAAAAGTCAGAGAATATTCCCTGGTATCAGGGGGAATCCCTGCTTGATTTTCTGGAAACCGTGGATGTATCCGAAACAGAGGAAGGGACGGAGTTTTATATGCCCGTACAGCGGGTATGCCGTCCCAACCATGAATTCCGCGGGTTCCAGGGCCAGGTGGAGTCCGGCAGGGCGGCTGTGGGCCAGAAGCTGATCACTCTGCCCAGCAATGAACCGGCTGTGATCAAATCCATCCTGGTGGGTGACAGAGAATCAGAGGAAGCGGCGACCGGTCAGGCGGTGACCATCCAGCTGGACCGGGAGGTGGATGTGAGCCGGGGCTGTGTTCTTTCCGGCAGCGGCAGGCTGCCTGTTGCAAAGAAGATAAAGGCAACCATCCTCTGGATGGATGACGAACCTCTCCATTCAGGAAACGATTATCTTCTGAAGCTGGGAACCAGGCTGATACCGGCTGTAGTCAGGAATGTGGCATATAAGACCGACGTGAATACAGGAAAGCATTTAACTGCGGACCAGGTCGCAAAAAACGATATCGTTACCTGCGACATTGAATTCTCGGAAAAGATCGTGGTGGATGAATTCAAAAGGAATAAAACCCTTGGAGAGCTGATTCTCATTGACCGCGTCAGCCACATGACCTCCGCATGCGGCGTGGCGGAGCGGGTGGATGACGGTGCGGAAAAACCTTATTTTGAAAAGGATGAAATAAAGGCGGGCGGTTATATTTTTGAAGAGTTTTATTTTAACCTGGAAAATGCATTTCTCTCCAGACAAAAGACAGGAGAAACCACTTATCACGTGGGGGATGCCGTGCCGGTTGAGGGAGACAGCTTCAAGTATCCGGATTATTTTGACATCATCTCCCCCCAGGATTCCGCCGCAGTACTGATCCGCAACCGGGTGGTCCGGGATATCATATCCCTGGAGGATTACCAGTACACCGGCCTGCCGATCATTGATGAAAGAGGCTTCGCTTTAAGGATCAACACAAAGGCGGATTTTGACAATTTCTTATATGAATATGACCATCTGGAAAAGGAAAACAAGATTGCCTTCCATAACAAATGGTCCAGATTTGAAATGTACCGAAGGATCGTATGCAATGAAAATTACTGGATCATTTAGGGAAGCGGAACAATGGACCAGGGAAAAGAATGCTGGCAGAATGGAGCGTTGGAAATGACGAGAGAAGATGCCTGGAACTTACTGACAGAGTACAATCAGGATGAATTCCACTTAGAACATGCACAGATCGTGGAACAGACCATGAAATATTTTGCCCGGAAGCTTGGCTATGAAGAGGAAGAGGAATTCTGGGGGATTGTGGGACTTCTGCATGATCTGGATTTTGAACGGTTTCCTGACATGCACTGCATCAAGGAACAGGAAATCGTGAGGGAGCGCGGCGTGGATGAAAGGATCATCCGCGCGGCGGCAAGCCATGGCTATGCCATCACCGTGGATATTAAACCGGAACACGAAATGGAAAAGGTCCTGTATGCGGTGGACGAGCTGACCGGCCTGATCGGGGCCGTGGTTGTCATGAGACCGTCTAAGAGCGTCCAGGACCTGGAATTGAAATCCGTAAAGAAAAAATATAAGAGCAGGGGATTTGCCGCGGGCTGCTCCAGAGAGGTGATCCAAAGAGGCGCGGATATGCTGGGCTGGCCTCTGGATGATTTGATGGAACAAACCATTGAAGCGCTGAAAACATTCCGGGATTGATCCTCATCCCGGAGTGCTCCGGCTTTTCAATGGTCTTTTAAGCTTGAAGTTTTATTCTTGAATCATTATCCGTACCGTCCCGTCCGGCTCATAATTTGAGCCGTCTTTTTATAGTTCCGTAAAAATCCGGATTTTATCAAAGCTGTAATCCGTGGACATGCCGGAAAACTTAAATTGCATATAGATCCGAATTAGGGTAAAATGAAAAAATCTGGAGATTACTGATATGGCGCAAAGTTCCTGCTGAAAAAAGGGGACTGTGGCTGAACAATCTTAAAAAAACAAGCAGGATTTTTGCCGGGAGATAATGATATGAAAAGCGATGTAAGAAGCGGGAACAACATCATCAGACAGGGCAGTATTTTGGCCGCAGCCTCCATTCTGGTCCGTGTTATAGGGCTGGTTTACAGAATTCCCATGGCTAATATTATCGGAGAAAAAGCCATGGGAATTTATTCAGCCGCTTTTGAAGTTTATAATATTATACTTATTTTATCCTCATATAGCATGCCTTTGGCTGTTTCCAAATTAATATCTGTAAATCTGATACGAAAAAAATATAAAAATGCTTATATCTATTTTCTTAATTGTCTGATTTTCTCAATCATAGCCGGAGCGGCTGCCAGCTGTATTTTATACTTTAACGCTGGCTGGATCGAAAAATATCTGCTGGATAAATATACAGGGGTTTCTAAATCATTGAGGATCCTGGCTCCCACTATATTTATAGTGTCGGTAATGGGGGTGTTCAGAGGTTTTTTTCAGGGGAAAAACACCATGATTCCTACCGCTGTTTCCCAGATTACAGAACAAATTGTAAACGCACTTGTCAGCATAATTGCCGCTGATTATCTGGTCAGATTATACAATGGATCCGATGAAGCCGCAGCCTGGGGAGCGGCCGGAGGCACACTTGGCACCTGCACGGGGGCATTATCCGGATTGCTGTTACTTATATTCATTTTTATTTTATATTTTCCCAGTGTATGCAGGCAGTTGAGGCGGCATAAAAGAGAACGGTCCGATAAAATATTTCTGATATACAGTTCCATCTATCTGACAATCATTCCAATTATATTAAGCCAGACAGTATACCAGATCAATGGTGTGATCGATCTCTCCTTATTTAATCATATTCTCGGCAGACAAGGGGTTTCGGAATCTGTGATCAGCACATTACAGGGCAACTACAGCACCTTATATAAGCTGTTAATAAGTGTGCCGATAGCAGTTTCAAGTTCATTCGCAGGATCGATGATTCCGAGTATAGTGAGCTCTTATGGCAATGGGGCATATCACGATACAGGAAAAAAGATATCAAGTGCAGTACTTTTTAACATGAATATTGCTTTTCCCAGCACATTCGGACTGGCAGTTCTGGGAAAGCCTGTACTGAGTCTTCTTTTTCCGGGTTATAACATAGAATTAGGCGGTAAAATGCTGGCAGCAGGCTCCGCAGCTGTTATCTTTTATGCGTATTCAACCATAACCAGTTCGGCTCTTCAGGGCATTAATAAAATGAAAGTTCCGGTCATCAATTCACTGCTTGGCCTGTTCATTCATATTGCTGCGGTTTATGTCTGTTTAAATAATTTTAATCTGGGAATATACGCACTGATAGCAGGTAATATCATATTTCCTTTTATTGTAACAATTTTAAACAGTTTGGCTCTGAAAAGATATTTAAATTACAATAATAACAAAAGCAAGTTTTTTCTAAAACCTTTTATTTGTTCCTCGATCATGGGATTGATTTGTTTCACCATATTTAAAACAGTAAGTTATTTGACAAACAGTAATTTTTTATCATTGACCCTGGCGATCCTGGCAGGTGTTTTCTCTTATTTTTATTTAATATTGAGATTCCGGGGGATTAACAGCAGTGATTTAATGGAATTTCCTGCTGGCCGTACCATGCACTCCATAGCGGTTAAGCTGCATATGGTTAACTAAAGCTGAATTGTTTATTAGCATGGTATCGAAAATCAGGCATTGGAATTACCGGATTTACGCTTGGGTTCAGCCTGTCATTTTTAGTCTTTTCTGCCATTACGGGGATTCAAATGCTTTTGTTTTTCCAGGTGGGGGACACAAAAGCAAAGGTTGTTTTAGTGGCAATACCGTCTTTTGTTCCATCCTTATTGCATGTGCATGGTTTTATGCGGATGCTCGTTTTTTTTACGCCCCCGGGCCAGGTACAAACAGCTCGTCCACCGTTGTGCCGAGTATGTTTGCCAGCTTAAAGGCTAACAGAAGGGTGGGATCATATTTGTCATTTTCGATCGCATTTATTGTTTGTCTTGTCACACCGGATGCCGCAGCTAAATCTTCCTGTCTGTAATTTTTTTCTTTACGCAGTTCTTTTATGCAGTTCTTCATAATGTTCAGCGGCCAATCGTTAAATACAGGATTGCGCCGAATACAATGATCAAAAATAATACCCCTGAAGATATTAGAATTTGCTTTTTGCCGCTGTGATCATCAACCTTCATTTTCTCAATGCTTGTGACAAAAAAGTAAACCAGAAACTGCAGCACGAACAGAATGGAAGGAAGCGTTGTCTCCTGGCTTTTCACATAGTTATATCCACCCCATATAAAGAGGGAGAAGGCCATAAAAGCCCAGCTCCATTTCATTCCTTTCTGGTTTATCTTTAATTCCATCTCATCCATTTTTCTCATAAATAAACCTCCATGATGTCAAAAGTATTTTACATTTTTAAAATACTACTTTAAATAACTGATGTCAAGAGTTTTTTACATTTTAAAGTCAGCAGCCTATGATCAAATTTTTTACATACTTACCGGCTGGTGATTGTCTGTCCCGTATTTTGTACCTGATCGCTTATGTTCCTTCGCACTCCCGCTGCAATTTAAAAATAAATGTGATAAAAAGCCCGAAATCATAATAATTGTAATATAGCTGATACAGAGGCACCTGAAAAGCCCATGAGAGCTGCTAGATAATAAAAATTCTCAATTCTATCTGTCATTTTTAAGAATACAGGCGAAAAAATTTCTTGAAAATAATAATAAAAATGTTATTAAAACAGAATATATATAATAAACTCAAATTAATTATCAATTCCGAATATTTAAATAAGTAATACGTTCTTTTATGATACTTGACAACCTTGAAAGGAATTAATTATAATAATTTTTAAAGAGAAATGCGCGCTTATGCATTTCTCCGGACTGTTACCGGCAATGTTTGGTTTTAATCCGGCAGTATTGTCCGTCATATAACGGGCGGTCTGTTCCGGTTGATTAAAATAATATAAATGAAGATAGGAGATGTTATTATGAGCACTAAAAATATCGGTATTATTGTGGGCAGCCTGAGAAGAGAGGCTTTCAGCCGTGCAGTTGCTAAGGCAGCGGCATCCCTGGCACCCGAAGCACTTTCCGTGCGTTTTGTTGAAATCGGTGATCTGCCCATGTTTAATCAGGATTTTGACGACGACGGCAACACGCCTGAATCCTGGACGAAGTTCCGCAACGAGATTAAGGGACTGGATGGTTTCCTGTTTGTAACACCGGAATACAACCGTTCCGTACCGGCCGTATTGAAGAATGCGCTGGATGTTGCTTCCAGACCTTACGGCAGCAATGCCTGGGACGGCAAACCGGGAGCAATCATCAGCGTAACTCCCGGAGGACTTGGTGCATTTGGCGCGAACCATCATCTTCGACAGCCCTTGACATTCCTGAACGTTCTGACACTGCAGCAGCCGGAAGCCTATATCAGCAATGTGGCATCACTTCTGAATGAAAACGGCGAAGTTGCGGATGAGAGTACACTTAATCATCTGAAGAATTTTATGGAAGCTTTTTCCGATTGGGTAAATACGGTTTCCGGATCCTGACGGAGGGTAAGACCGCCATATGAAAACCTTTCAGGAGGAACAGGAATGAAAAGACGAAATATAGTGAAAACGATCCGCGGCAAAAGGGCTGTGGATGGCGCAGGAGTCCGGCTTGTGCGGGTGCTTGGATACGACGATGTGGAGGATTTTGATCCGTTTCTGATGCTGGATTCCTTTGATTCCACGGATCCTGGGGATTATGTGGCAGGCTTTCCGATGCATCCTCACAGAGGAATAGAAACGGTTACCTACCTGATATCTGGGCGGATTGATCATGAGGACAGCCTTGGAAACAAGGATACCATACATTCCGGAGAATGCCAGTGGATGACGGCGGGCAGCGGTATTCTGCATCAGGAGATGCCAAAAGAATCCGGACGGATGCTGGGTCTGCAGCTCTGGCTGAACCTTCCGGGAAAAGAAAAAATGGATGATCCCCATTATCTGCCCATTACAAAGGAAATGATTGTCCGGACAAAGAGCGGCAATGCACAAGTCGGAGTCTTAGCCGGCAGTTTCGGAGATGCTCAGGGTGTGACACCGAAGCATATTCCTGTGAGCATCTATGATATCATTCTGCCGAAGGGCGAGGAAATCACCATTCCCACGCCGGCGGACGAAAACGTGTTTGTATTCCTGATCGAAGGAGACGGTGTGATTGAAGGCGAGTCGATTCCGGCAAAATCAGCTGTTCTGTTCGGTGAAGGCGAATCCATTGCCGTATCCGCTCCTGCAGAAACGGATCTTCGTTTTATTTTCTTTTCAGGAAAGGCTTTGCAGGAACCCATTGCCTGGGGAGGACCGATCGTAATGAATACACAGGATGAATTATCCCTGGCTTTTGATGAGCTGCGCAAAGGAACTTTCATCAAGCATAAATAAGGATCAGTCAGCCGTCAGGCGTATAAAAACCCGCAGTTCCATTTAACCGGAACTGCGGGATATGTTTTTTCTTATCTTTTTGTACCTCAGGGTATGTATTTATGATTTCTATCATCTGTTTTTCATCGGTTATTCTTACATTTTCCCAAAATCACGATTTTCCGGGCAAAGGATCTTCAGGGGATGCTTTATCTGCTGTATCCGGAAACCATCCCTTTGAGGAGAAAAATGGAAAAGTTTGTAAAAAAAAGCAACATATTAGGTATTTTGTTGCTTTTGATTGTATAACTTATTTGATAATAGCATTTTCGAGAAAACAAGTCAACAATTATGACGGTTTTTGTCTAAACGTAGCATAATTCAGGGAATATTGTCTTGAAAATACTATAACTGCACAATAGAATAAAGTTCATCCTTTTGATCCTGGTTGATTCCGATATAACGTAAAGTGACCGATGAGGAGCCATGGTTAAAAGTGTCCATAATTAGGCCTATGTTATACTTGGATATCTTATAAGTCCAATACCCCCAGGTCTTTCTGAGCGTATGGGTGCCGATATTTTCGATGCCCAGCGCATCACCTGCTTCCTTCAGTTTTTTATACACATGAATTCGCCCAAGGTATCCCCCCTTTTGACTGAAAAACAGATAATCCCTATATTCCAGCCGCTGTTCCTTCACGTAACTGTTCAGGCATTTCCGAAGGGTGTCATTCAGTTTGATGCGCTTTTCTTTAGAGGTCTTTTGTTCCCTTACAGTCAGATGTTCCCGAAAACCCCCTTTTTCCGTATAAACATCCGATACCCGGAGCGGAAGGAGGTCGCTGATCCGAAGGCCGGTATTGATGCCGAACTTGAAGATCAGGCCGTATTTCGGGTGAATGCCGTTTAAATAGTGGTATAATTGCTTGATTTTGGCCTTATTACGGATTGGTTCAACTGTCATGGCTTTACTCTCCTATAAAAGAAACTTTTTGATTTAATTATATACAAAAAGGTTCAACAAGAATACCTGAAAATTTTATTTATTTTCAAAAAAGTAAGAGTATTCTCTTTAAAATAAAGATAATAAAAAAGTATAAATAAGCAACAAAATACCTAATATGTTGCTTTTAATATCGTATAAATACAGATGAAATACAGAGATAAAAACCTGCATTTGTATATACACGGTTACTCTGAGTATGAAGCAGCATTGGAGGAAATTCAAATGAATGATGGGAAAACACGAAACCCTGAGGAGAAACAAAAAGGACTGAGGAACAGAATTTCTGGCTCAAAATCGATTAAGAAAACGCTTCTGACCGGCATTATCGGTCTGTCGGTCACCATAAGCATTGTTTATGGAATTGCAAATGCCGTTATCTTATACAGAGATGCCAGAAACAACATGAACACACGTTTGGTCGAGAACAGAACCGCTTACTGTGCGTCCGTTCAGAATGCCATCGAGATATTCAGAACAAGAGTTGAGGCCATTGCCCAGAATGCAAGCATAACGGATACGGGCAAATCCCAGGAGGAGAGAAAGAAAATCCTGTCCCAGCTTGCAGAAAAAAACCAGTTTGCGGATCTGGCAGTCACCGATTCCAAGGGACAGTCCACCAGCGGCGCCGATGTCAGCGAGCGGGACTATTTCAAGCAGTCCATGGCAGGGAATACTTACATATCCTCCACGCTGGTCAGCTCTGTTACCGGGAATACCATTCTGATCGTTTCCGCGCCGGTCAATCATGACGGGTACAGCGGAATTGTTTATGCCACGCTGGACAGTGACACATTCAGCAAGATGATCGATGACGTTGTGATCGGAAAATCCGGATACGGTTTCATTGTGGATAAGGACGGAAAGTTCATCGCCCATAAGGACCGGTCCAATGTCATGGATCAGGTGAATTATATTGAAAAGGCCAGGGAGGATTCTTCCTATACCCAGCTGGCTGATTTGATCCAGGGAATGATTTCCGGAAAAACAGGTTTAAAGAGCGTTCAGTTCAAAGGGGCTCAGCAGGCTGTCAGCTATATGGCTATTCCGGATACGGATGGGTGGGCCATCGGAGTGACGGCAAAAACTTCTGAAATGCTCAGCAGCTTTTATGTTTCCATTGGAATCACTGCCGTAATGACAGTATTGTTTGTTCTTTTTTCCATTGTTGTTGCTTTCCGCATATCAGAGCCCATTGTTAATCCCATTGTTGCCCTGGTGCGGAGGATCGAGGCTCTTTCGGAAGGGGATCTGCATTCTGAGGTTCCCCAGGTCCGTTCTGAGGATGAGATCGGCAAGCTGTCAAAATCCTTTACTGACACGGTAAATACACTGAATGCCTATATTCAGGAAATATCATTTATCCTGACCAGCCTGGAGCAGGGAAACTGCACCGTGGATACCAGACAGAATTATCAGGGTGATTTTGCGCAGATCAGAGATTCTTTAAAAAAGATCATCAGGAATTTAAACGCAGTATTTACGAACATCAAAGGCGCGGCCAACCAGGTGGCAAGCGGTGCGGATCAGGTTTCCAGCGCCTCACAGGCTCTTGCCTCCGGCGCTGCGGAACAGGCGTCAACGGTAGAGGAGCTCAATGCTTCCATCGCCGGTGTAGCGCAGCAGGCAGACGAGAATGTCTCCAATGTGCGTGAAGCCACACAATATGTGGCACAGGCCGATGCGGGAATAAGCGAAAGCAACGAACGGATGCAGAACTTAAATACAGCCATGGGTGAAATCAGTGATGCTTCAGAGCGGATATCCTACATAACCAAGGTCATTGAGGATATTGCATTCCAGACCAATATTCTGGCTCTCAACGCGGCCATTGAAGCCGCCCGTGCCGGGAATGTGGGGAAGGGCTTTGCGGTTGTCGCCGATGAGGTGCGCAATCTGGCTGCCAAGTCCGCAGAAGCGGCCAAGGAGACAGCCGATCTGATCCAGCATTCCACCGAGACGGTTATGAAGGGAGAAAGTCTTGCGGAGGAAACAGCCCGGATTCTTGTGGAGGTGGCTGAGAAAGCAAGGCTCGCCGATCAGTCCATACGGAAAATCGAAGCGGCTTCTGCGGAACAGGCACAATCCATCGAACAGATCAATCAGGGACTGTTTCAGGTGTCCGCTGTGGTACAGACAAACGCCGCCACGGCAGAAGAGAGCTCCGCATCCAGTGAGGAGCTGGCAGCTCAGGCACAGACTCTTCAGCAGGAGGTGGATAAATTCGAACTGAAGGAGGAGACGGCTTTGCCGTCCATGTCGGTCAGCTATGAACCCGCCCCTTCCGGAAAAATCAGAGAAACAGAAAAATATTGAGATTTATCGCCGTCTTTTCTGCTTCTGAATAAAAATACCGGAGTGATTTCAAAAAAAATTTAAGAAAAAAGCTTGGTCATGCCTTTTCCGATGCAGCGCTTTGTTGGCGGCTGATAAAGGAAAAAGGACGGCTGGGGGAAGCCCGCAGGTTTCGTACTGCGGGCTTTTTTGCCGTGATTTATTTCAATGCGGACACAAAAAGGGCGCAGTATACTTAGTACTGCGCTCCTAAAAATTTACAACTTTCGACAAAAATTATTATACATCAATCCATACATTTTGTCAAACATATGGTAAAAATGGAAAAATTAGTATAGTTCCAATGAAATTATGATAATTCAAGAGGAAAACCCGCTCATTATCAGCATATTATAGAAAAATACGCCGTCAATGAAAACGTCACGAAAAGCGGATCAGCCCTTGCCCGAAATCCAGTGGAAATTCAGGCATTAAAGACTTGAAACAGAAATAAAGCCCGTGATGAGCAGGTTTTTTCTGTTAAGAACACTTTCAAGGCCAGGGCCGGCAGAAACTCAAATACAACTGTTTTTTTAATCAGATGATTTTCATGAACCGTCATTACTTCCGTCACCATATGGGGAATACCCATATAAATCAATGATTTTTCAGCAGAAAACGCAGTACTAAGTATACTGCGTCTTCAGGGGCGAGTATGTAAATTTAACACTTCCGTATCAAGAATTCATTAATTTTTCACGAAAAAACCGGATATTTGCAAAGTTTTACACGCCCTGTTTCATGCAGTACATAAAAAGGAGAAAAGGCCATGTCCGAACGTGTTAAAAAAGAGCAAAGTAACGTAACCGACGTCTCTGTCAATTCTAAAACCAGTTCTTCCGGTTTAAAAAGTCTGTTGGGTAAGATCCTGCTTTTTATTGGGGTTCCCGTAATTCTGTCCTATTGCATCGTAGGTATGATCCTGTTAAATCTGGTCCGGAGCAATGTTGAAGAAATGACGGAACGGGAGCTCAGCGCAAAATCCCAGACAGCCGCCAAAGAAATTGAGGGGTATTTCAACGAATACCGTAACAGGACGGAACAGCTGGCGGACAGCGTACAGCTGAACAAGTTCTTTACGAACTTAAAGCCGGGAACGAAGATCACCAGTCCTGAGGAATTTTCCGATATCAAACAAACTCTGGTGAATACCAATGATTCCGACCAGGAATCCATTGTTTCCATGTGGGTCGCAGATATTGATTCAAGCCAGCTTGCACAGTCAGATGGTTTTGTGTCGGATCAGACCTATGATGTCACCGGACGTCCATGGTATCAGCTTCTTGATCAGTCGAAGAAGACCATTATGACCGAGCCCTTTGAGGACGTTGCCACCAAAGCCCAGATCGTCAGCATTATCTCCCCCGTATATGCTTCAGGAGGACAGGAGCTGATCGGCGCAGTTGGCATAGATTTTTCCTTAGACGGGCTTAAAAACACCATCGGAGCTTATCAGCTGGGAAAGACCGGCTTTTATATTCTCACGTCGAGTGCCGGTCAGGTCATCTATCATCCGGTCAATGAGATGATCAATCACCCGGTCAATGAAACCGATATGTCCGAAAACATCCGGAAAGCCCTTTTATCATCTGAGGAAGGGAGGATCCAGTTCACCTCCCATGGCACGGATTCTCATGGATATGTATGCCGGATCGGGGATACAGGCTGGACGGTGGCAACAGGGCTGCCCCTAAATGAATTCTATCAGGATTATAATAGAATGACGACCACCATGGCTTCTGTTTTCGTAGCTGCGGTGCTGCTGGTGATGGCGATGATCCTGTTGGTTTCCAGGGGAATTGTGGCTCCCATAAAGAAACTCACCCACACCGCAAATCTCATTGCGGACGGCAGGCTGGATGTTTCCGCGGAGGCAGGTTCCGGTGACGAAACGGGGCAGATGGCGGTTGCGTTAAATCGTACGGTTGTCCAGCTGAACCGGTACATCGGATATATCCGTGAAATCACCAATGTTCTGGCAACCATGGCGGAGGGAGATATGCGCATCAGACTTGAGCAGGACTATGCCGGTGAGTTTGAACCGATTAAGGTGGCTTTGCTGCGGATTTCAGACTCCTTAAACAGAACGCTTCTGCTGATCCGGACCACAGCCGATGAGGTGGGCACCGGAGCCGACCAGGTGTCTTCCGCCGCCCAGGCACTGGCTTCGGGATCCACGGAGCAGGCGGCCACCGTAGAGGAATTGAGCGCTTCCATTGTGAGCATTTCCCATCAGGCGGAGCAAAATGCGGACAATGTAAAGAAAGCATCAGAATATGTGCAGCAGTCCGGAAAAGGGCTGGAGGAGAGCAATCAGCACATGCAGAGGCTGAATGCCGCTATGAACGAGATCAGTTCAGCTTCCGAAAAAATATCCAGCATTACCAAGGCCATTGAAGATATCGCCTTTCAGACCAATATTCTGGCTTTAAACGCGGCTGTGGAAGCGGCCAGGGCCGGAGATGCGGGAAAGGGATTCGCGGTGGTCGCCGACGAGGTCCGGAATCTGGCTGCAAAATCGGCAGAAGCGGCCAAGCAGACGGCGGAGCTCATCGGGCATTCGGTCAGCACTGTTGCGGAAGGGGAGCGGCTGGCAGATGAGACCGCCCGCACCTTAAAGGAGGTTGCCCAGAAATCTCAGCTGGTGATTGAGGTGATCCAGGAGATCGATGAAGCATCTCTGGAGCAGTCAAATGCCATCGGTCAGGTCAATCAGGGGCTGGCCCAGGTGTCGGCCGTTGTCCAGACCAATGCGGCGACTGCGGAAGAAAGCTCTGCTTCCAGTGAGGAGCTGGCGGCCCAGGCCCAGGCTCTGCGGAATGAAGTGGGGAAATTTAAGCTGGGGAACGGACAAATATAAAACTCATGGGACAGACCGGCATTTTGCCTCCAAAGGCAGGATGCCGGTTTTTTGCGTCCGGGCATGAGATTCCAAGTTGCCTGTTTCCAATATTTGTGCTATAATTATTTTTAGTATAATAATGGTTCATACAAGCGAAAACCATAGCACGATAGTTTTTGATACTGCTATCAAAAAGATATTGCAGTCAGGGTGATTTCATGGTTCCGTGCAATACTTTCAGGGTTGAGGCATTTGAAAGACAAGGTTATTATACGGCTAATCAATAAAATCTGGTTTTTATATACTAAGGAGAAATGCCCCCGTTACAAAAGATTTATAACCCGGGAAGTTTTTCGAAATTACTATTTTAGGAGGCACAGGTACCATGAAATATTTAAAAAATAAGCTTTTACTTTTTATTTCCATGCTGCTGATCTTTACAGTCATTTTTCTGACAGGAATTTCTTCCATCCTTTATTACCGGAGCTCCATGGACGAGGCGAAAAAGAATTCTTCTTATCTGGCGGCGGCGTATCAGCAGGGAATTGATTCGGTTTTGAATATTTACCGCAATGAACTTGAGATAACCGCCATGAAAAGCTTTCTGACCGATGGAAAAACCCCGGCCCAGGAACAGAAGCGCCTGCTGGAGGAGGAAGCGGATGTTTCCGGTTTTAATTACCTGGCGGTGGCGGATGCCAAGGGAAGCAATGAGCGGGGAGACCAGATCGGGGAGGAACTCTTTTTTCAGGAGGCGCAGAACGGAACGGCTTATATTTCTGATCCGTTTCTGAATGAGGAACAGAAGCTGACGGTTTACATAGGGGCTCCCATTGCCGGCACCGGAAAAGTGCTCTATGGATCTCTTCCGTATGAAGCGATCAGCGCCGAACTGACCAAGATCAAAATCGGTGAGAGCGGCTACGCTTTTGTAGTCAGCAGGAGCGGATTTACCGTTATTCACCCGGATGAATCGAATGTATCAGATCCCAAAGACTATTTTGAACTGGCGAAGCAGGATCCGTCCTATGAGCCTACGGCCAAAATCTTCGGTGAGATGACATCAGGGAAGACGGGAACAGGCTTCAGCTTTTACAACGGAGTCCGCCGCCTGGTGGGTTATACTCCGCTGTCCGGGCCGGAAGGCTGGTCTGTCGCCGTGACCACACCTTTGACACAGATAGAGGGAAATCTGCGTGATACCCTGCTGATGTGCGTGGCTGTTGGAATTGTGCTGCTTTTGATATCCATTGCCGTTACCCGTATATTTTCACAAAGAATTACCCGGCCTATCCTGGCTGCCACCCGCAGGCTGGAACTGCTGGCCCAGGGAAACTTACAGGAAGATATAGAACCGGAAAAAGGAAGGGATGAAAGCGCACGCCTGATACTGGCGCTGCAGAACACCATCCTGGGTCTGCGTTCCTACATCACGGACATTTCCAATGTGCTGAATGCGGTGGCGGCCAGGGATTTGACCATAAAAAGCAATGTGCAGTATAAGGGGGACTTTGTTCCCATTCAGACCGCTCTGGAGCAGATTCTGCAATCCCTTAACAGCACTCTCCGGAATATCATGCATGCGACGGACCAGGTGCGGGCCAGTTCTTCCCAGGTAGCTCTCGGAGGACAGAATCTGGCGGAAAACTCGGCGGAACAGGCTGCCACCACAGAGAGCCTTTCCAATTCCCTGGATGTGGTATCCCGCCATATCCAGGATAATGCGGAATATTCTCTTTCCATGAAGAACATGACGGAAGCCGCTCTTTTGGAAACCCGGCAGGGAGATGAGGAGATGCAGCGGCTGCAGCAGTCCATGGCCAGCATTGATGCTTCCTCAAAAAAGATCCAGAGCATTATCCATATCATAGATGATATCGCTTTCCAGACCAATATTCTGGCGCTCAACGCGGCGGTGGAGGCCGCCCGGGCCGGTGAGGCGGGAAAAGGCTTTTCGGTGGTGGCTGATGAAGTCAGGGAGCTTGCTTCCAAAAGTGCGGATGCAGCAAAGCAGACCACGGACTTGATTCACAGCACCATCCAGTCCGTGGCCCAGGGAAAGCAGAACACCGAACTGACCGCCGGAGTATTCCAAAAGATCGTGGAGCAGACCAATGCCATTAACACGCTTGTATCAAAGATCTCCGAATCCTTAAAGAGCCAGGCCAAAAGCGTTTCTGATCTGGATGAGGGGATGCAGAAGATTTCCACGGTCACCCAGGCGAATTCGGCAACCGCTGAGGAGAGCGCCGCGACCAGCGAGGAGCTTTTGAGCCAGATGCAGATGTTAAATGAATTGATCAATGAGTTCCGGATCACGGAGTCTTTCTGAATCAATAAGTCAGGCTGAGGGCTGCCGCAAAGAGAAGACCGGTTATCTTCTTTTTGCGGCAGCCCGTGTTATGAAGCGGGCAGCTCTGCATAAGGGGCATTAAGCTGTAAAAGGCCGTATAAAATGGTATGGAAGCATCTGGCAAAAGGGATTGTTTTTGAAATAATCATTGACAAACAGGTGAGGGAACAGTATATTAATCATATATGTTTAGTATGAATAAAGGAAGGAGAACAGTATATGAAAACGGGCTGCTGCCGTAGCATGGATCAAATGATGAAGTGTAGTTGCTTCTGTAGATGCTTCATGAGAAGGAACACGGTTTTTTTGTGCGCGCGTTTGAGTATCTGATTTCCGGTTTATGTCTTGCGGTATGGAGAAAATAAATGGAAGGAAGCAGGTATGTGTGTAAGCCTGCTTCCTTTTGCATTTATTATATAAAAAAGGGAGGAAGGTTATGAAATGTATCAGATAAGAGAGAAGGCGGGGGGAAACAGGAACCATGGATTTTGAATTTATCGGTACTTACGCGCCGCTGTATGTGGAAGCGGCGGGCATGACGCTTCGAATCTCCTTTCTGGGGATCCTGCTGGCGGCGGCCATCGGCCTGCTGTGCAGCCTGGTCAAGGTCTTTCATGTACCGGTGCTGAGGCAGGTTGTAAATGGCTACATCGAGGTGTCCAGAAATACGCCTCTTCTGATCCAGCTGTTCTTTTTATACTTTGGACTTCCTAAAATCGGAATCGTCTTGAGTTCCGAGAGCTGTGCGGTGACAGGGCTGGCTTTCCTGGGAGGAAGCTACATGGCGGAGGCGTTCCGCACCGGAATCGACCAGGTGCCGCCCATCCAGTCGGAATCGGGCCTGAGCCTTGGACTTACCAGGGGGCAGGTGTTCCGGTATATCATCCTTCCCCAGGCGGTCACCACATCGGTTCCGGTATTCTGCGCCAACATCATATTCCTCATTAAGGAAACGTCGGTGTTCAGCGCGGTGGCCCTGGCTGATTTAATGTTTGTGGCAAAGGATTTAATTGGAATTTATTATAAAACAGATGAGGCCCTTTTTATGCTGGTCATAGCTTATCTCATCATTTTGCTGCCAATATCCCTGCTCTGTTCCTGGATAGAAAGGAGGGTACGCTATGCAGAATTTGGGAATTCGGATACTGTTTCAGGGAAATAATTTCCTTCGTCTGTGTGCCGGCTTATGGGTATCCCTCCGGGTTGCGGCCATATCCATGATTTTATCCATCGGACTTGGAATCCTTCTCGGCATGGTGATGACCAGCAGGAAAAAACCGGTCCGGTTCTTCTGCCGGATCTATCTGGAGACCGTCAGGATCATGCCCCAGCTGGTGCTGCTGTTTCTGGTGTATTTCGGAGCGGCAAAGCACCTGAATGTGAATCTCTCCGGCGGAGCCGCAGCAGTCATCGTATTCACCTTCTGGGGAACGGCGGAGATGGGGGACCTGGTGCGGAGCGCCCTGGAATCCATACCGCTTCACCAGTATCAAAGCGGTTTTGCCCTTGGAATGACAAGGCTTTCCGTTTACCGGTACATCATCATCCCTCAGACCGTAAGAAGGCTCCTTCCATCGGTGATGAACCTTTTGACGAGGATGATAAAGACCACGTCGCTGGTGGTGCTCATCGGCGTGATCGAAGTGGTCAAGGTGGGAAAGCAGATTATCGACGCCTCCCGGTATACGGTTCCTGACGCCGCCCTCTGGGTGTACGGGGTGATTTTTATCCTGTATTTTGCAGTCTGTTACCCGTTTTCCAGGGCCGCCGCCCTGCTGGATAAAAAAATAAAGGATTGAGAAAAATGAAACAGGAAGAAATTTTAAAGATAGAGGATCTCAGAAAGTCCTATGAGAATGGCCAGCCGGTTTTAAAGGACATTTCCTTTGCCCTGGAAAAAGGTGAGGTAGTGGTGGTGGTAGGGCCATCCGGCTGCGGAAAGAGCACCTTCCTGCGGTGTATGAACATGCTGGAGCCCATTGACTCAGGTACGATCCGGTTTAAGGATCAGACCATTGACCGGTCCAGCCGGGAGGTCTATGAGATCAGGCAGAAGATCGGCATGGTGTTCCAGAGCTATGACTTATTTCCCCATAAGACCATTTTGGGGAACATTCTTCTGGCTCCCTTAAAGGTGCAGAAGAGGGATAAGAACGAAGTGATCTTGGAAGCGGAGCAGCTTTTGGAAAGGGTGGGGCTTCTGGATAAAAAGGATGCCTACCCAAGACAGTTATCCGGCGGACAGAAGCAGAGGGTGGCCATTGTAAGAGCCCTTATCATGCATCCGGAGATCCTGCTTCTTGATGAGATCACGGCCGCCCTGGACCCGGAGATGGTCCGGGAGGTTTTACAGGTGGTGCTGGAGCTGGCAAAGGACGGAATGACTATGGTCATCGTCACCCACGAAATGGAATTCGCAAGAGCGGTGGCAGACCGGGTCTTTTTCATGGACCAGGGTGTGGTTGTGGAGGAGAGCGGGCCGGAAGAATTTTTCACTTCCCCCCGGTCGGACAGAGCAAAGCAGTTTTTAAATACGTTTCATTATGAAGCGTTATAAAATAAAAATGGAGGTTTTATTATGAAAAAAAGATTAATAGGCGTTTTATTGGGAATCACCATGGCGGCAGGCCTTCTGGCCGGATGCGGCAAATCAGAAGGAACCACAGAAGGAGGAACGGGGGCGTCCGCAAAGGCCAGGACCCTGTCTGAGATCAAGGAAGCAGGAACCATTAAAATCGGTGTTTTCAGCGACAAGAATCCATTTGGATACGTGGATTCCAACGGAGAGATCCAGGGCTATGACGTTTACTTTGCGAAGCGCATGGCAAAGGATCTGCTTGGAAGCGAGGATAAGGTGGAATTCGTATATGTGGAAGCTGCCAGCCGCGTGGAGTATTTGAAATCCGCAAAGGTAGATGTGATTTTGGCCAACTTCACTGTGACGGATGATAGAAAGGAACAGGTGGATTTTGCGCTTCCCTATATGAAGGTGGCGCTGGGTGTGGTTTCACCGGATGCCAATCTCATCACCGATGTTGCTGATTTAAAGGATAAGACCCTTATTGTTGTCAAGGGAACCACTGCGGAAACCTATTTTTCCGAAAGCCACCCGGAAATCAAGCTGTTAAAGTTTGATGAATATCAGGAAGCATATGACGCGCTGCTGGACGGAAGAGGGGAAGCGTTTTCCACCGACAACACGGAGGTGCTCGCCTGGGCGCTGCAGAACAAAGGATTTACGGTGGGAATCGAGTCCATCGGCAATTTGGATACCATTGCACCGGCCGTGCAGAAGGGAAATAAGGAACTTTTAGACTGGATCAACAGCGAGATCGAAACCCTTGGAAAGGAACAGTTCTTCCATAAGGATTTCGAGGAAACCTTAAAGCCCGTATACGGAGATGAGATCGAGCCGGAAAATCTGGTCGTGGAAGGCGGTCAGGTTTAAAGAACCGGAGAGTGAGAAAAGATATCATCAGGCTGCTGAAAAAGCTTTTTGAGAAAAATAATCGGCAGGACGTCTTGACGTCTTGCTTTTTTCATCCCATAATAACATGGGTATATAACGGTGTTATAAGAAGACGAAGGAGAAGAGATGATCGCACAGGGAAATGACACGCGTCTGGCCATTCTGGAGGCAGGCAAAAAGGAATTTTTAGAATATGGCTATGAAGGGGCTTCCTTAAGAAGGATCGCCAGGGCAGCTTCCGTAACCACGGGAGCTATTTACGGATATTTTCCAGGCAAGGAAGGGCTGTTTGATGCTCTGACGAAAGAGGCGGCGGCCGGACTTCTGGATAAGTACAGAGAAGTCCACGCGGAATTTTCATGTCTCCCTCCCTGTGAGCAGGCGGAGGCGCTGGAGAGCATCACCGATGAACATGTGCCATGGATGGTGAATTATGTTTACGACCGGTTTGATGCCTTTAAGCTGCTGTTCTGCAAAAGCAGCGCGGGCTGCTGCGACGCTTATTTCAGCCAGCTGACGCAGATAGAGGAGAAGTCCAGCTGGGATTTCATCGAGGTCATGAAAGATCTGGGCCATGATGTCATGGAAATTGACGGTACGCTGATCCATATTTTATCCCGCTCCTTTTTCCAGCAGCTGTGGGAATTTGTGGCTCATGACGTTCCCAGGGAAAGGGCTCTTTCCTATGCGCTGGTGCTGGGAAGGTTCCAGCACGCCGGCTGGAAGAAAATCATGGGGCTTTGAAGCCCCATAAATTTACACTTTGAATTAGTTATTGCTAACTAATGCTGCTATATCAAACAAACTGTGTTAGAGGAGGAAGAGAAATGGAAGAGAAAAGTAAATTCATGACGGAGCTTCCTGAGTCCGGCAAGATCACGCTGATGACCTTTGCGGGGAATCACCGGTATTTGACCGGACTTGGCTGTCTGCTTTCAGGGGTCAGTGCCGTGATCGGACTGTTTCCCTATATTTTCATGTGGAAGGCCGTAAAAGAGGCTGTGACGAGCTGGCCGGATTTCAGCCAGGCCGGGCATCTGGTGTCTTACGGCTGGCAGGCGGTGGCGGCCTCCTTAATCAGCATGCTGGTCTACTTCGGGGCGCTGATGTGCACTCATTTATCCGCGTTCCGCACGGCCAGAAATATGAAGACCGTTGCCCTTCACCATTTGGCCGGGCTGCCGGTGGGGTATTTTAAGGGCCTGGGAAGCGGAAAGATCCGGCGGGTGATCGATGACGGGGCAGGTCAGACGGAAACCTATCTGGCCCATCAGCTGCCTGATCTGGCAGGTGCGCTCATAACACCTGTTGCAGTGCTTTTTCTGCTGATGTTCTTTGACTGGAGGTTTGGCCTGATCAGCCTTCTCCCCATGCTGGTCGGCGTCGGGTTCTTATCCCGGATGATGGGGCCGAAGATGGCGGAAGCCATGAGCCAGTACCAGAATGCACTGGAGGACATGAACAACGAGGCTGTGGAATATGTGAGAGGCATTCCCGTTGTAAAGACATTCCAGCAGAGCATCTATTCCTTTAAAAATTTTCACGAAGCCATCAACCGGTATAAGGACTGGTCCGTGAAGTATACGCTGTCACTGCGCATCCCCATGTGCAACTATACGGTGAGCATCAATGGGATTTTCGCATTTCTGATCCCGGGAGGGATCCTTCTTGCTGGAGATTTTGCAGCCGGGGCGTCTTATATGATAACTATGCTGGATCTGCTGTTCTATATCCTGTTTACTCCGGTCTGTGTGACCATGATGGATAAGATCATGTGGACCAGCGAAAGCACCATGCAGGCCAGGGAAGCGCTGAACCGGATCCTGGAGATCGTAAAGGAAAAACCGCTCTCCGAACCCGCCAGGCCCAAAATTCCCGGAAATAATACCGTGGAGTTCTGCGATGTGACCTTTTCTTATGGAAAGGGTTCGGTGCCGGCCCTGAAAAATGCGACGTTTCAAATTCCGGAGGGCTCCACCGTAGCCCTTGTGGGACCCTCGGGAGGGGGAAAGACAACCGCGGCCAGCTTAATCCCCCGCTTCTATGACGTGGACGGAGGAAGCATCACCGTGGGAGGCGTGGATGTGAGGGAGATCGGCACCGAGGAGCTGATGCGCCGGGTCAGCTTCGTGTTTCAGGACAGCCATCTCTTTAAGGCCAGCCTGTTAAAGAACATTCAGGCGGCCAGGCCGGAGGCCACCGTTGAAGAGGTGGAGCAGGCGGTGAAAGCAGCCAGGTGCGAGGATATCGTAAATAAGCTTCCCCAGGGCTTACATACGGTGGTGGGCACCAAGGGCGTTTATTTGTCCGGCGGGGAGTGCCAGAGGATCGCTCTTGCCAGAGCCATTTTAAAGGACGCGCCCATCGTTCTTCTGGATGAGGCCACGGCTTTTGCCGATCCGGACAATGAGTATCAGATACAGAAGGCTTTTGAGACCCTGATAAAAGGAAAAACCGTTCTCATGATCGCCCACCGCCTGTCCACCGTCTGCCGGGCGGACCGGATCCTGGTGATAAACCGGGGGCAGGTGGAAGAACAGGGAAAACATGAGGAATTACTGGAACAGAACGGCCTGTATGCGAAAATGTGGCAGGATTATCAGACATCGGCTGCCTGGAAGGTTGGTGACAAAGATGAATAGATATTTACAGAAACGATTTGCTTTGAGTGAACAGGGAGGAAAGGATCTTACCAAGGCAGTTTTTGCATGCGCCCTGACCAATCTGGGACTGATATTTCCCATGGGCCTTCTGATCCTGTTTATGGAGCGCCTGCTGGCGCCTGTTCTGGAAACGGAAGGTCCCGGCATGGGACTTCCCGGCTATGTGGGAATGAGCATTCTGTTCCTGGCCGTCAGTTACGTGCTGGTGTACAGACAGTACAACGCCACCTTTCTGGCTTCCTACCAGGAAAGCGCCAATATGCGCATCCGTCTGGCGGAAAAGCTGCGCAGGCTTCCCCTCTCCTTTTTCGGAAAGCGTGATCTGTCCGACTTAACCACGACCATCATGGCGGACTGCGCCTGGATGGAGACGGCATTTTCCCATTTCATCCCGGAACTGATCGGGGCGGTCTTTTCCACGGCTTTTATCGGTATCTGCCTTCTTTTCATGGACTGGCGGATGGCCGTATCCATGCTGTGGGTGGCGCCGGCGGCCTTTCTGCTGGCTGCGGGCACCAGGCCCCTGGTGGACCGGCTGGAGAGGAGGCAGAAAGGGAAAAAGCTGGCGGCCTCTGACGGGATCCAGGAATGCATTGAAAATATCCAGGATATCAAGGCCAACAACCAGAGGGAGGAGTATCTGGAGGAACTGGACCGGAAGCTCCTTTCCGTGGAAAAGTCCACGGTAAAGCTGGAGCTGTTTAACGGAGCCATGGTAACCTCGGCCCAGATGATTTTAAAGGTGGGCATGGCTACCACCGTTCTTGCCGGAGCGACCCTTCTTTTCGGCAGCCGCATTGATTTTATGCTTTTTATGATTTTTATGGTGGCGGCCACCCGCATTTACGGCCCCCTTTCCGGCTGCCTTGTCAATTTGTCCGCAGTGTATTCCACCCTGCTTGAAGTGGAGCGGATGAGGAGCATTGAAGAACAGCCGGTACAGACCGGGGAAACCCAGGCGGATTACCGGGGATATGACATTGTGTTTGACCATGTGGGATTTTCCTATCATGACGGGGAGAATGTCCTGACGGATGTTTCCTTCCGGGCCAGACAGGGCCAGGTAACCGCTCTGGTGGGGCCCTCCGGAGGCGGCAAGAGCACGGCTGCCAGGCTGGCGGCCCGCTTCTGGGACGCGGACAAGGGGAAAATCACCATAGGAGGCGTGGATATAAGCGGCGTGGATCCGGAAAGCCTGCTGAAGAATTTTTCCGTAGTATTTCAGGATGTCGTGCTGTTCAACAATACGGTAATGGAAAACATCCGTCTGGGCAGGAAGGATGCGTCGGACCGGGAAGTGATGGCAGCTGCGGAAGCGGCCCAGTGTACGGAATTCATCGACCGGCTGCCCGAGGGGTATCAGACCAGGATCGGGGAAAACGGGTCCGCGCTTTCCGGCGGGGAGCGGCAGAGGCTTTCCATAGCCAGGGCCCTGTTAAAGGATGCCCCCATTATTCTGCTGGATGAGGCAACTGCATCCCTGGATGTGGAAAACGAATCCCTGGTTCAGGCTGCCATTTCAAAGCTGGTGAAAAATAAAACCGTTCTGATTATCGCCCACCGGATGAGGACCGTAGCCGGAGCGGATCATATCGTGGTTTTAAAGGACGGACTTGTTGCGGAACAGGGGAGTCCCAGGGAGCTTTTTGAGAAAGGAGGGATTTACCGTCATATGGCAGAACTGCAGAATCAGAGCCGGAACTGGACTCTTTCTTAAAGTGGAATATATTGTAAAGACGGTGGATTTATGGTATACTGAAGCTGCAGTTTAAAAGGGGTCATAAGATAAAGGAGGTTATTCACATGAAGTTTCTCAAGTGTAACCATTGCGGCAATATTGTAGCGGTGGTAGAGGAAAAGGGCGGCACCATCACATGCTGTGGTGACGAGATGCAGGAATTGGTAGCCAACACGACAGATGCGGCAACCGAAAAGCACGTTCCGGTCATTGAAGTCGACGGCCAGAATGTGAAAGTTACGGTTGGTTCTGTTGAGCATCCCATGATTCCGGAGCATTTTATCGGATGGATCGCATTGGAGACCGTGCAGGGGAATCAGAGAAAGATATTAAACCCCGGAGATAAGCCGGCAGCCGAGTTCGCACTGTGTGACGGTGATGAAGTGGTAGCCGCATACGAATACTGTAATCTCCATGGCTTATGGAAAGCCGACAATTAAGAGAAAAAAGAGTGGAAAAGCTCACAGGCCGGAAGGTCCGTGAGCTTTTTTAGCGGAGGCCGCCGGGCAGACGTGAAAAGTGCTACATCATGGAAATGCGTTCCCCGATTTCCGGAAAGAACAGACTGTCATTGATCAGGCGGTAACGGATTTCACTGTTTTCCAAAAGGGAATCGGCCAGAAGCTTATCCGTTGTCAGAAAGGTCACCCTCTCTTTGACAGTTTGCCGGGAGTTTTTTAAATCAAAGACCACCCGGTATCCCCTTTCCCCGGATTGGACTGATACATTGCAGATATATCCGGTTTCGGGAACGGAATCATCTCTTATGGGCCGCCAGTGGTTGGCCTTGTCGTGAAACACCGTGCCGGCTGCCAGGAGTATGATAAAAATGAAAAGCCCCCCGAAGAAAACGGCCCGTTGGGAAGCGATGATAAGAACAATGGATAGCAATAAAACGAGCAAAGAGCAAAGCTGAAAAAACAGCCCCAGATACCGATATGTTTTTTTGGAATGCTTCATGGCAAATCCTCCTGTATGCCAAATGGCCTTATGGTTACTCCTCATGCTGCCTGTGGAAAACGGGCGGCCGGTTTCAAAGCGCCGTCCTGCCATTATTATACAATTGGTTTTCCTGTTTTTCAATCACATCCCGACCATAAAGCCTCTGCCGGCAGCAGGAAGGCAAGATAAAAGAAATGAAAAATGTGAAATTTTTCGATTGAAACAGGCAGATACAAATGTTAAAATATGAGACAAAACCTGTTTTAACGGGCAGTTTTACTTTAGATAGGAGAAAATCACAGCATGAATAAGAAAGAAGCCAATGAAATAAAAAAATTATTCACCCCGGCTAACTGTGCCATCAGCCGGATCTGCGGCTGTTATGTGGATGCGGAAAAGAACAAGAGAACGGAGCTGAAGGAAGCCTTTTTATCCCTTCCTGAGGAAGAGGCATTTAAGTATTTCACCATTTTTAAAAGCGCCTTATCCGGTACCATTGGGAAGAACATGGTCAATATGGAATTTCCCTTACATACGGAAGAAGAGGGAGGAACCCAGAATTTTTTACTGAAGCTGAGGGACAGCCAGTTAAAGGATGACGGGCTGATTGAGGAATTTTATGACAGGGTGATCGCCAGCTACGATTACGGTGAAAATTTTTATATTATCCTGATCCACTGTGCCTATGACATACCGGCAAGATCTTCGGATGGCCTGGAAATGTACGATGCCTCTGATTTTGTGTATGAATTCATCCAGTGCACCATCTGCCCGGTCAAGCTGTCAAAGGCAGGGCTTTGCTATAATTCCGAGGCCAACACCATACAAAACCGCAGCAGGGACTGGCTGGTGGAAGCGCCTGACACCGGCTTTTTATTTCCCGGATTTACCGACCGGAATACGGATATTCACGGCCTTCTGTACTATTCCAAGAACCCGGAGCAGATGCCGGAGCGGCTGATCGACGAGCTGCTGGGCTGTGTGATGCCCATGTCTGCCAAGAGCCAGAAGGAGACATTCCAGGCCATTGTGGAGGAAACTCTGGGAGACAACTGCGATTTTGAAACGGTCAAGAGCATCCATGAAAGCCTGAATGAGATCCTGGAAGAAACCAAGGATGAACCGGCGCCATTTACCCTGGACAAGCATCAGATGAAAAGGCTTCTGGAGACCAGTGGAGCCAGCCAGGAAAAGCTGGAGGAGTTTGAACAGCGTTACGGAGAAAGCCAGGAGGGCCCCCAGCCCAGCTTTGTAGCCTCCAACGTGGTCAACACCAAAAGCTTTGAGATCAAGACACCGGATGTGAGCATTAAGGTGGCTCCAGACAAGACCTATCTGGTGGAGAACCGGATGATCGACGGCCGTCCTTCCATTGTGATCGGCATCAGCGAGCATGTGGAGATCAACGGAATCACGGTAAGGCCCATAGCAGCAGGACAGCCGGGAGAGGCGGATCAGGAGGAACCGGACTCAGTGGCTTTTTAAGAGGCGGACAGGGCTTTTGAAAAGGGTCTGAACGCAGACCACCACGGTCTGGTCAAAGAGAAAGGCCGCTGCGGCAGACAAGGCCAGAACCAGGAGAAAGGACAGGGATGCGCTGCCCGCTGTCCCCAGAGCCTCCTGGGTGATTCCAAAACGGTCCCTGACAAAATAAAGAACAGCCCAGTGGACCAGCAGGATGGAATAGCTGTAACGGATGAGGAAGCTCATCAGGATGCCGGGCTTTGGAAGCCGGTTTTCCAGGGATCGCAGGATGAGAAAAACCGCACCTGCCATGAGGATCATGGCGGGTGCGCCCTCTGCGAGCAGTATGGCTTTATAATCCGTTCTGAAGATGACGCAGAGGATGGTAAACAGGCAGGATGCCGCGCCCAGCCCCAGGAAGGCTTTTCGGTAAGTCATGGAAACGGGGTGGGCAAAGTAATAGCCCAGCAGAAATGCCCCTTCCCACGGGCTGATCATGAGCTCTAAGTTTAAGGGCAGGCCAAGGACCGGAAAGTAAACGGCCAGACACCGGAAGCACAGGATTAAAAGAGCTAGGACGTGAAGCTGGGAGTCCGGAAGGTGTTTTAAGAGAATGCAAAAAAACGGCGCCAGGACATAAAGGGACAGGATGACGTAGATCACCCACAGATGGGGGGCCCAGTCAATGGGACCGGCCGCCATATCCTTAAGCGCATGAAAGACCCCGGAAAGAAAACCGGCATTGAAATACCGGGAGGAAAGCAGGATATAAATGCAGTAATAACAAAAAAATGGGAGGGCGACCTGCAGGAATCTTTTATAGTAAAAGGATCCCAGGGGGCGGGTCCTTCCGTTTAAGATCAGAGCTCCGCTGCTCATAATGAACAGCGTGTTGCAGATTTGCAGAAGAGAGGAAAGGGACTCTGCCGCCATCCGGGCAGCCGTCCCTTTTTCAAGGCCGGATGAGGAAAAGTCCAGGCAGTGTACCAGGATGACAAAGAGAGTTGCCAGAAGTCGTATGTAATCCAGGTAGAGAATCCTGTTTTTTCCGTCCGTATTGTAAGAAAACAGGTGCCTGATATAGTCTTTGCTGCGGTGCTGTCCTCGGACATGGATGAAGAAGGAAGCAATGATAAATGCCAGAATTGTCAGCTGTAATTTTCCCATGGGATGAATTCCTTTCCGGTCTTGTTTTTCGGCTTCCCCCATTATATCACAGAAAAACAGCCTTAACAAACCAAAATGACGTGGTCAACCGCCTGAGGCTATGATATACTTAAGAAAAAAGTGCAGAGAGGAAATGAAATTGGCAGACAGAACATTTGGATGGGTACAGGAAGCCTATAAACTGGGAAACTTAAAAAATGTGGTGTCCGTGTTTGTGCCTGATTCAAGGATCAACCGGCTGCTGCGCGTGGACAGGATTCCCAGGCTCATATCGGAAAAAGACGGGAGAGATGAATTCATCCGGGAGCTTGGCGGAACGGAGATATCCATACCCTATACCCATTTGAAGGGAAAAGGGACGCCTGCGGGCTATACGAGGAGCAGCGCCCCCTGTTCCGGGATCATCCAGGCCGTACTTCCGGGACAGCGGAAGGAATACCAGAGCGACTGGCCCGCGGATTCCTTTCTTCGGTGGGCGGTCAGCATCGGCTTTCTGGATTATGACCGGAAGGAGGATGTCTGCTCCCTGTCCCCCCTGGGACGCCGTTACGCGGACGCGCCTGAGGGAAGCGAAGAGGAAGGGGACGCACTGAAGCGGGCATTGCTTTCCTATCCGCCCGTATGCAGAGTGATGTCCCTGCTTTCGGAAGAAGGGCATCTGACGAAATTTGAGATCGGCGCAAGGCTGGGGTTTATCGGAGAGGCCGGCTTTACTTCCATTCCCCAGTCCATGATCCTGCAGGGGCTTTCGGAAGCGGGAACCAGTGAGGAGAAGGCCAGGGTTTTGCAGGATACGGAAGGCACCAGTGATAAATATGTCCGGACCATCTGCAGCTGGCTCATGCAGATGGGCTGGGTGAATAAGGTGCCAAAGGAGGTGACCGTTGCCCAGGGAAACCGGATTTATTCCGGAACCATTCCCCAGTCTTACCAGCTGACCTTAAAGGGGCGGACCGTATTAAAGCATACCAGAGGCGTCTCAAAGTTCCCCAGGATCCCCAAGCGGGTGATGTGGGACATGCTGGCCACCAAGGTGCCGGACCGGGAGTACTTACGCAGCCGCAGAACCCATATCATAAAGCATCTGGAGGGGAACTGCTGTTCCGCGGAGGAGATAAAGGAATACTTAAAGGGAGCCGGCATGGAAGAGGAGGTCTGTACCATTCTGGATGACATCCGAAGCCTTGAAAACATCGGCCTCCATGTGAAAAAGAGCGGAAACACCTACCGGATCATGGATGAAATAACCGGCCTGGAACTGCCGGAGGCGGACACTGCGGCAGCACCTGTAAAATCCGGGGTATCCGTCTGCAAGGATTATTTAAGATCCCATATGACCCATGTGGACCATAAATATCTGGTGCTTCTGGACCTGGGTTTTGACGGCGGTTCCGACCGGGATTATGAGATACAGACAGGGGAGCTTCTGACGGCGGAGCTGGACTTTAAGGGAGCCAGGCTGGGGGATTCCAGGAAGCCGGATGTCTGCGTATACTATGGGAAGGACGGACTGATCATCGACAATAAGGCTTACGGAAAGGGATATTCCCTTCCCATCAAGCAGGCGGACGAGATGTACCGCTACATAGAAGAGAATAAGGAACGGGATGAGCGGATCAACCCCAATAAGTGGTGGGAGATCTTTGATGAAGAGGTGACACGCTATCATTTTGCCTTTGTTTCAGGGGCATTTACGGGAGGATTTAAGGAACGGCTTAACAATATCCGGATGCGTTCCGGGATCTGCGGGGCGGCGGTCAGTTCCATGAATCTCCTTTTGCTGGCGGAGGAGTTAAAGGCGGGGAGGCTTGGCTATGAGGAATGCTTCGCCCTCTTTGACCGCAGCGATGAAATCGTATTTCAGTGTTTGCCGCCATATGGAGGTTGTGTGATATGAGATTGGATGAATATTTTCCTTTCTGGAGCAGGCTGACGGAAGGGCAGAGGGCCCTTCTGAAGGAAACAGCCAGGGAGGCAAAATTTGAAAAGGGGATGCTGGTCCATGGGGGAGACGGCGGATGCAGCGGGCTCCTTCTTGTGACGGAAGGGCAGCTGAGGGTTTTCATGATATCCGATGAAGGAAGGGAGCTGACCCTTTACCGGCTGCTGGAACGGGATATCTGCCTTTTTACAGGCCCCTGTATGGTGAAAAACATTCAGTTTGACGTGACGGTGGAGGCGGAGCAGGATTCCCGGGTCTGTATGGTCCCGCCGGAAATATATAAAAGCCTGATGGAGCAGTCCGCAGCCGTATCCAATTTCACCAATGAGCTGATGGCCTCCCGCTTTTCCGATGTCATGTGGCTCATGGATCAGGTGCTCAGCAAGAAGATGGACGGCCGTCTGGCTGCTTTTCTCCTGGAGGAAGGAAGGCTTAACGGCTCCGGAGAGCTTTCCATCACCCATGAGCAGATCGCCCGCCATCTCGGTACGGCACGGGAAGTGGTCACCCGGCTGCTGCGCCTGTTTCAGGCCGATCATCTGGTGAAGATCACCAGGGGAAGTGTGGAGCTGCTTGATGAAAGGGGACTGGAGCTGCTGGCAGCGGACAGCCTGCGCTGACATTTTTTGTATTATTTGAGAAACATGCAAATTTCGCTTGCATTCTTTCATTTTCCCCTTTATATTATAGAATGTTTATAAAAATTTTATAATACCAAAGGATCGGGATAAATGAAGGATACCATACCCCAGTTTTTTTTATCGATGAAGCATTATACAAGGGAGCAGTTTGTTAAGGATATTATTTCAGGGATCATCGTGGCGATCATTGCCCTGCCCCTCTCCATCGCCCTTGCCCTGGCTTCCGGCGTAACTCCGGAGCAGGGACTTTATACGGCCATTGTGGCGGGCTTTGTGATTTCCTTTTTAGGAGGAAGCAAGGTACAGATCGCAGGGCCTACGGCGGCATTTGCATCTATTGTGGCCGGCATTGTTGTGAAAAACGGCCTTGACGGGCTTGCTGCGGCAACCATCATGGCCGGGATCCTGCTGATTGCCATGGGGCTCCTGCGGTTCGGAAGCCTCATCCGTTTCATTCCCTGCACCATTACCACCGGCTTTACCACAGGCATTGCCGTAACCATATTGATCGGTCAGATCAAGGATTTCCTCGGACTCACCTTTGAAAAGTCCCCGGTGGAGACCATGGAAAAGCTGGAACAGGTCATCCGCTGCATCGGTACGTTTAACCCCATGGCATTTGGAGTGGGGATGACCGCCCTCGCCGTACTCATTTTGTGGCCGAGGTATTTTAAGAAGATCCCGCCGTCACTGATAGCGGTGATCCTCACGGCGGGATTGGTAAAGGGACTGGATCTGCCGGTCAATACCATCGGGGATCTGTACGTCATTTCACCCAGCCTTCCGGCCTTTCATATGCCCCAGCTGTCTTTCTCCATGATACGGAAGGTCATGCCGGATGCCCTGACCATTGCGCTGCTGGCGGCCATTGAATCGCTGCTTTCCTGCGTGGTAGCCGACGGAATGGTGGGAGGAAGGCACAATTCCAACATGGAGCTGATCGCCCAGGGCGCGGGAAATGCCTGTTCCGCCCTGTTCGGAGGAATTCCGGCAACCGGCGCCATCGCCCGGACCGCCGCCAACATCAAAAACGGCGGCCAGACCCCTGTGGCGGGGATGGTCCATGCTGTGCTGCTTCTGCTCATCCTGGTCTTTCTTATGCCTTATGCGGCGCTGATTCCCATGCCTGCCATTGCAGCCATTCTTTTTGTGGTAGCCTATAACATGAGTGAATGGAGGGAATTTGCGGCCATATTAAAAACAGCGCCCAAAAGCGACTGGTCGGTGCTTTTAATCGCCTTTGTCCTGACCGTGGCCTTTGATCTGGTCATGGCCATAGGCGTTGGCCTGGTCATCGCTTCCATGCTGTTCATGAAGCGCATGTCGGATGTGGCGGATGTGAGCGGCTGGAGGTATTTAAAGGATCAGGACCATTCGGCAGCGCCCATTGATTTAAAGCCGGTACCCGGACATGTGGCCGTATTTGAGGTCAACGGCCCCATGTTCTTCGGAGCCGCCGATAAGATATCCGAGATCTTTGCGGAGGAAGGAAAGCGGGTGCTGATCCTCCGCATGAGGAGCGTTCCGGCCATGGATGCCACGGCTTTGAAAAGCTTAAAAAAACTTTACCACAGTCTGCAGAAGAGAAATGTGGTGCTGGTATTGTCCCATGTCAACCGGCAGCCCATGTCCATCATGGAAAAAGCGGGATTTGTGGATGCGGTGGGCAGAGAGAATATTGCGGGCTCCATTGATGAGGCGCTGGTGCGCGCAGAAGCTCTGTAAATGACAGGGTGGCAGGTGGTTTTTACTGGTCATTTATGCATTTAAATGCAAATTATTTTATAACAATAAAATGGGATAAGCCTGAAAAGTCAGTGTTTATCCCTTTTTTTTTGTGCTCCCAGGGACAAAATAGGACAAGGATATAAAAAAAATCTAATAAAAATATATTGACAAGGAAAAAGGATGATATTATAATCAATACATATAAAACCTATAAAAATTATAGGAATTACAAAGAAAGGATGTATTACATATGAAAAACACAAGGTTTTCTACCTGGGTTCATCATTTTGCAGACATTGATAATATGTATTGTTGTTGCAGGACTGTGTACATGTGTATGAATACAGCTTATTTTTGTATGTATTAGAATACCTGAATCCGTAGCTTTAGGAGTTTGGCAGGTACTTATAATAGTACCTGTTTTTTTATTAATCGGAATTAAGTGATAAATCCTATCAAATAAAACACATGCGGACAGGAACATGCACGAAATGCGTATCGATATGCATAACAAAGGGAACCACCTGAGAAACGGGTCCGGACCGGGTCACCGGAGCCAGCCCGGTGACGAATCATGAAGTGAGAGAAGGTGATTCATATATCCCAATCAAATGTTCCCCATCCTGAGAAAGATTACATCAGGCTGATCAATGAAATGGCCAGGGACGTAAAATATGGTTCTATTACCATTACGATTCAGGATGGAAAAATAGTGCAGATAGAAAAAATTGAAAAAATCAGATTAAAGGACTGACTGGACAACCGGAGGTTCTGATAGGCAGTGATGCGTATCAGGCGGAGGTTGTCTTTTTTTGTATCCTTAATTTTAAGAAAGTGAGATCAGAATGTTAAATACATATCAGAACCTTCAAAAGTCACACCCATGCTTTGGCGGAAACAGAAACAACACAGACCGGATCCATCTTCCCGTAAGTCCGGGCTGCAACATCTCCTGTAAGTTCTGTGACAGAAAGATCAATGACGACGAAGAAAGGCCCGGAGTGACGTCAAAGGTGCTCACTCCCTTAGAGGCCCTGGAGGTACTTGATAAAGCCCTTGATTTATGCCCGGAGATCACGGTGGCAGGGATCGCCGGGCCGGGTGATACCCTGGCTACGGGGTACGCCCTGGAAACCTTCCGTCTGGTTAAAAAATACCACCCGGAACTGATCAAATGCATGAGCACCAATGGTCTGCTCCTCTATGAAAAGGCGGATGAGATCATTGAGATCGGCATAGAAACCATAACAGTCACGGTGAACGCCGTGGATCCGGAAATTGAGGCAAAGCTCAACCGCTGGATCGTGTATCACGGCAAGGTCTATGAAGGGACGGCGGCGGCTGAAATTCTCATAGAAAACCAGTTAAAGGGAATCAGGAAGATCACGGACGCAGGGATCACGGTAAAGGTCAATTCCGTACTGGTGCCCAATATCAACGGGGATCATATTGAGGATATCGCCATTGCCGTAAAGGAGGCCGGCGCCAGCATTTACAACATCATTCCCCTGATCCCTCAATCGGACTTATCAGATGAAAAAGCCCCGGTCTGTGCCGAGATCGACGGAGCCAGGATCGCTGCGGGAAGGCATATCGATGTGTTCCGCAGTGGACCAGTACCGGGTGGGGCAGGCCCACCGGGGCGTGAAGCACATTAAAAATCCAAGGATCATCGTGTCGAACCTGGATCAGAACAATGTGATTTTCGGAGGGGAAAACAAGCTTAAAAAAGCGGTTTCGGATGCGGCGGCAAGATATCATCCCAGACTCATCTTTGTATTTGCCTCCTGCGCCTCCGGAATCATAGGAGACGACTTAGACTCCATTGTTAAGGATTTGCAGGAAGAAAGCGATGCCCTCATCATTCCCATCCACTGTGAGGGCTTTCAGTCAAAGATCTGCGCTTCCGGTTTTGATGCGGCATTTATTTCCATCAGCAAATACATATTGAAGAATCAGCCGCTGGAAAAGAAAGAGGGCCTGGTCAATTTGTTCGCACCGGTTTCCATAAGCTATGCGGATCAGAAGGAAATGGAGCGGATGCTGTCTCTCCTGGGGCTTTCCGTAAACTACATTCCTTTTTACAGCTCCCTGGATAAGATCCGGCAGATCCCGGCGGCCCAGGCGTCCACCTCCATCTGCAAGGTGTTTGCGGATGAATTTATGAAGACTTTGTATGAGGATTATGACATTCCCTATTCCCACACGGTCATGCCCATCGGGGTCCGCAATACGGATATCTGGTTCCGTGGGATCGCGAAAATCACAGGCAGGGAAAGGGAAGCCGAAGAGATCATAGAGAGAGAACATGAGCGGATATTTCCTCTTGTGGAGTCCATGAAAAACAGGCTGAAAGGGAAGCGGGTATTCATCTGCGGCGGGACCGGTCGGTCCTTTGCGGCGGCTGCACTGATCGATGATTTCGGGATGGAGCTTGTCGGGCTTGAGCCCCCCACCTATGACGAAGATGCCCAGGCGGATATTGAATATTTAAACACGATCCATCCGGACTATGTCCTTGACATCGCCAATATGCAGCCCTTTGAACAGGTGAATCTGGTGAAGAGGCTGAAGCCGGACGTATTTATCGGAGTTCCCGAATGGGCGGCAAAGCTGGGGATCCCCACCACACATGTGCTGGATATGAAGCGTCCGACCATGGGATACGACGGGCTTTTATTTCTAGGGAATAAAATAGCCGACCAGCTGGAGAATCCGGGATTTAATGTGAAGCTCTCCCAGCACATACGGCTGCCCTATAAGGACAGCTGGTACGAACAGGATCCGTTCAAATACATCATCGGAGGTGAGTGACATGTCTGAAGTAATAGAAAATCCAAGAGGAGGCTCTGTTCTTGCGGGCATCAATTCCGTACTGGGCGCCATTGACCGGGTGTGCCCCATCTATCACGCAGGTCCCGGCTGCTGCATGCAGTCAACGGCCTCGGACCAGGGCCAGTCCGGGAACAAAAATTCCTGTTTTGTGAGCAGTGTTTCCATTCCTTCCAGCAACATGCTGGAACGGGAGGTGGTGTTCGGAGGAACGAAAAAGCTGAAATCCACCATACAGGGAGCCATTGATATCATTGATGCGGATGCCTACTTTGTCCTTACCGGCTGCACGGCGGGAATCATCGGAGATGATATCGGAAGCGTCACAGAGGAGTTTAAGGAACGGGGGCATTCCGTTTATCCCATTGATACGCCCGGATTTGCGGGAGACAGCAACCTTGGATATGAAGTCATATGGAATGCCCTGATCGACCAGGTGATCGAGACGGGGGTCCCAAAGGATGAAAGGCTTGTAAATGTGTTTGGGATCATTCCCTATCATGATCCCTTCTGGAGCGGAAATTTGGAGGAAATCGCCAGGATCTTAAGAAAGCTCGGCTTAAAGGTGAATACCTTTTTTACGGACCACCAGGGAATCGAGGATATAAGGAAATCATCGGACCAGTATGAAATAAACAAAACATTGCTGGAAGAGGAGGACATTACCCTGCTCATCGGCAGCAGCAATGAAGAGGAGGTCAGCTCCTTAAAAGAGGTGCAGTGCATCGTCGCCGCGTTTCCCATAAAGGACCGGCTGATTTTTAACAGGGCTTATGCCGGTTACAGGGGAAGCCTGACTCTGACGGAAGATTTATACGACAATTTATAATGAGAAATGAAAGAGAGGATTATTGCAATGGGACAGATCAGACAGATTGCCATCTATGGGAAAGGGGGAATCGGAAAATCCACCACCACCCAGAACCTGACAGCGGGGTTAGTGGAATTGGGAAAAAAGGTTATGGTTGTGGGGTGCGACCCGAAGGCGGATTCAACCAGGCTGCTGCTTGGCGGTCTGGCACAGAAAACGGTTCTTGATACTTTGCGGGAAGAAGGAGACGGGGTAAAGCTCGACCGCATTTTAAAGGAAGGCTATAAGGGGACCCGCTGCGTGGAATCCGGAGGCCCCGAACCAGGGGTAGGATGCGCGGGAAGGGGGATCATCACCTCCATCGGCCTTCTTGAAAATCTGGGCGCTTACACCGAGGATCTGGATTATGTATTTTATGACGTATTGGGAGACGTGGTCTGCGGCGGTTTTGCCATGCCCATCCGGGAAGGCAAGGCCAAGGAGATATACATTGTGGCCAGCGGAGAAATGATGGCGCTGTTTGCGGCAAACAACATTGCAAAGGGAGTGAAACGGTATGCAAAAGCCGGAGGAGTGAGGATCGGGGGTATTATCTGCAACAGCAGAAACGTAGACCGGGAGCTGGATCTGCTCCGCGCCTTCTCCAAAGAGCTTGGAACCAAGCTTCTCTATTTCGTACCGAGGGATAACATTGTGCAGCATGCGGAAATCAACCGCAAAACAGTCATTGAATACAAACCTGATTCCAATCAGGCAAACGAATACCGGAATCTCGCACAGGCCGTGAACGACAACACGGATTTCACCATACCCACTCCCATGTCCCAGGAAAGGCTGGAGGAAATTCTTTTTGAATTCGGGCTCATGAACATCAATGACGATTATAAGATCTAAGGCACTGAGCGTGCCGGAACAAGGAGGGCATGAATGAGTAATATTCATAAATCAATTACGGAACTCATAGGGAAAACGCCTCTTCTGGAGCTGGAAAATTACGGAAAAAAACATGCTCTGGAAGCGAGGCTCATTGTAAAGCTTGAATATTTCAATCCGAATCAGAGCGTAAAAGACAGGATCGCTCTGTCCATGATCGAGGATGCGGAAAAAAAGGGGCTTTTAAAGCCGGGATATACCATAGTGGAAACCACCAGCGGAAATACGGGGATCGGCCTGGCGGCCATTGCGGCAGCCAGGGGATATTCCTTCCGGGTATATGTCCAGGACAATGTCAGTGAGGAACGGTTTAAGAACATCAGGGCTTTCGGCGGAGAAACCATCAGGCTTTCCGAGGTGCCCGAGGTCAAAGCGGTGATGACGGAAACGGGCGGGGATTTTGTGGCGGCCATCAAGACTCTGGAGGAAAAGGTGCTGTCAAAAGAAAAAGACATCTTTTTTGTCAACCAGATCGAGAATCCCGCCAATCCCTCCGTTCATGAAGCGACCACAGGGCCGGAGATCTGGGAGGATACGGATGGAAAGCTGGATGTTTTTGTGGCCTGCGTGGGCACGGGAGGAACCGTATCGGGAGCGGGAAAATATTTAAAGAACAAAAATGAAAACATTAAGATTGTAGCCATACAGCCGGGACCGGAATCCCTTCCCAATGAAAAAGATCCGCTGCCGCCGGATATCACAGGGGTCCATCCCTTTGAAGGAGTTCCTTTTGAAAGGATTCCCCTGACCATGGATTTAAGCATTTACGATGAAAAATATAAAGTGGAAACCTATCAGGCATATGAATCGGCGAGGGAAGTGGCGAAAACAGACGGGATTTTAGTGGGAACCTCCTCCGGAGCGGCCCTCTATGCGGCGACCCAGATCGCAAAAAGGGCGGAAAACAAAGGGAAGAATATTGTAGTTATTTTAGCGGATACCGGTCTGCGGTATTTATCCACAAAGTTGTTTGAAGAAGCTTAAATGAAATTTGGAGGTTTAAACATGGCTATCAATTTATCAAATTCAAACCTGGCCACCAGGGAGACCCGGCTGGGTTCCATAACCGGATATGTGGGAGACTTACATGATCTTGCAAGCCAGAGCAGATGCGGAAGCTTAAAGGGCTGCGGGCGCTGCTTTTCCCAGTCAAGCACCTGCCTTTCCGGCTGTGCCTTGAGCCAGCTGGGAGGAATACGGGATGTGGCGGTCATACATCACGGTCCCTCCGGCTGCTCGGCAACAGCCAGTTCCCAGTATATCGTTACCAACCAGGTGGCCGCTAAAAGAGGAGTTGAAAACAAGTCGGTCTACATTGGCACGGATATGAATGAAAATGATACCATTTTCGGTTCTGCAGATGCGCTGGCGGATATCATTGTGGAGGTCAACCGGCGTTACCGGCCCAAAGCCATTTTTGTCAGCAGCTCCTGCGCCACGGGGATCATCGGTGAGGACATTGACAGTGTGGTGGATGATGTGAAGGATCAGATCCCGGTACCTGTCATAGCCGTGCACTGCGAAGGCTTTAAATCAAGGATCTGGGCGACCGGTTTCGACATCTCCGATCATGCGGTGCTGAGCGGGATCGTAAAGCCGCCGAAGCAGAAAAGAAACACCATTAATTTTAAAAACTTTTACGAAAGCGCCAGAAGTGAAATCATTGAAATATTTAAGAATTTTGATCTGGATCCCATTTTTTTATACGCCAACGCCACGGTGGAAGAGCTGGAACGCCTGTCAGAATCCGTTGCGACGACGTGCATCTGCGGGACCCTGGGAGAGGGCTTTAAGGATTCCGAAAAGCCGGTGATCTATGCCTCCACCGCAGGCTTTAAAGGCAACAACTACAGGGGCCACGAACAGGTGGTGGATGCGATCATTGACCAGCTGCTGGAAAAATCCGATATCCGGGTGAAAAATCTGGTCAATATATGAATGGAACGAGGAAAGAAATGAAAAATACCTGTTTGGAGAGGAACCCTATACCACCTATGTGACCTATCTGGTGACAGCGGCCGACCGGACAGATATCCAGACTCTGGATGATTTGCAGGGGCTGAAGGTGAAAAGCTCCACCGGATCGAATTCCCTGTTTATTCTGGAAACCTATAATAAGGAGCATACCGATAATCCCATTAAAATTGATTATGTGAATAATTCCACCGATGAAGAAACCGTTACCGGAATTTTAAACGGCGTATGGGATGCAACCATACTGACAAAGCGGGATACGGAGAAGCTGAACAAAAACGGGAATGGTTCCGATGTGCTGAAGGTAACGGGAGAGCCGGTCCAGTCCTCATCTACCTATTTCGTATTTGACAAAGGCAATACCGAACTGCAGACAGCTGTGGATGGAGCGTTAAAGCAGTTAAAAGAGAGCGGAAAGCTTGCCGGAATATCAGTTGATATCATAGGCGGAGATTATACGGAAAGCGAGTAACTGCCATGAATAAACTGTTTGGCTGGGAGCGGTTTTTTGAAAACATTCCTAAAATACTTCCCTATCTGTCAGTGACCTTTTCGATTGTGGTCTATGCGACTGTTTTCGGTGTGCTGCTCGCAATTCTCATCGTTCTGGTGCAGATTAAAAAAGTTCCGGTCCTGCATCCGGTTTTTAAGGTGTATGTCTCGTTTATGAGAGGGACCCCCATGCTGGTGCAGTTAATGATCATCTATTATGGAATTCCGGCCTTCATTGATCCGGTTTTCGGCACGAATATAAACCGGGGCTGGAGTACGGTGGTCTTTGCCTATATCACGTTTATTCTCAACCAGGGAGCGTTTCTTTCCGCCATCTTTTACAGCGCGGTCACGTCCATTCCCTATGGGCAGACGGAAGTAGGGTTAAGCGTGGGACTCACGGGATTTCAGGTTTTTCGGAGGATTATCCTTCCGCAGATGATAAGAATCGCCCTGCCTCCCTTCGGCTCTGATCTGGTGGGGCTGTTTCAGAATTCCTCTCTCGTATTTCTCATTGGCGTTACGGATATCATGGGAAGAGCCAAATCCATCGGAGCCGTCACAAAACATGTACTGGAAGCCTACGTGTTTGTGGTGATCATTTACATAGTCATAAGTCTGACCATCCGGCTTCTTTTTTATTACCTGAACGGGAAGCTGGAGTATGGCGGAGAACGGAAAATAACTGGAAAAGAGGGAAAGGCATGAGTTTTAACACGGCTCATTTTTATGAATTCCCAGCTCCAGAACGTATTCGTTTTTTGAAGGATACGTGGCGGCTGCAGTCATATACTGGGTATTCACCATTGTCATCGAATATCTGGCAAAGGTTCTGAAGCGGCATACCGGGAAATTTAGGAGGAATCTATATGATTGAGGTGAAACATGTAAAAAAGGCATTTGGAAAACTGCAGGTTTTAAAGGATGTTTCCGTGGAAGTGAAGGATGGCCAGGTGGTTGTCATTCTCGGGCCTAGCGGCACGGGAAAAACAACCCTGCTGCGCTGCATCAATTTTCTGGAAAATGCCGACAGCGGGGAACTTGTCATCGGAAATGCCCATGTGGATTTGAAAAAAGCGAGCAAAAAAGAAATTTTACAGATCAGGAGAAAAACCGCGTTTGTTTTTCAGAATTATAATCTGTTTGCCAACAAAACGGCAGTTGAAAATGTGATGGAAGGCCTGGTCACCGCAAGGCGCATCCCCAGGGAAACAGCGAAAAAAAGTGCGAAGGAAGCGCTTGACTGGGTCGGCTTGTCGGATAAATATGATTTTTACCCGTCCCAGCTTTCCGGCGGACAGCAGCAGCGGGTAGGGATTGCCAGAGCCTTTGTCTTAAATCCGGAGGTAATATTATTTGATGAGCCCACCTCCGCCCTGGATCCGGAGCTGGTGGGAGAAACACTGGATATCATAAAAAAAGTGGCAGGCAGAGGAATTACCATGATCGTGGTGACCCATGAAATGTCCTTTGCCCAGGATGTGGCGGATAAGGTGATTTTTATGGACGACGGCGTTGTGGTGGAAGAAGGGAAGCCGGAAGAGATTTTTTCAAATCCCAGGGAAGAGAGAACCAGACAGTTTCTGTCCAGGATCATTTCTCTGGAGCCCAATTATTTCATATAAGGGCGGGCCTGGGAAAATAAAGATAAAGGAAGCATGAACATGAGACCATTCATATTGATCACCGGTGAAGAAGGATTTGACCCTGCCTTTGGCACAGCCAACTTTATACTGAACAGAAAATATTCCGGTTATGTTTCTGCCGGAGGAGGTCTGCCATTCATGCCTGAGGATATTCGGAAATCAAAACAATACGCCCGGTTTGCAGACGGATTGATACTTACCCACGGACCTGATATTCACAGAGGCCGTTATGGCCGATATTATACCGGCTTCCGGGAACTTAAAAGCGTCTGCTCCACCAGAGATGATTTTGAATTTACCCTGTTTCGCGAATTTTCAGACGCAAAGAAGCCGGTACTGGGAATCGGCCGGGGAATGCAGATCATCAATGCGGCATCAGGGGGAACCTTACACCTGCCGGATGACCGGGCTGAGGTACGGCAGCCTGCGTTATCAGAAGAAACCCAGATCCGTACAGAACCTCATACCGGAATTAATTCTGCATTAGGAGATAAATTGTCCGTAAATCTTTTGGATTATCAGAAAGTTGAGAGATTAGGATTGAACTTAAGACCTGCGGCGTTTACCGGATCTAAAACAGTGGAAGCCCTGGAACATGAATTTCTTCCAATATCAGGTATCGGCTGGAATCCTCTGAATGAAAAATACGCGGAACGGAACCATTCGTTGTTTGAATATTTTATACAATTGTGCAAAGGGGATGAGAAAAAATGGAACCGGTCATTTTGATATGCGGCGGTCCGGCATACTGACCTTGAAAAATCAGCTGTCACCGGAGGATTTTCTTACTTTGTACAATCGGAATTTCTATGTGCTTCCCAGACATTTACTGGAAAGCTACGGTCCCTGTATCTATGAATCGGAAATCGTGGGCAGCCAGATCGTGTTTCAATCCAATCCGGATTATTTTCTGGGAACTCCGGGCTTTGGCAAGCTTGTGGTCAATGTCATTGCCTCCGCCGACACCTTATCTTCCCTGATTTCCGGGGAATTGGATATTTTTTCTTTCGGCAACGGCATTTCCACTCAGGATGATAAGAAAATAGCGGAAGCTTCCGGTTTTAACGTCATTGAATCAAAGGCGAGATCCGGATTTGTCGAGATCATTTTAAATAATTCCAGTATCGACGATGCCAGGATCAGGCGTGCCATGAATTTTGCCCTGGACAAAGCGGTGCTGGCAGAGGCAGGCACCCAGGGCCTTGGTTCCCCATCGGCTTCCTATGTGCTTCCGGGCAGTGAATATTACAATACGGATTTATCCGTAAGCAGGGATTTAGACCAGGCAAAGCAGCTGCTGGCGGAAGCCGGATACGATTCCGGCAGAACATTCAAAATAGCCATTGGTGAATCCCGTTCCAGCCTTGCGGCCCTGATCCAGCAGCAGTGGGCGGAAGCCGGCATACAGGTGGAGATCACGACCGTTGACGTGGCGACCATGTTCACAGGATTAAAAGAAGGTAAGTATGATATCGGCATCTCCGGACATCAGGGCACCTCATATCCTTTATGGTTTGCCAATAATTTCAGCAGCAATGTAAAAAATGACTTTTCCATTACGGATCCTGCCTATGACAGCTGGAGAGAAAAGATTTTTTCAGAAAGAGACAGTTCCGGGAAAAAGCAGCTGATCCGGGATTATCAGGCTTTTGTATTTGACCAGGCGCCTTTTATTCCCTTATGGCATGCCGGTTCCCTTTTCGTAGAATCCGGTTCCGTCCGGAATGTGGATTATGAAGCGGCCGGAATGTGCAACGATAACGTCTGGGAATGGGTGAAAGAATAAAAAAGAGGAGCTTACGATGTTTAAATATACTGCAAAGAATCCTCACTGCCATACCCATATTTATCGGGGTAACCGCAGTTGTTTACATATTAATGAGCCTGGCGCCGGGAAGTGCCCTGGATATACTGTCTGACAGCGATACCAAGCTGTCCGCCGCACAATATGATGAACTGAAAGCTTCTCTGGGCTTAGATCAGCCTGTTGCCGTGCGCTATCTCATCTGGCTGGGCAGCTTTTTAAGAGGCGACTTAGGCGTATCCTACAGGAGCAATCAGGAAGTATCCACGATCATTGCCCAAAGAATCCTGCCTTCTCTGCTTCTGACGGGATCCGGTGTTTTGCTTGCCATTCTTCTGGCGGTTCCAATCGGAATCATGGCAGCATATAAGCCCTATTCCAAGTGGGATTCGGCATCGACCTTTTTGGCGCTGGCAGGATCTGCGCTGCCGGGATTTTTTATAAGCATATTAGGGATCTATATTTTCAGCATTAAGCTGGGACTGCTTCCTTCCAAAGGGATGTATGATATTTCGGACCAGACGGTTTTTTCTTATATAAGACATCTGATCATGCCTGCCTCTGTTGTCTGTCTCGGGTCCATGGGAGGGCTCATAAAGCAGACCAGGGGAGCCTGCCTGGAGGTGTTTCATGAAGAATACATAAAAACAGCCCGGTCAAAGGGGATCAGCGAATGGCAGGTAGTGATCAGCCACGCATTCCGCAATGCGCTGATACCGGTTGTGACATCGGTTTTACTTGAGATCCCCCATATTATAGGAGGCTCCACGATCACGGAACAGATTTTTGGCTGGCCGGGCGTGGGAAGCCTCATGATCTCTTCCATAAACAACAGGGACTATCCTGTAGTCATGGGAGTTGCGGTGCTCATAGCGACCGCGGTTCTGATAACCAACATCATCCTGGATATTGTTTATGCTTTCCTTGATCCAAGGATCACTTATGAATAGAAGAGGAAGGAGGGGGGGCAGTGAATTTATATAAAAATATAATGAGCAGGCAGTTCTTTCAGAGCTTAAAGAACAATAAAAGAGCCATGTTTGGATTAAGCTTTATCCTGCTGGAAATTATGGCCGTTTTATTCCTTCCTCCGATCTTTCCCATGGATCCTTATACCAGCGACATCGGGGCCGGTTTTTTAGCGGAACCCACCATAAAGCACTGGATGGGCACGGATGCTGCCGGAAGAGATCTGCTGGCACGCACAGTTTACGGCGGAAGAGTATCTTTGCTGGTAGGAATTCTATCCACCCTGATCAGCGTGTGCATCGGCCTGCCTCTGGGACTTCTGGCGGGGTATTACAGAGGTGTATGGGAAATGGCTGTAATGAGGACGGCGGATATATTCATGTCCTTTCCCAGCATGATTTTGATTTTGGTGCTGGTATCCGTAGTAGGGCCATCCCTCGTAACGGTTATTGTGATCATCGGTGTAATGGGCTGGACTTCCATTGCAAAGCTGATCTATGGAAATGTATTGTCCATAAGTCAAAAAGAATATATAGAAGCGGCCCGTGCCGCCGGAAAAAACGACCGTTCCATAATTTTCGGTGAAATACTCCCCAATGCTGCCGGACCTGTATGGGTGATTTTATCCTTCCGGGTTGGCGGGGCGATTCTGACAGAATCCGGACTCAGCTTTCTGGGTGTGGGAGTCCAGGCGCCAAGGGCTTCCTGGGGCAACTTAATCAATGCGGCGCAGACCCTCAGCAATCTGATGCTGAAGCCATGGATGTGGATGCCTCCCGGTATTCTGATCATCTTTACTGTGGTAAGCTTTAATTTTCTGGGAGAGGGGGTGCGGGATGCCCTGGATCCCAAAATGAAATTATCCTGAAAGGGGAGTAAATATGAGCACACCGTTACTGGAAGTAAAAGGGCTGGAAATTGAGTTGAGAATTTCAGGAAAGGAAACCGTGAAGGCCGTGGAACATGTGAGTTTTGCATTGGATCCCGGCCGGACACTGGGAATCGTAGGAGAGTCCGGATGCGGAAAGAGCCTGACGGTTTCTTCCATACTCGGACTGCTCCCCCAGGGGGTGGGAAAGATAACCGGAGGCCAGATCCTGTTTGACGGAACGGACCTGGCCGCGCTGAGCAGCAGTCAGCTGCGCAGGTACAGGGGAAAACACATTTCCATGATCTTTCAGGATCCGATGACGTCACTGAATCCGGTTCATACAATCCAGAGGCAATTGACGGAAATGTTAAGGAGTCACAGTAAGATTTCAAAAAAAGAAGCTCATATCAAAGGAGCGGAGCTTTTAGACCTGGTTGGGATTCCGGCGGCAAAGGAAAGAATGAAGGATTATCCCCATCAGCTGAGCGGGGGGATGAGGCAAAGAGTGATGATAGCCATGGCTGTTTCCTCAGGCCCTCAGATATTAATTGCCGACGAGCCCACCACTGCCCTTGATGTTACAATACAGGCACAAATCCTGGAACTCATGAAGGATTTGAACAAAAGAATGGGAACTTCCATCCTTTTGATCACCCATGATATGGGCGTCATATCCGAGACAGCGGATGATGTGGCTGTCATGTATGCGGGAAGGATCATAGAATATGCTCCGGTCAGGGAATTGTTTCTGAATCCGCTGCACCCCTATACCGTGGGACTTCTGAAGTCCATTCCCAGAATGGACAGGGAAACAGAAGATCTATATACCATAGAAGGAACTGTTCCGCCGTTGAATGCCATGTCAAAGGGCTGCAGGTTTTCCAACAGATGCCCGGAATGTACGGAGCTGTGCAAAACCCGGGAACCACCCGTCTTGCGGATCGGTTCCCATGAAATCGCATGCTGGAAGTATGAAAAGAAAAGCATTGTTTAGCAGGAGAGGAGAATGAAATGTTACAGGTAAAGACCCCGGAAATTTATATAAGTGAACCAGGCGCCATAAAGTCACTTGGGACCGTTGCTGAAAAGTACGGAAAGCGCGGGCTGATCATCTGGTCGGCAACGGCAAGAAAGGTCACGGAAGAAGCCGTGGCCGAGGCTCTGGGAGTACAGAGGATCATCTATATGGAATATCTGCTGGAGGGATATCCTACGGAGGATAAGGCAAATGAAATAGCGGAGCTGTCAGAAGAAAAGGGAATCGAAATCCTGATCGGGATCGGCGGCGGAAGGGTCATTGACACAACAAAGGCAGCAGGAGACATTTTAAAAATACCGGTTATATCCGTTCCAACCATAGCCGCCACCTGCGCGGCATGGGCCGCATTGTCCGTGATGTATACGGAAGAAGGAAACTTTGATCATTTCCGGCGCAACGGGCATTCCCCAAAAGCGGTGGTAGCGGATACGGAAATCCTGGCAGATGCGCCGGTGCGGTACTTAAGGGCCGGAATCGTGGATACTCTGGCAAAATGGTATGAAACTTCCGTGGGCTTTGACCTCTTGGACAGCGACTTTTCCCATATAAGTTCTGTCAATACCGCACGTCTGGCATATGATTTTCTGGATAAACAGGCGGCAGAGGTGATACAAAATGCCAGGGAAAAGAAGATTGATGAAAATACCGTTAAAACGGTGGATGCCATTCTTTACCTGGCGGGAAATGTGGGAAGCTATGTGGGAGACAAGGCATTTTCCGGATTTGCCCATCCCTTTTACCATTCTTCCAGGATCGTGAAGGAAACCAGAAAGACGCTTCACGGCGAACTGGTGGCATTCGGGCTTCTCATGCAGGCGGTTCTGGAAAAGAAGAGCGGGGAGGAAATCCTTGCCGTGGTAAAGAAGTTCGGTGAGCTTGAAGTGGCCTTCACCCTGGAGGAGATCGGGATAGACGGACAGACCGAGGAGAAGCTTAAAGTCATTTCAGACCCATACAGAAGGTTGGGAAGGTTAAGGATTCTTTTTGCAGTCATAGGATTACCTCGCTTCCACCGATTTCTTTTGATACATGCTCCGTATAGAACAAACGCACCAGTTCCCCATGGAGTCTCCGATCATCTCCGCCGCCGTCAGAGTCATCAGGGCGGTTGACAGATGGATGGGCAGACCGTTGATGATCCGCGGCATATTGAACGGAATAATGATCTTAAAGAGTATGGTAAATGTAGATACGTTCAGCACCTTGGCGGAATTTATGATCCGGTTTTCCTAATGCCAGCGGAAATTCCGCAAAACCGTTTTGCATCAATCTGGTCTGCCTTTTCATGAATTCCGTACTTGATCCCATCCTCATATTCGCTGCCGGTATGGGAGTGACCGGTGCGGCAGTGTCCACCGTGTTTTGCCAGATACTGTCCTGCATGATCCTTCTGCGGGCGTTAAAAAACTGCAGGCATGAGGCATTCGCCGGAATGAAGATCTGGCGGCTGCCCCGGAGGGCTTTTGTAAAGTCCGTCTTCCGGTGGGGAACTCCCGGAGCAGCTGAAACCTTCTGCTTTACATTTTTTGTAATGATCGTGTCCAGGCTTGTGGCGGCTTTTGGTTCGGATGCAATGGCCGTTCAGAGGATCGGCAATCAGGTGGATCAGTTTTCCTATCTGGTATCGGCAGGATTTGCAGCGGCGCTGACCGCTTTTATCGGTCAGAATTTCGGTGCAGGCCAGTATGAGCGCATATGGAAAGGGTTTGTATTCGGAACCCTGCTCATGTCCGTATGGGGCGTGGCCGCCACATGGAATCTGGTGTTTTTCAACCGGTTTTTCTTTCTGCTTTTTGTTCCGGGGGAACCGGAGGTTGTATCCATGGGAGCCAGGTATTTGAGGATATTTGCCTTATGCCAGTTTGCCGCATGTCTGGAGGGCGTCGGCCAGAGTGTGTTCCGTGGTTATGGAAGGACCCTGTACCCTTCCCTTATCAGCATTTTTACCAACGGATTGAGAGTGCTGCTGGCATACCTTTTGTCCGGAGGGAGCCTGGCCCAGGAGGGGATATGGTGGGCAATTTCCATAAGCGCATTTCTGCGGGGCGGCCTGATGTACGCATTCAGCCTGCCTTATGTTTAAAAAATAAAAAAACGGCCATTTTACTGATTCTGGTAAAATGGCCGTTCTACTGCGTTAAGATCCCGGAAAACAGGCAGACAGGAAAGAAGAGGGCACTACTGGCCGGTCAGCTGATCCAGGGATTTGAACTGATATCCCATTTCCTCCCATCTGGTCAGGAGTTCGTCAAGGATCTGGGCGTTGGTGCCGGAGGTGCTGTGCAGGAGCACAATGGCTCCGGGGTGGATCCGCCCGATAAGCTTTTTGAAGGCTTCTTCTTTTGTGGGCTGTTTATCCTGATACCAGTCCACATAGGCCAGACTCCAGAAAAAGGTGTGGTAGCCCATATCCTTTGCCATCTGTAAATTGGACTCGCTGTATTTCCCCTGAGGGGGACGGTAATATTTCTTCATGGGCTGTCCGGTGGTCTTTTCGAACAGGGCTTCCAAATCCCCCAGCTCTTTTTCAAATGCTTCCTTTGAAGAGATCCTGGACATATCCGGGTGATGGTAGGTGTGATTGCCCACGATATGGCCATCCTCGACCATTCGTTTTACCAGCTCCGGTGAAGTTTCTATGTAATTGCCTACGACAAAAAAGGTTGCCGGCGCATGATGCTTTTTCAGTGCATCCAGGATGGCGGACGTATTCCCGTTTTCGTATCCTGCATCAAAGGTCAGATAAAGGACTTTATCCGGTGTTTTTTCCGCGTAATAGGCATTGAACTGCTGTAAATAGTCCATGGTGGCATTGGCCACCGGCGGCTGTCCTTCCTGCTGGAAGCTTAGGCCCCAGTTCCCGTCTGCGGCCGCCTCCACTGCCTTATGATATTCTGTCAGCATGGCGCCAAGATGTCCGGCCAGAAAGGCACAGAGAAAGAGAAGAAAGACCATGACGGCGTGCTTCCCGGATTCCGGACGGACGGACAGCGTTCTGATTTTTTCCGCAATTTTGAATTTCTGCAAAAATTTCATATTTGAAGCTCCGTTTATTTCCATTTGTTTCAATATATGAAAGTGCTGTCTGTCCGTATTCAAAAAGGTTCCTGGTCTATGATTCGGTAATAACTGTCCCTGCTTTCCCTTCCAGGCTTGCTTCCGCCGCTTTCAGGGAAGTGATGATGGCTTTCCGGTTCCTTCCGTGCTGGATGAAATCCACGGATGCTTCGATCTTTGGAAGCATGGAAGCGAATTCAAACTGCCCATCCTGAATGTAGGCATTGGCTTCCTCCGGATTCATTTTCAGGATGGGGCGCTCCTCCGGACTCCCGAAATTTAAAGTCACGCGGTCAACGCCGGTGAGGATCATGAGCACATCGGCGTCGATCTCCTTGGCGAGAAGTCCGGCGGCCCTGTCCTTTTCAATGACCGCGCTGGCGCCTTTCAAGTGGTATCCCTGTTCCATGACCGGAATTCCCCCGCCTCCGCAGGCGATGACGATCTGGTCCGCATCCATAACGGCCTTTATGATATCGATTTCCACAATGGATACGGGTCTGGGAGAGGCCACAACCCTTCGGAAGCCCTTACCCGGAACCTCCTCCACATAATTTCCCTTCTCCTCTTCTTCCTTTGCCTCATCCGCCGACAGAAAGCGTCCGATGGGCTTTATGGGAGTATAAAAAGCCTCGTCATAGGGGTTTACCATCATCTGTGTCAGGATGGTGGCCACGGATTTATAGATTCCGCGCTTTACCAGCTCCGCCCGGATTCCGTTCTGTAAATCATAGCCGATGTAGCCCTGGCTCATGGCGGAACAAACAGACATGGGAGCGGAGGTGTATCCGTCATGCTGTTTTCCGAAATCGTTCATGGCCGTATGGATCATGCCGACCTGGGGCGCGTTGCTGTGCGTAACGGCCACCTGCCAGCCGGCTTCAATAAAATCTGCAATTATCACGGCTGTTTCGGCAACCGCTTTTTTCTGTTCCGGAAGATTTGTTCCCAAAGCATTATGTCCCAAAGCCATAACAATACGTTTTTTTGCCATATCAGTTACCTCTCAGTTCGATGTATTTATTCAGAAAGTATAAAGACATTATATTATCGGGAAGTGAAAAAAGCAACAGGTTTTAGGACCTGCCGGGAAGGAAAGGTATCTTTAGATATTATTTGGAAATAATTTAAAAAAATTTGGTGGATATCCTGAAATCAGGTGGTATAATAATTAAGAAGAAACAGAAAATGAAAGGACACCGTGTTTATGATATCGATCGTTCTCCATCTGATCCTTCCTGTGTTTTTTTATACCACGGTCACAGGGATCCTGTTTCAGGGTCTGGGTACAGGCGCTCTGGAAGCCGCCGCCCTGTCCGCCTTACTCACATCCCCTGTCCTTTTTTCGTTTTATGCGAAGGACCAGAGGCTCCGCGGCATGGTTCCGGCAGCAGGCTTAAGGCTTCATGGCTGTCTGGTCCATATTCTGGTATTTGGCGGGGCATTGTGTGTATTCGGAAACCTTGCCGTGAATGCCCTTGGGCTGGCTGCAATGTCCCCGGCTTATGAGGAAGCGGCGGTATCCCTCTATTCACCGCCTCTGGCCGTTCAGCTTGCGGCCTCAGGATTTGTGATCCCCATCACGGAAGAACTGATCTTCCGGGGGATGATTTTTGCTTCGCTCCGGGACCGTCTGCCCTTTTTATTGTCAGCGGTACTGTCGGCGGCTCTGTTTGGGCTCTATCATGGAAATCTGCCCCAGGGTGTATATGCATTTCTGATCGGAATGGCGGTTGCCTGGTTATATGAGGTCTGCAAAACTTTGCTGGCCCCCTGCCTGTTTCATGTATCGGCCAATGTATTGTCCATTTGTGTGACCAATACGTCGGTTTTTGGCCCTTTGACCGGTTCGGATAATCAAACGGTTATTTCAGCCACGGCTGCCGTCTCTGCGCTGGTGTCCGCAATTTGTGCAATCCGGATTTACAGGAAAAACAATAAAAAGGAGGATATTGTGTGAAACTCTTATCGATAGCAATTCCATGCTATAATTCTGAGGCCTATATGAGGCACTGCATTGATTCCCTTTTGCCGGGAGGAGATGAGGTTGAGATCCTCATTGTGGATGACGGGTCCACAAAGGACCGCACGGCTGAGATCGCTGATGAATACGAAAGAAACTATCCCGGGATCTGCCGGGCCATCCATCAGGAAAACGGGGGGCATGGGGAGGCGGTCAATGCCGGACTGAGAAATGCCTCCGGGATCTATTTTAAAGTGGTGGACAGTGATGACTGGGTGGACGAGTCCGCATACAGGGAAATTCTCAACACCCTGCGGCGCTTTGTGTACGGGGAAAAGACCCTGGATATGCTCGTCAGCAATTTCGTTTATGAAAAACAGGGGGTCGAGCGCAAAAAGGTCATGAATTACCGCAGGGCCCTGCCGGAGAACGAGCTCATCGGCTGGGATGACGTGAAGGTGTTCCTGCTGGGACAGTATATCCTCATGCACTCCGTGATCTACAGGACAGGGCTGCTCATCCAGTGTGGCCTGGAGCTGCCCAAACACACTTTTTACGTGGATAATATTTTCGTTTACCAGCCTTTGCCCCATGTGAAGACCATATACTATCTGAATGTGAACTTTTACCGGTATTTTATCGGAAGGGAAGACCAGTCCGTGAACGAGACCGTTATGATCGGCCGCATTGACCAGCAGATCCGGGTGACGAAGCTGATGATCGGCTACTATGACGTAACGAAGATCAGACAGCGCAAGCTCCGCCACTACATGGTGCGGTATCTGGAAATCATGATGACCATATCCTCCATTCTTGCCATCAAGTCGGATACGGAGGAGAACATGGAGAAGAAGAAAGAGCTGTGGCAGCACCTGCGCAGGCATAATTTAAAACTTTATTTAAGACTGAGATGGGGCTTCCTGGGCCAGGGAGTCAATCTTCCGGGGAAGAGCGGACGCAAGTTTCCCATTGCTATTTATAAAATGACCCAGAAGTTTTTCGGATTCAATTAGAACGCAAGGAGGTGCTGCAAAACAACGGTATCACGGTTGGTTTGCAGCACCTCTTTTTATAATCAGCTGATCGCTTCCTCGGAAACTTTTTTCCTGCTGGGAACATAGGTGTCGGTGTATACGAACTGATACATGATATAAGCCATAACCAGTGAGCCCAGGCCGTCAAAGGCAGAATGCTGTTTTAAGAAAACAGTGGCCAGGCAGATGGAGATCATCAGCAGGAAGGAACCCCATTGCACCAGCCGGTACTTTTTCAGGCGCTCGCTTCGGGTGACCGCAATATGCACGCAGAGGGAGTTATAAACATGGATGCTCGGGAATACATTGGTACAAGTATCCGTGGAATAGATAAATGCAACAATGGCCGAGCAGATATTCTTATCAGGGTCAATGACCGGCCTGAAATCCGTGCCGTTGGGGAATACCGTGCAGATCAGCAGGCTGATGGTCATGCCTGTGAACAGCATGGTGCACAGCTTGTAATAATCCTTTACGTTGTTAAAGAAAAAATAACAAACGGCAGTCAATACATAAGCAAACCATAAAAGATATGGAATGATGAAGTATTCGTTAAAAGGAATCAGGTCGTCTATGGAAACATGCATGATGTGGTATTGGTTCGTCACTTTTTTTTCCAGGTAAAAAAACCATGGAAGGTAGATAAAAGCATAGCTTAATATCCAGATATGCCTGTATCTGTAAAAAAGATTTTTCATATTGGGTCACCCTTCTCCGTTCCGGCGGTTCGGACAATATTTATCAACTTTGGAGGATTATATCACACTCGTTTTGTCAGTACAATAGTATTTCAAAAATGTTAATATATTATTCAGAGAAGATTAACCCAATGTTTGTTTTCAGCTGAAAGGCCTTATGACGCCGCAGGCGATTTCGGCTCCTGAATTGCCGGAAGGCTGAGTGGTGAAATTATCGGCCCGGCGGTGGACGATAACGGATCTGCCGATGATATCTTCAATTGTGAAGCGCTTGTCGTAAAAAGTCATCCAGGCATAGCCCTGATTCCCCATAAGGGGCGGCATGTCACCGGCATGGTAGGGATGGGGAAGTCCGGAAGGATTATAATGTTCGCCTGCGTTGGCAAAGTTGTTGCCGCAGTCCCCGTATTCATGGATATGGAATGCGTAAAAGTCAGAGGAGCCTGGGGTGTTTATGTTGGGAAGATTGAAGAATTCCGCCTCGATGAGGACTCCTCCATAGGCAGTCGGATAGAATCTGACGATTCCGCTGATGTCAGGATAAGCTGTCTGTCCGGTCACCCAGGCCATGGCCTGGGGAACCTGGCTGTTTAAGAGTTCTTTAAAATTCATTCCGGGCGTTATTTGTTGGTCTTGCATTGACAATGCCTCCTTATTTCTATAATATATGGTATATGCGTGTATGCGCATCCCTTAACACCTTTTTTCCGGGAAAGCCGGAAAATATAATCTTTTTATAAAACAGTTGATAGCGGGTGAATCTTTGTGTATAGTATAGGGGCAGGCTTTTATATGAAAAAATGGTTTTATGCGGCAAAATGATGTGGTTGCGTTTTGGATTCCCAAGCTTGCGGGTGCCGGACCAGGAATTCCCTTTTGGGGAACCGGCCCATGGATCGGCACTTTGGCAGCCGGCCTGCTTGACATTGATTTTAAATCCAGTATTTTAGCCGTGGCGGAGGGCTTTATTCCGGCAGGAAGCGTCAGAAACTGCCGGTGAGAGGATTCCGGAGGCGTTTTGCTCATGGTATTTAAAATTCTGGTAGGAAGAAGGGCAGAATGGAACGAAAGAATGAAGATGGGTTGACGGAAAAAGAGTTTCTCGCGCAGTACCGCCCGGGAAACTATGAGCGCCCGTCAGTAACGGTTGACATGCTGATTTTTGCGGTTGATCAGGAAGACGTGGAAACGGAGCTTCTGCTCATCAGACGGAAAAATCATCCCTGCATCGGCCAGTGGGCAATTCCCGGAGGTTTTGTCAATGCCGATGAATCGCTGGAAGGCGCGGCTGCAAGGGAGCTTAAGGAAGAGACCGGGCTGGAAGACATCTGTATGGAGCAGCTTTACACCTGGGGGAATGTAAAGAGGGATCCCAGGACCAGAGTCATTTCGGTTTCTTATATGGCTGCGGTTCCGAAGAACCAGCTGTATCCGGAGGCGGGAGATGATGCCGCCGGGGCCTGTTGGTTCCAGGTAATGAAAAAGAAGCTTTCAGACCTGGAAAACGGAGCTACATATGCACTTACCATAGAAAATGAGGACGAGCATATCTTTATGAGCTACCGCGTTACGGAAACTTATGAACGCCAGGGGCTGATGTGGAAGAAGGAAACGGAGATAGAGCTTCTGCCGGCCATCGACATGCTGGATCAGGAGAAGCTGGCCTTTGACCATGCGGAAATCCTGAACCTGGCTATGGACAGGCTGGAAGAAATGGAAAAAGAATATAAAGAACAGATTTTTTAGTTTTAAACGTACTGTCTGAAAGCGGCAGTACGTTTTTAATTTGAAAGCCTTTGTAAGAAAATTTTAATCGGAAAATTATGGATTTTGTGCTATACTGTTTTAAGAAAAATTACTTATCAGCAGAAATGTACAGGAGATTACGGAATATGAGGAAAAAATTACGCAGGCTCTGGAGCATTGCGGCCGGTTTCAGCATACTGGCGGCGATTCCATCCTATGGAACGGTTCCCGTGGTACAGCCCTTCCCCGGAGCCACTGGAAACACGGAGGTTTCAGCCGGACCTTCCGGGGGAACGGCAGGTGAATCCGGCCCTGGGGCGACCGCCCCTGCTCAGACGGAGACCGGTTCCCAGACGGCTGCGGCGGCAAATGCTGCCAGGCCGGAGATCCAGTCCGAGGGAGCGGTTCTTCTGGATGCCGCTGACGGCACCCTGCTGTTTTCCCAAAACGGGGACACAAGATATTATCCGGCCAGCATAACCAAGCTGATGACGGCCCTCCTTGTGGCGGAGAAATGCGGCTTATCCGATACGGTGACCTTTTCTAAAACGGCCACCACAAACCTGGAATCAGGCGCAGTGACCCTGGGACTGGTGGAAGGGGACAAGCTGACCGTGGAACAGTGCCTTTACGGTCTCATGCTTAAATCCGCCAACGAAGTCGCCAATGGTCTGGCAGAACACGCAGGGGGAAGCATCAGCGGATTTTCCGCCCTCATGAATGCACGGGCAAAGGAGCTTGGATGCACCGGTACGAATTTTGTAAACCCCAACGGACTCAATAATTCCGGACATTACACCACGCCCCGTGATATGGCCCTTATCGCACGGGCTGCATTCCAGAACGATACGGTGCGAAAGGTGACCTCCACGCTGACCTATCAGATACCTGCCACGAAAAAGGCTTCGGCCAGAACCATTACCATGGGCCATAAGATGTTAAACTCCGGGGATTCCAGGTATTATCCCGGAGTGATCGGAGGAAAGACCGGCTATACTTCTCTGGCCGGCAACACCCTGGTCACCTGCGCGGAGAAAAACGGCGTCCGGCTGATCGCGGTTGTTATGAAGAGCAAGTCCACCCATTACGCGGATACGAAGGCCCTTCTGGATTACGGGTTTGCTTTAAAATCAGCCGGGGGAACAGGGCTGTCGGCATCTTCTTCCTCTGGCTGGAGCCAGACGGGAACAAAGTGGTATTACATAAAACCGGATGGAAAGAAAGCCTGCAGCGAATGGCAGAAAATCGACGGGGTTTATTACTGGTTTGATTCGGATTCCGCCATGGCGACGGGCTGGAGGGAATTTACAGGCGGCGTCTGGTATTATTTCCGCTCCAGCGGGGCCATGGCCCTGGATTACTGGGTGGAAAGCGGCGGGAAGTGGTATTACCTGGGGATGGATGGAGCCATGCTCAAGAACACCACCGCGCCGGGGGGCTACCGCCTGGATTCTTCCGGTGTCTGGATTCCGTAATCCGCTGTTGATGGAAACACAGCAAAAAAGAGCCTGTCAGGACTCTTTTTTTGACCGATCCGTTCAGGAAGCGGAGTTTTCCTTATTCTGCTTTGGATCCACAGCCTCTGCGGCGCCCGTGGCCTCGCTGATGTCGGCCCGGTATTCCATGACATCCTCTACGCTGCAGTCAAGAATCCTGCACAGCATGTCAATGGTATGAGTGGAAACGAAGTTGTTTTTCTTAAGCCGTCCGATTTGACCGGCGCTGACCTTACAGTATTTTATCAGATGATACTGGCTGACGTTTTTCTTCTTCATGGTTTCCCACAGTCTGTCATAAACAATCATGTTTTGTCACCTCTCATCTTTATTAAACCGTGATTATCCAGTATTGCATATTATCCATAATTGGTTTATATTAAAGCAGAGGAGGAATACATCAATGAAAAAACATTTATTCAATGCAATTTTTTATCTGATCTGCTTTTACATTCTCAGCAGGTCCGTCTACCGCCTTGCGTTCACTGTGCCGCCCACTCCCGGAACCCCGGGCTATGAGGAATTTTATTTCGGTACCATTGTCATGAGTATAGGCATCGGGCTTATGGTTATTGTGCCCAATCTCATCATCGAATATCTGGTTGGCAACTGGACCACATAGGCTTGACGCGGACAGGCTCTTCATTGTATGATGAAAAGACAGCAGGAAAAGTATGATGGAAGATGAGGATAATCGTATGGGATTTGCTGCCGGAGCTCTTTGTGCCGCTGCGTGCGCGGGTTTGCTGCTGCGTTCGGAATATGAAAAAAAACAGCTTTCCGTAGAGAGAACCGTGGTGGAAAGCGCAAAGATCGGAAAGGACCGCACCCTGGTGTTCCTTTCCGATCTTCATAATAACCGGTTTGGAGAAGGAAACAGCAGGCTTTTGGCTGCCGTGGATGAGATAAAGCCCGATCTGGTGCTGATCGGCGGCGATATGATGGTCAGCAAGGGAGGTGCGGATACCGGTATTTCCCTGGCGCTGGCGGAAAAGCTTGCAGGCAGGTATCCGGTATTTTACGGCAACGGCAATCATGAAAACCGGATGTGCCGGGAGCGTTCTGTCTACGGCAGCCAGTATGAGGATTATGTGGGCAGCCTTGAGAGGCTTGGGGTCAGGGTCCTTGGGAACCGGACGGAATGGTTCCAAAAGGATCTGGCTGTCACGGGCATTGATCTGGATCCCGGCTGTTACCGGAAATTCAGGGCCGATGATTTAGGGCCGGAGGACATAGATAAAAAGGTGGGGAAAGCGTCCCGGGACCGGTTTCAGGTCCTGCTTTGCCATTCCCCGCTTTATTTTCATGGGTGCAGGGACTGGGGGGCAGATCTGACCCTGTCCGGTCATTTTCACGGAGGTACCATAAGGCTTCCCTGGCTGGGGGGAGTCATGACGCCCCAGTATCAGTTTTTCCTTCCCTGGTGTGCGGGGGAGTTTGAGGAAAACGGGAAATATATGATCGTGAGCAGAGGCCTGGGAACCCATTCCATCAATATCCGCCTGAACAACAAACCACAGCTGGTAGTGGTGGATTTAAAAAGGAAAGCATGATTTTGGAGGTGCCATATATTTACAGATGGAGCAGGATTTGGTATACTGATAGTCAGTGTTTTTAAACTGCTTTGGAGGAATTTATGGGAATCTCTTATAAACTGGAAAATTTCGAAGGCCCGCTGGACCTGCTGCTTCATTTGATCGATAAGAATAAGGTGAATATTTATGACATTCCCATAGCGGTCATTACGGAACAGTATCTGGAATATGTAAACAATATGGAGACCGAGGATTTAAACATTGTCAGCGAGTTTCTGGTCATGGCGGCTACGCTCATCGATATAAAGGCACGCATGCTGCTGCCCAAGGAGGTCAACGAGGAAGGCGAAGAAGAGGATCCCAGGGCAGAACTTGTGGCGCGGCTTTTGGAATATAAATATTATAAATACATGTCCATGGAGCTTAAGGATAGGGAGGTCGGTGCGGACCGGCTGCTTTATAAAGTGCCCACGGTCCCGCCGGAGGTGGCCAGATATGAGCCTCCTGTGGATTTGGACAAGCTTCTTGACGGACTCACCCTGGCAAAGCTTCAGGAGATTTTCCGGGCTGTTTTAAAGCGTACCGAGGACCGGGTGGATCCCATACGAAGCCGCTTCGGCAACATCAGAAAGGAAACGGTAAGCCTGGAGGATAAGATAAATTCAGTCATGGATTACGCCAGAAAGCACCGGAAGTTTTCCTTCCGCAGGATGCTTGAGCGGCAGCCGGACCGGGTCGAAGTGGTTGTGACTTTTTTAGCGCTTCTGGAGCTCATGAAGATCGGAAAGATACAGCTGGTCCAGGAGCATCTGTTTGATGATATGATCATCGAGACGCTGGAGCCGGAAGGGGAAGAGGAAGAACTGAATCTGCAGGATCCGGACCGGGCGGAAGAAGGATTCAGGGGAGAGGAAGAAACGCATGGATAAGGAAACGCTCGGTTCGGACGGGCCGAAGAAGAGCACAAAAGAAGAGAAAACATGGGATGCCGTGATTGAGGCGGTTCTTTTTACCATGGGTAACTCCGTTGAGCTGAACAGGCTCGCTGCCGCCATCGGACAGGATGAAAATACGGCCAGGGAGACGGTCTTCCGCCTGATGAAGCGTTATGACACGGGAAAAAGAGGGATGCAGATCATCGAGCTGGAGAACAGCTTTCAGATGTGCACCAGAGCCGAGTATTATGAAAACCTGATCCGGGTGGCGGCCACGCCTAAAAAGCAGGTCCTGACGGATGTTGTTCTGGAAACCCTTTCGATCATCGCTTATAAACAGCCGGTGACAAAGCTTGAAATAGAAAAGATCCGGGGCGTCAAGTCAGACCACGCGGTCAATAAGCTGGTGGAATATAATCTGGTATACGAGGTTGGCCGCATGGATGCGCCGGGCCGTCCGGCCCTTTTTGCAACGACAGAAGAATTTTTGAGAAGATTCGGCATTGGCTCCACCCAGAACCTTCCCGCCGCGGATCCCGTGGTTGCGGCAGAGATCCGCATGGAGGTGGAAGAGGAGCTTTCCGAAAGCAGTGACCTGATTTCGGCAGAAGACAGAAAAGACGGCACCAATGAGGAGGAAATAACGTGACAGAGACCATTCGAATAAAATATTTTACCGATAACATCGACCGCCTGGGATATATTGACGGGAAGTCAGACTGGATTGATCTGCGCGCAGCAGAGGAGATCGGGATGAAGGCCGGGGAATTCAAGCTGATCCCTCTGGGGATCGCCATGGAGCTTCCGGCCGGATATGAAGCCCATGTGGTCCCCAGAAGCAGTACCTTTAAAAATTATGGCGTGATACAGACCAACAGCATGGGAGTCATTGATGAGACCTACTGCGGGGACAATGACCAGTGGTTTTTCCCCGCCTATGCCCTCCGTGACACGGTGATCCGGGTCAATGACCGTATCTGCCAGTTCCGCATCATGGAACATCAGCCTTCCCTTCGTTTTGAAGAGGCGGAGTTTCTTGGGAATGAGGACCGGGGCGGCCATGGAAGCACAGGGAAACAATAGCATTCATTGCCTGGCATAATGGTGAGCCGATGGCGAATCGAACTTTATAAAAAGGAGATAATAGAATGTGGAGAAAGACCGGATACGGGGCGGCTGTTACAGGGCTGGTTCTTGTACTGGCCATGATGCCGGGCTGCGGAAAAAAGGAAAATAAATATTCTTACCGGGATGCCGGAATTGAAGCCCTGAATGCCGGCAATTATGACGGCGCATTGGAAGCCTTTGACAAGGCCATCCATTCTTCCGGAGGACTGGTGGGAAAGTTTCATGTGGATGTGCTGAAGTACCGGGCGGAAGCCGAGTACTTATCGGAGGATTACCAGGCCGCAGCAGACACTTATGACATTCTCATTCAGGTGGATGGAGAACGGGCCGAATACCTGAACATGCGCTCCGTATCCAGGGCAGGAGCCGGAGATTTGACCGGCGCCCTGGAGGATTATAAGAAAAGCGCGCAGCTGGATACAAAAAAGCAGGCGCCGGGACGGCTTAAAGCTTTGCTGGCGGCAGGAGCGGCCCTGGAAAAGGAAGGAACAGCCGATCAGGCCATGGCCTTGTATGAAGCCGCCCTGGCGGAAGGAGAACAGAGCGCGGAGCTTTATAACCGGATGGGTTTATGCAAAATGGCCGAAGAAGCCTGGGATGAAGCCATCGGATATTTTTCCAGGGGGCTTTCGGAGCCGGACAGCTCTGAGGTTCCGGAGCTTCTGTTCAACCAGGCGGTTGCGCAGGAGCACAAGGGAGATTTTAAAACGGCCCTGGATCTGATGCAGCAGTATGTCTCCGCTCACGGTTCCGATGAGGAAGCGGAGCGGGAGATCACTTTTTTAAAAACGAGATAGGAAGGATCAATGGCTGAGCTGATTGAGTTAAAGGAAATAGAAGAACGGGTGATCCTGGTGGCTGTGAGCACCGGAGACGAAGATGATGCAAAAGCATCCCTCCATGAACTGGAGGAGCTGGTGAAGACGGCAGGAGCCGTTACCGTGGATCAGATCATTCAGAACCGGGAGCGGATTCATCCGGGGACTTATCTTGGAAAAGGGAAGATCCAGGAGATTAAGGACCGGATCTGGGAGCTTGATGCCACAGGGATCGTGTGTGATGACGAGCTGTCCCCCGCTCAGATGAGGAACTTAGAGGAAGCCCTGGACATCAAGGTAATGGACCGCACCATGGTGATCCTGGATATTTTCGCCGCCAGAGCCACCACCAGGGAAGGAAAGATTCAGGTGGAGCTGGCCCAGCTCAAGTACCGGGCGGCCAGGCTGGTGGGGCTGAGAAGTTCTCTGTCCCGTCTGGGGGGTGGAATCGGCACCCGTGGCCCGGGTGAGAAAAAGCTGGAGATGGACCGCCGCCTGATCCATGACCGGATCGGAATGTTAAAATCAGATTTAGAGGATGTGAAGCGGCATCGGGAAGTGGCCAGACAGCAGAGGGATAAGAACCGTGTTCCGGTAGCCGCCATCGTAGGCTATACCAACGCGGGAAAATCCACCCTTTTAAACAGGCTGACCGATGCCGGAATCCTGGCTGAGGACAAGCTGTTTGCCACCCTGGATCCCACAACCAGGAATTTAAATCTTCCGGGAGGGCAGCAGATCCTGTTGACGGATACGGTGGGTTTCATCAGAAAACTGCCTCATCATCTGATTGAGGCATTCAAAAGCACACTGGAGGAAGCCAGGTACAGTGATATCATCCTTCACGTGGTGGACTGTTCCAACCCTCAGATGGATATGCAGATGTATGTGGTATATGAGACCTTGAGAGAGCTGGAGGTCTATGACAAGGTGATGGTCACGGTGTTTAATAAGACCGATGCCGCAGAAGCAGGCCTGATCCTTAAGGACATTTCCTCCGACCATCAGGTGAGGATATCCGCAAAGACGGGAGAAGGGCTTGACGAGCTGCTGAATCTTCTGGAAACCATCTTGAGAAACCGGAAGGTGTATCTGGAAAAGGTTTACTCCTATAAGGATGCAGGAAAGATCCAGCTGATCCGGAAATACGGCCAGCTGCTGAAGGAAGAGTACCGGGAAGACGGGATCCTTGTGAATGCCTATATTCCGCCGGAGCTGTTCGCCGGACTGGCGGACAATGCCGGTGCATTTGAGGAATAAAGAAAAGAGCACAATATGTGGATTTGGTGTTAAAAAACCGAACTACATATTGTGCTTTTCCTTTAGTTCTGCTATAATACTCAGTGTGTTCCAAATAATGAGTCATGAAGGGGTTTATAATGGAAAGGAGTTTGGTTTTATGATCCAGGTAGTAAAGAGAGACGGGGAAAATGCTGAGTTCAGTCTGAATAAAATTACAGAAGCGATCAAAAAAGCATTCAAAGCCACCAAAAATCAGTATAATAATGAAATTCTGGAATTGTTATCCCTTCGGGTAACCGCAGATTTCCAGGAGAAGATGTCAGGCGGAAAGGTCTCCGTAGAGCAGATCCAGGACAGCGTGGAGCATGTGCTGGAGCAGGCGGGTTATACGGATGTGGCGAAAGCTTACATCTTATACAGGAAACAGCGGGAAAAGATACGGAATATGAAGAACACCATTCTGGATTACAAGGATGTGGTAAACAGCTATGTGAAGGTGGAGGACTGGCGGGTCAAGGAGAATTCCACGGTCACCTATTCCGTCGGAGGGCTGATATTAAGCAATTCCGGCGCGGTCACGGCCAATTACTGGCTTTCGGAAATTTATGACCAGGAGATCGGGGATGCCCACAGGAACGCCGACATTCACATTCATGATTTATCCATGCTGACCGGATACTGTGCGGGCTGGTCCTTAAAGCAGCTGATCCAGGAAGGGCTGGGAGGAATACCCGGAAAGATCACCTCTTCTCCTGCAAAGCATTTGTCCGTACTCTGCAACCAGATGGTCAATTTCCTGGGCATTATGCAGAATGAATGGGCGGGGGCTCAGGCATTTTCTTCTTTTGATACATATCTGGCTCCCTTTGTGAAGGCGGATGGGTTATCCTACCGGGAAGTGAAGAAGTGCATTGAATCCTTTATTTACGGCGTTAATACGCCCAGCCGCTGGGGGACTCAGGCACCATTCTCCAACATCACCCTGGACTGGACCATTCCGGCCGATATGGCGGAGCTGAACGCCATTGTGGGCGGCAGGGAGATGGAATTTCAGTATAAGGACTGCAAAAATGAAATGGATATGATCAACAAGGCCTTTATCGAGACCATGATCGAGGGGGATGCCAATGGACGTGGCTTCCAGTATCCCATACCCACCTATTCCATTACAAAGGATTTTGACTGGTCGGACACAGAGAACAACCGGCTGCTCTTTGAGATGACCTCCAAATACGGAACCCCTTATTTTTCCAATTATATAAACAGCGATATGGAGCCCAGTGACGTCAGAAGCATGTGCTGCCGCCTGCGCCTGGATTTACGGGAGCTCAGAAGGAAGACCGGCGGATTCTTCGGTTCCGGGGAGAGCACCGGATCCGTTGGCGTTGTAACCATAAACATGCCCAGGATCGCTTACCTTTCCAAAGACGAGGCCGGCTTCTACGAACGCCTGGATCATATGATGGATATTTCCGCCAGATCCTTAAAGACCAAGAGGGAGGTCATTACAAAGCTTCTGATGCAGGGACTGTATCCTTATACGAAACGTTACCTTGGAAGCTTTGAAAATCATTTTTCCACCATCGGCCTGATCGGAATGAACGAAGTGGGCTTAAATGCCCCGTGGCTCGGAGAGGATTTAACAAACTTAAAAACACAGCAGTTCACAAAGGCCGTGCTGAATCACATGCGGGAAAGGCTTTCGGATTATCAGGAGATGTACGGCGATCTGTACAATTTGGAGGCAACTCCGGCGGAATCCACCACATACCGCCTGGCCAAGCATGACAGGAAGCGTTATCCGGATATTAAAACTGCGGGAAAAGCGGGAGACACCCCGTATTATACCAACAGCTCCCATCTTCCTGTGGATTTCACGTCAGATATTTTTGATGCCCTGGATATTCAGGATGAGCTGCAGACCCTTTACACATCAGGGACGGTGTTCCACGCCTTTTTAGGTGAAAAGCTTCCTGACTGGAAAGCGGCGGCGAAACTGGTGCGGACCATAGCGGAGAATTTCAAGCTGCCTTATTATACGCTGTCGCCCACCTATTCGATCTGCGCGGACCACGGCTATCTTGCCGGGGAGCACAGTGTCTGCCCTGTCTGCGGGAAAAAGGCGGAGATTTACAGCCGCATTACCGGATATTACCGTCCGGTGCAGAACTGGAATGAGGGAAAGACCCAGGAATATAAAAACCGAACGACCTATGATCTTTCCGGTTCCGTGCTGAAGAAGGAAGGATCCGGCGGGGAGAAAGTGACAGGATCCGAAAAAAGGGCGGATGTTCCGGCAGGGACCTACCTTTTCACAACCAAGACCTGTCCCAACTGCCGGATAGCAAAGCAATTTTTGGGAAATATGGATTATCAGGTGGTGGATGCGGAAGAGAACGCGGATCTGGCCGCGAAGTTCGGCATTTTGCAGGCGCCCACCCTGGTGGTGATAAAGAACGGCCGGATCCGGAAAATGACCAATGCTTCGGACATAAGAAAATTTGCGGAAGACAGGGAGTCTTTTATTTGAGTTCAGACGGAAGGAGGTATGACTGATGGAATATGAAAATACCTGGGTCCTGTTCGGAGAGACGGATACGGTGGCACGAAAGACCATTGAGGCGGAGCACCAATTGATCAGCCTGCAGATCCAGCCCCTTGGGGAAGGGCGTTATCTTCTTGTGATCGAAGCGGGGATCGAGGCCGTTTCCGTGGAGCTTAAGTCCCGGACCTTTGAGGAAGCCTGCCGGGAGGCCGATGGGTTTTCCAGGGATTTTTTCCGGGATAAGGCCCGTCTGTACGAGGAAATCGCGGATCGGATCTGACCGGACGCTGCCGTGATTTTTCAAAACCATGAGATGAATCCTTCGAAAGAAAATATAAAATCCCCTTTGGCCGGCAGTCATTTCATTGCCGTACCAGAGGGGATTTTTGTGTCCGGAATTTAAATTTCATAATTGAGTCCATCGCCATCCAGCCTTTTCTGTTCTTCCACCAGATCCGCAAGGGTTATGTTATCCACCACATCGGAGATCGCATCATCCAGTCTCTTCCATACCATGAGGGTGGCACAATTATCCGCCCGGCTGCAGTGGTTCACCTGATCCTCCATACATGAGACGGGTACCAGACTGCCTTCCGCAAGACGCAGGATCATGCCGACCGTATACTCAGAGGGCGACTTTGTCAGATAATAGCCTCCCTGGGAGCCCCTTCTGCTTTTGACATAGCCGGCTCTGTTCAAAATCGTGACGATCTGTTCCAGATATTTATCCGATATATCCTGGCGCTCCGCCACCTGATTGATCTTCGTGCATTCGCCCGGATGAAGCGCAAATTCAAGCATCATACGCAGGGCATAACGTCCCTTGGTAGAAAATTTCATGGTTGTAAAATCTCCTTCCTAATTATTCTTATCTGTTTAGTAGGATATTCAAATATTTTACACGAAACTGATTGAAAAGTAAACCTTAAATTATCCGGCTTCCCAATTCCTGAAAAAGGATGTATACTAATACACATTGGGAGACTGGAAAAAGGTGGGAGGAACATTGTGAAGGGTAAACAAAGGACGAATCAGGCAACTATGACGGAAGGCGTGATCTGGAAGCAGTTCCTCGCTTTTTCCATTCCCCTTCTGGTGGGCAACCTGTTTCAGCAGCTCTATAATACGGTGGATTCCGTGGTGGTCGGAAATTTCGTCGGAAGCGATGCCCTGGCTGCCGTGGGATCCAGCAATTCCCTGATCAACTTAATCATCGGCATGTCCATGGGGATCGGCACGGGGGCGGGAGTTATCATATCCCAGTATTACGGGGCAAAGGAGGATGAGAAGCTTCACTGGGCGGTGCACACCTCCATCGCCTTAAGCCTGATCGGCGGCGTCATCCTGACTGTGATCGGAGTGCTTATGTCGCCTCTTCTCTTAAGGTGGATGGGAACGCCTGAGGAGGTCATGCCAAACTCTGTGGCGTTTTTAAGAATATTCTTCTGGGGTTCCGTTTTTAATCTGGTATATAACATGGGGGCGGGTATATTAAGGGCTGTGGGAGATTCCAAAAGACCCCTTTACTATCTTTGTGTGTCCTCGGTGGTAAATATCGTCCTGGACCTGCTTTTCGTCGTAGGCTTCGGCATGGGGACGGCCGGGGCCGGATTTGCCACCGTGATCGCCCAGGCGGTGTCTTCCTTGCTGGTGCTTTCGGCCCTTGTGAGGACGCGGGAGAGCTACCGGCTCATACTTTCCAGGATCCGGATCGATAAGCGCATGATGGGCAGGATCCTCAACATGGGCATCCCCAGCGGAATCCAGCAGTCCATCATTTCCCTGTCAAATGTGATCGTACAGGCCAATGTCAACAGCTACGGCCCTGCGGCCATGGCGGGTTTCGGCGCATACAGTAAGATCGACGGCTTTGCCATGCTGCCTCTGCAGAGCTTTTGCATGGCCTCCACAACCTTTACCGGCCAGAATATCGGAGCCAGGAAATCCAGGCGCATAAAACAGGGGATATTTCAGGGCATTGTCATAAGCCTGATCTATACCCTGCTCATATCGGTCTTTCTGTATCTGAATTCGGGGCGGATATTGAGAATTTTCTCGCCGGAGGAGGAAGTGATCGCTTACGGATACAGCACCATGCTCATACTGCTGCCTTTTTACTGGTCCATCTCCATTCACCAGATCCTCATGGGCAGCATACGGGGCAGCGGACGGACCGTGGTTTCCATGCTGATCGGCGTGGGAAACATGTGCATTCTGCGCATGATATATATCAATCTTCTGGTGCCATTTTTCCCCAGTTTTGAGGCGGTGATGTGGTGTTATCCTATAACATGGGTAACTACCATGATCATGGACTGTATTTACAGCTTAAAGGCGAAATGGATACCAAAGGAAACGAATGAACAGATAGGAGATAAAAAACTATGAAGCACGGATATATCCGGGTCGCTGCGGCGACCCCGTTGGTAAAGGTTGCAGATCCGGAATTTAACCGGGAACGGATCTGTGAGCTGATACAGGAAGGAATTGAAAAGAATGCGAAAATAATGGTGTTTCCGGAGCTCTGCCTGACTTCCTACACCTGCGGGGACTTATTTGGCCAGCATGCGCTGCTGTTAAAGGCCAGGGAAGAGCTGAAGGAGATTTTAAAGGCAACGGAAGGCCGGGATCTGCTGGCTTTTATCGGCATGCCATGGGAGAGGGGAGGAAAGCTTTATAACACGGCCGTGGCTGTCCAGAACGGAAAGCTTCTTGGAATCGTGCCGAAGACCAACCTGCCCAATTATTCGGAATTTTACGAACGCCGCTATTTTGAACCGGGGAATGAAATACCCGTGATGGTGAAGTGGGAGGAGGAGCTGGTTCCCATGGGCACCAACATCCTCTTTGCCTGTGAGGACGATCCGAAGCTTCTTGTGGCGGCAGAGGTCTGTGAGGATGCATGGGTTCCCTGCCCGCCTTCCATACGCCATGTGACCGCGGGAGCCACCGTGATCGTAAACTGTTCGGCCAGTGATGAGACCACGGGAAAGGATATCTACCGGAGAAGCCTGATCATCGGACATTCCGCCAGCATGGTCTGCGGATATGTCTATGCCAATGCGGGTGAGGGAGAATCCACCCAGGACCTGGTTTTCGGAGGACAGAACCTTATAGCGGAGAACGGCACCCTTCTTGAGGAGTCCAGGCGGTTTGAGAACGGGACCATATACGGGGATATGGATCTGGAGCGGCTGATCCATGAACGGCGCAGGATGACCACTTTTCCTCCGGCGGCTGCAAGCAGCCATGTGATCGTTCCCTTCCGCATGGAACAGACGGAGCTGGAGCTGAAACGGTTTATTGACCCCATGCCTTTTGTCCCGGATAATGAAGGCGAGAGGAACCGGCGGTGTGAGGAGATCCTTTCCATTCAGGCCATGGGATTAAAGAAGAGACTGGCTCATACCGGCTGTCAGGATGCGGTGGTGGGGATATCCGGCGGCCTGGATTCCACCCTGGCTCTTCTTGTGACGGTCCGTGCCTTTGACATGCTGGATATTCCCAGAAACCGGATCCATGCGGTGACCATGCCCTGCTTCGGGACCACGGACAGGACTTACCAGAATGCCTGTCTGCTGACCGGCAAACTGGGGGCGGAGCTTACGGAGGTGAACATCGAGGAAGCCGTGCTTCTCCATTTCCGGGATATCGGACAGAGCGCCGATGTCCATGATGTGACCTATGAAAATTCACAGGCCAGGGAAAGGACCCAGATCCTTATGGATATGGCGAACCGGTTAAACGGAATGGTCATCGGAACCGGGGACATGTCTGAGCTGGCTCTCGGCTGGGCCACCTATAACGGGGACCACATGTCCATGTACGGGGTCAATGCCTCGGTGCCCAAGACTCTGGTCCGCCATCTGGTCCGCTATTATGCGGATACCTGCCGGGAAGAAGCGTTGAGGGAAGTGCTTCTGGATGTTCTTGACACACCGGTGAGTCCGGAGCTTCTGCCTCCCCGGAACGGCCGGATCGCCCAGAAAACAGAAGATCTGGTGGGTCCCTATGAGCTTCATGACTTCTTCCTGTACCAGGTATTGAGATTCGGATACCGTCCGGCCAAGGTCTACCGCATGGCGGCCCGCGCCTTTGACGGGCATTACGGGAACGAGATCATTTTAAAATGGCTCAAGGTCTTCTACCGCAGATTTTTCAGCCAGCAGTTCAAGCGTTCCTGCATGCCCGACGGCCCCAAGGTCGGTTCCGTGGCCGTATCTCCAAGGGGAGATTTACGGATGCCCAGCGATGGGGTAAGCCGCCTGTGGCTGGAAGAACTGGAAAACTTGTAAAGAGAGGAACATTATGATAACCAGCAGTGCCAACGGAAAGGTGAAGCAGGTGATGAACCTGCTCAAAAAGGCCAAAACCAGGAAGGAAACAGGTCTTTTTGCGGCGGAAGGACTCCGGATGTTTAAGGAGCTTCCAAAGGACAGGATTGACAGTGTTTTTGTTTCGGAAAGCTTTCTGGCGGAAGAGGGCCGCAGGAAGCTGGTCTCCGGAATCCGCTGCGAAACAGTGGCGGATGATGTGTTTAAGACCATGTCGGATACCCGGACGCCCCAGGGGATTCTGGCGCTGGTCAGGCAGTATTCCTATAAAATGGAGGATTTATTCGGCACCCGGGAAGCCGCCTTTCTCATGATCCTTGAAGACATTCAGGATCCGGGGAATCTGGGAACGATTTTAAGAGCGGGAGAAGGGGCGGGAGTCACAGGCGTCATCATGAATGACACCACGGCCGATATCTATAATCCCAAGGTCATCCGTTCCACCATGGGTTCCGTCTGCAGGGTCCCTTTTGCGTACACCCAGGACCTGCCGGCATCCTTAAAGGCTTTGAAAGCTGCCGGGGTCAGGCTTTACGCGGCTCATTTGGACGGAAGGAATAATTATGAAAAAGAGGATTATACTGTTGGTACAGGGTTTTTGATCGGAAATGAAGCCAACGGCCTGACCGGTGAAACGGCGGCTCTGGCGGATGCCTGGGTTAAGATTCCCATGAAAGGAAACGTGGAGTCCTTAAATGCGGCGGTGGCGGCTTCCGTACTGATGTTTGAGGCCGCAAGGCAGCGGCGCGGGTAAACGTCAGAAAATCGTAAGGCATTTTATGGCAGGAAATATTGAGAAATACCCGAACATATAGTATGATAGTGTCAAAAGATAGATTTGCCGGGCAGCTTTGCCCACACTGGCAGGGAAGGGGAATGAAGAGATGGCAGCGATCTATTGGCTTATAGCATTTGTGGTGCTTCTGGGAATCGAAGCGGTGAGCATGGCTCTGACGACCATATGGTTTGCAGGAGGCGCACTGGCGGCGTTTGTGCTGGCTCTGTTTGGAGTCAATGTCCAGGTGCAGCTGGCAGTATTTGTAATCGTATCCTTTATTCTTTTATTCTTTACAAGGCCGTTAGCCTTAAAGTATGTAAACCGGAACACGGTAAAGACCAATATGGAGAGCCTCATTGGAAAATACGCCAGGGTGACGGAAGAGATCAATAACATGGAAGGAAAAGGCGCAGCAGTGATAGGCGGCCAGGAATGGACGGCCAGGGCTCTGGAAGACGGCCGGATCTACCAGGTCGGCGACCTTGTGGAAGTAAAGGAGATAACAGGGGTTAAACTAATTGTGAGTAAGAATCAGGAGGAAGCATAGTATGGAAGCATTTGGATTTACAGCAGTCATTATCATATTGATCATTATTCTGGGAATATTAGCATCCTGCGTCAGGATCGTTCCCCAGGCCCAGGCACTGGTTGTGGAGCGTCTGGGGGCTTTTCTGGAGACATGGTCCGTGGGGGTTCATATTAAGCTGCCGATCGTTGACCGTGTAGCGAAGAGGGTTAACTTAAAGGAACAGGTTGCGGATTTCCCGCCTCAGCCGGTTATTACCAAGGATAACGTTACCATGAGGATCGATACGGTCATATTTTTCCAGATCACGGACCCGAAGCTTTATGCTTACGGTGTGGAGAATCCCATCATGGCCATTGAAAACCTGACAGCTACAACGCTCCGTAATATTATCGGTGATCTGGAGCTGGATCAGACTCTGACCTCCAGAGAAACCATCAATGCGAAGATGAGAGAAACTCTTGATATCGCTACAGATCCCTGGGGAATCAAGGTAAACCGTGTGGAACTTAAGAACATTATGCCTCCGGCGGCCATTCAGGATGCCATGGAGAAACAGATGAAAGCGGAGCGTGAACGCCGTGAGTCCATCTTACGGGCGGAAGGGGAGAAGAAATCAACCATCCTTGTGGCGGAAGGTAAGAAGGAATCTGCAATTTTAGATGCTGAGGCTGAAAAACAGGCCGCCATCCTCCGGGCAGAAGCAGAGAAAGAAAAACGGATCCGCGAGGCGGAAGGTGAAGCAGAAGCTACCTTAAAGATCCAGCAGGCCAATGCGGACGGTATCCGCATGGTAAAGGAAGCGGGCGCGGATCAGGCGGTTCTTGTAATAAAGAGTCTGGAGGCTTTTAAAGCGGCTGCTGACGGCAAGGCTACCAAAATCATCATTCCTTCCGAGATTCAGGGACTGGCAGGACTGGTTTCTTCCATAACAGAGATTCCCAGGAACGTGGAATAGTCTGATGCTTTCGCAATAATACCGCAGCAGGGGGCAGATGCCCTTTTGCTGCGGTTTTGCTGATTTAAGGTTTTTATAAGGAGGGCATATGGAACTGAAACTGGACTTAAGCAGGGAATATGGGCTTGTGCTTGAGGGCGGAGGGGCCAAGGGCGCCTATCAGATCGGCGCGTGGAAGGCTCTGCGGGAGGAAGGCGTCAGGATCAAAGGGATCGCGGGCGTTTCCGTGGGTTCTTTAAATGGGGCGCTTATCTGCATGGATGATCTGGAGCGGGCGGAGGAGATATGGAAGAATATTGAATATTCCCAGGTCATGGCTGTCAGTGACGATACCATAAGGGCGCTGAAAAAAAAGGATTTTAAATCGCTGAACTTACAGGAGCTGATAAACAGCGGACTGCAGATCGTAAAGGATGGGGGCTTTGACATCACTCCATTAAAGAATCTCATTTCGGAAGTTGTGGGAGATGGGGAGAGGATAAAGAATTCGGACCGGGAACTCTATACGGTGACCTATTCGGTGTCGGACAGGAAGGAACTGGCGGTGGATGCGAAAAGCAGCGAGGGGGGGAACATCAGGGATATGCTGCTGGCCAGCGCTTATTTCATGGCATTCAAGAATGAGAAGCTGGGCGGAAAACGGTATGTGGATGGCGGAGCATTCAATAATGTGCCGATTGATGTGCTCATAGACCATGGCTATGAAGATATCATTGTGATCCGCATTTATGGCTGGGGCTTTGACAAGGAACGGGTGACGAAGATCCCCGAAGGGATCAATGTGTACCACATCGCTCCCAGGCAGGACTTAGGCGGGATCCTGGAATTTGAAAAAAAACTGGCCAGAAAAAACATGACGCTGGGATATTTTGATGCCAAAAGGTTCTTATTCGGCCTTTCCGGGCGTATTTATTATATTGATGCCCCCAATACGGAGCCCTACTATTTCGACCGGATGATGTCGGAACTGGAGTTTTTTAAAATTTACATGAAGGATACCCTGAATGAGGAGGGGATGGAAGCCCTGACCGGCTACCGGGCCTTTACGGAAAAATTATTTCCAAGGCTGGCCGCGGAGTTTAAGCTGAAAGAAGACTGGGATTACAAGGACATGTATCTGGGGCTGCTGGAAGACCTGGCAAAGCGTTTAAGGGTCAAACGCTTTCAAATCTATACGGTGGAAGAGCTCACCGCGGAGATCCGGAAGAAGCTCCGGTCACTTGACAGCGGAGGCCTGTTATAGTAAGGTTATAAATAAGTAAAAAAGTGTTGCATGTTTATGCATAATATACTATAATAATGTATAAAAATACACCCAGAGAAAACGGAGGACGCAACATGAACTTAAAAGGAAGAAATTTTATCACATTAAAGGATTTCGCACCGGAAGAAATCGGGTATCTGCTGGACTTAGCCGCTGACTTAAAGGCAAAGAAAAAGCAGGGGATCACAGGCAATTCCCTGAAAGGGAAAAATATCGCCCTTATTTTTGAAAAGCCGTCCACCCGCACCAGATGTTCTTTTGTGGTGGCCGCGGTTGATGAGGGGGCCCATCCGGAGTATCTGGGAAAGGATGATCTCCAGCTGGGACACAAGGAAAGCGTGGAGGATACGGCAAGGGTTCTGGGAAGAATTTTTGACGGAATCGAATTCCGCGGATTTAAGCATAAAACCGTGGAAGATCTGGCAAAATATGCGGGAGTGCCCGTATGGAACGGACTGACGGATGATTACCATCCCACCCAGATCCTGGCGGATCTTCTGACCATGAAGGAACACTTCGGATATTTGAAGGGACTTCGGTTCGTATATTCCGGAGACGGCCGCAACAACATGGCCAACAGCCTGATGGTGGGTATGAGCAAGATGGGAGTTCATTTTACCATACTGGCCCCTGAGTGCCTGTGGCCGGGGGATGAGCTTTTAAACTTATGCCAGGGCTATGCAAAGGAAAGCGGAAGCACCATCACTCTGACTGAGGATAAGAACGCCGTAAAGGATGCCGACGTCATTTACACCGATGTTTGGTGCTCCATGGGAGAAGAAGACAAGGCTGCGGAGCGCATCACTCTTTTAAAGCCTTATCAGGTGAACCGGGAACTGATGGAGAAGACCGGAAAGGATACTACCATATTCATGCACTGCCTGCCTGCGGTCAAGGGCAATGAAGTGACGGAAGAAGTCTTTGAATCCGGTTTATCCCTGGTATTTGACGAAGCGGAAAACAGAATGCACACCATCAAGGCAGTGATGGTTGCCACATTAGGAGAATAGGAATGTATATACAGGAACGAGGAAGGAACATCAGGAACGCTTCCATGATTGTGGATCTGATTCACATTGTAGTCGGGATCCTGATCGTGGTGCTGGCAGTTATTTCCTTTTTAAATCCGGAAGGTCATATGCTCTTGTTTCCGGCCATATTTTTTCTGGCCGGATCGCTCAATTTGATCAACGGCCTTTTTAAGATAAAGCTCAGCGGAAGGGAAAAGAAGAAGAAAGCAACTGGCATGGCCGTGCTTTTGTTTGGGATCCTGCTCCTTGCCCTGGCATTGGTCAGTGCGGTCAGCATCTGGTGGGGGTGAGGACATTGAAAGCAGAGATTCTTAAGCTGCTGCGGGAAAGCAGCGGCTATCTGTCGGGACAGGAACTGTGTGAGCGTTTTGGAGTGTCCAGGACAGCGGTCTGGAAGGTCATTCGGCAGCTTGAGGAGGAAGGCTATCAAATTGAGGCGGTTCGAAATAAAGGCTACCATTTGATCGATTCCTGTGATATAATGACGAAAACGGAAATAGAAAGCTGCATCAGGGGAGTTTTCGGGCGGCAGGTGGATTATCACCCGGCCATTGACTCCACCAACACCCGGGCCAAGCGTCTGGCAGAAGAAGGAGCGCCGTCGGGAACTCTTGTGGTGGCGGACTGCCAGAATGCGGGAAAGGGCAGAAGAGGGCGTGCCTGGGTATCGCCCTCCGGGAAAAATGTATTTATGAGCATTATCCTGAGGCCGGATATCCTTCCCTCCTCAGCATCCATGCTGACTCTGGTGGCTGCCCTGGCGGTTTATGAGGGGATACGGAAGGCAACAGGTCTTTCCGGAGCCATTAAGTGGCCCAACGATATTGTGGCAGGCGGTAAAAAGCTGTGCGGCATTCTGACGGAAATGAGTGCCGAACTGGAAGGCATCCATTATGTGGTGGTCGGAATCGGGATCAATGCCAATATGGAAGAATTTCCGGAGGAAGTGGAGCAGACGGCGACCTCCCTGTTTCTGGAAACAGGGCAGAAGGTGAGGAGAAGCCGGCTTATAGCCGCTGTTATGGAGGCTTTTGAGCAATATTATGAAGAATTTATCAGCCAGGGTGATTTATCCGGGCTGATAAGTGTCTATAATAAACATATGGCCAATGCGGGAAAGGAAGTCCGGGTCCTGGATCCTGCCGGTGATTACACGGGCAGGGCGCTTGGAATTAACGGGAAGGGAGAACTTCTTGTGGAGCTGCAGTCAGGAGAGGTCAGACATGTGATCTCCGGAGAGGTATCGGTCCGGGGAATCTATGGATATGTGTAATGATGAATCAGATGCTTTACGATAATTTACAGGTGTTGGAGCCCCGGGAAAGGGAAATGGAGGCCGCGGACCGTTTAAGAGCCATGGAGCGGCCTCTGCTATCCTGGTATAAGGAACACGCCCGGGTCCTTCCATGGAGAGAACGTCCGGAACCATACCGGGTATGGATCTCGGAAATCATGCTCCAGCAGACCAGGGTGGAGGCTGTCAAGCCTTATTTTGAACGTTTTATGAAAGCTCTTCCGGCAATTCACGATCTTGCAGAAGCAGAGGAGGACCGGCTTTTGAAGCTCTGGGAGGGCCTGGGCTATTACAGCAGGGCAAAGAATTTAAAGAAAGCAGCAGAGCTTCTTGTAGAACAGTACGGCGGTGAGCTTCCGGCATCCTACGAGGAGCTTAAAAAGCTTCCGGGGATAGGCTCCTATACTGCGGGAGCCATCGCTTCCATCGCCTTTGGCATTCCGGTCCCTGCGGTTGACGGCAATGTGCTCCGTGTGGTTTCCAGGGTGACCGGAAGCAGGGAGGACGTTTTAAAGCAGTCGGTCAAAAGCCGTATGGAAGATCTTCTGAAAGAAGTGATGCCGGAAGATGAAGCCAGTTCCTATAATCAGGGGCTGATTGAAATCGGAGCCATGGTCTGTGTGCCTAACGGCGCTCCCCTGTGTGCCCGGTGCCCGTTAGCCTCTGTCTGCGTCGCCAGGATCAAAGATCTTACCGGTGAGATCCCGGTAAAAACGCCGAAAAAGGCCCGGAGAGTGGAAGAGAAAACCATTCTGATCCTGTGGCAGAACGGGCGGGTCGCCATCCGGAAGAGGGAGGACAGCGGACTTCTTGCTTCCCTTTATGAATTGCCGAATCTGGAAGGCAGTCTGGATGAGAAAGCTGTTTTTTCCTGCCTTGGAGTGGAAAAGGCTCCGGTCACGCCTCTTCCGCCTGCAAAGCATATATTCAGCCATGTGGAATGGCATATGACAGGATTCCGGGTCGAGCTTTTAGAAAGGCCGGCCGGTGATTTTCTTTGGGTCACGCCGGAAGAGGTCAGAAAAACTTATTCCCTGCCAGGTGCATTTAAAGCGTATACAAAGTTGATTAGGTGATTATAATGAAAAAGATGCTCTTTATATTTAATCCGCGTTCCGGGAAGGCGCAGATCAGAAATAAGTTAATGGATATCCTGGATATTTTTACGAAAGCCGGCTACGAGCTGACGGTTCATGTGACCCAGCATCCGGGGGATGCAATGGAAACGGCGGCCGCCTATGGAAATATGGCCGATCTGGTGGTGTGCAGCGGCGGAGACGGCACCTTAAACGAGACCATAAGCGGCCTCATGGAACTGGACGAGTTTCCCGATCTGGGATACATCCCCGCAGGCTCTACCAATGACTTCGCTTCCAGCTTAAAGATTTCCAAGAATATGATAACGGCTGCCGGGGCCGCGGTTTCCGGAGAGCCCTTCCCCATTGACATCGGCTGTTTCTGCGGGGACAGGCACTTTGTATATATTGCGGCGTTCGGCGCGTTTACCGAGGTCTCTTATCTGACGCCCCAGGACAAGAAAAACGTTTTGGGACATCAGGCTTACATGCTGGAGGGCATGAAAAGCCTGGCTTCCATCAAATCATACGCCATGCGGGTAGAGTCTGAGGAAATGTCTCTGGAAGGGGAATTCATTTTCGGCATGGTCACCAATACCATAAGCGTAGGGGGATTTAAGGGACTTGTGACACAGGATGTGGCTCTCGACGACGGTGAATTTGAAGTGCTGCTGATCCGCACTCCAAAGACGCCTCTGGATCTGACCAATATTATCAATTATATGTTTCTGAAGGAAGAACCCAACGAATACGTCCATAAATTTCGGACAAGGTCTTTGAAAATTCTCCCTGAGGAGCCCGTAGACTGGGTGCTGGATGGGGAATTTGGAGGGACCAGAAGAGAAGTGAACATCATCAATTTGAAGAAACAAATCCGAATTATGAGAAACCCGCCGAAAAAGCAATAAATCTGCTTTTTTCAGCAGAAATATGTTGAAATATGGATTGCGGTAGTATATAATGAAAAGTTGTGTGGGCTTTATGTATACTTCTTAGCGAAAGGACGTTATTAAGTGGAAAAGGATAATTTTTTAGAGAAGCTTGGGAAACTTGTCGAACTTGCAAAAACAAAGCATAATGCTTTGGACGTAACGGAGATTAATAACTTCTTTATGGGGGAAGAACTGACTGCAGAGCAGATGGATCAGATTTATACGTACCTGGAGAATCGCGGCGTAGACGTGATCCCGGTCATTGACGATTCCGTTTTAACTGATGATGTGCTCCTGTCAGAGGACCTGCTGTTGGATGATGATCTTGATGACGGCTTTATCAAGGAAGTGGATGAGGAAGATATTGATCTTGACGCCATAGATTTGCTGGAAGGCATCGGCACAGAAGACCCTGTCCGCATGTATTTGAAAGAAATTGGCACGGTACCACTTTTGAACGCAGAGGAAGAACTGCGTCTTGCTAAGAGAAAAGCGGATGGCGATGATGATGCCAAGGAGCGTTTGATCGAGGCAAATTTACGCCTTGTGGTCAGCATTGCAAAACGCTATACAGGCCGCGGAATGAGCTTTCTTGATCTGGTTCAGGAGGGAAATCTGGGCCTTATTAAGGGTGTTGAAAAATTTGATTATACCAAAGGTTATAAATTAAGTACATATGCTACCTGGTGGATCCGTCAGTCTGTGACCCGGGCTCTTGCAGACCAGGCAAGAACCATCCGGGTTCCTGTGCATATGGTTGAGACGATCAATAAAATGTCCAAGATGCAGAGAAAGCTGACCCTTGAACTGGGCTATGAGCCGTCAGTGATGGAGTTGGCGGAGGCACTTGACATGACTGAGGACAAGGTCATGGAGATCATGCAGATCGCCAGAGAGCCGGCCTCTTTAGAGACCCCGATTGGAGAAGAGGATGATTCCAATCTGGGTGACTTTGTGGCGGATAACAACGTGGTCACACCGGAAGGCAACGTGGAATCCGTAATGCTAAGAGAACATATCGATGCTCTCCTTGGAGATTTAAAGGAAAGGGAGCGCCAGGTCATCGTACTCAGATTCGGGCTGGAAGATGGACATCCGCGCACATTGGAAGAGGTGGGAAAAGAGTTTAATGTTACCCGCGAGCGCATCCGGCAGATCGAAGCGAAGGCACTTAGAAAGCTGAGAAATCCTGTCCGCAGCAAGCGGATCCGGGATTTCTTATAAGAAACACAGGGCGTGGCACAGGTTTGGTCACGTCTTTTTGTGATTTATAAAAACAGCAGGGAGGAGAAACCATGAACCGGAGAAATTACCAGAAGGAATTGGAAGAAGTCATCGCAGGATTTGAGGAGCAGGAGCAGGTTCCCAGGCTGCTTTTGCACAGTTGCTGTGCGCCGTGCAGCAGCTATGTGCTGGAATATTTATCCCGCTATTTTAAAATAACCGTGTATTTTTATAATCCAAACATATACCGGCCGGATGAATATACGAAACGGATAAAAGAACAGGAACGGCTCATTGCCTCTATGAAATTTCTCCATCCGGTCACCCTGGAAGCAGGAGCCTATGAGCCGGATGAATTTTACCGGATCGTAAGAGGTCTGGAACAGGAACCGGAAGGAGGAAAACGGTGTTTTAAATGCTATGAACTCCGCCTTCAGGAAGCCGCAAAGGTTGCCCAGGCCGGCCGTTTTGATTACTTCACCACAACGCTTTCCATAAGCCCTTTAAAGAACGCGGACAAGCTCAATGAGATCGGTGAGAGGCTGGCAAAGCTGTACCGGGTATCCTATCTCCCTTCTGATTTTAAGAAGAAAAACGGGTATAAAAGATCTGTGGAGCTGTCAGCGGAATATGGCCTTTACCGGCAGGATACCTGCGGCTGCGTATTTTCCCAGAGGGAAAAACAGGTGATATCCGAGGTTTCTTAAAGAAACTGTTTGTTTTGGAAAATATATAAAAGACATATCGGGTTTGTCTTGACATGAATTGGGAATTGTAATAAAATTAACAATACGGGGTATATAAAAATTTGAGGATAAAGGAGAAAACGTTATGTTATCTAAATCACTTACTGTAGTAAATCCATCCGGGCTTCATTTAAGGCCGGCAGGCGTTCTGTCCCAGACAGCTATGAAATTTAAATCTGATATTATCATTGAATACGGAGAGAAGAGGATCGTGGCTAAGAGTGTATTAAACGTAATGGCAGCAGGCATCAAATGCGGTACACAGATCAATTTAATCTGTGACGGTGAGGATGAGGCTGTGGCAATGAAGACCCTGACTGAAGCGATTGAGAGCGGTCTCGGCGAAATGTAATCCGTATTTTTTATTCCATATAAGGACAAGTGTCAGGCCCTGGGAAAGTGATTCCCGGGGCTTTTTCTATGTGCAGCGGACGATGTGGCGGGGCCGTTTATCCATGGCTGGGACTTCATGAAAAAAATGCTCACTTAATTATCGAAAGCATAAACTTTAAAATATTAGAAATTTATGCCATAATACCCAAAGACAGCCGGAATTGCGCAATATAGATAAAAAATTACCATTTAAAAAATAATATTTCTGAAATATTCATTATAAAAACAGAGAAGTCGAATTATCTGAAAATTTCAAAATAAAACACATTTACAAAGCGCGAAAAATGTAGTATCATCAACTAAAATTTACTGTTACACTTTAGCACCTCGAAGCAGAGGGGCGGTCAGGAAAGGATGAGATCATGAATACGAGTTTACAATCCCCCAATAGAAAAGTAACTCCGGGGCTATATGATTCCCGCTTTGAGCATGATAACTGCGGGATCGGAGCGGTGGCCAGCATGAAAGGGATAAAGACCCATAAGACCGTAGAGCAGGCTCTCCATATTGTGGAAAATTTAGAGCACAGGGCGGGGAAGGATGCGGAAGGAAAGACCGGTGACGGTGTTGGCATCCTGCTGCAGATCTCCCATAAATTTTTTCGGAAGGTGACAAAGCCTCTCGGCATGGAAATCGGTGAGGAAAGGGAATACGGAATCGGCATGTTTTTCTTTCCCCAGGATGAGCTTGCCAGAAACCAGGCCAAAAAGATGTTTGAGATCATTGTCCAGAAGGAGGGCCTTGATTTCTTAGGGTGGAGAGATGTGCCCATTCATCCCGAACTGATCGGAGCCAAAGCCGTGGACTGCATGCCCTATATTGTTCAGGGATTTGTAAAGAAACCGTCGGATACGGCCAAAGGGCTGGAGTTCGACAGAAAACTTTACGTATCGAGAAGGGTTTTTGAGCAGAGCAATGATAACACTTATGTGGTTTCCTTAAGCAGCAGGACCATTGTATATAAGGGAATGTTTCTGGTGAAGGAGTTAAGGAAGTTTTTTCCGGACCTTCAGGATAAGGATTATGAATCCGCCGTTGCGGTGGTCCATTCCCGTTTCAGCACCAATACGAACCCCAGCTGGATGAGAGCCCATCCCAACCGCCTGATCGTACATAACGGTGAGATCAATACCATTCGCGGAAATGTGGATAAGATGATGGCCAGGGAAGAAACTATGGAATCCGAGTATTTCCGCTATGACATGCACAAGGTTCTCCCCATCATCAACCAGGAAGGTTCGGATTCCGCCATGCTTGACAATGCCCTGGAGTTTATGATGATGAGCGGCATGGATCTGCCTCTGGCTGTTATGGTGACAATTCCCGCCCCCTGGGAGCATGATAAATCCATGCCTCAGGAGATCAGGGATTTTTACCGCTACTATGCCACCATGATGGAACCGTGGGATGGCCCGGCTTCCATCGTGTTCAGTGACGGTGATCTGGTGGGTGCGGTTCTGGACCGCAACGGTCTCAGGCCCTCCAGATATTACATTACGGACGATGATCATATGATCCTGGCCTCGGAGGTAGGCGCCATTGATATTGAGCAGAGCCATGTGGTGAGAAAAGAGCGCCTTCGGCCGGGCAGGATGCTTCTCATTGATACCGTAAAGGGCTGCCTGATCAGCGATGAGGAGCTGAAGGAGAATTATGCGTCACGCAAGCCTTACGGGGAATGGCTGGATTCCAATCTGATCGAACTGAAAGATCTGCAGATCCCCAATCGGGGAGTTCCGGCCATGAGCAAGGATGAACGGTCCAAGCTGCAGAAAACTTACGGCTATACTTATGAGGAATATAAAACCATGATCCTCCCCATGGCCTTAAACGGAGCGGAAGCGGTATCCGCCATGGGTGCGGACAGTCCTCTGGCTGTACTGAGCAAGAAGCACCAGCCCCTGTTTAACTACTTTAAGCAGCTGTTCGCCCAGGTTACCAATCCGCCCATTGATTCCATCCGGGAGGAAATCGTTACCTCCACCACGGTTTATGTGGGCGAAGAAGGGAACATTCTGGAGGAGGAAGCGGAAAACTGCAAAATATTAAAGGTCAATAATCCCATCCTCACCTGTACGGACTTACTGAAGATCAAAAACATGAAAAAGCCCGGCTTTAAGGTGGAAGTGATCCCCATTACCTATTATAAGAACACTTCCCTGGAAAAAGCCATTGACAGACTGTTTCTGGAAGCGGACCGGGCTCACCGGGATGGAGCCAACATCATTATCCTGTCTGACCGGGATATTGACGAAAACCATGTGCCCATTCCTTCCCTGCTGGCGGTGTCCGCCCTTCAGCAGCACCTGGTAAAAACGAAGAAGCGGACTTCCGTGGCTCTCATACTGGAAAGCGGAGAGCCGAGGGAGGTCCACCACTTTGCCACGCTTCTGGGGTACGGCGCCTGTGCGATCAACCCCTATCTGGCCCAGGAGTCCATCCGTAACCTCATTGAAAGCGGCATGCTTGATAAGGATTATTATGCGGCGGTGGAGGATTACAACGGGGCGGTTCTCCACGGCATCGTGAAGATCGCATCCAAAATGGGTATTTCCACCATTCAGTCCTATCAGGGCGCCCAGATCTTTGAAGCCATCGGCATTTCAAAGAAAGTGGTTGATAAATATTTTACGGATACGGTGAGCAGGGTCGAAGGCATCACTCTGGATGACATTGCCAATGACGTGGATGTTCTGCATTCGGCGGCTTTTGATCCCCTGGGCCTTGACGTGGATCTGACCCTGGACAGCGTGGGAAGCCATAAGGAGAGGGCAGGCCAGGAGGAACATTTATACAATCCGGTGACCATTCATCTCCTTCAGGAGGCGGCCAGAACAGGGAGCTATGAAACCTTTAAAGAATATACCCATGCCTTAAACGGGGAAGGACAGACGGTCAACCTAAGAAGCCTTCTGGACTTTGACTATTCCGGGGTAAAGGAAATCCCGCTGGAAGAGGTGGAGAGCGAAGACTCCATTGTCAAGCGGTTTAAGACCGGGGCCATGTCCTATGGATCCATTTCCCAGGAAGCCCATGAAACCCTGGCTGTCGCCATGAACCGGATCCACGGAAAATCCAACAGCGGCGAGGGCGGCGAGAGCCTGGAACGACTGACCGTGGGACCGGATGGCTTGAACCGCTGCTCCGCCATCAAGCAGGTGGCTTCCGGACGCTTCGGAGTGACCTCCAGATATCTGGTGAGCGCCAGGGAGATCCAGATCAAAATGGCTCAGGGCGCAAAACCGGGAGAAGGCGGCCAGCTTCCGGGGCAGAAGGTGTACCCCTGGGTCGCCAGAACCAGACATTCGACCACCGGCGTAGGCCTTATTTCCCCTCCGCCTCATCACGACATTTACTCCATAGAGGATCTGGCCCAGCTGATCTATGACCTTAAAAATTCCAATACCGAAGCCAGGATTTCCGTCAAGCTGGTTTCCGAAGCGGGAGTCGGCACGGTGGCCGCAGGCGTTGCAAAGGCCGGCGCCCAGGTGATCCTTATTTCCTCCTTTGACGGAGGGACCGGAGCGGCGCCCCGAAACTCCATTTACAATGCCGGACTCCCCTGGGAGCTGGGGGTGGCGGAGGCCCATCAGACCCTGATCATGAACGGGCTGCGGGATAAGGTGATCTTAGAGACCGACGGCAAACTGATGACCGGACGGGATGTCGCCATTGCCTGCATGCTGGGAGCGGAGGAGTTTGGCTTTGCCACGGCGCCTCTGGTGACCCTGGGCTGCGTGATGATGAGAGTCTGCAATTTAGATACCTGTCCGGTGGGCATCGCCACCCAGAATCCGGAGCTGCGCAAGCGCTATAAAGGAAAACCGGAATATGTGATCAATTTCATGTATTTCATCGCAAAAGAGCTGAGAGAATACATGGCAAAGCTTGGGATCCGCACCCTGGATGAGCTGGTGGGGAGAACGGACCTGTTAAAGAAAAAGGAGAATATTCCTTCCGGACGGGCATCCAAGGTGGACTTTTCAGCCATTCTCGGCAATCCCTATGCGGACAGAAAGCATGCCGGCTATGGACAGAAGCAGGTTTATGATTTTGAGCTGGATAAGACCATAGATGAAAAGGTTCTCCTGAAGAAATTGAAACAGGCCCTGGAGGGAGGCCAGAAAAAGAGCCTTCAGATCGATGTTTCCAACACCGACCGGGCTCTGGGCACCATTTTTGGCTCGGAGATCACCAGGCTTTACCCCGGCGGGCTGGCGGAGGATACCTTTACCATCAACTGTACGGGCAGCGGCGGACAGAGCTTCGGAGCCTTTATACCAAAGGGGCTTACCCTGGAGCTCATAGGCGACAGCAATGATTATTTCGGAAAGGGACTTTCCGGAGGCAAGCTGGTGGTTTATCCGCCCAAGGGCGTCCAGTTTAAGGCGGAAGATAACATTGTGATCGGAAATGTGGCCTTATACGGCGCCACCAGCGGAAAGGCATTTATCTGCGGAATCGCCGGCGAACGGTTCTGTGTCCGCAACTCCGGAGCGACCGCTGTGGTGGAAGGCGTGGGGGACCATGGCTGCGAATACATGACGGGCGGCCGGGTGGTGGTCCTTGGGCCTACCGGCAAGAACTTCGCGGCCGGAATGAGCGGCGGCATCGCCTATGTGCTGGATGAAAAGAGGGATTTGTACAAGAGACTCAACAAGGAAATGGTTTCTTTTGAAGAGGTTTCCAATAAATACGATGTCCTTGAGCTGAAGGAAATGATCAAGGAGCATGTGGCTTACACCAATTCCGACAAGGGAAAAAAGATCCTCGATAACTTTGGAGAATATCTGCCTAAGTTCAAGAAAATCATGCCCCATGATTACAGGCGCATGATGAATACCATCGTACTGATGGAGGAAAAGGGCTTAAGCAGTGAACAGGCACAGATTGAAGCGTTTTATGCCAATACAAAAAAGTGAGGAGGAGTAGACAATGGGAAAACCAACAGGATTTTTAGAATATGACAGAGAAACAGGAAAAACGGTAGATCCCAGGGCTCGCATAAAGAATTATAACGAGTTCCATCTGCCTCTTTCCGAAAAAGAACAGAGATGCCAGGGCGCCAGGTGCATGGACTGCGGCATACCCTTCTGCCAGTCCGGCGTCATCTTAAAGGGCATGGTTTCCGGATGTCCCTTAAATAACCTGATCCCTGAATGGAATGATCTTGTATACACAGGGACATGGCAGCAGGCCTACAACCGGCTGAAAAAAACCAACAGTTTTCCGGAATTTACCGCCAGAGTGTGTCCCGCTCCCTGTGAGGCCGCATGTACCTGCGCGTTAAACGGGGATCCCGTGGCCATTAAGGAGAATGAGTTTGCCATCGTTGAGCGGGCCTATGAGACCGGGATCGCAGGCCCCACGCCGCCCGTGATCCGCACCGGTAAAAAAGTGGCTGTCATCGGTTCCGGCCCTGCCGGGCTGGCGGCGGCGGACCAGTTAAACAAAAGGGGGCACAGCGTTACCGTGCTGGAACGGGAAGACCGTATCGGCGGCCTCCTGATGTATGGAATCCCAAATATGAAGCTGGAGAAACACATCATAGAGCGGAAAACGGAGATCATGAAGCAGGAGGGAGTCACGTTCCTTACAGGGGCTGATGTGGGAAAGAACCGGAAGCCCAAAGAGCTTTTAAAGGAGTATGACCGTGTCATCTTGGCCTGCGGCGCTTCCAATCCCAGGGATTTGAAGGTCCCTGGGAGAGATGGGGAAGGGATTTACTTCGCCGTGGACTTTTTGAAATCCACCACCAGAAGCCTGTTAAACTCCGGCCTGCGGGATAATCAGTATATTTCGGCAAAAGGAAAGCACGTCATCGTGATCGGCGGCGGAGATACGGGGAATGACTGTGTGGGAACGTCTATCCGCCATGGCTGCGCCTCTGTCCTCCAGCTGGAGATGATGCCCCGGCTTCCTGAAAAGAGAACTCCGGACAACAGCTGGCCCGAGTGGCCCAGAGTGCTGAAAACCGACTACGGCCAGGAGGAATCCATCGCGGTATTCGGAAAGGATCCAAGAGCGTACCAGACTACGGTCAAAGAGTTTATCAAGGATAAGTCCGGACGGGTGGTGAAAGCCGTGCTTATGAGCCTGGAGCCTAAGAAGGATGAAAAGACCGGCCGCATGAGCATGGAACCGGTGGCTGGCAGTGAAAAGGAAGTCCCGGCAGACATCGTCCTGATCGCGGCGGGCTTTCTGGGAGCCCAAAATTATGTGGCCGATGCCTTTGGCGTGAAATTGGATGGCCGAAGCAATGTGGAAACGGAAAAAGGAAAATATAAGACGAATGTGGATAAAGTCTTTGTCGCAGGAGACATGCGCCGGGGCCAGTCCCTGGTGGTATGGGCCATCAGAGAAGGCCGGGAAGTGGCAAAGGAAGTGGATGTGAGCTTAATGGGATATTCGAACCTGGCCTAGCAGGGATCGGTTTTTCCTGTTTAAGAGAACGCCGGGAAGAGAAGGGATCTCTTCCCGGCGTTTTTTGCATGGATGTTCCAGGGAAAAGCCCCTGTACGGGTCTTATGTCTGCCGATCCATGCTACGAGAAACATGTGCATGGTCAACCAAAATTACAACCTGTAAAAAAACTCCATTTTTCATTATATTAATAATAGGAAGGATACCAGTTGATTTTTACTGAAAGAGAATGGAGGAAGACATGAATAAGAAAGTACTTGAACGGCATTTTCATAGTTACTTTAACGGTTTCAGCGTGAAACTGGCGCTTTTCATTTCCGTGCTCGCCATTTATATGATCGCCAGGTGGCTCTGATCCCCGAAAATGGGAAACGGCCGGCGATCTGAACGTACAAATTCCGCTTTTCCGCTGCCGGGTGAGTCCCGGAGCGGATAACGGAAAGATGGTTTTGTAAAATGGAACGGACCGTTAATGAAGAATCTTTATCTCTTCATTCAGACACTTTTTCGTCAGGGGGATTAAGCAGCCTCCCGCCAGATTTCCCAGGGAGATGATGATGATGTACAGAAACGCTTTCTCACTCCAGGCGCTTCCCATGGTAAAATAAAACATATCCGCAACGCTGTGTTCATAACCGGATAAAATGAACACCATAATGGGCAGGATCAGGGCCAGATATTTTCCTGCGCTGTCCTTGATGGTCTGGTAGCCGATCACGGCGATGCACATCATAAGTCCGCACATGATGGCCATAATAAACGTGCTGAACGGAGTATCCGACAGCTTTGCATTCACTATTTCAGACGTATGAGCTGCCAGTTTGGCCAGCTTTGTATGTCTGAACACATAACCGGCTGCAACAGTCCCTGCAAAATTACCTATGTAAACGATAAGAACATTCAATAAATAAGAAGGTTTTTCATTGACTATATAGCATACCTTTCCGGTATAAAGATTAAATCCGAAGGTGTAGATGGTGAATAATCCGATTGAAAATAAAAAAGAACCGGCGATGTGATTGTCAAGAGTTAAATAGATGACACCTCCTGTGCTGATGGCAATACCGGCTATGACTGCTTTTATAAATGTTTTCATTCTGTAGATACTTCCTTTTCTTTTTTGTGGCCTTTTTCATAAGCTTTAAAAGGTTTTGCTGAACCATGTCATATTATAGCATAAGAAAAAAAGTTTACAAGAACAATTTTATTATTGACATTATTTATCATTGGATGACCGCGCCGGGAGGCGGGGGAATAAAAGAAAAGGACCGGCGTTCAAAGACGCCGGTCCTGTCGGTTCACCGGTAAGAAGTGCAGCGCATGGCCGTGAGGCCCGGTGCATTTTATACATTAAAGCGGAACAGGATCACGTCGCCATCCTTTACCACGTATTCCTTGCCTTCCAGCCGCACCAGTCCCTTTTCCTTGGCGGCGCTGTAGCTTTTACAGTCCAGAAGATCCTGATAGTTCACAACCTCGGCCCGGATAAAGCCGCGTTCAAAGTCCGTGTGGATTTTACCGGCTGCCTGAGGCGCCTTGGTCCCTTCACTGATAGTCCAGGCCCTCGTTTCCGTCGGGCCGGCGGTTAAGTAACTGATGAGTCCCAGCAGGTGGTAGCTTGCGGCGATGAGCTTTTCCAGGCCGGATTCCGTCAGGCCCAGATCCTCTAAAAACATCTTTTTTTCATCCTCTTCCAGCTCCGCGATTTCCTGCTCGATCTGCGCGCAGATGACGAAGACCTCGCTGTGATTCTCCCCGGCAAATTCCCGGACTTTTTCCACATGGGCATTGGAGGCTCCGTCATCAGCCAGATCATCCTCGCAGACATTGGCAGCGAAGATGACAGGTTTAAAGGTGAGAAGGTTCAGCGTGGAGATGAATTCCCTTTCGTCCTCATCCTCGGTCTCCATGCTTCTTGCCAGATTTCCATCTTCCAAGTGGGCCTTGATCTTCTTTAGAATCCCCACCTCTTTCGCCAGAGATTTGTCGTTCATCGCCCCCTTGGAGGACTTGGCGATCCGGCGGTCCAGGATTTCCAAATCGGAAAAGATCAGCTCTAAATCAATGGTCTCAATGTCCCGCAGAGGATCCACGTTTCCATCCACATGGATCACGTTGTCATCCTCAAAGCAGCGCACCACATGTACAATGGCATCCACTTCACGGATGTTGGAAAGAAACTGGTTTCCCAGCCCTTCTCCCTTGGAGGCGCCCTTTACAAGCCCTGCGATATCCACAAATTCAATGACTGCAGGGGTGATTTTAGCGGAATTATAAAGAGCCGCCAGCTGTCCGAGACGCACATCCGGAACGGGAACGACTCCTACGTTTGGATCGATGGTACAGAATGGATAGTTGGCGGATTCTGCCCCCGCCTTAGTGAGGGAATTAAACAGAGTGCTTTTACCAACATTCGGCAATCCGACAATACCTAATTTCATAGCAATTACCTTCCTAATATTGTTTATATTTATGATTGATTTTTATCTGCAACTAATATAGAATATCATATTATCCGTAAAATTAAAAGGGAAAAACACAAGAATAAAAACCTTTGTCGAATTTTAGACGAATATGTCGGGCGAATCTGTTTGATTTTTGTGTTTTCACGGGGTAAAATAAAGAAAACATCGAAAGGAGAAGACGAATGGCAAATACGGCAGATATTAGTTTTGTGCATTTGGGAATTACCATTGACCATTTGCGAAACAGTATCTCGATATTTGGATTCCGCATTGCATTTTACGGTATTATCATAGGGATTGGAATATTGGCAGGCCTCTGGGTTGCAGCAAGCGACGCAAAGCGGAGGGGACAAGACCCGGATATTTATCTGGACTTTGCCCTATATGCAATCGTATCTTCTATTATATGTGCCCGAGTCTATTATGTAGTATTTGATTGGGACAATTATAAAGATGACCTGTTACAGATTTTTAATCTCAGGGCAGGGGGACTGGCAATCTATGGTGGTATTATAGGTGCTGTCATAACCCTTATTGTATACGCCAAGGTGAAGAAACTTTCCTTCTTTTCCTTGGCTGACACCGGATGCCTAGGACTGATAACCGGGCAAATTATAGGAAGATGGGGAAACTTCTTTAATTGCGAAGCGTTTGGCGGATATACCGACGGCCTGTTTGCTATGAGAATCAGAAGAGCGCTGGTTAACGAGAATATGATATCTAGGGAGCTTATAGATCATCTGATTGTGAAGGATGGTGTAGAATATATTCAGGTACATCCTACCTTCCTGTATGAATCAGTCTGGAATCTCGGCGTGCTGATATTCATGCTTTGGTATAGAAAACGCAAGAGATTTGATGGGGAGATGCTTCTTATCTACCTGCTTGGCTATGGTTTGGGACGAGTATGGATAGAAGGAATCCGTACGGACCAGCTTATATTCTTTGGTACTGGCATTCCGGTGTCTCAGGCACTGTCATTAATTCTGGTAGCGATATCAACTCTTGTGCTCTTCTGCAAACACAGACAGATACGAAAAAAGAGCAAAGGAGAAGTAATATGATGATGTCAAAAGAAGAGTTAATACGCGATATTGAAGAAGCAAGGGAAAGATTAAATAAAAGCATTGAACATGATGACGCGGACATTATTTATCATAGAAGTGTGGAACTGGATAAATTAATTGAAAAATATATTGCAGCAGGCTATTGAACCAGAGAATTTGTTTTACATTTTTGTGAGCTTAAGAAAAGCACGGAAGAAATTGATCTTTCGTGTTTTTTTCTGTTTCCGGGTTTTGATTTAAAGAATATTTCCCCTTTGTATTGCATTCCCTGGGCAAATACGGAATAATAACAACAGACAATATGACATGAATCGGGGAAAGTGCAATATAAATGCGGGTATTGTCGTGATTTGCAGTAGGCCAGACATTTCGGAGGTGGGGAATATGAAGTATTTGTCGTTTCGGATGAAGCTGACGCTGGTGTTTATTGTGGCGGCCATAACAGAGGGAGCCGTAATAGGCAGTCTTTCCTTTTCTCATAGCAGGGATATCGTAGTAAAGAACAAAAAACAGGAAATGTCAGATACCATTAACCGGATCGATATCAATATCAACGGTAAGGTCCGCTATATTATGGAAATCCTCGACAATGCGGTGGCCAGCCAGCTGGTGCGCAATGCCTGTACCTCAGGCTGGGATGAAGGAGAGAAGTGGGTCAGACGCACCTACTTGGACGATTATTGCACGAGCCTTATAAAGTCTGTGGGAGAACAGATGGATATTTCCATCATCAATGCATCACGGGTCATGTATACGACCGCTGATACAGGAGAAATCAATCCGGAAGCCGTTTCGGAGGAAGTGCTGGACAGTTATTTTGAAGCCATGGGGGACAGAAGCAACAAGGCTGTCTGGGCGGGCATCATGCCGAAGCTGTTTTCTCCGCCCCAGGAGGAGCGCCAGGCGGTTACGGTGGTCAGGGCGATCAGGGACAGGAACAGGGAGAGAAACCTGGGGATCATGGTGATTGAACTGGATCCGGATATGTTCAGCAATCTGCTGCTGGGAAACCAGGGGCTGTTTCAGTACCAGTATTTGTTTATCGTTGACCAGAAGGGAGAGGTGATCTGCAGCAACCCAAAGGTGAACAATGGCTGGCAGGAAGAGATCGACAGCAGGTTTGAAGGGGGAACCAGGCGTTTCCAGCTGTCCTGGAACGGAAAAGATTATTATGTATGCGGGCAGTATAACGGTATAACCGGCTGGAGATCCTATTCTGCCATACCGCTTACGGGGCTGTTTCCACAGGCAGAGAATTTGAACAATGCCATCTGGCTGGTGGGAATCATAAGCACGCTGGGAGTGGCGGCCGTCATTGCTGTTCTGGTCTATGCCATGGCAAGACCCATAAAGCAGCTTTCCACAGCCATGGGACAGGTGCAGAAAGGGGATTTTGATGTGCGCGTTCCCAATAAAAGGAAGGATGAGATCGGTGAGCTGACGGAATCCTTTAACTATATGCTGGAAGAGATCAATACGCTCATCAGACAGGTATATCAGGAGAAGATCGCCCAGAAAAACGCGGAGGTGCAGGCGCTTCAGGCGCAGATCAACCCTCACTTTTTGTATAACACCCTGGATTCCATCAACTGGATGCTGATTGACCGGGAAGAAAATGACATCAGTGAGATCATCATTTCTCTCGGAAGCCTGATGCGTTACAGCATTGAAGATGAGAATGCCTTTGTCACACTGGGACGGGAACTGGAATATGTGCTCTGCTATCTGAAAATACAGAAGAACCGCCTGGAGGACAAGCTGGAATATGATATGGCAGGAGAGGAAACGCTGATGATGCAGATGGTCCCCAAGCTCATTCTGCAGCCGGTAGTGGAAAATGCCATAACCCACGGCATTGAGCCGGGAAGGAAAAAAGGAATCATACGGATCATGACAGAGGACCGGGGAGATGAGATCCTTATTTCGGTAGAGGACAACGGAATCGGCATGACTCCGGAGCAGCTTAAGCGTTTCAGAGAAGAAATTCCTGATGTGGAAAAGGAGGGCCGCACAGGAATCGGAATCAGGAATGTGGACCGCCGCCTCCGGCTTCATTACGGAGACCGGTATGGATTGAGCATAGAGAGCAGATATGGGGAGGGAACCGTTGTCCGCCTTCGCATGCCGAAAAACCATATGTCCGTCAGCGGGACAGATTCAGAGAAAGGAGAGACGGAAAGCCATGAAGCTGATGATCGTGGATGATGAACCCAAAATCAGAAAAGGTCTGTTGAAATTGCTGGCCGCACAGGAAGGCTGGGAAGTAACGGGGGTGTTTGAAGAAGTCCGTTCGGCGCTCAAAGCCTTGTATGAGCTGGAGGCTGACGTGATCGTAACGGATATTAAAATGCCGGAAGTCTCCGGCCTGGATATGATCCGTCAGATACGGGAGAGAAATTTAGACCTGCGCATCGTCATTTTAAGCGGTTACAGCAATTTTTCCTATGCCCAGAAAGCCATTGAACTTGGGGTGGCAAGGTATCTTTTAAAACCCACCAATCCGAAAGAGCTCATTTCTGTGCTGAAGGAACTGGAAAAGGATCTGGGTTTTGGGGAGACAGCCCCCGGACGGGGAATGGAACCGGACCGGCTGCCGGAAGGAGAAGGCGAAATTGGAAATCTTCTGGTTGTGAAGGCCATACAGTATATAGAAGTTCATTACGGAGGGAAGATCACATTAAAGGAAATGGCGGAGGAGCTTCACTTGTCTCCCAATTATCTGTGCGAGCTTTTTAAGCGCCATACCGGAAAAAACCTCATGGAATATGTGACCGGATACCGGATGAGCAAAGCGAAAACATACTTGAACCATATCGAGTATAAAGTGGCGGATGTGGCGGAAATGGTCGGCTATAAGGAGGCGAAATATTTCAGCAGCGCATTCAAAAAGGCCTATGGGATCACACCGCTTGAGTATCGGAACAAGGGTTGAAAGCAACTTTATTTAATTCAGGGAAAGACGGGAAAAACGACGAAAAAAAGTCTCCCGTCTTTCTTTTATTTAGTCAATATAACAAGATACATAATATTTTGGATTAAATAGTAATCTGATAGAATTGTGTTAAAACCCAAAGAATGATAAACTATTATTGCAAATATTCAATAAGCGTCTGTGAATCATTGCATGCATTGAAAGATGTCAGATAGTATTGCGGACGGAGTCAAAAAAGGAGGAATTGATTATGAAGAAAAGATTTGGCGCTTTATTCATTGCGGCGGCCGTAACTGCGGCAGCTCTTGGACTGGCAGGGTGCGGATCGGGCAAAACGCCGGAAACCGGCGGGCAGGGAGACGGAAAGACGGCGGCTGAGACCCAGGCTTCATCAGAAGAAAAGGCGGAAGCTGAAACAAAAGCCCAGGCAGATGGAAAGAATGCGGCGGATTATAAAATTGTCCTGATCCTTCCGGGCCCCATCAACGACCAGAGCTGGAATGCCACAAACTATGCGGGCCTGGTCGCATGCAATGAAAAACTGGGCACCAATATGGAATACGTGGAAAACGTACAGGCATCTGACTATGAGTCCACCTTCCGGGAATACGCAGAAAGAGGCTACGATCTCATTATGGCCGCCGGTTCCCAGTTCGACGAAGCGGTAGCTGCGGTGGCGCCTAATTATAAGGACACCACCTTCTGTGCGGTCAACGGTTCCAAAAGCGACGGAGACAATGTGGCTCCCATTTTCCCGAAGGAATTTGAGGCCAGCTACATCGCTTCCATCATCGCCGGAAATGTGACGGAAAATGGAAATTTTGCAACCATCGGCGGATTTCCCAATGAGCCCATGGAGCATTTAATGGATGTATATGAAAAGAATTCCGTAGCCATTGCACAAAGCCGGGGCATCTCCGGGGCAAAGGCGACCAGGGCTTACGCCAACAGCTGGAGTGACGTGGCGCTGGGCAAGCAGATGGCGGAGCAGATGATCGACAACGGGGCGGACACGCTGTTCGTATATGCCAATGAAGTGGGCCTTGGCAGCATTGAGGCGGCCAAGGCAAAGGGCGTGAAGTTCATCGGCTTTTCCAGCGACCAGACAACCATTGATCCCAATACGGTGGTAGCTTCCGTAAACTTTGATTTTAAAAACTTCTATACCTGGGCCCTGGGCCTTTACATGGATGGAAAGCTTTCCGGCAATATGGTCCATGAAGCCGGCATCAGCGAAGACATTTTCGTACCGGTCTATACGGAGAATATTTCCCAGGAAATAAAGGACGCGGTCGATCAGGGAATCAGCGATTTTAAAGACGGAAAAGTGGATTTACAGGCGATGTTTGAGAAGTAGGGAATCACAGGGCGGGCTGCTGCAGACAGAAAACAGGATTGTTTAAACTGTAGCAGCCCCTGTTTTTTTCAAAAGGAGGAGCTTTGTGGACACACCATTTTTTGAATTGAAGAATATATCAAAATATTTTGCCAGGGTCGTGGCGAACAGGGATATTTCTTTTTCCGTAGGGCGGGGTGAGGTGGTGGCGCTGCTGGGAGAAAACGGAGCGGGAAAAAGCACGGTCATGAAGATCCTTTACGGTCTTTACCGGGCGGATGAGGGACAGATCTTTAAGGATGGGAAAGAGCAGAAGATCAATTCTCCCAAAGATGCAATGGCCCTCGGGATCTCCATGATACAGCAGCATTTCTCACTGGTGCCCGCCCATACGGTGACGGAAAATATCATACTGGGAAGCATAAACGGCGTCATCGATTATGATAAATGCAGAAAAGAAGTGGAAGCTCTGGCTGCCAGGTATGGATTTGACATTCCGGTGGAAAAGAGAGTCAGGGATCTGGCAGTGGGGGTGCAGCAGAAGGTGGAAATCTTAAAAGCCTTGTATTTAAATACAAGCCTGCTGATCATGGATGAGCCGACTGCAGTGCTGACGCCCCAGGAAGCGGATACGCTGATGGGCTTTGTGAAGGAATATACGGCGGTTGGCAATTCGGTTATCTTCATCACCCATAAGATGAAGGAGGTCATGGAGGTGGCTGACCGGATCATTGTCATGCGGGGCGGCCGGCTGACCGGAGATCTGGCAGCAAAGGATACCAGTGAGGTGGAACTGGCCAGGCTGATGATGGGTAAGGACATAACGGACCTTAAGCGTCCCGGTGAGGGAGTGAAAACGGAAAGTAAAGTCTGTCTGGAGCTGTCCTCCGTTACCGTACAGGGAAACGGAGAAGTGCCGCTGCTGGATGATATATCGTTCCGGATCAAGGAAGGCGAGATCTTTGGGGTGGCCGGGGTCAGCGGAAACGGGCAGGAAGAATTGTGCGAGGTCATCTGCGGGGCTCTTCCGGCCACCTCCGGAAAAATCCTTTTGCAGGGTAAGGATATTACCTCAGCTTCCGTAAGGGAGCGCATAAGCCTGGGGATCGGATACGTTCCGGTAGACCGTTACCGGGATGCTATGGTAGGAGAAATGACTCTGGCTGAAAATATGATGCTGAAAACCAGCTTTGACAAAAAGTGGACCGTTCATGGGCTTTTAAATAAGAAGAAACTGCATACGGAAACACAGAAAGCCATTGATGAATTTGAAATCAAGGCGCCCGGTCCCGATGCTCAGATAAAAGGATTATCCGGAGGCAATCAGCAAAAAGTCATACTGGCGAGAGAAGTGAGCAACGCAGGAAAGATGCTGGTTCTGGATCAGCCCACCAGAGGGCTGGATCTGGGAGCCATTCACAACATACACAGCAGCATCCTGGAGGAGAAGAAAAACGGAAAGGGCATCCTTCTGGTGTCCACGGAGCTGTCGGAGATCTTCCGGCTTTGTGACAGGATCGCGGTTATTTACAAAGGCTCATTTATGGGGATCTACGGTCATGACCAGCTGACCACGGATCGGATCGGCCTGTTGATGGCCGGCTATAAAGAGGAAAGGAGTCATGAAGCATGAATGCAAAAGTCAGGGATATGATTATTACAAATGCGGCTGCAATTATGATCGGTCTGCTGATCAGCGGTTTCATGCTTTTGCTGCTGCGCATCAATCCCATAGAGGTATTTGGATATTCCATAAAGGCCATGGCTTCGGATAAGTATACCCTGGGGGAAGTGTTTTTAAAAGCGACCCCGCTCATGTTTACAGCGCTGGCGTTTGCATTTACATTTAAGGCCAATCTGTTCAACATCGGGGCACAGGGCCAGTTTTATATGGGGTCCATCGCCGCTGTCTGGCTGTCGCTGCAGCTTGACGGAAAGGTGCCCACAGCCGTCCTGCTGATTTTAGTCTGCCTGACAGCCGCTGTTGCGGGAGGGCTTTTGGGTGCCCTCATCGGATTTTTAAAGGCGCGTTACAGGGCCAATGAATTTCTGGTCAGCATGATGTCGACCTATGTTGCGCTTGCAGTTATGAATTATCTGCTGCGTACTTTTTTAAAAGAGTCCAAAGGGGAATATCCCCAGACCGATGCCATAACAAGGGCTGCCTGGCTGCCGGTCATTGCAGACGGGACCAGGCTTCATATGGGGTTTGTGCTTGCGGTTCTGGTTGCGGCAGGGATCTGGGTGCTGCTTTACAAGACTCCCCTGGGCTACCGGATCCGTGCGGTGGGCAGCAATGCTTCTGCCGCCCGGATGTCCGGGATCAATTCCAGCCGTATCTTTGTGACCGCGTTTTTTATCAGCGGAGCGCTGGCCGGAATGGCCGGATTTACGGAGGTTAACGGCGTGCAGCATATGCTGATCCAGGATTTTAACAGCGGCGTGGGGGCTGCAGGGCTGGGGATCGCTATCCTCGCAAATGCCAATCCCATCGGCATCATTTTCGCCTCCCTCCTTTTTGGGGCCCTGGGCGTTATGGGTAATTTAATGGGACGAATGCCGGGGGTCAATGTTCCTGCCAGCATTGTGGATCTGATGCAGGGATTTGTCATGCTGTTTGTTATCATTTCCTATTTCTTCCGTAACTATCTGGAAAACAGGAGAGAAAAACGGAAACTGCAGAAAGGGGTGTGATTCTGTTATGATCATAAGTTTGTTAAAGCGGGCGCTGATGATGAGTACGCCCCTGCTTTTTGGTTCCATTGCCGAGGTGATAGCGGAACGTTCGGGTATGATGGTGACTGCCATCGAAGGCATTTTTCTTATGGGAGCCTGGGGCGGGTTTGTGGGGACCTATCTGACCGGAAGCGCATTCATGGGCATTCTTGCAGCCATTCTGGCAGGCCTTGCGGCGGCGGCCGTTTACGGTGTTGTCTGCATCTATTTAAAACAGCACCAGGTCGTGACCGGTACGGCCATCAATGTACTGGCAGCAGGAATCTGTACCTATCTTCAGAGGGTGCTGTTCGGAGTTCCTACCGCACCGCTTAAAATCAACCCTCTGCCGGAAATCGCTGTGCCGTTTCTTCACCGCATTCCCCTCATAGGGCCTGTCCTGTTTGAGCAGAATATACTGACCTATATGGTGTATCTGGTCATTCCGGCCTCGTACTTTCTTCTGTTTAAGACCTCTTACGGTCTGGTGATCCGGTCGACGGGAGAAAATCCCGAGGCAGCAGATGTGGCCGGCATCAGCGTGAATACCGTCCGCTTTTTAACCGTGCTTCTGGCCGGAGTGATGGGCGGCATCGCAGGCGCGTTTTATTCGGTGGGTTACCTTGGCATGTTCACAGCAAATATGATCGGCGGACGCGGCTGGATCGCATTTGCAATCTGTTTTTTGGGAAACTGGAATCCCAGGGGCGCATTTGCCGGTACGGTGGTATTCGGGCTCACGGAGGCAGTGGCCATTTACATGCAGTCTGTGGGAGGCGGAGGGTATTTCCCCAATGAATTGTTCATCGCTCTCCCATATATACTGACCATAGTCCTGACGGTATCCAGAAAGAACTTTCAGGTTCCTGCCAAACTGGGAATTGCATATAAAAAAGAAAACTGAATCATGGGTATTTAAAAGGGCATCCTCTGACCGGCGTATTTGTGCGCACGGCATGAGAGGATGCCCTTTTTTGTCTAAAAATGGAAGATGTTGGAAAATAACTGTCTGCCAACCTTTCAAAGCCAAATTTAATTGAAAATTCATTGAAAATCTCCTTGCTATTTCAGGGTAAATGTACTAGAATTAAACTACAAGTGGAGGAAAGTGGTACAAAGTGGTAGAAAATGGTGGGAAGGTGGTTTGAAATCCCGCCAGTGTACAAGCAGGTGATTGATTATGTTCATGGGCGAATACAATCATACGGTGGATGCGAAGGGACGCCTGATCGTTCCGTCAAAATTCAGAGAGCAGCTTGGAGAAGAGTTCGTCGTCACGAAGGGCTTGGATGGCTGTTTATTTGTGTATGACAATCAGGAGTGGACCGCCCTGGAAGAAAAGTTGAAAAGCCTGCCTCTGACCAACACCAATGCAAGAAAGTTTTCCAGATTCTTTCTGGCCGGCGCCTCTTCCTGTGAAGTGGATAAGCAGGGAAGGATCCTCCTTCCCGCAGTGCTCAGAGAGCATGCAGGCATCGAAAAGGATGCGGTGCTTGTGGGCGTGGGCAGCCGCATTGAGATCTGGAGCAGGGATGCATGGACAGCAGCCAATACCTATGAGGATATGGAAGAAATCGCGGAAGCTATGGAAGGACTTGGCATATGATGTTTGAACACAAGTCAGTGCTGCTTTATGAAACCATTGACAGCCTGAATGTAAAACCGGACGGGATTTATGTGGACGGAACTCTGGGAGGCGGAGGACATGCTCTGGAAGTATGCAGACGTCTCGGAGAATACGGAAGATTAATCGGAATTGACCAGGATGGGGATGCCATTGAGGCAGCCACCCTGCGGCTGAAAGATTATGAAGATAAGGTAACGGTCGTCAGGAACAATTACGAAAACATACAGATGGTGCTGAAGGATTTAAAGATTGAACGGGTGGATGGGATTTACCTGGACCTGGGCGTCTCCTCCTACCAGCTTGACAGGCCGGAGAGGGGATTCACCTACAGGGAAGAGGATGCTCCCCTGGACATGCGGATGGATCAGAGGAATGAACAGACCGCGGCGGATATCATCAATACCTACAGCGAGTTTGACTTATACCGGATCATAAGGGATTACGGGGAGGATAAGTTCGCGAAGAACATTGCAAAGCATATTGTCAGGGCCAGGGAAGAAAAGCCCATTGAGTCAACAGGAGAACTGACGGAAATCATCAAGGCAGCAATTCCTGCAAAGGTAAGAGCGGCAGGAGGACATCCCTCCAAGAGGACGTTTCAGGCCATACGGATCGAGCTCAATAAGGAACTGGAGGTTCTGAATAAATCCATTGACACCATGATCGGTCTGCTGAATCCGGGCGGCCGGCTGTCCGTCATCACCTTTCATTCTCTGGAAGACAGAATTGTAAAGACAAGGTTTAAGCTCAACGAAAATCCCTGTACCTGTCCGCCGGATTTTCCGGTCTGCGTCTGCGGAAAGAAAAGCAGGGGAAAGGTCTTAACGAGAAGGCCTGTGGTACCGTCAGAAGAAGAGATTGAAGAGAACAAGAGAGCGAAGAGTTCAAAGCTTCGGGTCTTTGAACGAATTTAAAAAGGGAGGAAAAGAGAGTGGCTGCAAAAAAGAATCCGCGTTCCTATGTGAACACCGCTTACGTACAGGGAAATACTGTCCGTAAGGCCATGCCGGCGCGTGTGCCGGTTCATACTCCGGATGAAGTCCGGCGCCCGTCCGTAAACCATCGGGTCAGACGAAACCGTGAAAAAGCTTTGCAAATGGATCTGCCTTATGTTATCATGCTGACCATTGCAGCAGTCTGCACCCTCTGCCTGTGCGTAAACTATCTGCATCTGCAGTCCTCTATTACAGCCAGCATTCATGATATTGAAGATTTCGAAACACAGATTGAAAGTCTGAAAACTGAAAACGATGCATTGGAAATGAACATTAATACCTCCGTCGATTTGGATCATGTGTATAAAGTAGCCACAGAGGAACTTGGTATGGTCTATGCGAATAAAGATCAGATCCTTCACTATGATAAGACGGAAAGTGAGTATGTAAGACAGAATGAGGACATTCCGAAACATTGACAAAAACAGGAATAAAAAGAGCAAGGTATTTCCCCGTTATATGCAGGAAAAGCTGGCGATTACCGTATTGGTAATTACGCTGGCTTTGTTTGCATTAGTTATGATCCTGTATAATCTGATGACGAGCAAAAAGGAAGATTACAATCAGATCGTCCTGTCCCAGCAGGAATATGACAGCCGTGTGATACCCTTTAAGCGGGGGGACATTCTGGACCGGAACGGTACTTATATAGCAACCAGTGAAAAGGTATACAATCTCATCCTGGACCCGAAGCAGATCATGTCGGATCCTGACGCTTACCTGGAAGCCACGGTTACGGCTCTGACGGATTGCTTTGGATATGACCGGACGGAGATCATGAACCTGATACAGGAGAAAAAAGACAAGCAGTATGTCCGTTACGCAAAGCAGCTGACGTACAGCGATAAAGAGAATTACGAAAAATACAAATCAGGGAAAGCGGAAGCGCTGAAAAAAGAAAAACAGTCCATTAAAGGGATCTGGTTTGAGGATGAATACAAAAGGGTGTATCCCTATAATTCCCTGGGCAGCCATGTGGTCGGTTTTGCCAGCGGAGACGGCATGGCCGGAACCGGCGGGATCGAGCAGTTCTACAATACGACCCTGATGGGAACCAATGGGAGGGAATACGGATATTTAAATGACGATTCCAATCTGGAACGGGTGATAAAACCGGCTTCCAATGGCAACACGGTGGTCTCCACCATAGATGTCAACGTTCAGAAGATCGTCGAAAAGCATATCAGCGAGTGGGAACAGGAGACCGGAAGCAGGCGGGTGGGCGTGATCGTCATGGACCCCAACAACGGCGAGGTCCTGGCAATGGCAAATGATAAGGCCTTTGACTTGAACAATCCCCGGACACTGCGGCCGGAATTCACCGATGACGTGCTGCGGGAGCTTGGGATCAAGGAAGCCATGGATGATTATAAGAGGAAGAACAAAGATGCTGCACCTTTAACGGAAGAAAACGTGACGGAGCATTATTCCAGTGAAACCATCATGTCCCTGGGGACCCAGGTGGCATGGAACCAGACCTGGCGTAATTTCTGCATCAGCGACGGCTTTGAACCGGGATCCACGGAAAAGATATTTACCGTTTCCGCGGCTCTGGAAGAAGGAGCCATCACTGGCAATGAAACCTATGAGTGCAACAAATTTCTGGAAGTGGGGGGACACAAGATCAACTGTGTCAGCCGGTACGGCCACGGCCTCATAACGGTGGAACAGGGGCTGATGAAATCCTGCAATGTGGTCATGATGCGGATCGCCCAGCAGATCGGCAAAGATAAATTCTATAAATATCAGCAGATTTTCGGCTTCGGTCAGAAAACAGGAATCGATCTCCCCGGAGAGGCGGATAATAAGTCCCTGATCTATCGGGCGGATACGGCGGGCCCGACGGATCTGGCAACCAACGCCTTCGGGCAGAATTTCAGCAGCACCATGATCCAGATGGCCGCCGCCTACAGCTCTGTGATCAACGGAGGCTCCTATTATGAGCCTCATGTGGTGAAGCAGATTTTAAACGAGCAGGGTTCGGTGGTGAAAAAGATGGAGCCGGTCCTCGTGAGGGAGACGGTGTCGGAATCCACCGCCAAGTTCATCAACGAAGCGTTGTTTAAAACCGTTAATGCGGAGGGCGGAACCGGCGGGGCTGCAAGAGTGGCGGGCTATAAAATTGCCGGAAAAACCGGGACAGCGGAAAAGATTCCCCGTGACAAGACCAATTACGTGGTTTCCTTCCTGGGCTATGCGCCGGCGGACAACCCCCAGGTGCTGGTTTATGTGGTGGTCGATGAGCCTCATGTGGAAGATCAGCCTCACAGTACCTATGCCAGCGGAATTTTTCAGAAGATCATGACGGAACTTCTTCCTTATTTAAATATATTCCCGGATACGGATCCGGAGTCCGGGCTTCCATCCGATGAAGCGGCAAAGCTTCCGGATCAGGAGGGAATCTCCGGTGAGACAGGTGAATCTGCAGAAAGCGAAGCGGCATCGGAAGAAACAGGCACAGAAGAAACCACGGGAGCGGTTCCCACCATGGAGGATGGACAGCCGGTTCCAGAGGAATACTTAAATCCTTCAGAGGAATACATTGACAGGCCTGAGGACGGGGAAAATTCCAATCTCCCTGCGGCCCTTCCGGGGCAAAGCGGCGAAACGCCTTCTGAGCAGGAAACGCCGGAAGAATCCTCTGCCCAGTAAGAAACTTTTGGTGAAAAGACTCATAAAATGGACAGAATATCATATACTGTAACAATGATGACGGTGGAGCAGCGTATGAATTCTAATAAGACACATCACAGAGAGAAAATAGCCATCCTGTTTTTCCTGTTATTTCTTGCCATGACAGGACTCATGGGGCGGCTTATTTTTCTAATGATTTTTCGCTCGGAACACTACAGCGCCATGGCGGAAGATCTTCATGAGCGGGAGAGGACCATTAAGGCCGCAAGGGGGAACATCATTGACGCCAATGGAACCGTCATCGCAACCAACCGGACGGTCTGTACCATATCGGTCATACACAACCAGATCAAAAATCCGGATGAAGTGGTGACGGTCCTTTCAAAGGAGCTGGGACTCAGTGAAGATGAAGTCCGCAAGAAGGTGGAGAAGTACAGTTCCAGGGAAATTATTAAAACAAATGTAGACAAGGCTCTGGGTGACCAGATCCGGACCTACCACCTGGCAGGAGTCAAAGTGGATGAAGATTACAAACGCTATTACCCGTATGATACGCTTGCCTCCACGGTCCTTGGCTTCACCGGCGGGGATAACCAGGGAATCATCGGTCTGGAAGTGAAATACGAGGATTACTTAAAAGGGCTTAACGGAAAGATATTGACCATGTCGGATGCCGCAGGAATAGAGATTGAAAACGAGGCGGAGGACAGAATAGAGCCTGTGGCCGGACAGGACTTATATATCAGCCTGGATGTGAATATCCAGAAGTATTGTGAACAGGCAGCTTATCAGGTCATGGAGAAAAAGGGCGCAAAAAGAGTGTCGATTGTTGTCATGAATCCTCAGAACGGAGAGATTATGGCAATGGTGAATGCGCCCGAATTCAATTTAAATGATCCGTTCACGCTGAATACCGGTGCCGAATTGCCTGCTTCCGATAAGGAAAAACAGGATCTTTTAAACCAGATGTGGAGAAATCCCTGCATCAACGATACTTATGAGCCCGGATCCACCTTTAAGATCATCACCGCAGCCGCAGGGCTGGAAGAGGGAGTGGTAACGCTTGATGACCGTTTTTCCTGTCCCGGTTTCCGGATCGTGGAAGACCGGAGGATCCGGTGCCACAAGGCAGGCGGTCACGGTTCGGAGACCTTCCTGCAGGGGATGATGAATTCCTGCAATCCGGTTTTAATTGACGTAGGGCAGCGGCTGGGAGTGGATAATTACTACAAATATTTTGAACAGTTCGGCTTAAAGGGAAAGACAGGGATCGATCTTCCGGGAGAAGCATCCACCATCATGCATCAGAAAAAGGATATGGGGCTTGTGGAGCTGGCAACGGTATCCTTTGGCCAGTCCTTCCAGATAACGCCCATGCAGCTGATCACCACGGCTTCCTCCATCGTAAACGGCGGAAACCGCATCACCCCCCATTTCGGAGTGAAGTCGGTAAGCGCGGATGGGGAAACGGTCCAAAACTTCACTTATCCGGTGAAGGAAGGAATCGTGTCTGCCCAGACAAGTGAAACCATGCGCTATATTCTGGAGCAGGTGGTGGCGGAAGGAAGCGGAAAAAGAGCCAAACTGGACGGCTACCGGGTGGGCGGAAAAACAGCCACCTCCGAGAAACTTCCCAGAAGTTTAAAAAAATATATATCATCATTTGTGGGCTTTGCGCCGGCCGATAATCCTCAGGTAATCGCTCTCATCACCATTGACGAACCCGAGGGAATATACTATGGCGGAACCATCGCAGCACCGGTAATTGCTGACATTTTTAAGAATATTCTCCCTTATTTGGGAATCGAACCAACTGAGGAAAAAACTGCTTCCGCCTTTCGAATCTATGGTTGATTATTCAGGCAAAAAGACGTATACTACTTACTGTGGCATAATTTCCTTAGAAATAATATACCAATACATAAAATATTGAGGTGTGACATGATTAACGAAACGATTCTGGCAATCATCATAGCATTTGCTATCAGCGCCATGCTGTGTCCCATTGTAATACCATTTCTGCACAGGTTAAAATTTGGCCAGGAGGTCCGTAAGGAAGGGCCGGAAAGCCATTTGAAAAAACAGGGTACGCCGACCATGGGGGGGCTCATCATATTGACCAGCATCATCATCACGTCCCTGTTCTATGTGAGAGAATATCCCAAGATCATTCCGGTGCTTTTTGTGACCGTTGGATTTGGTATTGTTGGATTCCTTGATGATTATATCAAGATTGTCATGAAGCGTTCCGAGGGCCTCACTCCTGTTCAGAAAATGGCGGGGCAGCTGGTCATCACCGGTATTTTTGCATTTTATCTGCTTCACTCAAAGGATGTGGGAATTGAAATGCTGATTCCCTTTACCGGAGGCTTTGAGAAAGGACTGTATCTGAATCTGGGAATGTTCTTCGTGCCGGCGGTTTTCTTCATCGTGATAGGGACCGACAACGGAGTGAATTTTACCGACGGCCTGGATGGACTCTGTACCAGCGTGACCATTCTGGTGGCGACCTTCCTGACGGTTGTGGCCATCGGGGAGAATACGGGCATCAGCCCCATCACCGGCGCGGTGGTGGGGAGCCTTTTAGGCTTTCTGCTGTTCAATGTCTATCCGGCCAGGGTGTTCATGGGGGACACCGGTTCCCTGGGACTTGGAGGTTTTGTTGCCTCCAGTGCCTTCATGATGCAGATCCCCATCTTTATCGCCATCATCGGATTCATCTATTTGATCGAAGTGTTATCTGTCATCATTCAGGTGGCATATTTTAAAAAAACAGGCGGGAAAAGAATCTTTAAAATGGCCCCCATCCACCACCATTTTGAGCTTTGCGGCTGGTCGGAAACCAGGGTGGTGGCCATATTCGCCATTGTGACAGCCATTCTTTGCCTGCTTGCATACCTTGGATTATAGGAGAGAAACCATATGAGTCAGAAAATTTTAATTGCCGGAAGCGGAAAAAGCGGTATTGCGGCCTCCGGACTGGTCCTTAAAACTGGGGGAGAAGTTGTTCTTTATGACAGCAATGACGGCCTGGACCGGGACGCGCTGTCCGGTCAGTTTGAAGGAGAAGGAAAGATTTCGGTCTTGCTGGGGGAGCTTAAGAAAGAGGACCTTGCGGGCGTGAGCCTGTGTGTAATAAGTCCCGGAATTTCTTTGGATGCCCCTTTTGTGGCTGTTTTAAAAGAAGAAAACATTCCGGTCTGGAGTGAGATCCAGCTGGCTTATCACCATGCGAAAGGGAAGCTGGCGGCCATTACGGGAACCAATGGTAAGACAACCACCACGGCTCTTACCGGGGAAATCATGAAAGCTTATTTTGAACAGGTTTTTGTGGTGGGCAACATCGGGATCCCATATACGGAAGAAGCCTTAAAAACCGGTCCGGATTCCGTGACAGTGGCCGAGATCAGCAGCTTTCAGCTGGAGACCATTACGGATTTCGAACCGGATGTCAGCGCCATTTTAAACATAACCCCGGACCACCTAAACCGTCATAAAACCATGGAATGCTACATAGAAGTGAAGGAAAGCATCACATCAAACCAGAGCCCCCGGGATTCCTGCGTTTTAAATTATGACGATCCCGTTCTGCGGGAGTTTGGCAGGACCATGAAGCCCCGGGCCGTCTATTTCAGCAGCCGTCATCCGCTGGAAGAGGGCTACTGCATGGACGGAGACTTCATTATAAGGAATCATGAGGGAGAGAGGACCGAGGTCGTGAATATTCATGATCTGCAGCTTCTCGGCCGCCACAACCATGAGAATGTAATGGCCGCAGCCGCCATTGCCTCAGAGATGGGTGTCCCCATGGAAGTGATACGGAAGGTGATCTGTGAATTCAAGGCGGTGGAACACCGGATCGAATTCGTTGAAGAGAAGGCGGGAGTGAAATATTACAATGACTCCAAGGGCACCAATCCGGATGCGGCCATTCAGGCGGTAAAGGCGATGCCCGGTCCCACCCTTCTCATTGCGGGCGGATATGACAAGAATTCCGAATATGACGAGTGGATCGAATCATTTGACGGAAAAGTGAAATACATGGTTCTTTTGGGGCAGACCAGGGAGAAAATTGCGGAGTGTGCGGCCAGACACGGTTTTACCAATGTAATATATGCGGAAGATATGCAGGAAGCGGTGAGAGTCTGCGCTTCCTATGCCAACAGAGGGGATTACGTGCTCCTGTCTCCGGCCTGCGCCAGCTGGGGCATGTTCAAATGCTATGAAGAACGGGGGGAGATTTTCAAGGAGTGCGTCCGAAACTTGTAAAAGCAATGAGCCATGCAGGAATATTTGTGAAATTTATGCGTGTGAGCTGGCTCACTAAGCATAAATTATGCAAATATTTTTATAGGGCGAATGCCCGTCATGAATAATTTGACGGTGTTTTTCCGTCAGATTATGAATGCCATGGCGGCGTCATGTGGAGAGTCGAAAGGAGCCATGGCGGCCGGCCTGGTTGAATAAAACAGCAGTTGGCGAGGAGGAATGGTATGGCAGAAAAAACGCCAGTGAAGAAAAAGAATAAACCGCGCCGTTTTTATGATTACAGCCTTTTGTTTACTGTGATATTCCTGACTGTTTTCGGACTGGTGATGATATACAGCGCCAGCTCCTATGCGGCCCAGCTTAAATTCGGCAGCGCCTCTTATTTCATGATGAAGCAGGCCAGGGTCGCGCTGCTGGGGTTTGTCATGATGATCATAATCTCCAGAATGGATTATCACTGGTATGCCAGGTTTGCTTTGTTCGCTTATGCTCTTTCCTACGTTCTCATGATCGTGGTCTCCCTATTTGGCAAGGAGATCAACGGAAAAAAAAGATGGCTGTACATCGGACCTCTTTCTTTTCAGCCGACGGAATTTGTAAAAATCGCACTGATCGTCATGCTTGCCGTTTTAATCGTCCAGATGGGAAGGAATATCAACTCAAAAAACGGTGTGCTGCTGATCGTTGTGACGGCTGTTCCCATTGCGGGAATCGTGGCGGCAAACAATTTGAGCTCCGGAATCATCGTTGTGGGGATCGCTTTTGTCATGCTGTTTGTGGCGTGTAAAAAGAAATGGCCGTTTTTTGCCTGCGGCCTGGCCGGGGTCGGGGTTCTGGCCTTTGCCGGCCCGATCGCTACTGTGCTGGAAAAGCTTAATATCCTCCATGATTACCAGCTGGGCCGTATCCTGGTATGGCTGGAGCCTGAGGCTTATCCGTCCACCGGAGGATACCAGGTGCTTCAGGGGCTTTATGCCATAGGTTCAGGCGGTCTCGTGGGCAGAGGACTGGGGGAAAGCATACAGAAGATGGGGTTTGTGCCGGAGGCGCAAAACGACATGATTTTTTCCATTATCTGTGAGGAGCTTGGGCTTTTTGGGGCGGTCTCCGTGATCCTCATATTCCTTTTCATGATCTACCGTTTTATGCTCATTGCGGACAATGCGCCGGATTTGTTTGGGGCTCTTCTGGTGGTCGGGGTCATGGGACATATTGCCATACAGGTAATTCTGAATATTGCGGTTGTGACCAATACCATACCCAATACCGGCATTACCCTGCCTTTTATCAGCTATGGAGGAACCTCCGTCCTTTTCCTTATGGTGGAAATGGGCATGGTTTTAAGCGTTTCCAACCAGATACGGCTGGAAAAATAACGGGATATGAAACCAATCTCTCACTTTTGACATAGGATAGTATATAAGAAGCCATGGGAGGTACCGGATTGTCAGTCATACAGGTCCAGGGGTTACGATCCTTAAAAGGTGAGATAAAAATTCAGGGTTCCAAGAATGCTGTTCTGCCTATGATGGCAGCGGCGGTTCTCCATAAAGGTACAACAGTGATTCATAATGTCCCCAGGATACAGGATGTGTTCTGTATGCTGGGGATACTTGAGCGCATTGGCTGTATTTGCCGTCTTGACGGCCACACATTGACAATCGATGCGACAACTGTTACACATACGGAAATTCCGGAGGAATATATAAAAAGCATGCGCTCCTCCATCATACTTTCCGGCCCCCTCCTTGGGAGATCCGGAAATGCGGTTACCAGCTTCCCCGGGGGCTGCTCCATAGGAGAGCGGCCCATTGACCTGCATCTCGCGGCATTCCGAACTCTTGGGGCCGTCATAGAGGAAAAGGGTGATAAGCTTCTGGCGTCCGCTGAGGTATTGACGGGCGCCGATATTTATTTCAAGTTTCCCAGCGTGGGCGCCACGGAAAATGCCCTTCTGGCCGCGGTATATGCGGAAGGGGTGACCGTGATCCACGGCGCGGCAAAGGAACCGGAAATCTCCACTCTGTGTGAATTCTTAAACAACATGGGAGCCCAAATATACGGAGCCGGAACCTCCCGACTGGCAGTCACCGGTGTGAAAGGGCTTCACGATTCTGAATTCACCGTAGCAGGCGACCGGATTGTTGCGGGAACATACTTAACAGCCGTTATGGCGGCGGAAGGAAGCGTTTTACTGGAGGGGATACGGCCGGGGCATTTGACATCGGTCCTTTCTCTTGCGGAAAAGATGGGGGCGGAGTTAAACCGGTATGAAAACCGGCTGGAGGTGTCCATGAGAGGCCGCCCTGACGGCGCCTGCGCGGTCACCGCACCTTATCCGGGCTTTCCCACAGACTTACAGTCACCGGTGATGGCTGTCATGGCATCGGCCAGGGGCACCAGCCGGATGGAAGAGACCATTTTTGAGGGACGGTTTAAAACTGCAAAAGAGTTGCAGAAACTTGAGGCGGATATTACAATGGAAGGGAAGCGGGCCTGCATCCGGGGACTGTATCCTTTGAGGGGAAATTCCGTAACTGCCACGGATTTAAGGGGCGGTGCGGCCCTCGTCGTTGCAGGACTGGCGTGTGAAGGCATAACAGAGATTCATGAATGCCATCATATTGAGCGCGGATATGAAGACATCTGCCGGGATTTAAGCAGTCTTGGCGCAGCAATCAGAGGATTGGAATGAAACATTTAAAAAAGAGCAGAAGAAAAATAAAAATCGGAATCGGGTTGGCGGTTATCATACTTGGGACCGTTATTGTTCTGTCACTGCAGATCCGGGATATTACGGTGACAGGCAATAAAAAATACACATCGGAACAGATCGTGAACCTTTTGTTTAAGGACGGCTGGGACCGGAATGCGATTTTCTGCCTGTATAAGGACCGTTTTAAGGAGCATGAGCAGATCCCTTTTGTGGAAGATTACAAAATTGTGTTCCAGAGCCCGGTCAGTGTGGAAGTGATCGTTTATGAGAAATCGGTGGTCGGCTATGTCTCCTACATGGGAAGCTACATGTATTTTGATAAAGACGGGATCATTGTGGAAAGCTCAAGCGGGAAGCTGGAGGGGATTCCGTGGATCATGGGGCTGAAGTTCGGGCATATCGCCCTGCACCAGCCCCTCCCGGTGGAAAACAGCAGGATATTTGATGAAATCCTGACCCTGACCCAGCTTTTATCCACTCACGAGATGCTGGTGGACCAGATTCAGTATGACTCCCATGGGGATGCCACTCTGGTGATGGGAAATATCCGTGTCTTTCTCGGAAGCAACGACCAGATGAACGGTAAAATCTCTGAATTAAAGGACCAGATGTCTGTTCTGGAAGGGCTGTCGGGGACTCTTTACCTGGATACCTATGACGAGGCGGAGACAGCTAAATCTTACCGCTTTGTTAAGGATTCATGAATTTACATAATTTGCTTGGGATTTTGTTAAAAAAATGGTTGATATTTTTATCAAAATCAAATATTATATTAATTAGGTTTATACAGTAAGCTGTTTATGGTTAAAGGAGGATATAATCTTGTTAGAGATTAAGATAAATGAGGCGGACAATGCCGCGAGAATTCTGGTCATCGGCGTAGGCGGTGCCGGGAACAACGCGGTTAACCGCATGATTGATGAGAATATAGCTGGTGTGGAATTTATGGGTATTAACACGGACAAGCAGGCACTGCAGTTTTGCAAGGCTCCCGCCTCCATGCAGATCGGTGAGAAATTAACGAAGGGTCTCGGCGCGGGAGCAAAGCCTGAGATCGGCGAGAAGGCGGCGGAAGAGAATGCGGATGATCTGGCTCAGGCCATGAAGGGTGCCGATATGGTATTCGTTACCTGCGGCATGGGCGGCGGTACAGGTACCGGAGCCGCTCCTGTTGTGGCAAAGCTGGCAAAGGATATGGGAATCCTGACCGTCGGTGTTGTGACAAAACCTTTCCGTTTTGAGGCAAAGACCCGTATGAGCAACGCAAACGCGGGCATTGAGCGCTTAAAGGAGAGTGTGGATACCCTGATCGTCATACCAAACGACCGCTTACTGGAAATTGTGGACAGGCGCACTACCATGCCGGATGCCTTGAAGAAAGCGGATGAAGTTCTTCAGCAGGCAGTGCAGGGCATTACGGACCTGATCAATGTACCCGGACTGATCAATCTGGATTTTGCGGATGTTCAGACCGTCATGACGGATAAGGGCATCGCCCATATCGGCATCGGTAAGGCAAAAGGCGATGAGAAGGCTCTCGAAGCCGTGAAGCAGGCGGTGTCCAGCCCTCTGCTTGAGACGACCATTGAAGGCGCTTCCCATGTGATCATCAATATTTCCGGCGATATCAGCCTGATCGAAGCCAATGAGGCAGCCAGCTATGTCCAGGAGATGGCGGGGGATGATGCGAATATTATTTTCGGCGCCATGTATGATGAGAATGCCCAGGATGAAGCCAGCATTACGGTTATCGCCACAGGACTGGACATGCAGTCCGAAACTCCTGTATCCAAGGTTATGACGAATTTTTCCAACCCGAACTATAAACAGCCAAAGACAGCAGCGGCCCAGACCCAGGCCGTGAACCAGGAAGCGGCCGCGACGGCAGCGAACCCGGCATTCAATCAGGGTTATAATCCGAACTATGGAAATGCCAATTATTCCAATCCGGCCTATAATAACGGCAATCAGAATTATCCCAATAACAATGGCAGTTTTAACGGCCAGAACTATGGGAACCAGAATTACGGAGCCGGAAACTATAATAAACCCAATTATGGGGGGCAGAATGCTCCTCAGGGAGGCGCGCAGGGCGGTTCTCAGGGAGCCGGTCAGCCATACCGTCCTACGGTGAATAAGGAAGTGCAGATTAACATACCGGATTTTTTGAGAAATAAGAGATAAAACATAACATGATGCATAACGAGGCAGGTTCCGGTGAACCTGCCTGTTTTTGAAAGGAGTGGCAGAATGTCTGAGAAGGAACAGGATTGGGAACTGTCCGAGGATTATTACAGTGGCGGGGAACAGGAAAGGAAGCTGTCCCTGGAGGATTTTATCACAGAATCGGATATGGAGCACCGGAAGGAGGATATTCCGGATCCGGCCGATGAATTGCTGAAAAAGACCATTGCCGATGTCCATCAGGTGCTGTCCATGGCCCAGGAAGGAAAGACCATTTCCCAGATCGCTGCCGTTACCGGTTTTGAAGAAAAGTATATTTACGATATCCAGGTCTGTGCCCAGGGATTCCGGGAGGATGACGAGATTGCCGTGGCTCATCTGGTGCTGGGATAAAAGGGGGAATTTACGATGATGAAAAAGATTTGTCCGGTCTGTGATCTTCCGGTGAATGAATGGAATTACTGTCCCCGGTGCAGGCGGGTGGTCCGGAATCCTCTTTTGTGGAAGTCGGATTATTATTTAAATGACAAGCCTCCTGCCACGGAAAAGGAATCTGGTCCCGGCAGGATGGCTGGAGCAGGGGAACAGCAAAAAAATGTGCCTCAGGTACCAAGGGAACCGGTCCGGCCGGTCCGGCCTTCCAGAAGGAAGGCGGAGAAAAACATTCTGGCTTCTGTGGGCGGAATCATTGCTTTCATCCTGTTTGTTTCTGCAAATGTGGTTCCGACGGCCATTGAGCTGGTGAAGAAGGAACTGGCCATTGACCTGCCGGGGGATTATGAAGCGGCTTTTCCCTACGAGGATTCCGGTTACGCGGAATTTGAGGAAGAGGAGATAAAGGCTGCCGGAGAACGGTGTACCGGCTATGATCATTTTCCGGCCGACGGAAAGCAGATTGCCGATTCCATGTGGGAGTATTTAAATCGTACGGACTATGGATATCAGGTGGAGTACGGAGATGTTTATTCCGATAATTATGAGTTCCGGGAGGAGGGAGGCCCCATTTCCTATTATGAAACCGTAGAAAGCTTCTCTCTGGAGGATGCGATATCCGCCTCCATGGATCCTGCGGATGAAAATTACATATACCAGTATGTGGACATCAATTATGATACGGCCACCGGAGAGCTTCATGATTATGTCTCATCCTTGAGAAACAAGGAAGCCTCCCTGGATTTTCTGGAAGAATTTCTAAGGCTTACGGAAGCCGCGGCAGGCATTGCCGGAGAGGAAAGCAGCATACCGGGCATCATGGAGCAGGCCAGGGCAGGGATCCTGCAGGAAAGCGGGGCATATATACTGGATGGGCTGTTTGACATCAGCATCTATCAGGAGGAAGAGGGAGTGAGGATCTACGTCTCTTACAACAATCCCCAGGTGACGGAGAATCAGGAGACTTAAACGGGATGGAAGCGATGGAAAGGCTTTTATCAGTACCGTCAGTGGTAATGGTAAAAGTCTTTTTTTAAATCTTTTACGATAGATTCACATTCAGCATAGAATAGAGGATAAGATATAGAAAGGTGGAACAATATGGAGACAATGGATCCGAATAAAAAAGACAAATGGAAAAAGGTCCGGAAAATCATGAAAAGATCCGGGGCCGCGGTTATTCTGGCGGTGGTCGTTCCGGTGCTTGGTCTGGGTTCTGTATATAATATCCAGGAACAGGAGCAGGCGGTTTTGACCACACTGGGTAAAGCGCGGACAGTGGCCGAGCCGGGACTGCATTTTAAAGTGCCGTTCATACAGAGCGTCCGTAAGGTCAACACGACCATTCAGGGGTTTGCCATCGGCTATGACCCCAGCGATAACGAAAGCAAAGAGGAAGATTCTCTGATGATCACCCAGGATTATAATTTCGTGAACGTCGATTTCTTTGTGGAATACAAGATCGGAGATCCGGTAAAGGCGGTTTATGCGTCGGAGGATCCCCTGCGGATTCTTCAGAACATCACGAAGAGCTGCATCCGCACGGTGATTGGAAGCTATGATGTGGATTCCGTGCTGACCACGGGAAAAAATGAGATTCAGTCCAAGGTAAAGCAGATGATCGTGGAAAAGCTGCAGCAGCATGACCTGGGGCTTATGGTCATGAATGTGACCATTCAGGATTCGGAACCGCCCACAGCAGAAGTCATGGAAGCATTCAAAGCGGTGGAAACGGCAAAACAGGGAAAAGAAACTGCGATCAACAACGCCAATAAATACCGGAACGAAAAGCTTCCCGATGCCACGGCACAGACAGATAAAATCCTGCAGGAAGCGGAGTCCTCAAAGGCCAGGAGGGTCAATGAGGCCAATGCCGATGTGGCGAAGTTCAATGCCATGTTCAGCGAATATGTAAAAAATCCGGAAGTGACCAGAAAACGGATGTTCTATGAAACCATGGAAGAGGTGCTTCCAAAGATGAAAGTCATCATCGACGGAACCGACAAGACCAGCACCATTCTTCCTCTTGACAGCTTTACAGGTGCAGGGGCTGGCACCGAAAACCAGCAGGAGAAAGAATCAGACAGCCCGGAAAAGGAGAGCCGGTAAATGAAAAAAAATTGGAAAAAAGCGTTCGCTGCCCTTGTGGTGCTGGCAGCGGTTATCATATTATCAGGTTCCGTTGTGGTAACGTATGAGAATGAATTTAAACTGATCCGCCAGTTCGGGCGGGTGGAACGGGTGATCGGCTCGGCAGGAGTCACCATGAAGGTCCCGTTCATACAGACTGCGGATACCCTGCCAAAGAAAATTCTGATTTATGATCTGGCGGCCTCGGATGTGATCACCATGGATAAGAAGACCATGCTGAGTGACAGCTATGTTTTATGGCGCATTGAGGATCCCCTGAAATTTGCCCAGTCCCTGAATTCTTCTGTATCCAACGCGGAGGGAAGGATTGACACGGTGGTTTATAATTCCATAAAAAATGTCATCGGCAGCATGAGTCAGAATGATGTGATCAGCAGCCGGGATGAAGAGCTTTCCCAGTCCATCATGGATAATGTGGGAGAAAACATGGACCAGTACGGGATCCGGCTCCTGGCCGTGGAAACAAAGCGGCTGGATCTGCCGGTGGATAATAAGGCGGCCGTTTATGAGCGGATGATTTCCGAAAGGGATAAAATCGCAGCCACCTATACGGCGGAAGGGCAGGCCGAGGCACAGAAAATACGGAACACCACGGACCGGGAGATCGCCATCAGCATTTCCGACGCCCAGGCCCAGGCCGCTTCCATAACGGCGGAAGGGGAGGCGGAATACATGAGGATCCTGGCGGAGGCATACAATGACCAGCAGAGAGCCGAGTTCTATTCATTTGTCCGTTCTCTGGAAGCGGCCAGGGCTTCACTGGCCGGAAGCAATAACACGCTGATCCTGCCGGGCAGCTCGCCTCTTGCCCAGATCTTTACGGGACAGTAAACAGTTGCGGGAAGCGCTGTTTTATGGTAAAGTGTTAGTTAACAAAAGATGCAGAGACAGGAGACAGACAGCATGAAGATAAAAGACATACTGAGGGAAGGGAAGCCCACTTTGTCCTTTGAAGTATTTCCTCCCAAAACAGAGGATAAGTATGAATCCGTGGAAAGGGCTGCGGCGGAGATTGCAAAGCTGAAACCGGCTTTCATGAGCGTCACTTACGGAGCGGGCGGAGGCACCAGCCGGTATACTGTGGACATAGCTTCCGCCCTCCGCCATGAATACCATGTGACAGCCCTGGCACATCTCACCTGTGTGTCTTCAACCAGAGAAAAGGTCCGGACAGTCCTTGGCGAGCTGAAGGAGGCGGGCATTGAAAATGTCCTTGCCCTCAGAGGGGATATTCCCGGAGATACTCCGGTTGAAAAGGATTACCATTATGCCTCGGAGCTGATCCGGGAAATAAAGGAAGCGGGAGATTTCTGCATTGGTGCGGCCTGCTATCCGGAAGGCCATGTGGAGTCTGCCAGCAAGACCATTGATATGGATTATCTGAAGCAGAAGGTGGAGGCCGGATGTGATTTCGTCACCACCCAGATGTTTTTTGACAACAACATATTATACAATTATTTATACCGCATCCGGGAAAAAGGGATCACTGTTCCCGTGGTTGCGGGAATCATGCCTGTGACCAACGTGAAACAGATCATACGGAGCTGCCAGCTTTCCGGAACCTATCTTCCCACCCGGTTCAAAGCCATTGTGGACCGGTTCGGAGACAATCCGGCGGCAATGAAGCAGGCGGGGATCGCCTATGCCACGGAGCAGATCATTGACCTGATCGCCAACGGGGTCAATGCCATTCATGTTTATTCCATGAATAAGCCGGATGTGGCCTTGAAGATCAAGGAGAACTTATCCGAGATACTGTGATTCGATTTCAGACAGGGTCCGGCTCCTTCAAAAAGGGCCGGGCCCTGTTTTTTACAACCAGCATACGGAGGGATGGGAATGGAGATCAGCCGTAAGGAGATCCGGCGATATCTGGGATATGGAAGAAATGAGGGAGATGAAGCGGTCAATGCATTGATTGAGGAATGCTTAAGTGAGCTTCTGGCCGCCGCGTCTCCCAAAAGTGTAAACCGGGCGTACCCTTTAAAACTGCTTCCCGATGACGGCATTGATTTCAGCGTATTTCAGACCAGAAGCAGGAACTTGAGCCGGAATTTAAAGGACTGCACCCAGGTCATCTTATTTGCGGCCACCCTTGGGACAGGTGTGGATGTGCTGCTGCATAAATATACAAAGCTTCAAATGAGCAAGGCCGTTGTCATGCAGGCAGCCGCCGCAGCCGTGATCGAAGAGTACTGTGACGGGGAGAACAGACGTCTGAAACAGGAATATGAGGCCGCAGGTCTTTATTTAAGGCCCAGGTTCAGCCCGGGCTACGGCGATTTCTCCCTGGAATGCCAGAGAGACATTACGGCGGTTCTGGAAACATCCAAAAGGGTGGGGATCATGCTGACCGACAGCCTTTTGATGACTCCTTCCAAATCCGTCACAGCGGTGATGGGGGTCAGCCCAAAGCCTCATAACTGTGAGGTGAAAGGCTGTGAAGAGTGTAAGAAAACAGACTGCGCTTACAGGAGAAGCTAAGGGTTGTCACCCTGGGGATTCAGATGGAGGAACATATGACAGGGATTTTAGAAGAAATAAAGAAAAGAATCGTATTTTTTGACGGAGGAACCGGAAGCCTTCTACAGGCCAAGGGTTTAAAGCCGGGAGAACTGCCGGAGACCTGGAATATTAAGCATCCGGAAATCATCGTTAAGCTTCACAGGGATTATCTGGAGGCGGGCGCGGACATCATAAAGACCAACACTTTTGGCGCCAATGGCTTAAAATACCATAGGGGCGCGGAATTTGATCTGGATGAAGTGGTGACGGCAGCCGTAAGAAATGCCAGGGAAGCGGTCCTTACGGCCGCATATCCTGAAGGCAGAAAAAAGGGGGCCATTGCCCTTGACTTAGGCCCTACGGGGAAGCTTTTAAAGCCCCTTGGGGACCTGGATTTTGAGGATGCATACCAGATGTTCTCCCAGGTAGTGAAGACGGGAGAAAGAGAAGGAGCGGATCTGGTGCTGATCGAGACCATGAGCGACGGCTACGAAGCCAAGGCGGCCGTGCTGGCAGCAAAAGAAAATTCCTCCCTTCCCGTATTCGTGACCATGATCTTTGATGAGAAAGGAAAGCTTCTGACCGGAGGCAGCGTGGAATCCACCGTTGCTCTTTTAGAGGGCCTGGGCGTTGACGCCCTTGGCATCAACTGCGGATTGGGGCCTGTGCAGATGAAGGATATTCTGGCGGATATTTTAAAGGCTGCCTCTATACCGGTGATCGTAAATCCCAATGCCGGACTTCCAAGGAGCGAAGGCGGAAAAACGGTTTATGATATCGATGCCGATGAATTTGCCGCTGTCATGAAAGAGATCGTGGAAATGGGAGCCTGTGTCGTGGGCGGATGCTGCGGGACCACGCCGGAGCACATCAAAAAGACCGTTGCCCTCTGCAGCGGTTTTCCAGTCAGGCTGCCGGCTTACAAGGACCGTACCGTGATCTCCTCCTATGCGCAGGCCGTGGTCATTGACCGTGATCCGGTGATCATCGGAGAGAGAATCAATCCCACAGGCAAATCCAGATTCAAGGAGGCGCTTAAGGACCACAACCTGGAATACATCCTCCGGGAAGGGGTGACCCAGCAGGACAACGGAGCCCATGTGCTGGATGTAAACGTGGGCATGCCGGGGATCGATGAGGCTTCCATGATGGTGGAGGTGGTGAAGGAGCTGCAGAGCGTCATAGATCTGCCCCTTCAGATCGATACTTCCGATACGGAGGCCATGGAAAAGGCCATGAGGATATATAACGGAAAGCCGCTGATCAACTCCGTAAACGGAAAACAGGAAGTCATGGAGGCCATTTTCCCGCTGGTGAAACGATACGGGGGCGTGGTGGTGGCCCTGGTCCTTGATGAGGACGGGATACCGGAAACTGCGGATGGCAGAATTGCCGTGGCTGAGAAAATATACAGCCGGGCCGCCCGGTACGGGATCGCCAGGAAGGACATCATCATTGACGCCCTCTGCATGACCGTAAGCTCTGACAGCAAAGGCGCCCTGACCACACTGGAGACACTGCGCAGGGTCCGGGATGAGCTGGGGGGCAGGACCATACTGGGGGTTTCCAATATTTCCTTCGGCCTTCCCCAGAGAGAAATCGTCAATGCCACATTTTTTGCAATGGCCATGCAGAACGGACTGAACGCAGCCATTATCAATCCCAATTCAGAGGCCATGATGCGTTCCTATTACAGCTTCCGGGCCCTTTCGGACTTAGATCCCCAGTGCAGCAGCTATATCTCGGTTTACAGCGGTCAGACGGCCACTCTTGGGCAGACCGTAAAGCCGAAAAGCCCGGGCTCTATAAAAGCTTCCGCCGCAGACATTTCTCTGGCGGAAAGCATTGCAAAGGGGCTTAGGGACCGGGCCCAGGCCGCGGTGACGGAGCTCCTGGGCGAGAAAGATCCGCTGACCATTATAAACGAAGAAATGATCCCGGCTCTGGACCGGGTGGGAAAAGGGTTTGAAAAGGGGACGGTCTTTCTTCCCCAGCTCCTCATGAGCGCGGAGGCGGCGAAAACGGCTTTTGAAGTCATAAAGGAGAAGATGGCCAGGAGCGGGACCGTGGAGAAAAAGAAGGGGACCATTATTCTGGCCACGGTCAAAGGGGATATTCACGATATCGGAAAGAACATAGTGAAGGTCCTTCTGGAGAATTACAGCTATGACGTGATCGATCTGGGAAAGGATGTTCCGCCGGAAACGATTGTGGAAACCGCGGTAAAGGATGAGGTGAAGCTGGTGGGATTAAGCGCCCTCATGACCACCACGGTCCCCAGCATGGAAGAGACCATCAGGCAGCTCAGAAAAAGGGCTCCCGGCGTGAAAGTCATGGTGGGAGGAGCCGTTCTCACCGAAGAATATGCCAGAACCATTGATGCGGACCGATACTGCCGGGACGCCATGGCTTCCGTAAATTATGCCGAAGGAGTATTTGAAGCAAAATAAGGTGCCGGATTGACAAATCCTGAATGAATGGTACAATAAACTTGATAATACATCTGGAGGTACAAACATGGGAAAGATTATATTAACGGGGGACAGGCCCACCGGAAAGCTTCATATCGGACATTATGCGGGTTCCTTAAAACGCAGGGTGGAGCTGCAGAATTCCGGCGAATTTGACGAGATTTTCATTATGATTGCGGATGCCCAGGCATTGACAGACAATGCGGACAATCCGGAGAAAGTCCGTCAGAACATCATTGAGGTGGCGCTGGATTACCTTTCCTGCGGTCTGGACCCGAAGAAATGTACCCTGTTCATCCAGTCACAGATTCCGGAACTGACGGAGCTGTCCTTTTATTATATGAATCTGGTAACCGTATCCAGGCTTCAGCGGAATCCCACCGTGAAATCCGAGATCGCCATGAGGAATTTTGAAGCCAGCATTCCGGTCGGTTTCTTTACCTATCCCATCAGCCAGGCGGCTGACATAACGGCATTCAAGGCCACAACGGTGCCGGTGGGAGAGGATCAGGAGCCCATGATCGAACAGACCAGGGAGATCGTCAGGAAGTTCAATTCCGTTTACGGGGAAGCCCTGGTGGAGCCCGATATCCTGCTTCCGGACAATGAGGCCTGCTTAAGGCTTCCGGGAACCGACGGCAAGGCCAAGATGAGCAAGTCTCTGGGCAACTGCATTTATTTGTCGGATCCGGAGGAAGAGGTGAAGAAAAAGGTCATGAGCATGTATACGGACCCCGGCCACATTCAGGTTTCCGATCCCGGAAAAGTGGAAGGCAATACCGTATTCACATATCTTGACGCGTTCTGTGAGGATGGAGATTTCCCCAAATACCTGCCTGATTATAAGAGTCTGGATGAGCTTAAGGGCCATTACAGGCGGGGCGGCCTGGGCGACGTAAAGGTAAAACGGTTTTTAAACAGCATTCTTCAGGAGGAACTGGAACCCATCCGCAGAAAAAGAAAAGAATACGAGGCCGACATTCCCTATGTATACCAGATATTAAAAGAGGGAAGCGAAAAGGCAGAAGCAAAGGCAGCCCGGACCTTAAAGGATGTGAAGGAAGCCATGAAGATCAATTACTTCGATGATCTGGAGCTCATTGAGGAACAGGCAAGGAAATACAGAGGCCAGGAATAGTGGCGCGGATGAAGATCGTATCCATCACGGAAATACTGGAGTGCAATGCATTTATAAAAGACAGGGGACTGGCTTTCCGGATCCATTTAAGGGATGCCTGCGGGAAGCAGTCCTGCCGGATAGAATCATTGAACGGGAAAAACGGTGCGGAGCAGTACGAAAGGCTTTATGAGGCACTGGATGAGTTTTTCGGAAGGCTTCGGTTTCAGCTGGAATACGGAGAAGATAAGACAGACTTCTGGCTTTTGTAAGACCGGCGGAACGAAGGGAAATGACGGAGGATCCGGCCGGTGGGGCGGCAAAAAAAGTGCAAAGTTATAAAACAATAATTATTATCAATATTATTTCTTGAATTTTCCAACCAAATATGTTATGATTGACCCGTGGATTAGGAGGAACTAACTCATAAAAACCACAGAAATCAACCATATTAATGGAGTATAGCTATCAGGAAAGGAGACAGATGGTATGTCATTCATTGGAAAAGAAATAAGTGATTTTAAGGTGCAGAGTTTTATAAACGGAGAATTTAAGGAAGTTGTCAAGGCGGATGTTCTGGGAAAATGGTCGGTATTCTTTTTCTATCCGGCGGATTTCACCTTTGTGTGCCCCACGGAGCTGGAAGATCTGGCTGTTAAGTATGAGGATTTTAAAAAAATTGGATGCGAGATTTACAGCGTTTCCTGTGATACCCATTTTGTCCATAAAGCATGGCATGATGCTTCCGATACCATTAAAAAGATAGGGTATCCCATGCTGGCGGATCCTACGGGAGCCCTTGCAAGAGATTTTGACGTGCTGATCGAATCTGACGGACTGGCCGAGAGAGCTTCATTCATCGTCAATCCGGAAGGAAAGATCGTGGCTTATGAAGTGATCGCCGGCAATGTGGGAAGGAATGCGGATGAATTGTTCCGGAGAGTACAGGCTTCCCAGTTCGTATCCGAGCACGGCGATGAGGTGTGCCCGGCCAAATGGACACCGGGTGCCAAGACCTTAAAGCCAAGTCTGGATCTGGTGGGACTTCTGTAAAGGTGGCAAGCCATGGATGAATTGTATGATGTGATTATAGTCGGTGCAGGCCCTGCGGGCCTGTCCGCCGCCATTTATGCGGCCCGGGCCCAATTCCGGGTGCTGGTGCTGGAAAAAGAGAATATAGGCGGACAGATCACCATTACTTCAGAAATCGTAAATTATCCCGGGATCGGAACGATCGATGGGAAAGCCCTTACGGAACAGATGCGCAGGCAGGCGGAAAATTTCGGGGCGGAATTTAAAATGGCCCGGGTCACGGATGTGGATTTATCCGGTGATATCCGTCTGGTGAAGACCGATAAGGGAGATTTTAAAACCCTGGGCATGGTACTGGCCCTTGGCGCCAACCCAAGAGCCCTTGGATTCAAAGGCGAAAAAGAATTCAAAGGACGGGGAGTGGCTTATTGTGCCACCTGTGACGGGGAGTTTTTTACCGGAATGGATGTGTTTGTTATCGGAGGCGGATTCGCCGCCGCAGAGGAGGCCGTTTTTCTCACCAAATATGCGAAAAAGGTGAGGGTCATTGTCCGGGAAGAAGATTTTACCTGTGCGGGTGCCGTGGCTGATAAGGCCAGGGAGCATGAGAAGATCGAGATCCACTATCAGACGGAGATCCTGGAAGCGTCCGGAGATAAGCTCCTTAAGTCCGCAAGGTTCCGGAACAATCAGACCGGCGAGGAGTGGCTGTATGAAGCTCCGGAGGGAGAATCCTTCGGCATCTTCGTGTTTGCCGGCTATGTGCCGGATACGGAATGGGTGAAGGGGAAGCTTCCCCTGGATGCCCAGGGATATCTGGTGACCGGCCAGAACCAGATGACTGACATCCCCGGAGTCTATGGAGCCGGAGACGTCTGTGTAAAGAATCTGCGGCAGGTGGTGACCGCGGTTTCCGACGGCGCGGTGGCGGCTACCTCCCTGGAGAAATACGTGTCTGATGCCGTGCAGACGCTGGGGCTGCCGGAGAGAGAGGCCGTGTCTGTGAACAAGAGCTCCCTTTCAGAAGCCGGCGGGCCGGAAAAGGGAGAAGCTGAGGAAGGGTTCATCACTTCGGATATGAAGGAGCAGCTGAAAGATTTATTCGGCCGGTTCCGGAGCAGGGTGACCGTAAAGGCCCTACTTGACAAAAGCCCCCTGGCGGGGCAGATGGAAGGCTTTCTCAAGGAGCTTTCCGGGATTTCAAAGCAGGTGGAATGCCAAATCAGCCGGGAATCGGATAAGGCAGAGCCGGATGAGGCCCTGCCGGTCCTGTGCGTTTTAAGAGAAGACGGCACGGAAGCGGGAATCCGCTTTTACGGAATACCCGGCGGCCATGAATTCAATTCCTTTGTCATAGGGCTCTACAACACGGCAGGCCCGGGACAGGCCCTTTCGGATGAGGAATCGGAGCGCATCGGGAATATGAGAAAACCGGTTGATATAAAGGTGGCGGTTTCCTTATCCTGTACCATGTGCCCTGCCACGGTGATGTCTGCCGGACGGATCGCGTCAGAAAACGGGAATGTCAAGGTTTCGACTTATGATCTTGCCTTATATCCGGAATTAAAGGAACGGTATCAGATCATGAGCGTGCCATGCATGATATTTAATGATGAGAAAGTGGAATTTGGAAAGAAATCCGTTGAGGACCTTCTTTCCATTCTGGAAACTATTTAAAAAGTAAAGGAGAAAAAAAGATGAATTACCTGGAAATTGAAAAAGTGATAGGAAGGGAAATTATTGACTCCAGAGGAAATCCTACCGTAGAAGCTGAGGTGCATCTGGTGGATGGAACCATAGCCACAGGTGCTGCGCCCAGCGGAGCGTCCACCGGTGAGTTTGAGGCTCTGGAGCTCCGGGATGGGGATAAAGCCCGTTTTGGAGGAAAAGGTGTCCTGAATGCGGTTCATAACATCAACACAGTGATTCATTATGCCCTTGTCGGAATGGACGCTTCCGACATCTATGCCGTTGACAAGGCCATGATCGCCTCGGATGGAACGGATGACAAATCCAGACTCGGAGCAAATGCCATTCTTGCCGTATCCATTGCCTGTGCAAGAGCGGCGGCTGCCAGCCTGGGAGTTCCTCTGTACCGTTTCCTGGGCGGTATTTCCGGAAACCGGCTTCCGGTTCCCATGATGAACATTTTAAACGGCGGAGCTCATGCGGCCAATACCGTAGACGTACAGGAATTTATGATCATGCCGGCAGGCGCCCCCAGCTTTAAGGAAGGCCTTCGCTGGTGTACGGAGGTGTTCCATTGTCTGGCCTCCATATTAAAGGCAAAGGGACTGACCACCTCGGTTGGTGACGAAGGCGGATTTGCTCCGGATCTGGAGAGCGATGAAGCGGCCATTGAGCTGATCCTGGAAGCGATCAGGAAAGCGGGATACGAGCCCGGACGTGATTTCGTTCTCGCGATGGATGCGGCTTCCAGCGAGTGGAAGGGAGAGAACAAAGGAGAGTATATCCTTCCGAAGGCCGGCACGCATTTCACTTCCGGAGAACTCATTGAGCACTGGAAAAAGCTCTGTGATAAATATCCGATCTACTCCATTGAAGATGCCCTTGATGAAGACGACTGGGAAGGCTGGAAGAAGCTTACCGAAGAACTGGGCGGAAGGATCCAGCTGGTAGGAGACGATTTGTTTGTAACGAATACGGAACGTTTGAAAAGGGGAATTTCAGAGGGCTGTGGTAATTCTATCCTGATCAAGCTCAACCAGATTGGCTCCGTATCAGAGACACTGGAGGCCATTAAGATGGCTCACAGCGCAGGCTATACGGCCATTGCGTCCCATCGCTCCGGTGAAACGGAAGATACGACCATCGCGGATCTGGCGGTCGCTCTTAATACCTGCCAGATCAAAACGGGAGCACCGAGCAGAAGCGAACGTGTAGCCAAGTATAACCAGCTTCTTCGGATTGAGGAAGAACTGGGAGACAGTGCAGTTTATCCGGGAATGGAAGCATTCCATATCCGGCGGTCATAAGAAATGATAACAGGCCCGGCAGGATTGGAATTGAAACCTGCCGGGCTGCCTGCATGGAAGCGTGAAACCGCCGTGATTCTGTTTGAGAAAAAGCCGGACATAAATATGGAATATACATGGCCCTCTTTCAATACAATAAATAATAGTATAATGCCGCCTCCGGTGTTTTCCGGAGGGGCACAAATGTATTTGAAAGAGAGATGAAAAAAGATGGCGGAAATAAAGCGGATCAGATGCGGAAGCGTGAACAGCTATCTGATAAAAGATCATGGAAGGGCCATTCTTGTGGATACAGGAAGGAAAGGGTTTGAAGAAAAAATTCTGGCCCTTTGCCGGGAGGTCCGGGTGGAGCTGATCGTGCTTACCCACGGACATATGGACCATGTCCAGAACACGGCCTGTCTTAAAAAAGCTTTGGGCGCTCCGGTAGCCTTACATAGAGCGGACCTTGAACTGATAAAGGACAATTTTGCGGAACCCATTTCCTATCAGGGAATGCTGGGTATGATGGTTGCGGAGATCTCCATAAAAAGCTTTGAAAAAGATCAGATCCCGGAATTCACCCCGGAGATTTTTTTAAATGAAGGGGACTGGCTGAAGGATTATGGGATCCATGCCAGGGTCCTGGAACTTCCCGGGCATACCAGAGGGTCCATCGGTCTTGATGTGGATGGAAAGACTGTCATTGTGGGAGACGCACTGATGAATATGTTCTACCCGGGGCTGTCCATGATCTATTGCGACCGGGAAGAAATGGTGAGAAGTGCGGATAAAATCAGCGCCCTCGGCGCGAGAAAGGTATATTTCGGTCATGGATGTCCGGTGGCTAACCGGGCGTGGAACCGGACAGGAATCTAAGCAGAGGTTAAAACAGCATGGTACGGATCTATCTGGAACGGTATGAGACATTGGAGGGAAAGAAAAATCGGGGGCTGGAGCATGGGCTGGGAAAAAAACTTCTTGATCAGGGGATGAAGGAATTATACGGCTGGGTTCCGGGAGTTGAAACTCCCCCTGTGGTTTTAAAAGGGGAGCACGGAAAACCGTTTTTTAAGGATCATCCCCGGATCCATTTTAATATCAGCCATACCGACGGCATGGTGGCCTGCGCAATCGGAGACAGACAGCTGGGAATCGATGTGGAACGGGTGCGGCCCTATCCGGAGAGCGTACCCAGAAGGGTGTTTTCAGAGGCTGAGAGACGCCGCCTGGAAGAAATGCCGGAGGCTGAACGGTCCCGGTACTTCTTCCGGATATGGACGTTAAAGGAAAGTTATGTAAAGGCTGCGGGCTGCGGGCTCACCGTTCCCCTTACGGAAATTTCTTTTGATTATAAATCCGACGGGACGGCATTCTGCCCGGTACCGGATGTGTTCTTTCACCAGAAAATGCTTGAAGGGGAATACGTTCTTTCCCTGTGCACTTACGGAGAGGCTGAAGTTAACTTTGCTGAGCCCTCTCTCTCTTCCGTTTGAACAGAAAGCTGCGGGACCGGGATCCTCCTTCGGATATCATCAGTCCTGCCAGAGTCAGCGCGATCCCGCAGGCTGACTGAAAGCTTATGCGTTCCCTGAGTATGAGTGTGGACGCGATGACCGTAATGACCGGAACCGCGTAAATGTAGACGCTGGTTTTTACCGAACCAAGCTCTTTTACCGCAAAGTTCCAGGTAGCAAAACAGAGGGCGGAGGCGCCCAGTCCTAAAAACAGGATATTTAATAAATTTTTTGTGTCATTGAGGCGTAACAGGCCCAGCCGGAAAGGGAGAATTGCCAGTACAGGAACCATGAAGACAAGGCCGTAAAAGAAAATGCGCCTTGTCGCCACAATGGTCCCATGGCCGTATTCTCCAATTTTTTTTGTGATCACGGAGTATGCCGCCCAGGTGATGGCGGCGGCCAGCGCCAGAAGATCTCCCTTTGGGTTTATTTTCATGCCGGATTTTCTCTGAAAGCTGATAAGGGCGATTCCGATGATGGCGGTCATAAAACCTGCCAGAAAGCGGGAACCCGGTTTTTCTCCTTTTAAGAACAGCCAGTCAAACAGGGAGGTGAAGAATGGGGCGACGGCGATGATCACGCTGACGTTGGCGGCCAGGGTAAAGGTAAGCGCAAAATTTTCCATGAGAAAATACAAAGTCACCCCGCACATTCCGGCGGCTGCGAATAAAATTTCCTCCCTTCGGCTTTTGAGCCTCAGAAGGCGGGGACAGGCCAGCCACAGGGCGGCATAGCCGATCAGGAAACGGAAAAAAAGGATCTCAAGGGGCGTGAAGGCTTCTAAAAGAACTTTGGTGGAAATAAAGGTGGTTCCCCATACGAATATGGAAAATCCGGCGGCCAGATGGCCGTATAAATGATTGTTCCTGCTTTTCATAATTATCTGCTCCTGTCAAAGATTTATGCTGCCGTGAAAAACAGGGCGTGTCCCGTCCCGTCTGACCGGTGTTTTGATTTTAGCACAGATTAGGAGAATTGTCTTGAAGGATGTTGCTTTTGGTGAAAAAACGGGGACTTGTGGAAATGCAGATTATGAAATCATAGAAAATTGGTAAGAATCTCATAAGGAATATAGAACAGATTGGAGGAGAAGCCATGAAAAACGTAACTGACAACATTTTAATTTCATTTCTTCAGAGATTTGACGAATATCCTTTTGATGTGACCATTCATGGGAAGACTCATCATATCGGTACCGGGAATCCGGTGTTTATGGTGGATTTAAAAGAGGATATCGGAGGCAAGGAGCTGCTCACCAGCACATCCCTGGCCCTGGGCGAAGCTTATATGAAAGGAAAACTGGAAATTGAAGGAGATTTATTCAACGCGCTGGACCACTTCCTGGGCCAGATGGGGAAATTCTCAACAGACCAGTCAAAGCTGAAAAAACTGATTTTTTCATCCCCGTCCAAAAAGAACCAGAAAAAGGAGGTCACTTCCCATTATGATATCGGAAATGATTTCTACAGCCTTTGGCTGGATGATACCATGAGCTATTCCTGCGGTTATTTTAAAACCGGGGAGGACAGCTTATACGATGCCCAGTGCAACAAGGTGGAACGGATTCTGGAAAAGCTCTATTTAAAAAAGGATATGACCCTTCTTGACATCGGCTGCGGCTGGGGATATCTGCTGATCAGGGCGGCCAAAGAATACGGAGTCAAGGGTCTGGGAATCACCTTAAGCAAAGAACAGAAGAAAAAGTTCGAGGAGCGGATTGAAGCAGAGGGGCTCAAGGGAATGGTATCGGTGGAGATCATGGACTACCGGGATCTGGAAAGCTGCGGCAGGACCTTTGACCGGGTCGTCAGCGTGGGCATGCTGGAGCACGTGGGCAGAGAGCATTACCAGCTGTTCGTAAAAAATGCCGGGTCAGTGCTGAATCCGGGAGGATTGCTTCTTCTCCATTATATCAGTGCATTGAAAGAGTATCCCGGCGATCCATGGATGAAGAAATACATTTTCCCCGGGGGAGTGGTTCCCAGCTTGAGAGAGATGATCCATATTTTAAGTGAACACCAGTTTTATACACTGGACGTGGAAAGCCTCCGCCGCCATTATTACAAGACGCTCCGCCTGTGGGACCGGAATTTTAATGACCACCGTCCGGAGATCGAGGAGAAAATGGGACAGGAGTTCACCAGAATGTGGGATCTTTATTTAAACGCCTGTGCAGCGACCTTTCATAACGGCATCATTGACCTCCATCAGGTCCTGGCCTCCAAAGGGGTAAACAATGATCTTCCCCTCACCAGATGGTATTGATGAATTGAGAAAGGTTATCAAAAAAATACTTGCAGGTTTGTACGTTTTGTGTTAAACTAAGGACAGTTAGCCAACACTAACTGCGTGTGAATATTCTATACATCAGACCAAACCTCTGATAATATCCTTCTATGACTCAGGAAGGATCATGACTCCTACGAAAAACCATCTCTGTTACCGCATGACAGAGATGGTTTTTTGTAGTATAATGTAGAATATTGAGAAAGGAGCGGAAACGCAGATGAAAAAAGTGTTGATGATGATACAGGAAGCCTGCCCGTACTGCAAAAAGGCATTGAAGCTCATGGATGAACTGAAGGAAGAAAATTCCGGCTATGAACAGGTGGATGTGGAGATCGTGGATGAAAACAGAAATCCCCTGATCGCCCAGGACCTGAATTACTGGTATGTGCCCACGTATTTTGTGGATGGGGAAAAGCTTCATGAGGGCGTGCCCACAAAGGAAGCGATTAAAAAGGTGTATGAGGCAGCTTTGGAAAACTGAGGCGGATAAGGGTTGCTGTATCCGGGAAAGCGTGTTATGATTCCATAGGAGAAAACTGGCAGGATGTGGAAAGGTATCTTTGTGGAATGACATGAACAAACGAAAGAAGAACGGACTTCTTGTCCTGATATATGCGATTATGATCCTCCTGTGCTTCGGCATTGTCATGGTGGTGGATGAGCTTCGTTCCCCTGCCCCGGATGTACAGGAAACCGGAGACGGGCAGACGGGAGAAAAGCCGTCCGTACCGGAAGAAAAGGCGGAACCGGACAGGGAGGAGGATAACTCTGCCCCGTCAGAAACGGAGGAGGAAAAAGAGCCGGAGGAAAGAAATAATGCCCGTACCGGAAAGTCTCAAAGGAATCCCGCCTCCTCCGGGGAGGAAGCCCGGGAAGAAATCTATCAGCCGCCTGTGATCGTCATTCAGTCCGATGTCCATTATTTTTCTCCGGACCTGACGGATTACGGAGAGGCCTTTGAGGTCATGCTCAAAGGGGATGACGGAAAGCTTGTGAACTACATTCCCCAGCTGATGGATGCGTTTACCTCTGAAATGGAAGAGCTTAAGCCTTCCGCTGTGGTTTTAAGCGGGGACCTTACCTTAAACGGGGAAAAGGAAGGCCATGAGGCGCTGGCAGAGAAGCTTCGGATCCTGGAGGAAAAGGGCGTGAAGGTGCTGGTCATACCGGGAAACCACGATATTAACAATCATGCCTCCGCGGATTATTTCGGTGATGAAAAGGCGGAGGCGGATGGGGTGGATCCTCAGGAGTTCTATGATATTTACCGCCGGTTCGGCTATGACCAGGCAAGGAGCCGGGATGAGTCCTCTTTAAGCTACGTCTATGAGCTGGACGGGAAAAACTGGCTTTTAATGCTTGATTCCGCCCAGTATGAGCCTGTGAACAAAGTGGGCGGGCGGATCCGGGAGGAGACCCTGTCCTGGATGAAAACACAGCTGGAGGAAGCGGAGCAGCAGGGGATCACCGTGATTCCCATTGCTCATCACAATCTGCTGAAGGAAAGCATCCTCTATCCCGATGACTGTACCCTGGAAAACAGCCGGGAGGTCATCGATCTTTTGGAGGCCTACCGGGTGCCCCTCTACATAAGCGGCCATCTGCATCTGCAGAAAACCAAAAGGTTTAAGCCGGAGCCGGGGGAAAGGGATGACGTCTACCATATCAGTGAGGTGGTTGCAGATTCCTTTGCCATCCCTCCCTGCCGGTACGGAGTTCTTACCTGGACCGATGACAGCAGGCTGACCTATGAAGCGAAAGAGACTGATGTGGAAGCCTGGGCCGGGAAACAGGGGATCACCGATGATAATCTTCTTCATTTTAAGGAATACGGGACTAAATTCCTTACCGGTGTCATCAGCAGCCAGGTATACGACAGGATAAAAAATCTGCCGGAAGAGCAGATGAGGCTGATGGCGGAGCTTTACGGGGATTTAAACAAGGCTTACTGTGAAGGTCTTCCCATAGATGCAAAGGAGATACGGTCCGGAGAGGCCTTCCGTTTATGGCAGCGGAATCTGCCGGACAGTAAAATGTTTACTGAAATTGATGAGATCCTGAGGGATACGGGGCTTGACCACAATTCCTGGGAATATAAACTGGAAGAAAGACGAAGTGAGGACACCGATGAATACGACGGCAAAGCGCAGCCTTAGGAAAGGCTGTATTTTAACGCTGTTTGGGGGGATCTTATGGGGGCTGTCCGGGACCTGCGGCCAGTACCTTCTGCAGGTGAAGGGGCTTACCTCAGACTGGCTGGTACCTGTCCGCCTCCTGACGGCAGGATTTTTATTGCTCCTTGTATGCTGGTTTAAGGATGGGAGAGAGATTTTCGCTCTCTGGAAAGTACCGGGGGATGTGCGGGATATTATAATTTTCGGCATTGTGGGAATGTCCATGTGCCAATACTCCTATTTTACGGCCATCGGCTATTCCAATGCCGGGACCGCCACCGTTCTTCAATACACGGGTCCGGTTCTTATCATGCTTTACGTGTCTTTCCGGGCGGGAAAAATGCCGGAGAAAAGCGAACTGGCCGCGGTGGCCCTGGCGCTTCTCGGAACGTTTTTTCTGGCTGCTCACGGAAATATGAAAAGCCTGGCTGTTTCCGGCCGGGCTCTTTTCTGGGGGCTTGGTTCGGCCGTGGCTCTGGCTGTCTATACCACCCAGCCGGGACGTCTGCTTGACAAGTACGGTTCCATGGCGGTGACTGCCTGGGGGATGGTGATCGGAGGCGCGGTGCTGTGCCTCATATTCAAACCCTGGAATATCAGGGCAGCCGTGGATGGAGCCGTGATCGGAGGGATGGCGGTAATCATTCTGGCCGGCACCATCATTGCCTTTGTCTGCTATCTGGAAGGCGTTAAATGTGTGGGGCCGAAGAGGGGAAGCCTGTTCGCCGCGGTGGAGCCCGTGTCGGCGACCGTGTTTTCCGTGATTTTTATGAATGTCAGCTTCGGGACCATGGATCTGCTGGGGTTTGTCTGCATTATCTCAACGATCTTCCTGCTGACCTTGGGAAAAGGCAGGTAACCGCCTCTTTACAATGGATTTCTTATCATGATATAATTGAGAAATAAAATTACATTAAAATTCGAGGAAGGTTTTTATGCAGGAAAATATCAGCGTGTCCGGCGTTCTCTGCTCCTTTTATGATTCGTTTTTTGAGGCGGAAAAAAAGATTGCGGACTACATTCTGGCACACAAAAGTGAAATGATCGATATGACGGTGGCGGAGCTGGCTCTGGCAAGCGGAACGAGCGATGCCACTGTATCCAGATTCTGCAGGAGATGCGGCTTTAACGGATTCCATCACTTAAAGATCAATCTGGCAAAAGAAGTGGCAGAGGAGCGGGGCAATTCCATTGAAGTGTCCAATGATATCAGCCGTGATAACATCGCCCAGTCCTTACAGAACATTCTGGCCAACAAGGTGGCCGAGCTCACCCAGACCGTATCCATGATGGATCCGGCCGTGCTGGAACGGATCCTGAAAGTGATCGAACATGCGGGGACCGTTCAGCTTGTGGCGGTGGGAAACACCATACCCGTGGCTTTGGACGGCTCCTTTAAATTCAATCAGCTGGGGATCCCCACGGTATCCGGGACCATCTGGGAGACCCAGATGGCCTATACCTGTAATTTAAGGGAAAAGGATGCGGTCATTATCATATCCAATTCCGGTTTTTCCAAGAGGCTCATGACCCTTATGGCCGTGGCCAGGGAAAACCGTACGCCCACCATCGCCATCACAAACAATGCTTCCTCTCCCCTTGGACAGGCCTGTGATTATCACATCACCACGGCCACGAGAGAAAAGCTTTTGTTGGGAGAGTTCTGCTTTTCCAGGGTGACGGCAACGACTGTCATTGAAATACTGTATCTGTTTTTATCCGTGAGCATCAGGAATTCCCACGATCATATCAGACGTCATGAGATTGCCATCTCTGATGATAAAAAATAAGGGGACCCTTATGGTCACCGGATGCCGGGAAGGGAAGGCCTTCCGGCCGGGGCGTTTTGGAAAGAACGCCCCGGCCGGGGGCTTTCTTTCATTTCCCGGGATGTGAAATGACTCAGCCGCTCATACTTTGCCTGTTTATGGATATGCTAAATAAGGCAGTATATACAAAAATAAAAGCCATACTATGAAAAATATTATTTATAATTGTGAAAAGCGCTGAAATGATGGGAGAAATATAATTTCTTAAAGAAACTTATTGACGAAATAAATCAATCGTATTATATTATAAATGAGGGAAGAAATAAAATTTTATATATAAAAGGAGAGGTGATATATGATTTACACCGTAACATTTAATCCTGCTTTGGATTATGTCGTAAAAGTAGATCATTTCACGCTGGGAGCAGTTAACAGGACCAGGCAGGAAAGCATCTACTACGGGGGAAAGGGACTGAACGTATCTGCAGTTTTGGCGGCATTGGGCTATGAAAATACGGCATTGGGCTTTGTGGCAGGATTTACGGGACGGGAGATCGAGGCGGGTGTTAAAAGTCTGGGATACCGGTCAGACTTCATCCGTGTGGAAAAAGGCATGTCCAGAATCAACGTAAAGCTGAAGTCCAGGGAAGAAACCGAGATCAACGGCATGGGACCCGAGATCACGGATGAGGATGTGAAGCTGCTTTTTGAGAAGCTGGACCGCTTAAGGGAAGGGGATGTGCTGGTCTTATCCGGCAGCATTCCATTATCCATTCATGATGATATTTATGAACGGATCATGGAACGGCTGGGCGGAAGGGGAGTCCGCATCGCGGTGGATGCGACGAAGGACCTGCTCATCAATGTGCTTCCTTACCATCCGTTCCTGATCAAACCCAATAATCATGAATTGGGCGAAATGTTCGGCGTAAGACTGGAGAGTGAAGAGGAAATCATTGCCTATGGCAGGCATCTGCAGGAAAGGGGAGCTGTGAACGTGCTGGTTTCCATGGCCGGAGACGGAGCCGTCCTGATCACAGGGGAATCCGGAGTATACCGCATGGGAGTACCCAAAGGAACGGTGAAAAACTCCGTGGGAGCCGGGGATTCCATGGTGGCCGGGTTTCTGGCCGGTTATCTGGAAAACGGAAGCTATGAACATGCCCTGCGCCTTGGATGTGCCGCAGGAAGCGCCAGCGCTTTTTCCGAAGGGCTTGCCGGTAAGGAAGAGATCATGAAGCTGTACCAAGAATTGTAAAAGGAGGGGTTTTAATGAAGATTACGGAATTGCTGAAAAAGGAGAGCTTGGAGCTGGGAGTTAAGGTTTCCGGCAAGGAAGAGGCCATTGACCGTCTGATCGGCCTGATGGCCGCCGGCAAAAGACTGAAGGATGAGGCCGGCTACAAAGAAGGTATTCTGGAGAGAGAGGCATTAGGCAGTACGGCCGTAGGGGATGGGATCGCCATTCCCCATGCCAAGACAGCAGCGGTGAAGGAACCCGGTCTCGCAGCCATTGTGGTGCCGGAGGGCGTGGATTACCAGGCCTTTGACGGTTCCCCCGCCCGTTTGATTTTTATGATCGCCGCACCGGAAGGGGAAGGGGAGATCCACTTAGAGGCCCTGGCCAGGCTTTCCACCCTGCTCATGGATCCGGATTTTAAGGAAGGCCTGATAAATGCCGGGTCAAAAGAGGAATTTTTACGGATTATCAACGATAAGGAGTCTGCGCGGTATCCAAAGAAAAAGACAGAAAAGCCGTCGGACTCCGTAAAGACCGCCGGGGGTTACCGTGTCCTGGCTGTCACGGCCTGTCCCACCGGAATCGCCCATACCTTTATGGCAGCCGAAAACCTGGAACAGCAGGGGAAACGGCTGGGGATTCCTGTGAAGGCGGAGACCAACGGGGCGGAAGGCGCGGCCAATGTTCTCACAAGGGAAGAGATCGCGGCTGCCGACGGGATCATCATTGCGGCGGACAAGAACGTGGACATGGCCCGCTTCAGCGGAAAACGGGTGGTCATGGCCACTGTTTCGGAAGGGATCCAGAAGGGAGAGGAGCTGATCCGGAGGGCTGTGAGCACAGAAACCCCTGTTTACCGTCACGACGGAGCTTCTTCTGCGGAAAGCAATGAGAGGGACGGAGTGGGCCGCTCCATATATAAGCATTTAATGAACGGCGTGTCCCATATGCTTCCTTTCGTTATCGGCGGAGGGATCCTGATCGCCCTGGCTTTCCTGTTTGATGACTATTCCATCGATCCGGCCAACTTTGGAAAGAACACGCCTCTGGCCGCCTATTTGAAAACCATCGGGGAGCAGGCCTTCGGCATGATGCTTCCGGTCCTTGCCGGATACATTGCCATGAGCATTGCGGACCGTCCGGGACTGGCCGTAGGCTTTGTGGGCGGACTGGTGGCCAAGATGGGCGCAACCTTCGCGAATCCCGCAGGAGGGGACGTTAACTCCGGCTTTCTCGGGGCTCTGCTGGCAGGCTTCATCGGCGGATACATCATCGTTCTGCTGAAAAAAGCCTTCAGCAGGCTTCCCAAGTCCCTGGATGGGATCAAGCCGGTGCTCCTGTATCCCCTGATCGGTATTCTGCTCATATCCGTGGCAACGACCTTTATCAATCCTTTTGTAGGAGCCATCAATGACGGGCTTACCGGTCTGCTCAACGGTATGGGAGGCACCAGCAAGATCATTCTGGGAGCTGTGGCAGGCGGCATGATGTCCGTGGATATGGGCGGGCCTGTGAACAAGGCGGCCTATGTTTTCGGCACGGCCCAGCTGGCAGAAGGGAATTTTGATATCATGGCGGCTGTCATGGCGGGCGGCATGGTTCCTCCCATTGCCGTCGCTCTCTGCACCACATTTTTTAAGAAAAAATTTACGGATAAGGAGCGGCAGTCCGGCCTGGTCAACTATATTATGGGGCTGTCCTTTATTTCAGAAGGAGCAATTCCTTTCGCCGCGGCCGATCCCCTTCGTGTGATCCCTTCCTGCATGATAGGTTCCGCGGTGGCAGGAGGCCTGTCCATGGCATTGGGCTGCACCCTCCGGGCGCCCCATGGAGGAATTTTCGTTCTTCCGACCATTGGAAATCCCATTGGTTATCTGGTGGCCATCGCCATTGGCTCCGCCGCCGGCTGTGCGGTATTGGCAGCTCTTAAAAAGAACCTGGAAACAGAATGACATGGGAAAGGCACCGCTTCGCCAGCCGGCAGCGGTGCCTTTTTGATGGGGAAAAGGCTTTACGTTCCCCCGGTCTTAAGGTATACTTTAGTGGATAACGGAAGAAGACTGGAGGTTTTTAAATGGATATGATAATCAGACCTTATGAGAAAAAGGATATTCCGGAAATGGTTTTCCTGTGGAACCAGGTGGTTCTGGAGGGAGATGCATTTCCCCAGGAAACCTGTCTTGACAACCGGACCGGGAAGGCCTTTTTTGCGGAACAGAGTTTATCCGCGGTGGCGGAAGACCGGGAAGGGAAAAAGCTGTGCGGCCTTTACATCCTCCATCCCAACAATGTGGGAAGATGCGGGCACATCTGCAACGCCAGCTATGCCGTAAACGCAGAGTACAGAGGGCAGCATATCGGAGAAAAGCTGGTAATGCACTGCCTGGCCCAGGGGAAAGAGCTTGGATTCCGGATCCTGCAGTTCAATGCGGTCGTTGCCACCAATGTTTCCGCAAGGCATCTGTATGAAAAACTCGGTTTCAGACAGCTTGGGGTGATACCGGGAGGATTTTTAATGAAGGATGGCCATTATGAGGATATCTGCCCTTATTATCACCTGCTTTAACGGCAGTTTCTCATTGTAAGAAATCCCCCATCCGGCTGATTTCCTGTTCCTGAACCGATAGGATGCCCTGAGCCAGGGTGCGTATTTCTTCATAATCCGTATAATCCAGTATGGATCTGGCCATTTCCGCCGCCATCTGGTGCTGATTTCTCATGCCATCCGCAAAAGCGTGGTCCAGGCTGGAATTATCAGGGCTTTCCGCTTTCCGGTTCTTATCAAGCAAATTGCTGTAATCTTCAAGATAGGCTTTTTCCTTGTCCGTATCAAAATGGCCTTCTGATCCGTATTTTTCGGAAAGCTTTTTCATTTGGACGATTTCTTCCTGCCGGGCCGGAACGATCTGTTCCGCCAGGCTCTTAAGCGTTTCATCGCTGCCCCCGTAGGAGAGGTAGGCTTCCGCCATCAGAACGGAGGCTTCGTGATGGAGCGCCATGGCATTTAAAAAGTCGATGGAGGCATTGCCTGTTTCCTGTATATGTTCCATTGCCTGAACCATATCCGCCATGATTTCGGTCTGTCTGGAAACATAACGGTTGACATTGTCTTCTGCCGAGACATTGTCCAGATTGCGGTTTTCCAATCCAGGCACGTGTTCCGCCAGGGAGGCCGGAACTGCCCCCGGGGCGCTTCCGGAGGAGGGTGCGGACTGGCCGGATTTTCGGACATGGATCCTGCCCGCGGAGGTAAATACGGCGAGCAGCAGGACGATAAAGGCCAGAATGATGCCTATAGCCCAATATCTCATACTTTTTTTCATAACATTCTCCCATTTCCCATGATATTTGGACATATTTAGTATGGTCAGAAATGCGTCCTCTATACGAAAATACGGGAAAGCTGGATTTTTGTACGGCTTTGCCTTATAATGAAAAATACGTGATTGAATTGGCAGACCAGCCTTTTATGACCCGTAAAAGGAAACGCACAGGAAGGAGAAAAAACATGTATAAATGCTGTATATTTGACCTGGATGGCACGATCATAGACACCCTTTGCTCCCTGTCCCGTTCCATCAGCCTTACCATGGAACATTTTGGATATGGTCCGGTGGATGAGGCCCACACCAGGATATTTGTGGGCGATGGATTTAAAAAGCTTGTGGAAAGAGCCCTCATTCATTCAGGGGACGAAAATCTGTCCCATTTTGAAGCGGCCCTGGCTTTTTATGAGGAAACATTTCGGCAAAACTGCCTGTACCGGGTGAAGCCCTACCCCGGGGTGCCGGAGTTATTGAAATTCCTGAAGGAAAAGGGCGTGGGGATCGCAGTGCTGACCAACAAAGGACACGAACGGGCGGTGGAATGCGTGGAAACCGTTTACGGAAAGGGCTTTTTTGACCTTATCACCGGGGAAGGAAATGGGGTCAAATGCAAACCGGATCCTTCGGGCGCCCTTATGACAGCCGGTCATTTTCAGGCGAAGCCTTCCCAGTGCCTGTATTTCGGAGATACGAATACGGATATGAGGACAGGCATCAACGCCGGCATGGATACGGCAGCCGTGACCTGGGGATTTCGCAGCCGGACGGAGCTGGAGGCGTTCCGGCCGAAGTATATCATAGATCACCCGGATGAGATGAAACATGTTTTTGAATAAAATTTTAAAATAAAGGAAAATTAAGGAGAGATAAGAAAGAGCATCTCTCCTTTTTTGCTGGAGATAAAACGGAGGAACCATGGCAAATTACTTAAAATGGGGCTTGATTGCGATAGCTGCCGTCTGGGCGGCCTTAATAGGGAGCATGCTGGGATATGCCTGGAATATCATTCATATGCCGCAGAAACTTCCCGAGATACAAATGCCTCAGATTCAGAATTCAAATATCAGCATAGAAACACAGGAAAAAATGGAGGGCTACTGGACGGTGGCCGTGTTCGGAGTGGACTCCAGGGAAGGAGCGCTGGGAAAGGAAACCAGATCGGATATGCAGATGATCCTCAATGTGAATCTGGGGACCGGAGAAATACGGATGGTTTCCGTATACCGTGACACCTATTTGAAGATAGACCAGAAAGGCCGGTATGATAAGATTAACCAGGCGTATTTTAACGGCGGGCCCAGGCAGGCCATAGAGGCACTCACGGAAAACCTGGATTTAAACATAGACGATTATGCTTCCTTCAGCTGGAAGGCGGTGGCGGATGCCATTAATCTCCTGGGAGGCATTGATGTGGACATCAGCCAGGAGGAATTCCGGGTGATCAATGGTTTTATTACCGAAACCGTGGAATCCACCGGTGTGGGATCCCATCATTTGAAAAAGGACGGGTTAAACCATCTGGACGGCGTACAGGCAGTCGCCTATGCCAGACTCAGGAAAATGGATACGGATTTCAAGCGGACGGAACGTCAGCGGGAGGTTGCCGGCCTGGTCCTTGAAAAAGCCAGGAAAACGGATCTTTCCACCTTAAACCAGATGATTACGGCCGTGCTTCCCCAGATATCCACCAGCGTGGGCATGAAAGACATGCTTCCTCTCATAAAAAATATGAAACGGTTCCATCTGACCGGGACCGAGGGGTTTCCTTCCGAGCTGAAAGATGTCATGATCGGCAAAAAAGACTGTGTGATCCCTGTGACCCTGGAAGAAAATGTAAACAGGCTTCATCAATTCCTGTTTGACGATGAGGCTTATGAGCCTTCTGAGTCGGTGAAGGAGATCAGCAGGCAGATACAGCAGAAGGTAAATAAATAAAAACGGATCGGAAGCCTGTAAATGGCGGCAGAAAATATGATTTCCTCGCCTTTTACAGGCATTTTTTTCATGAAGGCCAAAATAAAAGCGTTCCCCCCGGCATTTAACTGATAATTTTTAAGCACCATGTAAATGAAAAACAACAGCCCTTTGCTTGACTTTATTTGAGCTTTGTGACACAATAAGTAGTTGTAGTTTCATGTTAAACTCTGGAAAGAAAAGAGGTATGTTTCGGTATGACTAAGATTGATATTATCTCCGGCTTCCTTGGAGCCGGAAAGACGACCTTTATTAAGAAGTTACTTCAGGAGTCCATTGCCGGCGAGCAGGTAGTCCTGATTGAAAATGAATTTGGTGAGATTGGCATTGACGGAGGCTTTTTAAAGGATGCGGGCATAGAGATCAGGGAAATGAATTCCGGCTGCATCTGCTGTTCCCTGGTCGGCGACTTCGGAAAATCTCTGGAAGAGGTGCTGACAAAATACCATCCGGACCGGGTCATCATTGAGCCATCCGGCGTGGGAAAATTATCGGATGTCATGAAGGCCGTTATTGATGTGGCATCTGATCTGGAAGTGACCTTAAACAGTGCGGTCACCATAGTGGATGCCCAGAAGTGCAGAATGTACCGGAAGAATTTCGGTGAATTTTTCAATAATCAGATCGAAAACGCCGGGACGGTTGTGCTGAGCCGTACGGATACCGCGCCATCTGAAAAAGTGGACCAGGCCGTTGATATCGTCCGGGAGCTGAATCCCAGGGCTGCGGTTGTAACGACTCCCTGCGCACAGCTGAGCGGAAAACAGCTCATGGAGATCATTGAAAAGCCGGATACCATGGCAGAGGATCTGATGGAGGAAGTGAAGGAGCATCGGCATCGGCATCATCATCATGATCATGAAGAAGGCCACGATCATGCTCACCATCATCACGGCCATGACGGAGAAGCGTGCGGCTGCGGTCATCATCACCATGATCATGAGGAGGAGGCCCACGACCATGCGCACCATCACCACGGTCATGACGGGGAAGCGTGCGGCTGCGGTCATCATCACGATCATGAGGAAGAAGGCCACGATCATGCCCACCATCATCACGATCATGAAGAAGAAGCCCACGACCATGCCCATCATCATCATGACCATGACGGGGAAACGTGTGGCTGCGGCCATGATCATGCCCATCATCATGCGGACGAAGTGTTCAGCAGCTGGGGCCTTGAAAATGTACCTGCCATGGATAAGGAAGAGCTGGATAAGATTCTTGATGAGCTTGCCTATGGAGAGGGATTTGGAGAGGTGCTCCGCGCAAAGGGCATGGTTCCCGGTGAGGAAAATGGGACGTGGCTTTATTTTGACCTGGTGCCGGAAGAGTACGAGATCCGTGACGGAGCGCCGGAGTATACCGGCAGAATCTGCGTGATCGGCGCCAATTTAAGGGAAGAGGAACTTAAAAAGGCCTTTGGAAAATAAGCGGAATGGAGAAAAACATGAGCAGCACGGATACAATGGAAAATGAATTTATGCCGGTGTTTCTTATCAATGGATTTTTGGAGTCGGGAAAGACCCAGTTCCTCCAGTTCACCATGGAACAGGATTATTTCAGGACTGACGGCAAAACGCTCTTGATCGTCTGTGAAGAAGGAGAAAATGAATACGATGAGGCGCTGCTCAAGCGTAACAAAACGGCGGCAGTGTTTATTGAAAGCATGGCCGAACTGAACACGGACAGGCTTTTGGAGCTGGAGCTGCTTTATAATCCGGAGCGGGTTTTGATTGAATGGAACGGCATGTGGAACCTGGATGAGCTGAAGCTCCCCAATGACTGGAAGGTCTATCAGCAGATCACCATGATCGACATGTCCACCTTTGATCTGTATGCGGCCAACATGAAGCCTCTGTTATATTCCATGGTCCGCAATTCCGAGATGGTCATCTGCAACCGCTGTGACGGGATCGAGGATTTATCCGGTTACCGCCGCACCCTTAAGGCCATGTGCCCACGGGGGGAGATCGTGTTTGAGGATTCCGAGGGAGAGGTTCAGGAAATTTCGGAAGAGGATCTGCCTTATGACTTAAGCGCCGATGTGGTGAAGATATCGCCGGAGGCCTATGGGATCTGGTATATTGACTGCATGGAAAGGCGGGACCGCTATGAGGGAAAAACCGTGGAATTTACGGCCATGGTTTTAAAAACTCCGGATTTTCCCAGGAATTACTTTGTGCCGGGCCGTATGGCCGTGACCTGCTGTGCGGATGATATGACGTTTTTGGGCTTTGTCACAAAATCCAGGGAGGCCAAAGACCTGGAGACGAAGCAGTGGGTTAAAGTCAGGGCCAGGATCGCATATGAGTTCTGGAAGGATTACGAGGGGGAAGGCCCCGTACTGTATGCGGAAACCGTAGAGCGGGCACAGCCGGTCAAACAGTTCGTTCAGTTTTAAAACATAATTGGATATGGACTCCGGCCGGAAGCCGGCGGGGGAATATAAGAAAAACCGTAAGGCTGTCAGGCTTTACGGTTTTTTTCCAGCCTTTTGACGTATTCTTCCGTTCCCCGGTCACATGGGAGGCACCGGCGTCGGCCGGGCCGGATCAAACACATCCGATACCTGAAATAAGTCACTTAAGCTGTCAGGATAATAATACATCCGGTAACCGTCCAGATTGCGGCGGCCCTGGCGGAAGTAGTCGGACCCAAGCTGCACCCAGGCGGACTTGCTGGCATCCACATTGCAGAAATAGCGGAAGCCCAGAGCCTTTAAGTATGTAAACCGTTCATTGTCTTCCGTATAAGGAGTCCAGCTTCCGATATCGCTTCCAAACGGGAAGAGAATGATATCGGTAGGTCCGATCAGGGATTCCACATTCCGTGCCCACTTGTCCGAATCCCTTTTAAAATGCTCCATGGATATCTGCCCCATGTTCCTGTGTCCCCAGCTGTGGGAGGACAGCTCCCAGCCATGGTCCCTTAAGGCCTGGGCCACCTTTGCGGCCTGTTCCCGGTCCGCCTCGTAATTGGGGTTGGTGTCCTTATAGGATTCATCTGTCCGGTATCCGAGGATTCCGTTATAGCCCGTAAAGGCCAGGATCCCTCTTGCGCCCTTATAGGAAAAGCCGGGGTGGGTTTTTATAAAACTTTCCAGGAGGGGAACCAGATCATAGTCTCCAACGGATACGCTGCCGTCAGCCATCTGCATTTCACAGGTCGGATAACCATCTTCCCCTATGATTATGCGGGTGGCAAAACCGTCGCCCTTCATGTATTCATAATAGCAAACATCATCCTGTGACAGGACAAAAGCTTTCTTGCCTTCCGGAAGCATGATGTCCCCGTATACGAATTTTGGATTGCCGTTTTCATCCGTGGTCTCATATGCAAGGTCATGAATTCTCACCAGAACGTATCCCCGGTCATACATGGACTGCATGATTTTAATGAATTCCGATTTGGTCGTCATCATCTGGTTGTAGCCGGCCTGTTTGGAGTCTCCGTCAAAGGCTTTCGACGTATCCATGATCAGGGAATGGAAAAAGATATGGGTGACTTCCTGAGGATTGATCCTTACCAGGCTTTCCCTGGCAGCTTCGTAGCTGGACACGGCGGAGGTCACTTCATTTCTTGCGGCATACCGGGAATCGGACTTAAGAAGCTCAATGGCTCCGTCATAATCGTACTGAACGGCAAGCGCTTCGGCCCGGGAGAGGAGAGACAGCAGATTTTCTTCTTCTGTCGGTTCTTCTGACGGGATTTCCCCGCTGGAGGGAGTCTGTGCATCGCTGCCTGAAGAAATGCCTGCTACGGAGGAGTCTGCAGGTAAGACCCTGTTTATAAACTTTTTGTTGAATGCGATGCCGCATAAAGCCAAAACAGTAATGATTAAAAGACCGAGAAGAACAATGACAGTGATCTTCATCGTGCGGTTTCGGCCTCTGCCGAAGATCCGTTCGCGGAAGTCGTTTTGATTCATGGCTAAACCTCATAATTCTGTAATATTTGGGCGGTATTCCGTGAATATCCGCCCTCTTTGAACAAGTATAGCATACTTTCCGGGAAGATGAAATCAAAAGGTGGCAATTTTTTTTGGAAAAAATGGCATATGTATAGGAAGCAGTCCCATACAATGATACAAAGGAATTTTCAGGGGATCGTGTAAAACCATGAAGAAAGTCACGGCATTTGTATTAAGCTGTTTACTGCTGTTTTTCTCTTTCTGCCCGCCGGCGGCAGGGCAGGAGCCGGACCTGGCTGTAGCCTCGGACATGATTGTTCAGGCGCCGGCCACTCAGACGGATGGCCCGGCATTGCAGTCTCCAAGCGCCGTTTTAATGGAAGCATCCACCGGACAGATCATTTACGAAAAGGATGCGGATTCGAAAAGAAGACCTGCAAGCATTACCAAGATCATGACGCTGATACTTATCTTTGACGCTCTGGATTCCGGAAAGATCAAGATGACAGATGAGGTCGTCACCAGCGCTCACGCAAAGTCCATGGGAGGCTCCCAGGTATTTCTGGAAGAAGGGGAGATCCAGACGGTGGAGACCCTGATCAAATGCATTGTGGTGGCTTCAGGGAATGACGCCTCCGTAGCCATGGCGGAGTACATAGCAGGAACAGAAGATGAATTTGTAAAAATGATGAATGAGAGGGCGGCCGGGCTGGGGATGGTCAACACCAACTTTGAAGACAGCTGCGGTCTCACCGATTCCCCGACCCATGTTACAACAGCCAGGGACATCGCCCTCATGTCAAGGGAGCTGATCAATAAATATCCCCAGATCCACAATTATTCCACCATCTGGATGGAGAATATCACGCATGTGACAAAGCAGGGGACCAAGGAATTCGGGCTTTCCAATACCAATAAGCTGCTGAAAATGGCCACTAATTTCAATGTCACCGGTTTAAAGACCGGTTCCACCTCTCTGGCCAAATACTGTCTGTCCGCTACCGCAGAAAAGGATGGGGTCCGTCTGATCGCTTCCATTATGGCGGCTCCTGATTATAAGATCCGGTTTGCCGACGCCCAGACGCTTTTGAATTACGGGTATGCAAACTGCAAGCTTTATGAGGATAAGGAAATGCTTCCTCTTCCGGAAATGACGGTGGATAACGGGGTCGTGGATCAGGTCCCGCTGAAATACGGAGGTTCTTTTTCGTATTTAAGCCTTAAGGGAGAAGATTTCACCACCATCGAAAAGAGTCTGGAGCTGGTGGAGTCCATTCCGGCTCCCGTTGAAGAGGGGCAGGCGGCAGGAAGCCTGGTCTATACCATGGGAGGCAATAAGATCGGAGAAGTGCCCGTGCTTACGGCGGGGACGGTCCGGGAAGCGAAATTTGCCGATTACTTCAAGCGCCTCTGGAAGGCATTTAATCTGTAGTACATTCAAAGGACCCGCACATATTTTGTGCCGGGTCCTTTTTTATGACAAAAAACAAACGCCCATGAGAAAAATTATAAATAGGTGTTGACAAATAGTATTATATCTCATATAATATATACTATACAACATATAATATAAAGCATCGAATAATATTATATTTGAAAAGTACAAACAGAAAGGCAGGTGATCAGTCATGGGCACAAAACGCTTGTACCGATCCGTGAAGAACAAAGTGATCTGCGGCGTATGCGGAGGAATCGGGGAATATCTCCGGGTTGACCCTGTCATAATAAGGCTGATATGGGTTCTTTTGATGTTCCTCCAGCCCTGGCGCGGCTTATTTCACTGGCTGATGGGATTTTCCCTGGTGGGAGGCAGTCTGATTCTGTATATCATTGCAGCGGCCGTTATTCCCCTGCCGCCGAAGGATGAGGGAAGGTAACGGATGTTCAGGAATCGGAGATAGGAGTGGACATATGGTTTTTAACACAGGAGCAGCTTTATTGGATGCCATTGTCCTGGCGGTTGTGTCAAGAGATCAGGAAGGCACCTATGGTTATAAGATTACCCAGGATGTGAGGAACGTCATTGAGATTTCGGAGTCAACACTGTATCCGGTGCTGCGCAGACTGCAGAAGGAAGAGTGTCTGGAAGTCTATGACCTGGCATTTGACGGGAGAAACCGAAGATATTATAAGATTACGGAAAAAGGAAGGGTTCAATTGAATCTCTATAAAGGTGAATGGGAAAGTTATTCCCGGAAGATATCCCGGATTTTTGAGGAGGCACATATATGAACAGGGATGAGTTTATGAGAGAGCTGGAATATCTCCTGCTTGATATTCCGGATGAAGAAAAGGCGGATGCCTTGGAGTATTACAGGGATTATCTGGAGGAAGCAGGGCCGGAAAATGAGGATAAGGTCATCCGTGAGTTTGGAAGCCCTGAACGGATTGCCTCCATTATCCGCTCAGATATCTCCGGGAGTCTGGAAGACGGAGGCGAGTTTACGGAAAAAGGTTATCAGGATGAGCGGTTTAAGGATCCCAATTACCAGATGACCAGGCGGTATGACCTTCCGGAACCTTCTGAATATCAAAAGGAATATGAGAAAGATCCGGAAATAGGGTATGGCAGAAAACGCGGTTCCCGGGATTCCGGCCGGATGGTAAAAATTATTTTATGGATCATTCTGATCGTTGTGGCATCGCCCCTGCTGTTGGGAATAGGCGGAGGTCTGGCGGGAATCTTCAGCGGCCTTCTCGGCATTCTTGTGGCAGCGGTTGTGGCGGTGGGAGCCGTAACCCTTGCATTTCTGGCGGCCGGAGTGGCCATGGTTCTGGCCGGAGTGGTCTCCATGGTCATACATCCCTTGAGCGGAATTCTGGTTTTGGGACTGGGGATATTGTTTTTCGGTCTTGGTCTTCTTGGTCTGGCTGTCAGCGGTGCCTTTTACGGAAAATTTCTTCCGTTTCTCTTAAGAAGCTGTGTTGATGCCGTCAGCAGATTGTTTCACGGAAGGAGGGGAAGGTCATGAAGCGGTTTATAAAAGTGTGTCTCATAGCCGGGAGCGTATGCATCCTGATCGGCGGCTGCATTTCAGTGACGGCGGCCGCTATGGGGGGGACTTTGGAGGAAGTGGTGCCCCGCAGAGCGGTTGAATGGAAGAAGGAACTCTCCGGGCTCAGCCTGGATGGAAGTTGGGAGGATTTCGATTTTTACGTCGGATCATATGAAGATATGGGGGAAAGAGGGCAGGAGATCTTTTCCTCCGGAGAGATAGAAGAGCTGGATATTGAAGCGCGGGGAGGAAAGGTCGTTTTGGAAGAGGATCCATCGGCTGACAGGGTCAGGATATTCTGCAACAGAGACGAAACACACTGGAGCGTAAACGGAGATAAGGATGAACTGGAGCTTAAAGTATATCCGGGCAGCGGAGACGATTCCGGACTACTGGTCACCATCCTTGTGCCGGTGGACTACCGTTTTACCGGCGTAAATATAAAATCAGCCCATACCGGACGCATCAGGGACAGGGAGGCCCCGGCTCCGTTGATTATGGCTCAGTCCCTTTCAGCGGATGAAATGGAACTGGAAGCAAAGGCCGGAGCCATAAAAATAGACGGAGGGAATGCGGAGACGCTTGTGATTGCAAGCGATGCGGGTGCCGTTGATTTTTCCGGGACCACCACCGGCGACATTGAGGCGGAATGCAGGGTAGGCGCCGTAAGACTTAAGCTGGATGGCTTAAAAGAAGACTACAATTATAAAATCCGGTGCAGTCTGGGGGCGGTAAAGATCGGGGATGAAAGCAGTGCGGCTTTAAAAAGCAGCAAAAAGGTGGATAACGGAGCAGGAAAAAACATGGATCTGGAATGCATAACGGGTGCGATTCAGGTGGGGTTTATGAATGACATATAAAATGGTTACCGGAATCCTGTATGGAAAGAAAGGAGATAAGTGATATGGAAGACAATCAGAAAAGATTATACCGTTCCGATACGGATAAAATGCTGTGCGGGGTATGCGGAGGAATTGCAGAATATTTTGATGTGGATCCAACCCTGGTCCGCCTGTTGTGGGCAGTGTTTATCTGCACAGGGGCGGGGATCCTGGCATATATCATCGCGGCTGTTATAATTCCCAGACGGTAAGGGGATTTTTAAGATCGGATTTTCATGAAGGCAGGGCATGGGGAAATAAAGTTTTCTCATGCCCTGCCTTTTCCCGGGTTTGAAAAGAATTTTACGTTTAATTCTTCCGGCAGCGGGCATACTCTCTTTAGATTTGTGAAAGGAGATGTTAAAATATGTCAAAAGGAAAGAAAAACGAACCCTTTGATCCCCGCAATATGAAGCCGGAGGAAATACTTAAATTTGAGATCGCCACGGAACTCGGTCTTGGTGATAAAGTTGTAAAAGGAGGCTGGAGGAGTCTGACTGCAAAGGAAAGCGGCCGGATCGGAGGGCTGATCACAAAAAGAAAGCGGGAGATGAAACATGAGGCCCTGGCAAAAGAAGAGGAAGCATAGGAAACTTCTTGCGCCGTAAGAGATAATCTTTTATAATGTACATCAAAGAGGAAAAGATATGGAGAAAAACCAGTTAAGAAGTGGATTCACCACGGGAACCTGCGCCGCTGTTGCTGCCAAGGCAGCAGCAGCCATGCTTTTGACCGGGAATAAATTACAGCATATGATGCTTATGACGCCAAAAGGCAGGTCGGCTGATCTGCCCCTTTTTCATGTCGTCATAAAGGGGGATATGGTATCCTGCGCAGTAAAAAAGGACGCCGGGGATGATCCGGATGTCACGGACCAGGCCCTGGTCTTTGCCTCTGTGGAATATTTCAGGGGGGATGAAGAGGAAGCGGAAGCGGCCCGGACGTGCTACTGTTTAAAGGATGAGGAAGGAGGGGAAAGCCCTTTGTTTTTGACCGGCACAAAAGGGATCGGCCGGGTCACCAGGAGGGGGCTGTCCTGTCCGGTGGGCATGCCCGCCATTAACCCGGTGCCCCGCACCATGATCTTTCAGGGGGTGGAAGAAGTCAGGAAGGAAGCCGGTTTTGACGGCCCTTTAAAAATATGCATCTGGATGCCGGAGGGAGAAAAACTGGCGGAAAAAACCTTTAATCCCAGGCTGGGGATCATTGGGGGGCTTTCCATCCTGGGAACCACCGGGATCGTGAAGCCCATGAGCGAGGAGGCGCTTAAGGCCACCATAGGGCTGGAACTGCATATGAAGGCAGAGGCAGGAGAAAAGAGAGTGATCCTGACTCCGGGAAATTACGGGGAGGCCTTCATAAAAGAAACGCTCCGCCTTTCTGTGGAGGATGGGGTTATCTGCAGCAATTTCATCGGGGATGCCTTAAGGATGGCGGGGAAAGAGGGCTTTGAACGGATCCTTTTTACCGGACACATCGGGAAGCTTATAAAGGTTGCCGGCGGTGTGCGAAATACCCACTCAAAGTATGGGGACCGCCGCATGGAAATATTGTGGGACTGCACTTGTGCCGTTTTAAAAGACGAAGGCCATAAAGAGGACCCGGAAGTTGAATGGAAGGATCTGGTCCTTAAGGCCAATACCCTGGATGAGGCCTGCGGATTCCTTAAGGATCACGGGATCCTGGAGCCTGTTATGGCGGAGGCCGCAGGCAGAATACAGAAATACGCCTCCCTCTGGGCAGGGGGGATAAACGTAGAGGTAGTGACATTTTCTGCCGTGTACGGTATACTTGGTATCAGCCGGGGAGCAAAAGAGCTTGTTGCTCTTTTTGGGACAGGCAAAAATACATAGAATACGGGAGGATCGACCATGGCCGGGATCATGTATGGGATCGGAGTAGGGCCCGGGGACCCGGAACTGATGACCTTAAAAGCGGCAAAGAGAATCAAAAGCTGCGGGGTCATCGCCATTCCCCATAAGGATAAGGCGCTGTGCACCGCCTATCAGATCGCAAGGCAGGCGGTGCCTGAAATTGAGGAAAAGGAATGCATTTATCTTCCCATGCCCATGACGAAGGAAAAGAAGTTGCTGAAGGAAAGCCATGATCTGGCTGCGCGGGCGGTGATGGAGCATCTGGACAGAGGGGAAGATGTAGGATTTATAACCCTGGGAGATGTGAGCATTTATTCCACCTGCACCTATCTTTTGGAAAGGCTCTGGAAGGAAGGCTATGCCACCCGCCTGGAATGCGGGATCCCTTCCTTTTGCGCCGCTGCTGCCAGACTGGGGGAGCCTCTTGTTTCCGGCTCCGAGGAGCTTCATATCATTCCTGCCTCTTATCAGATAAAGGATGCATTAAGGCTTCCGGGCGTAAAGGTGCTCATGAAGGCGGGCAGGCAGATGGAAGCCGTAAAGGAAGAGATCAGAAAATGCGGTGCCGGTGCCGTGATGGTTGAAAACTGCGGGATGCAGTCGGAACGGATTTATCATTCCCTGGAGGAAATCCCTGAGGATGCAGGCTATTTTTCATTGTTGATTGTGAGGTAGATATGGTACATATAGTTGGAGCGGGTCCGGGAGCGCCGGACCTGATTACGGTAAGAGGAAAAGAAATGCTTTCAGAGGCGGATGTGATCATTTACGCCGGTTCACTGGTGAATCCGGCTTTGCTGGAAGGCAGAAAAGAAGGCTGCCGGGTCTATGACAGCGCGGAAATGACGCTGGAAGAGGTGGTGGCCGTCATGGAAGAAGCGGAAGGGGCAGGGAAGATGACGGTGCGGCTCCATACCGGAGATCCCTGCATTTACGGTGCCATCCGGGAGCAGATGGATGAGCTTGATGCCAGGGGCATCCCTTATGATGTATGCCCGGGAGTCAGCTCCTTCTGCGGCGCCGCCTCGGCTCTGAAAATGGAATATACCCTTCCCTCGGTATCCCAGAGCGTGATCATCACCCGGATGGCAGGCAGGACGCCGGTACCCGAGAGGGAGTCCATCGCTTCCTTTGCGGCTCACGGCGCCACCATGGTGATCTTTTTAAGTGCAGGAATGCTTTGCGGGCTTTCGGAGGAACTGATAAAGGGCGGTTATGCCCCGGATACCCCAGCCGCCATCGTATACAAGGCGACCTGGGATGAAGAAAAGTCCGTGATCTGTACGGTGGAAAGCTTAAACGAAAGCGCCATCCGGGAAAATATCAAAAAGACGGCTTTAATTCTCGTGGGAAATGCGGTGGCTCAGAACGGCTATGAGCGTTCCAGGCTTTATGATCCTGTCTTTACCACGGAGTTCCGCAGGGGGCTGGGAGAAGCATGAGGAAGCTTTCCATTGTCTGTTTTACGGAAGCCGGAGCCGGGCTTTGCGTGAAACTCATGAAAGGGCTTTCCGGTGAGGGAGACCAATGCGAGGGCTTTGGCCCGGAAAAGCTTCTTCCATACTGCAAAGAAGGAAAAGACTTACTTCCCCTTTTGCCATCCTTAAGGGAATGGACAGGGGAGCAGTTTTTAAAAAAAGACGGAATTGTGTTCATAGGGGCAGCCGGCATAGCGGTCCGGGCCGTTGCTCCCTTTCTGGAGGGAAAGGAAAAGGATCCGGCCGTAGTGGTCCTGGACGATCTGGGGAGATTTTCCGTTTCCCTTTTATCCGGACACCTGGGCGGAGCCAATGAGCTGGCAGTGCAGGCGGCGGAGATCGCAGGCGGGCAGGCGGTGATCACCACGGCCACAGACAGCCGCGGCAGATTTGCGGTGGATTTATTTGCAAAAAAGCAGGGGCTGGCCATGGGGGATCTGAAAAAGGCAAAGGAGGTCTCCTCCGCGGTCCTTAAAGGGGAACCGGTGGGGTTTCACAGTGACTTTCCGGTGGAAGGCAGGCTTCCGGAAGGGCTTTTCCTGAGAGAAGCCTGCCGGGTGAATGTCTGGATCACCGTAAGGAATGAGCCGGAAGAGGCGTTTTTAAGGGAAGCTTTAAGGCTGGTCCCCAGGCTCCTCATCCTGGGGATCGGATGCAGAAAGGGGGTTCCGGCAGAAACCGTTGAACAGGCGGTGGACCAGGTCTTCTCCCGCTGGAATCTGTCTCAGGAGGGCTTGATCACCTGCGCCAGCATTGATTTAAAAAAAGAAGAGCCGGGCATCTGTGAGTACGCAGCCAAAAGAGGAATCGGGATTTACACTTTTTCGGCCCAGGCCCTTTCCGAAACAAAAGGGGAATTTTCATCTTCCTCTTTTGTCCGGCAGGTGACCGGCGTTGATAATGTTTGTGAGCGGGCGGCCCTCGCCTGCGCGGAAAAACTTGGAGGCGGAAGGCTTCTGGTGAGAAAGCAGGCGTTAAACGGCGTGACCATAGCCGTGGCCGCCCGGGATTGGATGGTGAGCTTATGATGAATGCAGGAAAACTTTACGTGGTGGGAATCGGTCCGGGTTCTTACGGGGATATGACCGTAAGGGCGGTAAGGGCATTGGAAGAGAGCCAGGTCATTGTGGGATATACGGTGTATGTGGACCTTGTGCGGGAGCACTTTCCGGATAAGGAAATGAGGACTACCCCCATGCGCAGGGAACAGGAGCGGTGCCGGCTGTCCATTGAAGAAGCCTTAAAAGGGAAAACCGTTGCCATGGTTTGCAGCGGGGACTCAGGGGTTTACGGGATGAGCGGGCTGATTCTGGAGATGGCGCAGGCCCATGAGGAGCTGGAAATCGAGATCATACCCGGTGTGACGGCAGCTTTAAGCGGAGGAGCGGTTCTGGGAGCGCCCCTTGGACACGATTTTGCGGTGATCAGCCTAAGTGATCTGCTCACCCCCATGGATCTCATTGAGGAGAGGCTTAAGGCCTCGGCCCGGGCGGATATGATCCTGTGCCTTTACAATCCTTCCAGCAAAAAGAGGGCGGATTATTTAAAACACGCCTGTGAGATCGTCATGGAATACAGAAGTCCCGGGACCGTATGCGGACTTGCCAGGAATATCGGCAGGGTGGAAGAAGACATGGCCGTCATGACTCTGGAACAATTAAGGCTCACCCCTGTGGACATGTTTACCACCGTCTATATCGGAAGCTCCATGACAAAAGAGATAAACGGGAAAATGGTGACGCCCCGGGGGTATAAACATGTGTAGGGTCCTCATTTTCGGAGGCACCACGGAAGGGCGGCTTCTGGCGGAATACTGCCATGAGAAAGGAATCAGCGCCTGGGTCAGCGTGGCCACCGGATATGGGAAAACGGTCCTTCCGGAAAGCCGCTTCCTGCATATCCATGAGGCCCCCATGGATGCCGGGGAAATGGAAGCGTTCATGAGGCAGAAAGGAATTGCCCTTGTTTTCGATGCCACCCATCCCTATGCGGCTGTAGTCAGCCGGAACATACGCCTGGCCTGTGAACCGCTGGGGATCAGGCCCGTGAGAGTGGTACGGGAGCCTTCCCCGGGCTGGGAAGAGGCCTGTGAGTCCGGCGGCCGGAAGGAATGGGCCGGCCGGGAGGAAGAACGCATATTGTGGGCCGGTTCTGTGGAGGAAGCGGTCCTTTTCTTAAATACCAGGCCGGGCAATGTTCTGGTGACCACGGGAAGCAAGGAGCTTTCCCTTTATAAGTCCCTGGATTCCTGGGAGAACCGGGTTTTTGCCAGAGTGCTTCCGACCGTGCCGGTTATTTCCGCCTGCGATGAAATGGGCATAAAGGGAAAGCATCTGATCGGCATACAGGGGCCCTTTTCGGAAGAAATGAACCGGGCCATGATAAAACAGTATGATATCCGGTATCTGGTGACAAAAGAAGCCGGAAATGCCGGAGGCTTTCCGGAGAAAATAAAGGCGGCGGCAGAATGCGGCATTACGGCGGTTGTCATCGGCCGGCCGTCAGAGGAAGACGGAATCTCCCTGGAGGAAGGAAAAAGGATTCTGTCAGAAGCGCGGGGGCTTAAAGGCCGGACAGGACCGGAGCCTGTCCGTATGCCGGATAAGAGAAAGGTTTCCCTGATCGGAATCGGAATGGGAGGCCCTGACCAGCTGACTGTAAAAGCCCTTAAGGAATTGCAGGCATGTGATGCGGTGTTCGGCGCGGAGCGGATGCTGCACGGCGTCTCCGGCTTACATCCGGGCGCCGTAAAGCTGCCTTTTTATTTAAGCGGGGATATCCTGCCATGGATAAAGGAGCACGGGGAATTCCGACGGATCGGCGTGCTCTTTTCCGGGGATACGGGCTTTTACAGCGGAGCGAAAAAGATGGCGGAAGGGCTGGCACGCCATCCATACGGAGAAATGTTTGATACGGAGATTTTTCCCGGCATATCCTCGGTTTCCTATTTGTGTTCCAGGCTGAAAACAGGCTGGGAGGATGTGCGGCTTTTAAGCCTTCATGGACGGGAATGGGATATCATAAATGAGTTGGAGACGGTTTCCAGGGTCTTTGCCCTGCTGGACGGCAACCATACGGTGAAGAGCCTTTGCCGCCTTTTAAAGGAAGGAGGCTATGGCCGGGCCAGGCTTTCCGTGGGAGAGCGGCTGTCCTATCCGGATGAACGGATCACCGTTGGGACGCCGGATGTGCTGGAGCGGCAGGAATTTGATGTTTTGTCAGCCGTATTGATTGAGAGGTGACCTATGAGAGATGAACTGTTTATCCGGGGAGACGTGCCCATGACCAAAAGCGAGGTCCGGGCCGTTTCCCTGTCAAAGCTGGAGCTGAACCCGGATTCGGTGCTCTATGATGTGGGAGCCGGGACCGGATCCGTTTCCATAGAAGCATCCTTCATCCTCCGGGAGGGAAGGGTCTATGCCATTGAAAAAAAGGCGGAGGCCGTAAGCCTTATAAGAGCCAATAAGGAAAAGTTCCGTGCCGGCTGCCTGGAAATTGCAGAAGGGTCCGCGCCGGAAGCCCTGGAGTCTCTGGAACCGCCCACACACGCATTCATCGGAGGTACTACCGGTTCCATGGAACGGGTGCTGGATGGGGTGCTGCTAAAAAATCCGGAGGCCCGGGTCGTCATAAACGTCATTGCCCTGGAGTCCCTGGCCGGGGTCCTGGCCTGGTTAAAAAAGCATTCCCTTGCGGCAGAGATCGTGCAGGTGCAGATTTCAAAGAGCAGAACGGCAGGGGATTATCATCTGATGGCGGGACAGAATCCGGTGTATGTGATCTCTTTCGGCGGGGAAGGAGGAAATTCATTTGAATCGTGAATATCCAAGGCTGATGCTGGCCGCCCCGAAAAGCGGAAGCGGCAAGACCATGATGACCTGCGGGCTTTTGAACGCTTTTGTACGCAGGGGAATGAAATGCAGGTCCTTTAAATGCGGCCCTGATTATATTGATCCCATGTTCCATAAATATGTGCTGGGCGTGGAAGGCGGAAACCTGGACACATTTTTTCTGGAGAAGGAAGAGGTGGGGAATCTGTTTGCAGACCGGGCGGAGGGAGCCGGGATTTCCGTCATAGAAGGCGTCATGGGGTATTATGACGGGGTCGGAGGGAACAGCACCCGGGCCAGCTCCTACGAAGTGGCCCAGGCGGTTCATGCCCCTGTGGTGCTGATCCTGGACTGCAAGGGGGCCAGCCTTTCTCTGGCTGCCGAGGCAAAGGGTTTTCTGGAATATGAAGAGAGCAGCCGGATCCGGGGGGTCATTTTAAACCGGACGACAGAAGGGATGGCAAACCGGCTTAAGCCTGCCATGGAAGCGCTGGGGCTTACGGTCTTCGGATATCTGCCGGACTGTGAGGAAGGCCGCCTTGACAGCCGGCATTTGGGCCTGGTGCTTCCCGGAGAGCAAAAAGGGCTGAAGGAACAGCTGGACCGTCTGGCCCGGAAGATGGAGCTCACCATGGACATTGACGGCCTTCTGGAGCTGGCCCAAAATGCCGGACCCCTTCCTGTTTTTTCGGAAAGCGCTTTTGAGAGAGCCTGCACAACGGTTTCCCCGCAGAGGGTATCCGTGGGCATTGCCATGGATAAAGCCTTCTGCTTTTATTACCAGGAAAATTTAAGACTTCTTGAAGAGATGGGGGCGAGGCTGGTTCCCTTCAGCCCTCTGCATGATAAAAGGCTGCCGGATGGGATCCGGGGGCTGCTGTTCGGCGGCGGATATCCGGAGCTCCATGCCCGAAGGCTGTCGGAAAATGAATCCATGCTCCGGGATATCCGGGGCGCATGGGAGCGATCCGTCCCGGTGCTGGCCGAATGCGGAGGCTTCATGTACCTTCATGAGGAGTTGGAAACAGAGGAGCACGAGAGCTATCCCATGGCAGGCATTATACCCGGAAGGGCATTTCCTGTAAAACGGCTGTCAAGATTCGGCTACATCGAAGCGTTTTCCCTGGAGGATGGCCCGTTTTTAAAAAAAGGGGAATCCCTTAGGGGGCATGAATTTCACTACTGGGACAGCACGGATAACGGCAGCCGCATGATAGCCCGGAAGCCCGGGCAGGAAAAAAGCTGGAACTGCGTTCATGCCGGGAGGAACCTTCTGGCAGGTTTCCCTCATTTCTACTACCCTTCAAATCCGGCCTTGCCGGAAAGATTTGTAGAGGCCTGTATGAACTTAAAGAAATCAGGAGCAAGGGAGGATACAAGAGGATGACAAATTTAAAATTCATTACCGGCACGGCGGATGACATAGAAGAAGTATGCGCCCTGTATGACCGGATCCATGAATATCTGGAGAGACATACCAATTATCCGGGTTGGAAAAGGGGCATATATCCTGACCGGATCCATGGAGAACAGGGAATAAAGGAAGGAACCCTTTATATGGCCCGTATAGGAAACCAGATCGCAGGTTCCGTAATCATCAACGGAAATCAGGAAAAGGGTTATGAAACGGTTTCGTGGAAAACGGCCGCAGAACCGGAAGCCGTGGCGGTGATCCATACGTTTATGGTGCATCCGGACTTTCAGAATACGGGGGTCGGCAGGGCCTTGCTGGAATTTGCCGAAAAAACTGCGGCGGAAAAGGGGAAAAAAGTGGTCCGTCTGGATGTTTATGAGAACAATGCGCCGGCCATCCGCCTTTATGAGCGTCTGGGATATGAATATGCAGGGAAAGCGGATCTGGGCTATGGGACCTATGGACTTCACTGGTTCAAGCTGTATGAAAAACCTCTGCGGGGAAAGGCGTAAACCATGAACGACGAGCTTAAGGCATATGTATCGGGCATCAAAGCCCCGGATGAGAAGGCCATGGAAAGGGCCCGTATCAGATGGTCCCATGTGGCAAAGCCCTTGAACAGCCTGGGGATCCTGGAAGATGATATTGTAAAGATCGCCGGGATCAGAGGTACTTCCAGGGTGGAGATCGGAAAGCGGGCCCTTCTCATTCTGTGCGGTGACAACGGAATCGTGGAGGAGGGAGTCACTCAGACAGGGCAGGAAGTGACGGCTGTTGTTGCTGAGAATATGACGGAAGGGAACAGCAGTGTCTGCATCATGGCGGACCGGGCCGGCGTGGACGTGTTTCCCGTGGACATGGGTGTTGCCAGGGATTTAAAATCCGGTTCCCGCCATCCCCTGATCTTGAGAAAGATCGCTTACGGCACGAAAAATTTCCGGAAGGAGCCTGCCATGACAAGGCAGGAGGCGGTCCGCTCCATTCAGACAGGCATGGAACTGGTGGAAGAGCTGGCGGAAAAAGGATATGGGCTCATCGCCACCGGAGAAATGGGGATCGGGAATACGACCACCAGCAGTGCGGTCTGTTCCCTGCTTCTTGGCAGAGAACCGGAAGCATTGACCGGAAGGGGAGCAGGGTTAAACGATGAAGGGTTACGCCGGAAGCTTGCCGTTGTAAAAGAGGCCGTGGAAAGATACGGGCCCCTTTGCCGGGATGCAGTGGATATCCTGGCAAAGGTGGGCGGCTTTGATCTGGCCGGACTGACCGGTGTGTTTTTAGGCGCCGCCATCTGCCGGATTCCGGTTCTGGTGGACGGATTTATATCCGCCGTCTCCGCCCTGTGCGCGGAGCGGATTTATCCGGGCTGTAAGGCTTTTATGCTGGCTTCCCACGTTTCGGCGGAGCCGGCCGGCCGCCTGCTGCTTGATGAGCTGGGACTTTCGCCTTTCATTCAGGCCGGCATGTGCCTGGGAGAGGGGACCGGAGCGGTAGCCGCCATCCCTCTTCTCGATATGGCGGCCGGCATCTACACTCGGATGAGCTCCTTTGAGGAGATACATATTGAAGAATATAAGCCGATGGGAGGTGGATGATGTTCGCGCTGATTATCGGAGGAAGCGGAAGCGGAAAATCGGAATATGGGGAGAGCCTGATCCTGGGTCTGGGAGAAAGGCGCAGGATCTACGTTGCAACCATGAAGCCATGGGATGAAGAATGCGAAAAAAGAATTGAACGCCACAGAAGGATGAGAAGGGAAAAGAATTTTGAAACCGTGGAATGCTACCGGAATTTAAAGGGACTCCGTCTGGAAGATACCGGAAGACCTGCCGCGGTCCTTCTGGAATGCATGTCCAATCTGGTATCCAATGAGCTTTTTGGTCTTGGAGAAGAGGGAGAGGCCCCCTGCCTTCCAGGGTCTCATGCCGTGGAAGAGATCCTGGAGGGAATCCGCCGCATGAAAGAACAGTCTATGGATCTGGTTCTTGTGACCAATGAGGTTTTCTCCGACGGAGACAGCTATGGAGAAGAGACCAATGCTTACCGCAGAGTGCTGGGAGAGATCAACCGGAAAGCGGCTTCCATGGCGGATGCGGTCGTTGAAGTGGTGGCAGGAATCCCTGTCTTTTTAAAGAAATAATTGAAAAAAATCCTCAACTATGCTATTGTAATAGCATAGTACCATCCTGACACCAAAAACACAGTTTGAGGTAGAAGGTTCGGCAGTTTGGGGATCGTTTGTCTTGCCGCGCCTTTATGGCGCGGCTTTTTTGATGAAAAGTGCAGGGAAAACGGAGGAATAACGATGGAAACGAGAATTGCAGTGATCGGTATTGTTGTGGAAGCGGAAGAATCGGTGGAATTATTAAATGAGATCCTGCATGAATACCGGAAGCACATTATCGGCCGCATGGGCATCCCATATCCAAAGAAAAATGTCTGCATCATAAGCATCGCGGTGGATGCGCCCCAGAGCATTATCTCCGCACTGACAGGCAGGATCGGAAAATTAAAGGGCATCAGCTCCAAAACAGCCTATCAGGGCGTAAAGGAGTGACAAGAGGGTTACAAAAGGCGGCAGCCTTAAATTAAAAAACTGACGGAGAAGCTTTAGCTGACCCAAAAGAAAGGAAGAAACATGATGTATGATTCAAAATCACTGAAAGCGGAGGAATTTATCTCCCACGAAGAAATTCTTGAAACTCTTGTTTATGCGGAACAGAATAAGAACAATGAAGCGCTCATTGACCGGATCATTGCCAGGGCAAGGCAGTTAAAGGGCCTGACACACCGGGAGGCCTCCGTGCTCCTGGCCTGTGAAATTCCGGAAAAAACACGGGAAATCTATGATCTGGCGGAACAGATCAAGAAAGACTTTTACGGAAACCGCATCGTCATCTTTGCACCTCTCTATCTTTCCAATTACTGCGTCAATGGCTGTACCTACTGCCCCTACCATATGAAAAACCGGCATATCGCCAGAAAGAAGCTGACCCAGGAGGAAGTGGCAGAGGAAGTCATCGCCCTTCAGGACATGGGGCACAAGCGCCTGGCCATTGAAGCCGGGGAGGATCCGGTAAACAATCCCATAGAATATATCCTGGACTGCATCAATACCATCTATTCCATCAAGCACAAAAACGGCGCCATCCGCCGTGTCAATGTAAACATTGCGGCGACCACCGTGGAGAATTACCGAAAGCTGAAGGAAGCCGGGATCGGAACCTATATCCTTTTCCAGGAGACGTATCATAAAGAGAGCTATGAAAAACTGCACCCCACCGGACCCAAGCATGATTACGGATATCATACCGAGGCCATGGACCGGGCCATGGAAGGCGGCATTGACGATGTGGGGCTGGGTGTGCTCTTTGGACTGGAACGGTATAAATATGAATTCGCCGGACTTTTGATGCATGCGGAGCATCTGGAGGCAGTTCACGGGGTGGGCTCCCATACCATCAGCGTTCCCCGCATCAAGAGGGCGGATGACATTGATCCGGCCGCATTTGACAACGGCATTGACGACGAGATCTTTGCAAAGCTCTGCGCCCTGATCCGGGTTTCTGTCCCCTATACCGGAATGATCGTTTCCACCCGGGAAAGCCAGAAGGTGAGGGAGAAGGTGATCCGCCTGGGCGTGTCCCAGATCAGCGGTGCATCCAGGACCAGCGTAGGCGGCTATCAGGAGGAGATCCGGCCTACGGATACGGAGCAGTTTGACGTATCCGATCAGCGTACTCTGGATGAAGTGGTCCGCTGGCTGATGAAAATGGGTTATATTCCGTCTTTCTGCACGGCCTGCTACAGGGAAGGGCGTACGGGAGACCGCTTCATGAGCCTCTGTAAAAGCGGGCAGATTCAGAACTGCTGCCAGCCCAATGCCCTCATGACCTTAAAGGAATATTTGATGGATTACGCATCCGGAGACACCTTAAAAGCCGGAGAATCCCTCATTGCATCGGAGCTGAACCACATTCCCAGGGAAAAGGTCCGGCTGATCTGTGAGGACCATTTGCAGAAAATTGAAGAAGGGATCAGGGATTTCCGTTTCTGATCTTCCGGACGGACAAAAAGAAGAGGTGAAAAATATGGGACTTAATGAAACGCCATCCTCCGAGCGGGTGCACATCGGTTTTTTCGGACGCCGGAATGCGGGAAAATCAAGCGTTGTCAATGCGGTGACCGGACAGGAACTGTCCGTGGTATCAGAGGTTAAGGGAACCACCACGGATCCGGTATATAAATCCATGGAGCTGCTTCCCATGGGACCGGTGGTGATCATCGATACCCCCGGGTTCGACGATGAAGGGGCTCTGGGTGAGATGCGGGTGAGAAAGACAAAGCAGATCTTAAACCGGGCGGACTGCGCCGTATTGGTTGTGGATGGAACTGCCGGTAAGACAGAGGCCGATGAAGAACTGATCCGTTTGTTTAAAGAAAAGAAGATTCCCTACGTAGTGGCCTATAATAAATGTGATCTGACCGGAGAACAGGCCTTTTCCGACGGAATTTCCGTCAGCGCGGCCAATGGTCTGTTCATACATGAATTAAAGGAACGGATCGGAGGGCTTGTAAACACCGGGGATATGAAAATGAGGATCGTTGGGGATCTGCTGTCTCCCTGCGATCTGGTGGTCCTGGTCATTCCCATTGACAAGGCGGCGCCCAAGGGACGCCTTATTCTGCCGCAGCAGCAGGCAATCCGGGATGTTCTTGAAGCGGGAGCCATAGCCGTTTCGGTGCGGGATACGGAACTCAAAGGAGCTCTGAAGCGTTTGGGGAATAAGCCTGCCTTGGTGATTACGGACAGCCAGGCGTTTGAACAGGTAAATAAGGACACGCCGGAGGACATCCTTCTCACATCTTTTTCCATCCTGATGGCCAGGTACAAGGGCTTTTTAGAGGATGCCGTAAAAGGCGTGACAGCCATTGAAACATTAAAGGACGGAGACCGGATCCTCATTTCCGAAGGCTGCTCCCACCACAGGCAGTGCGATGACATCGGAACCGTCAAGCTCCCCCGCTGGCTTGGGGGATATACGGGAAAAGAGCTTGTGATCGAAACTTCCTCCGGCAGGGAGTTCCCGGAAAATCTGACGGATTACCGCCTGATCATCCACTGCGGAGGCTGTATGCTGAATGAAAGGGAAGTGGAGTACCGCAGGAAAAGCGCTGCCGATGCAGGCGTGCCGTTTACCAATTACGGGACCGCCATCGCATATATGAAGGGAATATTAAAGAGGAGTTTGAAGGTATTTCCGGATCTGGAAAAGTTGCTCTCCAGGTAGAAATACCTTCCTTATCCCCTAATTGTCAGAATCATATAAAAAGTGAGTGAATAATTGCTGGAAATTATGGATTATTATTGACTTAATTCCATATTTATGCTAATGTTAGAAGTAATCGGGTATGGGGGAGTAGTCAGCATTGACGCTTTTGTATAGGGGTGCAGGATGATTTCCCATACACTAAAGTTGTACAAGCGTGAAGGGAGATTTACAATGGACTTTTTATTATCGGGCATTTTAGCTGTAACAGTTCCCCAATTAATCATGTACCTTGTAGGTATATTATTGATCTATCTGGCCATACAAAAGGGCTATGAACCGTCACTTCTTCTTCCCATGGGATTCGGAGCAATTCTTGTTAACCTGCCTTTATCCGGCGCGATTGATCAGACTCTGCCCGGGATCGGAAACACACATGGCATCATCCAGTGGCTGTTCGAAGCAGGAATCGAAGCCTCAGAGGCGTTTCCTCTGCTTCTGTTCATCGGCATCGGAGCCATGATCGATTTCGGTCCTCTGCTCTCAAATCCCATTATGATGTTATTCGGAGCCGCCGCGCAGTTTGGTATCTTCCTTACCATTACCGTAGCCACTCTTTTGGGATTCCAGCTTTCCGACGCTGCATCCATCGGAATCATCGGAGCGGCCGACGGACCGACTTCCATTCTGGTATCACAGATTTTAAAATCCAATTACATCGGTCCCATAGCGGTGGCGGCCTATTCTTACATGGCGCTTGTTCCTCTGGTCCAGCCGCTGGCAATCAAGGCCGTCACCACGAAAAAGGAACGCCTTATCCGGATGCCTTATAATCCGGTGTCCGTATCCAAGAGACTGAAAATTATATTCCCCGTAGCGGTAACGATTATTGCAGGCTTTATTGCACCTCAGTCCGTTTCGCTGGTCGGATTTCTGATGTTCGGCAACCTTTTAAGAGAATGCGGCGTTTTAGCCAGCTTATCCGATGCGGCGCAGAACATACTGGCCAATCTGGTTACCCTGCTTTTGGGAATCACGGTTTCCTTCAGCATGAAAGCGGATGCATTCGTAACATGGCAGACACTGCTTATTCTGGGCCTGGGCCTTGTTGCATTCGTATTTGATACCATTGGAGGCGTATTATTCGCTAAATTCATTAATCTGTTCCGCAAAAACAAGATTAATCCGATGATCGGTGCGGCCGGAATTTCCGCTTTCCCCATGTCAGCCCGGGTGGTGCAGAAGATGGCCATCAGTGAAGATCCTACAAACCATCTGCTGATGCATGCGATCGGAGCCAATGTATCCGGTCAGATCGCCTCGGTTCTGGCGGGAGGTATCATCCTGAATATTTTAACTACCATATTGTAACCATCTGCTGTTATTACGGAATTCTTGGTGTATTGAGAAAGGAGCCAGCTATGTTAGACAGATTATTGATATCCCTTGATATTATGTGGAAGGGCATGCTCAGCATATTTATTGTTATCACCATCATAACTTTGCTCATCATGCTGTTTCAGTGGTATGAGAGAAAAGTACTGGACAAGTAAACAGATGAAATAAATCCGGTTCTTTTAAGAATTAAGGAAAGATCCCAAGGAAGTATCAGGGAACATTCAGATTGGGCAGGCAGAATGTGACAACAAAAGAAGGACAGTCAGTGTATCACTGACTGTCCTTCTTTTGTGTGTGCCCGGCGGATACACGTTCAGCCGGGTGAAAGTTCCCAATCCATCCGGCTGCCTGTGAGCACTGCGAAAGGGACACCATTGAATGCTGTTCAAGCTCCTTGCCGCCATAGTACCCATACCAATTTTCTGCAATACTTTCCGGCATAAGCAGCCCAATCTTTTGATGATGATATAATATTTTTATTGTTACACCAGTCACACTGGGTGAATAAAGTCAACGGTTGTCTGGCTGTTTAATAAGCTGTTGCCTTTGCAGGAAAATCGTTTTTGGATGAATGAAAAATATTACTTAAAGAGTAATAAATATTAAAATATGGCATGGTATCCTTGCGCATTTAAAACTATTTACATATCAAATGAAATGAAGTATCATGAGGCCATCAGAAAAGGATAACCAAAACGTTGAAAAGGAGAAAAGCAATGAGAACGTTTCATGTATGTATCGTTGGAGGCGGAAGCACCTTTACACTTGGATTCCTGAAGTCATTTGTCAGGCTGAGAGAGGAGTTCCCCTTAAAGAAGCTGGTGCTCTTTGACATAGACGGTGACCGCCAGGAGCCTGTTGGAAAGTACGGTGAGATTCTCTTTCAGGAGAGGTTTCCGGAGCTGGATTTCTCTTATACCACCGATATCAGGGAAGCCTATGAGGGGATGGATTTCATATTCATGCAGATGCGCGCCGGAGGGCTTTCCATGCGCGCAAAGGATGAGCACATTCCCTTAAGCATGGGTCTGGTGGGGCAGGAAACCTGCGGAGCAGGCGGTATGGCCTATGGCCTTCGGTCCTGTGTGGATATGATCAAGGCCGTGCACGATATCCGGGCTTATGCGCCGGAGGCATGGATCTTAAATTACTCCAACCCTGCAGCCATCGTTGCGGAAGCGCTCCGCAGGGAATTCCCGGATGACAAGAGGATTTTAAACATCTGTGACCAGCCGGAAAACGTGGTCCGTTCCTGCAGCAGGCTTTTAAAATGCGGCTGGGAGGATTTGGATCCGGTTTACTTCGGACTGAACCACTATGGCTGGTTTACCCATATGTATGACGTTCGTACAGGAGAAGACCTGCTTCCAAAGATCAGGGAAATGGTTGCCCGGAATGGTTTCCTTCCTCAGGATGCGGAGCAAAGAGACAAATCCTGGCTGGACACCTACGGAATGGTAAAGACGCTCATGGAGGATTTCCCGGATTTCCTGCCTAACACCTATGACCAGTATTACCTGTATCCGGAATACAAGGCCAGCCATCTGGATCCTGATTTTACACGTGCCGATGAGGTCATGGCAGGAAGAGAAAAACGGGTATTCAGCGAGTGTGCAGAGGTGATCAGGGAAGGAATGCTGGGAGATAAGTTCGATGAGATTTCCGATGCCCATGCGGAAATGATGATCAAGGTTGCGGTATCCATTGCCTATAATAAAAATGACAGGCATATCATGATCATTGAAAACAACGGAGCCATCGCCAATATGCAGAATGATGCCATGGTAGAGGTGGTGTGCGAGCTTGGAGCAAATGGCCCCCGCCCTATGAGAGTGGGAAATATTCCACAGTTTTATCTGGGACTTTTGGTAAACCAGGTATCCTGTGAAAAGCTGATCGTAGATGCGTATTTTGAGAATTCTTATCAGAAGGCTCTGGAGGCATTTACCCTTAACAGGCTGATCAACGATGCAAAGAAGGCCAGAAAAGTGCTGGATGCCTTGATCGAGGCTAATAAAGGCATGTGGCCGGAGTTAAAATAAGGGGTAACGGCAAAAAGGAATTGGAGGGAGTGAGATGAAATATGCTCCCCCGGGAAATCATAAGAAAATAGGATGTGACGCCGCAGGGAGAGGGTGCCTGCGGCGGGAGAGGATATTATCATGAAGAAAAACAGGGTGATGGACTTTTTCTCGGCATTGGGACGCAGTTTGCTGATGCCAATTGCAGCTTTGGCCGCATGTGGAATCGTTCTGGGGTTGACTTCCGCGCTCATGAAGGCGCAGGTACAGGCGGCAGCTCCGTTTTTACAGCAGGGGCTTGTCTATTTCATTATTTTTACTTTAAATAAGGTATCGAGTGTTGTATTTACATTGATTCCGGTGTTGTTTTCCATTTCCATTTCCTTTGGTCTGGCAAAGGAAGAAAAGGAAATAGCGGCATTTGCAGGCTTTATCGGGTATTATACATTTTTGGTGGCATCGTCATGTATGATCAATTCCGGCTTCATGAATTTCGGAGCCTTGAAGATATCCACCATTCTGGGTGTAGAGACATTGGATATGGGCGCTGTAGCAGGTATCCTCTCCGGTATCATAACGGCCTCTCTTCATAACCGGTATCATAAAATTACCTTCCCTGTGGCCATTTCTTTTTACGGAGGCAAGCGTTTTGTGGCCATTGTGGTCATTATGGCCATGGCGGTCGTGGGTCTGGCGGCACCTATCGTATGGTCGCCCGTATCCATGGTCATTGACGGCATGGGAAGGCTGATATCTGCAACAGGACTGGCCGGAGTATTCGGCTATGGATTTCTGGAGCGTCTGCTGATCCCCACCGGACTGCACCATGTTTTAAACGGCATTTTCCGAACCACCTCCATCGGAGGGACCTATGAAGGCGTGGAAGGGTGTCTGAATATCTTCTTACAATTTGTGGACAAGGTAGACATTTCAGAGCTCAGGCCGTTTACGGTATTTTTAGGGCAGGGCAAGATGCCCATGATAATGTTCGGCCTTCCGGCAGCGGCTTTGGCCATTTATAAGACTTCTCCTCCTGAGAAGAAGAACAGGGTAAAGGCCCTTATGATTGCAGGCGTTGCAGCCAGCATTGTATCCGGAATTACGGAACCTTTGGAATTCTCATTTATGTTCATCGCGCCTCCGCTGTTTTTGTTCCATGCGGTTATGGGCGGTCTGTCCTTTATGCTCATGGCAGCATTTAAGGTGGTGATAGGGAACACAGGCGGCGGCCTGATCGATTTCCTGATCTGGGGAGTGTTCCAGCCGGGATCCCGGTGGTATTGGGTGATCATCACAGGACCCTTCTTCTCCCTGATTTACTATTACGTATTCAAAAGCTACCTGACGAGAAAGCAGCTTTCCGTTGATGTGTCTGACGAAGAACCTGAGACAGATACTCAGGAAAGCGCCATGGAGGACAAGCAGCATGCATTGGCATTCAGGATCATAGAAGGGCTTGGAGGACACGATAATATCTCAGCGGTGAACAACTGTCTGACCAGACTCCGTGTGGACATAAAGGATATGGGATTGGTGAATGAAGAGCTTTTAAAGAAAACAGGAGCAATGGGCTTTGTCCGTTCCAGCGATGTCCACATCCAGGTGATTTATGGGCCAAAGGTTGAAGGGATCGCATCAAATGTGAGGGAAGTATTAAAATATTAAAAAGCAAAGGAAAAGCTGTCTGACCGTGCAAGTCATGGTCAGGCAGCTTTTCCTTTGCTTTAATTAAGGCATGGTGGAGGAGCCGTCTCTGTCTGTCCGGGGATTCTGTTTGATCCTGGCGGCCAGCTCAATGAGGATCTGGACAATGGTAAAGATTCCAAGCCTTGGATTGATGTCTACATGGCGGTATTCCTCATTCCGGTCATTGGTGCAGAGTGCGATGGTGCTGCAGGGGATCAGAGGGCTGTCCTTTTCGCAGGTGAGCAGGACCGTGACGGCGCCCCGGGCTTTGGCCTTGCGGAATACGGACAGATAACGCCTGGCATCCCCATGGGCCGTGATGATGAAAAGGACGGCATTGCTGCTGATCTCGTGGATGAGTCCGTTCAACAGGCGCTGCCACTCGATCAGGATGCAGGGATAATCAAGGGTGGTTAAAACGGTCTGGAGATATTTGGCTGCCAGGGAGCTTAAATTGGAGCCGTAGATATAGATGGGCCGGTCACTGGTCAAAAGCCCTGCGATCTCTTCCAGCTTTACTTCATCTACCTGCTCTAAATTGTCCTTAAACAGAGCGAGGGAGTGATGAATTAAGTCGTCTGCACGGAAGGTCTGGGGATGAAGCTGCTTTAATTCCCTGCGAACCTGGTACTTGAATTCGTTATAGCCCTTTAATCCAAGCTTCTGGCAGAAACGGACAATGGTGGCGTTGGAGGTATATAAGCCGGCGCTTAAATCGTTTAAATTGGCATACACGGCTGAGGGAAGATTGGATTCAAAATACTGAAGGATATCTTCTTCCGTATCCGTAAGGGGAAGCTGATGTGCTTTTTCAAATAAAGGAATCATGGTTTCCTCCCTGCTCCGCCTGTTCCCTGCCGGACAGCTTATAGTGAAGATAACTTTGTATGATCACGTTGATCACATAAAAGACCGGAAGCCTGGAGGTGAATTCTGCTCCCCGGTTTTCACGCTGGTCGGTGAAGAAGCGGAAGTTGACAGTGGCCAGATTGGCAACTGCATTGTTGGTATATGGGGTGATGGAAAGGATGGGGACATTGTTCATCCGGGCGATTTTGCCAAGGCGCACGGTGGGGCCGAAATCTCCGGTGGTGCTGATTAAAATCAGCAGGGATTCCGTATGGATATTTCTCAAAATGTGATCCCCCATTTTTCCGGATTCGATCTTGTACACGTTCTGACGCCCGATGGAGAATAGAAGCTTTTCAAAATAATCACTCAGAATGGAAGTGATCCCTCCGGGAGCCCATAAGTAAATGGGACAGTCGCTGTCAAAATACCGGAAGGCATGGCTGAGCTGGTCCTCGGATATGAGATTGGAGGTCCCTTCCACATTGGAGCACAGGCTGTCGATCATGATCCGGATGGTGAGATCCTGGACCTTTGAAGCCGCAGGCTCCGGATTTTCTTTTCTTCCTTCGGCCCGGAGGGCATATTTGAACTCCGCAAAGCCGGAATACCCAAGCTTCTTGCAGAAACGCAGAATGGTGGCGGAGGAATAGGCCGTCTGGGAAGCCAGTGACTGTATGCTCATATCCAGAACCTCTTCCGTGTGTTCATAGACAAATTTCAGGATGTTCAGTTCGTTGCTGCTCATACTTTTGATAACAGCGTCATCCAGGTGAAGTGTGACCATGGGAAACCTCCTCGCAAATCTCTTTCGTCCATTTTATCACGAATACATAATAAGTCAATGCATCAGACACACCCTGGAAATTCATCTTTCCGTGCTGGTTTGTGGTTCAATTAAATGACATTTTTCATTTTCTGTGCTATTATATTTTATAATGCCTGGCCTGAAACCATGGATCCGGCCGGATAAATAAGCTTGAAAAGGAATATGGGATGAAGATAGAAACCAAACGGCTGGTGATACGGTATTTTGAAGAATCGGATGCAGAGGATCTGTATGAATATTTATCAAAGGAAGAGGTCGTAAAATACGAGCCCTATGATCCGTATACTCATGAAAAAGCCGCAGCTGAGGCAAAGAAACGGGCCGGCAGTCAGAACTTTTATGCAGTTGCTTTAAAAGAGGGGAAAGTGATCGGAAACCTGTTTCTGCAGAAAGGTGATTTTGACACATGGGAGCTTGGTTATGTATTCAACAGCGATTACTGGGGAAAGGGATACGCCCGGGAAAGCGGAGAGGCTCTCATTTCCCATGCGTTTTCCGTCTGTCACGCCAGAAAAATCTCAGCCATGTGCAATCCCCTCAATGAATCATCATGGAAGCTGTTGGAACGCCTGGGATTCATGCGCGAAGGCAGACTGAGAAAGAATGTTTATTTTTTTCTGGATGCCGGTGGGAATCCGATCTGGCAGGATACTTATGAATATGGACTGCTGAAAGAGGAATGGAAGGCTTTAATGGAAAGGCGGAATGGTAAATGAATCTTCTGGGCAGTTTTGTGATTGCTTTCTCCATGTATTCCCATATTCCCATGCCCCAGGTGGAATGGACCAGAGAGCGGATGAAATATGCCATGTGCTTTTTTCCGCTGGTGGGAGCCGTCATCGGTCTGCTGGAGCTCCTCCTGTGGCGTTTCTGCGCCGCTTTTGACTATCCCTTTTTTGGGAGGATCCTTCCGGCGGCCCTTCCTGTCCTTGTAACGGGCGGGATTCACATGGACGGGCTTCTGGATGTGATTGATGCGAGAGCTTCCTATGGAGATAAGGAGAAAAAGCTGGAAATTTTAAAAGATCCTCACACAGGCGCCTTTGCCATCATTGGCTGCGGAGTCTACCTGCTGCTTTATCTGGCGGCTTTTCAGGAACTGCGGCCGGACATGATACCGGCTTACTGCCTGGTGTTTGTCCTGACCAGGGCGCTCAGCGGCCTGGCGGTGGTCACCTTTCCGAAGGCAAAAAAGAGCGGCCTTGCCGCGGCCTTTTCCGAAGCCGCTCAGAAAAGAACCGTGGGAATCGTGATGGCAGGGTATCTGGCAGCTGCGGAATGGGGGATCTGGTATTTGGGAGGCGCAGCAGCGGCAGCCGTGACTTTTTGGCTCTCCCTTTTTGTATATCTGCATTATTACCGCATGGCAAAACGGGAATTCGGAGGAATTACCGGAGACCTGGCCGGATATTTCCTTCAGATCTGTGAGCTGGCTCTGCTGGCCGGCCTTGCGGCGGTTTCCCACTGGGTATGACGGAGTAAATAAATGAGGTGACAGAATATGATCTTGATCACAGGCGGGGCGTGGCAGGGGAAGCTTTCGTTTGCCCTGGAACTGGCGGTAAGCCGTGAACAGAAAAACACAGAATATGAAGAAAAGATCCGTCAGGTGGCGGAAGGCAGGACGGACAGCATTGACGCAGCCATGGACAGCCGGATCATCCATGATTTCCATGAATATATCCGGCGCCTTCTGAAAGAAGGAATAAGCGTGGAGGCGTTTCTGGAAGACATCGGGCAGAAAAATCCGGATGCCATCATTATTTCCAATGAACTGGGATGCGGCATCGTACCGGCGGATCCGTCGGACAGGGAGTGGAGAGAAGCGGCCGGAAGGGCGTCGGTTAAGCTTGCCAAAACCTCAAAGGAAGTATACCGGCTGGTCTGCGGGATCGCCACCCGGATCAAATAGAGGAAAGTTAAGGAATTCAATCATGATACGTTTGCATTTAACAGCAGTGCTGATCGGCTGCTTTCTGGATTTTTGCATTGGAGATCCCCACTGGCTATGGCATCCGGTCTGCGGGATCGGTTCCCTTGTCAGCCGGCTGGAAAAAAAACTGAGAAAACGGTTTCCACCGGGGGAACAGGGAGAGAAGGCAGCCGGCGTGTGGCTGGTGATTGCCGTTCTTTTGGTCACGGGAACCCTGTCAGCCGGAATACTTGCCGCCGCTTACCGCCTTTTCGCTCCTGCGGGAGTTCTTGCGGAAAGCATCATGTGTTTTCAGATGATGGCCTGGAGGTCCCTGCAGACGGAAAGCATGAAGGTCTGTCAGGCATTTGAAAACAATGATGTGGAAGGAGCCAGGAAGGCGGTTTCCATGATCGTGGGACGGGATACGGAATCACTGACCGATACGGGGATCATAAAGGCCGCGGTGGAGACTGTGGCGGAGAATACCTCAGACGGGATCATAGCGCCGCTCCTTTTCATGACGCTTTTCGGCGGCCCGGGAGTCTGCCTTTATAAAGCCGTAAATACCATGGATTCCATGGTGGGATATAAAAATGACCGTTACCTCTGGTTTGGGAGGGCGGCCGCCAGGCTTGATGATGCCTGCAATTTCATTCCCGCCAGACTGTCCGCCGCATTCATGATAGGGGCCGGTTATTTATGCCAGCTTTTCTGCGGATTATGGGGAAAGAAAGAAAATCCGTACAGCGGGAAACATGGGTACCTCATATTTAAAAGGGACCGCTTCAATCACAAAAGTCCCAATTCCGCCCAGACCGAAGCGGTATGCGCCGGAGTACTCCGGATCCAGCTGGCGGGAAATGCCAGCTATTTTGGAAAGCTGTATGAAAAGCCCACCATCGGAGATGACATAAGGCCGGTGGAGTACCGGGATATCCGGCGGGCCAATTATCTGATGACGGTCACTTACTCACTGGCCATAATTCCGGTCCTTCTGCTTTTTCTTGTTTCATAAGGCGGATCAAATGTAAAAAAGGGAGAAAAAGATATGGAATATCAGCATGGCGGAGATATTTATACCAACTGTGTGACGATGGATTATTCGGCCAATATAAACCCGCTGGGGCTTCCTCCGGGAGTGAAAGAAGCTCTTTTCCATGCCGTGGAAGAGTGTTCCTCTTATCCGGACAGCCGGCAAATGAAGCTTAAGCAGGAGCTGGCGGCGTTTCATCAGATTTCCCCGGAGCATATCATCTGCGGGAACGGAGCGGCGGACTTGATTTTCCAGATCGTGCAGGCGGTCAGACCGGAAAATACCCTTTTGATCGCCCCTTCGTTTCTGGAATATGAACAGGCTCTCCGGGCGGCTTCCGGTCACATCACCTGTTTCGGTCTGAACGTACAGAACGGCTTCCGGCTTTCTTTTATGGAGCTGGAAGCATGGATCCGGGAAAAGGAAACCGTTTTTCAGATGGTTTTTCTCTGCAATCCCAACAATCCAACGGGTTATGCCTCGGAACGGGAAGAGGTGATGGGCTTTCTTGACTTTTGCAGGGAGAAAGGGATATTCTGTGTGGTGGATGAGTGTTTTAATGAATTTTTGGAGGAACCGGAACGTTATTCGGTCCTTGGAGCGGTTCAGAGCGGAGAATATGAGAACCTGTTCCTCTTAAAGGCCTTCACTAAAATTTATGCCATGGCCGGGCTGAGGCTGGGGTATGGCCTATGCAGCAGCTCCCATATTTTAAACCGGATGGATCTCATGCGCCAGCCCTGGAGCGTTTCATCCCTGGCCCAGGCCGCGGGTGCGGCCGCACTTAAGGAAAGGGATTATGTGGAGGAAACGAGGCGTCTCATTGCCTGTGAGCGGAAGTATTTAAAAAAACATTTGGCAGAGATGGATTTCTTTGTGTTTGATTCCATGGCCAACTATATTTTTTTCCGGGATACCAGGCCGGAGGCCCGCAAAGAAGAAGCATTGCTTTACAGACAGCTGCTGGACCGGAAGGTTCTGATCCGCTCCTGCGCCAATTACCGGGGACTTGACGGAACGTATTCCCGCATCTGCGTAAAACAGCGGAAAGAGAATGAGAAATTTCTTTCCATTTTAAAATCCATAATGACGGAAGGGAAATGACCCGATGGCTAAGACGATAATGATACAGGGGACCATGTCCAATGCGGGAAAAAGCCTGATCGCGGCAGGCTTATGCCGTATATTCAAACAGGAGGGCTACCGGGTGGCGCCCTTTAAATCCCAGAACATGGCTCTTAATTCCTATATTACGGAGGAAGGGCTGGAAATGGGCCGGGCCCAGGTGGTCCAGGCTGAGGCGGCAGGGGTAAAGCCGGAAGCAGCCATGAATCCCATCCTTTTAAAACCAACCAATGATACAGGCTCCCAGGTCATTGTCAATGGGGTATCCATCGGCAATATGCCTGCCCGGGAGTATTTTGCTTACAAAAAAAAGCTCATACCGGAAATCGAAAAGGCCTTTGAAAAGCTGTCCCGCTCATACGATATCATCGTTATCGAAGGGGCCGGAAGCCCGGCGGAAATCAATTTAAAGCAGGATGATATTGTCAACATGGGGATGGCGAGGATGGCAAAAGCTCCCGTCCTTCTGGTGGGAGATATCGACCGGGGAGGCGTGTTTGCACAGCTGTATGGAACGGTGATGCTGCTGGAGCCGGAGGAAAGGGCCAGAATCGGGGGCCTGATCGTCAATAAATTCCGTGGGGACAAGACCATACTGGATCCCGGACTGGCCATGATCGAGGAAAAGCTTCACATTCCGGTGGCGGGCGTGGTTCCTTATATGGATGTGGATTTAGAGGATGAGGACAGCCTTGGCACCCATCTGGCGGGCAGCGGGAGGACGGACCGGACCGCAGTGGAAATTGCGGTGATCCGAATGCCCAGAATATCCAATTTTACGGATTTTCAGGTGTTTTCCGCCATGCCGGAGGTGCAGCTGCGCTATGTGGACCGGGCAGCTGATCTGGGGAGGCCGGATATGGTCATTCTGCCGGGCAGCAAAAATACCGTGGAGGACTTACTCTGGATGCGCCAGAACGGTCTGGAGGCGGCCGTATATAAGCTGGAGGCCGGGGCGGTCCCTGTATTTGGGATCTGCGGGGGCTTTCAGATGCTGGGGGAAATCCTTTCGGACCCGGACCAGGTGGAATCCGCCGCGGCTGCCCGTCCGGTGAGAGGGATGGGACTTCTTCCCATCCGCACTGTATTTGGCAGGGAAAAGACAAGGACAAGGGTGTCAGGCGCCTGCGGGGAGGTGGGCGGAATATTGGAAGGCCTTTCCGGCATGGAAGTGGAAGGCTATGAGATCCATATGGGAGAAACAAAGAGATCCGTTCCTCCTTTGTCCTATGTAATGGAATCCCAGTCAGGCTCCCATCTGGCGAAAATGGATGGCTGCCAGAGAGAAAATGTCTATGGCACTTACATTCACGGCTTTTTTGACAGGGAAGGGGTCGCCGAAACCGTAGTAAAAGCCCTTATGATGAAGAAAGGGCTGTCCATGGAGCAGTATGACGGCTTTTCCTATGAGAAATATAAGGAGGAGCAGTACGACCGTCTGGCAATGCTTCTAAAGGACAGCCTTGACATGGAACGGATCTGTGGGATAATGGGCCTAGGGCATAGAACGGAAAGCTGACAGAGGACGGATGAGGAAACATGGAGGAAGAAATGGAATTTAAGGAACTGGAACAGGTGCTTCCGCAGGAGATCGAAAAGAGGAGCTTTGAACTGATCACCATGGAGCTTGGAGAAAAGAAGCTTGACCCTGAAAATGAACGGGTGATCAAACGGGTCATTCATACCACCGCTGATTTTGAATATGCGGAGAATCTGATATTCTCTCCCCATGCGGTGACAAAGGGTCTGGAAGCCTTAAAAGAGGGAACCAGGATCATTACGGACACCAACATGGGAAAGGCGGGGATCAATAAAGAGGCGTTAAAGCGCGCAGGCTGCAGGGTGGACTGTTTTATGGCCGATGAAGATGTGGCAAAGCTTGCAAAGCTTCATGAGACCACCCGGGCGTGTGCCAGCATGGACAAGGCGGCGGGCCTTCCCGGGGACTGCATTTTTGCGGTGGGCAACGCGCCTACCGCCCTGGTACGCCTTTATGAGCTGGTCAGGGAAGGAAAAATCCGGCCCAGGCTCATCGTCGGAGTGCCTGTGGGCTTTGTCAATGTGGTGCAGTCAAAGGAAATGATCATGTCCCTTCCGGATATTCCGTTTATCGTGGCAAAAGGGAGAAAAGGCGGAAGCAATGTGGCGGCGGCGATCGTAAATGCCCTGCTTTATCAAATACAGTGAGGGGAATGAACAGCATGGATTTATACAGCATAATCTTAGTGGATGATGAAGAGGAAGTCCGTAAAAGCATCATCAAGAAAATCGAATGGCAGTCAGCCGGTTTCCGGGTGGTGGGGGATGCGGAAAACGGGGAGGATGCCATGGAAAAAATCGAGGTGCTGGAGCCTGACGTGGTTTTGACGGACATCCGGATGCCCTACATGGATGGCCTGGCTCTGGCGGAAAAGGTCCGTCAGCGCTATCCCTCCATGAAGGTGGTGATATTTTCCGGATACGATGATTTCGAATATGCCCAGAGAGCGATCAAGCTGAATGTGACAGAATACATCTTAAAGCCCGTGAACGTGGAGGAACTGACCTCCATTTTAAAAAGGATAAAGGCGAATCTGGATCAGGAAATCGAAGAAAAAAGGAATTTAAGCCGCCTTCGTGAGAATTACCGCAAAAGCCTTCCCATCATCCGGGAGCAGTTTTTCAATGACCTGGTTCATAAAAGCCTGCCAAAGGATCTGGTGGAACAGAAGCTGAGGGAGTATGACGTGCCCGTTATGGGCGCCAGAAAATGGATCATTGCGGCCATTGACGTGGAAAAAGGGGATGTGAGGGAGAATCTTTCCCTTCACAACGAGGAAGAACTGATTCCGATTTCGGTCATGCAGATCGTGAGGGAGAAGCTGGAGGGATATTGCCGTTTTGCCCTTTTCCAATCCGCTTCCGAGGCCAGTATGGTGGTGATCATAGCTCTTGATGAAGACAACTCCACCACAGGACTCATTGACGTGCTGGGAGATATCAGCAAAGAGACCCGGCGGATCCTGGAGGTTCCGGTCACCATCGGCATCGGCCACAGTTGCGGGGAATTGTCCGGCATCCGGGAGGCCTATCAGTCGGCTGTTGACGCTCTGGGCTATAAAGCCATAGCAGGCAGAGGGAGCACCATTTATATCAATGATATGGAGCCGGTAGGCGTTGGAAAGCTGGAATTCGACAGTGTGGCGGAGGCGGATCTGATCTCAGCCGTAAAGTTCGGGCCCGATGAAAAGATATGGGCGGCGGTCTCAAAGATCGTGGAAAAAATGGAATCTGCCAGGGTCCATTACCGGCAGCAGCAGGTCTATATGTTCGGCGTCTTAAACTGCGTGATCCAGATGATCCAGCAGTATGATCTGGTGATGGAGGAGGTCATGGGCGGGGAACTGGAATACATGGAGGTTTTTGACAAGCTGCAAAAGAAAGAGGAATTCGGCCAGTGGCTTTTGAAAATCGCCTGTAAAATGAACCAGGCCATCAATCAGGAACGGGATATGACCACCCGCCATGTGATTCAGGAAGCAAAGCAGTATATTCTGGATCATTACCAGGATCCTGATTTATCCGTGGAGATGCTGTGCCGCCACCTCCACATGAGTCCGGCCTATTTTTCCACCACGTTCAAGAAGGAAACCGGACAGGCGTACATTGCTTATCTGACCGACGTCCGGTTAAATAAGGCGGTGGAGCTGCTCAATAAAACCGATGACAAGACATATGTGATCGCAGCAAAGGTAGGGTATCAGGAACAGAACTATTTCAGCTACGTATTCAAGAAGAAGTTCGGCGTTTCGCCGACTAAATTCCGCGGAGCCAGATGATGGAAAAAAAGAACAACAGCATTCGGTATACCATTTTCATATACTTTACAGTGACTGCCCTGGCGGCCAGTCTTCTGATCACCTTTTCCTTATACCAGCGGCTTTCCACCCAGGTTGCGGAAATGGTGCAGGAAGAGAACCAGAGCCTGATTAACCAGGTGGCCAGATCGGTGGAGTCTTATCTCCGTACGGTCATGAAGCTGTCGGATTCCCTGTATTACGGAGCCGTGAAAAATGCGGACCTTTCGTCGGAATCCATTAATAACGAGATCACGCTCCTCCATGACAACAACAAGGACAATGTGGATAACATTGCGCTCTTTTCCCAGTCAGGAGTCATGGTGGAGGCGGTTCCTGCCGCCAGGCTGAAAAACGGCCTTGACGTGACAAAGGAAGAATGGTTTTTAAATGCCCTGGAAAAGACGGAAAACCAGCATTTTTCCTATCCCCATGTCCAGTATATTTTCGACAGCAATGAAAACCAGTACCGGTGGGTGGTCTCCTTATCAAGGGCGGTGGAGCTGACGGAAGGCACTTCCACCACCCAGGGCGTTCTTTTGGTGGATTTAAGCTATTCCAGCCTGGAACACCTTTTTGAGGGTGTGACCACTGGAAAGGGCGGCTATGTTTATCTGATCAGCGGCGATGGGGAAATCCTCTACCATCCAAGGATCCAGCTGATCGACTCCGGACGGATGCAGGAAAACAACATGGCGGCGGCCGGTTACAAGGACGGAAACCACCGGGAGGAATTTCAGGGAGAAACGCGGATCATCACCGTAAAATCCATCGGTTATACGGGCTGGAAGATCGTGGGAGTGACTCCTAAAAATGTGATTTCCTTAAATTCCATTAAGACCAGGCTTTTCATCGTATTCATCATAACACTGATATTATTTATTCTGGCCCTTATCAATTCTTACATCTCATCCCGCATCACGAACCCGATCAAGGAGCTGGAAAAATCCGTGGGTATTCTGGAGGAAGGCGAGCTGGATACGCCTGTTTCCATCGGCGGCTCCTATGAAATCCAGCATCTGGGAAATTCCATTAAAAACATGGCAAAGCAGATCCGGGTCCTCATGGATGACATCGTAACGGAGCATGAAGCCAAGAGAAAGCAGGAATTCGACACCCTTCAGTCACAGATCAATCCTCATTTTCTTTACAACACCCTGGATATCATCGTATGGATGATAGAAAACGAGCAGAAGGCGGAGGCGGTAAAGGTGGTGACCGCTCTGGCGCGTTTCTTCCGGATCAGCTTAAGCAAGGGAAAAAGCATCATCACGGTCCGGGACGAGCTGGAGCATGTCCGGAATTATCTGATGATCCAGCACATGCGGTTTAAAAATAAATTCTCCTACGACATCAATGCAGAGGAGGACTGCCTGGATTTAACCAGCTTAAAGCTGGTGCTGCAGCCTCTTGTGGAAAATGCCATTTATCACGGGATGGAATTCATGGATGGAGATGGGGAAATATCCTTAAGGGTCTGGAGAACAGGGGGGGATTTATATCTGACCGTAAAGGACAACGGGCTTGGCATGACGAGGGAGCAGGTGGCCGGCCTGTTTTCCGATCAGGTGCACATCACCTCGAAAAAGGGGTCAGGGATCGGCGTAAAGAATGTCAATGAGAGGATCAAGCTGTATTTCGGAGAAAAATACGGCCTGACCATTGATTCGGAGCCGGATGTGGGGACGGTCATCACCATTCACCTTCCGGCGGTTTCCTATCATTCTGTTTTAGAAAAGGAAGCGCCCACCGGGCGTACCTTTATGTCCGAAAATATGGGCGGTGAAGAGGAAAATAAATCATGACAAAACAGGAAAAATTATTATGGAGTCTGCTGGCAGGAGTGCTTGTGATCCTGTTTCTCCTTTCCTCAACGGATTTGATCATTAAGGAGAAAAAAACGGAAATATATCCGGTTTCCGTCATCATAAGCGACACCTCTGACGATTATCTGGCAAATTTCAGAAAAGGGGTGGACAAGGCGGCAGAGGAATACAACGTGGATGTCAGCTTTATCACCCTCTATGAAAAAGGGGATGCCAGACAGCAGATGGAGCTGGTCCGCCGGGAAATCAATGACGGGGCCTCGGCGGTGGTCCTCATACCGGTAAAGCCGGTGGAGTGCGCGAGGGAACTGGATGACATGGTTTTAAACAGCCCGGCGGTCATTGTGGGGAACATGTTCCCCAATGAGCGGGTCCAGAGCGGCATAGCTCCCGATTACCAGGAAGAGGGAAGGAGGCTGGGGCAGGCCATCGCAGCTGAAAATCCCCGGGACCTTCCGGTGTGGGTGTTTTCGGAAGGGCTGGATTACGGATATAACCGGGATGTGTATGACGGAATTTTTACAGCCCTTACGGAGGCCGGATTTACCATAAAGCTCTATGAGAAGGAAACCGATGAAACATACCGGCAGACCATTGAGTCCATGGTATATCCGGGAAGGGAACAGGCAATTATTGCCGCCATTGACGTGAAAAGCCTGGATGAGGCGGCGGACATCATAGCGGGAAGCCCGGTATACGGCAATTATATCGCCGGGCTCTATGGGATCGGCAGCACCACAAAAATTCTCAATGAGCTGGATAAAGGGATTATAAAAGGGCTGGTGGTGAACGACCAGTTTGATGCGGGATATATGAGCATTGAGAAGGCGGTGGAAGCGGTCCATAAAGATCTGGGGAGAGAGCAGATTGTTCTGGAATCACACTATATTCAAAAAGCCGGTCTGCGGGAAAGCCGGTTTGAGAAAATCTTATATCCGATTGATTGAGACAGGGGGAAGGGAACATGAAAAAAAGGTATTTTTTGTTCGCAGCGGCAGTCGTTTTACTGCTTGTCTTCTGGGGCGTGCTTTACCAGGGCCGGAAGGAAGGGGGCCGGGACGAAAAAAAGTCCATACGCATCGGTGTGACTCTGTACCGGGGAGACGATTCCTTTATCAATACCCTTCGGGGAAACATTGAGGAACAGGCAAAGGAATATGAAAAGGAAACAGGGATCAAGGTGGTCATGGAGATCGTGGATGCAAAGGGAAACCAGAACACACAGAACAGCCAGGTGGACCGTTTCATTTCTCTGGGCTATGATGCCATCTGCGTAAATATCGTGGACCGGTCCGTGGCTTCCAATATCATCGGAAAAGCCATGGATGCGGACCTGCCGGTGGTGTTCTTTAACCGGGAGCCGGTGGAGGAGGACATGCGGCGCTGGGAAAAGCTCTATTATGTGGGGGAAAATGCGAAGGAATCGGCGGTGCTTCAGGGGAACATCCTGGTGGAGGCCTATAAAAAGGACCCCTCTTCCCTTGATTTAAACGGGGATGGGAAGGTCAGCTATGTTCTTCTGGAGGGTGAAAACAGCCACCAGGACTCCCTGATCCGGACAGAATGGTCCATCCAGACCTTAAAGGATGGGGGGGTTCCCCTGGAAAAAATCACCGGAGGGATCGCCAACTGGGAAAGAAGCCAGGCATCGGCCTGGATGGAACAGTGGCTGACGGATTTTCCCGATGAGGTGGAAGTGGTGATCTGCAACAATGACGATATGGCCCTGGGCGCCGCAGATGCCCTGGAGAGGAAAGGGGAACCCAGGCCGGTTAAAATTGTGGGAATCGACGGGACACCTCAGGGGCTTGAAGGCCTTCGCACGGGAAAGCTTTTCGGAACGGTCCAGTGCGACGGAGTAGAATATGCCAGCGTCATTTTTAAAATTGCCGCGGCGGAGTCTCTTGGTCAAAATGTACAGGAAATTGTAAAACTGGACCGGGATAAATATTATGAGTGCAGCCAGAAGGCTCTGACTGCCCCATAATATGGGCAATGTTGTGCATTATGAGTGAGATTATCGAAAAAATTTGATGAAAGCATGAAAAATCCAAAAAAATTGATACATATCCCAAGAAAATCATATGGAAAAGTGCACAAAATAAAGCTATAATGTGCATGTCGATGAGGAAAAAACACCAATCGATAATAATTATATAATGATAAGGGAGGATTTATCATGAGATTACTAAGAAAAGTAGCAGCAGTAGGCCTTGCGTCAGCGATGGTATTTTCCATGGCAGGCTGCGGTTCCGGTTCCGGTGGAACGACTGCGGCTCCAACCGAAGCAACCACGGCAGCGGAGGAAAAGAAGGAAGATACAAGCGCGGCAGAAACCGCCGCCGAGGCAGCGAAGGACGCTGTGGGCGGAGATCTGGCTGACAAAAAGGTCGGTATTTCCATCTACAAATTTGACGATAACTTTATGACACTCTACAGGACAGAGCTTCAGCGCTATTTGACCGAAGATCTGGGCTTTCAGAAAGAAAATGTTGTGATCCAGGATGGCAAGGGCGATCAGGCGGAGCAGACAAACCAGATCCAGAACTTTATCACCCAGAAATATGATGTCCTGATTTTAAATCTTGTGCAGGCTTCATCTGCCCCGGAAATCACGGATATGTGCAAGGAAGCAGGCATTCCGGTAGTTTACATCAACCGTGAGCCGGATCCGGAAGAAGAGCAGAGATGGAAGGACGAGGGTATCAACGCTACTTATGTCGGCTGTGATGCCAGACAGTCCGGTACCTACCAGGGAGAAGAGATTCTGGAAACTTCCAATAAGGGAGATATCAACGGCGACGGCGTTGTTACCTATATCATGATCCAGGGCGACCCGGAGAATGTGGATGCCCAGTACAGAACAGAGTTCTCCGTAAAGGCTCTTACTGATTCAGGCATAGAGGTAAAGGAACTGTTAAAGCAGCGCGGTGACTGGGATCAGGCAAAGGCCCAGCAGATCGCTCAGGATGCTCTGACACAGTACGGCGACCAGATCGAAGTTATCTTCTGCAACAACGATGCCATGGCTCTTGGCGCTCTTCAGGCAATCGAAGCAGCCGGACGCACCGTGAATAAGGATATCTACCTGGTAGGCGTTGACGCTCTGACAGAAGCTGTTCAGAACGTACTCGACGACAAGCAGACAGGCACCGTATTCAACGATCACTTCTCACAGGCTCAGAAGGCAAGCGACATGGCCGCTAACTTCATTAAAGGCGAAGCAGTTGATAATGTAAACATGGTAGACTACATCAAAGTCACCAAGGACAATGCTCAGGATATTCTTGATAAATTAAAATAATTTCCAGCAGCCGGTTGAAAACGGGTGTGTCGGCAAGGCACACCCGATTTTTAAAGGGATTTTTAGAAAGGAGAAACGGGATGGCAGAGCAGTACAGACTGGAAATGGTTGGGGTCAGCAAATCCTTCCCTGGCGTCAAAGCGCTTGATAAGATCAACTTGAAAGTACGTCCCGGTACCGTTCACGCCCTGATGGGGGAAAACGGAGCAGGCAAATCGACCCTTATGAAATGCCTTTTCGGTATTTATAAAATGGATGAGGGCGAGGTTTTCATTGACGGGAAAAAAATGAACATTGCAAACCCGGACGATGCCCTGCATAAAGGGCTTGCCATGGTGCATCAGGAGCTTCAGCCGGTGCCGGCGCGCTCCATTGCGGAAAACATGTACCTTGGCAGATACCCGTTAGTGAAGATCGGTCCCATAAAATTAGTGGATCATAAGACCATGAATGCGGAAGCGGAAAAATGGTTAAAGGATGTTAAGATGAATTTCAACCCCAGGGCAAAGCTTGGGACATTATCAATCGGACAAATGCAGTCAGTGGAAATTGCAAAGGCGGTGAGCCAGAACGCAAGGCTGGTGATCCTTGACGAGCCCACCTCATCACTGACTGATAATGAGGTAGAAGCGCTGTTTCGGATTGTCAGGGAGTTAAAATCCCGCGGTGTTTCTATGATATATATCAGCCATAAGATGGCCGAGATCCGGCAGATCGCAGATGACATCACGATCATGCGGGATGGAACATACGTAGGTTCCTGGGCAGTAAAGGACATTTCGGATGATGACATTGTAAAACAGATGGTAGGCCGGGAGCTGAGCAATGTCTATCCGCCCAAGGGCGATTACAGGACCGATGAGACTGTTTTAAAGGTGAGCGGTTTATGCAGCATCCATGAGCGCTCCTTTCAGGACTGCTCCTTTGAGCTGAAACGGGGAGAGATCCTGGGTTTCGGCGGCCTGGTGGGCGCCCAGAGAACCGAGCTCATGGAAGCGATTTTCGGAATGCGGCATATTGCCAGAGGGGAAATCGAGATTCTGGGAAAGAAAGCTGCCGTTAGGCGGCCCCAGGATGCCATTAACGATTCGGTGGGAATGATTACGGAGGACAGACGGGGGACCGGCATTATCGGATGTCTCAGCATCGCGGATAACACGGCCATCGCCTCTTACCGGAATTACACCAAGGCCGGCACCATCAACAGCAAAAAGGTGGCGGAAGTGGTAAAAGACAGCATTGCGAAGCTGAGCATCAAGACTCCCAATGACAGAACGCTCATCCAGTCTCTCTCAGGCGGGAACCAGCAGAAGGTGATCATTGCCAGATGGCTGGCCAATAATCCGGATATTCTGATCATGGATGAACCCACCCGGGGCATTGACGTGGGTGCCAAATATGAGATTTACCAGATCATGATCAACCTTGTGAAACAGGGTAAATCGATAATCATGATTTCTTCCGAAATGCCGGAACTGATCGGCATGTCAAACAGGATCATCGTCATGTGCAACGGACGGATTACCGGGGAATTAGAAGATGATGAGGCGACTCAGGAAAAAATCATGGCATTTGCCACAAAATTCGATTTAAACGATCAAACAAGAGAAAGTTCCGCACAGGAGGTTAAGTCATGACAGCTAAGAAGATAAATATAAAGGATTTCCTAATCAATAATGGAATCATTGTTGTTCTCATCATGCTGGCTATCTTTACTGCAATCAAACAGCCGACATTTGGTTCCCCTGATAACTTAAAAAATATCGCTCTGAATGTGGCGCCCCGTTTTATCATCGCCTGCGGCGTATCCGGATGTCTGATCACCAGGGGTACGGATCTTTCCGCCGGGCGTATGGTGGGACTTTCCGCCTGTCTGGCCGGCACCCTGCTTCAGAAACCGGGCTACAGCGGAAAGTTTTTCCCCAATCTCCCTGATTTCGGAATCTGGTGGGTATTTGTGGTGCTTTTGATCTGCATCGGTGTCTGTGCGATTTTCGGGCTCATCAACGGCATGGTCGTATCCTTCCTTCAGGTCCCGGCATTCATCGGAACCCTGGGCATGCAGCTGATCGTTTACGGTGTCTGCCTTGTTTATACCAATGCCACTCCCATCGGCGGCTACCGCCCGGCTTATACGGAGGTGGCAAAGGGCCGGCTTCTGGGAATCATCCCTTATTTGTTTCTGATCGCCCTTGCTGTCGGTCTTGTGATCTGGTTTGTTTACAATAAGACCCCCCACGGCAAATACATGTATGCCATCGGCGGAAATGAGCAGGCTGCGGAAGTTTCCGGCGTCAATACCAATAAAACGAAGATCATCATTTATGTGACGGCTGCGGCGCTTTACGCCTTAGGCGGTTTCCTGGTGGGAGCCAAATCCGGCGGTTCCTCCGTCAATATGGGAATGGGCTGGGAACTGGAGGCCATTGCGGCGTGTACCATCGGCGGTGTATCCGTAAACGGAGGCATCGGCAAGGTATCCGGTGTCCTGGTGGGCGTTCTGGTGTTTGAGATTTTAAAGACCTGCCTGCAGTATCTGGGTGTGGATACCAACTATCAGTACATTGCCCAGGGCATTGTAATCGTTGTGGCCATCGCCCTGGATATCAGAAAATACATTGCCAAGAAATAATTGAATATCAGCGCCGCGCAGTCCGCTGCCGGGGTGAAAAAGAATCGGAGCGAAGGCATCGGGATATTATGGAATATCATGCCTTCGCTCTGCTTTTTGTCTGCGTTCCTTTACGGCAGCCGGCTGAGGGCGCTGTTCTGGTATTCTCCTGAAAACGTCACGTCTTTTCCAAACCAGGAGGGAGGAGTAAAGTGTTCTGCTTCCTCCATGCTGGGGAATTCCACCTCGGCCAGCATCAGGCCGTTTAACTGCCCCTCAAAAATATCCAGTTCTATGGTCAGATGGTCCGACCCCTCCATGGGAATCAGATAGCGCTTTTTCGTCAGGATGCGGCCATCCGCCTTTTGAACCAGGTGCTCATAGGAATCCCGGGTCAGGGGAAGGTTGTATTCCTCACGGGCTAAAAGCCCCTTTGATTTATAAGTCAGGTAAAAGGTGTCATCCTCTTTCCGGACGCGCACCACGGGATCGGTGGAGAGGTAGCCCTGTTCGATCCGGTGATGGGGATAGGAAGTGTAACCGGCGGGAGGCCGGGCTATTAAATATTTGCGTTCTATTTCCATGGAAAATCCTCCTGATTCAATGCTTAACGCCTCTGAATGCCCTTAGTATACCACATTTGCATAAAAAATAGAAGATGGTGGCAAAAAGCAGGAAAACGTGGTAATATGGGAAATACAGTAAAATTCAGCAAATTTCAGGAGTATAAGGTATGAAACGGTATTATAAATGGCTCTTCGTATTCTGTCTGATCCTGGGGACTGCCTGTCTGGTTCAGGGCTGCGCCTCTTTTGGCAGGAAAGAAGAAAGCAGAGAGAGCTCGGCTTCGGAAGCCGGAACAGAGGGCATAAGCAAAGAGAGCGGCCCGAAGATCGGGGTGAGCATTTACCGCTATGATGACACATTCATGAAGCTCTACCGGTCGGAATTAAAACAGTACCTGGAAGAAACCTATCAGGCGGAAGTGGTCATGCGCAACGCGGGCGGGGACCAGGAGGAGCAGAACCGGCAGGTCGCCCAGTTTATTTCTGACGGGTGCGCGGGGATCATTGTAAACCCGGTGGAGGTTTCGGCGGCGGGAGAGCTTGCGGACACCTGCAGCCAGGCGGGGATTCCCCTGGTTTTTATCAACCGTGAACCCCGGGAACAGGAACGGAAGCGGTGGGAAGAGAACAACCTGGCGGTGTCCTGCATCGGAACGGACTCCAGACAGGCCGGAACCTATCAGGGAAACATCATTCTGGAGACTGAAAATAAGGGAGACCGAAACAGGGATGGAGTGGTTTCCTATGTCATGCTCATGGGAGAAGAAGGCAATGAGGACAGCCGTTACCGGACGGAATATTCCATCCGGGCACTGGAAGAAGGAGGAATGAAGACGGAAGAGCTGTTTTCCGGCCACGGGGACTGGGACAAGGATAAGGGAAAAAAGCTTGCCCAATCGGCTCTGGCTTCTTACGGCAGCAGGATAGAGGTCATATTCTGCAACAACGACGCCATGGCGGAAGGCGCTCTGGAAGCGGTGGAAGAATCAGGGCTCCTGCCGGGAAAGGATATCCTGCTGGTAGGGGTGGATGCGCTTTTAGAGACGGTGGAGCACATCAAGGAAGGGAAAATTACCGGCACCGTATTGAATGATCACGAGGGACAATCCCGGGCGGCGGCCGATGCTCTGATAAAAATGATCGGCGGAGAGGAAGCGGACACCAGGTATCTGGTGGATTATATAAAGATCACTACGATCAGCACATTTCAAAATTTGAAAGGAGACGATTAAAATGGGAAAAGTGTATGCATTTTTAGCGGACGGATCAGAAGAAGTGGAGTTATTGGCTGTTGTGGATGTTTTAATAAGGGGCGGCCAGGAGGTAAAGCTTGTTTCCGTCACAGGGAAAAAGGATGTGGTAAGCGCCCATCAGGTGAAAATTCAGGCGGATTATGAATTTTCAGAGGTGGATTTAAAGGACGCGGATGTCCTGTTTCTGCCGGGCGGGATGCCGGGGACCAGAAATCTTGGGGCCCACCAGGGGCTGCTCCAAGCCCTCAAAGAAGCCCATGCAGAGAAGAAAAGGATCGGGGCAATCTGTGCGGCGCCCAGCATTTTAGGAAAGCTGGGCATTCTGGAAGGGAAAAATGCCACCTGCTTTCCGGGTTTTGAACCGGAGCTGACGGGAGCTGTGTATACAAGGCAGGGAGTCGTCACCGACGGGAATGTGACAACGGCCAGGGGGCTGGGCTATGCCCTGGACATGGGGATCGAGCTTTTGGGGCTTTTGACCGATGAGGCCCATGCGCGCCGGATCAGGGAGGCAATTCAATACGACCAGTTACCGGTATGATTTGGCAGGTGGATCTATGATGAAGAGGTGGATATTGCCGGTTCTGGCCGTTGCTTCCTTAAATCTGCTGTCCGGCTGTGAAAAGAAGAATCCCTATGGGCTGTCGGATAAGGATCCGGTCACCATTACCGTCTGGCATTATTATAACGGTGTCCAGAAGGAGGAGTTTGACAGCCTGGTGCAGCAGTTTAATGAAAGCGAAGGAAGGGAAAGCGGAATCATTGTCAGGGCGTTTAGCAAGGGGAGCATCGATGAGCTGAGCAGTCTGATCAATGACAGCATGGAAAAGAAGATCGGCTCGGAGCCCCTTCCCGATGTTTTTTCCGCCTATGCGGACAAGGTATACGAGGTGGACCGGATGGGGCTGGCGGCGGATTTAAGCCCTTACCTGACCCCGGAAGAAATTTTGGAATATGTGGATGCATATATGGAAGAGGGCAGATTTGACAGCAGCGGGGCCATCAGGGTTTTCCCCATCGCCAAGTCAACGGAAATCCTTACGGTCAATAAGACGGACTGGGACAGGTTTGCGAAAGAGAACGGAGAGACGGAGGAGGCTCTTTCCACATGGGAGGGGATTGCCCGTGTGGCGGAGTCCTATTTTAAATGGACGGACGGCCTGACAGAAACACCGGATGACGGAAAATCGTTTTTCGGCAGGGATGCCTTTGCCAATTATATGATCATCGGAAGCCTGCAGCTGGGGCATGAGATCTTTCAGGTTAAGGATGGAAAAACCGTCCTCGATTTTGACAAAGACGTGATGAGAAGGCTTTGGGACAATTATTACGTCCCTTATGTGAACGGTTATTTCGGTTCCTACGGTAAATTTCGAAGCGATGATGTGAAGACGGGCAAGCTGGCCGCTTTTGTGGGGGCCACCAGCGGAATCGCTTATTTTCCCACGTCCGTGACTCTGGATGACGGGACCAATTATGCCATTGAATGCAGTCTTTACCCCCTGCCCAACTTTGAGGGAACGGTTCCGGCGGCCGTACAGCAGGGGGCCGGAATGATGGTGTTTCAAACGGAAGAAAAACGGGAGTACGCGGCTGCCGTATTTTTAAAATGGTTCACCGGTCTGGAGCAAAATATGAAATTTGCCGTTGGTTCCGGTTATCTGCCGGTAAAGAAAGCGGCCGGCAGCCCGGAGGTGCTGAAGCCTTTCCTTACGGAGGCGGGCGAAAACAGCGCCGTATCCCGGAATCTGGTCATTGGCCTTGATACCGCCAACAAATACCGGCTGTATACGTCAAAGCCCTTTGAGGGCGGTGACAGGGCCAGAGGCGTGCTGCAGACCACCATGGCATTAAAGGCCAAGGAGGATCATGAAAAGGTGCGTGAACTGATGGAACAGGGGATCTCAAGGGAGAGGGCGGTCGCGGAATTCGTGACAGAAGAAAATTTTAATAGCTGGTACGAGGATACAAAGGAGCAGCTGGAGGCAATTGTCGGAGAGTAATTTATGAAAAATAAGAGAAGTGAATCCATTCGCATCCAGCTGCTGGGGCCTCTGCTTGTCCTTCTGGTTTTACAGGCCGCGGTCATAGCCGGAACGGTGCTGTTTGGCGGAGTTTCCATCAAATTAAAAAATAATGAAATCCATATATTAAGTGAGAATACGGAAAATACAAAACTCAACCTGGAAAAGGAAACCTTTCTCCGCTGGGCCGGCATTATGAACAATTCCGGATTTACGGCAGCCGAGATCCAGCAGGTCTTAGACAGCGAAAACAGGCGTTCCCGGGATATCCTTACGGATGATATGTTAAACAGAAAAATCACAGGCCGGATCATGGGCAAATCCATAGAGATGCTTCATTTAAGCAATGCCACGGGAGTTTTTATGATCCTGAACGGCCCGGCGGCGCAGAACAGCCCCGGAGAGATGAAGGCGGGCTTTTATGTCCGCAATTCCAATGCCGGAGGGTACATAAAGGATGGTTCTTCCCTTCTGATGGAAAGAGGCCTGCCCTCCCTGGCGGAACAATACGGAATCCCCCTGGATTCCTTCTGGGAGATGGGATTTCTGGAAAGTGACGGGGAGGGAAGCGGGGACTTTTATAACAAGCCCTTCCGTATGGCGGTGAAAAATCAGGCAAAACAGCCTGATGTCATGAATTACGCCTATTTAAGCCCCCCTTTCCGGTTAAGTCCCAGGGACATGGAGATCATAACCTATTCCGTTCCCATCATTCTTGAAGACGGAACGGTTGCAGGCGTTTTCGGTCTGGAAATGACATTGAATCAGCTGGAACAGCTTCTCGGGGCAGACCAGACGAACAGCACCTTTGAAGAAAGCTGGATTCTGGGCATCCGCAGGGCTGGAACAAACACCATTGTTCCGGCCGCTTATTCCGGATATCTGTATAATCAGTATTTTAACGAAAGCCCGAGCCTTGAGTACAGGGATAATCCGGGAGAAAATATAAGCGTGCTGGAGTCAGACGACGGAACAGGATGGTATGCCAGCATAAAAAAACTGGAGATATACGGCAGCAACGGGCCCTTTGGGGAGGAAGAATGGGTATTGGCCGGGATCGCGCGCCAGAAGGATCTGCTTTCCTTTTATCATGTGATCCGGCGCATGCTTCTCACTTCCATGGTGGTTCCCCTGGTGCTCAGCCTGCTGGGAGCATTTATGATCGGGAAAATTATAACGGAGCCCATCCGCCGGCTGGTGAAGGAGCTCCGGAAAAAGTCGGGGAGCAGGGGCTTATCCTTAAAAAGAGTGCGTATCCGGGAGATCGATGAGCTGACGGAGACCATTGAACAGTTAAGCTGGGACGTGGAACGGTCATCGTCAAAGATTTCCAGCATTCTGGAGCATGCCAACGTGCTCATCGGCGTATTTGAATATGAGGATGGTTCCGACCGGGTGTTCTGCAGCCGGTCTCTGTTTGAGATGCTGGGCTGGGGGCCTGTGGACGAGCCCTATTGTTATATGACGCTCAAAGAGTTTGAGGACGGCATGGAGAAAACCTTCACGGGAACAAAGATCAAGGGAGACCATGTTCTGCAGTGTCTGGAGGCGCCGGAGGGGACCCGCTGGGTGGAATTTATTCTGGATGAGTCTAAAAACGGTACGATTCTGGGAGTATGTACGGATGTGACTGCAGATGTGGAAGAGAAGGAAAAGCTGGAGCGGGAAAGAAACTATGATCTTCTCACGGAGCTTTACAACCGGAGAGCCTTCCGGGAACAGGTCGGGGCTGCGATGGAAAGGCAGAAGTGCCGGACCGCGGCCGTGGTCATGTGGGATCTGGACAATTTAAAATATATCAACGACACCTACGGCCATGATGAGGGGGACCGTTATATTGTCCTGTTTGCGGACTGCTTAAAGACGCTTTCCGAGAACGGAGGGATCGTATCCAGATACTCCGGAGATGAGTTCGTCGTTTTCTTAAAAGGGGAGGACAAGGAAGAGATCAGGAAAAGGGTCCGGGGATTCATGAGATACATTCAGAAATTCACTTTGGACATGGATGGGGGCTATCAGTTCCCCATCCGCGTGTCGGGGGGACTTTCCTGGTATCCGGATGACGCCGGGGATTTCGATACGCTCTTTAACTATGCGGATTTTGCAATGTATATGGTAAAACACAGCGTTAAGGGGGCCGTAAAGGAATTTGATTTAAAGGAATATATGAATAATTCCTACATGCTTGCAGGCAGTGAGGAGCTTAACCGCATGCTGGATACCCGGGAGGTCCGTTTTGCCTTCCAGCCCATTGCCACGAGAGAAGGCGGGATTTACGGCTATGAGCTTCTCATGCGCCCGGAGTTTGTGAATATGAAAGGGATCACCGAGGTCCTGAATCTGGCCAGATCCCAGGCCAAGCTCCCGCAGATGGAGGCGCTCACCTGGTTTGCCGGACTTAAGGCCGTCCGGGCGGAGGAGGAGGCCGGCCAGCTGGGAAGGACCGAAAAGCTGTTTATCAATTCCATAGCCAGCGTCTGCTTAACGGAAGAGGACCGTCTGGAGCTGGAAGGTGAATATGGGGAGCTCCTGCCCCGGACCGTCATAGAATTGACAGAGGGGGAACCGGCCGGCCAGAGCTATATGCGGTACAAAATTGACATGGCGAAGCAGTGGGAAGGGCAGATCGCCATTGACGATTACGGGACCGGATACAACAGTGAATCCATACTGCTCCGCATGCGGCCGGATATCGTGAAACTGGACATAAGCATTGTAAAACGGATACACGAAGATCCCAACCGCCAGATCATTTTAAGAAACCTTCTGGATCTTGCCGGAAAGAATAACATATGCGTGCTGGCGGAGGGGGTGGAAACCGCCGAAGAACTGGAGTTTCTCATGAGATGCGGGGTCATTCTGTTCCAGGGGTACTACATTGCCAGGCCTCAGATGGAAATCCGTCCTCTGGATCCATACATCGTAAAGAAAATGCGGGAATTCTCAGGAAAATCCTGATTTTATCTTAAATAGTACTGGAATTTACGGGACGAGTATGTTATAATGCTAAATTGAAGTGTAACGCCCTGTCGGTATGGCGGTTCACATATATCTCAAGGAGGAACCCATTAATGAGTTTACAAGTGGAAAAATTAGAAAAAAACATGGCAAAGTTAACGGTAGAAGTACCGGTTGAAGAGTTTGACAAGGCTCTCACTGCAGCTTATAATAAGAATAAGGGCAGATTCAATATCCCTGGCTTCAGAAAAGGGAAGGCTCCTCAGGCCATGGTTGAAAAGATGTATGGAGCAGGCATTCTTTATGAGGATGCAGTGAATGAAGCTCTTGATATGACATATGGCAATGCGGTGGAAGAAAGCGAACTGGATATCGTATCCAGACCTGAGATCGATATCGTGCAGGTGGAAAAGGGTAAGACCCTGATTTATACGGCTACCGTAGCAGTTAAGCCGGAGATTGCTCTGGGTGAGTACAAAGGCATTGAAGTGGCCAGGGCTTTAGCCGAGGTGACTGACGAGGACATTGAAACAGAATTAAAGAGAGTGCAGGAACAGAATTCCAGACTCATTACAGTAGAAGACAGGGCTGTGGAAGACGGAGACCAGACGGTCATCGATTTTGAAGGCTTTGTGGATGGAAAGACATTTGAGGGAGGCAAGAGCGAGGATTATCCGCTTACCATCGGCTCCCATTCCTTCATCGATACCTTTGAAGAGCAGCTGATCGGCAAGAACATCGGCGAGGCATGCGAAATCAGCGTGACCTTCCCCAATGAGTATCATGCCACAGAGCTGGCAGGAAAGCCGGCCGTATTCAAGGTGACGGTGAAAGAGATCAAGAGAAAGGAGCTTCCTGAGTTAAACGACGAGTTTGCCAGCGAAGTTTCCGAATTTGAAACACTGGAAGAGTACAAGAACGACATCAAGGCCAAGGTCGCTTTAAGAAAAGAGAAAGAAGCGGCTACCCAGAACGAAGACCATGTGGTTGAAAAAGTCGTTGAGAACACGGCCATGGAGATCCCGGAGCCGATGATCGACAGCCAGGTGAACAATATGGTCAATGACTATGCGAGAAGAATGGAGGGCCAGGGCCTTTCCCTTGACCAGTACATGAAGTTTACCGGAATGACCCTTGAGACTTTAAAGGAGCAGATGAAGCCTCAGGCGCTCAAGCGGATCCAGACCAGACTGGTGCTGGAAGCGGTTGTAAAGGCTGAGAACATCACCGCTGACGATGAGGCAGTGGAAAAAGAAATCGCCGGCATGGCGGAGGCTTATAAGATGGAAGTTTCCCAGGTCAAGGAATATCTTGGCGAGAGCGGCCTCCAGCAGATGAAGGAAGATCTGGCAGTTCAGGAAGCGGTGGATTTTCTGGTTGCTGAGGCAAAATTAGTTTAAGAAGTTTAGTCCGAGTAGATTCCTGGCATCCTGCCCGGAGTCTATTCGCCTTTGAAAGAAAAGACAGGAGGAAGACAGATGAGTTTAGTACCTTATGTCATTGAATCGACCAGTAAGGGCGAACGTTCTTACGATATTTATTCCAGGCTTCTCAAGGAGAGGATCATATTTCTCGGGGAAGAGGTATCTGATGTATCCGCGAGTCTGGTTGTGGCTCAGCTTTTATTTCTGGAGGCGGAGGATCCCAATAAGGATATCAATCTCTATATCAACAGCCCGGGTGGTTCCGTTACCGCAGGTATGGCCATTTACGATACCATGAACTACATCAAATGTGATGTCTCCACGGTCTGCATGGGCATGGCAGCCAGTATGGGCGCCTTTTTGCTGGCAGGCGGAGCGAAGGGAAAAAGGTTTGCGCTGCCAAATGCGGAAGTCATGATCCATCAGCCCTCCGGCGGTGCCAAAGGACAGGCCACCGAAATCCGGATCGTGGCTGAGAATATCCTGAAGATAAAGAAGCGTTTGAATGAGATTCTGGCCGCAAACACCGGCCAGCCTTATGAAGTGATCGAGCGCGACACCGAACGTGATAATTACATGAACGCGGAAGAAGCAAAGGCATACGGCCTGATTGATGACATCATCTTCAGTCATGACCGATAAAAACCGTGATTCATTTGAGAAGGTATTCCTTTATGCCCAAAAAGCATGAGCAATTAATAAAGAAAGGTTGAGGTGTATATATGCCGGTCAGAACAGACGACAAGATCCGATGCTCTTTTTGTGGGAAAACCCAGGACCAGGTAAAAAAGTTGATTGCCGGTTCCAATAATGTCTACATCTGTGACGAATGCATTGATCTCTGTGCGGAGATATTGGAGGAAGAGTTCGACAGCCATGAGGAAGAAGGACCTGATTTCAGCGATATCAACCTGATGAAACCCAAGGAAATCAAGGCATTTCTGGATGATTATGTCATCGGCCAGGACAATGCAAAAAAAGTGTTGTCCGTAGCGGTCTACAATCACTATAAGAGGATCACTACCAGAAAGAAACTGGATGTGGATGTACAAAAGAGCAACATTCTGATGTTAGGGCCTACCGGTTCCGGTAAAACTTATCTTGCGCAGACTCTGGCTAAGGTGCTTAATGTGCCCTTTGCCATTGCAGATGCCACCGCCCTCACAGAAGCCGGCTACGTAGGAGAGGATGTGGAGAACATCCTTTTGAAGCTGATCCAGTCTGCCGATTATGACATCAGCAGGGCGGAATATGGGATCATCTATATTGACGAGATCGATAAGATCACCAAAAAGTCGGAGAATGTTTCCATCACCAGAGATGTTTCCGGTGAAGGAGTCCAGCAGGCTCTGCTGAAGATTCTGGAAGGTACGGTTGCAAGCGTTCCGCCCCAGGGTGGAAGAAAGCATCCTCATCAGGAGCTTCTGCAGATCAATACCACCAATATCCTGTTCATCTGCGGAGGTGCATTTGACGGGCTGGAAAAAATTGTGGAACGCCGCTTAAGCGCCGGTTCCATCGGATTTAATGCGGAAATAGTGGATAAGAACAAAACGGATATTGATGATCTTCTGAAAAAGACGCTTCCCCAGGATCTGGTGAAATTCGGCCTGATCCCGGAGTTTATCGGCCGTGTGCCCATAACCGTTTCATTGGAGCTTCTGGACCGGGATGCGTTGGTCAAGATCCTTACGGAACCGAAGAATGCCCTGATCAAACAGTATCAGAAGCTGTTTGAGCTGGATGATGTGAAGCTGGAACTGACCCGGGAAGCTGTGGAACGGATTGCAGAGCTGGCGGTGGAGAGAAAAACCGGTGCCAGAGGGCTGCGTTCCATTATGGAAAACGTAATGATGGATTTGATGTATGAGATTCCTTCCGACAACAGCATAGGGATCTGCACCATTACCAGGGAAGTTGTAGATAAAAAGGGAGAGCCGGAATTGATCTATCGGGATACGGCGGTTCCCAGAAAATCACTGGCTCAGAAGCTGAGAAAAGATAAGGCAGGCGAGATCGCGTAGGTGCCTGCATGAGTCGGGAAGGTGTTACAGCGGGAGTATCTGCTGGAACACCTTTTTGAATGCAAAGGAGAGAACATAATGGTGGATAAGACAATTACAATGCCGGTTATTGCCCTGCGCGGCATGACTGTTCTTCCCAAAATGATGTTACATTTTGATATCAGCCGCACGAAATCCGTTGCAGCTGTGGAGAAGGCAATGGTAGGGGATCAGAAGGTATGTCTGGTCACCCAGAAAAATCCGGAGGAGGCTGATCCGGGAATTGACGATCTCTATCAGTTCGGTACGGTGGCCCTCATCAAACAGCTGGTAAAGCTGCCCAACAACGTGATCCGTGTCATGGTGGAAGGTCTGGAGCGGGCGGAGCTGTCGGCGTTTGACAGCGAGGAGCCCATACTGATGGGAGAGATCGAAAGGACCATAGAATTCAGCGATACCGTTGATTTCATTACCAGGCAGGCCATGATACAGATCATTCAGGAAAAGCTGGAGGAATACGGCAGGGAGAATCAGAGAGTGGGGAAGGAAGTTCTTCCCAATCTTCTGGCCTTAACCGATCTGGGAGAATTGCTGGACCAGATCGCCGTACAGCTATCCTGGGACTACCGGGTGCGGCAGCAGGTTTTGGAGAGCGTGCTTTTGGAAGAGAGATATGCGCTGGTCATGAAGCATCTGCTGACGGAGATCGAGGTCACGAGAGTGAAGCGGGAACTCCAGTCCCATGTAAAGGAACGGATCGACAAGAATCAGAAGGATTATATTTTAAGGGAACAGTTAAAGGTGATCCGGGAGGAGCTGGGAGAGGACAATCCCCTCTCCGACGCGGATGAGTATGCCAAAAGGCTGAAGGCGCTGAAGGCGGATAAGGAAGTCCGGGACAAGATACAAAAGGAGATCGAGCGTTTTAAGGCCATGCCCGGAGGAAGCCAGGAAGCCAATGTAGTCCGCATGTATCTGGAAACGGTCCTGGAGCTCCCGTGGAAAAAGCTGTCCAGGGACAACAGCAGCATCACCCATGCCGAAGGGATATTGAATGAGGATCATTACGGGCTCGAGAAGGTGAAGGAACGGATTCTGGAATATCTGGCGGTCCGGGTGCTCACGAAAAAAGGCTCCGGTCCCATTATCTGTCTGGTAGGACCTCCCGGAACCGGAAAGACCTCCATTGCCCGGTCCGTGGCAAAGGCTCTGAACAAAGAGTATGTGAGGATCAGCCTGGGAGGCATCCGGGATGAGGCCGAGATCCGGGGACACAGAAAGACCTATGTGGGCGCCATGCCGGGCCGGATCGTGGAAGCCTTAAGACAGGCGGGAGTCAGCAATCCCCTGATGCTGCTCGATGAGATTGACAAGGTCAGCAGGGACTATAAGGGAGACACTTCTTCCGCTCTTTTAGAAGTCCTGGACAGTGAACAGAATGTGAAATTCCGGGATCATTACGTGGAGCTTCCCATTGATTTATCCAATGTTCTTTTTATCGCAACGGCAAATACCACAACCACCATACCGGGGCCTCTCCTGGACCGTATGGAAATAATTGAAGTTAACAGCTATACGGAGAATGAAAAATTCCATATTGCAAAGAATTATTTAGTGAGAAAGCAGCGGGAGAAGAACGGTCTTAAGGAGAATCAGGTATCCGTATCGGACAAGGCTCTTGAAAAGATCATTCACCATTATACCAGAGAGGCCGGAGTGAGGAATTTAGAACGGCGGATCGGCGCTGTTTTCCGGAAGGCCGCAAGAGAATTTCTGGAAGACAAGAAGAAGGTCATAAAGATCACGGAAAGCAACCTGGAAAATTATCTGGGCAGGGAAAAGGTCACCTTTGAGGGCGTGAACGAGGAAGACCAGGTGGGAATTGTACGGGGTCTTGCCTGGACCAGTGTGGGCGGCAATACGCTTCAGATCGAAGTCAATGTCATGCCTGGAAAGGGAACCCTTCAGCTCACCGGACAGATGGGAGATGTGATGAAGGAATCCGCCCGGACCGCCTTGAGCTATGTGAGATCGGTCTGCCCGGAATATGAGGTGAAGGATAATTATTTTGAGAAGCATGATATCCACATCCACATCCCGGAAGGAGCGGTGCCCAAGGATGGCCCGTCTGCGGGAATCACCATGGCAACGGCCATGCTGTCGGCAGTGACCGGCCGCAAGGTGAACGCCAGGGTGGCCATGACCGGAGAGATCACTCTGAGGGGAAGGGTGCTTCCCATCGGAGGTTTAAAGGAAAAGATCCTGGCCGCCCGCATGGCCCGTGTGGAAAAAGTCCTGGTTCCCGATAAGAACCGGCCGGACATGGGAGAGCTTTCAAAGGAAATCACAGGAGATCTTGAAATTATCTATGTAAAGAGCATGCCGGAGGTTTTAAAAGAAGCTTTCGTCCATGAATAGAAAGGAAACCAAATGATTATTAAAACAGTGGAACTGGAAACCGTGTGCGGAATAACCAGCAGTCTGCCGGAAAATACGAAGCCGGAGTTTGCCTTTGCGGGAAAGTCCAATGTGGGAAAGTCCTCTCTGATCAATGCCCTGATGAACCGCAAGTCCTTTGCCAGGACTTCATCCCAGCCGGGAAAGACCCAGACCATTAATTTTTATAACATCAACGATGCTCTTTACTATGTGGATCTTCCCGGCTACGGCTATGCAAAGGTGTCTCTGGAAGTAAAGGCGAAATGGGGGAAGATGATTGAAAATTACCTCCATAAGTCCCGGGTTCTGAAACGGGTGTTTCTGCTCATCGATATCCGCCACGAGCCTTCCGACAATGACAGGACCATGTACGACTGGATCGAGTACAATGGCTACCATCCGGTGATCATTGCCACCAAGCTGGATAAGCTCAAGAGAAGTCAGGTGCCAAAGGCGTTAAAAGTCCTCCGGACAGGCCTTGGCATCGGAAGCGATGTGACCGTCATCCCCTTTTCCGCCGAGACAAAGCAGGGCAGGGAAGAAATATGGGATATGATTTTAGAAACTGTAAATAGTCTTGACAAGGAGTAAAAATCTTTTTATAATGAACCTATTTATTACATAGAGTTCATTCTGGAGGAAGAGGAGAAAACAGTTATGAAAAAGACAATGAAGAAAATCGCATCAACTCTTTTGGCTGCGGCTCTGACAGCGGTTTCCTTAACCGCCTGCGGAGGCGGAAATGCCGCAACAGGGACAACAGCGGCGGCTGGCAAGGAATCAGGAGATAAAAAAGTGCTGAAGGTTGCCATGGAATGCAGCTACGCACCCTACAACTGGACACAGCCAACGGATGCCAACGGGGCCGTCCCCATCTCAGGAAGTTCTGATTATGCCTATGGCTATGATGTCATGATGGCCAAGAACATCGCTGAGGAACTGGGGTATGAGCTGGAAATCGTGAAGCTGGACTGGGATTCCCTTGTTCCGGCGGTCCAGTCCGGAAAGGTTGACTGCGTCATCGCAGGTCAGTCCATTACCGCAGAACGCATGCAGTCCGTGGATTTTACAGATCCTTATTATTACGCGACCATCGTGACCCTGGTGAAATCCGGCGGCAAATATGAGAATGCGAAAAGCGTTGCGGACCTTGCAGGAGCGGTCTGTACCTCCCAGTTAAATACCATCTGGTATGACAACTGCCTGCCTCAGATCCCGGATGGGGACATTCAGCCTGCCCAGGAATCTGCGCCGGCCATGCTTGTGGCCTTAAGCTCCGGCAGGTGCGACCTGGTGGTGACGGACAAGCCTACCGGACAGGCTGCGCTGATCGCTTATCCGGATTTCAGGCTCCTTGATTTTACGGGCACGGATGGAGCATTTGATGTTTCCGAAGAAGATATCAACATCGGCATTTCCTTAAAGAAGGATAATGGGGAATTAAAGGATGCCATCAACGGCGTACTTTCCAAAATGAGCGAGGATGATTTCAATAAGATGATGGAAGAGGCTATCTCCGTACAGCCATTGTCGAATTAATCCGGAATAAAACAGAATCAGGGCATGCAGGCACGGGACAAGAGCGTTCTTATTTCCGTGCCGCTTGTTCTGTTTAAATGAAACTACGAAAAGGAGAAGGGAATCTATGTCTTTGCCGTCAGATTTTTTTGGAAGAATTGTATTTATTCTGCAAGAGTATGGCCCATCCTTCTTAAACGGGGCGGGCAAGACAATGGCAATCGCCATTGTGGGTACCTTTATCGGTTGTGTCATCGGTTTTGCCGTGGGCATCATCCAGACAATTCCGGTTTCTAAAAATGACAATCCGGTCAAACGGTTATTGCTGAAACTTGTAAAACTCATCTTAAACATCTATGTAGAGGTATTCCGGGGAACACCCATGATGGTCCAGGCCATGTTTATATTCTACGGTTCTTCCGCACTGTTCCAGATAAACATGTCCATTGTTTTTGCAGCATATTTCATAGTGTCCATTAATACCGGAGCCTATATGGCCGAGACTGTGAGAGGCGGAATCCTTTCCATTGACCCGGGGCAGACCGAGGGCGCAAAAGCCATCGGCATGACCCATTTCCAGACCATGGTCAATGTCATCATGCCCCAGGCGCTGCGCAATATCATGCCCCAGATCGGCAACAACTTGATCATCAACATCAAGGACACCTGCGTGCTTTCCGTGATCGGGGTGGTGGAGCTGTTCTATGCCACCAAGGGCGTCGCGGGCGCTTATTATACCTATTTTGAGGCATTTACCATTACCATGATCGTTTATTTCATCCTGACCTTTACCTGTTCCCGGATCCTGCGCTACTGGGAAAAGAAAATGGATGGACCGGACAGCTACGATCTGGCTACCACGGATACGCTGGCCTATACCAGCGGCATGGTGAAATTCCCTGATCCCAAAAAGAAGGAGGAGAAATAAATGGCAGACGGAAAAGTTTTAGAAATCCATCATTTAAGCAAAACCTTTGGAACCAATGTCGTCTTAAGGGACATTGATTTCTCCGTCAATGCCGGTGACGTGACATGCATCATCGGAGCCTCCGGATCCGGAAAGTCAACCCTGCTCCGCTGCATCAATCTGCTGGAGACGCCGACGACAGGTGAGATTTTATATCATGAAGTGGATATCACGGACCGGAAGATGAATGTCCCCTCCTACCGCACCAAGGTGGGCATGGTATTCCAGAGCTTTAACTTATTCAACAATATGACCGTTCTGGAAAACTGCCTGGTGGGGCAGATCAAGGTCCTGAAAAAGAATAAGGAAGAAGCGGGAAAAAAGGCAATGATGTATCTGGAGAAGGTGGGAATGGCTCCTTACATCAATGCAAAGCCGAGACAGCTGTCCGGCGGGCAGAAGCAGAGGGTGGCCATAGCCAGAGCCCTTGCCATGGAGCCGGAGATCCTGCTGTTTGACGAGCCCACATCCGCCCTGGATCCCCAGATGGTGGGGGAGGTGCTGGCGGTCATGAGGACTCTGGCCAAAGAAGGCCTTACCATGATCATAGTGACCCATGAGATGGCCTTTGCCAGAGATGTGTCCAGCCACGTGGTTTATATGGCCGGCGGTGTCATCGAAGAGGAAGGCGCGCCTGCGGATATATTCGGCAGCCCGAAGAAAAATTCCACCATGGAATTTTTAAACAGATTCATGCATGGATGAGAAAAAGCTGATTCAGAAAGATGGAAACTGAATCAGCTTTTTATTTATTCATCTTCGGATACCGGTTCCGGCGGAAGGCCCTCTTTCTCAACAGGCGCCGTCTTTAAGGGAACGGGTCTGGCCGGTTCTGATGAGACGCTGCCGTTAAAAGGTCTGGTAAAGAGATTCCGCAGCCTGATCCGGACATAGGTCCTTATTACCGTGACGAACAGCACGAGAATGATGATCGGAAGGACAATGGTTAACATCAGCTTTAATTTCAGGCAGAACCTTTTTCTCTTTAGATGCTTCAGCTCCATATGATACCTGGTGTTGACTTCCTGAAGCAGTGATTTTTTGGTCTGGACTTTCTTCATGATGAATCCCCCTTTATTTGCTGTCAGCCGAAACTCTATGAACCGCTCATCAGTGATTTCATGGCAAAAGCATAGATTTCCTGACTTTTTGATTTCCAGTGGTCGCACATGATCTCTGCCTGATCCTTGTCCGGAACAGATAGCTCTAAGTTTATCAGGCAGTTTTTTCCTTCCCGTACCTCACAGTGAACAATGTATTCCTGGCTGGTAGATTTATAGAAGTCGGCCGTAACTCCCACTTCGTTGCGGAGCCGGAACTTGTTCTCTTTTAAATATTCATCCATATCATGAATGATAGCAGGTGAAATTTTGTTACCGAAAAAGGAAAGGGTCTCTTCCCCTTCCCTGGTGATCTCGTACCGGCTGCTGTTATGATTGGTTTCCACGTGAACCAGTCTGGCTTCCAGCAGTTCATTCAGCGCCTGATTTAAAGTGAAGTATGTGGTATATTCATGTTCCAGAAAAAAGTTTGACAGCTGCGCGCTTGTCAGCGGAAAATTTACCTGCTTCAGCATGTATAATATCATCAGTTTGTACAGGGTCATGGGTTCTGACAGCATATGACACCCTCCATTTATTCTATTGCCGGATATGGTCCCTGACCGCACGGCTTACAACATCTGCCACCCGGGGGTCAAAGGCCTCCGGCAGGATGCTGTCCTCATTCAATTCGGAAGGTGCTACAAGGCTGGCAATGGCAGCGGCTGCGGCAAGCTTCATTTCTTCCGTGATGGCAGCCGCTCTTCCTTCCAAAGCCCCTTTAAAAATACCTGGGAACACTACCACGTTGTTGACCTGGTTGGGGAAATCGGATCTTCCGGTTCCCACGATCCTGGCGCCTGCGGCCTTTGCAGGGCCAGGCATGATTTCCGGAACCGGATTTGCCATGGCAAAAAGAATGGCATCGGAATTCATGGAAGCGACCATTTCTTCCGAAACGATTCCGGGGGCGGATACTCCCACGAAAATATCGGCCCCTTTCATGGCATCGGCGAGAGTCCCCTGATTTCCTTCCAGGTTGGTCACATCCATCATTTTTTCCTGCATCCAGTTTAAATCCTTCATCCCTTTTGCCAGGATCCCGGCACGGTCACACATGGTGATCCGGAGAAAGCCGTAGGATAAAAGAAGCTTTGTAATGGCCACTCCGGCGGAACCTGCCCCGTTTACCACAACCCGGCACTCCTCTTTTTTCTTTCCGGTCACTTTAAGGGCGTTGATGATGCCTGCAAGAACCACAATGGCTGTTCCATGCTGGTCATCGTGGAACACGGGGATGTCTAACAGCTCCTTCAGCCGTTCTTCGATCTCAAAGCAGCGGGGAGCCGAAATGTCCTCTAAGTTAATTCCTCCGAAAGCGGGAGCGATATTCACCACTGTCCGGATGATTTCCCCGGTGTCCTGGGTATCCAGACAGATGGGGATGGCATTGATGCCTCCGAACTCCTTAAAAAGCACCGCTTTCCCTTCCATGACCGGCATGGCGGCGAGGGGCCCGATGTTGCCGAGACCGAGCACTGCGCTGCCGTCGGAAACGACTGCTATGGTGTTGGATTTGATTGTATACCGATAGGCGGCCTCAGGATCTTCGGCAATCACCTTACAGGGTTCCGCGACTCCGGGGGTATAGGCAAGGGCTAAATCTTCCCTGCTGTTTACCTTTGCTTTGGAATTAATTTCCAGCTTGCCGTTCCATTCCTCATGCAGCAATAAAGCTTTCTCATTGGTTGTCATAATCAGTTTGTCCTTTTTTCAACAGTTTTTATTTTATCATACCAATTTTAGGGTTTTAAATCAATAGAAAATATGTTAGAATGTAGAGTAATTGAAATCGAACAAGATAATAAGATAAGGAAATCAAGATACAGGTGGTACTATGAGAGAACGAATCAACAGGCTGGCAAAGGGCATCATTGATTCTGAAATTCCAAATATTAAGGTAACCCCATCGGGAATTGATGATGTGGTGCGCTCCGGCGGAGCCACGAGGCGGGAACTTGTCGTTACCAGTGAGAATAATCTGCACATAAAAGGACTTGCATATTCGTCAAATTATCGCGTACGGCTCATAAACGGGGCGTTTGGCGGGACATATAACCATCTGGTCTATGAGATAAACGGAAGTTACTTAGAAGATGGGGATGTGATTAAGGGCTCTTTTTATCTGGTTACCAATGGCGGAGAGAGAGAAGTCCCTTATTCTTTTCGTGTGGAGCTGAGTACGTCAGGAAAAGCGCTGAGTGATTTAAAGTCAGCAGAAAATTTTGCGGATATTGCAAAAAAAGATATGGACACGGCTCTTCGTTTGTTTGAGTACCGCGATTTTGTCACGGCTCCCTTTATGAACGACCTTCATGTGAGGGCTGTTTATGACGGTTTAAAAGGCAGGCCGGACAGAAGAAAGGAACTGGAAGAGTTTTTAACCGCTTTAAAGGTAAAAAAGCCGGTCAGGCTGGAGGTGGACACCCAGGAGCGGAGATTTGGAGAACTGGAGGACGTTGTCAGGGACTGGGTCGTGATCAGACGCAGCGGCTGGGGATATGTGAACCTGGAAGTGACGACGGACTGCGATTTTATAGAGCTGCCCAAAAAGAACGTGGGGGAGCAGGATTTTGAGGAAGAGGAATGCAGGGTGCCGTTTTTGGTCCATCCCGGACGGATGCATCAGGGAGGAAATTTTGGCAGTATCCGGATTACGGGAATGGAAGAACGCTTTTTCATCCCGGTTACGGCGGTCAATCATCCCGGCGGAGGCATATCGGCGGAGAACGCCTTTACAAAAGAGGCTTTCGGCCGCTTTTTACGGCTCCGGCTGGAAGAGGAGACCGGGCAGAGGGATACGGCCGCCCTTTACGAGGAGATGGGAAGGGCCCTTGATGAGATCGAACTGATGAAAGGAGAGAAAAGTCTTCTTAAGCTGTTCCGGGCCGAGATATGCCTTGGAGAAGGCAAGATTTCCAAAGCGGCTCTGCTTCTGGACGGATGCAGGGATGAAATATTGAGTGAACGCCAGGAAAAAAAGGAGATTTACTGTTATTACCAGTATCTGCGCTTACGGGTGCAGCCGGACGGATATCAGAAGGAATCCTTAATACGTCTCATGAAAAAGTATCTGGAAGAAGACAACCGGCTCTTCTGGCTTTTTTTGTTGCTCATAAAACTGGACGAAAGGATGTTTGAAAATCCGCCTGCTTTATATTCCATGATGAAACGGCAGTTTGAAATGGGGGTGAGAAGCCCGTTTTTCTATGTCAGGGGCTGCCGGGTGTTAAATGAAGCGCCGGATCTCATGAGGGCCATCGGACCCATGGAGCTTCAGATCCTGTATCACTGTGCCGGAAAAGGCCTGGTGGACAGAAATCTGGCCCTGGCGGTCTCAAGGCTCACCATGGCCGCAAAGCATTGGAACCGTCTTCATTACCGGATGCTCGTCAGGCTCTATGAGGAATATCCGGAGAAGGAAGTGCTGGAAGCGGTCTGCGCCCTGCTGATCAAGGGAGAATGCCGGATGGCGGAGGCCTTTGCCTGGTACGAAAAGGGGATCAAGGCAGGCATCAGCCTGACAAGGCTCTATGAATATTATCTGTATGCCCTTCCAAAGAATTACTGTTATCTCCTTCCAAAGGAAGTGCTTCTTTACTTTTCCTATGGGGGAAATGAGCTGGATGTATACAGCAGAACGGTCCTTTATAAAAATGTGCTCGTGTATCTGGAACCATCGGATCCCCTCTATCAGGCCTATGAGCGCACCATTGAAAAGTTTGCCACGGAGCAGCTGTTTGAATCCCGGATCGACAACCGGCTGGCGGCGATTTATGAGCGGATGATCTTTAAGGATGTGATCGACCTTCCCATGGCCAGGGTGCTCCCTTCCATCCTCCGGTCTTACCGGGTGGAGTGCGAAAATAAAAAAATGAAGTATGTCATCGTATGTTATGAGGAAATGACGGAAGAGGATGCCTTCCTTCTGGATAACGGCGTTGCTTATGTCCCCTTATTTTCAGAGCACAGCATCCTGCTGTTCCAGGATGCCTTCGGCAACCGGTATGCCGGCATACCCTATAAAAAAGCTCCGGTCATGGACCGCCCGGAGCTGGAGGAACGCTGCTTTGAGCTCTATCCGGAGCATCCCATGCTCCGGCTTCACGCCTGCGAAAAGGTTCTGGCCGAAGGGGCCTCCGGTATGGAAGAGGTAAAGATCCTGGAGGGAACGCTGGAGGATCCCAAGCTGCGCCCCCTTTATCAGAAGCTTCTGCTTTCCAGGGTCATTGAATTTTACCAGAAGCAGACGGCAGACAGGGAAGAAGGAGGAGAAGGCGCCGGATACCTTCTCAGCCTGGATAAAAAGGTCCTTTCCAGATCCGAGCGGACAGGAGTCTGTGAAACTCTCATCCATAATAACTACATGGAAGAGGCTTTTGAAATGATCCGGGAATTCGGCAGCGAAGGGATCCCGGCGGAACGGCTTTTTAAGCTCTGCACGAAAATGATCCTTCAGAACTTATTTGACGAGGACCCTCTCCTTCTCCATCTGGCTTATGGGGTATTTAAAGAGGGAAAGAGTGACGGCGTCATCCTGGATTATTTATGCGAACACTTTAACGGCCTGACGGACCAGATGTACCAGGTACTCATGCAGGGAGTTTCCCAGCATGTGGAAACCTATGACTTGGAAGAGCGCCTCACCGCCCAGATGATGTTTTCCGGCTGCTGTTCAAGGCTTGATAAGGTCTTTCATTTATACAGCAGCCGCAAGGAGACCGGCGACAATATCGTAAAGGCCTATTTCACCATTAAGTGTACAGAATACTTTATGGAAGACAAAGAGCCGGAGGAAAAGGTATTTGCCTATCTGGAAGGGCTGGTTTCGGCTGCTTCCCAGAAGGGACGCCTTCCTGTCATTTACCTGATGGCCATTACAAAATATTACGCGCAGCTTCCTGCTCTGAAAGAGGAGCAGCGGAAACTGTGTCAAAGTACGGCAGCCTTTCTTCTGGAAGAGGGGTATGTGTTCCCGTATTTTAAGGTCCTTGCAAAGTACGCGCCCATGCCGGAGGATATCATGGACAAAGCCATGCTCCAGTACTGCGCGGGCAGGGATTCCAAGATCGAGCTTCAGGTCAGGATCCTTCCCGACGAGGAAGAATTTCACACGGAGGACATTACCCGCATGTATCAGGGGGTTTTCGTCAAACAGAAAATATTGTTTGAAGGGGAAATCATGGAATACCGGGTGATGGAGCTCATGGATGATGAATGGGTATTGAAAAAAGAAGGCAGTGTGGGCTGCGACCCCGGAGGATACCCGAAGGATTCGGACAGCAGGTTCGCCTGCTTGAATGATATGAGCCTTTCCTTAAGCATAAAGGATGAAACAGGGCTCAAAAATCGGATGCAGGAGTATTTAAAAAAGAACGCTGCTGCGGAAGAATTATTTCCACTGATGTAAGATAAGGGGGCTGTCGATGGACGGACTGATAATAGGGCTTGATCTGTGTGATGCCTATACCCGCATTTGCTGTCATGACAGGGAAAAAACATGGTGCATTCCCACGGTCATCTGCCGCAAAAAGGATGAAGATGCCTGGTATGTGGGGGAAGAGGCTTATGCCTATACCCTGGTGGGTGAGGGCATCATTGTGGACAAGCTGATAAAAATGGTTAGGAAGGAAGGGACCGCTACGATAAGCGGAACCAAGTACGAAGGCCTTTCGCTGTTGAAAATTTTTTTAAATAAGATTTTAAAGCTTCCCATGGAAGAGTTTTTCTGTGAAGAAGTGAAGCAGCTGATCATCACCATGCCAAGGGTGGATGGGAAGCTGATGGATGCCCTCATGTACTGCGCGGACGATCTTAAGATCCCAAGAGAACGGGTGCACATGATCAGCCATACGGAAAGCTTTGTGTATTATGCACTCAGCCAGAAAAAAGAGGTCTGGAGCAATCAGGTCTGTGTGTTTGACTTATCCGAAGATTCCTTTCATTACCATGAGCTCAAGGTACAGAGAGGCTTAAGAAAAATGGTTGTGGTCGCGGAGGACGAGGCCCTGGAGGAAAGCTTTAATCTGGATATTCTGGATACCCCCTCCGGAGGCAGGCTGGCGGATAAAATATTGGGCTCCTGCGCGGAGCGGCTTCTCCAGAAAAAGCTGTTTTCTTCCGTCTTCCTCACGGGAAAGGGCTTTGAGCGGCATGACTGGGCGGCTGATTCCATGAAGATCCTCTGCTCCCGCCGGAAGGTTTATATGGAGCCTGAGCTCTTTGCCAGAGGGGCGGCGTTTAAGGGTGTGGACTATCTTCAGGAAAAGACGCCCTATCCCTTTATCTGCATCTGCGAGGGCAGGCTTCATTCCACCATATCCATGCGGGTGCTCCATAAGGAACGGGAGAGCCAGCTGGTGGTGGCCGCGGCCGGAGACAACTGGTATGAAGCCAAAAGCAGTGTGGATCTGATCGTTGACGGTCAGGATCATGTGGAATTTATGGTAACTCCCATGGATCCAAAGCAGAAAAGGCTGGTGAAAATCCCTCTGGAGGGATTTCCGAGCCGGCCCGGCAGAACCACCCGGGTGGGGATCAGCGTTGGATTTCTGGATGAAAAAACCATGGCGGTGGTGATGAAGGACAAGGGCTTCGGCGAACTGTTCCCGGCCACGGATGCCATAATAAGACAAGAGGTCATGCTATGAGTCTGTATCTTTGCCGGCAGGAGCCGGTAAAACACCCCTTTTATTTCGAGGGACTGGGTGTCCGCCTTTATTCCTCCCAGGAGCTTTGCTATGTTATTTATAACAATCCTCTGCTGGTCATGGATGGATTTGTGGATAAGAATCTGCTCCTGTTCATCCGGGATGACTTAGATATGCCCTTTCTGGCCGCCAAGCTGGAAAAATGGCAGCAGAGCGGGGAAGAGGAGGATGAGCTTCTGGCCGTCATCCTTCATGAATGCGACTACTACAATGCCGCGGAAGTCAGCCGTTTCCGGCAGCGGCTGACCGGATACCGCAGGCTGCCTGCGGCAGAGTTTTTAAAGGAAAAGGCTGATTTTCTCTTCTCCGGGAAGCAGTACGGAAAGGCTGCAGCCGAATACCGGAAGGTTTTTGAGCTGCCCGGCACGGAAAGGGGAGAGGGTGCCTTTCAGGCAAAGATCTATAACAATCTTGGCGCTGCCTATGCCAGGCTGTTCATGACGGAAAAAGCCTGCCAGGCCTATCAGAAATCCTTTGATCTGGTAAAGAGCAACGATGTCTTAAAGAGAATCTGCCATCTGTCCCGGTGGAATGGAGGACTTGCGCTGAATGAGCGGTTTCAGGCCCTGATGACGGATGAGCTGAAGCAGGAATGCGAAAGCGAGAGAGAAAAGGCAGATGAGGCGGCGGCCGGGGCTGACAGCCTTCTGGAGCTGGAGGATTTATTCCGGAAGGACCCCATCAAGCGTTTCCAGGGAGCCGGAGAGCTGGTGCGGAAATGGAAACAGGAGTACCGGAATATTATGTCTTGACAAATGGAAAAAAAACCACTATCATTACAAAGTATAAGAAAGCGCCCTGCGGGTATATTATTATACCCAAGGAGCATGACAGGAATAAGGAAAAGGTAGAGAAGAAGAGGAGTACGCCCATAACCCTGAAAGAGAAAACCGTCCACCGGCTGAAAGGCGGTTAAGGAACTGTGTGCGGAAGGTAGCTTCGGAACCGGAATGCTGAAAGTATTGAATCCGTAGGCATTCACGTCTGGCCCCGTTAAAGGCTTTGAGAGATATGGCAAAATGCCGTATGAATAAAGGTGGTACCGCGTTGATTCGCCCTTTGCATCCCAGTATGCAGAGGGCTTTTCTTTTTATATGTCAAAAACAGAAACAGGATAAAGGAGAAGATTATGAAAGAACTGGAAAAAACCTATAATCCTGCAGGGATTGAAGGCAGACTTTATCAGAAATGGCTGGATAAGAAATATTTTCACGCAGAGCCAGACAGGGATAAAAAGCCCTTTACCATTGTCATGCCCCCTCCCAACATTACGGGACAGCTTCACATGGGGCATGCCCTGGACAATACCATGCAGGATATTCTGATCCGCTATAAGAGAATGCAGGGCTTTGAGGTTTTGTGGCAGCCCGGCACGGACCATGCTGCCATTGCCACAGAAGTCAAGGTCATAGAAAGCCTGAAAAAGCAGGGGATCGGCAAGGAAGACTTAGGCAGGGACGGATTTCTGGAAAAATGCTGGGACTGGAAAAAAGAGTACGGCGGGCGGATCATCAACCAGCTCCATAAGCTGGGATCCTCGGCTGACTGGGACAGAGAGCGGTTTACCATGGATGAAGGCTGCTCCGAGGCCGTACAGGAGGTTTTTATCAGGCTCCATGAAAAAGGCTATATCTACAAGGGCTCCCGTATTATAAACTGGTGTCCGGTATGTCAGACCTCCATTTCCGATGCGGAGGTGGAGCATGAGGACCAGAACGGTTTCTTCTGGCATATCAATTATCCCATTGCAGGAGAAGAAGGCAAATTTGTGGAGATCGCCACCACCAGGCCGGAAACTCTTCTGGGAGACACTGCGGTTGCGGTCAATCCGGAGGATGAGCGCTATCAGGGGCTTATCGGCAGGATGCTGAAGCTTCCCCTCACGGACCGGGAGATCCCGGTGATTGCCGATTCCTATGTGGATAAGGAGTTCGGTACCGGCTGTGTAAAGATCACACCGGCCCATGACCCCAACGATTTTGGGGTGGGAAAGAGACACGGCCTTCCTGAAATCAATATCATGAATGACGATGCCACCATTCATCTTCCCGGCAGCAAATACCACGGCATGGACCGGTATGAGGCCAGAAAGGCCATTGTAAAGGATCTTGAGGATATGGGCCTTCTGGTAAAGGTGGTCCCTCATGCCCATGCGGTAGGAACCCATGACCGGTGCAATACCACGGTGGAGCCCATGGTGAAGCAGCAGTGGTTTGTTAAAATGGAAGAGCTGGCGAAGCCGGCCATTGAAGCATTAAAGACGGGAGAGCTGAAATTCGTTCCTGAGAGGTTCGATAAAATTTATCTCCGCTGGCTGGAGAACATCCACGACTGGTGCATCTCAAGACAGCTGTGGTGGGGACACCGGATTCCGGCTTACTACTGCGGACAGTGCAAAGAGATCACAGTGGCAAAGGAACGCCCCTCCTCTTGTCCCAAATGCGGCTGCAGCCATTTGACCCAGGACGAAGATACTCTGGATACCTGGTTCTCATCTGCCCTCTGGCCCTTCTCCACCTTAGGCTGGCCGGAGGAGACGGAAGATTTAAAATATTTCTACCCCACCGATGTGCTTGTAACAGGGTATGACATTATTTTCTTCTGGGTGATCCGCATGGTATTTTCCGGTATTGAACAGACCGGCAAGCTGCCCTTCCATACCGTGCTGATGCACGGACTTGTCAGGGATTCCGAAGGGCGCAAGATGAGCAAATCCTTAGGAAACGGCATTGATCCCCTGGAGGTCATTGAGAAGTACGGCGGCGATGCGCTGCGCATGACCCTGATCACAGGGAATGCGCCGGGCAATGATATGCGTTTTTACTGGGAGCGGGTGGAGGCCAGCAGAAACTTTGCCAATAAGGTATGGAACGCCTCCCGTTTCATCATGATGAATATTGAGAAGGCCCGGTCGGAAACGGCAGAGCTTTCTGAGCTCACCCCGGCGGACAAATGGATTTTATCCAAGGGAAATGCCCTTGTAAAGGATGTGACGGAGAATCTGGATAAATACGAGCTGGGAATCGCCCTTCAGAAGGTTTATGACTTCATCTGGGAGGAATTCTGTGACTGGTATATCGAGATGGTGAAGCCCAGGCTGTGGGATGACCAGGATACCACAAAGGCAGCGGCCATCTGGACCCTGAAGACCGTGCTCATCCATTCCCTGAAGCTTCTCCACCCATATATGCCTTTCCTCACGGAAGAAATATTCTGCAATCTCCAGGAAGAAGAGGAATCCATCATGATTTCCAGCTGGCCTGAATACAGGGAGGAATGGAATTTTGAGACTGAGGAGCGTGAGGTTGAAATCATTAAGGAAGCCGTAAGAGGAATCCGCAACGTGCGCGCCTCCATGAACGTTCCGCCCAGTAAAAAGGCAAGCGTTTATGTTGTTTCTGAAAAACAGGAGATCCTTGATATTTTTGAGCGCAGCAAGCTGTTTTTCGCCGCTTTGGGCTATGCCGGCGAAGTATGCTTACAGAAGGATAAGAGCGGCATCGCAGAGGATGCGGTATCTGCCGTCATCCATCAGGCGGTCATTTACATGCCGTTTGCGGAGCTGGTGGATATTGAAAAGGAAATCGAACGCTTAAAGAAAGAAGAAGACCGGTTAGACAAGGAATTGAGCCGGGTCAAAGGCATGTTAAACAACGAAAAGTTCGTGAGCAGGGCCCCTGCTTCCAAAATCGAAGAGGAAAAGGCAAAGCTTGAGAAATATGCTCAGATGATGGACCAGGTAAAGGAAAGACTTTCCCAGCTTTCCTAGAAATCCGTCATTAAAAATCGACATAATCCAATGAAATGTGAAAACAGTCGAACATGGCAGAATATGCCGTGGGCGGCTGTTTTTTTGCTGACCCCGCATATTTTCCTTATTTTGTCCTTTTGCCGCGAAGAGAGAGAATGGGGGCGGATGGGGAACATACGGTCTGTAAGAATGTGTCGGTAAATGCCACAGGGGGATGGAAAAAGACGATGAAAAATTGGAATCATCCCCACGGTTTTGACAAATTCTGAAAGGCATACTGGCTATAATGTTCGTACAGGGCGGGAGGTGAAAGCAGCAACGGAAATAAACCTGTACATTGATGTGTTGTTCTTAATTAATTTTACCATGGATTTCCTGATATTATCCATCGTGAGACGAGGGATGAAGTACCGTCTGATCCGGTGGAGAATGATTCTGGGGGCGATTTTGGGGGCGGCGTGGGCCGTGTTTGCGGCTGCTTTTCCATTTTTACCCCTGTGGCTTGAGATGGTAATTACCTATGTGGCGGTGAGCGCCCTGATGGTAATGACGGCCTTCGACGTAAAAAGACCGAAGGAAATAGGGAAAGCGGTAGGAGCTCTTTATCTGGCAGCCGTGGTAGTTGCCGGTATAATGGATGCCCTATATCAACATACGAAGGCCGGCTTTTATATAGAACAGATTCTTAGGGGAAATGGTCAGAAAGCCATGCCTTTTTACCGGTTGATTTTTCTTGCAGCGGGCACATACTTCGGAATCCGCTATATCCTGTGGCGGATTCCGGGCATTTTAAAGGGAAAGAGCAATTTTTATGAAGTCACCATGCACTACAGGGGAAAGGAAAAAAGGGTGACGGCTCTGCTTGATACGGGGAACCGGTTGTATGAACCGGTCAGCCGCCGTCCCGTCCATGTTGTGACCTATGAGGCAGTCCGGGAGCTCTGCGAAAGTGTGACAGAGGTCATCTATATTCCCTTTGGAAGCGTGGGGAAAAGCAGCGGAGTTATGCCCGGAATCTTTTTAGACGAGATGGAGGTACGTCAGGGAGATGAAGTAAAAGTAATTGAAAGGCCTCTGGTAGCTGTTTCCAAAAGAACATTATCCAGAAACGGAGAATATCAGATGCTGCTGCATGAAGAATGAATGAATGATGTAAAGGAGAGAGTATCGACATGATTATAAAAGTTTCCGTACCAAACCGTTTTCAGTTCAAGGCGATTCCAACATTCAAAACGCTGATGATGCCGTCTCAGGGGGAAGTCCATTACATCGGGGGAGCGGATATCCTGCCTCCGCCCCTGGACAATGAAAAGGAGGCACAGATCATAGCCCTCCTTGGCGGAGACGAGGACCAGAAGGCAAAATCAGAATTGATTGAACACAATCTCCGTCTTGTGGTTTACATAGCAAAGAAGTTTGACAATACCAGTGTGGGTGTGGAGGATTTGATTTCCATAGGGACCATAGGCTTGATCAAGGCCATCAATACCTTCAACCCAAAGAAAAATATCAAGCTGGCCACCTATGCGTCGCGCTGCATCGAAAACGAAATACTCATGTACTTACGCCGGAACAACAAGACAAAGATGGAGGTTTCCATCGATGAGCCCTTAAACGTGGACTGGGACGGCAATGAACTCCTTTTATCTGATATATTGGGAACGGAAGAGGATGTCATCTACAAGGATTTGGAAACCGAAGTGGAACGGAATCTGCTGAACACCGCCATCAGCCGCTTAAGCCCGAGAGAGCGCAAGATCGTGGAGCTGCGGTTCGGACTTACGGATGAGGAAGGAGAGGAAATGACCCAGAAGGAAGTGGCAGACTTACTGGGAATCTCTCAGTCCTATATATCCAGGCTGGAGAAGAAAATCATGAAGCGTCTGAAAAAAGAGATTGTACGGTTCGAATAGGGTCCCGGTGAAAGGAAAGGCTGAAAAAGCCTTTCTTTTTTTGGAAATCTGCAACTTTTATCCTGTGGGGAGCGTCTAACAGATAGAATGGCAGAGAGGAGGAGAAGATGAAACAAAAGATTGAAGAGGAAGCGGAACGGCTGCTTCTGGAAAATTATGAAAGATATTACCGGCTTGCATACAGCTACGTTAAGAAGGAACAGGACGCTTTGGATATTGTTCAGGAAAGCGCTTACCGGGTGATCAGGGACTGCAGGAAGCTGAGAGAAGTAAAATATCTGTCCACCTGGATTTACCGGATTGTCCTAAATGCGTCCGTTGATTTTTTAAGGAAACAGAAAAGGGAGGGAACCAGCCTTGAGGACATGGAGATCCCCTATGAGGATCAGTATAAAGAGGATGACCCCTTAGAGCTTTTAAGCATCCTGGAGGAAAAAGACCGGGCCATCGTCATCCTCAAGTATCTGGAGGAATGGAAGCTGGAAGAAATCGCCGAAGTTCTGGAAATGAATGTGAATACGGTAAAGGCCAGGCTTTACCGGGCCTTAAAAAAGCTTAAAATTACCTTGAAGCCGGAAATCACGTAAGAAAGGAGATTCTGATATGGAATACAGTGACGAAGAAAAACTGTTAGAAATGAAAGAAGGATACCAGCATATTCCCATGCCAAAAGCCCTGCGCGCAGGGGTTCTTGCAGGAATAAACCGGGCAAAAAAAGAAAAGAGGAAAAAGCAGATGATGAAAATGACAAAAAGAACAGGAGTAACGGCCGCGGCAGCAGTGCTGGCCATTGCAGTCATGGCCAACGTAAGCCCGGTGACGGCAAACGCCATGGAAGACATCCCGGTCATCGGAGCCATTGCCCGGGTTGTTACGTTCCGCACCTATGAGGATTCCAAACAAAATTATGAGGCGAAGATCGATATTCCCAGAGTTTCCGTGAATGATAAAGACAATGGGGCGGTAAACCGTTCCATAGAAGAATATGCCGGTAGGCTGATCTCGGAATATGAAAAAGAGGTGACCGGAGACGAAGCCGGAGATGGTCATTATTCCGTGACTTCCAGCTATGATGTGGTAACGGACAATGAAAAATACCTTTCTCTGCGGATTAACACAACGGTGATCATGGCAAGCGGTGCGGAGTATGTGAAAATTTTTACGATTGATAAATCCACAGGCAATGTGGTGACCTTAAATGATTTATTGAAGGATAAGGATGATTATATCAGGGCAGTCAGTGATAATATCAGAAAACAGATGGAGGACCAGATGGCTGCAGATGATTCCAAGACGTATTTTTACAGGGGCGGTGATGATTCTGTGGAGGGATTTGATCAGATCAGGGGAGATGAAAGCTTTTATTTTAATGAAAACGGAGAAATTGTGATTGTGTTTGATGAATATGAAGTGGCCCCGGGGTATATGGGTTCGGTGGAATTTACCATACCCAGATCCGTGACCGGTTTCTGATGCTATGTAAGATAAGCCTGCCTTTGTACAAAAGGTGGGCTTATGCTGTTTTATTCAGGAACATAATGCTAAGAGAGATAATTTTTCATGGTCTTTAACGCATTTTTTTCCAGACGGCTTACCTGCGCCTGGCTGATATGGATTTCTTCCGCAACCTCGGTCTGGGTCTTCCCTTCAAAAAAGCGCATGTCGATGATATGGCGCTCTCTTTCCGGCAGCCGCCGCATTGCCTCATTTAAGGAGATGTCTTCCACCCAGTTTTCCTCCAGGTTCTTTTTGTCGCTGATCTGATCCATGACAAAAAGAGGATCACCGCCGTCGGAATAAACGGGTTCATAAAGGCTGACAGGGCTTTGAATGGCATCCAGGGCATAGGTGATGTCCTCCTTGCTCACTCCGATCTCATCGGCGATTTCCATCAGAGTGGGTTCCTTCAAATTCCTTTTCATCAAATTCTCTTTGGCATAAATGGCTTTGTATGCGGTATCACGCAGGGAACGGCTGACGCGGATGGAATTGTTATCCCGAAGATAACGCCGTACTTCGCCCAGAATCATGGGTACCGCATAGGTGGAAAACCGGACATTCTGCGTAATATCAAAATTGTCGATGGCTTTGATTAAGCCGATGCAGCCGATCTGAAATAAGTCGTCCACGTTTTCGTTGCTGCCGGAAAAACGCTGTATGACACTGAGAACAAGTCTTAAGTTTCCCTTGATGTAATCTTCCCTGGCTTTTTTATCCCCGTTGAGAATCCTTTTGAACAGGGCTTCCTTCTCCTCATTGCTCAGAAGAGGCAGTTTGGAAGTATTGACGCCGCAAATCTCTACTTTGTATCCAGACATATCTTTCCCTCCGCATCATTTTTTTATTACTCATAAAGAAATGATGTACTCAATTGGGGGCTTTTATACGATAGCTGAATCAAATTTTATTTCCAGTTTTTGGTCCTTTTTTATGTTTGATTGTTTTTTTCATAGAGAATCAGCAGTCCCTTTAACAACAGTGTGTCATCGTAATGGATGGTATGGCGGCAAAGGGGGATGACGGAAGAAGCCAGGCCGCCGGTGGCCACCAGGCTTGCACAGGCTCCCAGTTCCTCCTGGATCCGGTCGATGACGCCGTCGATCATGGCTGCATTGCCGTAGAGGATCCCGTTTTTCATGCAGTCAATGGTGTTTTTTCCGATAATTTTCGTGGGTTTGTTTAAGCCGATATAGGGAAGCTGGGCAGCCCGGCTGCTCAAGGAGTCAAGGGACACCCGCAGGCCCGGAAAAATAATGCCGCCGGTGTAATTTCCCGCCCGGTCAATGACGGACATGGTGGTGGCGGTCCCCATGTCAATGACGATAATGGGAGCCGGATAATCCTTTAAGGCGGCCACGGCATCCACGATTAAGTCACTTCCCACGGTCTTTGGGTTGTCCATCTTGATGTTGAGTCCGGTCTTCATCCCGGATCCCACCAGCATGGGAGTCTTCCCTGTTATTTTTTTAACGGCTGTCAGAACCACATCCGTAAGAGGCGGAACCACAGAGGCGACGATGGCTCCGTCAATGGAAGAAATGGGCAGGCTGTGGATTTCCATGATATCTTTTATATTAACCGCATATTCCAATTCTGTTTTCCCGTGATTGGTGGTTACGCGTTCTACAAAATAAGTCCGGGTGTGATCGATGCCTCCTATGACAATATTGCTGTTTCCCATATCAATGGCTAAAATCATAGAGGGAACTCCTTTCCAACTTTTTTTTCTTATGCTATACTGTAGAGTATCATATTTCAACGCGAAAAACAACGGGAGGCGCTTATGCTGAAAGGAAAAAATATCATTTTGGGAGTTACAGGAAGCATCGCGGCCTATAAGATCGCCGGGCTTGCCAGCATGCTGGTGAAAAAGGGAGGCAATGTGCATGTTCTCATGTCGCAGAATGCCACAAACTTCATTAATCCCATCACTTTTGAAACGTTAACGGGCAACAAATGCCTGGTGGACACCTTTGACCGGAATTTCCAGTACCATGTGGAGCATGTTTCCCTTGCCAAGCTGGCCGATGTGGTGATGATCGCGCCCGCAAGCGCCAATGTGGTGGCAAAGCTGGCCCATGGGCTGGCGGACGACATGCTGACCACCACGGTTCTTGCCTGCAGATGCAAAAAGATCATCGCTCCGGCCATGAACACCAACATGTATGAAAACCCCATTGTACAGGACAATTTAAAAATATGCGGGTCCTACGGAATGGAAGTGATAAATCCGGCAGAAGGGTATCTGGCCTGCGGGGATACGGGTACCGGCAAGATGCCGGAGCCGGAGGAGCTTTTCGATTACATTGAACGGGAAGTGGGACGTGAAAAAGACCTGGCCGGAAAAAAGATTCTGGTAACGGCCGGACCGACCAGGGAAGCCATAGATCCGGTGCGTTTTATCTCCAATCATTCCACAGGGAAAATGGGTTACGCGGTAGCGAGGATGGCTTCTCTTCGGGGAGCGGAGGTAACTCTTGTCACCGGAAAGACGGATACTCCCAAGCCGCGGTTTGTGAAACTCATAGAGGTGGAAAGCGCGAAGGAGATGTTTGAAGTTGTCACAGCGGAGGCCAAAGACCAGGATGCCATCATCAAGGCTGCGGCCGTGGGGGATTACAGACCCAAGCACGTCAGCACGGAAAAAACAAAGAAAAAAGACGGGGAAATGGTTATTGAACTGGAGCGGACGGACGATATTTTAAAGTGGCTGGGAGATCACAGGAAAGAAAGACAGTTTCTCTGCGGCTTTTCCATGGAGACCAGGGACATGCTGGAAAACTCCAGGATCAAGCTGGAAAAGAAGAACATTGACATGATCGTGGCCAATAACTTAAAGGTAGAGGGAGCCGGCTTCGGAACGGATACCAATGTGGTGACCATCATAACCAGGGACAGGGAGCTGCCGCTGGAACGCATGACCAAGGAAGAGGTGGCGGACCGCCTTCTGAATGAGATCTTTTCCCGCTAGAGGAATCTTGACTTATGGTTGGAATCATACTACAATAGACAAGATTGAGACGTAAAATTGGAGGAACTTTTTTTGTGAGTATAGCGGAAGAAATAAAAAAGAGAAGAACGTTTGCCATAATTTCCCATCCCGACGCGGGAAAGACCACCTTAACGGAGAAATTTCTCCTCTATGGAGGCGCCATCAATCTGGCCGGCTCCGTAAAGGGCAGAAAGTCCTCCAGACATGCTGTTTCCGACTGGATGGAGATTGAAAAGGAGAGAGGAATTTCCGTCACCTCCTCCGTACTGCAGTTTAATTATGACGGATTCTGCATCAACATTCTGGACACGCCCGGACATCAGGATTTCTCCGAGGACACTTACCGGACCCTGATGGCGGCTGATTCGGCTGTCATGGTCATTGACGGTTCAAAGGGCGTGGAGGCTCAGACCATCAAGCTTTTTAAAGTATGCGTCATGCGCCATATCCCTATTTTTACATTTGTCAATAAGATGGACCGTGAAGCCAGAGATCCCTTTGAACTGATGGATGAAATCGAAGATGTGCTTGGGATCAGGACCTGTCCGGTGAACTGGCCCATCGGCTGCGGAAGGGAATTCAAAGGGGTCTATGACCGTTTTAAGGAAACCATTACCACATTCCGGGCCGCCATGAACGGACAGAAGGAAGTGGAGGCCACAGAGGCCCGGCTGGGAGACTCCCGGGTGGATGAGCTGATCGGGGAAAGCTATCACAGCCAGCTGATGGAAGATATTGAGCTCCTTGACGGCGCCAGCGATGAACTGGATATGGAACGGGTCGCCAGAGGTGATTTATCTCCGGTATTTTTTGGCTCTGCGCTGACGAACTTCGGTGTGGAGACATTTTTACAGCATTTTCTTCAGATGACCACATCTCCGCTGCCCAGGCTGACGACCACCGGAGTCGTGGATCCCTTTGAGGAGGATTTTTCCGCTTTTGTATTCAAGATCCAGGCAAATATGAATAAGGCTCACAGGGACCGCATTGCATTCATGCGGATCGTTTCGGGGAAATTTGATGCGGGCATGGAGGTAAATCATGTACAGGGCGCAAAGAAGCTGCGCTTATCCCAGCCCCAGCAGATGATGGCCCAGGACAGGAAAATTGTAGAAGAGGCTTACGCCGGCGATATCATCGGCGTATTTGATCCGGGTATATTTTCCATCGGAGATACCCTTTGTAAGTCCAATGAGAAATTTGAATATGAAGGGATCCCCACCTTTGCACCGGAACATTTCGCGAGAGTGCGGCAGATGGACACCATGAAGAGAAAACAGTTCATCAAAGGGGTAAACCAGATCGCCCAGGAAGGCGCCATACAGATTTTCCAGGAATTCAATACCGGAATGGAAGAGATCATTGTGGGCGTGGTGGGGGAACTGCAGTTTGAAGTCCTGACCTACCGCCTGGAAAACGAGTACAATGTGGAGGTTAAGCTGGAAAAGCTGCCGTATGAATATATCAGGTGGGTTGAGAACAAAGAGGAAATTGATGTGTCTAAGATCCAGGGAACGTCTGATATGAAGCGGATCAAGGATTTAAAGGATAACCCGCTTCTTTTGTTTGTCAACAGCTGGAGCGTGGGCATGGTGCTGGAGCGCAATCCGGGACTGAAGCTTTCCGAATTCGGCCATAATTAAGGTCCGGGAAGCCAGGAACGGTTAAAAACAATGAAATAAAAGGAGGCAGCAGACAATGAGCAGGATTGATGAAGTAAGGGCGGCAATGGTAGAAGCCATGAAAGCAAAGGATAAGCAGAAAAAGGACGCTTTATCCATGCTTCTGGCGGCACTTAAGAACTTTGAAATTGATAAGAAGGATCATACTCCCATTACGGAGGAGGAGGCCGACGCGGTCGTAAAAAAGGAGATTAAGCAGACCCAGGAAACCTTTGATCTGGCGCCGGCGGACCGGGATGACATCCGGGAGGAAGCGGCCTTCCGGATTGCGGTTTACAAGGGATTTGCTCCGGAGGACATGAGCGTGGAGCAGATAAAAGAGGTTATCCGGTCCGTTCTTGAGGAGCTGGGGATTGAAACACCCACCGCCGCAGACAAGGGTAAGATCATGAAAGTCCTGATGCCGAAGGTAAAGGGCAAGGCGGACGGCAAGGCAGTGAATGAAACGTTGGCGGCCATGATGAAGTAAAAAGAGGTGTGGATTATGTATAAGAAAGAGATCGAGGCGTATATAGAGTCTCATAAGCAGGAAATGATTGAGGACATCTGCACTCTTTGCCGGATCAACAGCGAGAAGATGCCCTACAGAGAAGGGATGCCTTACGGGCCGGGAGCGTTTCAGGCTTTAAACGAAGCTCTGGACATGGCGCAGTCCTACGGCTTTTCCATAACAAATTACGATAACTATGTGGGAACCGCGGATTTGAATGACAAGGAGCACCAGCTGGACATTCTGGCCCATCTGGATGTGGTCCCGGCGGGAGAAGGGTGGAAGGAGACGGAAGCCTTTGAGCCGGTGGTAAAGGGAGATAAGCTGTTTGGCCGCGGCACGGCGGATGACAAGGGACCGGCTGTGGCGGCTCTTTATGCCATGAGAGCCGTAAAAGAGCTGAATATTCCCCTTAAGAAGAATGCGCGGCTCATCCTGGGGACCGATGAAGAATGCGGAAGCTCTGACATCGCCCATTATTATTCCATTGAAAAGGAAGCTCCCATGACCTTTTCTCCTGACGGAGCTTTTCCGGTGGTGAATACGGAAAAGGGCGGATTAAACGGAAATTTTACGGCGGAATGGACGCCTTCCTCCAAGCTTCCCAGGCTGGTCAGCTTAGATGCGGGAATCAAGGTCAATGTGGTGCCCGGAAAAGCCAGCGGGGTGGTAAGGGGAGTTGATACGGAAGTTCTCGAAGCTGTTGCGGCAGAATGTGAAAAGAAGACGGGAATCCGTTATGAGCTGGTGTTAGACGAAGATACAGCTTTTGTTACGGCCATCGGCGAAAGCGCCCACGCCTCCATCCCGGAGGAAGGAAACAATGCCCTCACAGGACTTCTTGTTTTCCTGACGGAGCTTCCTCTGGCGGAATGCGGACAGGTGACCATGATCCGCCGCCTTCTGGAACTGATCCCTCACGGAGACACAGCAGGAAAGGCCCTGGGGATCGCCATGAGTGACCGGATTTCCGGCCATCTGACCCTGGCTTTCAGCTTGTTAAAGGTGACGGAGTCCGGGCTGGAAGGTACATTTGACAGCAGATGTCCGGTTTGTGCCACGGAGGAGAACGTCCTTAAGGTGGTGAAAAAGAACATGGCGGAGAAGGGATTCACCCTTCACAATGATTCCATGAGGCCGCCTCATCATGTGGATGGAAATTCGGATTTTGTAAAGACACTTTTAAACGCTTATGAAAGCTACACCGGCCGTGAGGGAGCGTGTGTTTCCATGGGAGGCGGCACCTACGTTCATGAATTGAAGAATGGCGTCGCTTTCGGAGCCGCCATGCCGGAAACCGATAACCGCATGCATGGAGCCGACGAATATGCGGTCATTGATGAGCTTGTGGTGAGCGCTAAAATATTTGCCCAGGTAATTGTTGATCTCTGTTCTTAAAATCAGCAGTTTTTGGCCTCAATTGAAAAAAAGTATTGACAAAAACCGGAACAAAGGGTAAAATACGCCTCATAAGCAATTCCTAGTTTATCTATAGGAATCAGTGGAAGGAGTAGCTGCCATGAACCAATGGAAAGCCATGCAGATGAATATGAACACGATGGACGGCATGTGTATGATGATATGTCGTGTATCAGAGTGCGTAAAAAACCGATAATGGATTTTCATTTGTATGGATTGTGATTGGGATTCGCGGGGCAGCGAAATGCGGAGATTATCAGGTCGCAAGTCTGTGCAGGGCTTGCGGCCTTTTTTGTACCTTTGTTAAGAAAGGAAACAGATATATGCAGTCTTCAGAACCAATAATCCAGCTGGTCGGGCTGGGAAAAGAATTCCGCACGGCAAACGGCCCCATTAAGGCCCTGGATGATATTAACCTGTCCATTGAACAGGGAGAGATTTTCGGAATCATCGGTTTGAGCGGAGCAGGGAAAAGCACTTTGGTCCGCTGTATCAATTATTTGGAGATCCCCACGTCCGGAGATGTGCTTTTTGAGAACAAAAGCCTGTCTTCCATGAGACCCAGGGAGCAGAGACTGGCCAGACAATCCATGGGCATGATATTTCAGCAGTTTAATTTACTGGCCCAGAGGAATGTTCTCCAGAATGTATGCTTTCCCCTTGAAATCGCAAGCGTACCCAAAAAAGACGCTGTAAAAAGAGCCATGGAGCTTTTGGAGATGGTGGGCTTAAAGGACAGGGCAAAGGCTTATCCGGCCCAGCTGTCGGGAGGTCAGAAGCAGAGAGTGGCCATCGCAAGGGCCCTTGCAACGAATCCCAAGATTCTTCTCTGCGACGAGGCGACCAGCGCCCTGGACCCCAATACCACCAAGTCCATCTTAAGCCTGCTTAAGGAGATCAATAAAACCATGGGAGTCACCGTGGTAGTCATCACTCATGAAATGACGGTCATCGAGGCCATCTGCGACCGGGTCGCCATCATTGACCAGAGCCATATCGCAGAGGTCGGCCGTGTGTCAGATATATTTTCCGAACCCAAATCCAGGATCGGCCGGCAGCTCATATTGGGAGAGGCCGGGGAACAGGCCATCCGGTTCGGGAATTCCAGAAGGATCCGGATCACCTTTGACGGCCGTTCGTCCTTTGAGCCGGTTCTCGCCAATTTGATCCTGGCCTGTAAGGTTCCGGTCAATATCATACATGCGGAGACCAGGGACATAAACGGAACCGCCATGGGCCAGATGGTCATCCAGCTGCCCGGGGAGGAAGTGGATCAGAACCGCGTACTTAATTACTTAAAAACAGCCAGGATCACTCATGAGGAGGTGAAGGATTATGATCTTTGATTCAGCCGTTATGGGTATGCTTAAGACAGGAGTGTGGGAGACTCTTTTCATGACGTTTACCTCCTCCTTTTTCTCCTATCTCATCGGAATTCCCCTGGGCATAATCCTCATCGTCACGGATAAGGATGGGATCTGTCCGGTGCCCTGGTTCCAGCGGATACTGGGGCTTGTCATAAACCTGCTCCGTTCCGTGCCCTTTATCATTTTACTCATCATGGTGCTGCCCATTACCAAAATGATCGTGGGAACCACCCTGGGAGCGAAGGCGGTGATCCCGCCTCTGGTGATCGCTTCCGCGCCTTATGTGGCCAGGGTCGTGGAGTCTTCCTTTAAGGAAGTGGATTCCGGCGTGATCGAGGCGGCCAAATCCATGGGATCCTCCACCTTTCAGATCATCTGGAAGGTACTTCTTCCGGAAGCGAAGCCTTCTCTTTTGATCGGCGCGGCTCTTTCGGTCACGACCATTCTGGCATATTCCGCCATGTCAGGCTTTGTGGGCGGAGGCGGACTTGGAGATATTGCCATCAAGTACGGATATTACCGATATCAGACGGAGATGATGTTTATAACGGTTGCCATTCTCGTCATCATCGTCCAGATTATTCAGGAAGCCGGCATGAAATTGTCCAGGGCAAGCGATAAAAGGATCAATTAGCAAGTAACAGCCAAAGGCGTTACCATATAAAATTATAAGGAGGAAAAATTATGAAAAAATCACTTTATGTATTTACGGCAGCATTGCTGGCAGCAGGTGCGCTGACCGCATGCTCTGGCGGCAAGGAAGCTCCTGCAACAACCGCAGCGGAATCCCAGGCCGACACAACCGCAGAGACAAAAGCGGAGGAAACAACGGCAGCAGAGGGAGAAACGGAAGCTGCCGGAGACTTAACCCAGATCATTGTCGGCGCAACTCCGGCACCTCATGCCGAGATTTTAAACGCCGCAAAGGAAATTCTGAAGGAAAAGGGCTATGATCTGGTGGTCAAGGAATATACGGATTATGTACAGCCGAATGTGGCTCTGGATTCAGGAGATCTGGACGCAAATTATTTCCAGCACAAGCCGTATCTGGACCAGTTCAACGAGGAAAAGGGAACCGAACTGGTGAGCGCGGCAGCCATTCATTATGAGCCGTTCGGCATTTACGCAGGAAAAACAGACTCCCTTGACAATCTGGCAGACGGAGCGCAGATCGCGGTGCCCAATGATGTTTCCAACGAAGCGAGAGCCCTTCTTTTACTGGCTGACAACGGCCTGATTGAACTGAAGGAAGGCGTTGGGCTGGAAGCCACCAAGAACGATATTGTAAAGAATGACAGGAAATTTGAGATCATTGAGGTGGAGGCTGCCCAGCTCCCCCGTTCATTGGGAGATGTGGGTGTAGCTGTCATTAACGGCAACTATGCCATTGAAGCCGGCTTAAAGGTATCCGATGCCCTGGCTGTGGAAGATGCCGGGTCCGTGGCGGCAACCCTTTACAGCAATATCGTTGCAGTCCGTTCCGGAGAAGAGGAAAGCGATAAAACCAAGGCTCTGGTTGAGGCTCTTACAAGTGATACGGTGAAAAAGTTCATTGAAGACACCTACGATGGCGCTGTCGTTCCTTCCTTTTAATTAAAAAAGGTCGGCACGGAAACGTATGGAAAGCCGTTGCGGAAGCAGGATCTCTCTGTTTTCCGCGGCGGCTTTTTTTATCTCATGAAATTACGTCTTATCAGACTCTTTCTTGTAAAGATTACGGCCGACAGAAAATCTTAATTTTACAGATGGTGGAAAATATTGTATAATCGCTGTATTATGACAAAAGGGAGATGGTACTTCATGGATCAGGATGAGCAGAAGGATTACGGCAATTCTTCGGTTGAGCCGGGAATTGAGGCCTCCGGGGACTTAACAAAGCCTGAGGAAGGGCCCGGCGGTTATCCGCAGGAAAAGAGAGACTGGAATTACAATAACGTTTATCAGCAGCCGAAGAAATTACCCCAGAGCAATATGGCCCTGGCATCTCTGGTCATGGGAATTATCGCCATAGTCACCTCCTGCTGCTGTTACGGAGGACTGATTTTCGGCAGCCTGGGAATTATTTTTGCACTTCTTTCAAGAACGGAAGACCGGTTTGAAGGATATGCGAAGGCGGGAATTATCACATCGGTCATTGCCCTGGTTCTGGTCGTACTGGTGGTGTTTGCATTTTTCATCTTCGCAGCCGTGGAAGGCATTCAGTCAGGAGGTGTATTTTGATGAAGACTCCGGCATCGGAACTTAAAAGGCGGGCAAGACAAAGGCTGAAAGGAAAATACGGCTTATGCATCGGCGCCCAGTTTGCTGTATACGCAGCCGTGTTTGTCATATTGCTCATATATTTATGCGCTGTATTTTCCCTGACAGCTGTGAACAGGTCTTTTTTTGCGGGCGGAAGCGGAAAAACGGCTTTCATTCTCCTGCAGGCAGTGGTTTTTTTATCCTATGTGGTGGCTCTTTCCCTGGTGGGTCTTCTGACACCCGGGATCAATAAGATCTTTTTAAATTTGTGCACGGATCAGACGGCCGGATTCTCAGATCTGCTTTATGCGTTCCGGAACAGGCCTCAGAGGTTTCTGGGACTTTATTTCGTAAATTTACTCATCGGGCTCTTTTGGGGAATTCCCTATTTTGTGGTTATGGCGGTTTCCATTATCACGGAATTTATACCGGTCATGATCCTTCTTCTGGTGCTCATGTATATACTGTGGCTTGCCGGAATCGTATTTACCATGCTGTTTCTGTCCCAGTCCATATTCATCCTCATAGAGTCTCCGGACAAGAAGGTCTTTGCGAGCCTGAAGGAGAGCGCGGATATGATGAAGGGCGGCAAGGGAAGGCTTCTGTATCTTTACTTAAGCTTTACCGGGATGCTGGTGCTGGGATATTTCTCTCTTGGCGTCGGCTTTTTATGGATCATGCCCTATATCCAGTGCACTGCAGCCGAATTCTATCTGGATTTAAAGTCCAAAGGGGCACCCCAGCCCGGCGCCGGTTATGAGGACGCGTCTTTTGAGTATATGTGGAGGCAGGAAAATCAATAATGGAACCGTGTCACACGGTTTACGGGCGCATAGAATACACTAAAGAGGAGGTGTGTTCTATGCGTATTTCTGATCTCAAGCAAAAAGAAGTGATAAATATCTGTGACTGCAGGCGCCTCGGTTATGTGGGCGATGTGGATTTTGACATGGAGTCGGGCTGCCTTCTGGCGATCATTGTACCGGGGCCGGGGTGTTTCTGCGGTTTTCTGGTCAGAGAGAGGGAATATGTGATTCCCTTCTGTGATATACGCCAGGTGGGGCCGGATATTATCCTGGTCAACGTGGATCTGGAAAAAGCAACGGAAAAATGCGGGATATAGTGGAAGATGGGGTTGCGAATCTTCGGATTGTAAGTTATGATATACATAATGAAAAACAGTCCGTAAGACAGGAGGAACAGAGGCGTGAAATGTCCATTTTGCAACGAAGCTGATACAAAGGTCATCGACTCCAGACCGGCAGACGACAACAGCTCCATCAGGCGCCGCAGACAATGTGAGAAGTGCGGGAAGCGTTTTACCACCTATGAGAAGCTGGAGACCATGCCTCTCATGGTGATTAAAAAGGATAATTCCAGAGAGGTTTATGACCGATCCAAGATAGAAGCGGGGATTCTTCATTCCTGCCATAAGCGGCCGGTTTCATCCCAGCAGATCGATTCCATGGTGGATGAGATAGAGACTCAGGTTTTCAACCGTGAGGAGAAGGAAGTGGAAAGCACCGTAATCGGGGAGCTTGTCATGAAGAAGCTGCAGGAAGTGGATGAGGTGGCCTATGTCCGCTTTGCTTCCGTATACCGGGAGTTCAAGGATGTGAATACGTTTATGGAAGAGATCGGAAAATTATTGAAGAAATAGGAGATTTATGTTTAAAATATTTTATCCGGATGAAGACGTGGTTTCCGCTTATGACGTACCCTTTGGGGATCTGTTTGAAAAAGGGATCAGAGGCGTTATTTTTGACATTGACAACACCCTGGTTCCTCATGGCGCTCCTGCGGATGGAAGGGCGAAGAAGCTGTTCCAAAGCTTAAGGGAGCTTGGCATGGAGACCTGCCTTCTTTCCAACAACAAGGAGCCGAGAGTTGCTTCCTTTGCCCGGGCGGTAGGCGGTTCCCACTATATTTACAAGGGGAACAAGCCTGGCATTAAGGGGTACCGGAGAGCTATGGAATTGATGGGAACGGAGCCGCGGCAGACAATTTTTGTGGGAGACCAGCTGTTTACCGACGTCTATGGGGCGAAACGGACCGGGATCCGCAGCATTCTGGTCAGGCCCATCCATCCCAGGGAAGAGATCCAGATCGTTTTAAAAAGGCTTCTGGAGGCAGTGGTATTGTATTTTTATCACAAAGATAAAAAAGCGGACAAGCTTTAAACCTGATTTCCTCTGCAGGGGTAAAAGACGGTTTTAAGGGCATAATAGGTACGAACTGGAGGAAATATGGCATGAAGATTCTTGTGCTGAACGGGCCCAATTTGAATTTTTTGGGAATCCGCGAAAAAGGAATATACGGGACGGAGGATTACGAAGCACTGACCCTCAGGCTGAAAGAAAAAGCGGAGCGGGAAGGCCATGAGCTGGAAATCTTTCAAAGCAATTATGAAGGCGGACTCATTGATAAGATACAGGAAGCATATCATAACGGGACCGAAGGAATCATCATCAATCCAGGGGCCTTCACCCATTACAGCTATGCGTTAAGGGATGCGCTGGGATCCGTGGAAATACCGAAAATTGAAGTCCACATATCCAATGTACACAAGAGGGAGGAATTCCGCCATGTCTCCGTTACGGCGCCGGTCTGTACCGGACAGGTTGTAGGTCTGGGATTAAAAGGCTATGCACTGGCCATGGATTTTTTGACGGGCATGGACTGCTTTTGATTCCAATAAAAAGGAGATATTTGCAAAAAACTGTTGAAAATGCATGTATTTTAGTATAGAATGTAAAAGGTTAAGAAGAGAAATTCAAGGAGGAATATCATTTATGATATCAGCGGGTGATTTTAGAAACGGTATCACATTGGAGATCGATGGTACTGTCTATCAGATTATGGAGTTCCAGCATGTTAAGCCTGGAAAAGGTGCCGCGTTCGTAAGAACTAAGATTAAAGATGTGGTAAACGGGGGCGTTGTAGAGCGCACATTCCGCCCGACAGAGAAGTTCCCACAGGCAAGAATTGACAGAGTTGATATGCAGTATCTGTATGCCGACGGGGATCTCCATAACTTTATGGATACAAATACCTACGAGCAGATGGCATTAAGCCTGGATGTGATCGGCGATGCGCTGAAGTTCGTGAAAGAAAATGAGACGGTTAAGGTATGTTCCTATAACGGCAAGGTATACTCCGTAGAACCACCGTTATTTGTGGAACTGGTGATTACAGATACGGAACCAGGATTCAAGGGGGATACGGCTCAGGGCGCAACCAAGCCTGCGACGGTTGAAACCGGAGCTGTGGTATATGTTCCCTTGTTTGTTGATCAGGGTGATAAGATTAAGATTGATACACGTACAGGTGAATACCTGTCCAGAGTTTAATCAGAATGAAAAAGGACCGGGATGCCCGGTCTTTTTTGCTTTATGTGTGCCCGGTGGGCACACGTTCTAACGGGTGAAAGTCCCCAATCCACCCGGCAGTGGGAAGGATACAGCCG
>JBCLPO010000005.1:0-358430 GCA_041223105.1 Lachnospiraceae bacterium 54-53
GCTTCAAAAAATGATGCCTTCAGCTTAGCATAAATAATGTAAACTGAATAGTACGCCATCTTTTGAAGCACTTACAGTTATCTTAACTGAATACAAAGGCTTAGTAAAACATTGGATGACATTTAATGAAATTAACTTTGGTACGACTGCTTATGGTGAAACAGTTACTGGTGGTAATATTCCAAAGAGTATGAAAATTCAACAAAAAGATCCATTAGAAACTACTGAAGATATCTCTAATCGATATCAGGCTTTACATCATGAATTTGTTGCAAGTGCAAAAGTAGTTGAATTAGCGAGAACTATTGATCCTGACGCAAAGATTGGTTGTATGATTTGTGGGTTCGCATTCTATCCACTTACATCAAAACCAAAAGATGTATTTGCAGCTATGAAAGATATGGATGTTTGGAATTATTATTGCTTAGATGTAATGTCTAAAGGTAAATATCCTTTCTGGGCAGAGCGGTTTTGGAAAGAGCAAGGGATTTCTCTTGAGATAACTCAAGAGGATTTAGATATGCTAAAAAAAGGCACAATTGATTATATTGCTCTTAGTTACTATCGTTCTGATTGTTCAGCGGATAATCAAGATGCGAAATTATCAGAAACAATTGAATTCGGAATTCAAAACCCTCATGTTAAAAAAACTGAATGGGGTTGGGGAATTGACCCATTAGGATTACGTTGGTTATTAAATCACTTATATGCACGTTATGAAAAACCAATGATGATTGTGGAAAATGGATTAGGTTAAGAAGAACAGCCATCTGAGGATGGAAAGATTCATGACCAAGAGCATATTGACTATTATCGCGATCATATCATCGCAATGTCTGAGGCACTCGAAGATGGTGTAGAACTTATTGGTTATAATACATGGAGTGCAATTGACATTGTTTCTGCAGGAACAGGTGAAATGAAGAAACGTTATGGGTTTATCTATGTTGATGCAGATGATCAAGGGAATGGATCTTACAATCGAAGTAGAAAAGATTCATTCTACTGGTATAAGAAAGTAATTGCATCAAATGGTGCTGATTTAAGCAATGAATTTAGTGTTGAAAATTAAATAAACAATATAAGTGCTTCAAAAGATAGCGTCCTATTCAGTTTACTTTATTTATGCTAAACTGAAGGCATCATTTTTTGAAGCATTTTTTATGCTTTATTGTAATCCCGCGTTTCTTCAAGAAGATACTTAACATATTCGTTCACATCCAGATTATTGGCTCTGGCACTTTCCGCCAGGAAGTGGTCCGGGTTAATCTATGTCCGGATCCTTGCCACATGAGAAAATCCATCGATAGAAAAGCAGCCGAATAACCAGATGACAGATGAAAAGCTGGAAAAGCTCGCACCATGGAACGAAGAAGTAAAGACATTTCTGGTAACCCGGGCTATGGAAGAAGATCAAAACAGTTAGATCATATGTGGATTGTCAAGGTGTTCGGTTTCCAAATGAACCCGGGGTATTTTGAATTTTGGGAGTATTATTTTAGTGAAGAAGGAATTATAGGCAAAAAGGCAATTGCTACAGATCATTCATTTTCGTGAAATAGTTCTGCTTGAATTTCAGAAAAAATCAAAAAAATATTGAAAGAAATTTAGAACTATGGCAAAATTGTTTTAAATAGTATAGTTTAGAAAGAAAAAATGATGTAGGCAATAGGAAGTTTTTTGCTTCAGAAGCAGAAGAAAGAGGTTTGTGATAAAATCATAGAGTGTTCCCTGCATTAGCAGGGGTGATCCCAGCATCCAGCCACCTCCTCCGAATACCTCAATGAGTTCCCGGCATATGCGGTGTGTGTGGATAATCTCTATGATTTTTTAATCTTTTTTTACTGCTTCCTGTCAAAACCTAAAATCCAATTTAATTACCTTGGAGGAAAAAACTATGCGTATAAAAACTAACCTATGGGGTAAGAAAAAAGAAAAAGATGGACAATACTACTGGCTTCCACTTGAACAGCATTTACTGGACACATCAAACATTATAATCCAATTATGGAACCATTGGCTTAGCGAAGGTCAAAAGGAATTTATTCTGGATTCAATTTCTGATTCTGAGAAGGATGGAGTAAGCCTTGTATCCTTTATAGGTTTAACTCACGACTTGGGCAAAGCTACCCCCTGTTTTTCTTTGAGACCATCAGGAAACAACCAATCAACAGATCTGGACAAAATACTGACAGAAAACCTGATAAAATCAGGATTTTCCGGACTGGGAAATTGGAGTACGGAATCTTCATCAAAATCCCCCCATGCATTAGCAAGTCAAGTTTTACTGAATTCTTATGGTGTTTGCGAAGATATTGCATCCATTGTCGGTGGACATCATGGAAAGCCGGTAGACAATAAATTGGATATTAAGAAGCAGCTGGAGTCTTACACGGCTAACTACTATCAACGCGATCATGTCGGTGAATGTACTGAGAATTGGAAGCGGGTGCAGCATGAATTGTTTGAGTGGGCACTGGAGGAGGCTGGATATAAGAACGTTGATGCGATTCCGAAGATTGAGCTGCCTGCACAGGTTCTCCTCCAGGGTCTTCTTATTATGGCTGATTGGATTGCCAGTAATGAGGAGTATTTCCCTTTGTTTCCGATAGATAAGGATGAAGAGGAGTTTCAAGAAGAACGTTTGGAATATGGATGGGAACGTTGGAGTAAAACATACCCATGGGCCCCTGATTATTTTGGTGATATTGTGGAGCAATACAACAAAAGATTTCAATTTCACCCAAGAGAGATACAGCAGGCATTCTTTAAAGCCATTGATAAAGCACAAAAGCCAGGAATTATAATACTTGAAGCACCTATGGGAGTTGGAAAAACAGAAGCCGCTTTGTTGGGGGTTGAACAAATGGCAGAAAAAGGAAAGTGTTCCGGCATGTTTTTTGGCTTACCAACACAGGCGACCTCCGATGGCATTTTCCCGAGGATTAAAGAATGGATTGAAAAAATTGCCAGAGAAACGGGTGATGACAAGTCGATTCAGCTCGTGCATGGGAAAGCACAGTTTAACGAGGCGTTTCAAAATTTAAAAAATGCAGAGAATATTGATGTGGAAGATCTCTATGGGAGTGTTGTTATAAATGAATGGTTTACAGGAAGAAAAACTGCCATATTAGATGATTTCGTTGTAGGAACAGTGGATCAGTTTTTGTTGGCAGGATTAAAGCAAAAACATCTGGCACTTAGACATTTGGGATTATCGAAAAAGGTCATCGTGATTGATGAAGTACATGCATACGATTCTTATATGGGAGCATTTCTTTATCGGGTTGTTGAGTGGCTCGGTGCATACCGGGTACCTATAATCGTCCTGTCTGCGACGCTGCCTGCATCGAGGCGAACAAAATTAGTCGAAACTTATTGCCGGGGTATGGGAGTAAAGAAGCGGAACATAAAGGCAGATCACTCCGACTGGAAAGAAACAGAAGAATATCCTTTGATTACATACATGGACGGTGACAGGGTCATCCAGTTGAGGGATTTCCGGTTAGAAAACATAAAAGAAGTGAAAGTGGAATTGATTGGAGAGGATGATTTAAAAACAACTATTCAAAGATCTCTTTCAAACGGAGGGATTGCTGGTATTATTGTCAATACAGTGAAACGAGCGCAATGTCTGGCCAGGAAGTTAGAGTGTGTATTTGGACAAGAAAATATCAGTGTGCTGCATTCCAGCTTTTTGGCTCCCCACAGACGGGAAAAAGAAAAGCAGCTATTAAATGAAATAGGAAAAAATGCCAAACGTCCCAAACTAAGAATTGTTATAGGAACACAAGTTTTAGAGCAGTCATTAGATATTGATTTTGACGTGCTTTTCACAGATATCGCACCAATGGATTTGCTGCTTCAGCGAATTGGACGATTACACAGGCATATGGAAACGAAAAGACCGGAAAACCTAAAGGATCCTGTTGTATATGTTATGGGTATACAGGGAATGGCAGAATTTGAAGAGGGAACGGGGAAGATATATGGAGATTACTTGCTGATTCGCACACAATTAGTCCTTCCGGAAAAGCTGGTGCTTCCTGAGGATATATCCAGACTGGTTCAGAAAGTATATTCAGATGAAGAATTAGATATCCCCCTGTCAATCAGAGAAAAATATAAGGAAACAAAAGAAGAAAACGCATTAAGAATAAAGGCAAAAGAAAAAAATGCAGACGCATTTCGTCTTAGAGAACCATGCTGCTCAGAGGGAAATAGCCTGATTGGCTGGTTAAAGGATAACCCACCAGGTGATACGGAAGAGGCGGGGCTGGCAAAAGTTCGGGATGGCACCGATTCTATTGAGGTCATAATGGTCAAGAGAAAAGGAAATGAATTGTATTTATTGGATGATACTACGAACATCAGTGGTGATTTAACATCTGTTCTTGCAAAGAAAATATCCCAACAGACGATTCGCCTTCCCCATATATTCTACTACAAAACGGATAACATGATCAAAGAATTAGAGGAGCATAATGCAGTTGAACTTTCTCACTGGCAAAGTGAGCCGTGGTTAAAAGGAAGTCTGGGAATCATTCTTGATGAAGATAATCATGCCACTCTAATAGGATACAAGATTTATTATGATAAACAATATGGATTGATGGTTGAAAAGGAGGAAGGATGAGCCAATTTAATTTACTGGATGAAAAATGGTTAGTTGTTCTGGCAGGTGAGAAAGGAGAAACAGAAGAAATATCATTAAAGGAATTGTTCGCCAATGCTCATAGGTATAAACGGCTTGCAGGGGAAACACCGACACAGGATTTTGCGGTTTTACGGCTGCTGTTAGCCGTGTTACATACGGTTTTTACCAGATTTACGGCAACAAGTGAGTTCTATGAATGGGTTGCTGTTGATGCAGACTCATTTCAAGTCAAAGAAGAAATCGATGAAGACGACATGCCGGAATATAAAAGAGATTTATATACGACTTGGAAAACGCTTTGGAAAAAAGGGGAATTTCCGGATATTGTGAATGAATATTTGGAAAAATACCGCCATCGTTTCTACTTACTCGATGAAAAATATCCCTTTTTCCAATTTCCGGAAATTGGAGAACCGGATTATCCATATAGTGCAACGGATAATAGTATCAACAAATTAAATGGGAAGATTCTGGAGGGGGATCCGAGAAAACCCAGACTTTTTATGAGCCAGTATCAAACCGGGTTAGATTATTCGGCCGCGGCCAGATGGCTGTTATATACTAACGGTTACGCACCTTCAAAGTCGGGAAATCCAGGCAAGAAGAAAAAGAGAGAATCTACAGGGGTAGCCTATCTAGGAAAGCTGGGTGGAATTTATGCCAGTGGAAAGAATCTTTTTGAAACCCTGTTATTGAATCTGAATCTTCGCGAGAATACTTGTGTACAAAAGCCGATATGGGAAGTGGAACCCAAAATCAATCATTTTCGGATGATACCGGATAATCTGGCTCAGCTCTTCACTTATCCCAGCAGGCAGCTGCTTTTAAAGGCAAATGAAGAAAATCAGATTATTGAATACAGGTTGGATCTGGCTGTCAGCAATTTTGAATATGAGCCAAATTTAAAAATAGAACCGTTTACATTCTGGAGGTATGATACCAAGCTGGAGGTTGGAAAATGGAAAGTAAAAGCTGGATATGTGCCGAAACGTCATGATCCGGATAAGTATTTCTGGCAGGAAATGCAGACCTTTTCTTCCATAGAAGAAAAGGAACATAATCCGGGCATTATTGATTGGCTTACAATACTGCAGGAAGACGGGCTTGTAACAGGTCTGATATCACTGAATGCAGCAGCGGAAAACTATATTCAAAAAGATGGTGTTGTAGACAGACAAGTATACGATCAGATTTCTGAAAATATCGGCCTATTGGACAAACAGGAAAATGGCTGGCTGACTTGTATTGCAGAGGAGATAAAAAATACAGAGAAGGTCATTAGAAACACTGTGATTTGTTTTGCCAGAGATATTGATAAAATACGGAATTTGCAAAATGGCGCCACGGAACAAAAAACGAAAACACAGATATTCTTTTCTGTAGACCGCTGTTTTCGCAAGTGGTTAATCAGTATTTCACCGCAAGATGAGAAAAAGGAGCGCACGCTGGAATGGAAATCCATACTGCGGGAAGAAATCCTTCAACAAGGAGACGAATTAATACAGGGAGCAGGAAATAGAGATTATCTTGGGTATTACACAGATAAAAGTAATAATAAGCTGGAAAATATAGAAACGGCTTATATTCGATTCAGAACAAATTTAAAAAGAGAATTGGGGGTGAAGGAATGAGTAGAGATTTGTATAAAGTAACTGTAAGAATTATTTTTAAGTTAGGAGAGAGGCTGGATTTATCTGAAACAAAGGCCGTTTTATCCCGTCTAAGGAATTCTATAGGGCGGGATATTTCAGAAACAGTTGAAATTTGGCCGTTAATATTTGAAGAAGTACCGCTGGAATACTTGAGTATAAGCGGAATACCTACCTGTCAGGAAAATGCAATATTAGCGTCTTTGCAGCTATATGCACTGCATCAGCAGGGAAAGAGTAAATCTGTGCATGAATCGCCAGGGAATAGTATTGGAAAAGCATTGCATGATATTAGGGATTTGAACAATACAGCATTAGACAGAAGGTTCAACGCATTGATTACTTCCGGTAATTTTAAAGAACTGACCACACATTTACGTCATTTCATCAGCATACTCAAACAAGAAACAGATACAAAAATCGATTATGCCAAATTAGCAGAGGATTTCTATTGGTACCAGAGGTCGCCGGAATTTGCCAATCGTATGCGTATGCGTTGGGGACAAGACTATTATTTCTATCAAACAAAAGAGAAAGAAGGAGAAAAAGATGCAGAATAATATTTATGTTGATTTACATGTGCTTCAGACTGTCCCGCCAAGTAATATTAACCGGGATGATACAGGCAGTCCCAAAACTGCCCAATACGGAGGTGTTACAAGGGCCCGCGTATCTTCTCAAAGCTGGAAAAAGGCTATGAGAGAATATTTCAAAGAGCATGAAGATAAAGAAACTTTAGGAATCAGAACTAAGAAAATTGTGCATTCACTTGCAAGAGTGATTATGGAAAAAGATTCATCAATAGGTGAAAACAGTGCGCTTAAGCTCGCAGAAGAGATTTTTAATAAAGCAAAGATTTCTACAAAAGACCAGGAAGCCAAGGCGCTTTTCTTCCTGGGCGGCAAGCAACAGGAAAGGCTTGCTTCCTATGGAGTGGAACACTCGGGCGATTTGCAGACAAAAGAGATTCAGAGCATCTTAAATGCAAATCAAAGTATTGATGTGGCATTGTTCGGGCGTATGGTTGCAGATGCACCGGAACTAAACGTGGACGCAAGCTCACAGGTTGCCCATTCTATATCCACACATGAAATTGCAACAGAGTTTGATTTTTTCACAGCTGTTGATGATTTAACCACCGATCAGACAGGAGCAGGTATGCTTGGAACGGTAGAATATAATTCTTCTACCCTATATAGGTATGCGAATGTGGCAGTGCATGAACTGAGTTTCCAGTTGGGTGATAAAGATGCGGTAATCGAGGCATTAAAACTTTTTGTGAAATCATTTGTGATGTCCTTACCAACAGGAAAAATCAATACATTTGCAAATCAGACGCTTCCTGATGCATTAATCGTTTCCATTCGCCCGGACCGCCCTGTAAATCTGGTAAATGCATTTGAGAATCCTGTTAAATCTCAAGGCGGATATGTAACCGAATCGATTTACAGGCTGAAAACAGAATTTGAAAAAATTAACCGTTTTGCAGAGGCGCCTATTGCAGCGTTTACAGTAGGAGATATAGAGGGACTGGGAGAAGATAAGGAGAATTTAAATGAACTTTTAGCAACATTTGGAGAAACTATAGACAGACTGCTATAGATGAGGTTCATGATGAAAACAATTATATTAAAATTTTCAGGTCCGCTGCAATCTTGGGGAATTGGTTCTTATTTTGAAACCAGGGATACGGCAAGATATCCTACAAAGAGTGCGGCCATTGGGTTGATTGGCGGTGCCTTAGGGTATCGCCGGGATGAAACGGAAAAAATTCAAAGGCTCAACGAACTGTCTTTCGGAGTCCGCATTGAGCAAAGGGGTACCTTGTTAAAGGACTATCATATTGCAAGGTCTGAAAATCAGACTTATGTGACGAACCGATATTACCTGCAAGACGCTGTTTTTTTGGCAATGCTTTCTCATGAAGATTCAAGTTGGATTGAGACTGTGGCGAAAGCACTTGTTTCTCCTGTTTTTCCTCCTTATATGGGACGGCGCAGTGTTCCTGTGGACAGTGAATTTTTTCAGGGTATTGTAGAGGATGATTTATTATCTACCATTAAATCGTACCATTGGCAGGCGAGTGAGTGGTATAAGAATAGGCTTTTACAAGAAAAAAAGGCGGACTGGATTATGTTAGACGCTTATGTAGATGTGGGTTTATTAGATGATTCTTCCCCATCGATGTTTCAGAGGGATAGAGTAGAGTCATTTGATTTGATGAATCGGAACCATGGCTTTAGGCCGGCAAAATCCATGCAAATCAAGATTCAAATTGCAGAAATGAGCAAAGACACAGAACATGATGCCTTTCAAGGGATAGGAGGCGTATGATGTATTATATTTCGCGAGTGGAAATTGATACAGGAAACCGAAGAAAGATTTCGGAGCTAACACATTTAGGCGCATATCACAACTGGGTTGAGAAAAGTTTTCCCGAGGAATTTGCTGTTGGGGAAAGAAGCCGTAAATTGTGGAGGATCGATCAGCTGAAGGGACGAAGCTATCTGTTAATTGTCAGCCAAAGTGAGCCGGATATGAAACAATTGGAGGCATATGGAGTTCCTGACTCTGGACAATGTAAAACCTATGATGCATTTTTACAAAGCTTGACACATGGTCAAAAAGTATCATTTCGTTTAACGGCAAATCCTGTAAGGGCGGTTAAACAAGATGATCAAAGAGGAAAGGTTTACCCACACATTACGGCTGAGCAGCAGTTGGAATATCTGGAAAAACGTGCAGAGAGACTGGGTTTTTTATTGATGGATCATGAATATCAGATCGTACAAAGAGATTTTCTAATATTGAAGAAAAAAGGCGGAAAAAGTATTAAGTTAGCCAGAGCAATTTATGAAGGCAGTCTGATTATTGAAAATGCTGAGATTTTTAGAAAAACCTTAACTGAGGGAGTGGGAAAAGAGAAAGCATACGGTTTTGGAATGATGACCGTAGTACCGTGAGGAAGATAGATGGATGGAATATCAAGAATCAAAAAGCCGGAGTTACAAGCACTTCCCCGTGTAAGTGACAGAATAACATTTTTATATGTCGAGCATGCAAAGGTTAACAGACAGGATGGCGCTATTACGGTAACGGACAGTCGGGGTATTATACGCATTCCGGCTGCGATCGTCGGCGTATTGCTGTTTGGACCGGGAACAGATGTTACACACCGAGCCATGGAGCTGATTGGAGATACGGGGACGAGTGTTGTGTGGACTGGAGAACGGGGGGTCAGGCATTACGCACATGGCCGGGCTTTGTCTCACAATACCAAATTGTTGATAAAACAAGCAGAATTAGTCTCTAATGTCAGGTCCAGGGTATCGGTAGCACGGAAAATGTATCAAATGCGTTTTGAAAATGAAGATGTTTCGAATCTGACAATGCAGCAGCTTCGAGGCCGGGAAGGTGCCAGAGTGAGAAGTATCTACAGGAAAGAATCAAAAGCAACAGGGGTTCCCTGGACAGGCAGAGAATATGACCCGGAGGATTTTGCAAGCGGAACTCCAATTAATCAAGCCTTATCAGCGGCTCATACGGCATTATATGGCTTGGTGTACAGCGTGATTGCGGCACTCGGATTATCACCTGGATTAGGATTTGTTCACACGGGACATGATTTATCTTTTGTTTACGACATTGCAGATTTATATAAAGCGGATGTTACAATACCTATTGCTTTTAAAATTGCATCAAAGCCAGACGTGGAGGATATTGGAAAAGAAACGCGGCTGGCAGTACGTGATGCTTTTGTAGATGGAAAGATTATGGAAAAAATAACGAGGGATCTTTATAATCTTATGGGTGAAGGAGAAGAAGATGTGATTGCTGATTTAATCAATCTCTGGGATGATAAAGAGGGTCTTGTGAAGCACGGTGTTTCGTACGAAGAATTTTCATAAAAGGGGGCTGGGGATATGCCTATGACGGTTGTCACATTGACAAATGTACCCAGTTCGTTAAGAGGAGATTTGACGAAATGGCTGCAAGAAATATCTACAGGTGTTTATGTAGGAAACATAAATACACGGATTAGAGAAGAGTTGTGGAAACGAATCATTGATAACATCAAACAGGGACAGGCAACTATGTCTTATGCTAAACGTGGTGAAATGGGTTATGATTTCATGGTACATAATACAAAGAGAGAAGTAATTTATTACGATGGAATACCTCTGGTTTTTCTGCCAAAGGAATTAAGTTCCAAGCCACTGCAGCAGTTGGGGTTCAGCAATGCCGCTAAGCATGAAAAAATGAAAAAGGCCAGGCAGCGCAGAAAAACTATAAGCAAAAATGAGAGTGAGAATTATGTAGTTATCGACGTAGAAACAACGGGTATTAATTCAGAAAAAGATCAGATTATTGAGATAGCTGCAATAAAAATGGAAGGCAATGAGATGATTGCTTTTCAGGAGTTGGTAAAAATTGAAAAAGGGCTTCAAAGAGAAATATCTGAACTAACGGGAATTACGGATGAAATGCTTGCTAATGACGGGAAGGATATTGATGTCGCTCTTGATAAATTCTTGGACTTTGTGGGAAATGCAATCCTAGTAGGATATAATGTAAAATTTGATATCAGTTTTCTTAATGCTAAATTAAAAAAGAGTGGTAATGCGGTATTGGCGAATAAAACGATTTGTCTTTTACAAGAGGCGAAAAGGAAACAGAAACTGCTACGAGATTATAAGTTAAGCACTGTTTTAAAGAAATACAATATAAGTACAGAAGGTTTGCATCGAGCTTATGTAGATGCCAGGGCAGAATATGAATTAGCGGTGAAACTAAATATTTTTTGAGGATGTAAGATAGGTAAATGGCGAAGAATCAAGGTTTTTTAAGTGTGTTCCCCGCATGGGCGGGGGTGATCCTATAGATTCTGGCGGAGAATACATATCTTTAACGGTGTTCCCCGCATGGGCGGGGGTGATCCTAAACGATTGTGACATTATCAAATCAATTTTTAGTGTACCCCGCATGGGCGGGGGTGATCCTATGAGTTACAAGAGGCTGGTTTACGGGTTACAGTGTTCCCCGCATGGGCGGGGGTGATCCTACAGGGGAAATCCTGATATTCGCCCATAAGACGTGTTCCCCGCATGGGCGGGGGTGATCCCTGATGTCCAGGTGGAAAGGTTGCAGAGTATCAGTGTTCCCCGCATGGGCGGGGGTGATCCTGGCTATACCAGGGGAGATACAGCTTCTTGCCAGTGTTCCCCGCATGGGCGGGGGTGATCCTAAAATTGGTTTAACGTTCATGTTCTCTCCTTCGTGTTCCCCGCATGGGCGGGGGTGATCCTGGTAAAAGACCAATATGACAGAATGATGATGAGTGTTCCCCGCATGGGCGGGGGTGATCCTCCCAACGTGATGTTCGCAGATAACCGGGAACTGTGTTCCCCGCATGGGCGGGGGTGACCTTAAGAAAAATAATATCTCTAATATCATTACACCAAAAAAGGCAAATTATATTGGCGAACGACTTATCCTGTTTCCGAAGCACCTTAATGCCCAGCTTGATGATAATAATGTTAACTAAATGCTGGAAGTGATTGAAAAGATGTACAATATTGTGGTAATTGTACTATTTTTCGAGCGGTTAAGTTTTTGGCAGGATGTAATAAGCGAGGTACCGCCCCAAGTGATAAACGAATTTGTCATGAGTATATACAAAAAATTGAACAAAGAATGGGACGTGGCGTTCGCTCTAACAATAACTATTGTGTCCTTGTATTTATGGGAGACAAACTGGCTGATGTAATAGTTAACCCAGGTGTTGATCAATTCTTCAACAGAGCGACTTTAGAACAATACAATCTCTCCAGAAAATTATGAATACAGCTTATGGAGTCGGGAGTTAAACCTACAATTTAAGAGGTGGTATTGATGCAAAGGGTGAAGAAATAAACAAAAAGTAAAGAATAAAATAATTTAGAGGTGAAATAAGATGAAAATTCAATTTGATCCCAATAACAATATTATTAAACTATGTATGATGGGCATTGGCATGGAAGATAGCGGCAAACCCGAAGATGCAGGCATGCTGTTTTTAAAAGCATGGAGTGAAGCTAAAAATGACTTTGAAAGATTTATTGCAGCTTATTACGTAGCTCGACATCAAAAAAATATTTCAGATAAATTAAATTGGTTGGAAACATCATTGCAGTTTGCGTTAAAACTAAATGATGACAGCGTTAGGAGTACTTTCCCATCGCTGTATTTAAATATTGCCAAATGCTATGAGGAGCTATGCGATCTTGACAAGGCAAAAATGTATTATAAGCTATCTGATTCCTTTAATGTTTCGCCCTCTGATAAAGGTCCGTTTTATCATGGGACAAGAGCGGATTTGCAGGTTGGTGATCTACTGACGCCAGGGGAGGATTCGAATTATAAACCTGAACTCAAAATGAATCACATTTATTTCACAGCCCTTGTTAATGGTGCAGGACTTGCAGCTTCATTAGCAAAAGGAGATGGAAGAGAAAGGGTTTATATTGTAGAACCAACAGGAGAATTTGAAAATGACCCAAATGTTACAGACAAGAAATTTCCAGGCAATTTGACGCGTTCATATCGCTCACGTGAACCATTAAAAATTGTTGGCGAAGAAACAGAGTGGGGGAAACAGACGCCTGAGGAATTACGCCAATGGCGTGAAAAGTTGGCTAATAACAAAGGAGATATTATTAATTGAGGATATATCAATTTGAATACTTCAATCTGGTTGAATGAAATCCGGGAAAAAATGATTGTTGCCATATAAGGTAAAAATAAAACTGCAGATGTTTCATGTGCACTTTTATACGATTTTTTAGACACCCTCTGACTTAGATGGAGAGTGCCGGTAATAGACGCAGTTTACAGGTCATATTCATGAAATTGAAACCGAGAAATACAAAAACATATTCGAGGCTCCTTCCGGATAGGCTGAAAGCACTGATCGTTCCAAACCAGCCTCCGAAAGATATCTGAGTGGAGAGGGACATGCCAATGGATGGAGTGACGGGCAAGACCATGTGTGACCAAAGCTGTACATCATAATTCAGATGCTCATAAGCGCAAAGGTTGGAGAAATTAGTCCGGGTCCAGGCATTCCCAGCCCGGCTGCGGCCGCACCGTGCACGGCAATCCGTATATTGGCAGTAAAAGAACTTTAAGATGAATTAATAAAATTAAAGGTTTAATAAGGAGATTTGTTCGATATGACACAGTTTACTGAAGAAGTCCTTGTAATAATAAAGGGAATACCATATGGGAGAGTTATGAGTTACGGACGGGTTGCAAGGCTTGCGGGAAGTAATAGAGGTGCGAGGCAGGTAGTCAGGATACTTCATTCTATGTCTGAGAAATACAATCTCCCATGGCACCGGATAATTAACTCCAAAGGCAAAATATCAATCACGGATAAAAGACATGCAGCTATTCAAAGAGAACTTCTTATATCGGAAGGAGTAGAAGTATCTGAAGACGGATACATAGATATTTCTGTATATGGAATATGATCTCAATGCTTCTGCAGCTTTTGGCGGCACCTGACCCGCAGCCGCAGTCATGCCGCAGCCGCAGTTCAAAGAGCAATCAACTTGTTAAACTGATAAGTTCATAATAAATTCTAAAGAAAAGATGCTCCTGTGCCATTAAAATGTTTCATAACATGTTCTCCGGATAAATTCATATAGCTTTGTGATCGGTAAGTGATTTTCCGGACACCTTTGCAGGACATACAGCTAGGGCGTGTCTGAAAACTCATTGCTCCGTTCTGAACGTCCCACTTCGCGGTATGCCGCGTCGCGATTTTGGGAACGTAGCCCACTACGCCCCCAAAATTGCTCCTTGCCTCCCCCAAAGTGGAACATTCAGCCCGGCACAAGCAGTTTTCAGACACACCCTAACAAATTTAAATTTAATCTTTCCCCTGATAATCTAACCGGTTGTACCGGTATTAAAGTCGCCGCTACTCGCTGCACATTTTTTTCTACCCAGAAATCTAGAATTATGGGCGGCTGTTTGCTGGTGCCGATATAATTACATCAGAGCTGCTATCCTTACTTCTTTGGTTCATTTCCAGAAAAGAAATTTCTTGAATTTCCCTATGAAAGCAACGGAAGGGCCGATTGTAAGTGCCATAACAACAGTTGCGACTGAAAGATGTTTCCCGGCCAGAACACCAATAAGAATTGCGCTAAAATCCCAGATCATTCTTATTACATGGTATGGAAGATGAGAATGACGGCTGATTATGGTCGGTATGGCATCGTATGGGGCCTGCCCCATATCGGCATTCATGTAAAGAGCAACCGATACAAGAAAGGGAAGAAGCGCCATAAGAAATGTAAACGTTTGATATGGCTGAACCGTAAACATTATCCGTGGCAAATAGCGTGACCATAGGACGCGACAAGTATCACTGATATAGCCGATTAGAACCATGTTCATAATTGTTCCGATATTGATCAGCTTAGGTTCAAGCAAAATCTCTGGGATAAAGAAGAGAATATTGGCAAGTACCATACAGGTTCCGAAGGAAATCCCGAAACGCTCCGATAATGCAAGATTCATAAAGGAGCTGGTGTCTGTGCCAAGGTTTACCTCAATCAGAAAAGAGAGAAATACTCCCATTCCGACAATGCCTGCCATCATTAACCCAAATCTCATTCCAACTTTACGGTTTATTGATTTCATATTTTGTTCTCCCGCTTTTACTGATATAATATCACTGAATCTTATCTTTACATTAGTAAATAGTAACTGTATACTATTAGAAAAACGCCAAAAGGAGAAATTCCCATGCCGATTTCGTCCAGTATAAGTTATACTGATGTTACAAAAAGAGAAACCAAGGCACATGGCTCTGTATTCTTTCCGGCAGCCTGCTATTCCGTTGATTTTTCGGACGTGTCTGTATCCTGGCATTGGCATAGTGAGCTGGAATTAATTATGGTTGAAAAAGGCAGAAGCAAACTGTGTGTTGGTGCAAGACAGTTCCAGCTGAAAGAGGGAGATGGCGCGTTTGTGAACGCCGATATACTGCATACTGCCAGTGCTGCCGATGAAAAACAGGGTGCCCTGCTTCATTCCATTGTTTTTCATCCCCGTCTGGTTGGTGGAACGGAGGATAGTATTTATTGGGAGAAGTACCTGGAACCGTTGCTCAATAATGTTGAATATTCAGTACAATTACTTTCCGGAAATATTGACTGGCAGAAGGACATACTTGACAGGATACGACGGGCCTGGATTGAGATTGCAGAAGACAAACATGGATATGAGTTCAGAGTGAGAAACGAACTTTCTGAGATTCTGCTGCAACTAAGTGATCGGCAGCAGCAGGGAATCATTACAATACCGCAGAAGGTGCGTCGAAATGAGCAGCGTCTGAAGCAAATGCTGAAATATATTCAGGATCATTATTTTGAGACGATTTTTCTTAATGATATTGCAGAAGCTGCGGCGGTCAGCAAAAGTGAGTGTCTGAGATGTTTTCGCGAAATTCTGGGTATAACACCGCTCCGGTATGTCAATCAGTATCGTTTGCTTGTAGCGGCGCAGAATCTGGCAGAAACGGATCGGCAGATCTCGGAAATCGGAGATGGGTGCGGTTTTACGGAGATGGGATATTTTGCCGCACAGTTCAAAAAGAAATATGGTATGACTCCGACTGAATATCGAAACAGAGAGAAAGAGAAAAATGTATAAGTTCTCCGGTTAAAGAATAAGTGAGTCTTCTTGACATCATTTTTGACTGCTCAAGCCACATGGATTGCATAATTCTGATTACGTATTGCGGTGAAAAGAAAAAACATAGGCATAAAGACAGCAAATCTTTATGCTGATAACTGTTGGAATTAAAATAGCGTAAAAAACCAGACAGAGAGATAGCTCTAATTAGGTATACAAAAAATTAGAGTTAAAATCCGCACCAGAGGATCTCGGTCCTGATTTTATCTGTAAAAGGAAAGGTGCCGCTCAACAGCTTTAAATCAGCTGTTTTTGCGGCACGCCCTTTTGCTGACATATTCCGTCAGTTTTCGTCTATGGTGTAAGATTTTATTGCAAGAGAAAAGCGAGGCTAAAATATCAAAATCAGTGCTCACTTATTTCATTTTTCACCGAATCAATCAAATGATTTGCATTTTCAGCAATTTTTTAATTATCCTCACTGATCTGTACGGCTATTTCCTTAGCTTCTTCAGCTTTTCCCTGTCCTTGACGGCAACCCTTTGCTATTTCTCTTCAAAGTCAATCAAAAAAATTGTTTATTTTATTTGCTAATTTTATTAAATATCCACAAAAAGATTATTGAACCGATAAAGGCAACTAAAAGACTCCAAAGATTAAAGCCGGTAACGCCTGTTCCGCCTAGCAGATTCATAATGAATCCGCCGATAAGACCACCAATAACACCTACACCAATATTTGCGAATGCACCCATCTTTTTATTGTTTCCAGTAACCATGCTGGCAAGCCAACCAGCGAATGCACCAATGATAATCCAACCGATAATTCCCATAATTCACCTCCTGACTTCATTGATTTCTAAGATATAACACAGTATGGCATATAATGTCAATAAATTTAGAATAAAAAACTATATTTTCTGTGTTATGTAATGCCGAATTCATGTCAAGGTATAAAACAACGCCAATTTTTTATTACCCCTGCCACTAAGAATGCTGCTCAGAATTCCGGGGTGCAAATATTTCATAAGGCAGATATCCGGTATCCCGGTCCTGTCTTCCTGCTGTCAATGACCACGTTCTGACAACCGTGTACAGATCTTATTAGATACCGTTAAGTTTTGATAAGTATCAAATAGAGCTAATATTTATTTTATCCCATATTTGCGATATTAATAGGTATCAATAAGTAAAAATACGTGTTATTATAGAATACAGCTTTGATAAACTAACCATGTGGAGACGAGTGTCTTACTAACGCGAAGAAATAACGCGAACTAAATCATGGAGATAACAGTGGATAATAATATGTAAATTTCAGATTAACCGAAACTCATCCCGGAACCGATGCATGGAAAAATGGCTGATACAATATTGTACACTCTTAGCTTCGATCAATTCCTCAGAAATTGACTGAACAGACATGAATATAGAAACAGTTGTAGAATGGAGAAACCAGTGAATACAGTTCAAAAAATAAAAACTCTGCGGAAGCACCCGCTCATTGAATTATTAAAGAATAACAAAGGAAATCCAAGAACTTTGATTTTGATGGAGCCGCTCTGGGGCATTCCGTATAACTTAATCACGCCTTTTGCCACACTATATATGTACACACAGGGAATCACGGATGTTCAAATCGGACTGATTCTTTCGGTCGCTATGTTTGTTCAGGTGTTTTTTTCTTTTTTTGGCGGTATAATCACCGATAAGCTGGGGCGTAAATTTACAACCATGATGGGTGATTTCTTTGGCTGGTGTGTTGCTTGCTTGGTTTGGTCCATTTCGGGTAACTTTTGGCTCTTTTTAATTGCAGTCTTATTTAATAGTTTTGAACAGATTAACCAGACGGCATGGTATTGCTTGTTGATTGAAGATGCGGATTCCAAGGATTTATTAGGAATATATACCTGGGTGAACATAGGCGGTCTGGTTGCAATCTTTTTTGCACCAATTTCGGGATTGTTGATAAGAACCTTTACCGTGGTTCCGGTTGTCCGGATTTTATATTTTGTTTTTGCTGTAAATATGCTGATTAAGGTGATCATTACGTTTCGGCATTGTAATGAAACTCAACAGGGAAAGATTCGTATGGCCGAGACGAAAGATACCCCAGTTTTGCAGCTGTTATATGAATACAAGGATCTGATACCCAAAGTGCTGATGAATAAAGAGATTATGAAAGTGCTTATTGTTTCTGTGATATTACATATAACGAATCTTGTCAGCAACAACTTCTTTAGCTTGTATGTAACACAAAGACTAGGCATAGCAGACCGTTATCTGGCTTTTTTCCCTATTTTGAATGCGGCTGTGATGTTGATTTTCATGATTGGAGTACAGCACCGCCTGGAATCGGTGAAATTCCGGATACCTATGTGGATCGGTCTGGTATTGTATGCCGGGTGCTCGATTCTTCTGATACTGACTCCGATTGGGGGTATGCCGTTTATTATCATTTATGTCTTTGTTGCGGCAGTTGCCAATGCCCTGGTAGTGCCTCGTAAAGATACCTTGCTCCAGCTAAACATTAATCCGAAAGAGAGGGCTCGTATTAATGCTTTGATTATGTCCTTTACCATTGCTTTTGCTTCACCATTTGGCTACTTTGCCGGCTGGTTATCAAGTATTGACCGCCGCCTGCCGTTTGTGTTTACATTTACTATTTTCATCGCGGCAATCATTATCGTTTCCCGTATCCGTGATCCCCAGTTCTCTAAAGAGCTTAGGGAAGCTGATAATCCTGTGGTTTGTGGCACAGGTGATTGAACTTAAGCTGTTACAGCAATGAGAAATCTTGAAGCAAGGAAACCGTTCATAATAACAAAGTGGCTTCTCCGGAAAAACTAAAGCCGGATCATTCGCCAACTTAATTCAGGTTTTATACCTTTTGCGATCTCAATGCATATGGGGCCCTTGACATTGATGTCAAAAGTATGAGACTTTGAAAGTCTTGAGAATACTGCGCTTCATGGATGCAGTCATATAGAAAAATAATAGTTCAGCTTGATTTTTCCCTCGGTATGCATTTATAAGAACATATCGAGGCTTTTTTATGTAAACATCTCATTAAAAAGCGAAATTAATGACAGCTATGATCTTGACAAAACATAGAAATAGGAGTAGGGTTGATATAATATGTCTTATCGACATATTGAATTGTGATTTCATAAAGGAGTAACCGCATGATAGAGCTGATTATTTTGGGATTTTTATCTAATAATGATCCTCTCACCTTATACGACATAAAAAAGGGAATGGAAAGAAGTACTGAATATTTTGCAAGCACAAGTCAAGGCGCAATACACCCAGCCTTAGTGAAGCTTGAGAAGAATGGATCTATAATTTCAAAAGAAGAAGTGAAAAACAACCGGACAAAAAAGTTATATACAATTACCGATTACGGAAGAGAGCGATTCAGCAAGTTAATGAGACAGGAATTAGGTTTTGATAAGTATAAGTCCACACAATTGCTGAAGATGTTTTTCTTCAATGAATTGACAAAAGAGGAGCGGTTGGAATCGATTAACACCCATATTAAGAACTTTAAAGATATGGAGCAGGACCTTCTTAACATCAGAGAGGAAGGAAAGCAGCGGCTTGAGGAAATGGGGGCATCTTTAGAAAACTGTAAGCCGTCAAAATATGAATATGATGCTCTTGAGTTTGGCCTTGCATATTCCGGCTTTGTTATAAAGTGGTTTGAAAAATATTTAAAAAGGATCGAGGAGGAGTCATGAAGATATCGATTTTTGATTTAGGGAAACATATTAGAAATGAGTCAATGGCTCAGGAAATTGAGAAGTATTATAGGGAAACGGACAAAGAAACTGAGGTCACTGTTTATAATTCTGTTGACACCGAAATAAAGGATTGTATAGGCTGTTGGAGTTGTTGGTGGAAAAGTCCCGGAAAATGTGCTCTCAACGATGATTCTTATAAGTTGTATGAAGACTATATAAATAGCGATGAAGTGGTTCTTCTTTTTCATACGGAAAATGGATTTATTGATGGCAAGGGAAAAACATTTCTGGATAGATTAATACAACATTTTTTACCATACATTAAAATAAAAAATGGTGAATGCGTTCACTTGAAAAGATATGACAAATATCCTGTTATTAACTTCTGTTTTGAAAAAAGCGGGTTGAGCAATGAGGAAATAGAAGTGATAAAGAGCTATCTTGCCCGGATGGCATACCATTTTCAAAGTACCTGTAAAGAACTTTTATATGAAAACGGACGCATTCAAACAATCCCCTCAGAGAGTACAAAACCTATGGGTGAGATTCTGTCAAAGAAAGTCACTGAAAGAAAGACAAACGGTAAATGGGTGATTTATAATGGCTCTCCAAGAGGAAATCATTCTAACAGTAAGCTGCTCATTGAAAAGATAATTACGGGAATGAAAGCACAGGGAGCAGAAAATATGGAGGTAAGGAACCTGATCAATTTAAAAGAACATAAAATGTGGGCTGAAAACTTCAGCTCTGTTGAAAATAATTTATTTGTTTTTCCGCTTTATGTTCATGCCATGCCAGGTTCAGTTATGAAATTTTTTGAACAGCTAAAACCAATAAAGGATCAAGAGGTGCATATGGCATTTTTGGTTCAGTCCGGTTTTCCGGAGACCAGTCAGTCATACTATTTGAGACCTTATCTGGAATTGATTACAAAAAGACTGGGAGCGGCCTTCGATGGAACAATCATAAAAGGAGGTGTGGAAGGCATTCGGATGAAACCGGAAAAAGTCAACAAAAAGCTTTTTGATCAAATGGAGTCAATAGGCAGAACGTATGCCAGCAAAGGAATTATGGATTTGAACTTGAAAAAAGAATATGAGAAAACCGAATACCTGTCAAAAGGTTCTCAATTATTATTTTCTATATTTTCTTTGACCGGATTAACAAACTACTATTGGGATTACAATCTAAAGAAAAATGGTGCTTATGATAAAAGATTTGCAAAGCCATACGCGGAATGAGAGCGAATGATAAAAATAATTATAGCAAGAGAGGCATAGAACGATGCGGGAATATTTTATAAAGACAAAACGGATCGGTTTCTCAAAATGGAATGCGTCCGATCTGGATATGGCGGCTCAGCTATGGGGAGATAAAGCGGTTACACAGTTTATTTGTGCTTCGGGAAAGTTTACACATCAGGATATCATTGACCGATTGAATACGGAAATTCAAAATGATGAAGTGTTTCATATACAGTACTGGCCTGTTTTCGAACGCTCGACAGATGAATTGATTGGATGCTGCGGTATCCGTCCCTTTAAAACCGAAACCCATTCCTATGAGTTTGGCACTCATCTGCGAAAAAAATACTGGGGTATGGGATATGCATCCGAGGCAGCAAGGGCCGTCATAAACTATAGCTTTGATATTTTAAGAGCAGATAAACTGTATGCAGGACACCATCCGCAAAACAGGTCATCGGAAAAACTGCTTTTGAAACTGGGTTTTCAATATATTGGCATAAATTTTTATGAACCGACCGGATTGTATCATCCATCGTACGAATTAGGGGACGTCAGGTCCCAACGGCCTCTTTACTGATCATACAACGCATGCGGAATCCATAATCCTGGAAGACGCACCCCCGTCTCCCGCAGACTGCCAACTAAAAAGGGGGTGTCGCAAAATGAATTTTTCATACAGGATACTGGCGTTAATCAAATGACCAGATACCAGATCTTGTTGACTTTTTCCATTTTGCAACACCCTCTTTTTAATTTTTCAGCCCGGTCTGTTGCCGGTCAATGATTCAACCGCCTCATAACCGGTCTGACAACATTTACCGGACCTTATAGGAAAGTGCTCCGCTTTCCGCGGTTACAGTACCTTCTGCTGCATACTCTATATCAGAAACACGATCCATATTTGTAATAATCATAGGAATGGCCAGATCATATCCTTTTGATTCAAGATACTTGATGTCAAAGGTAATAAGCTTCTGTCCTCTTTTTATCTTTGCGCCCTCCTTAATATAGGACTTAAACCCTTTTCCATTTTCTTTTACCGTATCCAGTCCGATATGAATCAGGACCTCAACGCCATCATCACTCATAAGCCCTATGGTATGGTTGGTTTCAAATACTGCTGAAACAGTTCCGCTGCAAGGCGAAACGACCTCGCCTGATTCAGAGATAAATGCAACACCGTCACCTATCATCTTCTGGGCAAACATCGGGTCATTTACTTTTTCTATACTTATCAGCTTTCCGTCAGTAATTGAATATAATCTGCCTGGCTCGTATGGCAAATCAGCCTTCTTTTTAAAAAGTCCCACAATGTATCCTCCATCTGTTATCGCTTATTTCATGTCCCTGCCCCATTCTTTACCATTGGACTTTATAAGTTTTGAGTACCAGTAGAAGGAATCCTTCCTGATACGCTTCATGCTGAGCTCCGAAACATCCTTGCAGTTAACGAGTTCCTCATCGGTTGTATCGATATAAACCAAACCGTAACGTTTCTTGATACCGTTACCGGTTGATAATAGATCCGTAAATGACCATGGATTGTAAGCGATCACTTCACAGCCGTCTTCAATGGCAAGGCCCACATTGTATATCTGATTTCTGAGGAATTCGATTCTTTCAGTATCGTGTACCTGTCCGTCTGCATCCTTCGTCTCGTTTGCACCGAATCCGTTCTCAGTGATCATCATTGGAAGCCTGTAATGGTTCCAAAGATATCTGAGTGCATACCTCATAGCCTGCGGGTCTATTTCCCAATCCCAGTCAGTGTATTCAACATATGGATTGGTACATAATGCATACTCACCGGGTATATTCGGCCACTGCATCTGTCCCTTGATACCAAACTTGTTAAGGCCGTACTCCTGCTTTTCGCTGTCGATCTTTGACTCATATGCGGTATTGCTTCTATAGCAGTTAACTGCAATGAAATCAATTTTTGCCTTTTTCATGAGTTCCATGTCTTCGGAACGTATATCAGGGTGAATATCATGGGTTTCCCAGTATTTTTTAACAAAACCGCTGTATTCGCCATATACATAAGTGTCATTCCAGATCTTTTCAGTTAATTCCTCCGCATTCATTACAGCTATCTGGTCGCCGGGATTACAGGTTTTCGGATAGATGGGGACATAACCTGGAACAGGTCCGATTTTCCCCCCCTCAACCAGTTCATGACAGTTAATTACTGCCTTTGCATGACAAAGATTCATGATGTGGTTGATGTCCCACTTCTCTTTGTCCCAATCGGTACAGCCCTCGCTTGTACCAAGCCAGTGACCGTAGCAGATCTGCATGTTCTGCTCATTGAGTGATAACCAGTACTTCACTCTGTCACCGAAGTTCTCGAAGCAGACCTTACAGAAGTGTTCAAATGCGTCAATTGTCTTTCTGCTTCTCCAGCCGCCTAATTCCTCATATACCCATACAGGCAAGTCATAATGGTAAATGGTTACGATTGGCGTAATGTTGTTCTTAATTAACTCATTGATCAGGTTGTTGTAGAATTCAATTCCCTCCGGATTTACCGCTCCGTCTGAATGAGGGATAATTCTTGACCAGGAAAGGGAAAAACGATATGAGCTGAAGCCGCATTCAGCCATAAGAGCCACGTCCTCTTTATATCTGTGGTAATGGTCTGCCGCTATTGAGTTATCAGCATACGGCTGTTTCTTTTTGCTGTTTAAATCGATCATGGCCGGAGTTCTTCCGCCGTCAGCAACTCCCCCCTCTACCTGCCATGCGGCGCTTGATGCGCCCCACATAAAGTTTTCTGGAAATTTTGGATCTTCTTTATAAAACATGGTGTACCTCCTGTTTTTCAATACAATTTTGTAATATTTTCAAATTGATTCGTTTAACCCAGATCGTTGCCGTTGGATTCTATTACTTTTTTATACCAGTAAAAAGAATCTTTGCGTATTCTTTTACATTCCTTTGGATCATCATCTGTTCTGTCAATATAGATGAGACCATATCTTTTTTTCATACCATTTGAGGTTGAGAGTAAATCTACGGCTGACCATGGACAATAAGCAATCATTTCAACACCATAATCCATAGCCCTTTTTACTGCCTTAATGTGCTCACGAAGATAGCTGATTCTGTAATCATCGTGAATTTTCCCATCTTCAGTAAGTGTATCATAGGCGCCTAAACCATTTTCAGTAATCATAAGGGGCTTACCGTAACGATTATATAAGTCACGGAGCAGATACTCCATTCCTATGGGGTCAATTGCCCAATCCCAGTCTGTTGTATCAAGGCATGGATTCCTGCACATTTCATAAAAGCCCGGGTGTGTTTCAAAACCACTGATGTCACCTTTTTTGCCTGAACGGTTGACACCGCTCCATCGGATTTCTTTTCCTGAATCCTCCGGACAATATTTCGCACATTCACTGGCGTAGTAATTCAAAGCTAGAAAATCTGAGGTGCCTTCTGCTATGAGCTCCATATCTCCATCTTCAATGACCGGAGCGAGCCCATGCTCTTTCAAATAAATCTCTGCCGCCTTATTGTAGGTTCCCTTAAAATAAATATCCGTATAATAGTCATTTCTCAGTGCCTGGGCGTTTTGTGCGGCCATCACGTCCTCCGGCCTTGAGGACAGGGGGTAAATGGAACTGTATCCGATCGCGGAGCCGGCCAATCCACCCGGCACCATAGCATGTACCAGTTTACATGCTATGGCGTGGCAGAGATTCATATAATGGTTGATCTGATAGCGCATTTGATTCTTTGATAAATAATCTTCCGGTATAAAGCATTTCTGCGTCCAGTACTGGACAATAATGCTCTGTTCATTTATGGTTGTCCAGTATTTCACCTGGTCCTTAAATTCATTTATGATATACGTGGCGTAATGCTCGAAATCCTTAACTATTCTGCGGTCTAACCAGCCGCCGTATCTTTCTGCCAGAGCCCACGGCAGGTCATAATGGTATATCGTAATAATCGGTTCTATGTCATGTTTCTTCAGTTCATTGACTAAGTCTCTGTAGTACTGTATGCCCAGTTCATTGACTTCACCTGTTCCCTCCGGAAATACTCTTGACCATGCAATTGAGAAGCGATATGTACGAAATCCCATTTCCTTCATCAACGCGATATCCTCTTTATAATGATGATACTGGTCACTGGCCACTTCCGCCGTGGCGAAGCCAAATTTCTCAAAGCTGTCTTTATTGATGATATCCTGTTGGGAGGCTTTTTTGCCATCTTCATAAGCGGCGCCTTCAACCTGATATGCACTCGTTGAAGCTCCCCAAAGGAAGTCATTCGGAAAATCTTTTCTCATATCTGCCTCCGGATCTAGTTTGCTGCGAGTTTCTTTTCCGCTCTCTTACCTAAAAGTAAGGTTATTACAAATGAAACGACAACGGCTGTTACCATTACGATTAATGATACGATAAGGTTTCTGCTCGTTCCGTCCGGATTAATGTAAGCGGGGATTGAAATGAATCCCGGAGTTGATACGACATACTGAGTCATGCCTAACAGACCTGCCAGGAGTCCGCCTATACCGCCGCCGATCATTGCTCCGATAAGCGGATATTTCTTTACAAATAATACACCGTATACACCAGGCTCTGTGATACCGCAAAGTGCAGTGATACCGGCACCGGTTGCAACGCTTCGGGCTTCCGCATTCTTTGTGATGATCGCTGCTGCAAGACAAGCACCGCCCACCGCTACGTTTGCTGGAGCCATACCGGTACAGATCAGCGGGTCTGAACCGATTTCAGCTATTAATAAGAATAATACGGGATAGGTTGCGTTGTTCATTCCGAAGAATACCATCAATGGAGTTGTGATGCCGATGATCATAACCGCGATGGCCGGAACCACTCTGTAAACAGCGAGTACGCCGTCTGCCAGCCATGTACCAACTGAGTTTCCTATGGGTCCTAACGCAATGAGTGTTACAGCAACCGTAATTAACATCGTGATCAGCGGAACAAAAATGGTCCGTAAATATACCGGTATGTTTTTCTGTAAAAGCTTGTAAATGACTGACATGAATAAAACACCAAGGATTACGGGGAATACGGTTGAGTTGTATGCTACCTGCTGAACCTTGATGCCGAAGAAGTCAAGCCCTTCCGCATTATTAATGGTGGAGTATAACAGGATTGCACCAAGAAAAGCTCCCAGGTATCCGTTTGATTTTAATTTGTTCGCTGCTGAGAAACCTATAAAAATTGGCAGTGAATAAAAGGTTGCCTGATTGACCGCATAAAAAATCTTGTAAGCGCCATCCTCTGTTGATACCCCGAAAAATGTTGTAAGAAGAGTTAAAACTGCTCCGGTAAGACCGCCTGCGATGAGCACCGGAATAACCGGAGAAAAGGTACCCCCGATAAATGCCATGATGTTTGCAAAAACATTTCCTCTTCCTGCTTTCACATCCTGGCTGGCGGCATCCGTATCCTGAACCTCACCGCCGATTTTGATTCCATCGTGCTTCTTAAATTCTGCAAAAAGTGATGGAACATCCTGTCCAATAACGAACTGGTATTCCCCACCCTGAACGATGAGGTTGATAACCCCTGAAATCTTCTTTGCCTCATCCTTATCAATCTTTGTTTCATCATGTAACTGTACACGTAAACGTGTCATACAATGTGTGATATTAGCAATATTTGATTCGCCCCCGCAAACCTTTATTATATCTGTACATATCTGTACATAATCTTTTTTTGCCATAACAATTCCCTGCTTTCTTATAATTTGTATTCCTTCACCGTAATAAAACGGAGGGTAATGAGTTCGTGTAAAAGTAACGGGATTTTTAATTATCATTGTTACCAAATAGAATTTTTTACTAATATACCCTCATTTTTAAATATTAGATTACATCTGCGCGCCATATGTAATTCCATGGCTAAAGTATATCAAATTCTGATCGGTTTGTTGGTTTCAGAATATGAAACCAAATATGAGGTTTGACTGTTTTCTTTTTGTCTGCTTTTATGCGTATCCATTGGGTCACACAAGTCGATAAAACGCTGCTTTGCATGACCTGAATGATAAGCTCCCGGTAAACTGCTCAGGGGATTCTTTTTCGGTTATAGGATGGTCAGGGCAAGTCACAATGCGCGTAATAAAATCAAGGTCCAGGGAATGAGTGAAACCAGAACAGTTTAAAGAATTATATTTTCTTGATGCAAACCGAGGTAAAAAACAAGGAATATAAAAGAGTATATGGAGTCGGAGCGTTTAAAGAAAAGGAAGGAGTAAGGGGAATATCATGAAATAATAGAAATGAAGAAGAAAAACTGCGTGAACTAAAAATAAGCTTCTAAATCAACTGTCATTACCCGAAGACCCGTTCGGAACATTCCGCCCGGTACAGGCAGTTTTCAGACATACCCTGGCTGTCCGCTGAGAACCCTTGATCTCACTGGAAGTTTCAACTTTAAATATTCAAACCTCATCCATAGAGGCAGCGTACATAATAATAAACAGATTTTTAATGAATCAGGCTGTGGATTGCCTCATATATTTTTGAGGCAATGTATGGATTGTTCATAGTATAGAGATGGATTCCATCAGCACCCTGTACAATTAAATCAACAATTTGTTCAATGGCATAAGCGATTCCTGCGTCACGCATTGCGATGCTCCGGCGTCTACTTTTCCTTTAAGATTGCGGATATCGTTAACCGTACTTTTGCTTTCCATGTGTCCTTCCGGATAACAGGCTGCAAGAATATTGAAATCGCTTTGTTTCTTAATGAAAGAAATCAGGTCGCAGGCATATTTAAAATCGCTAAAACCGCCAAATTCCCCGGAAACATCTCCCCTGAGAGCTAAAATATTGTCAATACCTGAAACCTTCAGCTCATCAAGCGTTTCATAAATTGTCTCAACTGATGCCGTTCGTTTCGGCGGGAATACCTCAAAAGACAGCACCGTTTTATTATTAAAAAGTTCAGCAGTTTTCATTTCTTAATTCCTTTGCTGCCGCAACCAGATTTTTCAGGCTTGCGGTAGTTTCAGCAGCTCCTCTTGTTTTTAAGCCGCAGTCGGGATTCACCCACAGCTTTTCGGGATTGATTCTTTTTAACATTTTTTCAAGAGCTGTTTTGATTTCAAGGACAGACGGAACACGGGGAGAATGAATATCGTATACGCCGGGACCTGCCTCTGTTTTGAAATTGTTTTCCTTGAGCGAGTCCAAAATAAGCAGATCTGAACGGGAAGCCTCAAAGGTGATAACATCTGCCTCCATATTGTCAATGGCAGGGATAATGTCGGTAAATTCACTGTAGCACATATGGGTATGGATTTGTGTTTCTGCATTTACACCGCTGTGCACAAGGCGGAAAGCAGGAATGGCCCAATCAAGATACTCACTGTACCAGTCAGATTTACGAAGCGGCAGTTTCTCACGCAAAGCTGCTTCATCGACCTGAATAATCTTAATACCGTTTGCTTCCAGATCTAAAACCTCGTCACGGATTGCCAGGGCGATCTGATATGTGCTTTCTTTGACAGAAATATCTTCACGGGGAAAAGACCAGTTGAGAATGGTAACAGGTCCTGTAAGCATACCCTTCACCGGCTTATCCGTAAGGCTCTGTGCATAAACTGACCAGCCAACGGTCATAGGCTTTGTGCGTGAAATATCGCCCCAGATAATCGGAGGTTTTACGCAGCGTGTACCATAGGACTGTACCCAAGCCTTTTCCGTAAACAAATAGCCGTTGAGCTGTTCGCCGAAATACTCCACCATATCGTTTCATTCATATTCCCCATGAACGAGTACATCCAATCCGATTTCCTCCTGCAAGTCAATGCAGCAGGCAATTTTTCTGCGGTTGAAATCAATATATTCCTCTTCGGAAATTTTTCCGTTTCTGTATGCGGTGCGGTTTGCCTTCACATCAGCGGTTTGCGGAAAGGAGCCGATTGTGGTTGTGGGAAACAGGGGCAAATTAAATTCTTTTTTCTGAATTTTTTCCCTTTCTGCAAATGCAGGGAGTCTTGTGAAATCGCTTTCCTTTATTTCAGCTGCTCTTTTCCGTACTGCTGCGTCATAGCAGTCAATCCTGCTTCCAAAAAGAGAAGCATTGGCGGCAAACAAATCAGATTTCTCATAATTATCCTGTTTTGCAAGTTTTTTTAATTCTGCAAGCTCCGTAAGCTTCTCCTGTGCAAAGGCAAAGTGACTGGTATACTCCGCAGAAAGCTTTGTTTCATGTTCTAAAGTGTAGGGAACGTGAAGAAGGGAGCAGGAGGTACTGATAACGGTGCTGATATCTGCTGCCTTAAGCTCTGACAAAAGAGAAAGTGTATTCTTGTAATTGTTTCTCCAAATGTTTTTACCGTTTACAACGCCTGCAAAAAGCAGCTTGTTTTTTGAAAATCCGTTTTTCTTTATAAGAGAAAGCGTTTCCTTCCCCTCAATAAAGTCCAGACCGATTGCGTCAAAATCAAGCGGCATCAGGTTATTATACGTGTCACGGACGTCACCGAAGCAGGTCTGCAAAATCGTCTTCACACTGCCTTTTTTATCAAGGATATTCAGATAAAGCTTTTCGAACAGTGCAATGTCCTCTTCGTCTAAATCATGAACAAGACAGGGTTCGTCAAACCGCACCCATTCTGCGCCAAGGCTGTCTAATCCGGAAAGAAAATCAGAATAGGCAGTGACAATGTCCCCGATAAAATCTTTTGCGTTCTTTTTCCCTGTATAGCGCAGAAGCTTCAGAAATGTAAACGCACCGATTACAACAGACTTGGTCTGCACTACAAGGTCTTTTGCCTCCTTGTATTCATCGAAAGGCTTTGTGCCTGTCAGCTTAATTTCTGTTTTATCATCAATTTCAGGCAGTATCCAGCATGTTGTCGTAGAAAGAAAAGTCGTTTGAAGGAATGAAATCAAGACCGCTGTTTTTCAGAAAAGACCACTGGATTTTTCTGATGTCCTTTGCCGTTTGATGCAATTCGTCAGCAGAGATTTCATTTCTGAAATATTTTTCTGTGGCGTATTTTAAATCTCTCAATGCGCCGACCCTCGGATAACCAATAATAGATGTAAGCATAAATCTATCTCCTTATTTTTTGAATGATTTTATTGTACTATGGGAGATGCTTATTGCATAATACATAAAAATAGAGATCAGATATAGCTTCAGGCTATATCTGATCTCTATAATAAATTGGTTATGTTCTCCCGGCTCAAAAGATTTGTTCTCTTGTTTGTATAAGAGAAAATTCGTTATACTAAATACTTTTGTACATAGTCGTTAAATAATAAATCGAAGAAGTAGTTTATGCCATATCTGGTATAAACATTCTGCATTCCGTTGGAGATGTGTTCGCTGGATTGAAACTTATTGCTGAGGTATATGATGGTGTCATAATACTCTTCAAACTGCTTTGCGTGATTTAAGGTGATCAGGACCTTGTGTGCCTTTACATCTTTAACGTCATCCTTAGTCGTTATGGCATAATTTCCGGATGCAGAACAGGTTATAAGCAGATCATCCTCCGTAAGCGTGTACAGAATCCCCGCGTTGCTTGATATATTGGTGACGAGCTTGATCAGTCTGCCCAGGGATGTCATTTCCAGCTGAAACTCCTTGGCAGAGGAACTTGAAGTATCTGCGTTCAGAATGACTACATTACGGCTTGCTTTGATCTGGTCAACAAGCTGTCCTATATTCTGCTGGTCAATGGTATCATTAATATCCTTCAGCATGTCATCCATGGAATTCATAATGTAATCTTTAAAAGAAGAATGGTTTACAAATTCAATAAATGCCTTTGAATGGATCCGCATATGCCTGATGTTATCCTTCATGTGTGTAAAGCTGTCAAATCCAATGCTTTTCACAAATCTGTGTATTGTACTCCTTGATACAAAACAGTAATCGATCACATCATAAATGCTGATTTTATCCAGGATGTCAATGTGTTCCAGCAGGTAATTGGCTAAAACGTAGTTGATATCGTTTTCATTGGTATAATTAATGATAGCAAGTAAAGATGAGGTAATATTAAATCCCCTCAGGCTAAATGCATTCTGTTGTTTTTTATTATTTTCGCTCATATCAAAATTATATATCAAAAAATATACCGATACAATATGAAATAAAAACTAAAGGCATGAAAAGGGGAAGAACCTCTTTTCTGTTAAGCTTTTACAGCCCAGCGCAATTTTGCACATCGGGCACGGCTGTTGGAACCGCATTCGGCTGCTGAAGGCCGGATCGCTTCAGGAGCTATTTCACTATAAACACCTTCACGATAAAAGCGCTTAAACGATTTTTTAACGAGACGGTCTTCGCCGGAATGAAAAGTGAGGATAGCAACACGCCCGCCATCAGCCAGGGCGGCAGGAAGTTTTTCTAAAAATTCATATAGCACTTCAAATTCATGATTGACATCAATCCGCAGCGCCTGAAAACATCTTTGGCAGGATTTTTTAATTTCATCGTTTCTGTCTTTTTCCGGAATAAATTTCAGCGCATCTTTTATAATTTCCCGGAGCTGACTTGTTGTTAATATGTTTGTCCCTTTTTTTATTGCGGAAATAATAGCCCCGGCGATTTCTGCGGAATGAGGCTCGTCCGCGTTTTCCACCAGCATGCCTTGTAATTCATCTTGTGAAATGGTTTTAAGACGATCCGCCGCAGAAATGCCTTTCGATGGATTTAACCGTAAGTCTAAAGGCCCCTCTGCCTTAAAAGAAAATCCTCTTTCAGGATTGTCTATCTGCATGGAAGAGACACCCAGATCTGCCAATATAAAATTCAATGGACCTGATTCGGAGGTGATTTGATCTATATTGGAAAAGTTTGTTTGCCTGATCGTTAAAATTTCCGGGCCATAACCCAGGCGCTCTAAACGCTCTCTTGTCCGCGGCAATTCGATAGAATCTACATCAGTAGCATACAGGTGTCCCTTTGAATTTAAACATTTAAGCATCTCTAAGGTATGACCGCCATAACCTAAGGTCGCATCCAATCCGGTTTGTCCCGGAGTAATCCGTAGGAAATCCAATATTTCTTTCACACAGATTGAACGGTGCATACCGGCAGGAGTATTGCCCTTTTGAATCACCTTTGCCACATCATCGGCATATAACTCCGGCTGCAGTTCCTTATATTTATCCTTAAAAGCTTTTGGATGAGTGCCTTTATACCTGGGACGGCGCTGATGTTTTTGTTCCTGATTATCCATTTTTGCTTCCACCTTTTAAATATCTTTTTCAAATACGATCCAAAACACCTGCAAAACTGGCGGTTTTGAATCTTCCTATAAATTACATGATATCAAATGCATGTCATAATAGCAAACCCATAATATAAGAAATTGCAGGTAAAATCAATCCTGTGGTAATAGGAAGGGCCCATGGGAAGGCAGCGGACCAATAGGAATGCAGCCAGATAGACAGCCAACAGACCAATTCACTTCCAGGTCAGATAGAATGCCGGAAAGGGAACGAAATCTGCGGTTCCATATAGCGGATAAGCTGAAAACACAGGATTACACGGTTGAAAGATCCGTTAACATACGCTATATTAGAAGTGCTGTGATATTATGGAACAGGAGGGAATGAAAATGAGTGCTGATTTTGTAGAAGTAGCTATTTATCAAGTGAAACCGGCAAAAGTTGAAGAGTTTGAAAACCTGCTAAAAGAGGTAGTCATTACTCAAAAAGAACAAGAGGGACTCATAGATCTGAAATATGTTAAGAGAGAATATAATATTGACTACGAACAGATAAAAGAGGGGCTTCCGCCGCATAAACTGACGAAAATTGTAAAATGCGTTAAATACATTTTAATCTGGGAATTTGAAACCAAAGAGGATTATGGGAAAGCGTTGCAAAGCCTTTATCAACAATATGATAAACAGATTAACCGCTGTTTGATTGTTCCCCATGATAAGCTGCTAGGTGAACGAATTTACTGAAAGGCCGGAGAAATGCAATTGATGGCATAAAGAGATGGGACATTCTTTCTGCATATTGCTTATCATTTGCTGCCGTTTAATTCGGCTCTTGTTTTCCCCCATTCGTTGATGACTTCAAGGGCTGGAAGAAGAGATTTGCAGTCTTCCGTAATGGAATATTCCACATGGGGAGGTATCTGGCTGCATTCTTTTCTGTTTACCAGACCGTGCTGTTCCAAAGCCTGGAGTGACCGTGTCAGCATGATATTGGTGATTCCGCAAAGATGGCGCTTTAATTCATTGTACCGCATGGTCTCATAGCGGGAGAGCTCCCATATGATTGCCAGACGCCATTTTCCTCCTAATATTTCAAGCGCCCGTATCACCGGACATTTTTCGGGATAGTATGGGGTTATGTTGTGGGATTGTTTTTTCATAGGATCCGTTCTTCCTTTCATTAGGGAACAAAAATGTGCGTACTTCTCGTTTGTTTCCTTATTACTTATAATAATATGGTAAACAGGAGTAAAAAGTCAACACCCGGATCGGAGGAAGAAATATGGACTATGATGATATCATCTTTACAAGGTTTTCTGTTAGAAAATATAGTGACAGACCCGTGGAACAGGATAAATTAAGCCGGATATTGGAAGCCGGCAGGATTGCTCCCACTGCGGGAAACCGGCAGCCGCAGCGGATTGTGGTTATTAAAAGTCAGGCTGCCCATGCAAAAATAAAGCAGTGCTCGCCCTGTCATTTTGATGCGCCTTTGCTGCTTCTGGTATGTTATAACAAATCCGTTGAGAATAATAATCATTATGGAGATAAGCGCCTTTATGGGCAGGTTGACGCCAGCATTGTACTGACACATATGATACTGTGCAGCGCCCCTATCCCTTTTTGGATCTGTGCATGATTTAAATGCCCGTAACCCAAAACGAGCTTATCGTTATGACAGTCCTGCATGGGACAATATTGGGCTACCGAAGCAATCCGTATGCCTGCGTCCCCGCACTCCCGGATGAACGGTTCCCCAAACTTCATTCCGGGAAATTGAAGTGCAACATGCAAGCCGGAGGCATCCCCCCATGGCTGTACGGAGTTACCGAACGTATCCGCAACAGAATGCAATAAAACATTTCGTTTTTCACCGTATATACGCCGCATTCGCTGCACATGCTTATCCATTTTTCGTTTTGCCAGAAACTCCGTAAGGGCGGCTTGCTCCAGAACCGGATTCTGCACATCCATGTAATTTCGGCAGTGCCTCCATGCTGTTTGCAGAGCTTTCGGCAAAATTGCGAAGCCCAGCCGCAGGGCAGGAAATAAGGCCTTGCTGAAAGTCCCTACATAGATCACATGAGAGGAATCCATTGAATAAATCGGGCTGACCGGAGAACCGGAATAGCGGAATTCGCTGTCGTAATCATCTTCAATCACATAAAAATCTTTCTCAATGGCAAGGCGTATCAGAGCGGCCCGGCGTCCGGCCGGAAGAATACCGCCTAACGGAAATTGATGGGAAGGTGTGACATAAACTGCCGAAAATGCTTTTTCTTTGAGCGAAGAAATATCTGCGCCCTGACTGTCCACCGACATCCATTGAAGCGGATATCCTTTGTCGCGAATGACTGTGCGGATTCCCGGATGAGAGGGACTTTCCAAAGCAAAAGCATGTCCGTCTTTGAAAAGGATATCCACCAGCAAATGCAGGGCCTGTGTAGCTCCTGAGGTAATAAATATATCCTCCGGGTCTGCCTCCATGCTTCTGCTGCGCAGCAGCCACCGGGCGATTTCCCGGCATAAAGGGGAATAGCCTCTTGGCCCGCTGTACGCCAGCTGCTCTGCGGACAAAGTGTTCGCCGCATTGTGAACCGTCTGGCTCCAAAGCGGCCAGGGGAAAATGGATAAATCCGGCTGTCCCGTTTTAAAATCCCATAGGACAGGAGACTGTTCTTTTTTTCTTTCTGATATCTGTGCTGCCGTTTTAGGCGCAATATGAAGCCCTGCTGCCACGCGTGACGGCGCGCCCTGATGGGTGACAATAAATCCCTCTGTCCAGAGCATATCGTACGCTTCGCAAACGGTGTTGCGGGAAACGCCCAAACCCGATGCAAGCTGGCGTGTGGAAGGCAGCGCCTCGCCCTGTGTAATCTGGCCCTCCAATATTCGCTGTTTCAGCGACAAAAAAATCTGACGGGACAAGCTGACTTCATCCTGATAACGCAGTTCAATTCCCCACATACAGGTTCCCCCTTTCAACTGGCACTCTAAAACTAAAGCTCTACTGGCACTTAAACCAATCCAGTTGATACGATATAATTATAACAAAATTCTGCTATATTGCAACACCATAGAAAGGAGCTGAAAATGAAAAATATAACGGGAAAAATCTGCCTGCTGCTTGCTTTTTCACTGGCCGGCACCTCGGTCATTACCGGATATATTTTATCTGAAAAGCTGGGCAGCTTTACGATTACCGCTTTAAGCTTGGGGATTATGCTTTTCTGCTTATCGCCATTTTTCGGGACGAAAACCATTCAAACCGTTCGTCTGCTCAAAAAGAGGGATTGGAAAATGCTCGTACTGCAAGCGGTCTTTGGAATATTTTTATTCCGTATCTTTCTGCTGTTCGGTGTGGGCCTGACAAGTACTCTGGAAGCGGGAATTTTAACAGGAACAACGCCTGCGATCACATCTTTGCTGGCTTTCTTTATTCTGAAGGAACGGTTTTCAGGCTGGACAGGGATTGGAATTGCCTGTACTGTTTCAGGCATCATTCTGCTCCAGGGAGTAAATCTGTATTCCCCTGGGTTTTCTATACGGCACATTGGGGGGAATGTACTTATTCTTTGTGCTGCGGCAAGTGAATCGGCCTTTAATATCATTTCAAGAAGGCACAGGGCAAAACAACACTATGATACTGAGGTACAAATTCATCCAATGGTGCAAACCCTGCTGGTATCCGCAATCGCTTTTGCTTTATCTGTGATTCCGGCTTTGGCGGAACAGCCTTTTAACGCCTTGCAAATGGCCGGAGCAAAGGAATGGCTGGCTCTGCTATGGTACGGCTTGATTGTAACCGCTTTGGCCTTTGTGTTTTTCTATGAGGGAGTAAAGCGCTGCGACGCTTATACAACCGCCGCTTTTTCCGGGCTGATACCTTTGACCTCCATGCTTTTGTCACTGTTCCTTTTGCATGAACCGGTAGGATACGCGCAATGGGCCGGAGGTTTTCTGGTGATCACCAGCATGCTGCTGATTGGAAAAAGCCAGAGCACGAAAAGAATAAATGTAATCCCTTCCCCGTCTGTGAGCGAGCAGGCCGCAAGTAAATAATGTAAAGGAATTCAGGAGAATATCATGTAAAGCATTCGCGCCGCCTATCCCGGAACAAAGATGGGTAACCTTGTCATGAAGGACGCTGCTTATTCCGGTTTATGCACCGGAGCTCAAATGGCACAGGATCTTGATGAATTACGCAGGAAGTATTCCCATCTGGACAGAAAGGAGATATGATATTGTATGATAGAAAATCTCAGAAAGCTGGAAACGATCGGATGGTAAAATCAATTCATAATTACTTTGAAGTAAGCGAGCTGGAAGATAGAAGCAAAAACTTAATGCTGCTGAATCATTGAGCCGCATACGAAAAAACAAAAATCAGACGAAAATTAACACAGGTGAATTCCTCATTTATGGAGACCAGTCCCTAACTTTGTGATTTCTTCAAACAGCCCAAAGCGTTGCCTGCCAGTGGGCTTATACTCCATCAAGCCAAGTCCGACGACTGTAAACTCTTCATGCAGAGTGATAAGAAGTTGGCGCAATGTGTCCATGCTTAAGCCATTTGGTGCGGGAAGCGGAACATATGGGAATTGGGTTGGTTCCAGCACATCGAGGTCGATATGGATATATATATTTTTGCTGCCTCGGCTGCAAATGACATCGATTACGGTTTCTAAGCCTTGCTCTATGTCTGAAACAGACAGAACCGGGATGGAATGATCCGTAATATACGCTTGCTCTGCGGCATCGAGATCCCGAATCCCCATCATAACTACCTGTGCAGGGGTGAGTTTGGATGGCATCTCCCCAATGATCTCACGATTGCCCTCTCCCAGCAAAGTGCGCAATGGCATACCATAAAAGTGTCCGCTGGGAGAGGACTCCGGAGTATTTAAATCACCGTGTGAATCAAACCACAAAACAGTCATGTCGCCCTCTAGCTTGCGGTTAAGACAGGCGACTGCAGGAATATTTGCATCACAGCCACCGCCCACCGTAAATATTGTATCAGGTGATTCTTGTTTTACTATATTGTATGTATACTGTAATTGGCTTACTATTTGGCCGTATCCAAATATACGGTTCACCGTAGCAGCCGCTTTTTGTGTGCTGACTGGAACCTCTATGACAGGGACTTGTTCAAGGTAAAGCTCACAAAATTCTTTTGCTCCAAAATAGGTTGATAAATCTTTCCCCCCGCCCTGCCATTGAGGATAAATCAGATTGATATGTTTAGAATCCATGCTCTTCTCCGTTTCTTCATGAAATATACGTGTATATCAGATTTTGGTTTCTCTGCCTGTTGTATCAATGATATGAATAAAACTATATGGACTATTATACGGCATTTTTCTCATATTCACAATCAGATTCCCTTCGGGCCAATTGGCCCGAAGTTACTTTTTGCCCGGAAGCCTGCCGAAAAGAATCAGAAAACAGGTCAGCCATTCTAAATAATGGCCAAAGCTGAAACCGTTAAACAGAAACAGCAGGACTGTTTAGAGTAAAAACGGTAAAACGGTTCTTATCAATTCCTTGTCCGAAATGTGAATAAAACAGTTTTTATTGCATTGAACGGCAACCTCATGTAAAATGGGTTAGTATGTATTTTATCAAAAATAAGTCCCCTTTTTGTAATGATACTGTTTTAGAATGAAATGAGAGGCTTGGATATGGATATGAGTGGTTTTCATGATTATATAATCAGTGAGGATATTTTAAAGGCGCTTAATGGTCTGGAGTATGATATACCTACGGAAGTTCAGGCCAGAGTCATTCCGGCCGCTTTAGAAAAAAATGATCTTATCGTCAAGGCACGGACGGGCAGCGGCAAGACTGCCGCATATGCAATTCCTATATGTGAATTAATTGAATGGCTTGAAAATAAACCGCAAGCGCTTATTTTGGCGCCCACAAGAGAGCTTGCTGTTCAAATAAAAGAGGATTTTATCAATATAGGCAGGTTTAAACGGATAAAAGCTGCAGCCGTCTATGGAGGACACCGGTTTTCCATGGAGAAAGCAGAGCTGAAGCAGAAAACACATGTAGTTGTCGGTACGCCGGGGCGTGTCCTGGATCACATACGGAAAGGGACGTTAGCTTTAAGTGAGATCAACTGCCTGGTAATTGACGAAGCAGATAGAATGCTGGATATGGGATTTATTGAACAGGCGGAAGCAATTATGAAAGAGCTGCCCGGGGAACGGATGACAATGCTCTTTTCTGCTACCATGTCCGAAGAAGTAAAAAGTATATCATCACATCATATGAGAGATCCTGTTAATATAGATATCAGCGAATCCGGCATTATGGCTGCTGATATGAATCATTCTCTTTATATTACGAGTGAAGAAGATAAATTTAAACTGCTTACCGATGTTATGATCATTGAAAAACCGGATAGCTGTATCATCTTTTGCAGTACAAAGGACCGGGTGGATACGGTATGTGAACGTTTGAAAAATTCCGGTTATCCCTGTATTAAAATGCATGGCGGCATGGAACAGGCCGGCCGGTTATCTGCAGTGATGCGTTTTAAAAGGGGAGAGTACCGTTATTTGATTGCCACGGATGTAGCGGCAAGGGGGATCGATATAGAAAATATTTCCCTGGTTATTAACTATGACATTCCCCTGGATGAGGAAAACTATGTCCATCGGACAGGAAGAACGGGACGCGCAGGCCAAAAAGGGAAAGCCATCTCCTTTGTGGTTCCGGCACAAACCGGATACTTGCATGACATCGAAGCGCTGATCGGGTTTAAGATTCAGGAAATAACGAAACCTGACAAAGAGGAAGTGGCCGTTCAGAAACCTTCCTTTGATGAGAAAATGCATACGGCTCCTCAGATTAAAAAGTTGAAAAGTGAGCGGTTAAATAAGGAGATCATGAAATTACGTTTCAATGGGGGAAAGAAAAAGAAACTCAGAGCAACCAATTTTGTTGGAGTCATATCCAATCTGGAAGGTGTTGATGCAGAGGATATCGGAATAATCACCATTCAGGATACCCTGACCCATATAGAAATACTAAACGGCAAAGGCCCGCTGGTACTGGAAGCAATGAAAAATACAATGATTTGCGGTAAGCGGTTGAAGGTGACGAAGGCAGTGGATAAAATTTAATTAAGTGGTATAATAAATATCGAATATTTGAAAATACAATTTGCAAGAAGGGATCGTATGAATAACAATGATATATTAATAAGATTAAGGTATGCCCTGGATATCAAGGATACGGATATGATGGAAATTTTTAAACTGGGCGGAATAATTGTGACGAAAGATGAACTGCAAAAAATGTTATTGAAGTCTGAAGACAATCGTAATATTGATTCAGAGGATGGGTTCATTGAGAATGAGGATGTGGAGAAATGTAATAACCACATGCTGGAATCTTTCTTAAACGGTTTCATTGTCTTCAAAAGAGGAAAACAGGAATCAAAACCAGGGGAACTTAAGAAACAGCTTTATATGATGAAAGATAACAAAGCCATAAATAATGTCCTGCTGAAAAAGGTAAAAATCGCCCTGTCTCTTACGGGAGGGGATATGCTTGATATATTAAAAGATGCCGGAGTGAATCTGTCAAACAGTGAATTAAGCGCAGTATTGCGAAGAGAAGGACAACGCAATTATAAGGAATGCGGAGACCGATATGCCAGAAGTTTTTTGAAGGGTCTGGCAATCAGATATAGGAATAAATAATAGAATAAGCAAGGAGCAAATATGCAATTTAAAGAATTAAATGTTATACCTGTTGTCTTAAAGGCTTTAGAAAAAGAAAATTATACACTTCCGACACCGATACAGGAGAAAGCGATTCCCTGCATTTTAAGCGGCAGGGATTTGATCGGATGTGCCCAGACCGGTACCGGAAAGACAGCGGCATTTGCAATACCAACGCTGCAGCTGCTCAGCAAAGATAAAGCTCCCGGCACCTCAGGACGAAAAATACGGGCTTTAGTTGTAACTCCGACCAGAGAGCTGGCGCTTCAGATTTATGAAAGCTTTTGTACCTATGGCAGATATACAAAATTAAGATCCTGCGTAATCTTTGGCGGCGTATCACAAAAACCGCAGGAGGAGAATTTGCAGCGTGGTGTGGATATACTCGTGGCAACGCCCGGCAGATTGAATGACTTGATCAATCAGAATTGCGTCGATTTGAGCGCTTTAAAAATATTTATATTAGATGAAGCTGACCGTATGCTGGATATGGGATTTATTCATGATATCAATAAAATCATAGCAAGGACACCGGTAAATAAGCAAACCTTGCTTTTTTCAGCTACCATGCCGGCTGACGTTGAGAAGCTGGCAAATAATATGCTTAAGAATCCCGCAAAAATAGAGATCACACCCGTTTCATCAACCGTGGATACCATAGAACAGTATGTGTATTATGTGGATAAAAACAATAAGAAGGATTTGCTGGTCCATTTGCTGAAAGATAACACCATAGCATCAGCTCTGGTATTTACCCGAACCAAGCATGGGGCCGATCGGATTGTCCGGCAATTGTCAAAGGACCATGTGCCGGCGCAGGCAATCCATGGTGATAAATCCCAGGGAGCACGCCAAAAAGCGTTAAGTAATTTTAAAAATAAAAAGTTACGAATATTGATCGCAACGGATATCGCTGCAAGAGGAATTGACATCGATGAATTATCTCATGTTATTAACTATGATCTTCCAAATGTGCCTGAAACTTATGTACACCGGATTGGACGAACCGGACGGGCCGGCCTTGGGGGTGTGGCAATATCCTTCTGTGATTTTGATGAGAAAGAACAGCTTGCGGATATAGAAAAACTGATCAGAAAGCGATTGATTGAGGTGAAAGATCATCCTTACCCGTTAGTAAATAATTTTCCGGCGCCAAAAACCACGCAGCCGAGGAAAGGTAAATCACAATCTGAAACAACGAAGCATGCCTCATCTCCCGGAACTTCACACAAATCCGCCGCAACGGCAGAGAAGACTCTGTCACAGACAAACTCCAGGAAGACTATTTCTAAACAATTGGGGCTGTCCTCTGATAAAAAGTATCGGATGACTGCAGATGGCACTCTGAAAGAGAAGAGGGGCTTTTCGAAATTTTCAAAGAAGGGTAAAAAAGAGGCAGATAATTTTAAAAAGAATTATAAAACAAAGTAGAAATATTTTGAAATCAATACACCGGATACGGCCGATGAGAAGACCCGTCCTGCTTTCCCTGCCGAAGTCAGACTACAACCCGCAGATATATGCCCCGGAGGTAAGAGAAAGCTTTTACAAGGCATAAGAAAGTTTTCAGATATATTAAGAAAACAGTAAGTTTTAACAATTATTTAACACAAGAGCGGTAACAAATATATTATACTATGACTGTTGAGCACAGTGGTATTGCTGAGTTCAGGATCGCATATCATTAATTTCGCAAGTTCAGTTAAGAATAGACAAGGCCGATACCGTCCGGCAGATGATACAACGAAATGAGAATTTCCATATTGAGTTTAAAAGCAGGTGCCTGAAAGGTACCTGCCTAATTGTTGGGGGCCAAACCTTAACGTGTCGGAATCAGTTCCACGGGTATATCCGGAGGCCGGATATCAATACTGGAAAATTGCTGAAGGCAAGCCATTTTCAGGAGGGGGAGGAAGCAGCAGAAAACCGGAGAAGGGAATAGAACAAACAATTTCAGTGAATTTGCGAAAAATTCCTGACAGCACCGGGTTCAGCCACATGCATAACTACTAACCTGAATACACAAAGGAGAAACTATGGAACTAACTACCATCCTGGGCGTAATAGTCGGCATTGTCGCTGTTGTTGGCGCCATGATATTTAAGCACATTGATTTTTCTGTTCTTCTAAATCCGGCTGCTTTTTTTGTTATTATTGTGGGCACCGTCGCTACGATTCTGAATTCATTTCCGGGAAAAAATATTAAAGCGATCGGACCTCTGTTCCGGGTCCTTTTTACAAAGAAAAAAGAACCCTCAGAAGCTGAAGTGATTGATTTGATCTGTAATTTGGCAAAGCTGGCCCGTTCAGAAGGACTTATGTCCCTGGAAGCCAAAGCGGAAGAGATTCAGGACCCTTTTTTAAAAAAGGGCATGCGTATGCTTGCTGACGGCATAGGTGGGGATATGATTGAAGAGATTTTAGAAACCGAAGTTTCCGCCATGGAAATGCGGCACGAAATCAATGCAAGTATCTTTTCATCAGCAGGTACATATGCTCCGACCCTGGGCGTTCTTGGTGCGGTATTTGGTCTGATCGCTGCCATGTCCTCGATTGATAATACGGATAAAATGGCTGAAGCAATTGCGGCAGCGTTTATTGCAACGATTCTTGGTATTTTTACCGGCTATGTATTATGGAATCCATTTGCAAAAAAGCTGAAAGTAAAAAGCCAGCAGGAAGTAATGGCGAAAGAACTCATTATAAAGGGTGTTTTATCCATACAAAATGGGGATTCCCCCTTTATACTTAAGGAAAAGCTGGTTGCCTCCCTTCCTGTATCCAAGCAGAAAAAAATTGCTGAACAGGATAAAAAGGGATAGGGTGATCGCGAATGTCAAAAAAGAGAGAGCACGTGCATCAGGAAGAAGAAGCGGGCGAAGCATGGCTGCTGCCATATTCGGATTTGATGACCCTGCTGCTGGCAGTTTTCATCGTACTTTTTGCCGTCAGTAAGATCGATGCCGAAAAAGCAAAGCAGATATCCCAGGAGTTTGCCGGGACCATGATGAATAAAGACTATGTTGCCGGAACTGCTTCCGGCGGAGGCGGTTCACGGTCAGGTGGCCCGTTAAATATTCAGACACAAAGTGAGCTGGAGAACTTTTTGGGAGAATACGAACTCAAAAAGCTGGAAAATTTAAAAACCGAAATTGACACAAAGCTGCAAAACGATGGCATGGATCAGTCCGTATCAACCATGATTGACATGCGGGGTCTGGTAATCAGGTTAAATAATGCCATATTTTTTGACTCGGGAAGTGCAGAAATAAAAAAACAAAGTGAAGATACTTTATTTGAGGTCGCAAGCCTTTTGAATACCACGGAGAATTACATACGTATCGAGGGACATACGGACAACGTTCCCATCAGCCGCAGCGGATATGCTTCCAACTGGGAATTGTCTACAGCAAGAGCTGTCAATGTTGTAAGGTATTTTATTAATATATCCGGCTTTCCACCGGATAAGCTGATCGCTGTGGGGTATGGCGAGTTTAAGCCTGTCGCAGACAATGGGACGGAGGAAGGAAGATCGAAGAACAGACGCATTGATATCATTGTTCTGAGTACGAAATATGATAATCTGGAAGAGCCGCTTGTGAAATAGGAGCATATTTCCAATCGTAAGGCTTTTGGAAAAAGCCAGATGAAGCCAGATTGAAAGAATAATGAAGGGGTTGCCGCAAAATGAAATTTTTTTACAAGATATTGGTGCAGGCCAAATGACCGGATACCACACCTTGTTGTAAATTTTTATTATGCGGCATTCCCTTTTATTATGTGTTTTTAGTTTTGTGAAAATAAAATCTGATTTAAAATACTTTCCAGATACTCCTGCTTCCCGCTGCCTGGACTTGCCGGATTTCCCAGCTGTTCTGCATGAAGGGCGAGTTCAGCTAAAGTTGCGGTGTTTTCCCGGATTTTTTTGCCGATGGGGCTTTCAAAGCTTTCATAACGTTCCTTCACAAAGGCATCCAGACGGCCGTCTTCAATCAAAGCTGCAGCCTTGATTAAGCCAAGGGCAAAGGCGTCCATACCCAGGATATAACCATAGAACATATCCTCCTTTGTATTGCTTGGACGGCGTGTCTTGGAATCAAAGTTAAAGCCGCCCTTTATTCCGCCGGCTTTCAGGACTTCATACATGCAAAGGGTGGTATCGTATACATTGAATGGGAATTCATCTGTATCCCAGCCAAGAAGGGTATCGCCCTGGTTCGCATCAATGCTGCCAAGCATGCCGTTAATAGCGCTGATCCGCAATTCATGCTGGAAGGTATGACCGGCTAACGTCGCGTGGTTTGCTTCAATATTCATTTTGAAATCCTTGTCCAGACCGTATTGACGGAGAAAACCGATTGCGGTTGCAGCGTCAAAATCATACTGGTGCTTCATTGGCTCCTTTGGTTTTGGTTCAATCAGAAAGTCGCCCTTAAAGCCAATGCTGCGGCCATATTCAACGGCCATTTTCATCAGGCTGGCAATATTCTCCTGTTCGAATAAGACGTCCGTATTCAGCAGAGTTTCATAACCTTCGCGTCCGCCCCAGAAAACATAACCTTTACCACCGAGTTTCACTGTGATATCAAGCGCTTTTTTAACCTGGGCGGCAGCAAAGCAGTAAACATCGGCAGAGTTCGTACTGCCGGCACCATTCATGAAGCGGGGATTGGTAAACATATTGGCAGTTCCCCAGAGACATTTAATGCCGGTTTCCTCCATCTTCTCTTTGATATAATCGCTGATTTCGTCAAGTCTTGCGTTTGTTTCAGAAATGGTTTCTCCTTCAGGGATTAAATCAACGTCATGAAAACAAAAATAAGGGATTCCCAGCTTCTGCATAAATTCAAATCCGGCATCTACCTTCGCCCTGGCATGTGCCATTGTATTTCTGGGGGCACCAAATGCCTTATCAGCAGTTCCGACGCCAAACATATCAGTACCTTCGGCACAAAGGTTGTGCCACCATGCCATTGCAAAGGGGAGATGCTCATCCATGGTTTTTCCCATAATGCTTCGTTTGGGATTGTAATACTTAAAAGCCAGGGGATTTTTACTGTCCGGGCCTTCGTATGTAATCTGGGGAATCTGACTAAAAAACTGACTCATTGTTTTGATCTCCTTTCTTCTGGTTATTAAATGAAGTTTCATAACTGGATTATAACATAAAATATGAGAAAATCAACAGGTATATTAAAAGATTATTGAAAAAAAAAGTGGAATGTGATAATGTTATAAAATAATATTTCTAAACTATGTTAAGGAGCATCTGATGAATATATGAAAGTGAAAGAAAAAAGTACGGGAGCTTTGCCGACAGATTTAAAAGTACGGAATCGGATGCTGGTTCTTAATGCGATGCGGGATGGGAATGCCTGTACTACGGCTGAGATTTCAGAGCGTACCGGTATCAGCCGCCCCACCGTAATAAAATGTATTCAGCATTTCACCCAAAAAGGAATTGTCATATCAGACGGAAAAGGTGATTCTACAGAACTGGGCGGGAAGAAACCGGAGTTATACAGCTTTATTTCGAATAAACAATTGATGATCATTACGTTATGGCCTAATCTTTTAAGGATTGCCCTCTGTAATATGAACCTGAAGATGACGGCGTCCTTTCGTTTGGAAGCGCCGATGAAAGAAACGCCGGGAGAGGCTTTTGACGTAATAAAAGAGCATGCCCTTCATATGTTGGCAGAGCATGGATATACGCTGTCTGACTTGTATGGTGTTTCGCTCTCCACTTCGGGTACGGTTGACTATGCCCGCGGTCTCTTAAAATACAGCGCCAGCATACCGGAGTGGGGAGTAAATATTCCGGTAAAAGATTATCTGGAAAAGATTTTTGGCAAAGAGGTGAAGCTGTTAATTGATAATACAGGTAAAATGACCGGGCGTTCTGAATTAAAACGTGACAATATCAAAAGCAAGCATGTGCTGGTGTTTTTCTCAACCTGGGGTCTGTCAGCCTGCCTGATTGAGAAAGGCCATGTTTTAAACGGTAAAAATTCATTGATTGGAGAGGTTGGTCACATGCTGCTTGATCCCAATGATACGGTCCGCTGTGGCTGTGGCAGCTATGGCTGCGCAGAACAGCTGCTGAATGTGCAGAGAATCCGCCGGTTGATTGAGCAAAAATACGATTTGTATCAACAATCTTCATTACATGAGTTGCCCATCGGGCAAATCGGGCTGCCGGCCGTTTTCTCCCACTCCCGGCAGGGGGACGGGCTGGCTAAGGAACTGGTGGCTTATATCGCCAGACAGTTCGCTTTTTTAATCAGAAACATATCTTTGGTCTTTGATCCTGAGCTGGTTATTTTTCAGGGTGATTATGCTCATGCAGATGAATATTTTCATGAGCAGTTAATGCTTCATCTGGGGACGTTTCATTATTATCCCAGGGAGGGAGCCTTTCAAGTAGAGTACAATCAGACGTCTTTGGAAGAACTTGATCTGACAGGTGCACAGATGTATTTGCAGCATTGTTTTTTTCAGAATGAATCATTATATCAAGGGAATTAGGGAGCAGGAAGGGACTGCCGCAAAATGAATTTGTGATGGCATTTTATAAAAAAAATATATTAATCGTATGAAAATGCGTCTTGAGAAAACTTTAAAGTTCAATCAAGATGCATTTTTCATGTATTATTATAAAAATCAAGGCCAACGGGTGCTGCTGAATCCGCAGTCACGGCATTTTAGTTTTTACAAACAATTTACTGAAACGTGATGGCGGGCTTACGGGCCCTGTAATATAATCGTTTTTGTTGGAAAACATTCAAAATGCAAAAAAAGATTTTTTTCAAACAAAGGATGAGATTATGAAATATAGCTGTATTTGGTTTGACCTGGGGCTGTATTTTATCTTGCGAATAAAACCTTTATGCGTAATTATCCCCATGTCCTGGAAAGCGCACCGGAATTTCACATGCCATGGTATCTTGGGGTGGTCAATTATCACCTGGGCGTGCAGGTTTCACTTGAAAATGCCGCCGGTCAGCTGCATGAAACATCCGGGGAAGCATCTCATAACCATTGGGAACTGATTGACGGAGCAAGGGAAACACTGGAATGCATTCGCTCCATGGGATGCCGCACCGGTCTGATATCCAACTGGGATTCCACCTGCAGGTCCGTATTGAAAGAAAGCTGTCTGGAGCCTGTTCTGGATACCGTTATTTTTTCCAGCGAGGTGGGAAGCGGCAAACCGGAGCGGAAAATCTTTGAAATCGCTTTTCGGACGGCCGGTGTCAGACCGGAACAGTGCCTGCACGTGGGCGACAACTATTATGATGATATAAAAGGTGCGCAGGGCGTGGGAATGGATTGTCTGCTTGTCGATCCTCATTGCAGGACGGGGCCGGAGGATATGAAAGAAATACCCGTTATATCAACTGTTAAGGAGGTTCTGAAATATCTTGAGTAATTATACTGATTCTGATAAAAAAGCGGACAGTGAAACAGAACGTTTTTACGAAACAATTGACTCGGTTTTTGGCGGTCTTACTCCTGCTCAGCAGAAAGCGGCTATCTATATCAGGAAAAACTGGGAAAAGATCTGCATGATGACTGCAAAAGAAGTCGGCATAAAAGCGGGAGTGAGCGAGGCAACCGTTCAGCGGATTTCTGCCTGTCTGGGATTTCGCAGCTTTATGGAAATGAAAAAGGAAATGAAAAATAATTTGCTCAAAAACCGTGCCGTTGTCAAATTCGGACTAAAAACCAATATCAGTGATTCCGGCTGGCTGGATGAGCATATCGGCTCTGATGTGGCCAATATCGTTCAGACGTTTCATATGAATTCCAGAGAATCCTTTGAAAAAGGTGCGGCTCTGATCATCGGGGCAAGGCGGGTATATGTGATTGGCGAGAAAATGGGGCTGGGAGTTTCCTCTTACATAACATTTCTTTTACAGTATCTTTTGGGAAAGGCCAGTCATTTAAACCTGTCAAACTGCTATGAATACCTGTCGTTTATGAGTCAGGAGGATGTTCTGATTGCAGTTGGTTTTCAGCGATACTGCAAAAAAACACTGGATGTTTTGGAACTTGCCGGAAAAGAAGGGGTCAGGATCATATCCTTTACCGACTGCAGTCTCTCGCCCTTTGCCAAGGTTTCAGACCTTTCCTTTTTTGCCCAGACCGATTCTGTTACCTTTCTGGATTCTTACAGCTCGGTGATTTCTCTTTCCCAGGCATTGATTGCCTGCACGGTTGAACTTGACCGGGAGAATATCCGCAAAAATATCAAGAATACTGAAAAGATTTATCACCCATAAAAATTGAAAAAGGATTGGACACGAACGAATTGTAAAGTCATTGGCTGCTACGGAGCCTATCCGGGAGCTTCCGCACCGACCTCCGGATATCTGGTTGAAGAAAACGGCACGAAGGTTTTGCTGGACTGCGGAAGCGGAGTTTTAACCCGTCTGCAGGAATGGATGCCGTTATGGGAACTGGATGCCGCAGTTATTTCCCATTATCACCCGGACCACTGTGCGGAACCGATAATTTTGGCCGGGATATTTTCAGCCGTATACTCAAAGGTTCCCAGGTTGTATTTTTTGTCGGGGCTTTTGCAGTGGCCCTGGGCTTGACCGCCGGTTTTCTGCTGGGGGCTGTGGCCGGTTATTTCGGCGGCGCGGCGGATGAGATCATCATGCGTCTGATGGACGCTAAAATGGCCTTTCCGGGTGTGATTCTGGCGCTGGTGCTGATTGCGATCTTCGGAACAGGGCTCATAAACACCGCTCTTGCCCTTGGGATCATGTCCATTCCCCGGTTCTGCCGGATTACCCGGGCCGGCTTCATGCAAATCAAGGAAATGGATTACATAAAAGCGGCCAGAGCGAGAGGCGTTTCACCTTTCCGTTTGATTTTCAGACACATTCTGCCCAATATAACCTCATCGCTGGTGGTTACGGCAACGCTTGGGTTTTCCGGTGCGGTTCTTTCCGAGGCCGGACTTAGTTATCTGGGACTGGGGATCCAGCCGCCTGACACCAGCTGGGGCAAGATGCTCTATGAAGCCCAGTCCTTTCTCCTCACACAGCCCTGGTATGCTTTTATTCCGGGAATTATGATTACGCTGATGGTTCTGGGATTTAATCTCCTGGGTGACGGACTGCGGGATATTACCGATAACACGCAGTAAGAACGGGAAGGCCTTAAAATTCAAAATTGCCGCAAAAGGATGGTTAAACAATGGAAAATATGCTGGAAGTCAGAGATCTCTGCGTATACGTTCAAAACAACGGGCATCTGAATAAAGCGTTGGAAGAAGTCAGCTTTACCATGGAAAAAGGGGAAATGGCAGGGCTTGTGGGGGAGTCCGGCTGCGGAAAGAGCCTCACATCGCTTTCGGTTATGGGGCTTTTGCCCGAACACGCAGTATGCAGCGGGCAGATAAAAATCGGAGGGAAAGAATTCCTGTCTCTTCCGGAAGATGAAAAGTGCGCGATCCGGGGAAAAGATGTTTCAATGATTTTTCAGGAGCCCATGACGGCGCTGAATCCTTTGATTCCGGTGGGCCGTCAGATTGCCGAAGCATATGCCTGGCATCATTCCTGCACCCGCTCCGAAGCTGACGATGAGGCGCTGTCCATAATGAAAAAGGTCGGCCTTTCCAGAGTAAAAACCGGAGAGATATATGATCATCCCGGGCACCCCTATACCCAGGCGCTTCTGTCTGCGATTCCATCGGTAGACGACACTCCGAAAGAACGGATCATTCTTGAAGGAGAGGTCCCAAGCCCTCTTGCTCCGCCTGGGGGCTGTGCTTTTCATACCCGCTGCTTTGCCGCTTCGGAGCGCTGTAAAAAGGAATGTCCGGCGGTGAAAGAAACCGGAAACGGTCATTTTGTATGCTGCCACTTTGCATAAGGAGTTTTCTATGAAAATAGGTGTGATTTCAGATATTCATATTGATGTAAACAAAGATTATCCGGTTCTTGAAGCACTGGCGGAAGCCATTCGCAGGAAAAAGCTGCATTGCCTGGTCATTGCAGGGGATGTATCAAATAATTCCGATATGACCCTGGATTTTATTCAAAAGCTTTCCTCTGATTCTGAGCGTCCGGTTTATTTCATTCCTGGCAATCATGACATCTGGGAGCAGTTTGCCAAACACAGAGATGCGGGCATCCTTTATGAAAAATTCAGACGTCACCCTCTCTGTCTGCTTGATTCGCCTGTTCTGCTGGACAAAGACTGGGTGCTGACCGGTGAAACAGGATGGTATGATTATTCTTTCGGAAACTCCGGATTCACACAGAGGGATTTTGAAAGGAAATCCATAAACGGCAGGGAATGGCTGACATCCGCCTATGCGGACTGGCATAAGAACGACACAGAGGTACATCTTGAAATGCTTGCGCGGCTGGAGTCCCAGTTTCAGCGGTTTCGGGGCAAGAAAATCATAGCAGTGACTCATATGATAACCGACCGGTATTTCACGGTCCCCCAAAACCGGGAGAACTGGGATTATTTCAATGCATTTTTAGGCAGTGCCGATTACGGAACTCTGTTTGAAAAGTATGGGATACAGTACAGCCTTATGGGACATGTTCATTTCCGGAAAAGGCTTGTGAAAAACGGAGTTTCCTATATCTGTTCCTGCCTCAATTATTATTCCGAGTGGCAAAGCAAAAGCCTTGAAACCGAAATCAGCAATGCTCTGACCGTGCTTGAGATATAGGGTTTTTAAACAGCAAGGCAAGGTGTTTCTCGTTCCCCCCAATAGGTCAGAGCGATCCTCTGTCCCTGGTCAATTTTGGCCCATTGTTCCTCTTCCGTCAGCTCATTGCCGCCATCACAGGAGGCAAATCCGCACTGGTGAGAGAGGAGCAGGCGGTCTTTGGGGATGATTTCGGACGCTTCGTGAAGCAATCGGATCAAACGGGCTTCGTCATCCAGAGTGTTTGTTTTGGATGAAAGCAGACCCAGTACAATTTCCGTATCTGGCTTATCCTGAAACACGCGGAGCGCCTCCAGCGAGCCTGCCCGGTCGTCATCCCATTCCAGGAAAAAGCGGTCGTATTTCAATTGTTTCAAAAACAGGTTGGCAATCTTTACATAGGAGCCGCCGCCCATATTCCGGGAATCATAGTTTCCTCGGCAGTTGTGGGTCCACATGGCAAGCCCCAGGCTGTGGCCGAAGTCAATGATCTCATTGTTGAGGGCGATAAACTGGCCGGCAAGTGCCTTGACTTCCTCCTGATTGATGTGCTCACCCGTATATGGGGAATTGGGGTTATCATCCGCAAAGAGCTCCCAGAGGCAATCGTCAAACTGCAGAATTTTTCCGCCGGCAGCGGCGTATTCTTCCACAAATTCCTTGTATGCCTGGGTCAGTCCGGCTTTCAGCTCTCCGGAGTTTTTGTAAACCTGAGTTTCTCCGCCCAGGTTATCTGACCACAGCAGTTCTCCGAAGATATGGGATGGCGAAGGGATACAGAGCTTTGTTTCCCTGTCTCCGGCTATGGATTTTAACCGTTCAAAAACCTTGATGAAATGGTGGTTTTTGCCGTTCAGGGGCGCGGTGATCCTCAGGCCGATGTCACGGCGGGTCTCATATTTTTGGATGTCGTCCTTGTCCCGGAAAAAGTAGCCGTGTTCCGCAATGTAACGGCTGACGCCGCCAAGTCCCCAGACAAAGTCCAGATGCCACATGGACTTGGAATATTCGCCGTCGGTAATGACCGTTAATCCATGTTCGATTTCTTTTGCCACCACATCTTTTGTCGATTCGGCTTCGCACTGTTCATAGCCTTCGAAATCATTGTAAAAGGGATAAGTGATATCATCCCGGTTCTCAATCCGGTTCTTGTATTTCAGCAAAGCTGCCGGGCGCAGCAGGCTGCCTACTGTCTGAAATTTTTTGCTCATAGGGAAATCCTCCTTTATCAGGTACATGCATCGATTTAGTGATTTGATTGTACCATGCAGAGAGGACTTATTGGTAACACCAAAAAAATATGCTTGATTATAGCTTGAGGCTATAACTCGTCTTTCACATCTACGCCGTATTCGGCCACAACCATTTTCAATTCTTCAAGGTACATTGCCGCCTGCCGTGTCAGCTGAATATCTTTGTGAGCGATCCAGCCAACCTCAATGGAATCGCTGACCCGGAGAGGCACTGCCGTGATATTGTCACCGTTTAAGTCAGCGCTCACGATTCCTGTGGAGATCGTATAACCGTTAAGGCCTATCATAAGGTTAAAAATGGTGGCTCTGTCACCGACATGAATGTCCTTTTTGGCGTATTCCGTACTGAGTATTTCCTCGGAGAAATAAAAGGAGTTATAGTCTCCCTGTTCAAAAGACAGGCGGGGGTAATCAGCCAGATCTTCAAGGGTCACATATTTTTTCCCGGCAAGGGGATTGGAGGTGCTTATGAAAACATGAGGGGTGGCGGTAAACAGGGGATGGAATGTCAGCTTGTTTTCGCGCAGAAGCTTTTTCATAACCTGACGGTTAAAATTGTTCATATAGAGTATGCCCAGTTCACTGCGCAGGTTTTTCACATCCTCCACGATCTCAAAGGTCCTCGCCTCCCGCAGCGTGTACTCGTATTCTTCGGTATCGGTTTTCTTCACCATGTTGACGAACGCATTCACTGCAAACGCATAATGCTGGGTGGATATGGAGCACAGCCGCCGGGACGGTTTCTTATTGAGCCACCGCTGTTCCAGGAGGCCGGCCTGTTCCGTGACCTGGCGGGCGTAACCTAAAAATTCCGCTCCGTCGGTGGTCAGGGATATGCCTCTCGGGGTCCGGATGAAAAGTTCATGGCCGATTTCCGACTCCAGGTCACGAAGGGCGTTTGAAAGGCTTGGCTGGGCAATAAACAGCCGTTCTGCGGCCTTATTGATGGAACCGCAGTTTACCACTTCAATGAAATATTTTAACTGCTGCAATGTCATCGGATGTTCCTCCTTCCTTCCCCAAAGGGCCCTGTCACACAACCGGCTGTATTACCGCCCAAAAGTATTCGGCAATTTCCTCGGGCGGCTGTTTCATATGATTTTTCAGCCACCACCGTACCAGATTCACAAAGCTTCCTGAAATATGATCGATGAGGAAGTCGTCCGGTACGATGGTGTTTTTGCGGGTGTTCCCGCTGAATATGTGCAGCGTCACAAGCTCATGAAAGTATTGGTGAAAGTAACGCTGGAACAGCTCGCCGCTTTCACAGGTCAGGAGAATGATCAGCGTCCGGCCGTGTTCTTTTAAATGGTAGAGGATATGGGTGACAAGTGCCTTTGGGTCATCAGCTGCCATTGAAAAATCATGAGTCGGTTCTGCTTCCGGCTTATGGGAGAAAACATGCTCGAACAGCTCCGCACACATTTCCCGCAGAAGATCGTCCTTTGTCGGAAAATGGGCGTAAAAGGTCGTCCTGCCCACATTGGCTTCATCGATGATTTCCTGCACCGTGATTTGGGAATAGCTGTTATGGATCAGCAGCTTGCTGAAAGCATCAAAAATTGCCTCTCTTGTTTTTCTTTGCCGTCTGTCCATATCCATCTCCCTTTTGAACATTTTTACAGATTTGTTCGGTAGCGTACATATTGAAAAAATCGTTTCTTGAACCGCTTATATGCCATTGTTATACTGATTAGTGAACAATATGTTCTGTTATGAACTTATTGTACTGAAAAATGCTGAGAAAATCAAGAGCCAATATTGGAGGACTGATGATGTTAAAAAAAATAAGCGATTTATGTGCAGGACTTAAAATGACCGTTCTTTCCGGTGCGTTTCTGTTGTTCAGCCTGATACTGCTGCTGACGGGGAGGAAATTCCCCGTTGATCCGGCCTGGATCACCATTGCTTTATCCGGATATCCGCTGCTTTATCTTGCAGTTACCCGGCTGGTATATGAAAAATGGATCTCCTCCGCATTGCTGATCTCTGTCGCAATGATCGCTTCTGTTGGGATCGGAGAGTTCTTTGCCGCCGGTGAGGTTGCCTTTATCATGGCGGTGGGCGCAATCCTGGAGGATAAAACGGTTGAACGGTCAAAAAAGGGATTGAAGCAGCTCATCAGCCTCACACCTGCAACGGGAAGAAGGGTCATTCCCCAAGCTTCTGGTTACAGCGAGGAAATAATACCTCTGGAACAGATCAGACAGGGCGATATTCTTCGTATACTGCCCGGTGAAACCATCCCGGTAGACGGTAAAATTACAGAGGGAAATACATCCGTAGACCAATCCATCATGACCGGAGAGTCTCTCCCGGTGGATAAAAGTGTGGGAGACGATGTCTACTGCGGAACCATCAATCATTTCGGCTCCATTGATATTACCGCTTCCATGGTTGGCGGGGATACCTCCCTTCAGAAACTGATCCGCATGGTACAGGAGGCTGAAAATAAAAAAGCGCCCATGCAGCGCATCGCGGACCAATGGGCAGCCTGGCTTGTGCCGGTGGCGCTGGGCATTTCCGTGGCCGCGTTCATTGTCACATGGGCTCTGGGATATGAGACCGGGGAAGCTTTGAACCGGGCCGTCACCGTCCTCGTGGTCTTCTGCCCGTGCGCATTGGCTCTGGCCACTCCGACCTCTATTATGGCTGCCATCGGCCAGGCGACGAAGCACGGCGTCATCATTAAATCCGGGGAAGCTTTGGAAAACATGGGAAAGGTGGACTGCATTGCTTTTGATAAAACCGGGACCCTGACCAACGGCAACCTTGTGGTCACGGATGTTGTTCCGCTGGCAAAAGGGTTGGAAAAAGAGCAGCTTCTGGGCCTGGCTGCCTCAGCGGAAGCCTATTCGGAACATCCTTTTGCAAAAGCGATTGCCGCTCATGCCAGAGAATTGCAGATCACAACAGAACCTGCCGCCGATTTTCTGATGGAGCCGGGAAAAGGCATCTCGGCAACGGTCGGCGGGCAGACACTGCTGTGCGGAACTGTAAGCTTCTTAACTGAAAAGCAGATACGGATGGACGAATCGGTGCTCCCCAGACTGGAGGGATTTTGCAGGCAGGGAAAAGCGCTTATGCTTGTGGCAAGAGAGAGTTCACTGATCGGAGTGATCACACTTTCCGATACGCTTCGGGATACCGCTTTTGATATGGTAAGGGAACTGCATGACATGAATACCCAGGTCGTGCTGCTGACCGGAGATCATGCACAGGCCGCACAATATTTTGCCGGGAAAGCCGGCATTACAACCGTAGAGGCCCAACTGCTTCCCGAGGATAAAGTCAGCTGTATTGCAGAGCTTAAAAATCAGGGAAGAAAGGTCTGTATGATCGGAGACGGCGTCAATGACGCGCCTGCGCTTAAAATTGCGGATGTAGGCATGGCAATGGGAGGTATGGGAAGCGATATTGCGGTTGAAGCCGCCGACATCGCCCTGATCGGTGATGACATTGCAAAGATTCCGTATTTGAAAAAATTGTCAGGTTCCACGGTACATACCATAAAGTTCAACATCGCCGTGTCAATGGCAATAAATTTTACCGCCATTCTTTTATCGGTGGCGGGCGTGTTAAACCCGGTCAGCGGCGCATTGGTGCATAACGCAGGATCAGTGCTGGTGGTACTCAATGCTGCGCTCCTCTATGACAGGAAGTTTACATAAGGAAAAGGATTGACAGAAGGGCAGATCCATGATAAATTAGTTAGGTAATTATAATTATATTAACCTAACTAAAAAGGAGACAGCCTATGAATCCGACAAAAGCCATTGACCGGTTATATTACAATATCATACTGAATGAACTGCGTATGATGAATGAGAGCGGGCTTTATCACAGCATCACCTACAACAGCCTGCTTTATCTGGATCTCATCAGCTATACGGAAAACTGCACCGTGAGTTTTCTTGCCAATGCCCTGGGCATTGCAAAATCCTCAGTTACCTTAAAGGTCAGCGAGCTGATGAAACAGGGGCTGGTAGAAAAGAGGCAGAGCGAACATGACCGCAGGGTTTATTTTCTGACCGTGCGGCCTGAAATATTGAAAGAGTTTCAGAAGCTGGACCGGGCCACGGATTACGCCGTGGAGCAGGTACAGAACCATTATTCCTCCGAAGAAATTGACCGTTTTTGCGGGATGCTGGATGCGTTCAGCGGTTACTATCATGACTACACGGAAATGGCAAAAGGATAGGGGGTGATGGCATTGAACCAGAAAAAGGTTGAATATCGGGCGATTATTGCAGGAATCGCCGCAAATGTTCTTATGGGTGCTGCGGGTCTTAGCGTATATTTTGTTACCGGCATAGAGGCGCTTTTCCTTGACTCCGTATTTACTCTGATTGCCGTAGTGTCAGGCATTGTTGCAGCCGTCATTTCCAAACAAAGCAAATATACAAGTGAAACCTTTCCCTATGGACTGTTTGTTTTGGAACCGATTTATGTGATATTTAAATCCCTGCTCATGCTTTCCCTGATGGGGTATACCGCGGTCAGCGTATCAAAAAAGGCCATTGTCTATTTCATGGGCGGAGCAGGCGAAAAAATGCTTCTGGGCCCTGTCATTCCCTATGAAATCATCATGGTGATTCTCTGCGGTGCATTAATCTTTTTTTATCGGAGCCAAAATCGGCGTATCGGCAATGCCAGCATTCTGCTGGCCGGAGAAACAAAGAGCACATTGGTGGACGGACTGATGTCCGGCGGGATCGGGCTCGCGGCCCTTGCCATTTCCTTCATCGGCGAAGACGGTCCCTTATCATTTCTTTTGTATACGGGAGATTTTTTTATTACCGTTTTATTGGTGCTGTTTTCCATCAGGGAACCCATAGGGATCCTGAAAGAGGCATTTATCGAGCTGGCAGACGGAGTGCTTACAAAGGGGAATGTAAAGTCAAAGATCGAAGAGGTAATACAAAAGAATCTGCCCATAGGCACGACGGTTAAAAAATGTCTCATTCACAAGGTCGGTATGAGCTTCCGGATCACCGTTCATCTGAAGGGGCAGAAGGATACGTTTAAATTAAGCGAACTGCGTGAAAAGGCCATTTCCATAGAACGGGAACTGTCTGATGTATATGAAAACGCAAGGGTCAGCTTTGTATTCCCATAAGATTTGATGAGCATCCCTCTTTGTACAGGGGTGCTCTTTCTTCTATCCGTGCGGACTGATTGCACCATTTCAATAATATAGCTGTCCGGCCGTCTGCAGGAACATGGAATTCGTATAAAATTTTTTAAATCTAACAGGAAATTAATAAAAAACATAAAAAGTGCAACAATATAATATTGTGCTATTTTTTATGGAAAAACAGACAAACTATCTGTAAAGAAATGCTGTGATGTCTGAAGGATTTCTTAAAATAAGGAGGAGCCTCAATTGCAGATCTTGTTGGAAAGAATTAAATTTTATATAAATTCACCGCTTCTGCTGATTATTCTATTGATATTAATTGCAATGTTCTGCCTCATTGTATTCATGCTGTATTGCAGGTGCAACCATTTTGGCAGGAAGGTACATTTTCCGCTCTGTTCCCCGGGAGAAGGGGATCAACCGGGGCCGTGCGAGTGGGAGAAACAGATGCTTGATCTGGCGGAAAGCCACAGGCAGGTCCGGCTGGGCGGATACAGCTTTGTTCTCAATGATTATAATCAGGCCGCCTATAAAAAGCTGAATAAAATCAGAAACCGCATCTCTGCCGTGTCCACCGATATCATTTCCCTGATTCCGGCGGCGCGCTGGCTTTTTGACAATTTCCAGATGCTGTACCGGGAAATCAAAAAGGTGCGTACCTCGGGAACCGGCTATGCCGCGCTGCCGGTCTTAAAGGGAAAGGAATACCGTAACTTCCCCCGTATTTACATCGTGGCGAAAAAGATGGTGGCTCTTTCCGGCGGCCATTTAAGCGAAGAAAATATATCCGTGATGCTGAAGGCCTATCAGCAGAAAATACCGCTGACGGACAAGGAAATCTGGGTATTGCCGGAAGTGCTGGGCTTTTGTCTTCTTGAAGAAATCATTGCAATTGCCGATAAAATACTTCAGATGATTGACGTGAAGTCAAAGGCGGAAAAATTTCTACGGGATAAATTGTCGGATAAACAGGGGGCGGCAGATATCTCGGCTCTGCTGTGCAGAATAGAGGATGATTTAAGGCGGAACGACTCATTCCACGCCCATGTCATCTATCTTCTGAAAAATATGTCCTTTGGCGAGGCCTCCATTCAAAAATACCTGGAATATCACTTTTCTTCCCAGGAAGGACAGGTGAAGGCCTCCGGCATATTCATGGAGGAAGGAAAGATCGAATCCTTCCTTGAGACAAATATCCGGACATTAATTGTCAGCCTGAGGGATATCAATGAATTGGATGAGGAAAAGTTTTTTGAAGAACATTCCTGTCTGGAACAGATTTTATCACAGGACCCGGCCGGCGTTTATAAAAAAATGGATCTGGAATCCAGAGGCATGTACCGCGGGGTGATTGTTAAATTATCCTTAAGCTATGGACTGATGGAAGAAAAGATAGGGAAGGACTGCCTGGAACTGGCGGTTGAGGGAAGGGAGGACCTGCATTGTTCCCATCATGTGGGAACCTATCTTTTGGGTAAGGGTTATCCCATACTGAAAGCAAAGGCATTGGGAAAGCCAATTCCTGAACGCATTAAGAAAAAGCGGAACGTAAATGGCTTCCTCTATTTCCTTACCCTGTTTCTCCTCATTTTGGGGTTTGGCGCCTGCCTGCTCTATGCTTTCCGGGCACTTGGGGGATTGCAGGAGGCCGGCCGGCAAGTCATTACCCTTCTGGCGGCATTGCCGCTGGTCATGGGGATCTCCATAGAGATCACAAATTATATCTTTACCAGAAGAATTATGGTAAAGAAGATTCCTTCCCTGAATTATCTGGAGGATATACCAGAAGAAGCAAAAACCTTTGTGGTCATGCCGGTTATCGTTTCCTCAAAGGAACAGGGGCTGGGATACATGGAACGCCTTCAAAAGCATTATCTGGCAAACCGGCAGCCCAACCTTTTCTTTGCATTGCTCCTCGACTTTGAGGATTCCCCGGAACAGTTCATGCCGAAGGATGAGGTGATTGAACGTGCGCTGGCTGCACGCATGAAGGAACTGAACGAGCTCTATCCGTCGGAACAACAGCGCTTTTCCCTGTTTTTCCGCGGCCGCAAATGGAATCAGGCGGAGAACTGTTACATGGGCTGGGAGCGAAAGAGAGGGAAGCTGGAAGAGTTTAACAGCCTCTTAAACGGAACAGAAAAGGAGAATACTACCTTCTCCTCTATTTACTGCGACGAAAAGCTTCTGCCCACTTTCCGGTACGTGATCACGCTGGATGCGGATACAAATCTGCTTCGTGACAATGCCGCCAAGCTGGTGGGACTGATCGATCATCCCTTAAATAAACCGGTTCTGGATCCTGCCGGCCAGAAAGTGAAAGAGGGTTATGTCATCATTCAGCCTTCGGTCAGAAACCATATTGTGGATAAAAGCGGCAGCAGGTTTACGAAAATCTTCGGAGGAGAATCGGGCCTTGCCCATTACGGAACCGTAATATCGGATATTTACCAGGATATTTTCAACGAAGGAATCTATATCGGGAAAGGAATCTATGATATAAAAGCGTTCCATCAGGTGCTTCAGAATAAGGTGCCGGAAAACCGGATCCTCAGTCATGACCTTTTTGAGAGCTGCTATGCGCGGACAGCCTTTTCCAGCACAGCCAAGATCATGGATAATTTCCCAAACAGCGTTTTATCCTTTACCAAAAGGGAACACCGGTGGCTCCGGGGGGACTGGCAGCTGCTGCCCTGGCTGTTTTTAAGAAGGACTAAGGACGGAAAAAACTTATGTGCATTGTCAAAATGGAAAATTTTTGACAACTTAAGGCGAAGCCTGGTTCCTCTCAGCAAGACTCTGCTGATCCTGCTGAATCTGGCGTGGATGCCAAAGGCATTTTATCTTTGGTTACCTCTTGTTTTCTTTAATGATATATTCACCATGGTGATCCTGGTGCTTGCAGTGATCACCCAGAAGCTGATCCGGCCGAAGCTCGCCCTTGTTTATAAGAGCGCCTTTAAGGAACTTGCCGTGATGCTGGAAAGAGCATTCCTGGAGTTTACGATCACTCCCTACCGTGCTTATGTTGCACTCGATGCAATGGCCAGAACTTTGTATAGGATCTTTATCAGCAAGAAGAATCTGCTTCGCTGGAATACGGCGGAAGCGGTGGATGCCTCCATTGTCAATACCAGAAAGGGATATTTCCTCACCATGTGGAGTTCGCTTCTTCCGGCTCTTGCGCTTTTAGTCATTTTGTTTATGGGATCTTTGACCCCAACGGGAATGATTCTGACAGCAGTCCTGATTGCCGGCTGGTGCTTTTCCTATGAAATCGCATACCGGATCAGCCAGCCGGAAAATAAGCATCATCTGAGAGATAAAGGGCAGGACAGTGAACTGCTTCTGGATACCGCGCGCAGAACCTGGCTGTTTTTTAAAGAGTTTTCCACCAGGGAAAATAACTGGCTCTGTCCGGATAATTACCAGATCTCAAGGCCCCAAAAAATCAGCGATAAAACATCGCCCACCAATATGGGACTTCAGTTTCTGGCGATCCTCTCTGCCAGGGATTTTGGGTTTGAAACTCTCAGCTCCACGGTCGAAATGGCAGAAAATCTCATGGAAACGGCCCAGAAAATGACCAAATGGAAGGGACATCTCTATAACTGGTACCATATTAAAACCCTGGAGGTGCTGAGCCCTGCCTACATCTCAACCGTTGACAGCGGTAACTTCCTGGGACATCTGGTCGCTGTGAAAAACGGCCTTTTAGAGCAGATCGACAAGCCGGTTTATCCGGACAATTTTCTGTCCGAGCTCAGGATCGCGGTTGAGAACAGCAATGAGGAAATTCAGCAACGAACAGGCAGTCCTGCCGGAAATAAGCTTAAGACCGGGTATCAGGGGATCGGGGAGCTGATAGAAGACATTGCGGATATTTGGGAAGACCTAAACGAAAGGGAGCTTCGGCCTCCTGGGGATTACCCCTGGACCAGACAGCTGATGAGCCTCATTGACAGCACGGTAAATGAAGCCGCGGCCTTAAAGCTGAAGGAAGAGAGCTTTTCCTCTTATCCCACCCTTTCCCGGATCGGGCTTAAAGACAATAAATTTGCCAATGGCATGATTGAACGGATCCGGGCGATCGGCAGTAAAATTGACTGCATGCTGACGAATGTGGATTTCCGCTTTTTATACAACGAAAAAAGAATGCTGTTCCACATCGGATATCATGTATCATCCCACACGCTGGATGAAGGCTGTTATGACCTGATGGCGTCGGAATCGGCGCTCACAAGCCTTCTTGCCATCGCTTTGGGAGAGGTGACCTTAAAGCACTGGTATAAACTGGGAAGGCCTCTGACCATTGTGGGGGGAATTCCGTGCTTCGTGTCCTGGAGCGGTACCATGTTTGAATATCTGATGCCCAATCTTGTATTCAAAGAATATGAAGACTCCGTCTATGCCCAGACTTCCAGAGCAGCGGTGCTCCAGCATATAAAGTATGCAAATGAGGCGGAGATCCCCTGGGGAATATCGGAATCCCAGTATTACCGGTTTGACTTAAACTCCAATTACCAGTACAGGGCCTTCGGCGTTCCGAAGATAAGACTCCAGCCGGTCCGCAAGAATTCCCTGGTGGTCGCTCCCTATGCAACCATGCTGGCGCTGGATATCGCAGAAGAGGAATGCATGGCAAATTTAAAACGGCTGAAGAAAATAGGTGCTTTCGGCACATATGGCTTCTATGAGTCCGTTGATTTTAACGTACCGAATTCTGTGGAAATGAAACCTTATTGCATTGTAAAATCCTACATGGCCCATCATCAGGGGATGAATCTGGCTGCCATCAATAATTATCTGAATGAGGGCATCCTGAGGGAGAGGTTTCATGGGGAGATGATGATAAAGGCCACGGAAGTCCTGCTGGAAGAAAAACGGCAGTCCCATTTGATTTCCATTGCCAGACAGGGGTATACCATAAAAATCGGAAAGCCTCTTTTTAAAGAAGACAGTTACAGTAACCGGTATGTCAGCCGGCCGGGCATGAATCCTCCGGCTGTGAATTATTTATCAAATGGCAAGTATTCGCTGATGATAACCTCGGATGGGGACGGCTTCAGCAAATATGAGGACCGGATGCTTTACCGCTGGAGATCGGATATTTATGCGAATACAGGTAATTATATTTATATCAAGGATATGAAGCAGGGGAAGGTCTGGAGCGCCGCCTACCATCCCACAAAAAGGCTGCCGGAGGAATACCAGGTAGTTTTCTGCCCCCATCAGACGGAATTCATACGCAGGGACGGGGATATCTCATCACGCATGATCGTCAGCCTGGATGCGGATCATAACTTTGAGATCCGCAAGATCACATTTACCAATCATGGAAAAGAGGAAAAGCAGCTGGAAGTGACCAGCTATCTGGAGGTGGTGGATGATACCCATCTGGCGGAGATCAGTCATCCGGCGTTCAATAAGCTTTTTCTGGAAAGTGAGTATCTGGAAGAGCATGAAATCTTCCTGGCAAAAAGACGGCGAAAGAAAGAGGATGATCATCCTTATATGATGCACATGGTGAGGACCGGATCAAAGCTATGCAAAAAAATAGAGTACGAAAATGACAGAAAACGCTTTATCGGAAGAAACAATACTCTGGAAAACCCGGACTCTGTGGTCAACAGCGTTGCCTTTTTCAACAATTCAGGCTTTTGCAATGATCCGATTATGAGCCTTCGGGCACAGCTTAGCATAAAAGCAGGAGAAAGCGCCTGCATTTCTTTCATCACCGGAGTGTGCAAAAGCAGGGAGGAAGCTATAAAAATCGCAGGGGAATTGAATGTGAGCTACCGGATCGATGATATCCTGGAGAAATTCAGGCTTCAAACGAACCTGGAGTTAAAGTATCTGGAGATTACCAGGACTCAGTTAAATGCTTTTCAGGAACTGATCGGTCCGGTCTTTTATCCCGCGGGCATTTACCGGGGACCGGAAGAAAATATAAGACGAAACTTTATGAACCAGAGCTTTTTATGGAAATTCGGCGTATCCGGCGATAATCCCATTCTGCTTTTTGTGGTCCGGTCCATGGAAGAGGAGCGAATCGTAAAGGATATATTAAAGGCTTACGAATATTTGAGAATCAACCGTGTTATGGTGGATTTGATCATTCTGATTGATTCCAGGCATGGTTATCTTCAGGAGGTGGATGAACTGATCAACGATATGACAAGCTCTCTTCGGATCTACGATTCCGGAAGTGAGAAACCGAGCTTTTTTACGCTGCATACGTATGAGATGAAGCCTGCGGAGATCGATTTGCTGTATACGGTGGCCCGGGTGGTATTTTCAGAGAGGACGGGGATTTATTTTACCAATGGCAGGGAAACGATGTATGAGATGCCTGAGGAATCATAAGCTTTAAGGAGGAAAAGGCTTTGGACACAGCATATGCATCAACAACACAGGAGAAAGAAACAGAGGAATATGAATTTTTTAACGGCTTCGGGGCATTTGCCTGTGAGGGCAGAGAATATGAAATTCTGCTGGAGGGCAATAACAGGCCTCCCGCACCCTGGATCAATGTTGTTTCAAACAAGAGCTTTGGATTCCAGATATCGGAATCGGGGGCAGGCTTTACCTGGAGTATCAACAGCAGGGAGAATAAGCTCACGCCCTGGTCCAATGACCCTGTAAGTGACAGGGCCTCCGAAGCAGTCTATATTCTGGATGAAATAACCGGTGAGGTAATGACTCCCATGTCCCTGGGAAGGTCGGACCGGGGCATTTACCGGGTGAGGCATGGGTTTGGATACAGCAGGTTCCTTCATGAAGAAGCAATGGTTGATCAGGAGCTGACTGTTTTTACTCCTTTGGATGAATCCTTAAAGCTCTGGAATTTAAAGCTGACGAACCGTTCGGATAAAGTGAAGTATTTAAGTCTGACCTATTATGTGGAATGGGTTATGGGCACCCAGAGGGAGCAGACCGGTCCTTATATTCTGACCGCCTATGACAATGAACATGAATGTTTATATGCTAAGAATATCTACACCATGAATTTTCAAAACAGCCATTCCTACCTGTTCTCCAGTGAAACCATCGTCGGTTATACCGGGGACAGGCAGGAGTTTCTGGGGCAGAGAGGAAGCATCCGGGAACCGCGGGGAGCGGAAGTCAAGCTGTCCTGCAATACAGGGGTACGCTATGACCCCTGCGGGGCAATTCAGGTATCCGTAGCAATACAGCCCCAGGAAAGCAAAACGGTGCTGTTCGGGCTGGGGCAGAGCGGCAGCCTTGATGAAATGCACAAAATCAGAAGCAAGTACAGGGATGCCGCCGCCGTCAGCAGGGAGCTTGACCGGGTGAAATCCCATTGGGATGGGTTATTAGGGACCGTTCAGGTGAAGACCAGGGACAGGGCGGTGGATATCCTGGTGAACGGCTGGCTGCTCTATCAGACCGTGTCCTGCCGCATTCAGGCAAGGGCAGGGTTTTACCAGTGCGGAGGAGCTTATGGATACCGGGACCAGCTTCAGGATACCCTTTCCCTTCTCTTTGCGGATCCAAGCATTCTGCGCAGGCAGATTTTAATTGCCTGCAGCAGGCAGTTTGAAGAAGGGGATGTTCAGCACTGGTGGCATCCGCCCATGGGGATCGGGGTCAGAACGAGAATATCTGACGATCTGCTGTGGCTTCCTTATTGTACCGCGGCTTATGTCCGAAGCACCGGGGATTCCACAATTTTAAAGGAACCGGTGCCTTACATCAAGGGCCCTGTGCTCAGAGAAGACCAGCAGGAGGTCATGATTACCCCGGAAGTATCCGAACGCTTTGAGAGCGTCTATGAGCATTGCAAAAAAGCCATTGACCGGACCGGCTTCGGGGAACACGGGCTTCCCCTCATGGGAGGGGGGGACTGGAATGACGGCATGAATGAGGTGGGAATGAAAGGCAGGGGGGAGAGCGTCTGGCTGGCCTGGTTTTTGTACACCGTAATGGGAGACTTCATTCCCTTGTGCCAGCAGGAAGGCGACACTGCCTACGGCGGAGAACTGGAGAAAAAACGGGAGACCCTGCTTCAAAGCATCGAAGAGCATGCCTGGGATGGGGAGTGGTACCTACGTGCCTTTTACGACGACGGCTCAAAACTCGGTTCAAAGGAAAACGACGAGTGCAGGATAGATTCCATCAGCCAGTCCTGGAGCGTCATATCAAATGGGGGGAAAGGGGAACGGGCGAAAACAGCCATGCAGTCGGCGCTGCGTTACCTGGTAAGGGAGGAGGAAGCGCTGTCCCTGCTTTTGGCGCCTCCTTTTCATAAGACGGGAAAAAATCCGGGTTATATCAAAAATTATATCCCCGGCATGCGGGAAAACGGAGGTCAGTACACCCATGCGGCGGTCTGGCTGGCCATCGCCGCATCAAAGATGCATGACTATAACACGGCGCAGACCCTGTTCACCATACTTAACCCGATCCACATTACGCAGAACAGAAAGGACGCGCTCAGATACGAAAAGGAACCCTATGTTATGACAGCGGACATATCCTTAAGCCCGCCCTATACCGGAAGGGGCGGCTGGAGCTGGTACACCGGTTCCGCGGGCTGGATGTATCAGGGACTGTTAAGCTGGTTTCTGGGCATTCGGAAAGAGGGAAATGAGCTGGTCATTGATCCGGCTACGCCGGCCGGTTTCGGGGATTTTTCCGTTGAATACAAGTATGGGAGTTCCCTCTATGAAATCAGGGTCGAAAGCAGAAGCAGGGGAAAGCTGACAACGGAGACAGTTACTGTGGATGACAGACTGATTCAGGGGAACAGAGTTTTGCTGGAGGATGACGGAAACAGGCATCGGATTGTTGTATAACGTTTACCTGACCGCATTCGCCGGCCAGCTGCTTATAAATAAAAAAGAACCGCTTCTGCCATGGAATCGTGTTGAACGATCATGGGAGAAGCGGTTTTTAATATATTTTTTTCTGCTGCTTAATTCAAAGGTTTTCTTAACAATATTTATAAAGGATTTTTCAATTTCGTTTAAAGAATTTATCTTCCGATGCCTGACATGCATACGGATTATCTGTCAAGTTTCTTTACTGAGGGAACCGCCCTATGATATTCTATAGTTGAAATCGACTGCCGTACAGGGGATTGTGTGGTTAAAGAGGAGGTAAAGGATATGACAATTATTGAGAAATTAACAAAAAAAGAGAATTTTACAGATACGGAAGAAAAGATAGCGGACTATATCCTGGAGAATCTTTCGCAGATACCTGATATGTATGTACAAAATCTGGCAAAAAAAGTTTATTCTTCCCATTCAGCCGTTATCAGATTAGCAAAAAAACTGGGTTTTTCGGGATTCAGAGAATTTAAGATTCAGCTTGTGCGGGAAATCCAGGATAAATTATACTTTAAAAACAAGGTGGATCCTAATTTCCCGTTTAATCCCTATGATGATCCATTGGATATTGCAAAAAAAATTGCAGATCTTTCAATAGAATCCATTCAAAATACATTAAACGGTTTAAGCCGGGATAAAATCAATACATCGGTTGATATTCTTCTTAATGCCGACCGCATCTTCCTGTTTGGAACGGGTGACTCTCAGATCAGGGCCAGAAGCTTTCAGAATAAGTTTAATAAAATTGATAAATACGTTATAATCGCAGGGGAATATGGGGAAGATATGTGGAACACCATGAATATGACTAAAAAGGATTGTGCAGTTTTCATTAGTTATACAGGGAGGGTTTCTGCTTATGAAAAAATCCTTCTTTTCCTGAAAAAACGCAATATAAAAACAATTATACTGACGGGAAACCCTGAATCAAATCTTCTTAAGCTATGCTGCACGTATTTTGAAGTGCCCAAAGGAGAATATAATTATGTAAAGGTTGGAACCTTTGCTTCCCAAATATCATTTGAGTACATTCTGGACACTCTCTTTTCAGTGATATATGCTAAAAAGTACGCGGAAAATCTGGTCGATTTAAAAAATAAGGAATTCAATTTGAATCAGGAGCTGTTAGCGGATGCTCCGAACAGGGCTTAGCTTTCAAGAAGCTTTTGCAGAATAGATGAGCGATCATTTATGAGCAAAAGCTTTTTTTATGGAGGAAAGCCGTCCGGACACAGTGTTTAAGCTTATGATGAACTATAAGGTTAATTATGAACAAGAGGAACAGCCTTCGGTTAAATCATTTACAACCTATGGATAACAATTTATTATTTATCTATTAAAAAGAAGGGGAGGACTGCTATATATAAGATATTATACGAAAAAGAATGGGGGGGGTGTCAAAAAAATTAAAGGAAAAACATTTGAAAAACGAGGTATTTTAATAGCTTTCGGAGTGGAGTTTCTGTGAAATTTTTATGGTAAGACTATAAAATCGGGAATGGGGTAAAAAAATGAATAAACTGATGGACTATTTAGAGAGAACGATGATACCTTTGGCAGTAAAACTTGATAATAACCGTTATCTGAAGGCGGTAAAAAACAGCTTCATGTCAGCGATGCCATTATTGATTATCGGGTCTTTTTTTGTATTGTTTGCATATTTTCCGTCTGAACTCTACAGTGATTTCATGCTGAACACATTCGGCGGATCATGGCAGAAATTATTTACGGTGCCAAATGATATTTCAATGAGTATGATGACTGTTTATGTGGTGATCGGGATAGGCAATGAATTGGCAAAAGAATATGATTTAGACGGGATGTCAGGAGTTTTTGGCGGAGTCGCAGCCTTTTTTGTAGTTACTCCCATGTATGGATTTCGTGATGAGGGCCTGGGGGTGGGCATACCTTTAAGCAACCTGGGGGCTTCCGGGCTGTTTGTCGGTATTATTGTCTCGATTCTGGCGTTGGAGTTAATGCATTTCGCGGATAGAAAGGGATGGAAAATAAAAATGCCGGATGTCGTTCCGGCGAATATTGCCACGTCGTTTTCTGCTTTGATTCCAATTCTTTTAATTATTGTAGTATTCAATCTGGTCAGAATCGGATTTGAACAGACGGCTTACGGGAATATCCAGAATTTTGTTTTCAACAATCTTCAGACCCCGCTGACTGCGTTAGGCAGTTCATTGCCCGCTACAATTATTGTAATGCTGATTGAAGGGATTCTGTGGTCCTTTGGGATTCATGGATCGAATATCGTTGGAAGTGTCATGAATCCCATCTGGCTGTCTTTGACAGCTGAGAATGCGGAAGCTGTTTTAGCCGGCGCTGAAATCCCCAATATTGTAAATGCCCAGTTTTATGCTAATTTTATTAAGGTTGGAGGAGCCGGTGCAACGTTCGGTTTATGTTTATTATTGCTGTTTTTTGCAAAATCTGAAAAGTTAAAAGCAATAGGAAAGCTGTCCATAGGACCGGAGATTTTTACGATTAATGAATCCATCACCTTTGGAATCCCGATCGTATTGAATCCGATCATGATTGTCCCCTTCATTCTTACTCCGATTGTCATGGCTGTCATGGCATACATAGCAATGAGTACCGGTTTGGTTCCCTATACGAATGGCGTCAACATTCCCTGGACAACGCCTCCTGTCATTTCCGGATTTCTGGTGAGCGGCTGGAGAGGGGCTCTTCTGAACATTGTCCAGATCGTTGTTTCAGCCATAATCTATCTTCCGTTTTTCAGAGTAGTCGATCATCTCGCTGTTGAAAGTGAGATAGAAGACAGTCTGCTGGAAGAAAAAGCGGAAAATATATAGGCTCAGTATTTTCAAAAAATTAATATTTAGGTACCTGGAGAGAACGAATGAACAAAGAAGCGGTGTTGAATCTTGAAAGAGAATTGCAATTCTCTAAATTTACTCATGAAATTGGATTAAAAATAGCATTGGATATTATTGAAAATGTACAGGAGCATAAACGGAAGGGTGTCAGCATTCGGATTGTCTATGAAGGCCTCCTCATTTTTCAGTACTTAATGGATGGAAGAAAGGAAAGCCCCTGGTTAAAGAGAAAAGAAAAAACGGTTTTGGACAGCGGCCATAGTTCCTTATTGACCTTTGTCATGTCGGATGAGAATCCGGAGTATCAAAAGTGGATGAAGGATGAAACTTATGCGGTCTGCGGCGGCGGTTTTCCTATTACCGAAAAAAATGAGGTAAAAGGGGCAATCTGTGTTTCGGGACTCCATCATGAGGAAGACCATCGCTTGATTGTTGACGCATTAAAGAAATTTACTTAAAAATATGCTATGGGTTGGCAGGAATCTGTTTTGCAATGCATAGGACAGATTCCTGCTAAAAATTATTGAGAATACGAGGAGGTTGACAATGAAGCTGGCAATACTTGGAGCGGGAATGATAGTAAAAGATTTTCTGAGCATGGTGGGAGATATACCGGAAATTGAATTGAAAGCCATTGTCGGAACAGAACAGGATATGGAAAATATGGAGAAATATAAATCTGAATCAGGGATTGAACAGATTTATACGGACCTGGACAAGTGTTTGGCAGAATGTGATGTAAATACTGTTTATGTCGCATTGCCCAACCATCTTCACTGTTCTTACGCCTTGAAGGCGCTGAAAAGCGGAAAGAATGTCATTTGTGAAAAACCCTTCACTTTGTCCCTGGACGAAATGCTTGAATTGAAAGAAGAAGCCTTATCCCGGAATCTGGTGCTTTTGGAGGCGATCACCAATCAATATTTGTCGAATTACCGGGAAATCAAAAAAGCGGCAGAAGAAATCGGAAAATTAAAAATTATTGAATGCAATTACTCACAATACTCTTCACGATATGATCTGTTTAAAGAAGGAACCGTGCTGCCTGCCTTTAATCCTGAGATGGGCGGAGGAGCACTCATGGATATTAATATATACAATATTCATTTTGTTGCCGGCCTTCTGGGGATGCCGGACCGCGTGCAGTATGCTGCAAATATTGAAAGAGGAATTGATACCTCAGGAGTTCTGATTTTAATTTATCCGGATACGAAAGCTGTCTGTATCGGCGCCAAGGATTCAACGGCGGAAATCCGTTCAACAATTCAGGGAGATAAGGGTTCTGTCACCTTGAACGGCCCTACCAACATTGTGGATCATTTTGAAAAGAAATTGAACCATGATATTAAAACCAGGGTAGACGTAAAAATCCACCGGCATAGAATGTACGAAGAATTCAAGGAATTCAGCCGGGTCATCAAGGAACATGATATGAATTTCATGCAAAAGCAGTTAGAGCACAGCCAGCAGGTAATGCAAATCGTGGATCTGGCTCTGAAAGATGCGGGTATTCGATTGGGATAATCAGGGCGGAAAGGAGTTTATTATGAAAATAGGTGTGGTCGGAATTGGTAATATCGCAAAAAAAGCTTATTTATCAACATACAGCACCAATAGAAATCAGGCTGAATTCTTATTTTCGACCAGGAACGACCAGGAGAAAGTGAAAGCCTGGTTAAAAGAAAAATATGGATTCCATGAATTTTATCCTACAGTTACAAGCCTGATCGAAAACGGGATCAAAGGTTGCTTTATTCACAGTGCAACAAAAAGCCACTATCAGATTGCGAAAGAATGTCTGCAAAATGGGATCCATGTATATATGGATAAACCGGTCAGTGAATCCCTTGATGAAACAAAAGAGCTGATGGCAATGGCCCGGGATGAAAATTTGATTTTGATGGCCGGGTTTAATCGCCGGTTCGCACCCTTTGTGAACAGGTTAAAGGAGATTCCACAAAAAAGAATCATCAATTTAAGAAAGAATGTATCCGAATTTGAGCAGCTGACGGATGTTGCCGTTTACGATATGTTTTCCCATCTGGTGGACACTGCCGTGTATCTTATGGATCAGACCGTTGATACTATGAGCTTTAAAATCGCTGAGTCAGAGAATATGGGGAAATACTGAAACATATGAAGTCACTTCTCCTGACGGAACCTATATCGTTCATGAGCTTACGGAGCTGGAAATCATCAATCGGAGGGGAAGGCATATGGAAACCTTTGGTTCATGGGAATCAACTCTGTACAAGAGGGGCTTCGAACAGGCTGTTCTCAGTTTTTTGGAAGCCGTAAGAACTGAGGATGCAGGAGCGTTAAGGCAGGCAGGGGTATTGGCTTCTCATGAAATTTGTGACCGGATGGTTAAGGACTGCAAAGCTGACCGGCATTAAGGCATTAAGGGTTTTGCCATAAGGATTGTAAGGTTTCAGGGGAGAACCCGTAATTTTGGGTAAGAGAGGAATGCAGATATGGATATGGAAATGGTCATTATGAAGCTTGTGGTCACCAGCGGAGATGCCAGAAGCACGGCAATTGAAGCGCTGCGTTCCGCAAGAGAGGGGAAATTCGAACATGCGGATCAATTGATGAAGGAAGCGGATCAGATGGTTTTCCAATCTCATGAAGCGCAGACGGAAATGATTCAGAATGAATTGAATGGAAATAAGACGGAGGTCAGCCTTTTGATGGTCCATGCCCAGGATCATCTGATGAATGCCATGACGGTTATGGACCTCAGCAGGGAAATGATTGAAATATTAAAAAATAAAGAATAAAAGGGGGAAGTTTATCAATGAAAAATATTGTATTATTTTGTGCGGCAGGCATGTCCACCAGCCTTCTGGTGAATAAGATGAAGGAAGCGGCGGCAAAAGAAAACTATGAGTGCCGGATCAATGCGTATGCACTGGCGAAAACAAGAGAGATGGGACCGGATGCGGATATCATTCTCTTAGGGCCCCAGGTCCGCTTCAATAAGGCGGCTGTTGAGAAGGACTGTCCGGGAAAGATCATTGAATGCATCGATATGCAGGCTTACGGAACCATGAACGGAGCAAAGGTGATCGCTCAGGTCAGGAAATTGCTGAAGGATTGAAGCGGGCTGACGGACGGCTTTCAGACAGAAGAGAGGACGAGTAAAATGATTATTATAAACACCCCGTTGAAAGCGGATGTCTTTCAAAAGGCAGCGGAGGAAGAGGGTCTGGTTTTCATTAAAAAAACCGGAATAAGGCTGGAATTTGACAATCCGGCTGGAAATGATGAATCAATGGCAGTGTTCCTGAAGAAAAAATGCAAGGGCATAAGAGAACTTTCCTCCATTTATTTCCAGGTAAGTGTCCAATAAACGGAGCGGCGGGCTTTTAAAATCCTCATACGGTTCACAGACAAGGTCCAGGGCATGTGCCATGGACCTTGAACATGTTATTTTCAACGATATGCCCAGCCATGAACAGGTCACACCCCGAATGTCTTTATTTTATTGCAACGACAGACTGAACATAATCAAGCATTTTATTTTTTGACTGTATTGTTTGAGTATGGTCAATAATCTGCTGCTGGTTTTCGGCAGATAAAGAGAAGAAATAGTCCATTGCATTATATTGTTCAAGTGCTAAACCGAGGCCGACCGGCAACTCTGCGCCATTTGTATATTTTTTCATATTATACCTCTTTTAAAATATGTTGAATTATATTATTCTTTAATTATAGAAACTTCCCATTCAATTTATATGATAGATATATTATTTTGTTTTTTATTAAAAATATGCGGAATTAATAAAAATAAAATTTTAAAAAATTTGCATCAGTTAACTTCTTCCATTTATATACAGGTCAGAGCCACAATAATGGCTGTTAAATCGTGCTTAAAAAGAAAGGAAGAATGCCGAAGAACTATGTGCAGACTGCCATTCAGGCAATAGAAAATGATTTGGTGCAGGTTTTCTAAGCGTATGGGGATAAAGAAATTCTTATCCGTAAGGCAAGAGGCAGCGATGATGTCAGCGGTGTCCCATCGGGAGATGCGGATTACTATTGAAAGTTTGCGGTGATAGAGTTTTATGGTATTATTCTCATTAAAATAAGGATTGTAACCAGTAAAAGCATGGATGAAAATTCCAGCAGTCAAACAGGAGGGGGTAATTGTATTGTATCAGGAACTAATAAAAAAACAGAGGCAGTTTTTTTATACGGACCAGACAAAAAGCTATGAATTTCGTATAAACCAGCTGGAGAAGCTTGAAAAAGCGATCAGACAGTATGAATCTGCCTTGTATGATGCCTTTGATAAGGATTTAAGAAAAAGCCGGTTTGAAGTTTATTCCACAGAAATTGGTTTTGTGCTGAGCAGCATCCGGGGCGTGAAAAAACGGCTGAAAGGGTGGATGAAACCCAAAAGAGTGGGGAATCCTTTGTTTTTGGCAGGTTCCAAAAGCTATATCATAAATGAGCCGTATGGTGTTATGCTGATCATCGGTCCCTATAACTATCCGTTTCAGCTGACCATGGAGCCTCTGGTGGGAGCCATAGCCGCCGGAAACACTGCCGTGATCAAACCATCGGAGCTGACTCCTCATGTTTCCGGTGTTATCCGGGAGATGATCGAAAAAACCTTTGGTGAAGAATACGTCTGTGTGGTGGAAGGTGAGGTGGAGGAAACCACCCGTCTGCTGGAGCAGAGATTCGATTACATCTTCTTTACAGGAAGCCCCAGGGTCGGAAAGATCGTAATGGAAGCCGCCGCTGAAAACCTGACTCCGGTGACTCTGGAATTAGGGGGGAAGAGTCCTGCCATTGTAACAGGAGATGCGAATGCGGCGGAAGCGGCGGTAAAGATCGTATGGGGGAAATTTTTAAATACCGGTCAGACCTGTGTTGCCCCTGATTATGTCCTGGCTGATGAAAGGATCAAGTCCCTTCTTTTAGCTGAAATGAAAAAAGCGGTCCGTTCATTTTATGGTGAAGATCCCCTGCAGAGCCGGGACTATGGAAGGATGGCAACCGTGAGCCATTGGAAACGCGTCGACCGGTTGCTGAAAGCGTCTGCCGGCCATGTTGTGATCGGAGGCGAATCGGAAGAATCGGAAAAATATATATCACCCACCATTCTGGATGATGTTGCGTGGGAAGACCGTATGATGCAGGAGGAAATTTTCGGTCCTGTTTTGCCGGTAATCTCTTATGCAGCCCGTGATTTTGAGAAGGATGTGATCGACGCGGTGCGGAACAGGGAAAAGCCTCTGGCTTTGTACCTTTTTACCCGGGATCCTGAAATCAGGAAGCGGGTCATCAAAAGCCTTTCCTTTGGCGGCGGGGTGATAAATGATACCATTCTTCACTTAAGCAATACGAATCTGCCTTTCGGAGGCGTTGGAAATTCCGGGATCGGAAGTTATCATGGAATTCATGGTTTTCAAGCCTTTTCCCACCGGAAATCCGTGATCGAAAAGTCGGAGCTGATAAAGCTGAACATGCTGTATCCGCCCTATACGGTTAAAAATATGAATCTATTAAAGAAAATTTTAAGATAGGGGTGAGTTTTAAGGGGAAAGCGGAGTACAGGCTGATTCCCCGCATTGCGGATACAGATAAAATGTTGTATAATCGTTTTATTTAAAGAATAAAAAAGGGTAAACTGCGTTTTCACAGCTGTTTACAGAGTCAGAATGAAAAACAGAAAAGGAGAATGAGAATGAGGGTATTGGCTGTAAATGGAAGTCCACGAAAAAATGGGAATACTGCCGTATTGCTGGAAAATGCTCTTCGCGGCGCCGGGGAAAATAATGCGGAAACCGGATTGGTCAATCTTTACGAACTGAATTTTAAGGGCTGTATCAGCTGCTTTGCGTGCAAACGCAAGGGAAGCAGCTGCAACGGGATCTGCGCGGTCCGGGATGGCCTCAGAAGCGTTCTTGAAAACGCGCTGTCATCTGATGTGATCCTGCTTGGATCTCCCGTATATTTCGGCAATGTCACCGGTATGATGCGTTCCTTTCTTGAACGTCTTCTGTTTCCGAATCTCTCTTATAATGAAGGAGAGAGATCTGTTTTTCATGGAAACATAGTGTCCTCATTTATCTATACCATGAATGTTACGAAAGAGCAGATGGAGCAGGTGAATTATGAAACCGTCTTTAAGCAGAATCAGGCCCTGCTGCAGCTGTTTCATGGGGATTCGGAGATATTTGTCTGCTGCGATACCTACCAGTTCAAAGATTATTCCCTATATGAAGCCTCTAAGTTCAATGAACCCCACAAAGCCAGGGTGAGATCGGAACAATTCCCGGCCGACTGTAAGAAAGCGTATGAGATGGGGGTCCGGCTGACTGGAGGGACTATCTGACGAAACATAATTTTTACTTGCCATGTTTTTCCAGAAATAGTAAAATATATATCAAATAATGCAAATAGTTCTTACGAAAGCGGATGGAAAGCAAAGACGGAAAAATTGATAAGGATAAAGAACTGGAAGAACAAAAGTATAGTAAGTCTGATATTGTTCATAAGTTTGTTTGCAGGCATGGGGGCCGGTCTGATCAGAACCAACAGTATGGTTTTTCTATATCCCATTTCAGATGGAATTATGAACCTGGAAGAGGAAGATATTGAGGGTAAGGTCATTCATTTACAGGGAGACTGGCTCTTTTATTTGGGGACCTTTGAGGAGGCCGGTCATACCGGAAGGAATTATCTGAAGGTCCCCGGAACCTGGCGGAATGCGCTGATCAATGGGAAAAACGCGGACAAGCATAATTTTGGTTTATACAGGCTTCGGATAAAGCTTCCGGATCCCGGCGATTACTGCATAAAATTAAACTATGTTTCAAGCGCCTATGAACTGTATGTAAACGGCCGGCTGATAACATCAAACGGAACAATCGGTACGGACAGACAGGAGGAAACATCCAGCTGGGCTCCAAAGTTCCTGTATTTTCATACGGATGACAGGGAACTGGACATTAAAATAAAGGTTTCCAATTTTCACTGCAACAACGGCGGAATTGTGCTGCCCGTCTATTTTGGCAGGCAGGAGCCGATGTACCGGTATCATCTCCTGAACGTCGTGAAAAATATTGTTTTTATAGGGATATTTATCGGAATGGCTTTTTTCTTATCGGTGTTTAACTGGTGCATCAATAAAAAGGCCCAATCCGTATATCTGTCGGTTTTTTGCATGGCGACTCTGGTGGCCGCTTCCATCATTGACGGTGAAAGTCTGGTGAGCATTTTTCCCTCCTTAAGCATCCATTCCGTATTGAAAATAGAATATATTGCCTATATGGCACAGATCACTGCAATTTTATTTTTCTTATGGAGCATATATCCGGATATTGGCAGAACCCATCCGCTTCATTATCTGAAAAATATTGATTTTGTATATACGCTGGTTCTTTTATTTCTTCCCATCATACCTATTTTATATGATGACAGAGTATTCATACCGGTCATATTTGTCAATGCGTTTTTTTACCTGGGATTAATCCTGAAGGCATGCCGGAAACGAAAGCCGAATGCGGTGATTTTTCTTCTGGGCTTTTGCGTCTTTTTATTATCCTGCATCCTGCAGATCCTTGATATAAAATTTTATATTAACGCAAAGTATTTAAATAACTTTGATTTCTATTATTTTGGAGTATTATTCTTTTTATTATGCCAGAGCTATGTGCTGATTCTGAATATTGAAGATAATTTTCAAAAGTCACAGCTTGCATATGAGATGGAGGTAGCATCTCTGCAGGCCCAGATCTCTCCCCATTTTCTGTTTAACGTGCTCAATAATATCTATTGCCTGATGGACACCGAAGGGAAAGCAGCGAAAAGGCTGCTGATGTGCTTATCCGATTTCTTAAGGGTAAAATACAAATTTGATTATAGAAATCATGTGTTATACACGATAAACGAAGAACTGGATCTTGTGAAAGCTTATGTGGAGATGGAAAATGTAAGGTTAAATCAAATGCTGGAGCTAGAGATCGACGCTTCCGGTGATTTGCTGCATTATAAAATTCTTCCCCTCATTCTGCAGCCCCTTGTGGAAAATTCCATTAAGCATGGCTACCGGTCCGGGCTGCTGAAAATAACTGTCCGGATCTGCCGGGATCAGGATAAAATTGCTTTCAGCGTGGAGGATAACGGAGGGGGAATGGGGCCGGAAGCCATGGAGGCCGGCGGCAGGGCTGAGAGGAAAACCAAAGGCATCGGGATCAATAACATTAATTACCGGTTACAGATATGCTTTCACACGAAACTGGAAATCGAGAGCAAATTAAACCAGGGAACGAAAATAAGCTTTCAAATACCAATGAGGACATAACATGCAGACCGTAATCATAGATGATGAGAAGAATTCAATCGAATACCTGGAAGGAATTTTGAAAAAACAGGATGAGTTCATTGTTGTTGCTTCCTTCAGCAACTCAAAAGAGGGGTTTTCCTATTTGCTGAAGCAGCCCTGTGAGGTATTATTTCTTGATATTGATATGCCTGAGATCAACGGGATCTACATAGCGGAACAGATAAGCAGCCTTTATCCTGATATCAGGATCTGTTTTGTGACGGCCCATAATGCCTATGCGGTAAAAGCCTTTGAGCTGAACGCGGTGGATTATCTGTTAAAACCTTTCACCGAGGAACGGCTGAACCGGTGCCTGGATAAATTAAGAAGCAGCCGCAGCAGCCATAAGGCGCTTCAGGAAATAAGCGATAATTATCAATACAATCTGGATATGGTCTGCGGCTTCCATGATGATAATATCATGCTGATTTCTTCCTCGGATATATTTTATATTGAAGTTCTGCAGAGTGTCTGTATCATTCATACAAGGGATAAAACATACAGGGGAAACAAGACCCTTAACTTCTACGAGGAAAAATTAAAGAAAAAGTTCTTTTTCCGGACCCATAAATGCTATCTTGCGAATTTGAGCAAGGTCGACCGGTTTTGCCCGAGAATCAATTACACCTATGACATGTATTTTAAGGAAATCCCGGATGTCATATTGCTGAGCCGCAATAAAGTAAAAGAGTTGAAACAATATTTTAATTTTTAGAGGAGGTTGATGCCAATGGAGAAAAAGGTCAGGGTAAGCCGGCTGCAGGCAGGTGACATTCTGTTATTGGAGCCAAGCGAGGACTGGATTTCAAAACTGATCGTAAAGATCACAAAGTCTCCGGTGAGCCATACGGCTCTCAGCTGCGGACAGGCGGCAGAGGTGGGTACCGTTATTGAGGAAACACCACCCAGCGCCGTTAAGGACAGCATACTCAGCAGAACGGGAAGAACCGCTTATGTCATGCGGCTGAGGTCGGAGGCGGAGGATTTTCAGCCGGTCATGGATGTTGCCGGGCGATATGTCAGGGAAAAACTTCCTTATGCCAATGCGCAGCTTCCTTTTATTGCCTTATATTGTCTTGTTTTTAATATTACAGGTGGTAAGAGGCTGCAGGGATTCGTCACCAGATTGATGGGACTCGCGCTGGGAATCGTGATGGAAATGGAGAATCAATCGGTTTATGGCGGAAAAGAGGCCATGATGTGTTCCCAGTTCGCTTACCATTGTTACAAAGAGACCGGGAAAAAATATGAAATCCGCATGAAGGCTGACAAGATAACAGGACCCATTGACAGAATGCTTCAAATGGTTTCCCGGGATCTAAAGAAATACAATGATCAGGTGTTCGGATTCAGAACGGATCCCGTTTTGATCCGGGATGAAGAGGTGACCGAAGTTTTGAGCGGATTATATGGGGAGCTGGAAAACGGGCAGGACGGACAGCTGCTTCTGGGGGCGGATTTCCCGCCGGATGATTTTATTGTGGGAGCAAGCCGTTTTTGCGTCCGGTTTGTTAAGGCGTATTCCAAAGACGGAAGGGATATGGCCGAAAAGGACATCGTTTATTATTGGGAAAAATTAAAGGAGATGGAAGAGTATTTCATAACGCCGGGTGACTTGCTGAGCAATACGGAAAATCTGGTTTGCCAGGGCACGGTTGATTATGAAGGCTTCCATGGGGATTAAATATTGACCGTTGGGGTTTTTTATTCGCAGTATAAGACGAAAATTTGCATCTTAGGTGAAAACACACCAAAATAATACAAAAATAATTATAATGTAACCAGCCGGAATCATATTTCCTGCTGGTTACTTTTTTTGTGATCCCACTATAAGAAAGGATGATGGCATTGAATCTGGATTTTCATTATTACGCAACCTATCTTGCCGCCTGCTATGCCCGTTTTTCACCGGAACAGGCACTGGTGATCGCCAGGTCCGCCCAGATGGTGGATGATCTGACGCTGGATTTTTTGGATACATATCATTTGAGAGATAAGACTCAGCCGGTTGACCGGCAGGCGGTGACATGCATGTCCATGGCAGAGCTGGGGAGCTATTTTCTGCAATCGGTTCCATGGACAAACCGTCAGATGCAGAGATTTGTTGAAGTGTGGATGGCGTTTCATTTTCCTCCGGGCAATGATAAGGGACAAATCCGGTATGAAGGAGCGGCGGAACAAAAAAATATGGGTTGGGTCATGCAAAAGGAGGAGCTGGAGGCGTTCCGGTTATTGTGCCTTCCCTGCAGCGGCACGATAAAAGCGTATATTGACGACCTCAGAAGATGGAAAAAAGAACCGTTTTTCCTGCAGCTGCTGGGGATACGGATGCATATACTTGCCGACAGCTGGGCTCATTCGGGATTTTTGGGAATTCCTCTTATGAGCGCCAACGAGATTTTTATGGAAAAGGGCGTTTATGTTGACGTAAAAGGACAATGGTGCCGTGCAGCCTTAAACGATAACAGAAAGTTGGTTATAAAGGATAATCTGGAGACACTGGAATTCGCAACGACGCCGCAGGCTGTTTTACCAACAGGAAAACTATGGACCGGAATCAGTTATCTTGCCCATGCACGCATAGGGAGTCTGGCCGATTACGGCGCGGTCAGGTTCAAATACTCCCCGTTTTACCGGAGCGGCAGCGCTTCTCCGGAGCTGGTGCGGGATAATACCCGGATGTTTGCAAAAGCATTTCACCAGATGGTGTATGCCATGAATTGTGTTTTAAATGAGACAGATTTTGAACCGGTAAATATCCCGGAAAACTATAATGATAATATACTGCCGCTTTTGGAAACCAGGAAGCTGGATCAGAGCCGGGAGTGGGATGCCTTGATCTGCCGGGAAACCGGGGCGGGAACCCCTTTGCCCGCTTATAGCCCGGGAGACTGGGCGGAGGGCAGCAGAAGGAAGGATTTTGATAATCATGTGGAAGCGGTGAAACGGCATCTGGAATTTTTCCGGCAGTATTTCCCGCAGATTCAGCACAGCACAGGGAACTAAGGATCTCTTTTAAATATCAGAGTGTAAAATTAGGAGGTATATGATATGTCTGATGACAGCAGAAAGAAAATTGATGATCTCGTAAACAACTACCAGGATATCATTGAGCATCTCAATGAAGCAAAAGGAAAGGATATGGAAGCCCGGCACTCCGCCATAAATTCAGCATTGAGCAGTGCCATCTGCTGTAATGCCTGCCAGGCCGTATCCAGCATCTGCGTTCCTGACCAGACCCCCAGCAAGTGCCAGGGCGGCTGTACGATCACTTCGTTTGCATTTTAAGAACGAGGTGAGGGCAAACCTGCGCTTCCGTTTCCCGCGGACTTAAAAGCAGCAGCTGAATTAGCAGCTGCAGTCAATTTCCCTGTGCTGGGAATTCCGTTTCAAGTGATTGGAGGCAAAAGAAATATGGAATCATATCCAAGACTTAAAAATACAGCCCGCCTCAAACGGCTGTCCGCCTTTTGCTGGGCCGCGGAGCTGCTGTATGATTACGGGGCTGTCATAAGTCCGGCAGAAGCCTTTTTGCTGGCTCATTGCACGGGTGAGTTCTCTGCTTCGGAGCTGACTTACATCATCTCTAAAGTATATCAATGGAACCTGGAAGAGGCAGGGGATTTTTTAAAGGATACGTTTATAAAACGCTGGGCCTGCATTGAGTGGCATAAGGAAAAGACGTGCAACCCGCAGGCAGGATATTCTCCCCGGGACTTTTTATATGTTCCCGATATCAGCCTTTCAAAGGACAGATATGAAACTCCGGTTGAAATGGTGCTGGTGCTGACGAACCGGTGTAATTTCCGATGTATTTACTGCTATAACAGCTCCGGTACGGGAAAAACGGAAAGCGAGCTTTCCCTGCCGCAGTGGCTGGAGCTGATTGATCAGGCCGCGGATATGGGAATCGTAAAATGCACCCTCACCGGGGGAGAACCCATGCTGCACCCTCACTTTTTTGAGATTCTTCAGGCGCTGCACCGCCATGGCATTCTGGCCTATATCTGTACCAACGGAAGCCGGATAAGTGCTCAGGCGGTAAAACAATTTGTCCTGCTGAAGCAGCCGTTCGTGCAGATCAGTATGGATTCTCCCCATGAATTTGTACATGACAGGCTGACTGTCACTAAAAATACGCTTCCCACCGTGAAATCCGGAATAAGAAGCCTGGTCAGAGAGGGGATACGGGTCCATGTTAAAGCTGTGATCCTCCCGGAAACCATGGAGGATTCCGAAGCCCTGATAGAAGAATGTTACAGGATCGGGGTGTCCCAGCTGATTATTGACCGCTATGATCTGTGCCTTGCCGGAAGAGGGGATAACCGTTTTTTCCTGACAGAAGAACAGGAACAGACTGTTTCGGAGGTAGTTGAGAAGAAAAAGAGGCAAATTGGGAATGCCATGAATATATCCACTGTCTTTCCGCCCCGGGGCTGGAAGAGCAGTGAAGACATTGTGATGTGCGGTGCTTTTTACCGTTCTTTTACCGTGTTGCCGGACGGAGACTACCCTTTGTGTGAAAAGGTTGCCGGTATCCCGGCGCTCACGGTCGGAAACTTTAAGGAAATGCATTTGAAGGAAATGTGGTCCTCCCCGCGGATCAGGGAGATCATGCAGCCGAAGCGGAGCCAGGTCAGTCCCATCTGTCATTCCTGTGAACATTTAAAGGTCTGCGGGACCGGCTGCTTTGCGGCGAAACAGTTTGTGACCGGAGAGCTATACGCCCCGGATCCCAACTGCTGGAAGGCATGCTACCATGAGAATCAATTCCTGATGGCTCAGCTTTGAAAAGGCGGGTGGATATGAGTATATTTGAGGAATATCCTGTGCTGAAGCGGCATATGAACCTCCGTATCAGCAAAGGAAGAAAGATCTGCAGAAATCTGCGGACCGGAGACTGTGAATTGCCGGATGAAGGCAGCTTTGCTTTCTTAAGCATGTGCAGCGGAAGTCATCGGCTGAAAGATATTTTTACGGCTCATACCCAGGTGTACGGAAGAGAAGTTTTTCCTGTAGACGACATTTTAAAAAAATACGGACATTTGCTGGATTTCAGCAGTCTGCCCGCCCGTGCCCGCCAGCTGGAGCATATGGCTGAGATGTTAAAGGCCCGAAGAAGCCGCTGGCCCTATCACCCGTTCCGGGAGGAGACGCCTTTCCGGCTGGAGGCCTCGCTTACGGAGGTCTGCAACCACCGATGCTCTTATTGCTATCAGGGCAGTGAGCATAAGGATGAACACGGTTTGCATCTGGAGGAATGGAAGGATGTCATGAAGCAGGCGGCGGAGCTTGGAGTGCAGGAGATCGTTTTCACCGGAGGGGAACCGACCTTGTACCGCGGTTTTCTGGAATTGGTGAAAACGGCGGTCAGCCATGGACTTTATCCCAGAATATCGACAAACGGGAGCACTCTTGATCCGGCCATGACCGGGGCGCTCCATGAAGCGGGAGCGGAATATATCCATTTAAGCCTGCCTGCCGTCACTTCTGCCCTTTACGGCAGAATAACGGGAGCGGAAAAATCCCTGGATCAGGTAAAAAGGGCCATCCCCCTGCTCAAGCGAAGTGGTTTTTATATAAGGGTAAAAATGGTTTTAACGCCGGAAAATACAATGGAAGCAGGAAGACTGCTGGAATATTGCGGGGAAAATGGGGTCGATCTGGTGCACCTGGCCCCGTTCATCGCATCCACGCGGACAGGGAAGGATTATGCCCTTGTGCCTGACGAGGATTCCCTGGTCCGGGTCATGAAAACGGCAGAAGCGGCTGAAAAAAGATATCCGGACTTAGTCATAGCGAAACCTGCCCTTGGTTTATGGGAATGGAGAAATGAAAAAGAAATTGTGCGCTGCGGCGGTGTGAAGGAAAGCTTAACGGTGATCCACAACGGAAATATAACTTTTTGCGAATCACTGGGAGGGATCGATGGGTTTGTTATGGGAAATGTACGGTCTCAAACGCTGGAAGAGATATGGAACAGTCCCATTCCGGACCGGTATACCGTAACCCAGGCAAAAAGTGAACCCTGTAAAAGCTGCGAATATCTGGAAAAATGCGGCACCGGATGCTTTTTGTTTTCCTATATGGCACAAAAGGATGCCTTTTCTGCGGATCCCCGCTGTTTTCGTTATAACGGGCATCGCATAGGGGCTGCAGGAGAAGAGAAATGTGAATAGAACGAATGGGCTGCCTTTTCGCAGCAGGGAGGAAAACATGACTGGTTATCCTGTTTTAAAAGAAAGCGTCCGGATAAAAAAGATGAAGAATTTTTGCTGGATCATGGAGCCTCTTTCCGGGACGGATTGCTCCATTGCTCCTGTGGAAGCATTTGTCCTTTCAAACCTGAATGGAGAATGGACGTTTGACGAATTGACCTATTTTGTGAGAAAGCTTTTTGGCATATCCTTTCAGCAGGCAGTCAGCCTGCTGGAGGGAGTCTTTCAAAGGCTGTCCGCCTGCATCACTTATTTGCCTGAACCCTGCCCCCATCCGGCCAGGTCCGATCCCTCTTCCTTTCTGTATCATGTGGATCCGGAATCAATAGCCAGGCAGGAAAGACTGGATACTCCCAGCGAACTGCATTTTTCCCTCACACATGCCTGTAACTTCCGCTGCATTTACTGCTTTAACGCATCGGCTGAACGGTCGGAAAATGAAATGACCACGGAAAAATGGCTGGATCTGATACGTCAGGCCAGGGAACTGGATGTGCTCAAATGTACGCTCACAGGCGGGGAACCCACGCTGCATCCGGGAATTCACCCCATTCTTCATGAGCTGAAGAAACAGGATATGCTCATCTGCCTGTGTACCAACGGAAGCGCCTTTGATCCGGAAATGGGCAGACTGCTGCAGGGAAGCACCGTTCAGGTCAGCCTTGATACCGATGATCCCGGGATACACCATAAGCTGACCGGGAGGAACAACCTTGACCGGGTAATGAACAACATTCAAAAGTTCGTTGAGTATGGGGCGAGTGTCCAGATAAAATGCGTGCTCACCCCCTTTAATTTAAACACGGTCAGCACCCTGTACACCACCTGTCAGAAGCTGGGAGTGGGGAAGCTGGTATTGGACCGGTTCGATGTCAGCAGCTGTGGGAGAGGTGATACGGGCCTTCTCATCACGGAAAAAGAGATGGATGAGGTAAGAAGATCTGTCCGGCAGGTTTATAACGGTGGAAAAATGCAGGCGGTGACGGCGTTCCATCCCCATGTCTGGAAGGAGAGAGAAGATATCATCCCCTGTGCCGCCTTCCGGCGGTCTTTGATCATCCTGCCGGATGGGGAAGTGAGCGCCTGTGAGAAAATTCTTGACATTCCTGAAATGAGGGTGGGAAATATACGCGCCAATACTCTTTCTGAAATATGGGAATCAGAAAGGATCGACAGCATTTTAAATCCGCCCCGGCAAAAGATGGATCCGGAATGCGGCCGGTGCGGATTCATGGATTACTGTCATACGGGATGTTATGCGTTAAAGGCTTATTATGGAAAACAGCTGTTTGGAAAAGATCCAAGATGCGGGATAGAAAGCTGCAGCTGCCTGTGAGACCGTCCGTTGTCACGGCAGCTTTCCTGCATATTTTTTCTTTAACTGATGCAGATGCCCCAGCCTTTCCGCGGCGGGGGAACCCAGGCGTTCCGATAAGGCCACGGCAAGGGCATCGGCCACGGCGGCGGGAGCGGACATGGAGTGGTATTCCCGTTCTTCTCCCCGGTAAACGAATAAATTGATCCCGGATTTTTGATCCGGCGGCGCGCAGAGCCTGCTGGTGAAGGCCAGAGTCCGGTAACCTGCTTCTTTCTGATAATCCAGGATCATGCGGCCTTCTGAGGAGATCTTGGAAAAGCTGAACATGATCACAAGGTCATTTTCCCCGGCCTGTGACAGGCCTTCCAGCACCTCGGAGCCGCCGGAGGGGAGCAGGGAGACCCCAAGGCCCAGGCGCCGGAGGCGGAAGAAAAGAAGCCGGGCCAGAGGGGAAGAAGCGTTCTTTCCGTGAATGAAGATTTTTTCTGCCTTGAGAATTGCCTGAACGGCCCGTTCGAATTCTGATGTATCAAGCTGCTCCAGTGTCCGCTGCAGGCAGAACTGCTGGCGGAGAAGCCAGTTTTGTACGGTAAAACCGTTATCCTGAAGCAATGTGCCCGCCAGCTTTCCGGCGGGGCCGCTGCCGGAATTCTGCTCCATGACCACATGCTTTAAATCCTTAAAGTCCTTGCATCCCACATGCCTTGCAAAGCGGGAGAGGGTGGCGTCGGACAGCTCCAGACGGTCTGACAGCTGTCCGATGGACATAAACAGAAATTCATCGGTATGGTTATAGATATATTCCATGATTTTTCGTTCGGCCTTAGTGAAATCATCTGGTGCGGCCGGAAATTGTAGCTGCATCTTTCTTCTGCCTTCCTTTGATTAAATTTGCTCCCTGCCGGGTGTTCTAAGGTGTGTCCGTTGTCTGGACCAGTACGGAAACATAGTCGCCGCCAAGGGCATGAATCTCTTTTAGGGCGCGCTTTAGCAGGCCCGCTGTCTTGACCAGAAAAGCCGCATCAGGCCGGATCTGAATCTCATACTGTCCTTCTTTCATTTCCTGATGCAGTTCCTCCATGGTGGTGCAGGCATTCTGAAGCCGGGTGCGTATGCAGCCGTACTGAACCGCCTGATGGGTATCGCTGCCGCCGACCACGGGTTTTCCCAGCTCCCGTCCGAGGCCGTAGGTCAGCTCTGTTGTGCGCGGCAAGTCTAAGGCCGCGTCTTTTCCGTTTAAGTCAAGGAAATCCAGCCGGGCCAGCTGTCCGGCGGAAAGCTCCGGAATATGGCCCCCCTCCCTCCGGCTGACGGATGCAATACATCAGAACCGGAAGCATCCGGTAGGAATAGGAAATGGAAAAGGAAAGCCGCTCCGGATCCAGTCCTGAAAAAACCGTGACAGAAGCTAAGGATACCGTGGCCACCTTAAGGGTCAGGATGAGAAGGGGCGCGACGGCGGAGGCATTTCCTCCGAACAGGAAGGTGGCCGCCAGCAGATAGCCTGTCTGGGAAAAGACGCCCGCGCAGAAAAGTACGAGGACAAGGCCGGCCACTCTTGCCAGGACCGTGGTCGCCGCTACGAGAACAAAGTAGCCGAGCAGGAAAACCACATTGCCGGAGAACCATGGCACCAGACCGAAGAAAAGGTACCATACCATCAGGATCCGCGGGTCAAGGGCAGCGATGACCGTATCATCGTTTCCATAGGCGTTTTTCAGCACCTGATTGCGCAGAAAGTCCATGGAAAATTTATCAAGTATGTTTTCAGAGAGTTTATTCATGTATTTTTCCATGATCCGTCACCTCAAATCCTTCTAGAAAATCCTCTGTGGTGTAACATCGTGCGCGTTTATCCAGGGCCTGGCCCATGGAGAAAATTTCAGGCGGCCGGATTCCCACCACCTCCCCAAGTATGGGGGTTTGAAAAATTTCATCCCGTGTGCCGTCGGCGATCACCCTGCCTTCAGAAAGCACCAGGATCCGCTTTGCCCACTGGCAGACCAGCTGCATGTCATGAGTGGCGATGATTACGGTTTCCGTGACATCCTTTAATTCATCTAAAGTATACATGATCTCCTTCCGGGTGGCAATGTCCAGATTGGCCGTAGGCTCATCCAGCAGTAAAATGCCCGGGTTTAAGGCGATGCCGATGGCCAGGCTGGCCCGGCGCATCTGTCCGCCCGAAAGCAGGCGCCCGTCACGGGTTTTTAAGTCCGTCAGGCGAAAGCGTTCCAGCAGCGAAGCCGTGCGCTTTTCCCAATCCCCATAGCCCCTTGCCTGCATGGCATAGGCAATGTCCGATTCAATGGAATCCTTGATAAACATTTCTTCCGGATTCTGGTAGACGAGGGAGATGAAACGGGATAATTCTTCGGGTCTTAGGTTTTTTATGCTTTTTCCGTTCAGCTGCACGTCGCCGCTGCCGGTTTTCATGAGCCCGACCAGCAGCTTCATGAGGGTGGATTTTCCGGCCCCGTTGGAGCCGATCAGGGCTATTTTCTCTCCCCTTCCAATCTCTAAGTTCAATCCGTCAAAGACAGAACGGTTGGCCGCACGATCTGATTTTCAAAATCCTGGTATACATAGCCCGCTTTCATGGCGAGGGTCCCCACGTCCGCAGTCAGGGTATCCAGTCCGTCCACCAGAACCCTTCCGTTCCATTTCCCGGAAATAAAGTGGGGGATCAGGCCGTTTATGGTTTTGCAGAGGGAGGATTTTCCGCAGCCGTTGCTTCCGATGACGGCAAGAAAATCTCCCTGCTCCACCTGCAGGGTTATATTTTTCAGGGCAGGAACGGAGGAACCGGGATAGGTAAAGGTCAGATCCGTTATTTCAATGGCGTTCATTTTCTCCACCGCGTTCTTTCCTGTATTTTCCCTTCAGCACAAACAGAACTGCCACCGTCAGTGCCGCCGCGGCTGTCAGGCCTGCTGCAAAGGCGGTGCCGCTTTCGGCCCAGCCGGCTTCCCAGTCGATCAGGGATAAGCCGCTTTCCGCCAGAAGCTCCGCGCTGATGGCGGCTGCAAAGGCAGCCAGTGAACCGAGAACGACCTTTCCGTTGATCCCTCCCAGCCATGTGTCTGCCGAGCGGGGTTCCACACCCAAAAGGGGCTCGATCTTTCCGTAAAGCCTGGGAACCAGATACAGAGTGGGCAGCAGGCAGAACAGGATTCCTGAAAAAAGAACATCATTCAGGAAAGCAAATCCTTCGGTGGCATAGACGCTTTCGGGAAGTCCCGCAACGGCCTCAAAATCCTCTACGGCCAGCTGTACCTTTAAGATGTCCACGGCAGTTCCCATGAACTGCTGTATGATCACGCCAGTCATTGCGGCAAAGCCCACCAGCCGGCGGCTGCCCGGATTCTTTACCATGCGGCCCGCAATGTAAACACCTGCCGTAACGGTAATGAATTTTTCCAGCTCGCCCAGCCCGCCGAACTGGCCCAGCATGATCTCGCTGAACACCAGCTCCCCGGTGGCAGCGCCCAAAGCCGCTGATATGGGATCAAACAGTATTGCCAGGGTCAGGGGAATGAATAAAAAGTATTCCACGGAAAATTCCACGATGCCCAGCTGAAACTTTGGGATCAGTTCGGTGAACAGGGTGGCGAGTCCGTAGAGAGCCATGGTGAGTACGAATACCATCAGCTTTTGAGACTGGGTTGCCCCATGTCTTTTTCTTGTCTCCATGATAGCTTCCTCCAAAAAATGATTGATTTTCTGTTTTACGATCTGAGTATACCAGCAGTATGTAAATTTTATCATCATTAAAAAGTAAAATGTAAATAAATTTTCATATATCCGGATGATGGAAACAGCCAATTTATGTTGAAAATAAGAAGGGAAAGCTTTAAAATAAAACTGGGGGAAACGCTGGATTGGCAGCGTACGAAAAGATCAGGGGGAACGTCATGCAGCAGTTTAATTATTCGTTCAGTAAAAATACCATAAATTTAAAACAGTATATTTATAAGATCGGTTCATACCATTATAACTGGCACAAGGAGCTTGAAATACTGGTCGTATTGAACGGAGAGGCAGAAGTGTGCGTAGACGGCGTGAGCAGGACTCTTAAGGCCGGTGATGTTATTTTGATCAATTCCAATATGGGTCATGCCACGCTGGCAAGAAAAACAGACAGCATCGCCATGGTGCTCCATGTGGATCCGGATTTTTTTAAGGATTATTATGACAATATCGAATATTTATCCTTTGACTGCTGTTCCGGTAAGGACACCGGAAAGGATAAGCCGTTTATACTCATAAAGGCGTATCTTTCGGAGATGATCTTAAACTGCAGCAAAAGCACGCCGGAGCGGAAGCTTCTGTTTGAAAGCGCATTCTTCCATCTTCTGCACACCATTGTACTGTATTTTCCGCCGAAGGTGATCCAGACCACAGCTTATATGAATCTTAAAAATACCTTTGAAGCCATTGACAAAATGGTCCGGTATATTGACAGGAACTTCAAAAAAAAGATCACGCTGGATGACCTGGCTAAAGTAAGCCAGTACAACAGAAATTACATTTCCCAGTTTTTTAAGACCTATTTAGGCATCAATTTCTATGATTATTTAACGAGAATAAGGCTGAGAGAAGCGACCCTGGAACTGGGCAGGACGGATAAGATAATTTCAGATATTGCGCTGTCAAACGGATTTTCTGAAATAAAAGCCTTCAATTCCGCCTTTAAGTCGAAGTTTGGAAAAACCCCCACGGAATACCGGAAGCAGCTGAACAGTGATATCACAAAAAATGATATCAGCTTCAAAAAAGTATTTCTGCCGTCCGACGATGAAGACGTGAACAAAATACTGATGCAGTATGTGGCGGATAAAAATTCATATTATCTGGACAGTTCCCACAGAGATGTTCAGCTGAACTATAAGAATACCGTTGAATCGGTTCATCTCATGTCTGAAATGTCAATGAAACTGAAAGGGGTCGCCCGTGAGCTGAAGCAGACGACCGACGGCCTGGAGAAGATCATCTGGACCCTTTCGGAATAAAATGGCCGGAATAAAATAAAAAACGGATTCTTAATATTTCCCCAGGGGCAAATGTTAAGATAAAATTATATAATTTATTTGGGAAAACTCCCTGTTCTTTTGAAAGCATTGACAAAAGAACAGGGAGTTTTCATGTATAAAGTAATCAAAATTAATTGGAAATCAAAATAATAATTGTGCAAATGGATAAAAAATCCATTCATAATCGGATAGACGGTTCCTCTGAAAGCTGGTACATTGGGCTAACCAGATGTTTTATTGAAATGGTGTTTCATTTTAGAAGGAGGAAGAGCGAATGAATGATGTAAATGAATTGGAGCAGTTAACGGGTCTTGTGGCAAAGTTTACGGCTCTGGTGGGAAAGCGCCTGCCTGACGATGTCACGGCCAGACTGAAAGAATTGAAAGAGGAGGAAACGGTTCCCATGGCGAAGATGATTTATGAAGCCATGGAGAAGAACCAGAAAATTGCGGCAGAGCTCAACCGGCCATCCTGCCAGGACACCGGTCTGATCCAGATGTTTGTCCGGGTGGGTTCCGGATTCCCTTATATTGACGAGCTTGGCGGCGTTTTAAAGGAAGCGGTTGCGGCAGCGGCCAGGAATGCTCCCTTAAGGCACAATACGGTTGAAACCTTTGACGAGGTGAACACGGGAACCAATACGGGAACCCGTTCCCCCTGGCTTTACTGGGACATAATCCCCGGCAGCGACAGGATGGAACTGGATGTTTACATGGCCGGCGGCGGCTGCTCGCTTCCTGGTCAGGGAAAAACCTTAATGCCCGGGGAAGGCTATGAAGGCGTTGTTAAATTCGTTCTGGATCTCATGACATCCTACGGTCTGAATGCATGCCCGCCTCTGCTTGTGGGGATCGGAATCGGCACATCCATTGATTCGGCAGCATTCATGTCAAAACAGGCGCTCATGCGTCCGGTGGGAAGTCATAATACAAACCCAAAGGCCGCCCTTCTTGAAGAGGAGCTGACAGAAGCCATTGATTCCATCGGACTGGGACCTCAGGGACTTCGGGGATCCAAATCAGTGATGGGGGTTCATATTGAAAACTCAGCCCGCCACCCTTCCGTGATTTCCGTTGCCGTCAATGTGGGCTGCTGGTCACACCGCAGGGGGACCATTATAATCAACAAAGATCTGACCTATGAAATGGTGACACATAAGGGGGTAATATTATGAAAAAGATATTAAAAACACCGGTATCATCGGAGGATTTAAAAGATATCAAAACGGGGGATGTGGTCTATCTTGACGGATACATCGTTACCTGCCGGGATGTGGCACACCGCAGACTGATCGAATATGGAAGGGAGCTGCCCGTGGATTTAAAGGGCGGGGCAATTTTCCATGCGGGCCCCATTGTGAGAAAAACCGAAGGTGCGGATGACAAATATGAAATGGTTTCAGTAGGGCCCACAACAAGCATGCGCATGGAGAAGTTTGAAAAGGAATTTATTGAAAAGACAGGCGTTAAGGTGATTGTGGGCAAAGGCGGAATGGGGAAAAATACAGAGGAAGGCTGCCGGGAATATAAGGCCATCCATTGTGTGTTTCCGGCCGGCTGTGCGGTGATCGCAGCGGAAACCGTGGAGGAAATAGAAGAGGCCCATTGGATGGATCTTGGAATGCCCGAGACCTTATGGGTCTGCAGGGTGAAGGAATTCGGTCCACTTATCGTATCCATTGATGCGGAAGGAAACAACTTATTCGAGCAGAATAAAGTGGTATTTAATGAACGCAAGGAAGAAGTCTTGAATGAACTGTACAAAAAGGTGAAGTTTATCAAATAGATACTACAATAAGAGTATTCGGGGAGGTAAAGCATGTTAACGATTCTGGCACTTGCGATGATAGTTTTATTCATAGTTCTCCTGTCAAAGAAAAAGTTATCCGTCTACGCTGCATTGACACTGATCCCTCTGTTTTTTGGCCTGGTTGCTGTTGCAGTTACGGACAGCAGCATCATGGACTTATTTGACTGGATCAAGCAGGGGGTATTTTTTAAACAGAATTCCGAAACCGGGAAGGTATCATTGGGTACCATATCGCCGGCCATAACCATATTGTTTTCAATTTTATACTTTGATGTAATGCTCAATGTGGGCCTGTTCGATCCTGTGGCTGAGTTTTTTATCAGGAAGGCGAAGGGCGATCCGATGAAGGTTCTCCTGTCAACTGTCATGGTTGCCAGCATCGTATCCTTAAACGGAGACACCACCACCACCATTATCATCTGCATAGCCGCTTTTTTAAATCTGTACAAGCAGTTAAAGTTAAAATTGAGCTATCTTGCCATTGTTATTGTTGCCCCCATCGGCATCTGGAACCAGCTTCCATGGGGCGGGCCCACAATTGCCGCGGCCACTTCCTGGGCGTAGACTTAAGCCAGCTGTTCCGGTCACTGCTTCCCGGACTTCTTGCGGCACAGGTCGTGATCATTGGGGTTGCGGCATATCTTGGAAAAAAGGAGCGCCGCAGGCTGAATTATAATCTGGGAAGCGGTCAGGAGGTTTCTCAGGAGAGCATCGATCAAATGCTGGCGGCGATCAGGGACAATGAGCCTGAACTGAAGAGACCCCGGTTATATTGGTTCAACCTGCTGCTGACCATCGGTTCCCTGATCCTTTTGATCAAGGGAGACATCCACGGTTCCGTCATATTCATGCTGTCACTGGCGATCGCACTGGTCGTCAACTACAGGACGGTTGAAGCGTGTTCGGAAAGGCTGGAAGCATTATCAGGGGATGCCCTGCCAACCACGGTCATCACCCTTGGAGCAGGGGTATTTTCCGGTGTATTATCGGGCAGCGGCATGGCAGCGGCTCTTGCCAACAGCATTGCAGCCAGTATACCCACGGCTCTTGGATCCCACATGGCGCCTGTTTACGCAGTCATCGCAGCGCCTGCCATCTGTTTTCTTCCCCAGGATGCCTTTTATTTCGGAATCGCATCGGTCATCAGCGGAGTCATGGCACAATTCGGGATCGGTCCCATGGAAGCTGCGGTGGCATCCATGGTCGGACAGTCCTTCCGTCTGATCAGCCCGGTGATTCCTGCGCTTTATATGCTGTGCGGTGAGACCAGGCAGAATTTTATTGATTTCCAGAAGGAATATGTCAAATATTTCTGGCTGATCATCGTTGTATATCTGGTGGTATACGGCATGACAGGGGCGCTTCCATATTAATATCCATCATGAGACAGAAGAGGGCAAAGGCGGGACCGTTTCAGGGTTCCGCCTTTGCCCTCTTGTGAAATGCAAATAAAAAAATCTTTCACTATTCTTTGGAAGATGGTAGAATAAGCTTATTATTCCTCCATCCCGGCTTCATGTAACATGCGGAAAGTGATATTCAGGGAAAACACGGCCGGGCGGAAGGATCACAATCATAAGGATATTTGACCACGCAGCAGGCATGAGGGCTGCGGCATAAGGAGCGGATCAATATGAAGGGGTTAATCGATAAATTGTATCAGACACACGGGCTGAAAAGGGAAGAATTTATTTTTCTGCTGGAACATTATGATGGGGAAACCGCAGAATATCTCTTCTCCCTGGCGAGGTCCTTAAGTGAGAAATATTTTGAAAAGGAAATCTACATCAGAGGTCTGATCGAATTCACCAATTACTGTAAAAATGACTGTTACTACTGCGGAATCAGAAGGAGCAACAAAAATGCGGACCGTTACCGGCTGAGCAAGGATGACATTCTTTCCTGCTGCAAAAACGGTTATGAACTGGGTTTTCGGACCTTTGTGCTCCAGGGCGGAGAAGACAATGCGTTTACGGATGAGATCATGACGGATATCATCAGAAGCATTCGGGAGGGATATCCGGATTGCGCCATCACCCTGTCCGTCGGTGAAAAGACTTATGACCAGTATTTAAAGTATTATGAAGCCGGAGCGAACCGTTACCTGCTTCGCCATGAAACCGCCAGTCAGGAGCATTATTCCCTGCTCCATCCCCATTCCCTGTCACTGGAAAACCGGAAAGAATGCCTGAGGAATCTAAAAAAGATAGGATATCAGGTGGGCACCGGTTTCATGGTCGGCTCTCCATACCAGACAGCCGCCTGTCTGGCGGAGGACCTGCTGTTTATAAGGGAACTGTCTCCCCATATGGTGGGCATCGGGCCTTTTATTCCCCACAAGGATACCCGGTTTGCCGGTTTCCGGGCGGGGAGCGTAGAGCTCACCCTTTTTCTCATAGGGATCCTTAGGCTGATGCTTCCCAAGGCGCTGCTGCCGTCCACCACAGCCCTGGGAACTCTTGATCCAAAAGGCCGGGAAAAGGGGATCCTGTCAGGCTCCAATGTGCTGATGCCCAATTTATCACCGGTGGGGGTCAGGAAGAAATATGATTTATATGATAATAAAATATGTACCGGAGAGGAAGCGGCGGAATGCAATGCCTGCTTAAGAAACCGGGTGGCCTCGGTCGGTTATCAGATCGTGGAAAAAAGAGGCGATTATATGGAGGAAGGAGAGAAGGACGCCCTTCTCTCATAAATGGAGGAAATGTTATGAAAATCGGTTTTTTTGATTCCGGTGTGGGTGGCATTACCGTACTGCATGACGCGCTTAAAGTATTGCCTGAGGAAGATTATTTATATTATGCGGATACAACGAATGTTCCATATGGCCCAAAGTCAAAAGACCAGGTGAAGCAGTATATTTTTGAGGCGATGGAATTTATCACCCGGCAGGGAGTAAAAGCCATTGTCATTGCCTGCAACACGGCAACCAGTGTTGCAATAGAGGAACTGAGGGAAAAATACAGCATTCCCATCATCGGAATGGAGCCTGCCGTAAAGCCTGCCGTGGAAGGGATCGAAGATATGAATAAGCGCATTCTGGTGACCGCCACGGCTCTGACCTTGAAGGAAGAAAAGCTGCAGAGGCTCATTGACGAGTGGGACAGCCGCCGTCTCATCGACCGGCTTCCCCTTCCCGGACTGGTACAGTTTGCGGAAAAGTTCGAATTTGATGAACAAATCGTATTACCTTATTTAAAGGAACAATTTGCTCCATTTGATTTAAACAGATATGAAACTGTAGTGCTGGGCTGCACCCATTTCCCGCTTTTCAAAGATGCCTTCCGAAAACTGCTCCCCCCTTCGGTCCATATCATTGACGGGGGCCGGGGGACCGTGAACAATTTAAAGAGAATACTTGGGTCAACGGATTCTCTGGGTGAAGGAAGCGGAAAAATCCTTTTTTATCATTCCGGAATCCCGGTCACGGACAGCAGAGAATTGAAGAATTACAGAAGCCTGCTGGAACGGATGGAGACGGTGGGCCCGTAAGCGGAACGGACGGCTGGAGTGTATTTTATTACTAAAATTTGGCATACTACCTGTTGAATATTTTTATATGGAGGTAAATATGTCAGAAACGGTTTTGGAAAAGACAAAGGGTCGGGTAAGCTATCATGATTCCGTGGAAGACAGCGATGTCCGTAATAAACTTCTGCTGTGATTTATACAGTTATTAATAACTGAACTGAGAAATATCAGGGGGTGGATAAAAGCACAGGAACTCAAAAAGTATTTAATATTGACATAATTATAAGTAAATGCTATTATAATATCAGTAGCAGGTATCCTGAGTATCTGCAAGCCATTAAAGCATGTGGCTTGGTCAGACAAGTGACATGCATAGGCGATAATGGGGTTTGCATAGTTTCCACATTCTGAATAGGTTTTATGATAATTTTGTGAAACCGAAAGAAAATATGCCAAAAGGTTCTGTTTATACAGAACCTTTTGTTTTACTAAGGAGAAGACAATGGAGTTTGATTTACTTTATGATGCAGCGATAAATTATGGGAAATTGAATAATATTGGATATCATATTATATTAGGACGAAGAGGTAAATCTTATACATTAGATATTTATTTTCCTCACGAAGCATTTTATCATTTGGCAGGTCTTCAGCATTTAAAAGATTTAACTTTTCCATCTCATAACAAAGAGCGTATATATAAAGATATATGCAATAAAAAAATTACATATGACAATCTTAAGAGATCTGAATTTTTTGATAAATGTTTCATTCAGGATAGATTAACTTACCTGCCCAGTTTAGAAGAGATGCTGGATAATGTAAGTTTGATTTTTCGTATTAATCTTAATAATTATCTGTAATTTACTACTATAAAGGCAGATTATCTAATAGAATATGGGCTTTCTGAAAATATTGAAATTATATTATACCTTTTTCTAATAGCAGTATTAAGTAGCAAGTCATTAAATGCTTATGTGGGTTGTTCATTTTTTAGAAAATATGATGTAGATTACAGTAAAGGAACTTCTAAAACAAAATTATTACTTATGGAAAAAATTATTAATGTAAAAGAAAATATCAGAATTCTGAAATATCAAAATACTAATTATCAATACTAGCCGGGGAAATTTCCTCGGCTAATTATGAAATTTAAAGAAATTAAGGGTGGTATATCTTGAGCTGATCATGCCGCCCTAAAAGGAAATGGCAGGATAAAGAAAGGAGAACCGTGATGCAGAACGATATTTTGGAGGTCATCAAAAGCAGGAGGTCAACAAGAAAATTCAGGGACGGTAGGCTGGATTCTGAAAAGTTACAGAGGGTTTTGAAAGCCGGGCTTCTGGCTCCTTCGTCGGGCAACAAAAGGCCGGTGGAGTTTATCGTGGTCCAGGACCGGGAAACCATTGGAAAGCTTAAGGAGTGCAAGAAATTCGGAACATCCGGGCTGGATACGGCGCCCTGCGCCATTGTGGTGATTGCAGACAGTGAGCTGAGTGATGTATGGCCGGAGGACGCTTCCATCGCCACCATACTGCTCCAGCTGGAAGCGGAGAGTCTGGATCTGGGTACCGTGTGGATACAGATCAGAAACCGGCAGAGCGATACGGGAAACTCAGAGGATGAGGTAAGAGCGGTCTTAAATATTCCGGAAAAATATGGAGTTCTTGATATATTGGCCATCGGCTATAAGGATGAAAGGAAAAACCCTTACGGGGAAGAAGATCTGGATTTTTCTCCGGTTCATAAGGAACGCTTTTAAGTGTCTCAAATTAAAACAGGAATGTTTCGAACAGAAGGATGCCGTCAGTTTTATCTGGCGGCATCCTGTGATATAACCGGCATTGTCAGTCATTGTTTATGGAAATGATCTTAAGGCCGGCCCCGCCGTTCCCGTCGCTGAACCATAGGGCCCCGTTCTCCATCATAATTCCCATGTAATTGGTGAACAGATATTTTGTATAGGTATCTGCTATTCTGCTCCTGAATTCTGCAGTGATGATCTTATCATAATTCTTCTCAAATTCTTCTGCCGTATTGATTGCAGTCACTGTACCATCCATGGTGACAGTTATGGGATAGCTGATCAGGCCGGCTAAGTCTTTTTTATTATCTTCCAGGATATATTTCTTGATTTTCCCTGCAAATGCCTCCACTTCATCGGCGGTGGAGCCGGTGACCATGGAATAAGGGGCGTCCGGGGAAGCAGTCATGCCATAAGCGAGTGATACCAGAAATTTAAACCCTGTGGCGCTTTCCGGCGAGGTATAGGCGCCTTCCAGCACATCTCCTTCTGCTGTGGCAGGCAGTATCCTTCCCATGATGGAAATGCCTTTTTCTTCATTATTCAGCTGGAAAGAGGTGGTTTTCGTATTGATGGTGCCTTCCAGTTTTATTTCATTTTCTTCCTCGTTCCGTTTCACATAAGAGGCGGTCAGCTGATCATCCTTCCGGTAAATGGAGAGCCGTATTTTCTGAGGCCCGATCATTCCTTCAAATATGCTGATCCGTTCATTTTCAACCACACTCTCTGCCGCTTTTAAGTCTTCTTCTGAGACGGCGGTTTCTTCTTCCTTCCGGGACTCCCCGTCAGATTCCCGGTTCTCTTCCTCTGGGGACTTCCCGTCAGGTTCCCGGCCGCTTTCCCGGCCGGCCTCCGTGGAATGATCCGTTTCTTCCTGATTCTGACTGCTGCTTTGAAGGGCTGCCATCTGGCGCGCCGACCTTGTCCATACCAGGAAAACCAGACACAGGGCGGCGGTTAAGATCAAACCCATGGTGATTATCCGTTTCATTATGCTTTATATCCTCTCTTTCGTTATGGTCCTTTTAATTACTATAAAGGATTTTCAGAAAGAAAGGATTACGAAAAGATTAAGGTTTGTATAAAAATTCTGCGGCTGCGAAAACATATGCCGGAAAGGATTACCACATTGAAATTGGAAAAAAGATTCATCGAATTAAAAATTAAACTATGATAGTATGTAAATATGCATAAAATAATGAAAATGCAAGAAAAAATATTAAATATAACACACAAAACAGGGCATCAGACCTGTACTTTTTCTTTCCATAAAAGGCTTTTACATTTACTTACAGGGGTGAAAATATATGGATAAACGAATGCGGCAGATTTTGGATATTTTATCAGACGGAGAATATTATACTGCAGAAATGCTTTCGGAAGAAGTCCATTTTGGAACGAAGACGGTTCGTAATCTGCTGAAGGAGATCAATCATGAGCTTGAACCGTACGGGGCCTCTGTGCTTTCAAAATATGGAGTGGGATATTATCTGAAAATTACAGATGAAAATAAGTATGCTGCATTCCGTGGGAAAAAGTACAAGAATATGCTGGATGAATACCTCCCTTCCACCTCAGAGGAACGGATCCAGTATCTGCTGGAATATTTATTCAACAGCCCGTCCTATGTGAAGCTGGATGAATTGAGCGAAAGCCTGTATATTTCCAAGCGTACGCTGACGGCGGATTTAAAGGAAGTGGAGCATTTCCTGAAAAAATACAACATCAGGCTCATCCGGAAGCCCAATTATGGCATTAAGCTGGATGGAAATGAATTTGATGCCAGGCTGTGCATTGCCTCCTTCTCGGGAGAGCGCCTGCATAAGGGAAATCAGAGCATGGACCAGATTGCGGCCTGCGTGTCGGGGGTTGTGAAAAAGAATGATTTTCTCATAACAGGAACGGCCTATCAGAATCTGGTGGTCCATCTTTATATCGCGATCAGCCGTATTATGGAAGGCCATTACGTGCCCATGCCGGAGGAACCCATAGAAAATATGAGTGACCAGTACGAATATCAGATCGCGGGGGCAATCGCGGCACAGATCGAGGAAACGTTTCATATCACCTTTCCTGAAAATGAGGTTGTGTATATCGCCATCCATCTGGCCGGCAAAAAACTGGTGTTCCATGGAGATGACGCAGAGCCTGGGCACAACGTGATCATCACCCAGGAAATCAGCGATCTGGTGACCGAGATGCTGGACCGGGTATACGGTCTGTTCAAATTTGACTTCCGGGATGACTTGGAGCTCCGCATGCTCTTAAGCCAGCACCTGGTTCCCTTAAGCGTGCGGATCAAGTATGATATGGACTTAAAGAATCCCATGCTTCGGGATGTGAAGGAAAAGTTCTGTTTATCCTATACCATGGCATGCAGCGCGGTCACCGTGATCAATGAGCATTACGGAGTCTCCCTCTCAGAGGATGAGATCGCGTATTTTGCCTTTGCCTTTGCCCTTGCCCTGGAGAGGAAAAAGACGGAGATCAAGAAGAAAAATGTTCTGCTGGTTTGTTCCTCCGGAAGGGGAAGCGCCCAGCTGCTCCAGTATAAATACAAAAGCTCCTTTGGCTCTTACATTAACGAAATCACGGCCTGTGATGTGGGGAGCCTGTATAAAATGGATTTTTCCAGGTATGATTACATTTTTACCACGGTTCCCATTCCTGTGGCAGTCCCGCTCCCCATTCAGGAGGTGCGTTACTTTCTGGATGACGATGACATTGTAAATGTAAAAAGGGCTCTTGCTGCGGATAAGGGGTCTTCCGTGGGGCATTATTACGAAAGGGAAATGTTTTTGACCCATTTAAAGTTTAAAAGCAAGGCGGAGGTCCTGCGTTTTATGTGCCGGTTTGTGACCGAAAAAAAACACCTTCCGGAAGAATTTTACGAATCGGTGTTAAAAAGGGAGAAGCTGGCCAAAACAGCCTTTGGAAACATGGTGGCAATGCCCCACTGCTATGAAGCCATGAGCGATGAGACCTTTGTGTGCGTGGGCATACTGGATGAACCGGTAGACTGGGGGGACCAGAAGATACGGGCGGTTTTCCTGATCTCCATAGCCAATAAAGATCATAACAGCGCGGAGCTGCAGCGTTTTTACCAGATGACGGCGTCCTTTGTGCTGAGCCAGAAACAGATACAGGATCTGATCCGGAAACAGGATTATGATACCTTTATAAAGGCCATGAGTGAAATAGAAGCCCAGATGCCCCGGGTGTTATAAACATTATCATGAAACGGATATAAAAAACAGCAGACTTACGGAAAATGAATTCCAGGGCTGCTGTTTTTTGCTTTGCGGTCAGTCCTCCTCAAACAGGCAGGCGCCGTTGGTTTCGATCACATGCTTATACCAGTCAAAGGATTTTTTCTTAAGCCGCCTGTAAGTGCCTTTCCCGTAATCGTCACAGTCCACATAGATGAAGCCATAACGCTTGGACATCTGCTTGGTGGATTCGGACACGATATCAATACAGCCCCAGGAAGTATAGCCAAGGCAGGTGACCCCATCCTCCTCAATGGCATCCAGAATCGCTTTCATGTGCTCCTTGAAATATTCAATGCGGTACGGATCGTCAATGGTCCCATCCTCATTTACAACATCCGTTGCGCCCAGGCCGTTTTCCACAATGAACAGAGGCTTCCGGTACCGGTCAAACAAATCCACCATGGAGATGCGCAGGCCGGTGGGATCGATCTGCCAGCCCCAGTCAGAAGCTTTCAGATGGGGATTTTTAATGGCGTTGATCGTATTGCCGGCGGTTACGTTCAAGTTGGAGGTGTCCTTTGCCGCACAGGAAGAGTGATAGTAGGAGAAGGAGACGAAATCAACGGGATAAGCCTTCATGATCTCATCATCCCCGCTCTCTTTCTTTATGTGGATGCCATGGTTTCTGAACCTGGAGAGCAGATAAGAAGGATATTCGCCGAACACCTGGGTATCGCTGTAGCAGTAAGTGCTCCGCATGGCCTGCTGGGCTTCCAGGACATCCCCGGGCCGGCAGGTATAAGGATAATAAGTAAGCTTTGTCAGCATGCAGCCCACCATGGAGCCGGGAATGATTTCGTGGCAGATCCTGGTGGCAAGGGCGGAAGCCACAAACTGATGGTGCATGGCCTGAAAGATCACTTCTTCGAAGTTCTGTCCCGGGAAGCGGTCTTCGATGAGGGCGCCGGTGGTATAGGGGTGGCGGATCATGGAATCGACTTCATTGAAGGTGAGCCAGTATTTTACCTTATCCTTATAGCGCCGGCAGACGGTTTCCACAAATTTTGTGAAAAAGCCGATCACCTCCCTGGAGTACCAGCCTTTGTAGTTTAAAACCAGATTTAAGGGCGGCTCGTAATGTGACATGGTGACCAGCGGCTCAATGCCGTATTTTTGAAGCTCGTCAAACACATTGTCATAAAACTTCAGTCCCTCTTCGTTTGGTTCGGCGTCATCCGCGTTGGGGAAGATCCTGGACCAGGCGATGGACATGCGGTAAACCTTGAAGCCCATTTCGGAAAAAAGCCGGATGTCCTCTTTATAATGATGGTAAAAATCAGAACCATGCCTTTTCGGATAATATACTTCATCCTCCGTGGCAAGGGCCTCTTCAATGTCTTTGCTGGTCACCGCATTGTGCGCCCTGTAATTGGTCACGTCGGTATCAAAGTGCGCCCGCGCGCAGTCTGATACGGAAATTCCTTTTCCGCCTTCTTTCCAGCCGCCTTCCACCTGATTGGCAGCGGTGGCCCCGCCCCAAAGGAAGCCTTCGGGGAATGCTCTTTTATGATCCATATTGATCCCTCCTGATTTGATTTATGATAAAACCATTATAGCAAAGCTGATTTTTAATATCCAAGCACATTTTTTCCAATTTCATGGTGGAGGCTGTTTCCCGGAGCCGTGAGAAGAAAAAAGTGCCATTATGAAAATGGAAAAAAAGAACGTGGAGTTCAAAAAAAAAATATGATAACATGTGAATACGCATAAAAGAGTGCCGCCAAATCCGGAACAAAAGGTAAGGATGCACAAACAGGACCGGAAGCGGAGAACCGGCTCTGCAGGTGCGCACCAGGTGGGGAGGGCTGAACAGAATGCTTTCAGCCCGGTAGCAAAGAGTGCCGCCATTGGCGGTGGAGATGGAGGAAAAGATGAAAGACAAATTAATGAACGGCCTGCTTTCGGTAGCAGGCACAATGCAGACGCAGAGGCATCTGGCCGCAGTAAAGAATGCGTTTACGAGTTTGCTTCCGATCATAATAATCGGTTCATTCTGTACGCTTTTTTCAAATGTCATCTGTAATACTACACCGGGCTATTTCAGCCTTGCCAATATTCCGGGGCTCAGTTTCCTCGGCAAGCTGAATCCCATGTTCACTGCGGCAAATTACGGGACCATGAATTTCATTGCCATCGGTATCGTGATTCTCATCGCAATGGAGCTGGGTGAGCATTACGGAATATCCGATAAGGCGCTTCCGGTAGTTGCGTTGGGCGCTTACATTTCCCTGTGCGCATTTACTGCTTCAGGGAAAGCGACAGACGGAAGTGTGGTCACTGTTGCCAATGTACTTTCCAGAGAATTTACCAATGCCCAGGGCCTGTTCGTGGGGATGTTCACATCCCTGGCGGCAACGGAAATTTACTGCAGGCTGGTAAACAGCGGAAAGCTTGACATCCACATGCCGGACAGCGTTCCTTCCAATGTCGCCCGATCCTTCACGATCCTGTTTCCGTCACTCATTACGATCCTCATTGTTTCGGCTTTCGGGATGGTATTTGAAATGATCACGGGCATGACACTGTTTCATGCGATCACTGCATTTATTCAGAAGCCCCTGGCCAATGTACTGACCAGCTTCCCCGGATATGTTACCCTGGTGTTCATTACAACGGTTCTCTGGACCTTTGGTATTCACGGGACTCAGGCCACAAAGGCGGTCTACGAACCCATTCTGTTAGCGGCGTTTGCAGAAAATGAAGCGGCTTATGCGGCGGGAACAGCGATTCCCAATATCATTTCCACACCGTTTATGTCATGCTTTTCCACGGTGACCGGTGCGGGAATTACAGGCGGACTGATTATAGCGATCATGCTGTTTTCCAAAAGAGGGGATTACAGGGCGATCGCAAAGCTGGCAATCCCATGTGCGTTCTTTAACATTAATGAGCCCTTGACTTTCGGCCTTCCTATCGTTATGAACCCGATCCTTGCGATCCCGTTTATGATCGCGCCGGCGGTTTCCGCAACCTTTGCCTATTTTATGACAAACATCGGCTTCTGCGGAAGAATGGTTGTGAACGCTCCCTGGACCACCCCTCCCGGACTTATGGCTTTCTTGTGTTCCGGCGGAAATATCGGTGCGGCGGTTACACAGATCATTTGTATTTTACTCGCTTTCCTTATTTACATACCCTTTGTCCTTGCGGCCAACAAACAACAGGTTGAAACAGCGGAATAAAAAGAATAGAATAACAGCAGGAGGTGATTATGGGTTTGAAAGGTAAAAATGACAGAAAACACAGGACAGAACACACGCCGGCGGCGCCGGGCGCTGCATTATTGCCGGAAAGGCAGATGCAGGACGTTTTATCAAAAGCCAGGATCATAACTTACATCTGGATCATCCTTTTTCCGCCTTACGGACTGCACCGTGTCTGGGGCGGGGGATCAACATTCCGCAGATCGGAAAAGTGGGTATGGACGCTGATCGCGGCCGCTTACCTCATTGGTTTTTTCAGACTCATAATCACAGGCTAAGAGAGAGAGGAATGTTGACATGGATATTGAAATGGTCATTATGAAGCTTGTGGTAAGCAGCGGAAATGCCAGAAGTACGGCAATTGAAGCGTTACGCGCTGCCCGGGATGAAAATTTTGAGTATGCGGATAAGCTGATGAATGAAGCGGATCAGATGATCCTTCAGTCCCACGAGGTCCAGACGGAAATGATCCAGAATGAATTGAACGGCGAAAAAGTGGAGGTCGGTCTTTTGATGGTCCATGCCCAGGACCATCTGATGAATGCCATGACGGTCATGGACCTCTGCAAGGAAATGATTGAGATCCTGAAAAAACAAAAATAAAGGATGGAAAGGAAGTATGTTTATGAGAAATATCGTATTATTCTGCGCGGCAGGCATGTCGACCAGCCTTCTGGTAAATAAGATGAAGGAGGCGGCGGCAAAAGAGAATTATGAGTGCCAGATCCACGCCTACGCTCTGGCAAGCACCAGGGATAAGGGGGCGGATGCGGATATCATCCTTTTAGGCCCCCAGGTCCGTTTCAGCAAGGCAAAGGTGGAAAAGGACTGTCCGGGAAAGATCATCGAATGCATTGACATGCAGGCTTACGGCACCATGAACGGAGCAAAGGTCATCGCTCAGGTGAAGAAGGCATTGGGAGACTGAGCCTTGCATACCGTTCTGCTGAAGGCAGGCAGCTTTGTCCTGATCATCCTGGCAGGTTATCTTTTAAAAAAGGCGGGCTTGTTTCAGCCAGGGGAGAACCGGACGCTCATGAAGCTGATCATGAATGTGACGCTTCCGGCGGCGGTGGTCACAAGCTTTGCCGATTACGAAAGAGATATGGCCCTGCTTTCTGTTTTCTTTCTTGGAGTGGCTTTTAACATCCTCATGGCGGGGATCGGTTATCTGGCTGCCGGAAAAGAGGACGGGGCGGGGAAGGCGTTTCACATGATCAATTATTCCGGCTATAACATAGGTACCTTTGCCCTGCCTTATCTGCAGAGCTTTCTGGGGAATCCGGGAACGATTGTGGCGTGCCTGTTTGATTCGGGAAACGCTCTCATGTGTACGGGAGTCACGTTCGCAGCGGCCTCATTTGTTGCGGGAGAAAAGGATGGCCGGGGGCCGGGAGGCTTTGTGAAAAAGCTGTTTCACTCCGTTCCCTTTGATACCTATCTTATCATGATCCTTCTTTATATGGCGGACTTTAAGTTTCCGGCTCCGGTTTATACCGTGACAGGGGTTTTTGCCGGGGGGAATGCATTTCTGGCCATGTTCATGATTGGCGGCGCGCTGGAATTCTCCAGGGACAGGAAGACCCTGCGGTCCGTCACAAAGGTTCTGGCGGTCCGGTATGGAACCGCGGTGTGTCTGGCGGGGGCCGTTTTTTGTTTTCTGCCGTATTCCCTTGAAGTAAAGAGGATCCTGATGATCATTGTCTTTGCTCCCATTTCATCAATGGGAGTGATCTATACGGAACGGCTAAAGGGAGACATGGAGCGGGCGGGAATCATTAATTCCATGTCCATACTCATAAGCCTTGTGATCATGACAGGTATGGTGAGCGGCTGGAAGCTTGGGGGATAAAATAAATTGCAGAAGCGGGCTTTTTCAGAACCCGTGCAGATTTGAGGAAAAAATGGACTTGGCATTCATTACGGTTAATAAAATTATGGAAATGTTTCTTATTCTGATGATAGGAGCAATTGCTGTGAAAACCGGGCTGGTTGACGGCGGAACGAGCAAAAGACTGTCCACGGTGCTGCTGCATGTGATTTCACCGTGCGTGATCATCATGTCCTATCAGATTGAATTTGACAAAGAGCTGTTAATGGGGCTGGCCGTCACGGCAGGATTATCCGCAGCCAGTTTCCTGCTGGCCATCCTGTTATCCGGACTTGTGATCAAATCCAGGGGGAATCCGGATATGGCGGTGGAAAGGATGTCCATTGTCTATTCCAACTGCGGTTTTATCGGCATTCCCCTTATCGACGGTCTGCTGGGAGCAAAAGGCGTTTTCTTTATGACCGCGTACATAACCGTATTTAACATTTTGATCTGGTCCCATGGGATCATGCTCATGAGCGGGAAGGCAGGCAGTCCGGGAGCTGTTTTAAAAAATTTTATGCATCCGTCCACATATGCGATCGGAGTGGGGCTCTTTTTTTTTGTGACCGGACTGCGGCTGCCTGATGCAGTGGGAAATCCGCTGTCCATGATCGGAGCCATGAACACCCCGGCCGCAATGCTGATCTCCGGAATGAATCTGGCGGAAAGCGAATTGCTTTCATGCCTGAAAAAGCCAAGAACTTATATGATAAGCGTTGTTAAGCTGGTGGCGGTCCCGCTGGTGACCCTGCTGCTGCTGGCAGCGTGGGGGGCGGACCGGACCGTTTCCATTACCATTTTGACGGCAGCGGCCTGTCCCAGCGGCGCCATGGGTGCCATGTTCGCGCTGCAGTACGGCAAAGACAGCGGATACGCCTCAAAATTACTGGCGGTCACAACGGCCCTGTCGTTGTTTACCATCCCTGCCGTCATGCTGGCCGGCAGCGCGGTTTTATAAACAGCAGAAAGGATGAGGAAAAATGATTATAATCAATACACCGTTAAAAGCCGAGGTTTTTCAGAAAGCCGCGGAGGAAGAGGGGCTTATTTTTATAAAAAGAGCCGGCATGAAGCTGGAATTTGAAAATCCGGCGGGAAATGATAAAGAGATGGCTGCTGCACTGAAGAAAAAGTGCAAAGGGATCAAAGAGCTTTCGGCAATATATTTTCAGGTGAGTGCCGGGTAAAAAGGGCGGATTCTTCGGAATCCGTTTTTTCATTTCCCGGCAGGCTCTGCCGGTCCCGGAAGGGCTGAACAACAAAACGTGCAAGACAAATACAGAACTTTTGTGTTGCAGAGGTAAAGACTGTTTAGATTGTAATATAGAACTTAAAATGAGAGTTGAGGATATTGAATAATCTGTACAAAAAGAACTGGAGGCTTTGCTTGACAGATGTAAGTCAACGCCAATTGAGGCTGCCCATGTCATAAATGAAATCGAACTTGAGCTTATCAGGATCGATGAAGCGATATCCAATCTTTTGCAAGCTCTTAAAATTAAAACTGTCAGTACTTTAACTATGGAATATATCAATAAGGAATTAGAGGAGATTATATTAAAAAGGAAGAGTTGATGGATCAAAATTTAAAGATTATGCAAAAGCTGGCAACTCCTCAGAAAATTATACTTTCAAGTTTAAACAAAGAAGAAAAAAGCAGTTGCATACTCATATATAGAAGCAATTATAGTATATAACGACTATATAAAACTAGTATCGAAAAAGTAGGTGGAGAAAATAATAATGGAGCATTATGGAAAAGAAAGAAAAGGTCGTAGAAAACCTATCCCTTATCCAGACAATTGGATGGATGTTTATAATGAATGGCGCAAGGGAAATGGGGGTGCGGACAAAAAGTTGGACTCCATAAGGAGGAAAATGGCTGCATTTATACGAAAGAACAAGAAGAAACAGCGTTGAAAGAATTTGAGCGTACAGGGTCAATTCAAGCTGCCATGCAAGTTTTTGGATACCAATCCCGAGCAACCTTATATCGGTGGTATGAACATAAAAAAGCAGGTATTGAAAATAATCATGGACTGCTGCAGCCGGTCCGGGCCGTGGTGGAACCATGGAAAGTGAATCTTAAGGACTGGAGCAGCTTCGGCCTGCCCTGGTTTTCGGGAAGGTGCAGATATACCAGCCATTTTAGGGCAGACCGGGACGGGAGCAGATATAAGCTGGATCTGGGAAAGGTGAATTTCTGCGCTGAGATATGGATCAACGGCCGATTGGCGGCGGCCAGAATATGGGCGCCCTACTGCGCGGACATTACGGAATTCATTGAGGACGGGGAAAATGAAATCACTGTTGTGGCCGCCAACTTAGCCGGAAATGAAAGGCGCCATATGCTGGTGGATGAAGGCGAGGCGCTGGGCTGGAACCGCTACTGGAATGAGGACAACATGGACCGGGACAGTCAGAATTATGTGTCGGGACTCCTGGGGCCGGTCCGCCTCATGAAGAAAAAATAAAGGACAGCGCTTATCAATTAAAATATATTATGATATACTGTTTATAATTTCCCGCGGAAAAGAGGCGGCAGAAAAGGCGGCCGGAGAGACGGGAGAGCGGAAAGGGGCCGGGCTCTTATGGCGAAAATAAAAGAGTTTACATTGGAAAATACGGGAGAGATCTGTGAATTCGGGAAAGCGGTCTCATCGCCGGTGCGGCTGGAGATCATAAAGCTGCTGTATCAGGATAATTTTTCCATCAGTCAGATCGCGGAAGCCCTTGCCATCCCCCAGTCCAGCGCCGCTTTTCATTTAAAGCTACTGGAAAAGGCGGGACTGATACGCATGGAAGAACAGCCGGGAAGCCATGGAACAATGAAGGTGTGCAGCCGTAAGCTGGATTACGCAAGCCTCTGTTTTCTCCAGAGGAGCAGCCACGTCAACGAGGTGCTGAAAGTGGAAATGCCCATAGGCGCCTTTGTTGACTGCAGTATTTTTCCCACCTGCGGCATATGCACGCCTCAGGGAGTGGCGGGCATGGAGGACAAGGAATACAGCTTTTATCTGCCGGAGAGAATGGAAGCCGGCCTTTTGTGGACTTCCAGAGGATATGTGGAATACCGGTTTGCCAATCAGCTCCCGCCGGGAAAAGAGCCTGTACGGTTATCCTTCACCATGGAGCTCTGTTCGGAAGCCCCCGGATACGCGGAGGACTGGAAATCCGACATAACCATGTGGGTAAACGGCGCCGAGTGCGCGACCTGGTGCTGTCCCGGGGATTTCGGGTCCAGAAGAGGAAGGCTTACCCCTTCCTTCTGGCCCGGCGGATCGACCCAGTACGGGCATCTGGTAAAGTGGGAGATCAAAAAAGACGGAAGCTATATAAACGGAGAACCGGTTTCCGGAGTGGGCATCCACGATGTGGGAATTTCCGGAAAGGCCTTTATCAGCATGGCCGTCGGAAATAAAAAGAATGCGAAATATGAGGGCGGCTTTAACCTTTTTGGAAGGACCTTCGGAGACTACGCTCAGGACATTATTATGGAAATAGAATATTGATTCTGAGGCTGAGCCTTATTTTTCCTTGAGGACCGCATAACTGTATGGTATTCTGTTTATTGGTTAGCAGGAACTAACTGATCCGCGAATCATGTTGTCCTGAAAGGAGAAAGAGTATGGAAATAAACATTTCGTCAGCGGGAGTGCAAAATGAAAGTCGACAGTAACAAACTGGCGGAGTACTTTGCGCGCATTTCTTTCCATGTGGAGCTGGTGCACCGTTTTGTACGTGAACCGGGCATGTATTTTAATGACTATTCCGAACCTTTTCCCGGTTTTGTATTCCCGTTAAGCGGAAAGGCGGAGTTTGTTTTTAACGGGACACCTTATATTCTTATGCCCGGAAATGTGGTGCACGGCGGCGCCCGCATGCAGCTGAACCGGCGTGTGACAGGAAATGCCAGATGGGAATATCTGCTTGTGCTTTACAGCGTGACCGGAGAAGAACCGGAGGAATTCTCATTTTCCCGCTCTCACTTTGAACTGCAGACGGGCCGGAGCCCCCGTCTGACGGAGCTGCTGGATCAGCTGTGGCGGGAATCCGGTCTGCCGGGAGGGATTCATGCTTTCCGTACGGAAACATTATTCCGCAATGTTCTGGACGAAATGTTCACAGGCATGCGCAGTCAGATAAACGGAGATTCCCAGGAACTGTTCAGGCAGGTAACCGCCTGCATACACGGGCATTACATGGATTTGCTGACCATAGGCGCTCTGGCCGGGCAATACGAGGTTAACGAGAACAGGCTGTCCTATGTGTTTCATAAATACGCAGGCATGGGACCGGGAGATTATCTGATTGCCTACCGCTTAAACCGGGCCAGGGAGTTGATGATGAATGCGGATTTCCCTGTTCACAAGGTGGCCAAATGCGTCGGATATACGGACCCTTACCATTTCAGCCGTATATTCAAAAAAAGTTCGGCCTTTCCCCGGCCCAGTTCTGGAAAAAATTCAAGAATAATGCATGGTGAATTCAGGATTACTTCATTTCAATATGAGGAACAGGATGTTATACTTATTTTTACGCAAGTTAGCTAGACCTAACCAAAATCATATTGGAGGAACGTAAAATGAAAAAATTGACCGGGCTTTTACTCTCTTTTGCATTGCTGACGGGAGTGCTGGCAGGATGCGGCGCTGCGCCTGCAGAAACCAGCCCTGGGGACAAGCCGGAAAGCACGCCGGCCGCGGCGGAAACCGGAAAACCGGAGGCAGGCGGGGAGAAGGAAGAAACGGCAGGGAGGCAAAATACCGATGAATCAACCGATGGAGGCGCTTAAGTCTGGCGAAAAAAGAAAAGACCGGATATGGGCGGCATGGCTCATCCTGGTCTTCGGCGGCGGAGTGCTGATTTTGCTCATGATCTTTTCCGTCACCAGGGGCGCGGCGGAAATTCCTCTGCAGACGGTTTGGGATGCCCTGTTCCGCTTCGACGGGAAGAATACCCATCATCTTATCATAACTGACCTGCGTATGCCCCGCGTTATTGCCAGTGCGCTTGTGGGAGCGGCCTTAGCTGTCGCCGGAGCCATTATGCAGGCGGCGACCCGCAACCCCATGGCCGATTCCGGGCTGCTGGGCCTTAATTCCGGCGCAGGCTTCGCCCTGTCCCTTTGCTTTGCGTTCTTCCCCGGCATGGGGTACAGGCAGATGATCCTGTTCTCTTTCCTAGGCGCGGCATTGGGGGCCGTGCTGGTCAACGGAGCCGTTTCCCTGCGGCGGGGCGGATCAACCCCCATGCGCATTGTGCTTGCGGGCGCGGCGGTCAGCGCGCTTTTAAGCGCCCTCAGTCAGGGAATCGCATTGTATTTTCATGTGGCCCAGGACATTATGTTCTGGACGGCAGGCGGTGTGGCAGGTTCCAGCTGGGAGCAGATAAAAATCATGACTCCCTGGATCCTCGGTGCCCTGCTGGGCGCAGTCGCTTTGTCCCGTTCCGTGTCGCTGCTCAGTTTGGGAGATGATGTTTCAAAGGGGCTGGGGCTCAATACATGGGTGGTAAACGCTCTCTGCTCCCTCATCGTGCTCATCCTGGCGGGGGCTTCGGTTTCTGTCGTGGGCGCAGCGGGCTTCGTGGGCCTCATTGTTCCTCATCTGGCGAGATATCTTGTGGGCGCTGATTACCGTCTGATCATCCCTTCGCCGGGAGTGCTGGGCGCGCTTTTAATAGTATTGGCGGATTTAGGCGCGAGAACGCTCAATCCGCCGTTCGAAACCCCCATCGGGGCTTTGACCGCTCTCATCGGCGTGCCCTTTTTCCTCTGCCTGGCACGTAGGCAAAGGAGGGCGCTGTAATGAATATACAACAGAAAAACCATACATATAAACGTAAAATCGCTGTCCGCAACACCTCTGTTGTTCTCGGCTGTGCCCTCCTGCTTGTAATCTCCTTTATCATCAGCATGAACACGGGGTACACCAGGCTGTCGCCCTTTGATACCCTGCATACTCTCTTTGGGGGCGGTACGGATAAAGAAAAGCTGATTCTGTTTGATTTCCGCCTGCCCCGCATTGTGATTTCCATGCTGGTGGGCGCCGGACTTGCCTTGTCCGGCTGCATCATACAGGGGATCTCTAAAAACCCGCTGGCAGATCCGGGCTTGCTTGGCATTCATGCAGGAGCGGGCATAACGGCTGCCGCCATCTATGGGCTGGCCTTTAAAAAAGGCGAAGGCATTGCTCCCATGAGGCTGATTCTCACCGGCGTGGCGGTACAGGCAGGTATATCCGCCCTGACTACCGTTCTGGCGGTAAAGCTGGATGAGACACAATACAGCTTTGTGGCATCCTGGCAGGCAGGGAGCATCTGGGGCAGCAGCTGGAAGTTTGTACTGGCGCTTTTGCCGTGGCTTTTGCTGCTGATCCCCTATGCAGTGTATAAATCCCGTGTTCTGGATGTTTTAAACCTGGGCGATGATGTGGCCTGCGGCCTGGGCGCACCGGTGGAGCGTGAGCGGCGCCGGCTGCTTGCGGCGTCGGTGGCGCTGGCCGCAGCCTGTGTTGCTGTCAGCGGAAGCATCAGCTTTGTGGGGCTTATCACCCCTCATCTGGCAAGACGGCTGGTGGGTCCCAGACACAGTATTCTCCTGCCGGTCTGCGGTCTTACGGGAGCCGTGCTGGTATCCGCGGCCGATACTGCCGCGCGGGTGATCGTCCAGCCTTCGGAAATCCCCACCGGCATTATGGTGGCTGTGATTGGTGCGCCGTATTTTCTCTATCTATTGGCAAAGAGCGGACAGTGACAACGAAGGAGGAAGCAGAGCATGAACAGTAATGCGAGTATTGCGGCGGAACATCTGGCAATTGCCTATGAAGATAACCTGGTGGTGGAGGCGCTTGATCTGGAGATCCCCCAGGGAAAAATCACCACCATCATCGGGCCCAATGGCTGCGGAAAATCCACGGTACTAAAGGCGGTCGGACGCATTTTAAAACCCAGGGGAGGTTCCATTTATCTGAATGGAAAGGATATCCGCCGGCTGAGTACAAAAGAGGTGGCGCAGAAAATGGCGGTACTGCCCCAATCTCCCCAGGCGCCTTCCGGTTTGACTGTGGGAGAACTGGCGGCTTACGGACGTTATCCCCATCAGAAGGGCTTAGGCAGGCTGAAGCCGGAGGACAGAAAAATTATTCATTGGGCTCTGGAGGTCACAAAACTGACAGAATTTGAAACCACGGCGGTCGACAGCCTGTCCGGCGGCCAGAGGCAGCGGGTCTGGATCGCCATGGCGCTGGCTCAGCAAACGGATCTGATTTTGCTGAATGAGCCCACCACCTACCTGGATCTGGCTTATCAGCTTGAGGTGCTGGAGCTTTTGTACAGGCTGAACCGGGAACAGAACTGTACGATCGTCATGGTACTCCATGATCTCAATCTTGCCGCCCGTTTTGCCGACTATATGATAGCCATCAGAAGCGGCAAAATCGTCTGTCACGGCTCGCCGGAGAATGTGATGACAGGCGATGTACTGCGGGAAACCTTCCGGATTGACGCCGAGATAGTGAGCGACCTGCGGACCGGACGCCCAAGCTGCATTTCTTATGATTTGCTGAAGGAATCCCCTAAAATCCAGCCGGAATGTCTGAAATGACAATCCGGCTGAATTTTTGCTTTAAAAAGAGCAGGATTGCCGGGAGGCCTGTATTACAACAATGATTACATTTTCTTAGATGGAATAAATATGAAATAAAACAGAAATACTGTTATAAATATTAAAAGTGCACAAAAAATAAAAAAATATAGCTTGTATTACATTGACTTGCACAATAAAATGGTGTATTCTTGAAATATAAAACGGCATTTATGTTATAAAATGGCTTTTTTTAAGGCAGAAAGGTAACAGGCTGTTTGTGATGCACGGGGTTTTATATATCAGAATGAGGAGGTAACTATGAGAAAATGTAAAAAGTGGATGGCAGCGTTAGGAACAGCGGCCCTGATGGCCGCGGCATTGGCAGGCTGCGGAAGCAGCGCGCCGGCGTCAGGCTCCCGGGAGAGCAAGGATACGTCTGCCGGAAAAGAACCGGCTGGGGCTGGGGAGGAGACAAAGGATGTAAATGATGACGGAACGGTTAATAATCCGGAGAAAGTGGCGGTGGATGCCAATAAGCTGGTGATGTGGTCCCTGTTCAGCGGAGGAGACGGGGATTTCATGAACCAGATGATAACGGAGTATAATGACACGGATCCGACCAAGCAGGTACAGTCCATCATGCTGGTGTGGGGCGATTATTATACCAAGCTGCAGACCGCGGTCGCTGCCGGGAAGGGACCTGATATCGGAATCTCCCATGCGTCTTCCCTTCCCCAGCTGGTGGAAGAAGGGGTGGTGCAGCCCATCACGCCTTATCTTGAGGAACTGGGGATTGATTTAAACGGAAAATATTCAGAGGCCTCCATCAATGCCGTGACCTTTGGCGGTGAGATATATGCGGTTCCTCTGGATACACACGCCGAAATCATGTATTTCAACAAGGAAATACTGGAACAGGCCGGGGTCAGCCTGAATGGGGAAGGGGCAGTTGACATAAACAGCGAAGAAGACTTTTATGCGGTCTGTGACAAGATCAAGGCAGTGATCCCGGAGGGCGGTACCGTGATTTCCATTACCAATGCCGGAGACGACCCTTACCGTCTGTGGTGGGCGGTGTATTTCCAGATGGGAGGAACGCCCATCGTCAGTGAGGATGGCAGCCAGGTAACGGTAGATAAGGAAACGGCGGTGAAAGCGGCGGAATTTGTGAAGGGATTGTATGAAAAAGGCTATATCGCGGAGGGCATTGATGACCATCAGAAGCTTTTCCAGGGAGGAAAAGCGGGGATCTGCATCGGCGGAACCTGGGCGGTAGGAGCTTTTGAGCAGACGGAAAACCTGGACTTTTTTCCCATGGCATTTCCGCAGCTGTTTGGCAGCAAAAGCTGCTGGGCCGATTCCCATACCTTCATTCTCCCCACAAAGAATTCCAGAAGTGAGGAAGACAGCAAAGCGTCCGTTGAATTCATGATCCACGCCTCCATGACGGGAGGTCTGACATGGGCGGGCTCCGGACAGATCCCTGCCTCCAGGGCTGTCCTTGACAGTGAGGAATATAAGGCCCTTCCGTACAGAAGCAGCTATATGACGGAGGTGGAACACGCGGTTCTTCCTTCCAAGGTATCCACATTCAACGGGATGAAGCAGGGGATGATCGACAGCCTGGATACCCTTTGGACCGGAAAACAGGATGCCGGCGCCGCCATTGACGCTCTCTGTGAGGAGCTTGAAGCAAATCTTCCGTAATGTTGAAACCGGGCAGAGGGGCGGGAGGGTTCCTTCCCCTCTCTGCAGAAGGACTCTGTGGCTGTGGAGGACAAAAAATTGATTGGAAATAGAAAAATAAGGGATTTGGCCGTGGGCCTTGGATTGTGCCTTCCGTTTTTCGCGCTGTATACGGTTTTTACCATATGGCCGGTTCTTCAGGGAATATACGTGAGCCTGCATAAGTGGTCCCTGATGGGAAAGGTGAAATTCGTTGGCCTGGAAAATTATTTCCGTTTTTTTACGGATCAGAAATTTGCTGACGCATTGAAACATACGATGACTTTTGTGGCTCTTTCCGTGCCCCTGCTGGTGATCATGGCTCTCATACTGGCCCTGCTCGCCAACCGGCCGGTCAAAATCAGGCGGGGCCTCAGAATCGCTTATTACCTTCCGAGCATCATATCTGTTTCTGTGGCGTCCTTTATCGCAAAATATATGTTTGCACCCTATATCGGCTTCTTAAACGGAGTCCTGCACTTAACAGGCCTTCTTAAGACAGGGCAGGAGATCCAGTGGCTGAACGATACCGGCCATGCGTGGGCGGTGGTTACGATGATGACTGTCTGGTGGACCGTGGGTTTTTCCATGCTTTTATACTTATCGGCCCTTCAGGACATTTCTCCCCAGATCTGCGAGGCTGCCGAAATCGACGGGGCCACCAAAGGCCAGCAGCTTTTTTCCATTGTTCTGCCCCTGTTAAAGCCCACCACTTACCTGATCGTCATGCTTCAGGTGATCGCCAGCTTTAAGGTATTCGGCCAGATTTATCTGGTCACTGTGGGAGGGCCGGCAGGGAGCACAAAACCCCTGATCCAGTATATATACGAGACCGGATTTAAAAAGAACAATATGGGCTACGCTGCGGCCATGTCCTATGTGCTGTTTGTCATTCTGATCATATTTACCCTGGTTCAGAAGTGGATCCAGAAGAAAGGGGAGAGGGAAGATGAAGCATAAGAGAGGAAAGGCGGGGAATGCGGTTCTTACGGCTCTGTCCATTGTGCTGGCCGTCATCTTCCTCGCGCCTGTGATCTGGTCCTTATTTGTTTCCCTGCAGTATGAGGGAAAGCAGATCAAGAGCGTGACCAGCTGGTTTACGCCGCCCTATACCTTCCGGAATTATTTTGACTTAATTATGGGTTCGGACGTCACCAGATGGCTGTTCAATTCCGTGATCGTTGCGGTGATCGTCACGGTATTCACCATTCTCGTGTCTTCCATGGCGGCGTATGCTCTGGCAAAAATCAGATTTGCAGGAAGGAAGGAGCTGTTTTTTTACTTTTTGCTGGGCCTGATGGTTCCGGGGGAAGCGACCATCGTTCCGCTGTTCATTACGGCAAACGGGCTTAAGCTGATAGACACTTACGGGGGACTGGTTCTGCCGTCTCTGGCAGCGTCCATGAATCTGGTGATCATGGTCACATTTTTTAAGGGGATCCCCGATTCTCTCATTGAAGCCGCCAGGATCGACGGCGCCGGAGAGCTCACCATATTTTACAGGATCGCCATGCCCTTATCCAAGGCGGTGCTTTCTACCATCAGTATTTTCGCCTTTATCGGCAGCTGGAACAATTATCTGTGGCCCCTGCTCTGCGCCATGGACAGCAGCAGATTTACCCTTCCTGTGGGGATACCCATATTTGCGGGAACCTATACGGTGGATTACGTAAAGCCCATGACAGCCAATATGATCGCCTCCATACCGGCTATTATCATTTATTTCATTTTTGAAAAACAGATCGTACAGGGGATCACCATGTCCGGGGTCAAGGGCTGACTTCATAGAAAGAATAAAGGAGAACGATTACATGCTATGCTATCAGAAGGATTATCCCAGACCTCAGTTTGTCCGTAAAGACTGGATCAATTTAAACGGAGACTGGGGCTTTGGCTTTGATGACGACAACAGAGGGGAAAAGGAATGCTGGTATAAAGGCTTTATTGCAAAACAGGAAATACGTGTTCCGTTTACGTATGAGACAGAAAAAAGCAATATCAATGACCAGGGGATACACCGCTTTGTGTGGTATGGCCGCACGTTTCAGGCGGAGAAGGAGAAACTGCCGGGCAACAAGCTGTTTCTCCACTTTGAGGGAAGCGATTTCCTGACAAAGGTGTGGATCAACGGACAGTCTGCCGGCGTGCACTGCGGCGGATATTCCCGGTTTTCCTTTGACATCACGGATCTTGTGAAGGACGGGGAAAATCTTGTGGTGGTAAAGGCGGAAGATCATATGGACCCCCGGCAGCCCAGAGGAAAGCAGCGGTGGGTGCGGGAGAGCTATGGCTGCTGGTATGTGCAGACCACAGGGATCTGGAAGACCGTGTGGCTGGAATATGTGCCGGATATCCGTCTGCAGTCGGTGAAAATGACTCCCAACCTGACGGACGGGCGGCTCGAGACAGAATATACGGTGGACTGCCCCCGAAGCATTGACGGGGGAAATCTGGAGGTGGAGGCGGTTGTCAGCTTTGAGGGCAGGTTTGTCACCAGGGTCCTGACCTGTATAAGGAAAAATCCGGCAAAGGCTTTCATTGACCTGGAAATTGCCGAAGGGGACAGTCCGTGGGGGATCCGCACCTGGAGCCCGGCAGACCCCCGGCTTTATGATATCAGCTTCCGCACCCTGTATGACGGGAAGGTGTATGATGAGGTGGGGTCTTATTTCGGAATGCGGGAGATCAGGATCGACGGTCCCAATATTCTTCTCAATGGAACGCCCCTGTACCAGAGGCTCATCCTGGATCAGGGTTACTGGGGGGAGAGTCATCTGACCCCGCCCGATGAGGAAGCGCTGAAGGAGGATATCGACAAGATCCACGCCATGGGATATAACGGGCTGCGCAAGCACCAGAAGACGGAGGATGAAAGGTTTCTCTACTGGTGTGATGTGAAGGGGATGCTGGTCTGGGGCGAGGCGCCTGCGGCTTACGCCTACTCGGATCATTCCGTGGAGCTGTTTACAGTGGAATGGCTGGATATTGTGAAGCAGAATTACAACCATCCCTCCATCATCACCTGGACCCCCCTCAATGAATCCTGGGGCATTCCCCAAGTCAAAACAGATGTCCGGCAGCAGCATTTTTCGGAAGGGATCTATCATCTCACCAAGAGCTTGGACCCCTGGCGGCCGGTCATTGCAAACGACGGCTGGGAGCACACGGTTTCGGATATCATCACCCTGCACGATTATGAGGAACAGGGGGAGATGTTAAAAAGGCGCTATATCGAATACGGAGATGATATCCTGGCAGGCGGGGTCTATCACTCCACTTCCAAATCAGCCTTTGCCGGCGGCTTTTCCTACCGGGGCCAGCCGGTGATCATCAGTGAATTCGGGGGCATTGCATTTGACAGGGATGAAGACGGCTGGGGATATGGGAACAAGGTCAATACGGAAGAGGACTTTTTAAAGAGGTTCGGGGACATCACTACATCCATCAAGGAGATCCCCTATGTATGCGGTTACTGCTATACCCAGGTCACCGATGTGCAGCAGGAAATGAACGGGCTGATGGATATGCGGAGAAATTTCAAGGTGGATCCGGATAAAATAAAGAGGATCAATGAAAAGAGGGTGGCTTTCTGGAGAAATGATTCCAAATAGGGGACGCGGGCTGCTGCGGGAAAAGGGGCCGGCAATGGTCAGAATGGGGAAATGCGGATTGTGTTTTTCCCGAAAAAGTGTTACTATAATGTCATATGATGTATGATACAAATAAATGAGAGAGTTCAGAAAGGAGATCCATGAATAAGAATTCAATCACCCCTTTGTACCAGCAGCTGGCGGATGACATTAAGCAGCAGATCATGGATGGAAAGCTTCAGGAGAATGATAAGCTGATGACAGAACTGGAATTCAGCCAGACCTATGATGTCAGCAGGATCACGGTGCGAAAGGCCATTGAGATCCTGGCGGATGAGGGGTATGTCACCAAGCATCAGGGGATAGGAACCTTTGTGGCGGCCAAAAAACTGAACCGCATTATGAACAAGCTTTTAAGCTTTACCGAGATGTGTGAGAATGACGGGAAGACTGCGTCCACGGAACTGGTGTCTCTGGAGTGGACGTCGGCTTCCGTTTCCATAAGCCAATGCCTTCATTTGAATGAGAATGACCGGGTGTTAAAAATCGTGAGGATCCGCAAAAGCGATAAGGAGCCGGTCATGCTGGAGACCAATTATTTTCCGGCTAAGTATTCCTATCTGATGGGAGAGGACTTAACGGGGTCTGTTTACTCCATCCTGCGCAAACACGGCACCCTGCCGACCCATGCGGTAAAGACGGTGGAAATATGCTATGCCACGAAGGAGGAGGCCGAATACCTGCGGGTCAGGGAAGACCAGGCCCTTCTTCTGCACAAGGACCAGGTCATGGATGAGGCCGGAGAGGTGATCCATTACTGCAAGCTGATCATCAATCCGGAGCGCTATAAGCTGACCATTCTCACCTGAATAAAATAAGGATATGTTAACAAAATAAAATAACAGTCTGAATGACGAAGAATTTTTGAAAATGAAACTTTATTTTCTTAATTTTTCGTCATTTTTACTATCGATACGGGAAATATAATGAGGTTTGAGGATAAAACATACAATAAAATTTCAAAAAGCTATTGCAAAAAATTACAGGTCATACTATAATGTATCTAAGTTGTAATAAGATGTATGCATACATCACCATACATATACGTAACAACTATTTTGCCGGATACCAGAAAGGAGAGAGTAAATTATGAAAAAAAGTATCAAAGTGATGTGGGCGGGGGTCTTCTGTGTCATGGCAATGTCCATGGCCGCATGCAGCGGAAATACCTCCGGGTCACCGACCTCTGCCGGGGAGCCCGCCCAGTCTTCCGGTGCGGCTTCCAAAGATACCTCAGGGGCCCCGGCCTCCGGGGACAGGAAGGTCATCAAGCTGTTCCACAGATTTCCCGATGACCCATGCAACTCATTTATAGAAAAAAAGGTGGCGGAATATGAAGCGGCTCATCCGGACCTGGATATTGAGATCACCAGCGCCCAGAACCAGCCCTACAAGGAGAAGATCAAAGTGGTGGTGGGTTCCGATGAATGTCCCGATATCTTTTTCAGCTGGGGCGGCGAGTTCTCCGAGCGGTTCATACGGGAGAATCTGATCCTGGATCTGACGCCTTACATGGAAAAGGATGGGGCATGGAAGGATTCTCTGCTGCCCACCCAGATGGTGGAATATACCACGGATGACGGAATGATTTACGGGGTCCCCTTCCGCCTGGATGGAAAGCTCTTCTTCTATAATAAGGATATCTTTGAAAAGGAGGGCATTGAGATCCCGGAGACATGGGAAGAGTTTCTGGCCGTATGTGACAAGCTGAAGGCAGCCGGGATCACTCCTCTTGCGGAAGGGAACCAGGATCTGTGGCCGGCCTGTCATTATGTGGGCACCTTGAACCAGATGCTGGTCGCCGATGATGTGAGGGCAAAGGATTATAATCCCAAGACAGGAGAGTTCACGGATCCGGGGTATGTGAAGGCTCTTGAGTACTATCAGCAGCTTGTGCCGTACATGAATGCCGGTGTCAACGGACAGACTCATGATATGGCCAGGCTTGGGTTTACCCAGGGTCAGACCGCCATGCTGTACGCGGAGCTGGTGGAAATCACAAACGTAAAGCAGGAAAATGAGGATTTAAACTGGGGAATGTTCAATTTCCCCCTGGTGGAAGGCGCCGGCAATCCGGATCTCTTAACCGGTTCCCCGGAGGGCTTCGTTATTTCTTCCAAAACAAAGTATCCGGACGAGTGTGTGGAATTTTTAAAGTGGTTCCTGGGGCCCGAGGTGGGAGCGGCCCAGGCAGAAGAGGTAGGGTGGTTTAATGCGTCCAAAGGGGTGGATGCGGATTTAAAGGACCAGTCCCTCATCGACGCTTATCAGGCCATATCTTCGGCAAAGGAAATGGGGCCATGGTTTGACAGCTCTCTGTATTCCACCGTATGCGATACATATCTGACAGCGATTTCCGATATTACAAACGGGGATGTAACGCCTGAGGATGCCATGAAGAAGGTTCAGGCGACGGCGAAGGAGGCACAGTCGCTGGTACCTTAATTAACCGGATCAGGCAGCGAATATCCGCTTGACTTCAGAAATATGAGCTTGACAGGGAGCGTATTACGCTCCCTGTTGTGAAAAAAGGATGGGATTCGGATGAAGAAAAAGAGATTTGCGCCATATTTGTATATACTGCCGGGACTTATTATGGTGCTGGGCTTTGTATATGTTCCTATCACAGTGAACTGCGTATACAGTTTTTTCCGGTTATCCTCCTACTCTTCCGGCATGAAGTTCGTAGGATTAGATAACTACCGGCGGTTATTTACCAATGAAGTATTTCCGATCATGATGCGCAACAATATTTATTACTGTGTCATTTCCCTGGCCGTCCAGGTCGGGTTCGGAACGGTTCTCGCCCTCCTGCTGGAAAGCAGGCTGGCGGGCAGGGCAAGGAGTTTTTACAGAAATGTATATTTTATTCCGTCACTGATATCCTTAACTGCGGTAGGCTTAATGTTTAATTTCATTTATTCCCCTCAGGTAGGCTTATTAAATACCTTTTTAAAGAATGTGGGGCTTCCGGGGCTGCAGCAGGCCTGGCTGGGAGATAAGCGGCTGGCCATATTCTGCATCATTGCCATGAGCCAGTGGCAGTTCACCGGTTATATCACCCTGCTCATGGTGGTGGCGTTTCAGAATGTGCCGGCCGATTATCTGGAGGCCGCGGTCATCGACGGGGCGGGGCCGGTGAGAAGGGCTCTCAGCATATCCCTTCCCCTTGCAAAGGAACAGCTGCTGGTGTGTTCCATTATCACCGTGATCGGCGCCTTCAAGCTGTTTACCGAGGTTTATTCCACCACCAGCGGAGGGCCGGGGAAAACCTCCCAGGTCCTGGGGCTCTTCCTGTACCAGAACGCCTTTCTCCATGATGATATGGGTATGGCGGCCACAACAGGGGTCCTGATCTTTGCCATTACTGTGACCGCATCCATCCTGCAGCTGAAAATCACAAGGTCCGGAGAGACATAAAGGAGGTGTAAGGAATGAAACATTCTGTAAATCCAAAGGTTTTTTTATTGAAGATATTCCTGCATATCTTCCTGGTATTTCTCGTTTGTATGATCCTTTTGCCGGTTCTGTGGCTTCTGCTTAATTCCTTGAAAACAAATCAGGAAATGTTTTTGAATTCGCTGGCCCTTCCGGAAAAGTGGATGTATACAAACTATGTGACAGCGTGGAATAAGGGGCTTTTCAGCTATTTTAAGAATTCCATCCTGGTGAGCGCGGTCTCCCTGTTTTTCATCCTGTTTATCAGTTCCTTTCTGGCCTATGGACTGACCAGATTTCAGCTTCCCGGCAGTAATTTTATTTTCATCCTGGTGCTGGGAGGAATGGCGCTGTCCGAACAGGTCGCTTTGGTGCCCCTTTACAAGATCCTTCAGTTTTTGAAGCTGTATAATACCCAGTGGGCCATCATCCTTCCCTATGTGGCTTTCCGGATCCCTTTTACCATGTTCCTGCTCCGGTCTTATTTTATCTCCATTCCCAGGGAACTGGAGGAGGCGGCCATCGTGGACGGCTGCGGCAGCCTGCAGCGGTTTTTTAAGATCATCCTCCCTGTCAGCAGGCCGGTTCTGGCTTCCTGTGCCATTGTGAATTTAAACTTCGTATGGAACGAATTCCTGTTTGCCAATGTGTTTCTGGAAAGCAAGAGGATCATGACCATTCCCCTGGGGCTCATGGCATTTCAGGGGGACTTGAAGTCGGATTATGTGGTCATGCTGGCCGGTATCCTGATCGCCTCTGTGCCCATGGTGCTTTTGTTTCTCTGCATGCAGAAGCAGTTTGTGCGGGGGCTCACACAGGGAGCGGTTAAGGGATGAGATGATAAAAAAGGAGTGAAGACAATGATCAGAGTATTGGGATTGGGAGACAATGTGGTGGATAAATACATGCATACCCGCACCATGTATCCGGGGGGAAATGCCTTAAACTTCGCTGTTTATGCAAAAATGCTTGGGCATGAAGCCGCTTATCTGGGAAATTTCGGCGATGACGAAGAGGCGGAGCACGTGTATGAAACCATCCGTTCGCTGGGGCTTGATACTTCCAGATGCCGCCACTGGAGAGGAGAGAACGGGGCCGCGAAGGTGAAGCTGGTGGATGGGGACCGGGTGTTTCTGGGGAGCAATAAGGGAGGCGTTTCCGGCCAGCACCCCCTGGAGTTCACCAATACGGACAGGAAATATATTTCCCGCCATGATATCGTTCACACCAGCATTTTCAGCTATATCGGGAACCAGCTTCCGCTGCTCCGGGAAACGGCTGCCTTTCTTTCCATGGATTTTTCCAATCATGTTGCCGAAGAATACTTAAAGGCGTATTGCCCCTGTATAGACTGCGCCTGCATTTCCTGCGGGGAAGATATGCCTGAGGAAGACGTGAGGAAACGGATGAAGTCTCTCCTGGATTATGGATGCGGGCACATGGTCATTGCAACCAGAGGGGCCAGAGGCGCCCTGGTCTGTGTGGATGGGAAGACATATGAGCAGCCGCCCTGTCTGGTGGCGGCGGAGGATACCATGGGAGCGGGAGATTCCTTCATTTCCTGCTTTTTGGTCAGCTATGTGGATGGAATGAAATACGCCGTTGATTTTCCGGAAGAATCCGGGGAAGGGGGGATCACCAGGGCGGAGGAATATAAGGATCTGATCGTGAAAACAAGTCTTTATAAGGCCGCGGTTTATTCTTCCCGGAACTGCAGGAAGGCCGGTTCCTTTGGATACGGCAAAAAATTTTGAGTTTTCTTTCAGGAATATTATTCATAAAATTGAGCCGTTTTGATCATTAAAACTTGAAAAGCGACTTAATTTGTGTATTAAAGTGACATATTTTTCAGATACTGGTATAATGTCAGCAATTTTATAATTTGGCATCATGCCGGAAGGAAAATATGGAGGACGATATGAGAAAGAATGAAAGACCTGTGAGAATGATAACAGAGGAGGCAATAGAAGAGTACTGCAGCTGGATGTACTGTCAGGAAAAATGTCCGGTGACCATCAAAAAGTACCGGTATTATCTGGATCAGTTCAGGTTTTATATGGAAGGCAGAAATGTGAGCAAAGAGGCCGTGATATTATGGAAAGCCGGTCTGAGGAAAACCCTGTCGCCGGTAACGGCAAACGGGGCTCTGGCCGCGGTAAACGGATTTTTCAAGTACAGGGGCTGGCCGGATCTCTGCACAAAGTTTTATAAAGTCAGCAGCAGCGTGTTCTGTCCGGAACAGAAGGAATTGTCCAAGGAAGAATACAAACGGCTGGTCCGGGCGGCGAAAAGCAGCAAAAACGAGCGCCTGACGCTGATCCTGCAGACCATCTGCTCCAGCGGGATCCGTATCTCCGAGCTGCCCTTTATAACGGTGGAGGCGGTGGAAAACGGCGTGGCCGATGTGGAATGCAAGGGAAGGATCCGTAAAGTATTTCTCACCAGACCGCTGTGTGATCTGCTGAAAAAATATACGGAGGCGCATAATATCATCTCCGGAATGATATTCGTCACCCGGACCGGAAAGGCTCTTGACAGAAGCAATATATGGCGGGAAATGAAGGCATTGGGGAAATCAGCCGGTGTCGCGGAGGAAAAGATCTTCCCTCATAACCTTCGGCATCTGTTTGCCAGAACGTTTTATATGATGGAAAGGGATTTATCAAGGCTTGCGGATATATTGGGACACAGCGATGTGAATACCACCCGGATTTATACAAGAGAAAGCGGACATGTCCATTTGAAAATATTAGAACAATTAGATCTTTTGGTGACTCAATACAACGGAATACCTCTTTTGTTGTAAAAAACTGTCGAGTCTCCTCATAATATACTACATAACTTTTAAAAAGTCTACATTATTTTTGCAAAAATATTTAAAATAAATTAATTTGTTAAATTTGGGTATTCCAATGAGGCTGGATTCATGAAATGATCGCCAGCCTGGTTGTAATATCCATTTTTTTTGTAGGAGAGGTTGGTGCCGGTCAAAATTATTTTATTTTTACAACAAAAGAGGTATTCCGTTGTAAAATGGTTACTTTATTTAAAAAACCAATATTTTTATAGCAAAACATGAAACTTTTTTGCGGATTGGCGGTGAGGGGAAGGTATGAACGGTATTTTAGAAGCTTGTTTATTTGCAGGGCTGAACAGTCTGATCGCTTATTTTTTGCCGGATCTGGCAAATTCCTTTGCCTGTTATAAAAACAGGAAAAAGGGTGATCCGGCTCCCTGGAGAGAGCCGGATGCAGGCTGGAGACGGACCGCCGCGCTTTTTGCGGCGGCTGTCGCGGGGGCGGCAGGATACTGGCTGCCTCCTGACCGGGTGATCTTTGTGATGGCTGTCTGCCATGCCGCGGTTTTCGGGGTTTGCGTGGATGCCCTCATCCGGATCATCGCCAATGAAATGCTGTGGGTCCTGCTGGCGGCGGGGCTGCCCTACCGGATTTATTCCGGAGGCCTGAGAGGCTTATGGGGCTCGGCAGGGGCCCTGCTTCTGGTCATAGCCGTTTTCGGGCTGACCGCCCTGTTTACGTTTGCAAGAAAGGGAACTGCAGGAGTGGGAATGGGAGACGTCAAGCTGGCCATGGTCATAGCCGTAACAGTAGGCTGGCCCGGAGTTTTTTACTTCCTGGCCGGTGTGGCGGCAGCCATTGGCATTTACTGCGTCATAGGAGTGAAATGCGGCTGGTTAAGCCGGGGGAGCACCTTTCCCATGTGCGGGCAGATCATGGCCGGGTTTCTGGCAGCCCTGCTCTGGCCGTCCATTTCAACCGCTGTCTTGTGAAATGAGGAGGCAAAGATGAGAAGAGGAGAATCCGAGAAGGGACAGGCCATGGTCGAGTATGCCGTCCTGTTTGGAGCCATTGTCGTGGTGGCTGTGGTGGGTTTCGGAGGCATATCGGAAACCGCCGGCAAGATTTATGACATGGTCCGGACCATTCTGATACCAGCGTTTCCGTAATATTTGGAGTAACCGGCCGGTTTGATTACATAAAAGTAAATAGAGCAGATGGAAATGAACAGTTTACTGAATACGAAAGAAAAAGGGGGTGAGAGGAATGAATAAACTTTGGAATAAATTTATTTCTGAGGAAAGCGGCCAGGGTATGGTCGAATATGGGTTGATTCTCGCGCTTATCGCTGTTGTGGTTATCGGCGTATTGGGCGGACTTGGGACAAAAGTCAAGACAACTTTTGAAAGCGTTGATGCCGCAATGCCGTAATAATAAAAAAAACGTAAAAAATCAAACCGGCTGTTGCTTATAAAGACGGGGCTGGTATTTCATCATTCTTTACAAGCCTCGTCTTAACTTGATAAACCAGTGGATATACAGATCATACAGATGAAGAATACAAATGTAATTTTTATATAAATATCAGGCAGAGGCCGCAGGGCCAGGGAGGAATAAAAGTGAAGAAAATTCGGTTGGCCGCATTGGCAGCCGCGTTTATCGTTTTCATAATCGGATACCGGATGCTTGCGGCGAGGGAGAGCGGCCAGGCTGCAAAATCAGATGCCGGCCAGAAAATCGAGGTGGTGGCCGCCGCACAGGATATCAGTCCCTATACAACGCTGACACAAGAAATGGTAAAGCTGAAAAAGATACCGGCTGACCAGAATGCAAAAGGGTATTACAAAACGCCTGAAGAGGTGATCGGAAAGGTGTGCGTATCAGAGGTTTTTCAGGATGAAATACTGACAGACCGCAGGCTTGCCGAAAACGATGCGGCGGTTCTGGGACTTGCCGCAAGGCTGGAGGAAGGAAAACGGGCGGTTTCCGTAGAGGTTGATACGGAGCAGGGGGTTTCCAATAACTTAAGGGTGGGAAACCGGGTGGACGTTATCTTTACGGGAACTCTGGAAAAACTGGCCGGAAGCGAGGAAGGGCTTTCCGCGGGCCTGGCCATGGACCGGGTCCTGGGACCTCAGAATCCTGAAAATACACAGATATTAAATGAGTACATAGGAAATGAATTTTCCGTCATCGCCCTGCAGGATGTGAAGGTTGCGGCCCTGGGAAGCACTTTTTTCTTTGACAGCACGGGGGAACGGACCAATCAGGAATACGTTAGCGTCACACTGGAAGTGACTCCCGCCCAGGCGGCGCAGGTTGCCCTTATGAAGAGCGGGGGAGGGAAAATACAGCTCATACTCCGGCCGCAGGAGGATGACGGCACTGTAAATGAACCCCGTGGTTCCGTGCTGAAGAATTACGGACAAAATTAGTTGAATCGGGAAAGGGGGATCGGGTTATGAAAATAAAAATTCTGCTCCTGGGAACGCCGGAGAAATGTTCGCAGATGAAAGTGCTGCTGAAAGATGAAGAGATCACCGTAGTGGGAAATGTGGTGGATGAAAATCAGGTATTGAATGAGATCAACCGGTCGCAGCCGGATCTGATCCTGATTACGGATACCTCTCCCATGGCCCTGCGGTCATGCCAGCAGATTTATCTGCTGCGCCCCCGCTCGGTACCGGTTGTTCTGTCCGATTTGGAGGACAGCGGGCTGACGTATAAAATCCTCCAGTCCGGAGTTCATTACATACTTTCCCGGGATATAGAGTCCTTAAGCCTTATTGCGGAATTAAAGGGGATCTACAGCAATGAATCCAACCGCATACTGGCTCTGGAGAATACGGGAACCACATCGGCCAAATCAAAGGTCATCCTGTTTTTCGGTCCCAAGGATGGGGTGGGGAAAACCACCCTTGCCGTGAACATGGGAGTCAGGCTGGCGCAGAGAAACAACAAGGTGGTCATTCTGGACTGCGATTTCCAGTCCGGAGACGTGAGCCTTCTTTTTGGAATGAATCCTAAAAATACGGTTCTGGAACTGATCCAGGAGCAGAACAATCCCAACGTGGATACGATCAGGCAGTTTTTGTCCCTTCACCTTTCGGGGGTCAATTTTCTGCCCAATCCCCACAGCCCGGAGTATGCCTCATCCATTACGGCCAGACAGGTGGAGAGCATCATCGCCGCGCTGAGGGTTTATTACGATTATGTGATCGTTGATACGATGTCCGGCTTTGACGACATATCTGCCTCCTGTATTGACTGCGCTTCCGCCATTTTATTTGTGACCGGCAAGGACGTGCCCGCGCTGCAGAATGCAAAAAAGAGCCTGCTGGTGCTGGGAGAGCTGACGGATAAGGAGAAGATCCGGCTGATCATCGGAAAGAGCGGAGGAAATGAGATTACCGGAGCCGATGTCTCCCGGGTGCTGGGCCTGCCTGTCTGGGGGACTCTTCCCTGTGATGAGAAAGCCGCGGTAACGGCCTCCAATCAGGGACAGCCTGTTGTGCTGGTATATCCGAAGAGCAGGATCAGCAGGGAGATCTCCTTTATGGCCGATCAGCTGGAAGAGATGACCACAGGCGTCCGGGCCGGAAGAAGCAGGAAAAAGAAACGGCTGTCACTGCTTGGAAGAGGAAAGGAGAAAGGGTAGGCTATGGATTGGGTTTCTCGTCTGGGGCAGCCAAGGGAAGCGGAAAGCGCCGCGGCCAGGGCGGCCCATGTTCCGTATACAGAGGCAGTGGCCAGGACGGACAAAAATTATGATCATTTAAAGCAGGCGGTCCATCAGGAAGTGATCCGGGAATACAATGACCGGTTTACGGACGGATCGGAAGGAAAATACATTGATGTCATGGAAATCATCCACCAGGCCATAGGACGGCAGGAGGAGAGCCTGACCCGTCTGGAGGAATCCAAGCTGGCTCAGGAAATCTATGACGATGTCATGGGGCTGGGCCCCCTGGAACCGCTTTTGCGGGATGATACCATATCCGAGATCATGGTAAACAGCGCAAAACAGATCTACATAGAACGGGGAGGCCGGCTTTTGCAGACCACAAACAGCTTTCGGGATGACGCCCATGTACTGAAGGTGATCAACCGGATCGTCTCCTCCGTGGGCAGGCGCTGTGATGAGGCAACCCCCATGGTGGATGCCCGTCTGGCGGACGGATCCCGTGTGAACGCGGTAATTCCTCCCATTGCCTTAAAAGGGCCCTCCATCACCATCCGGAAGTTTTCTTCCACACCTCTCCAGATCGGAGACCTGATCGGGTACGGTTCCCTGTCTTCCCAGATGGCAGGCTTTCTGGAAGCGGCGGTAAGGGGGCGCTGCAATGTGATCGTTTCCGGGGGAACAGGCTCGGGAAAGACCACTCTGCTCAATGTCCTGTCCGGCTATATCCCTGACACCGAACGGATCGTCACCATAGAGGATGCGGCGGAGCTGCAGCTGAAACAGGAGCATGTGGTGACGCTGGAAGGACGCCCCAGCAACATTGAAGGAAAGGGCGTGGTTTCCATCCGGGATCTGGTGAGGAACGCGCTGAGAATGCGTCCCGACCGGATCATTGTCGGTGAGGTCCGGTCCGGTGAGACTCTGGATATGCTCCAGGCCATGAATACGGGCCACGACGGCTCTCTGACCACGGTGCATGCCAATTCCTCCAGGGATGTGATCTCCCGTCTGGAGACCATGGTCCTGATGTCCGGGATGGAGCTGCCTGCCAAAGCCATAAGAGAGCAGATCACCTCCGCAATCGATTTGATCGTCCATCAGACCAGGTTCCGGGATGGAAGCAGAAGAATTGTGAACATCTCCGAGCTGGTGGGAATGGAAGGCGATACGGTGACCATGCAGGATATTTTCTCCTACCGGCAGACGGGGACGGATGGAAGCGGAAAAGTGGCCGGTAAGTTTGAGCCTACGGGGATCCATCCCAAGGTTATTGACAAGATAAGGAATAACGGGGGCTATTGCAGGGATGACTGGTTTCTCCCGGAAGGGAGGTAAAAATGAAGATGATGGTACTGGCCTCCGCGGCGGTTTTCAGCTTCTGTGCCGTGGAAATAATCCTGTCCTTTCTGCTGAGAAACCGGCTGCAGATCGAGCGGCGGCTGAGTGAATTGAGCCGGGAAAAACGGGAAACATCGGTTCTGGCTTACCGAGGAGGGAAAAAGGATAAAAAGCTTCTGCGGTTTATCCATATCTCCAAAAGGATGAAGGAAGAGGTGGGGCTGTCCGGGATCAGGCTGCGGCCGGAAGAGTTTGTCATGCTCTGGTTCCTTCTCATCTTTGCCCCTCCCATGCTTTTGTTCGCGTTTGCTCCGGATCTGCTGCAGTGCGCAGGCCTTTTTCTGGCAGGGCTTGCGGTGCCGCCCTTATATTTGAGAACGGCGGCTTCCAAACAGCGCGTCCTGTTTGAGGCCCAGCTGGGAGACGCCCTGATGGTGCTTTCCAATGGCCTGAGGGCCGGTTTTTCCTTTGAACAGGCGCTGGAAAACGTGGCGGAGGACTTATCGGATCCCATCGGCGGCGAACTGAACATGATCGTCCGGGAGCTGAAGCTGGGAGCGGATATGGAGCAGGCCTTCCTCACCGTGGCGGAGCGGATGAAAAGCGATGATTTAAAGCTGCTGACCACCGCGGTGGTCATACAGCAGAAGGTGGGCGGAAACCTTGCGGAGATCCTGGATACCATCTCCAAAACAATCCGGGACAGGCTGGCGATTAAGCGCTCCATAAAGACATTGACCGCTCAGGGAAGAATATCCGGCCAGGTGATCGGAGCCCTTCCGATTTTGCTGCTTCTGATCCTTTCCTTCTTAAATCCCGGATATATTTCACCGCTGTTTACTTCCATGACCGGACGCCTTCTGCTCTGCATCGGCGGAGGGATGGAGATCATGGGCTTCCTTATGATCAACCGGATCGTAAATATCAAGTTCTGACAGGAGAGGGAAAACAAAGGAGGGAAAACGAAATGATATTTCTGACAGCCGCATCCGGCGCGGTCTTTTCTTATCTGCTTATCGAATTATGCCTTTCTGCCGCCTGTTCCAGAGGGCTTGCCTTAAAGGAACGGCTGAAGGCGGTGGAAGAAACGGGCAGACGCCGTGAGGGAAACGGGGATCTGGATATTCCCCTGATGGACCGCATCTTCAAGCCGGTGTTTCACCGGATCCTTGACGTATTTTCCATATTTGCACCTAAAAATCCGGCGGCTCTGGAAAAGCTGGAACAGCAGCTGCGGCAGGCGGGCATTCCTATGAATCCTCAAAGCTACAGCGCCGCGGCCGCTTTTTTTACAGCATTCTGCGTGGGAACGGGGATTTTCTGCGGAAGAGCCGGCGGGGGTGTGCAGGCGGTTCTCTATGGAATTATGGGCCTTTACGCCGGTGTGGTGATAAACCGCTTTCACTTAAAAAGCAGGATCAAAAAGCGGAATGAGGAGATATACCACCAGCTTCCGGAAATGATGGATCTGTTGAGCGTCAGCGTATCGGCGGGACTGGGCTTTGACCAGGCGTTAAGCTATGTGGTGGATAAATTCAAGGGAGCTCTGTTTGACGAGCTGGATGTCACCCAGAGGGAAATTGCTCTGGGACGCCGCCGGAAGGAGGCGTTAAACGGGTTTGCGGACCGGTGTGAGAACATGGAAATACGTACCTTTGTCACCGCCGTCATCCAGGCGGATGAAATGGGCGCTTCCATGCAGAACATATTGTCCGTGCAGGCGTCTGCCATCCGGCAGACCCACAAACAGAACGTGGAGGAAAAGGCACAGAAGCTGTCTGTCAAGATCCTGCTCCCCATGGTCCTGTTTATTTTCCCGGTAATATTTATTGTTCTGATGGGACCGGCAGTGATGTCGATCATGGAAATATTCGGAGGTGAGTGACGGTTGGCTGTACTGGTAAAAGGAGAGTCCGGCTTTGAGACCGAGGCGGAAATTGCCGGCAGTTTTTTGAAGCGCATGCTGGGACTGATGTTTATCCCCGGACTGCCTGAAGGCAAGGCCCTGATTTTAAGCCCCTGCTCAGGCGTTCATACATGCTTCATGCGCTTTGCCATTGATGTGGTGTACTTGGACCGGAATTATGTTGTGGTAAAAAAGGAAACCCTGTTTCCGTGGCGGATCGGGCGCTTTGTAAAAGGAGCCGGAAGCGTTATGGAATTGAATCGGAATGCGGCCGGAAAGCTGCAGGTCGGGGACCGGCTGGAAATTGTTAAGGCTGTGTAAGAGGAACGGCATCTGTTTTGCAGAAGAAGAGAGGAAGGCATTGTATGAATTACGATCAGATGAATGATTACAGACAGGACCCCGGGAGCGGAGAGCAGGCGGGGGGTGTGTTCCATGGAGGCATGGAAGGCTTTGGGGGAAAGAATATTCAGACCGAGCTGGCGGCCAAGCTTCAAAGCGCCGTTGTGGGAGGGTACTCGAAAAAAAGTGTGGAAGAATACGCGGTGGAAATGCGGAATAATCTGATGGTGATAAAAAACCAGCTGGAGCAGCAGATCCGTGAGCTGACCGCGGAAAAAGTCAGCGTGACCCAGGAATGCCAGGTGCTCCGGGAACAGCTGACCACCGCGGAAGGAAAGCTTTCCGACGCCTTCGACCAAAAGGAAGCGGCGGAGCAGAAGGCCAGAATGTCGGCGGCCAAAATAAAGGAATGGGAGAGCCGTTATTCCGGTTACGAGGAGATGAAGCGGCAGAAGGAGCAGTTTGAGGAGGAGATTTCGAAAAAAGAACAGGATATCTCCCGGCTGAACGGTCAGCTGCTGAAATACCGGCAGGCGTATGAAGAGCTGCAGGAAAAAATAAGGAATATGGAACGGGCCGTGCAGACATCTTCCACGGGTCTTCCCCGTGAGGAAGCGGAAGAGCTGTGGCAGCAGAAGGCCGAGATGGAGCGGAAATACGAAGACCTTCTGGCGGAATTAAAGGAAACCGCCCTGGAGCTGGAAAAGGAACGCGCCGCCCGAAGGGAAGCGGGAGCGCAGTACGGCAGAACAGCGGAACAGGAAAAACAGGCTGTAGCGGCGGAACGGGTAAAGTGGGAGAAGCAGATGGAAGTCTTAAAAAAACAGCAGGAAGAACAGGAAGAAAACCGGAAGGAGCTGGAAGAGAAGTTTGACGTCTTATATAAAAACTTCGCGGAAAGCGCGGATAAGATCAAAAGCCAGGAGCGGATGATTGCGGAAAAGGAACTGCTTTTGAAGCATTACCAGGAGCAGGAGCAGGGGGCCATACTGACCCGCCAGGAAAATGAAAAGCTGAAAGCCACCATCGACTCCCTGAAGGAAACGGTCCGGTTGGTCATGCAGCAGATGGAGACCCAGTCTGAGAGCATGAACCTTTACATCGAGCGGACCACCCAGGAACGGGATACCTTAAAAAAGGTGATCGGAGAGCAGGCCTCTCTGAGGCTTCAGAACGTGGAGCTGCTGGATATCCAGAGAGAACTGGCGGCCCAGATCGAAGGGCTGAAATCCCAGAATCAGCATCTGGAAAAGGGCCTGGAGCAGCAGAAAAAGATTTCCCTGTCCGCGGAGAGGGAAAAGCGGGGGGCCCTGCCGGAAAAGCAGCCCGCCCCCGGGGCGGAACGGGAAGCGGAGGATCCGGAAGTTTTTACCTGTGATAAGGCCATGCAGAAGGCCAGAGGACTTTTTTCCGTGATGGAGGGAGAGAGTGCGGAAAAGGCGGATGAGGTAAAGAACATTGGCTGATATGTTAAAGAAAAAAATATGGTCCGGGTGGGGGGAGGAAGGCGGGCAGTCTGTCCTGGAATTTGCCCTGGTTCTTCCCATTTTAGTGCTCCTTCTGATGATTCCCCTGGATTTTTTTATATACATGAATACACAGATGACATTAAGCAGCGCTGCCAGCGAATGCATAAGCCGTCTGGATTATCCTTCCGTTTCCTCAGGAACAGGAGGCACCACGGTCATGGAGGTGCTTGTACAGGATTTCTCAGAGCGCCTGGATCCGGGAATGGTCACGATTGAGGAACTGAACGCGGGGAGCAGCCAGAAAACGGATTATACGTATTACGTGTATTCCAGCGATCTGGCCGATCCTTCCGACTTTGCCGGCCAGTTTGAGTCACGTCCTGCCAGCTACCGTTTTGCGCAGCTGAACCTGCAGTTATCCTATGAACGGACGGCAGTGACCTTCTGGGGCGCTTTGTTTCTGGGAAATACCTATGAGGTGAAAACCCCCGTGTATTCCCGTAATGTATACATAAACGGCTATACACCGGGCTGACCGGCTGACGGAGGTTGATCTATGAGATGTTTTTTTGCCCTGAAGGGAGAAAAGGGACAGGGAATGGTGGAATTTGCTCTGGTTTTTCCTGTTTTCTTCATGATCCTTCTTTTGATTATGGAGACAGGCTGGCTGACATACCAGCAGACTGTTTTTGATCAAAGCTACCAGTATTCCAGCTGGACGCTTCAGGCATCGGACCTTGGGGATTCGGATTCCCTGGAATCCTGCCCGTCCAGAGCCGTTTACAGCGGAAACGCGGTGTCCGATCCCCTCATCACCAGGATAAAGGAAGCCAGCTTCTGGGGCTTCATTCCGGAAAATATGGTTGTGAACAATGCCCAGGCGGTGCTCCATAATGAGGAGGAAACCTTTTCGGTTCCGGGAAGGACGCCGTCCGAAACCGTTACGGCGGTCAGCCGCACCCGCTATATGGATATCAATGCGGATATATCCTATGATATATACCCCCTCACCTACTTAGGGAGGCAGATATTCGGAGCCAGGATAACAAAGGAGAAGAAGATAAACTGCAGCCGGATTGTGGCATCCCAGCACAGATCGGAATGAGTGCAGGACAGCAAAGGAAGGAGGAAAGCATGAGATCGGGAATCAGGCGGAAAAAAGGACTTGTGCGTTTCGGCCGGGAAGACGGGAATATCCTGCTGCTTTTTGCCGGAGCTCTGACCGTCATTATTTTTTTTGTGGGAATATCCATGGATTTTGGCCTGATCTGTATCAAGCGCAACGCGCTGATGAATTTATGCCAGCTTGCCAAGGAAGACCGGTTTGCTTTTCAGGATACCATCCGCTATTCCGATAATCCCGGGCAAGACAGCTATCGGATGATAGAGGATATCATGAGAAACAATAATTTTGACGGGACGGTCAAGGTCTATTTCTATGAACGGCCTCCGGAATCCAGTTACCGGTATTATCAGATACGCACCCAGCTCAGCGAAGAATATTCCTATACTTTTTTGAGGATTTTCGGCGCCTCGACCACCACCATCACCGTTCATTTTGACGGCGGCGAAACCTATGGGGAAGGGCTTTCGGATGTGGTATGGCACCCCTCGTCTCCGGTTTCCGGGTACAACGGCTCTTACACCAGCCGGCCGGACGGAGGCTGCGATTATGACAGTTCGGACATTCCGGAGGATTGGTAATTATGAGAAAAATGATTGTTATGGCGGCCCTGTGTTTTCTTGCCGCCGCCGGTTTCCTGGTGGCGTGCCGGGAGACGGGCCTGATATTAGAGAGCGGCCAGACGAAGGAGACCACCCTTACCTTCTGGCATTTTGACACCGGGCATCAGGAATTTTATGAGAACCTGGCGGCGGATTATGCCGGAGACCATGCCGGCGTGAACATAGAGATCCGGATGATTCCCCAGGATGCATACGCCGGGGAATGGATTAAGGAGGCTGAGGATGGGAGGATGGCAGATGTTTTTGCCATTCCTCCGGAAAGCCTCGGTCAGTTCATCGACACCGGAAAGCTGGCGGCTCTGTCCTATGAAGAACTCCTTGCCGGGGAAAACGGACAGGAGCCGCTCATAAACGGAGGAATGGGTGAGGAATTCTGGGCCCTTCCCGCAGCCGGAAGCCTTCCGGTGATTTTCTATAACAGCGGGATTTATGAACAGAACCAGCTGAAGGTGCCTGAAACACTTTCTGATTTCGTGGTCAATTGCGTCATCTTAAAGCAGTCGGGCGCCGTCCCCCTGGGAATGTCCCTGTCTGAGGAAGGCCGTCTGGAGGCCTTTGACCTGGCCGCCGGACTGCTGGTAAACGGAAGCCGGGTGGCCGGAGGCAAGGAGAAAAAAGGGGATTTTAAGAAACTGCTGGACGGAAATACCGGCTATTATGACTTATTTGGCATGGCAATGGAGCTGTCCACGGATAAAGGTGTCTGCGCCCAGGGGCATCAGGCCCTGCTGGAGGGATTTGCCCAGGGAAAATACGCCATGATTCCGGGCACCACCGAAGACATCGCCCTGTTAAAGGAGACCATGTCCTCATCCTTTGACTGGTTCCAGCTTCCGGGAGAGGATTATACAAGGGCCGGAGTATGGAAAGGGGAGCTCCTGTTTGGAGCTGCAAAAAAAGGAAAAGAACTGAAAGAAGCGAAAGAGTTTCTCGCCTGTTTCATGACCCGGGAGAACCAGATGGCTTTTGCAGAGGAATTTGGAAAGATTCCCGCCATCAGGGGACTGAAGCCGGAGAACGGGGAGGCCGCAAGGGCTTATGACCTGCTGAGCGGAAAAAAAGAAGTGTATCTGTCCTGTTTTCAGACCATGACCCGGGGAGAGAAGGAGGTCTGCGCGGAGCAATTGGACCTGCTGTTTTCCGGGAAGGCCATGGAACCGGAAGAATTTCTGGACGGATGGGTGAAGAAGCTTAAGGACCAAAGGGGGAAGTAGTGTGTGGAGGTACAAATGATGATGAAGAAAATAAGGAAAAGCCTGCTTTTATTCCTGATGGGGCTTACGGGGATATTCCTCTATTCCGGGGAATCTCTGGCGGCTCCGGTCAGGCCGCTGACGCTTTATGTGACGACTGTGATCGACAATGCGTCCGAATATCCGGAGCGGATGGAAGGTTTCAATTCAAGATATGATGCAAAGCGGATATACCAGATGACAAAGTCCCGCACGTATCCGGCCTATTATCCGTCCGGATATGAAACAAACGTATTCCAGGTGAAGAACGGAGCCACGGAGGCCCTTTCCTTCGGCAGCAAATCAACGGATTCCACCTGCAATACGGTCTGGTTCGGAGCTAACGGGTATACGGATTCCCATTTAAGCCTTGTTTCTGTGGAATATGGAGAGAATACCGGCGCTTATACGTATAACGGAAGCGGCAGCGCCTCCGATTCCTATGCCACCGAACCTTATAACTGGATTTCCATAAAAGAAAATGCCGGCGTGGCCAGAGTCACCCTCCATTTCCGCTACAATCCCGACATAGAGGAAGCTCCCCCTGCAGAAGCGCCGGAACCGGATTACAAAAAAGTGATCGATTACCTGGGCGACGGGGTGGGGAATCCGGACACAGGGGCCCATGGGGCCAATGATTACCGGATATATCTGGATGTGACGACTCAAAAGGAGGAAGAGGAGAAGAAATCGGATATTATTTTTGTTCTGGATGTGAGCAATTCCATGGAGGAGCCCCTGGGAGGGACCACCCGGTTTGAGGTCATGAAAAAGACCGTCTATGACGCGGTTTCCATCCTTTCTGAAAATCCGGACAACCGCTTCTCCATCATCGTCTTCGGGACCAATTCCCGCATCGTGGTTTCCGCCAGCACGGACCGGGACAGCCTTCTTCAAACGGTCCAGTCCCTGGCCCTTCCGGGCGGGGCTGAGGGCGGCACCAATTATTATCAGTCCATGCAGCAGGTGTCCGGACAGATCGCAGGGCTTTCCTCGCCGGGAGCGGAGCAGGTCGTGTTCTTTGTCACGGATGGAGAGCCTACGGCGGCGACGCCTGCAGCCCAGGCCCTGGGATATTCTGTTTATACGGAAGTGGGAACGGTTTACGCCGTTGAAGGGGCAAGACAGCTGCAGGGGGTTGACCGGTTCTATTCTATTTTTATGGGCAGCAATACGGGGGCGGCATCCACCCTGCAGACCATCACACAGATGGTGGGCGCGGGGATCGAAAAATATATGGTCCAGGCGGCCAGCGCCGAACAGATCGGCAATGCCTTTAACCGGTTCGTATCCCAGATCAGCAATTCCCTTTACGATGTGACCATAGAAGACGGGCTTTCGGAATATGTGGATTATACGGGGGATTTAAAGGTCGTGCGCCAGACCGGAAGCGCACAGCCGGTAAATCTGGCGGCCGGCAGTGACTATACCGTAAGCGCCGGAAACTCCGGAGTGAAGATAAAGCTGTTAAACGGCACCGTACCGGACAGCCGGTATGCGGTATCATTTAATGTGAGGGCCGGTGATGAAGCCCTGGATTACTATGATCTGCATCAGAGCTATCCCCACACAGGGGATCCGGACACGGATTATCCCGGGAACAGCACCAGTTCCGGGATGCCGGGATTTCATTCCAATGGGGAAGCGGGGCTTTCGTATTCCTATGGAAAAAGCGGAACGGCCGCGGCTTCGTATAACCGGCCTGTGGTCCAGGTCGTTGCGCCGGACGAGGTTCCGGCAGAGATCCGGCTGAAAAAGACTTTGACCGGAAAAACCTTGGAGTCCGGCGGTTTCCGCTTTGAATTAAGCCGTGTTTCGGAAGGGGAAGAATACCCTGTTGCCACCGCGGAGAATGATGCCGGCGGGGACATCCTGTTTCCGGCCGTCGGATTCAGCCGTCCGGGAGATTATCTCTTCCATGCAAAGGAGGTCATCCCGGAGGAGAAGGTGCCCGGTATGGTTTATGACACAAAGACCATTCCGGTGGAGGTAAAGGTCACACGGTCCGGAGACGAACTGACAGCTGCCGTCAGTTACCCGTCAGGCACCACTTTTGCCAACCGTTATGAGCCCCAGCCCGTATCCCTTCCCCTGGAAGCGGAGAAAGAGCTTTCCGGGGGCCGTTTAAGAAACGGGATGTTTCAGTTCCGTCTGCTTACCGGCACCAATGAGAGCCTGGAGACGGTTTCCAATGATGGGTCCGGAAAAATCGCCTTTTCTCCGCTGACATTTACGAAGGAAGGAACCTATACCTACCTGATCCGGGAGACGGTGCCGGTTCCGGCCGATCCCAATATAACCTATGATTTAAGAACCATTACCGCCCAGGTCCAGGTGACGGATTCCGGCGGAAAGCTCCAGGCTTCGGTTTCCTACTGGCCGGAAGCTGTGTTTAAAAATGTTTTCACCTACCCGCCCCAGTCCGCTGATATTGAGGTGAAAAAAGTGCTCACCGGCATGCAGCTTACGGCCGGAATGTTTGAATTTGAGCTGAAGGATATGGATACGGGGGAGGTTGAAACGGCCAGGAACCGGGCGGATGGCACGGTCAGCTTTCTCATGACCTATGATGAGCCCGGGGAATATACGTACCAGGTGAGGGAGATGCTGCCTTCAGATCCTATCCAGCACATGACCTATGACAGCAGCGTGCTTACGGTGACCGTCCTGGTGGAGGATGACGGCACGGGAAATTTAGTCACTACCGTGATTTATCCCCCTTCCACCACCTTTTACAATTCTTACAAGGTCCGGGGCGGAATCTGGTAGACCGTTTTAATATTCAAGCTTCCACATATACCTTCTCTTCGTAAGGGGGTGGCTGCGGACCACGGCCAGCTGCTCCGCGTAGATCCTGAGTACGCCGCAGATGAGCATGGGGTTGAAGTATTCAGCCACGGATTGGTGGATGTGGGAGCTTAAGCCGAAGTCTTTCGCGTCAAGCACGGTCACTTTTGCATCAAAGCGCTGAAGGAAGGCCAGTGCCCTGGAGTCCATGGGACGGGTGGGGCCGTCGTTCATCAGCAGAAGATAAGGAACATCCTTATCGACCATCTCGAAAGGACCGTGGAAAAATTCCCCGTCGTGGAAGGAACTTGAAGGGATCCACTGCATTTCCATCATGAGAAAGCTTGAAAACGAGTAGGAAACCATCTGAGTGGCTCCTGAGCTCATGACATAAAGAATGGGCATGTCCCTGTAATCCTCGGCAAATGTTTTTGCAGCAGGCAGACTTAAGGAGACCGCAGTCTCAATCAGGTCGTAAATCCTTGAAAACCCGTCCTGCATGGCATCGTAATGATCATAGCCCTCATATGCATTTAAGATTTCAGCGGAAAGTTTCAGAACGCCGGTCATCTTTTCCATCTTAGCTGCGTAATTTCTTTCAAATCCGTGAATGAGGGCATAGTGTGAAGCCAGAGCCAGGGGAGAACCGTCAACATGGGTGACTGAGATGACGGCAGCGCCCAGTTCCATGGCCTTTTTGGAAGCGGCCACTGTTTCCGGGGTGGTTCCGCTTAAGGAACAGGTTATTACGATTGCGGATTCACCGGCGGACAGGGGAGTGGAATAAATGAATTCATTAGCCGTACAAATGTCCGTCCGGAGCTTTCTGGAGTTTTTCTCCAGAAAATACCTGCCGGGAAATAATTCCGACATGGAAGCACCGCAGCCAACGAAATAAACGGATGTGATGTTCGGGCGTTCCGCCCTTATTGCAGAGACGATTTCTTTCACTGTCATGATATGTTACCTCCCAAAATGTATTTGTTTCATTTGCAAATACATTATATAACATCATATAACAAGTGTCAACGAAAATACGGAATAAAAACAGTTTACGCTTGAAATTTGTATTAGAGATGTTATAATACATTATATAAATAATAATCAAAAACGGAGGATAATGTCATGACTGTGAAAGAAATAGCGGCGGAGATCATTGAAAAAAAGAAGAAGGAAGGAGGGATCAGGGAGGTCTGGTTTGTGGGCTGCGGAGGCTCACTGGGAGCCTTCTATCCGGCGAAGGTTTTTTTGGAAACTGAATCGGCCTCCATACGTACCGGCTGGTATAACAGCGGTGAATTTCTGCATAATCCGCCCAAGGCTTTCGGCAGGAATTCCGTTGTGATCACGGCTTCCCACCGGGGAAACACGCCGGAAACCGTGAAAGCGGCGGAGCTGGCCCGCAGGGAGGGAGTGCCGGTCATCGCCCTTACCTGGTCGCCGGATTCCCCCATTGCCGGAGCATCGGATTATGTGGTCAGCTATACCTTTGGGGAAAATAAGGATACAGCGGGAGAGAAGACCATGGTGGGGCTGATGGCTGCGGCGGAGCTGCTTAACGGGACAGAGGGCTATGAAAATTATGACCGGTTCTATGATGGTGTGTCCAGGATCGACGGGATCGTAAAGCGTGCCAGAAAGCATGTGGAAAAAAGAGCAGAAGCTTTTGCAAAAGAGTATAAGGATGATGAGGTGATCTATACCATGGGCAGCGGAGCCGGTTACGGAGCCGCTTATATGGAGAGCATCTGTATATTCATGGAAATGCAGTGGATCAATTCTTCCAGCATTCATGCGGGTGAATTTTTCCATGGCCCCTTTGAAATCACCGATGCCCGTTCTCCGTTCCTGATCCAGGTCAGCGAAGGACCAACAAGAATGCTGGATGAAAGGGCTTTAAGCTTCCTGAAAAAATACGGAAAGAGAATGGAAGTGCTGGATGCGAAGGAATTAGGGCTTTCCACCATTGACGCCTCTGTGGTTTCCTATTTCAACCATTCATTATTCAATAACGTATATGATGTATACAATCAGGCTCTGGCGGAGAAAAGACAGCATCCGCTGTCCACCAGAAGATACATGTGGAAAGTGGAATATTAAGGCATATTACAGAACTGCCGCACAAATAAAGGGAAAAAATGCCCGTTGTTTGTGCGGCTTTTTTGATCTGGAACTAATTTCCTCCTGCTGCTGTTCCATAAATTAAGCAGAAAAAAAGACAATTTTCGACAAATGTGGTATACTGATTTTATTCCTGTACTTAAAACAGAGCAGATTTTACCATGAAATTGACATTCCAGAAAAAGGAGGGACCCGTTATCCGACGTAAATATGTGATATCCATAACCATAATTGTCAGCATTATCTGTACAGTCATGGTCTGCTTTTATTTATTTACTATTGATAAAATCAGCAATATTTATATCGATAAGTCGAGGGAAGCCATATACAGCATTAAAAAAGATTTTTTAAAGGATACGGTCAATAACCTGATCTCCGAAATAGAGATGAAGCGGGAGGCGAAGTCTTCCTATATGGAACGGTTCGCAGCCAGGACGCTGGGGATCATCGACTTGAAAGCGGACCTTGCCGACAGGGAATTCAGTGATTTTTTTGTCCGGTTTTTTAATGATAATCCGTATTATGATTTTGTGACCGTGATCCAGTGGGATGATCTGGAAAACCGGGCGGTCTATGATCCTCAGAACCTGGCCGGCCCTACCTGGGCGGATACCCTTGACGCAAATATTTCCGATATGTCGGCTTACCGCGTTTTTACCCATGGAAACAGTTCCTTTTTTTTCGGGGTCACAAAAGCCCATGTGGATAACCTTGTCAAGGCGGAAATTGCCGATATCATCAAAGGCACAAGGTTTGATGGGGATTCCTATATCTGGGTCGATGAGATTCTCAATTATGAGGGCGGGAAGGATTACGCAGTCCGCAGGATCCATCCCATTCTTCCGAAAATGGAGGGAACCCGGCTTTCCACTGATATGGCCGACATCAGGGGCGATTTTCCGTATCTGACCCAGCTTCAGGGAATAAATAAGGATGGAGAGCTGTTTTACAATTATTATTTTAAGAAAATAAAGGGCAATGAGATAGCCCCTAAGCTGACTTATTCCAAGCTTTATAAGGATTATGACTGGGTGATCTCCATGGGGATCTATCTGGATGACTTACAGCCCTATATTGACCAGACCGACGGGGAAAGCAGGGCTCTGGTGTCCAGGCTCACCGCGCTTTTGGTTTTACTGCTGGTCGTCATACTCATCATCAGCTTATGGTCTGTTTCCCTGATTGAAAAAATATATTACCGGCGTTTGAAAAGGCTGATGGAATCGGAGATGAAGCTGGACCCTCTCACAAAATCGGATTCCAGAAGAAGCGGAACAAAGGACCTGACCGATGCGTTCAGGGAATTTAAGCAAAGCGGCGCCAATCCCGGAATTGTGATGTGCGACGTGGATAATTTTAAAGGAATTAATGACAAATACGGCCATTCTTCCGGGGATCAGGTGCTGATTGAGTTTGTGAAGGAGATGAAGAGCCTTTTAAGGAGCTCAGATAAAATAATCCGGTGGGGCGGCGATGAATTCATCGTCATTCTCTATGGATTAAAGCAGAAAAATGCCCTTCTGCTGGGAAACAAGTTCATATCGGCGGCGGCTTCCATGAGAATACCGGTCCAGGATGAGGAGATCGGCATCACCATATCCATCGGATTTTCCTTTTTCAGGGAAACGGATACGGATTTTACCCAGGCGCTGGAGCGGGCGGATGAGGCGCTTTACAAGTCAAAGGAGGAGGGACGGAATCAGGCGAACATCATTTTATAGATCTTTATGGAATGAAAGAAGAGGGAGAATAAAATGGACATGAAGGATCTGGTGCTCCAATACTGGAAGGATGCTGCGGAGCAGGATGAAGACCGGCTGAGGAAATATTTTCTGCCGAAGGCCAGCATTAAGTGGCATAATTCCAATGAGTTGTTCACCGTGGAGGAGTTTATCATTGCAAATTGAGAATATCCCGGTGAATGGAAGGGAGAGGTGGAGCGGATCGAGATAAGGAGAAGAACCGTGATCACGGTAACAAGGGTTTTTTCACCCGATAATAAAATATCCTTCCATGCCACATCATTTTTTGAATTTGAGGAAGATAAAATAAAGGAACTGGATGAGTATTGGGGCGATGACGGGGAAGCTCCCCAATGGAGAAAGGAAAAGAAATTAGGACGCCCCATTGTGACGGACTGATCCGTGGAAGAGGAATTTTGTGGTTTCCCCTGTGAAGAACCTATGGTTCCCATGGTTATTGCAATGGTGCAGCGGCCAGGGAGAAAGCCCCGGCCGCTGCACCGAAGCCATGCTTATGGCACATTGTCTCATTTTGGATTTGAATTTAAGTGCGTTTGCCGTTGATTATGACATGAAAGGCGGGTCCTTCGGAATCTGCCTTTTTTCTGTACGGAAAAGAAAGACCCGTTATATCAGCGGTAAACAGCCGTTTTGCTTCATCTCTGCAATGAAAATAGGTATGATTCACGGCTTCTGAAATGTCATTATAATTACAAAAAAGGCGCGGTATATTTGGTACTGCGCCTTCCTGTTTCCCTATGCTTTATCAATGTTAATTATATATCAACGTCCTGTTGTTTGTCAAATATCATCGAAAATTTAAATTAAATAAAGAATCTTGTAACCAAAAGAATATAAAATAGCATTGAACAGACATTTCTGGTAATATTTGGAATATTCGCCGTCAACAGAAACGTCATATAATTAAAATATTATAAGCAAAGGAGTTTTTACAATGCCGCGAAGAGGAGAAAATATTTATAAGCGCAAAGATGGAAGATGGGAAGGCAGGACCTTAAAGCAGAATGGAAAATATCAGTATTTTTATTCCAGGACCTATAAGGGGGTAAAAGAAAAAATGAAGAGCTACCAGGAGAGCCAAAAATCCGGGAAGGAGAAGCGCTCCGGCAACGGGAAGGATGCCATAACCCTTTTTGAATCCTGGCTGGAGGAGGTGTCTCTCCGGGTAAAGCCTTCCACGTATGAAAGCTATTACCGCTGTATCAACAAGTATGTGATTCCTTTTTTTGAACAGGAGAAGGACAAAGAGATCACGGAGCCCGCGGTTCTTCGTTTTGTTAAAAATGTCAGGGAAAATGGGGTTCTGGCGGAATCCTCAAAGAAAAAGAATTTAACGATTTTTAAAATAGCATTAAAAGAGATCCTTAAGGGCTCTCCGGAATGCTTTTCCATCATCGAGCTGGTCAAATCCCCGAAGCCGGAGGATAAGGAGGTGCAGGTCTTTTCCATGAAAGAACAAAGGATCATCGAACAGGCGGCAATGAATTCCAGGGATAAACGCGCTATCGGAATTATCCTGTGTTTTTATACCGGAATCCGGCTTGGTGAACTGTGTTCCCTGAAATGGAACGACATTGATATGGAATCCGGCACTTTATCCATTACCCGCACTGTTTCCCGCATCAAGCATTTTGAGGAGGAAGGAAACAAAACGGCCCTGTTTGTGGGCGCCCCTAAAAGCAGAAAATCTTTGAGGAAAATACCATTGCCCAAATTTCTTTTAACCGCTTTGGAGGAGAGCAGGCGATGCAGTGAAAACCAGGATCATTACATATTTTCAGGCGGGGACATGCCCTTTGACCCCAGGTGTTTTCAGAAGATCTATAAAAAAATACTGAAGGAAGCCTATGTGCAGGATCGTAAATTCCACGCGATACGCCATACCTTTGCAACCCGGGCGCTGGAACTGGGAGTGGATATCAAAACCATCAGTGAAATACTGGGGCACTCCAGTGTATCCATCACCCTGAATGTATACGCCCACTCCCTCATGGAACAAAAAAAGGCGGCCATTGAAAAATTCAATGATATGTATAATTTAAATACCGGGATCGCCGCATACGCCGTCAATTCTTCCGTCAGGGCGGTACAGGGATAAAGGTAATACAAGGGTTTTCTTCATGAGTTCGCAGTACCAAATATACTGCGAATTGCCGTATCCCTTCAGGTCAGTGCATTGCAAAACGCGAAAAGGTCGAGTAAGGGGGTAGGCGTATGAAAGAAAATCCCGGTATGGCATTCGGGGCTTTACAAAAAAGATCCCGGCATCCGGACAGGCCGTTAAGCAGACATCCGACCTGATTTATTTCGTTTTACCAGGAGATTGCAAGAGGACAGGATTACGAAAGATGAAGGGAAAAAATAATAATGGATGAAGAAAAGTATGAACGGAAAAAAAGCAGGGGAAATGGTCTTACGGCAGGCCTGACGAAGAACAAATCCATCAAAAAAACGCTTTTGATCGGCATTATGGGGCTGGCGGCCGCCATATCTCTTCTGTATGGTCTGGTTAACTCCATACTCTTTTATTACGATGCAAACAATAACATTGACTTGCGGCTGTCGGAATGCGCCACCGCATACAGCCAGTCTGTTGAAAACGCAATTCATGTCTATGAGGCCAGGATTGAGTCCATTGCCCGGGACACGTCCATCACGGACCAGAAAAAGACCGGAGAACAGAGAAAGGAAGCCCTTGCCCTCCTTGCGGAAGAAAACGGTTTTCTGTCACTGACCACGGCCGATGAAAACGGCAGGGACAGCGATGGCGCCGACATAAGCCAGAATGAATATTTTAAGCAGGCCGTGGGAGGGAATACTTATATTTCCACCACACGGGTCAGCGAGGATATGAAAATCCCTGTTCTGACCGTGGCGGCAAAGATCAATAACGGGCAGTCCGAAGGAATCGTTTCGGCGGTTCTGGATGCGGATGTTTTCAGTGAAATGATTGATGATGTGGCCGTGGGAAAATCGGGATACGGATTTATTGTGGACAAGGAAGGCAAGGTGATCGCCCATAAAAACAGGGAGACCGTGAATAACCAGACCAATTACATCGAAACGGCGAAGACGGACGGCAGCTTTGCTGAAACGGCTGAACTGATCCGGAACATGATCACCGGAAAAGCAGGCATACAGACGATCAGATTCAAAGGCAGCAACTTAACGACCGCCTACACGCCCATTCCTGGCACGGATGGCTGGACCATCGGCATCGCCGCCCAGGAATCGGAACTGATGTCAAGCTTTTATGCTTCCATCGGAATCACCATCGGACTGACCATAGTTCTGGTCATCCTTTCTTCCATGATCGCTTTCCGGATCTCAGCTTCCATCGTAAACCCGATCATAAGCCTTGTGAGAAGGATCGAGTCTCTGGAAAACGGGGATCTGCACTCCGAGGTGCCTCAGGTGAACACGGGAAATGAACTGGACACTCTTTCCAAGTCCTTTACAAGCACGGTGAGCACCCTGAACAATTATATCAATGAAATATCATACATTCTGAACAGCCTTGAAAAGGGGGACTGCACCGTTTCAACCGTTCAGGAGTACAAAGGCGATTTTGTCCGGATTAAAAATTCTCTTAACCGGATCACTTTTAATCTGAATTCCGTATTTTCCAATATCAGGGAATCCTCCCAGCAGGTGGCGGGAGGTGCCAGGCAGATATCCGGTGCGTCCCAGGCTCTGGCCACAGGCGCCACGGAGCAGGCGGCCACCGTTGAAGAACTCAATGCTTCCGTATCCAGCGTGACGGAACAGGCGGAGCAGAACGCACTCAACGTGCAGAAGGCGACAGATTATGTAAAGCAGGCCGGAAACGGAGTCAATGAAGGCAATGCCCATATGATGAAATTAAACGCTTCCATGAAAGAGATCGGGGCGGCTTCTGAAAAGATCTCCGGCATCACTAAGGTCATCGAGGATATCGCGTTTCAGACCAATATCCTGGCTCTTAACGCTGCGGTGGAATCCGCCCGGGCGGGAGATGCCGGAAAGGGCTTTGCGGTGGTTGCCGATGAAGTGCGCAGCCTGGCGGCAAAGTCCGCGGAAGCGGCCAGGCAGACCGCGGATCTGATCCAGCGGTCCGTGAACACTGTGGCGGCCGGAGAGCGGCTGGCGGATGAGACAGCGGCCATACTCCGGGAGGTCGAGGAAAAGGCCGGACTCGTGGAGCAGACCATCCAGGAGATCGCCACGGCTTCCACGGAGCAGGTGCAGGCCATTGAACAGATCAATCAGGGATTATCACAGGTGTCCACCGTGGTCCAGACCAATGCCGCCACAGCGGAAGAGAGCTCTGCCTCCAGCGAAGAACTGGATGCCCAGGCTCAGACGCTGAAGCAGGAGGTGGGGAAATTTAAGCTTCAGGAGGCGAAACAGGCTGACCGGGAAGACCGGGCCCGGCCTGTCACCTCCGGAAACAGGGCGGCTGTGGTTTCCGGGTCACCGGAACCGAACAATGGAAAGTATTAGAAAGTAAAGGAGAATTTGAAAAAACAGCCGTCTGCGGCATCATCCGGCCTTGGCCGGCTGTTTTTTTCCGGGCCGGTGAATGGGGCACTCTGAGGAAAAGGCGGATAGTGTTTGATTTTTTTATGATTTTCAGATACAGTTGATATGTAATTAAATTTTAGACAAAAGGAAGTGAAACAATGGACAGTAACCCTGGAAGTCCTATATGCGGCTTCAAACCCCAGTATGAAAATATAAACCAGCATACCGGCGCTTGTTACAGGCGGCTGCCCATTTTGCATTGACTCATATGGGCTTCCTATGCCTGTGTTTTTAACGCCGTCTGTTGGGACGGCTTTTTTTTATTGCTATTTATGTTTTCATTGGGGAATCCTAATAAAGAAAGGAATGATTCCAATGAATTTCATGAAAAAGAAAACGATTTACACACAGGTTCAGAAAAACAGGCATGGTACAGAAGAAAAGCTGAGAGGTTATGCTTTTATGGAGGAAGAGAAGCTGCTTTTGCACTTATCGGCTTCCGGAGAGGGACTCACAAGCCAGGCTGCGGAGGAAAAGCAGGAGGAATACGGCCCAAACGTCATCACCATCGGCAGCAGGGACACGGTGCTTCACAGGCTGAGAGAGGCGGTGATCAATCCCTTTAATGTCATATTGCTTGTGATTGCGGCAGTTAATTATTTTACCGATGTAATCGCATCATCAAAGCCCGATTATCTTACGGTGGGCATTATTGTATCCCTGGTCCTTCTCTCCAGTCTGGTCGCATTCGTCCAGAACCAGCGTTCCAATGCCGCGGCAGAAAAGCTGTCGGAGATGATCTCCAATCAGGCGGATGTCTGGCGGGATGGAAAACTGACGGAAATTCCAATGGATGAGGTGGTTCCGGGAGACATGGTAAAGCTTTCCGCCGGGCACATGCTTCCGGCGGATGTGCGCTTTTTGTCCACCAAGGACACCTTTGTGGCCCAGGCCGCCCTTACCGGCGAGTCCGCTCCGGTGGAAAAATTCTGTGACGCTGAAAACAGGCCCGGCGATGGCCTGACAGACTTACAGAACATCGGCTTTATGGGCTCCAACGTCGTGAGCGGAAGCGCCACGGCCGTGGTTCTGGCCACCGGCAACAATACCTATTTCGGTTCCATGGCCAAATCCCTGTCAGGAGACAGGGCCAGGACCAGCTTTGAAAGAGGGGTGGATTCTGTCAGCCGGCTGCTGGTCCGTATGATGCTTGTCATGGTACCGGTGGTTTTCCTGATCAACGGTGTTGCCAAAGGGGACTGGGCGGGTGCCCTTCTGTTTGCTTTCAGCATCGCGGTGGGGCTTACGCCGGAAATGCTCCCCATGATCATGACCTCGACCCTGGCAAAAGGGGCGGTTTCCATGTCCCGTCACAAGGTCATTGTACGTACCCTCGGAGCCATACAGACCTTTGGGGAGATGGATGTGCTCTGTACGGATAAGACGGGAACGCTGACGGAAGATAAAGTTGTTCTGGAAAAATACATGAACTTAAAGGGCGAGGATGACGCCAGAATTCTACGCCATGCATATTTAAACAGTTATTTTCAAACGGGCCTTAAAAACCTCATTGACCTCGCTATCATAAACCGTGCCGGACAAAACGGACTGGAAAGTATTTTAAGCTCCTACAGCCGTGTGGATGAAATTCCCTTTGATTTTACCAGGCGCAGAATGAGCGTTGTTTTATCCGATCAAAACGGAAAGCTTCAGCTCATCACGAAAGGCGCGGTGGAGGAGATCCTGGAGATATCGGCTTTTATGGAAATGAACGGGACTGTCCTTCCCATGGATGAAGAAACCAGACGCATTGCCATGGAGACCTATGAAAAATACAATGCCGACGGCCTGCGCATGATCGCAGTGGCTCAGAAGAACCAGGTCCCGGGCATCGGAACATTCCGTGTGGAAGATGAAAAGGATATGGTTTTGATCGGCTTTGTGGGATTTCTCGATCCCCCCAAGGAAAGCGCCGGCGCAGCCATTGCAGCCCTTCGTGACCATGGGGTAAGAACCGTTGTCCTCACCGGAGACAGTGAAGGAGTGGCGGCAAAGGTATGCAGCAGGGTAGGGGTCGACCCTTCCGGGCTTCTTACCGGACGTGATGTGGAGCAGATGGATGACGGGACCCTTCTCCTGGCGGTGCGCACCTGCGATCTGTTTGCCAAATTATCTCCATCCCAGAAGGAACGGGTTGTAAAAGCTTTTCAGACAGCGGGGCATACCGTCGGATATATGGGGGATGGAATCAACGACGCCCCGCCCCTGCATCAGGCCGACGTGGGGATATCCATTGACAGCGCGGTGGATATCGCAAAGGAAACAGCCGATATCATTCTTCTGGAAAAGGATCTGATGGTTCTGGAGGAGGGTGTGATTGAAGGCCGCCGTACCTTCGGAAACATCATCAAATATATTAAGATGGCCGCCAGCGGCAATTTCGGAAACATGATCTCCGTGATCGCTGCCAGCCTGTTCCTGCCCTTTCTTCCCATGCTGCCGGTGCAGATATTGACCCAGAATCTGCTGTGTGATTTTTCTCAGATGGGAATACCGTTTGACGATGTGGATAAGGAATACTTAAAAAAACCTCGCAAATGGGAAACCGGGTCCATAAAATCCTTTATGACCTTCTTCGGTCCCTTAAGCTCGGTTTTTGATATTCTTTGCTTTGTTGTCATGTGGCGGGTCATGGGAGCCAGCCGGATAGAGCTGTCTCCGCTGTTCCAGTGCGGATGGTTCGTGTTCGGAACCGTATCCCAGGTGCTTGTCATCCATCTGATCCGTACGGAGAAGCTGCCCTTTGCACAGAGCCGTTCCTCCATGCCCCTGTTCTTATCCACGTTTATCGTTGCGGCCATTGCGCTGCTTACCGGATTCACGCATTTGTCCATTGGCCTTGATATGCAGCGCCTGCCTCTTACGTTTGCTCCGTGGCTGATTTTGATCCTGGCGGGTTATCTTGTCTGTGTGCAGCTGATGAAATCCGTGTATATCCGCCGCTACAGGGAATGGATGTAACGGGGAGGAATTAAACGGTCACCGGTACCGGTCCAGCAGGTTTTCAATGCGTTTTTTCAGTTCCTTCCGGACCTCCGGAGGTCCGACGCACTCGCATTTGTCCCCGAAGCCCAGCAAAAGATTATAGCCGTAATCATCAGGGGCAAACAGGAACTCCACAAGGAACCGGCCGTCCCCATACGGCGTTATACGGTCCTCGCCGCCGATCTCCGCCAGCCGTTCATAAAGGCTGTCATCAATGAGAAGGGTGGCGGGGATCAGTTTTTTCTCCATCCATCCGCTGCCATCCATGGGCCTGGGCGAAAATTCCTTGGGAATAAAGGTCTGGTTTTCAATTATGACGTCAGACATCCGGGACAGCCGGAAGACGCGGAAGTCCTGTTTCTCCAGACAATATCCGTGAAGATACCAGTGGGTTTCTTTTAAGACCAGCTGATAGGGCTCGATGCGGCGGAGACTGTGTTCCCTGTTTTTGCTGTAATAGGAAAAACGAAGCAGCCTGTTTTCATTCAGGGACTGCCTGATCCTGCCTAACCGCTGGGGAAAGGATTTGTTTCCCATCCACGGAGTCAAATCCACCGTGATCTGACTGGCCCTCAATGAGTGGGGCTCCGGCATAAGGCTTTTTATTTTTTCCAGGGTGCCGGTGACCTCCTTGCTGGAAAATGCCGTTGAAACGCTGCTTAATCCCATCAGAATGGTCTGGATATCAGAAGGCGTGAATACATTTTTATCCACCTTGTATTCCGGCAGAATTCCGATGCCCCCATCCACGCCGGCTGTTGCAAAAATGGGGATGCCGGCCTTTCCGATGGCTTCCACATCCCGGTAAATGGTGCGGGTGGAGACCTCCAAAAGTTCGGCCAGCTTTGAAGCGCTGATTTTATCGCAGTTTAACAGCACCATGATAATGGAAATCAACCGGTCTGTTTTCATTTATGACCTCCTGTAAAAGAAAATTTATTCAATTTTATAACTATGACATAATGTTGTCAAGATTAGGATGATAGAATGGCTGTATCAAACGATTGGAGGAACTGAAAATGGATTTTGAAAAGGTGTACCGTGAAATTATGACAGAGCAGACAGAGATCGCCCTGGCAACCTGTGCGGGCGGGGATCCCGATGTGAGGATCGTAAATTTCATCTGTGAGGAGCCTCTGACGGGAGTCGTTTATTTTTCTTCCTTCCAGGACAATCTCAAAGTGAAAGAATTTGAGATCAATCCTGCGGTTGCTTTTACAAGCGTTCCCAAAGAAGGAAATTCCCATGTCAGGGTAATAAAAGGAAAGGTCATAAGGAGCCGACGGACCATATACGACATAAGGGATGGGTTTGTAAATAAAATCCCTGATTACGGCAGGACCATCGATGAATTCGGGGAATTCCTGGTTTTGTTTGAGATACATTTCAGGGAAGCGGATGTAGTTGCGGACCTGGAAAATACAGGGAGCATAGTTTTGGCCTGAAACTGATCCCGGCAGGAAATCACCCTGTGCGGCTTTGCACGCATCTGGGTGATTTTTTGTACCCTTTATAACATGACATATACATGACGTGTTTGAAATGTTATAATGAAACGAAAAAAGGGGGATAATGGCTTGAAAATAGACAGACATATAGGAATTCTTTCCACGCTTCTGCAGCAGCAGAAGGTTACTGCACCGTATCTGGCTGAGAAATTTGAAGTATCCCGGAGGACCATTAACCGGGATGTGGAGGATTTATGCAAGGCCGGAATCCCCGTTGTCACGGAGCAGGGGAAAAACGGCGGGATCTCCATTATGGAAGGTTACAAAATGGATAAGACATTGCTGACTTCATCGGAAATGCAGGCCATTTTATCCGGGCTGCGGAGTCTGGACAGCGTGTCCGGCAGCAACCGGTATCAGCTCCTCATGGATAAGATCGCCGCAGGAAGCCCGGAAATCCTTGCCTCCGGCCAGCATGTGCTCATCAATCTGTCATCCTGGTATAAATCTTCCCTGTCCCCTAAAATTGAATTGATCCAGGGGGCCATTGACGTGAAACGGCAGATTGAATTCCGCTATTATTCTCCCACAGGGGAGAGCATCCGGAAAATAGAGCCCTATCTTCTGATCTTTCAATGGTCCTCCTGGTATGTATGGGGGTATTGCCTGCTGCGCAATGATTTCCGCCTGTTTAAGCTGAACCGTATGGAACAGCTTACATGTATGCCGCAGGAACGGGAAGAAAGGGAGGTTCCGGAATTCACCATGAGCCCCCATTGGATGGTTCAGACCAATGGGGGCGGGGTAACGGCTGTCTTTGACCGGAATATGAAATGGAGGCTGATCGAAGAATTCGGGGCCGGCAGCTTTACGGAGCTGGAAGACGGCACCCTTGAAATGAAGATTCAATGGTCGGATCAGGTATCCTTATTTCACTGGCTTCTGGGCTTTGGAGAGCACGTGAAGATCATTGAGCCGGCGGAGTATGAAGAGGGGTTTATAAAGCTGCTGGATAAAATCAGGAAAAAATATAAGTAAACATGACATGCAGGTGTCCTCTTCCGGATGCTAGAATCGGACAAAAGGTTTTATGGAAGGAGAGAAAACATGATAGAATCACAATGCGGAATCGCATGGAGCCGGCACAGAAACCGGAAAAGCATTTATGAAGACTGGAGAAGCTATGAAAACGGGGAATTTCTGCTCCGGCCGGTGCAAACAGAGGACGCCGGGGAGCTGTTGAAGGTTTACAGCGATCAGGAAGCCCGGAAACTTTTTAATGTGGATAATTTCCCAAGCCCCTGTTTCTTTGATACCCTGGAGCAAATGAGAGCTGAACTTAAATACTATCACAGGGAATATGAAAATAAGGGCTTTGTCCGATGGTCCGTGACGGATAAAAAGACAGGGGAAGTGTTCGGAACCGTAGAAAATTTTCACAGAAAGGCCATGGATGAGGTGACCGGGAAACCGCGGGACGCCTTTCATGATACGGCCATCCTGCGCGTGGATATCCGAAGTGATTACGAGAGGGAACCGGTACTTTCTTCTTTGATCCTTCTCATACTGGAAACCGCTTATGAAGATTTTGAATGCGTACGAATCGCCACCAAGGCCCCGAAGGCCGCGGCGGAACGGAGAAGAGCCCTGGCAAAAGCCGGTTTTACAGAGACGGAGGACCCCTTGATCGGACATAAGGGACAGAAGTATGGGGATTATTTTATCAGAGAAAGATCTTAAACCCGTTTCCTAAGAAGATGACAGGAGGCTGTTAAAGATCATCCCCAGGATGATCAGGAAGATTCCAAGAAAGCCCATAAGATCAGGCATTCCGTCTCCCAGCAGTAAAATGCCGCCCATCAGGGTAAAAATGACCTCCCCGGACTGTGTGGATTCAATGACGGCAAGGTGCTTGGGGTTGGTTTTGACCGAATCCGTCGCCTGGAAAAACAGAAGCGTGGCAATAACCCCGGAAAACAGTGCGGCGCAGAAGGCCTGGATGGACTGGCTGGCAGAAGGAATCCCCGCTTCCGCCAGTCCAAAGGCTGATAATACCAGCCAGAACGGGATGCTGAAGAGAGTCATCCCGTAGACGCGTTCCGCCGTTGAGATCCCTTCCTTACAGAGCTCCATCATTTTTCGGTTTCCCAGCGGATAGGAAACGGCGGCAATGAGTATGGGGAAAAGCAGATGGGATATGACGCGCAGCTCCAATGCCCTCACATGCTGATACTCCAGCAGAAAAACGCCTGCCAGAATGATCGCGGCGGCAAAGAGGTTGCGCAGCGCGATCTTCTTACCGAAGAAAGGGGAGAGAAACACTCCGGCCACGATGGTGATCTGCCAGCAGGAAGCGACCAGCCAGGATTCCCCGTGATTTCCCGCAAAAGAGAGAGGCGCGTAAAAAAGGCCGAAGCCGACGGTGCTCCACAGCAGCCAGCTTTTCGGATGACGTTTAAAAGCCGCATGGATGCCGGAAAAGCTGTATCTTTTTTTCACAATGACCGCCATCAGAGGCAGCGTGAAAAAATACCGGAGACATCCGCTCCAGATCCAGTGTCCTCCGGATAAATTCATGCTCCGGTTTAAAAGAAAGGTAAACGCAAAAAAGAAAGAGCTTGCAATTCCCATTATCAATGCTTTTTTCATGTGAAATCTCCTCGCCGGTTGTTTTATGTCAGGGATAGAAAATAATATTCAGGACCGTGCAGGGAGTTTCCGACGGCAACCTGTAGCTGTGTGGAACATCTGCTTTAAAGCGGAAGCACTGGTCCTTTCCGATCTTCACACGTTCCTGGCCCAGGCACAGCTCAAGGCTTCCTGACAGCACAAATAAATATTCCTCCACGCCGTTTAAATGCCTGGCGGATTCATGAACGCAGCCTCCGTCAAATTCAATATAGAGCATCTCGAAATTCTGAGCCGGATTATAGGGAAAAAGGGTGTAAGTCCTCATTTTTTCCTCCTCCTCATAAATAGGGCCTGAGGAATGGAAATCAACGAGGGAATAATCGCTCTTTTCCTCCTCCACAAAGTAAGTGAGGGGGACTTTGTATCCGGTAGCGATCTTCCACAGCGTTGTTATGGTGGGAATGGACTGGCCCCGTTCTATCTGGCTCAGCATGGCCTTGCTGATGCCCGTAATTTCTGCCGCCTGGTCCAGATTCAGCTGTCTGTCAGCCCGGATCGTTTTCATCTTCTCCGTGATCATTGCCTTCAATTCATTCATCCAGAACACCTCGTATGCAATCGCGTAATAAATATGTTATAGCATACAATCGGGCAGAAATCCATTTTAATTTTCAAAAATCTTTTTCTTAGGGAAAACCTGCATTCCATCGGCAAAATGGGGCAGAATAACTTTGCAAATGAAAGTGAAAATGGTGATAAATGAATAGGAAGGAGAGCCATGGAATCCTTGATGAACGTTGCCATCGGAGACACCTATACCGTCAAATGGCTGATATGCGACCCCAGGACCGAAAAGCTCATGCAGAGCTACCATATAGAAGAAGGCAGCACTGTCCGGGTCATCCGCCGCTGCCTGGGAAGTGTGATCATCGGCATGAATGACAGGCGCCTTGCCATTGGAAGCGAAGTTGCGGAAGGAATAAAAGTAACCCCTTCCCTCTGAACCGGGCGTGTGCAGTATTGACAAGAAGCAGGTTTTCGATCATAATGTACACATACCCCTTATGGTACATGGAGGTTTCAGATGAAAAAATGTATGGATGCCGATAACCTGCATCGGCGTTTAAAAAAAATCATCGGTCAGGTGCAGGCCATTGACCGAATGGTGGATGAGGATGTTCCCTGCGAGGATGTTCTGGCCCAGATCAATGCCGCAAAATCTGCGCTGCACAGGGTCGGACAGGTTGTATTGGAAGGCCATATCAATCACTGTGTCCGGGATGGGATCGAGCACGGGGATGCGGATAAGACCATCGACAGTTTTACAAAGGCAGTGGAGCGCTTTGCCAACATGAATTAATTTCAATATGGAAGCCGGTCCGTAAATTTTACGGACGGCTTTCTTTTTTTGCCTCTTGACAACCCATACCCCTATTGGTATATTAAAAAGTACATATACCCCTATGGGTATAAAAGGAGGATGCTATGAAAAAAATAGTAAAGTTTCTGGAGTGGGGCGGAACTAAAAAGGAGATTGCTTTCCTGGCAGTTTCTGCTGTGACGCTCATAATCAGCATTTTCGATCTGGTGCCCCTTCCCTTTGACGCGGCGTGGGCGGCCATTTTGCTGTGCGGCATTCCCATAATTCTGGAAGCGGTCATCGGACTGGTCACGGAGTTTGATATCAAGGCGGATGTTCTGGTATCCATCGCCCTCATTGCCTCCATCATCATAGGCGAACATTTTGCCGCAGGAGAGATCGCCTTCATCATGCAGCTGGGAGCGCTGCTGGAGGATCTAACGGTTCAGAAGGCAAGAGCCGGGATAGAAAAGCTGGTTCACCTCACTCCCCGGACGGCCCGCAGGGTGGTGGGAATGAAAGAGGAAACCGTCCCTGCGGAGGAGATAAAGGTGGGAGACCTGGTTCGGGTGCTTCCCGGTGAGACAATTCCGGTGGACGGAATCATCCGGTCCGGCCAGACCTCCATCGATCAGGCGGTTATGACCGGGGAATCCATGCCGGTTGACAAGAGCGGGGGAGACCAGGTATCCAGCGGTACCGTCAACCAGTTCGGCTCCTTTGACATGGAGGCCACAAAGGTCGGAGAAGACAGCTCCATACAGAGAATGATCCGGCTCGTAAAGTCCGCGGATGCGGGGAAAGCCAGGATCGTGGGAATCGCAGACCGGTGGGCTACCTGGATCGTTGTGGCCGCACTGGTTTCCGCCGCTCTCACCTGGTTTGCCACCGGCCAGATCATCCGGTCCGTTACGATTCTGGTGGTATTCTGCCCCTGCGCCCTCGTGCTGGCAACGCCTACGGCCATTATGGCCGCCATAGGAAATGCCACAAAACACGGTTTTCTCGTCAGGGAAGGGGATGCCCTGGAGCGGCTGGCTGCGGTGGAAAAAATTACGTTTGACAAAACAGGTACGCTCACCTGCGGGACTCCAAAGGTGGTGGGAGTCCACAGCTTTCTCCCGGATTATACCGATGAGGAGATCTTTACATATGCGGCTTCCGCCGAGGCCCGCTCGGAGCATCCTCTTGGAAAAGCGGTGGTCCGCTGTTTCCGGGAGGATGTGAAGAAAGAGATCCCCCAGGCAGCCGGGTTTGAAATGCTGCCGGGGCGTGGAGTGAAGGCGGCCGTTATGGAAAAGACCGTTCTGGTGGGAAATCCCGAGCTTCTTAAAGAGCAGGACGTCCGGATCACGGATCAGCAGCTGGAAGAGGCAAAAGCCTATGGGGAAAAGGGCTGCACTGTCATCTATATAGCTGTTGGGGGGGGATTTGCGGGCTATCTGGCGCTGGCCGATACCCTGCGCAGGGAAGCCGCGCCGATGATCGATCAGGTAAAGGGGGCCGGGGTCACGCCTGTTCTTTTGACCGGTGATCATGAAAATGCGGCAAGGAATATTGCCGGACAGCTGCATATGGAGGAAATCCACGCGGAATGTCTGCCGGAGGATAAGCTGAAATGGATTGATGCCTATGAGCAGCAGAAGAGAGTCTGCATGATCGGTGACGGGATCAACGACGCCCCGGCCCTGAAAAAAGCTTACGTGGGGATCGCCATGGGGGGCATTGGCAGTGACATTGCGGTGGATGCGGCCGATATTGTGCTGGTGAACGACGATGTGAAGGAAATCCCCCATCTGCTGTATCTTGCCAAAAAGATGATGATCACCATAAAATGCAATCTGGCATTTTCCATGATGCTCAATTTTGCCGCCATCCTTCTGGCCATGACGGGAGTTTTAAATCCGGTCATAGGAGCTTTGGTGCACAACGCAGGATCCGTGGTTGTCATCATCCATTCCGCTTTCCTTCTTAAATGGAAAAGAAGGACGTAAAAACAGGATGTGCAGGTATTGGTTAAAATACCTGCACATCCTGTTTTACAATTCGTTGTTATTGATGGCGTGGGCTTTAATGGCCGCAAAGCTTTCTGCGCTTATCACGTGTTCAATCCGGCAGGCATCCTCCTGGGCAACCTTGGGAGTTACGCCGAGAGCGGTCAGCCAGTCGGAAAGCAAGGTGTGGCGTTCATACATCTTTTCTGCAATTTCCTTCCCTTTCTCCAGCAGAGTGATGTATCCGTTTTCGTCCATTTCGATGTATCCGTTCTCCCGGAGGTTTTTCATCGCCACGCTGACGCTTGGTTTGGAGAAATCCAATTCCCCGGCGATATCAATGGAGCGCACATGTCCGTTGCGCTTCTGCAGGATCAGGATAGATTCCAGATAGTTTTCGGCAGATTCCTGAATCTTCGTATCAGCACCTTCTTTCAAATTACAATATGATCTTCCTCTATTTTAACACAGATTGGCATGAATTTTCAAGTCGGGTTCTCTCTTATATCATTTTCATGTTTTTTTATCATGGTACGGAACTGGCTGACCGTGATGCCCAAAGCGCTGCTTGCGGTTTTCAGCGTATATTCCCGCCTTTTCCACTTTTCATAAACCGGATAAAATTCATCGGGAACCGGAGAAGGAAAACGTCCCAGGTGCCTTCCCTGCGCTTTGGCGATGGCGATTCCCTCCGCCTGGCGCTGCTTGATATTTTCTCTCTCCGCCTGTGCCACGTAGGAGAGAAGCTGCAGGACGATATCGGAAATCAGCGTTCCGATCAAGTCCTTATTGGTCCGGGTATCGAGAATGGGCATGTCAATGATGACGATGTCCGCTTTTCTCAATTTGACTATTTCCCGCCACTCTTTCTGTATATCCTCATAATTTCTTCCAAGCCGGTCAATGCTTTTAATGACCAGCACATCCCCTTCCTTCAGCTTTTTCTTCAATTTCTGGTATTGGGGCCGGTCAAAGTTTTTGCCTGATAATTTATCACAATAAATGTTTTTTTCCAAAACTCCCCATTTAAGAAGTTCTATCAATTGCCGTTCAATATTTTGATCCAGGGTCGAGACCCTTACGTAGCCGTAGAAATTGTTCATGGTGATATAAAACCTCCTGTCGTTTATATTATGGCAGAAAGAGTAAATTTTAAAATGAGACAAGCATACCATGTTGCCAAAAAGGTGTACCTTTTTGGCAACATGGTATGCTTGTCAAATGTGTAAAAACAACCATAATATATTATAATCAAAATTTCGACAGATTTCAACACCAAATTGACAGAAAGAGAAAGTCTGTAACCGATTCAAAAAGGTACACCTTTCCAACATATAAAAATTATGGTAATATTGGAAAAATATGGAAAGTACCATGCAACACATGCTGAATTCATGAATAGATAAGCAGTAAATCAAACACAACAAATTCATGTTCCTGAAAAATTTTCTTTTCAAAACCCGTACCGTATCCCGAATATAATACAATTGTCCGGAAAGGAGGACGAAAAAAAGGACCGGCGGAGAGAATGAAAATGCAGGAGGGAGTAAATGTTCAGTATTATGAATGCAGGAGAAGACAAGGACTTTTCCTGGAATCTGACAGAAAGGCTTCCTGGCGGGTATTTTGAGTGAGTGTGCCGGGAAGAGATACGTGGTGACGGAAATTGACTGCTGGGCCAGCGGCTCAAAAGTATGCGGGTTTGAGGCAAAGGGAAAGCATTGAGCGAAGGTGTAGTGGATGACAGAAAAAGATACTTATATTCTTCTGGAGCAGATTCGCAATATCATTCGAAACAAACCGGTTGAGGGAGAACTGGAAGAACAGTCACAGGCGGCGCTGGACTTGCAGAAGGCGGTTTCCTACCTCTCCCGCTGTCTGCTGGAAGCCAATGAGCTCCTCAAGAATCTTGCGGAAGGAAATCTGGATGTTCCCCTGCCTGACCAACATAATTTTCTCGCGGGAGATTTGAAGCAATTGCATGCTGCGCTGAAGCATCTGGCATGGAAAACTGATCAGGTGATCAAAGGAGACTACAAACAGCGGACCGGCTTTATGGGCAATATCTCGGAAGCATTTAATGAAATGGTGGTTCAGCTGGAAAAGAGAGAAACGGAACTGAAAGACCAGGCGGAAAAAAACAAACGGTTCAATGCGCTTCTTGTGTCCATCATGGACAGCTTAAAGGAATGGGTGGTGGTCACGGAAGAGGAGACAGGAAAAGTATTATATACCAATGAATTTGCAAGAAAGCGGTTTTTTGATCCTCAGACAGGGCAGTCAGCCTGCGGGGGCGAATGCTCGTTAATGGACAGTCTGACATCTTATACCAGACTGGAGCATGAACTGAGGTATGAGTTTAAATGTCTCCATAACAAAATATTTCAGGTAAAATCTTATTCAATGCTGTGGGAGGATAAAAAAGCAATGGTACATCTCATTACGGATGTTACATATCAGAAGGAAAATGAAGCGTTTTTGGAAATTATGGCCTATAAGGATGAGCTGACCGGATTGGATAACCGGCGCAGCTGTCTTCGCACCATTGATGCATACATACGGAAAGAGATCCCCTTTTCCCTTTGTATGATTGATCTGGACGGTCTCAAAGATATCAATGACCGGTTCGGGCATCTATGCGGGGATGAGTATATAAAGACTGTTTCAAAGGCCCTGAAGGAGGCTGTCCGGGACACTGATTTTGCCTGCCGCTTCGGTGGCGATGAATTTGTGGTCCTGTTTCAGGACTGCGGGGAGCAGGTGGCGGAGAAGAGGCTGAAAATGATCGACGAGAATATGGCATTCCCCGATAAAGGCTATCCCATGTCCATCAGCTATGGAGTGGTTTTCGTTTCGGGCGAAACGAATTTATTGCCGGAAACGGCTTTAAATATGGCGGATGAAAAGATGTACAGCTTTAAAAGGCACCGGAAACAGAAAAAGAATCCGCAGGACGGCATTTGATTTCGTACGGCTTAACTTTTCTTGTGTTTTTTCCATTTTTACTTTATAATGATAGGCAGGTCAAAATGAAATGGGAGCAAGAAAAGAATGAGATTTATTGGAAGCAAGACACTGCTGCTGGACCAGATTAAGAATGTGATCGATGAAAAGGTGCCAGAAGCCAAGAGCTTTTGTGATATATTTTCCGGAACCGCCGCGGTTGCCAGATATTTCAAACAGTGGTACCAGGTCTGTTCCAATGACCTGCTGTACTTTTCCTATGTGCTGCAGCGGGCTACCGTGGAAAACGACGGTATGCCGGAATTTTCCCGTTTACAGGAAGAGACGGGGATCGGCGATCCTGTGGACTTTTTTAACAGCAGGGAGAAAAAGGACTTGGAGGAGCTGCCCCCGGAGCGGCGCTTTTTTCAGAATACCTATGCCCCCCTTGGGGGCCGCATGTATTTAAACGATGAAAATGCGCTCCGGATCGATTATGCCAGGTGCCGGGTGGAGGATTGGAAGGCATCGGGGCTTTTAAATGAGGACGAGTATTATTATCTGGTCGCCTGCATCGTGGAGGGGATCCCTTTTGTGTCCAACACTTCCGGTACATACGGGGCCTTTCACAAGACCTGGGAGAGGCGCAGCTACAAGCGGTATGAGCTTCTGCGCCTGCCTGTGACCCGCAACGGAAAGAAAAACCGGTGTTACAACGAAAACGGCACAGAGCTTTTAAAGCGCCTGGAAGGGGACATCCTTTACATCGATCCCCCCTATAATGCCCGCCAGTATCTTTCCAATTATCATGTCCTGGAAACGGCGGCAAAATACGATTATCCCATGGTGCGGGGAGTCACGGGACAGCGTCCGGATGAAGAGCAGAAATCGGATTTCTGCATGAAGAACAAGGTGGTCCCGGCCTTTGAGGAGCTGATCAGGAATGCACGGTTTCAGCACATCATATTGAGCTACAGCACGGATGGCCTCATGACGGTGGATGAAATTGAGGAAACCATGAAGAAGTTCGGAAAACCGGAAACCTTTCAGATCTATGAAATTCCGTACCGTAGATATAAGAGCCGGAAGGTGAAGGAAACCGAACGGTTAAAGGAGCTTCTGGTCTACATAGAAAAGCAGGTGCCGCCATGTTCATAAAAAGTCCTCTGAACTATACCGGAGGAAAATACAAGATCCTGGAGCACGTTTTTCAGGCATTTCCCGGGGACATCCGCACATTCGTGGATGTTTTTGCCGGTGGATTCAATGTGGGGATTAACGCAGAAGCGGAACGGATCATCTGCAATGACCAGATCACGTATCTGATCGAGCTGTTTCAAATGTTCCGGTCCACGGATATCGGGGAAATCCTTGAGCGGATACGGGGCCTGATCCGCAGATATGAGCTGACACAGCAGAATAAGGTGGGCTATTATGCTCTTCGGGCCCATTATAACGAGAGCAGGGATTTAACGGAACTTTTTGTTCTGACCTGCTATGCCTTCAACCATCAGATCCGTTTTAACAACAGCCATGGGTTCAATTCTCCCTTCGGGAGAAACAGAAGCTCCTTTAACGGCAGCATCGAAAAGAACCTGACAGAATTCTGCCGGGCCCTTCAGGAAAAAAACATTGAGTTTTCCAACCTGGATTTCCTGGATCTGGACCTTGAGGGACTTGGACCGGAGGACTTAGTTTACTGCGATCCTCCCTATCTGATTTCCACGGGGAATTATAACGACGGAAACCGGGGGTTCAAGGACTGGAAGGAGCGGGAGGAGCGGGAGCTCCTGGAACTTCTGGACCGGCTTTCGGCCCGCGGGATCCGGTTCGCCCTGTCCAATGTCCTGTACCACAAGGGCTTATCCAATGACCTTCTGATTGAATGGAGCAGGCGGTATCAGGTTCATTATATTGATAAAACCTATTCCAACTGCAGCTATCAGTTTAAGGAACGGAATGCGGTTACGGTCGAGGTGCTGATCACTAATTATTGAGATATGATAAAAGCAGATTCCATCGGAAGTCTTTCATGGAATCTGTTTTTCGTTTGCCCGGTATGGACGGTTTTTCAAATAGCATACAATCATCTCAAGTGATGAAATCTGCCGTACTTTTGCCTGAATGAAATTATGTAAAACAACCAAAATCAGTTGACAAAAAAAGAATAAAATAGTAATATATTAGTATATGCGCTTTTTCCGGATCACACAGTCAAATCGTAAATAAGCCTGAAACAGGATGAACTATAAATAGATATATCATGACGTTGGTTTGGTGAAAGCCTGGCTTCGGTTTCTTTGGAACTGACAGCCGGGTTGGAAAAGAATTCGGGAAATCAAACACAACATAATCGTGTAAGGAGATTGGGCAAATGAAGAATGATGCCAGGCAGGCAGGGGAGACCGCCAAGGAATATGCGTACCGCATCTTAAAAGAGAATATCATCACGCTGGAGCTGAAACCGGGAAGCACATTAAACGACATGGAGATTTCACAGATGATCGGAATCAGCCGCACACCGGTACGGGAGGCCATTATTAAGTTAAAGGAGGAATCAAATATCATTGAGATTTTTCCGCAGCGGGGGATGCGCATCGCTCTGATTGACACGGAGGTGGTGCAGGAAGCGCGGTTTCTGCGCATGACTCTGGAAAAGGCTATGGTGGAGCTGGCATGCGATATGGCACGGGAGGAAGACTTCTTATGGTTTGAGGAGAACCTGACTCTGCAGGAGTTTTATCTGAAAAATGATATATTTCCCAAGCTGTTGGATCTGGACAATGAGCTGCACAGAAAGCTGTTCGTTATCTGCCGCAAGGAGCAGATTTACCGGGTGAGCCGGGGATTGTCCATTCACTATGACCGTGTCAGGAATATGGAGGCCGGCGCCGCCATTCATGGTTTGAAAACCGTTGAGGACCACCGGAATCTGGTGCGGGCCATCCGGGACAAGGACAAGGAAAATGCAAAGCAGATCATGGAAGTGCATCTGGACCGGTGGCTTTTGAACGAACAGACGCTGCGCAAAGAATATCCCCAGTACTTTAAAAATTGATTTGTCAGAGAGACAAAAAAATACAATATAATGATGGAAAATAGTGCGAATTACCATATTTGAAAAGCGCACTATTTTTTATTGTAAAATAATTGCATAAGAAAAAAAGTTGAGAATTATAAATTTATGCATAATTTATAATTTGATATTGACACATTCAGTCAAATGTGGTAGATTAAAAGCACGAAGTAATATATTAGTATATTTCATCGCCAAAAGGCGGGGAAACGGTAATACCGAAAGGAGAAGAGAATATGAAAAAGAACAGATGGATTGCAATGCTGGTGGGAGGAGTCATGATATGTTCGCTGGCGGCATGCGGAGGGAAGTCAGGTTCCGCGCAAACCACAAGTGAGGAGCAGACCGCTGGTACCACAGCGGGGGAAGCTGCGGCTGCCGAGGCTCCTGAGACTGAAAACAAAGGTGAGGGTAAGGGCTACGTAATCGGCTTCAGCAATTCTTACAACGGCAATACATACCGCCAGGCCATGGAAAGCTTTTTAAAAGAGGCCGCAGAGGATCTCAAGAAGACAGGTGAGGTCAGCGAGGTGATCTTTGCGGAGTCTAATCAGAACAACAGCACCCAGGTGCAGCAGATTGAAAACTTTATTCTTCAGGGCGTGGACGCAATCATCATCGATCCCGGTTCCGCCACCGCATTGAACGGCGCAATCCAGGAGGCTTCTGATGCGGGAATCCCATGTATCATAATTAACGACGGTCCGGTAAGTTCTGAGGCTGAATTATGTTACCAGATCAATTTTGACACCATCGCACAGATGGGTTACCTGACCGAATATGTATGTGAGGCGATCGGCGGCAAGGGCAACATCATCGAGTTACGCGGAACGGCCGGCAGTGAATTTGACAACATCGCACATGAAGGAGTTTTGAAGGCTCTGGAGAAATATCCGGAGATCAAGGTTGTGGCCGAAATTTACACCGACTGGACCGGTTCCAAGGCACAGTCCGAGCTGGCCAGCGTGCTGCCGGCTCTGACAGAAGAAGTGGACGGCGTTGTCACTCAGGGCGGTGACTCTTATGCGGCAGTGAAGGCATTTCAGTCCGCAGGTCTGGAGCTCCCGGTCATCGGCGGAGACAATAGAGGGTATTTCCTGAAATGGTGGGCACTGGAGGCTCCGGAAGGCTATGATACGGTGTCGGTTTCCTCCAATCCGTGGGACGGCGCCACCGGCCTGTATGTGGCAGTGGATATTCTGGACGGAAAGGATGTTCCGAAGGAAATGATTCATCCGTTCGGTATCGTTACGAAGGACGAGGTCATGAATTATACGGACGTTGCCGATGAGGTAATCGCCTGCCCGACCTATGACCGTGACTGGGTAAGAGAAAATCTTTATAAATAAACAGATCGGACAGGGGCCGGCTGCTGCGGACAGGCAGCTGTCGGCCCTCCGGATTGTAAGGCCAGTCTGCCGGATCCGGGGAATGGATTGATAAAGAAAGGGCGAAATGGGAAACATGAATTTTATTGAGATGATCGGGACCATACGGGATCATGCCAGAATGGTGGATTTATCCTACACAATGGAGATGGGCATGCCGTCCTGGCCGACGCAGCCGGAATATGAGGCTGCCGTCGTAGAGACCTATGAGAAGGGGGGGGAGTCTTTCCACCAGGCAATCCGCTTTTCTGAGCACACGGGGACTCACATTGATGCGCCAAAGCACTTTATCCCGGGAGGGCGTCCGGTGGACCAGCTGGATCTCAGGACCGTCATGGGGCGCGGTGTCACCATCCATGCGGAAAACGTAGAGAGCTGCGGCCTGCTGAGCCTGGAGCAGATCAAGGAATTTGAGGCGGTGAACGGGGAGATTAAGGCCGGAGACATTGTCATGATCCGTTTCGGCTGGGAAAATAAATATGCCATTGCTCCGGAAGACAAGGGGTTTTTAAAAGACTGGCCGGGGTTATCCGGTGAGTCGGCCCGGTACCTGGCCGGCAAGAACGTGTCCGCTGTGGGCTGCGACACTCTGGCCCTGGATGCTTTCGGTGTAAAGAAATATATATGCCATGAGATTCTGCTGGGCAGGGGAATTCCCATTATGGAGAATCTCTGTAATTTGTCGGAGCTTCCCCCTTTCTGTGCCGTGATCGGCCTTCAGAATAAATTTAAGGGCGGGTCGGGCGCTCCGATCCGGCTGGTGGCGTTTGTACAGTAAAAACTGCGGATGAGAGGATGTGAAGACGTGAAACATAAAGAGAAACAGACACCCTGCATGGAGCTGAAAGAGGTGGACCGCTTCTTCGGGATCACCAAGGCGCTTCAGAAGGTGAATCTGCAGATTTACTCCGGGGAAGTGATCGGTCTGGTAGGTCCCAACGGAGCCGGAAAGTCCACCATGATGAAGATAATCACCGGAGTGCTGCCGCCCACGGCTGGATCCATTCTGATGGGGGGAAAAGCAAAGGAGAAATATACCGCCAAGGATTCAAAGGAGGCGGGCATCGCCTGTGCGTACCAGGATCTGTCCCTTTGCACCAACTTAAGTGTTTATGAAAATTTCGCCATGCTGAATGCAGAACATACGCTGATGGGCAAGCCGGGCTGGCGAAAAAAAGCCCGGACCGAGGCACGGGAGCTTTTGGAGCGTTATTTCCCGGGCAATGGCATCGACGTCCAGAAATCGGTGGAGAAACTGACGCTTGCAGAGTGCCAGATCGTCGAGATATGCAAGACGCTGATGACTGATAACTTAAAAATACTGATCCTGGACGAGCCCACATCTGCGTTGTCTACTGACAAGGCGGGGCAGCTGCATCAGGTTGTAAAAGAGCTGAGCGAAAAAGGAGTTGCGGTCGTCTACATATCACATAAGCTGGATGAGATCAAGCTTGTGTCAGACCATATCCTGCTGCTGCGAAACGGCCAAAACGCCGGCGAGTTTGATCCCGACGAGATCACCACTCAGGAACTGATCGGCATGATGGGCGGAGAAGCCGGTAAGAGGGAGAGCAGGGAATCCGCTGAAAAAGAGGGCAGGGATGAGAATCGCCTGGTGGATGTGGAGGCGCTTACGGATAGCCGGCTTCAGGATGTTTCCATGCATGTGAAGCGCGGAGAAATCGTGGGTGTCTCAGGACTGGTGGGTTCGGGACAGACGGAACTGCTGAATGCCATATACGACGCAAGAAAGCGGCAGGGCAGCCGGGGGAAAAACGGCATTCTCATAGACGGCACCGTGGCTTATGTCAGCGGCGACCGGGCCAGGGAAGGAGTATTCCAGCTATGGGACATCTCAGATAATATTCTGATCGCCAACTTAGACCAGGTAAAATCCGGCGCGTTGCTGGATCAGAAGAAATCTGAGGGTCTGGCCCGGCACTGGTACGACAAACTGAAATTCCGGGCTGAAGGAATTCACAGCCCCATCATGTCCCTCAGCGGCGGTAACCAGCAGAAGGCTCTGATCGCCAGAGGCATTGCTTCCGGTGCAGACGTGATCATACTGAACGACCCCACTGCGGGGGTTGACATTGAAACCAAGCAGGAGATTTACAACCTGTTGGAGGAGGCCAAGAACGAGGGACGGGGCATTGTCCTGTACAGCACCGAGGATTCGGAGATCGAGATATGCGACCGGGCCTACATCATGCATGAGGGAGCCATCACGGAGGAGCTTGAGGGTGAGGAAATTACCGTTTCCAATATTGTAAAGGCTTCCTTCAAGGAGGTGCACAGGAAGCAGGTGAAGACGGAGAAACAGCGGGGAAAACTGGCTGCTGTCGGCAGTTCCCGGATTCTGCTCCCCGTGCTGACCATGGTATTTATGATTCTGGCTAACGCCTATATGAATCCCAACATCCTGTCCTATTTTGGGATGCGCACTCTGATCGGTTCTGCCGTGCCCCTGGTATTCGCGGCACTGGGACAGATGTTCATCGTTGTGTCCGGCGATATAGATATGGGTAACGGATATTCGATCGGACTGGTGAACGTGCTGATTGCGGTGATCCTGACCGCCAATCCGGTTGCGGGCATCATTAGCCTGCTGCTGTTTATCACCGCTTATGTGCTGATGGGAGCTCTGATTCATGTCCGCAGCATTCCTGCCATTGTTGTTACCCTGGGCGCCCAGTTCATCTGGCTTGGCGTGGCCCTGGTGCTTAGCCCCACCCCCGGCGGTTCCTGTCCCGAATGGCTGTTAAAATTCTATAAGTACAAATTACCTGTAATTCCAATGCCCGTGCTGATTGCCATTGCAGCTGCCGCGGTTTCCTGGTATGTGCTCTACCGTGCAAAATACGGAATGATCCTGCGGGGGATTGGCAACAACCCCACGGCAGTGGAGCGTTCCGGCTGGTCCTACCTGACGGCAAAGATGACCAATTACGGCCTGTCCGCCATCATGGTGATCCTGTCCGGAACTACGTTTACGGCGGTTTGTCTGGGCGCGGATGCCAACAGCGCGGCTTCCTATTGTATGTTAAGCATTGCGACGGTTATTCTGGGCGGCTGTGAGATGAGCGGCGGCCGGGTGGAACCCGTGGGCGTTGTTGTGGGCGGGATCGCCATGTCCTTTATCACCGCGCTCCTCACCTCCATGAAAGTGGATTCTAACTTTCAGACGGCGGTTACCGGCGTGATTCTGATTCTGGTACTGGCGATTAAGGTGATTACCCATAAGAAGGAGGCAGCAGGCAAATGAAGAAATTTGTAGAAAAGTATACTTTTATATGGCCGCTTCTGGGCATTTTGGTCCTATGGGGTCTGATCGGCGCGGTGACGGGCCGGATTTCAATGAATCAGCTGTTCTCCTGTGCAAAACTGGCATCTTTTGCTCTGCTGCTGGCCCTGGGGCAGATGGTGGTGGTCACGAGCGGCGAGGGCGCCATTGACCTGTCCCAGGTTTACATCCTGACGCTGTGCGCCTACATGTCCTGCAATCTGATGAACGTCAGCCCTGTGCTGGGGTTTGCCGCAGCCATAGCGGCAGGTGCAGTCTGTGGATTTGTAAATGGCTGCATCAACATTTACCTGAAGGTTCCGGCCATGATTACCACATTGGCTACCGGATACATTATATTTACCGTCATTCTTATCGGGGCACCCCATATGACCACCCTTCCCTATCCGGGTCTGGTGTCGTTCATTCATTTGAACGTTGGAGGATTCTCCATGCTGACGGCAATCTGCATCGCGGTTGCTGCCGTCCTGGCGTTGGTACTGTACAAGACCAAATATGGCAGACAGCTCCATGCGGCCGGGCAGAAGCGCCTGGCGGCCCAATATTCCGGAATTGCAGTGGGACGCGTTGTGATTACAGCTTTTACTCTGGGCGGAGCGCTCTGCGGTCTGGCCGGAGTGCTGTGCGGCGCCTTTATCGGAGGCGCGTTTCAGGACATGGGCTCCACCTATTTCCTGCCATCCATTGCGGCGGCATTTGTGGGAGGAACGGCAGCCTCCGGCGGTAAGTCCAATGTGCTGGGCGTTTGCCTGGGAGCGTTGATGATGTCCTTTATGACCACATTTCTGAATGCGGCCAGTTTATCACCCGGTATGCAGAGGCTCATTCAGGGAGCGTTCATGGTACTGATTTTGGTAGCCTCGGTATCAAATGCGGTTAAGAAGAAATAAGTGATCGTGTGGTAGAAAGGAAGACAGAATATGAAAGCGATTCAGATAGAGAAACCGGAAGTATTAAAGATTATTGATATAGAAAAGCCAGTCATCACGGAGCAGGATAATGTGCTGGTGAAAATGAAGGCCGCCGGTATTTGCGGCTCCGACGTGGGGATCTATCACGGCACAAATGCGGCGGCCACCTATCCCAGGGTGATCGGCCATGAGATGGTGGGTGTGGTAGAGGAAGTAGGACCGGGTGTGACGGATGTGAAGCCCGGCGACCGGGTGATCGTGGACCAGATAAAGAACTGCGGACACTGCTATGCCTGCCGCAAGGGGCGGGGGAATGTGTGCGGCAGCCTGGAAGTGAGAGGCGTGCACATTGACGGCGGTTACCGGGAGTATATGGCGGTTCCTGAGGCAGCCTGCTACATCCTTCCGGAAGGTCTCTCCGACGTGGAGGCAGTCATGATCGAGCCAACCACCATCGCTATCCAGAGCTGTTCCAGAGCACAGCTGACAGAGGAAGACACGCTCTTAATCTATGGCTGCGGCGCGCTGGGGAGCTCGATTTTAAAGATCGCCCGCCTCAGCGGGGCCACAATTATTGTCACCGACGTGGTGGATGAGAAGTTGGAGGAAGCCCAAAAGAACGGTGCCCATTACACCGTCAATTCTATGAAAGAGGACTTGGAGGAGCGTGTACGGGAGCTGACTGACGGTTATGGCGTCACTGTGTCCATCGACGCTGCCTGTTTAAAAACCTCCCTGCTGACCCTGCTTAAGCTGACAGGAAATGCGGGCCGTGTGATCACCATGGGATTTTCGGTAACCCCCACTGAGGTAAATCAGTTCTTAATCACCTCCAAGGAACTGGATGTGCGTGGATCCCGCCTTCAGAACAGGAAATTCGGTGAGGCCATCAAGCTGATCAAAGAAGGCAGACTGGAGTTAAGGGGAACCATATCCCACACCTACCCTTTCATGGAAGCGCAGAAGGCATTTGACTTTGTGGATACAAAGGATCCGTCCATCCGCAAGATTGTGTTAACATTCGACTGATAACCCTGTAAAATGGATTTGTATATTATTTTTTTATCAGTGTTAAGGTGTCGTCGTATACAGGGAAATATGGAGCTTGTGGATGGAAATGGGAATCCGGTTGTTATAAAGGCTTAGGTCCTTTTAAGAAATAATTGTTTATTGGCATAACGTATAAAATTTCAGATAATAATAAGTTTTCAAAAAGCTGAAAGCCTGATATAGTACATTCATGGCCTTCAGCTTTTTATATTTTAAATGTATCATACTCTATTAACAAATTAGTTTATTAATAATTTCCTTAATTTTCGAATTTTTTGTATCTTAATGCAATCTTAATAGGAATGACAAAACCATAATGCCATTCTGATTCTCCGGATGTTATAATGTTTCATAGAAATCTGTTAATAATAACTGAAAACAGGGCAAAGGGGTGAAGCGCAATGGCAATCCATCAAACGGATTCCTTCTCTCTGATGGAGCAGCTTTCTGCCATAGAGCCGGGGCAAAAACGCGGTAAGCTGAGGATATATTTCGGATATGCGGCAGGTGTGGGCAAAACATGTGCCATGCTTAACGACGCCCATGAGGCGAAAGCGGGCGGTATGGATGTGGTGGCCGGTTATATCGAGCCCCATGTCCGCCCGGAAACCATGGTGCTGCTGGAAGGCCTGGAGGTCCTTCCCCCCCCCTTGCGCTCTCATACAAAGGCGTGGAATTGAAGGAATTCGATTTGGACCGGGCCCTTCAGAGGCGGCCGGAGCTCATCCTTGTGGATGAGCTGGCCCATACAAACGCCGCAGGCTGCCGTCATAAAAAAGATATAAGGACGTGGAAGAGCTCTTGCAGGCGGGGATAGACGTTTATACCACGATCAATGTACAGCATATAGAGAGCCTTAATGATATTGTGGAGTCCATTACCGGAATTTACGTCCGTGAGCGGATTCCGGACAGTATTTTTGATCATGCGGATCAGATCGAATTGGTGGACATCGAACCGGATGATTTAATTGACCGTTTAAACAAAGGTAAAATATATAAGGAAGGACAGGCTCAAAGAGCTCTGGAGAATTTTTTTACAAGGGATAAGCTGATTGCCCTCCGTGAAATCGCCCTGCGCTGTACGGCGGATCAGGTGAACCGGATCGCGGTTCAGGGGGAGATGGAAAAGAGCGGCAGCCCTGTTACCAATGAGCATATTTTAGTTTGCCTCTCTTCCGCACCTTCCAACGCAAAGGTCATCCGCACGGCAGCAAGGATGGCTGAGGCCTTCCGGGGCACATTTACGGCGTTGTTTGTGGAGACGCCGGGAACCGGAGAAATGGAGGATAAATACAGGACTGTTCTGAAAGAGAATTTAAGGCTGGCAGAACAGCTGGGAGCCCAGATCTCAACTGTATATGGAGATGACGTTCCGGGTCAGATTGCGGAATACGCGAAAGTGAGCCGTGTTTCCAAGATCGTGATGGGGCGTACGGCCCGCACAAAAAGATGGCCGAAATCGAATTTAGTGGACAGGCTCACAGAATTGGCGCCGAATATTGATATTTACATTATTCCCGACACCCAGTCCGCATATCATGTTCATGCCTTCAGATCCGCCGGTCTGTCCCTGGGGGATACGTTGAAATCCGTTGTTTTGCTGGCAGTTTGTACTCTCATCGGATTTTTATTTGAGTATTTTCAGTTCAGTGTGGCCAATATCATAACCGTTTATATCCTCGGAGTCCAGCTCAATGCGGTCCTGACCAAAGGAAGATTATACAGTGTGGTTTCTTCCATATTAAGCGTGCTGGTGTTCAACTATTTCTTTACAGTGCCCCGCTACTCCCTCCAGGCGTTCCTTCCAGGATATCCCGTTACCTTCCTGATCATGCTGTCGGCTGCGCTTATCACCAGTACACTGACAAAACAGATCAAGGCCCAGGCAAGGCAATCCGCGCAGAAGGCCTACCGGACAGAGGTGCTCTTGGAAACGAACCAGAAGCTGCAGCAGGCAAAGGATAAGTCCGGTATATTAAAGGAGACCGCCTGTCAGCTGGTAAAATTGCTGGACCGGACGGTCATCATATACCCTGGGGATGAAAGGAATCTGGCCGAACCGGCGGTCTTTTTCAATAAGCCCTCCCAGGCCGGCCGGAAACCGTATCTTGATATACAGGAACGCGCGGTGGCGGAATGGGTGTTTAAGAACAATAAGCGCGCCGGAGCGACGACCAACACACTTTCCGCAGCCAGATGTCTGTATATGGCCGTACGGGGAAGCCGGGAGGTGCTTGCCGTCGCAGGTGTCGCCATGGATGACGGACCTCCCCTGGAGGCGTTCGAAAAGAGCATTTTTATCGCTATTTTGGGAGAATGTGCCCTGGCTCTGGAAAAAGAGGAGCTGAATAAAACCCAGAAAGAAATATCCATACGGATGGAGCAGGAGCAGCTGCGGGCCAACCTGCTCCGGGCAATTTCCCATGACTTACGCACGCCTCTTACCAGTATTTCAGGGAATGCCGGAATCCTCATGGGAAATGCCGGAGTGCTGAGCGAAGAGCAAAAAAGCGGCCTGTATGCCGATATTTACGACGATTCCATGTGGCTCATCAATCTGGTGGAAAATCTTCTGTCCATTACCAGGATCGACAACGGCACCCTGAATCTGACCATGCAGCCGGATCTTTTGGAGGAGGTTATCACGGAAGCAATGCTTCGCATCAACCGGAACCGGTCGGAGCACAATATCAGGACCGTATTGAGCGATGAACTGCTGATGGCACGGATGGACTCCCAGCTCATCATGCAGGTGATCGTCAATATGATTGATAATGCCATTAAATATACCCAGCAGGGCTCCAATATCACGGTCACGGCAAAAAAGGATGGAAAATTCGTGCGGGTGGAGATCGGGGATGACGGCCCGGGGGTTTCCGATGAAGCAAAAGAAAAGCTGTTTGACATGTTTTATACGGTTGACAATATCCGGGGGGATGGACGCCGGGGACTGGGACTGGGTCTGTCTCTCTGTAAATCCATTGTTCATGCCCATGGAGGCCAGATCTATGTAAAAGACAATGTTCCCAATGGAACCGTATTTGGTTTCACTTTGCAGGCGGAGGAGGTGAATCTGCATGAATAAACCCATGATTCTGGTGGTGGAAGACGATAAGGCGGTCCGTAAGCTGATTACCACCACCCTGGAAACTCAGGGATATCTTTACCATACGGCTGAGACAGGAAAGGCTTCCCTGCTGGAAGCCGTTACGAATCAGCCGGACATCATTATTCTGGATCTGGGTCTGCCCGATATGGAAGGGGTGGATATCATCCGGAAGGTCAGGGAATGGTCCAACATTCCGATCATTGTGGTCAGCGCCCGCAGCGAGAACAAGGACAAGGTTGACGCCCTGGATGCGGGGGCGGATGATTATCTGACAAAGCCTTTCAACGTGGAAGAACTGCTGGCCAGACTGCGTGTGAGTCTTCGCCGTATCCGGTATGACAGTGAAAAGCAGCTTAAGGATTCCACGGTGTTTGTGAATGGAAGCCTGAAGATCGATTATGCAGCCGGCTGCATCTGGCTGGATGGGGAAGAGATCCACCTTACGCTCATTGAGTATAAGCTGATATGTCTTCTGGCAAAAAACGTGGGAACTTTGTTTAAAAAAAGACAAAGATGGTGTTTTTTAATGGGGTCTCCATAGAAATGAGAAAACGGGGAATCTTAATGCCATATTAATTTTCCAAAGGAAACCCTTACACCGCCCTAATGGGAAAGATGCTACACTGAAAAGGCATTAAGATGAGACAGGAGGAGTCATATATGGATTTTATAATCCTCATCATCCCCGCCGGTAAATATCTTTATCATATTGCGGATAATCAGAGGACATTTGCTGATCCGGTATTTGACCGGCTGGATCAGGGGATTTACCGCATATGCGGAATCAGAAAGGAAGAAATGAGCTGGAAGCAGTACGCATTTGCCATGCTGGCAACAAACGCTTCCATGGTATTGGCAGGCTATCTTATCCTGCGGGTTCAGTCGCTTCCGGTTTTCAATCCAAACGGGATCAAAGGCATGGAGCCGTCCCTTTCATTCAATACGGTCGTCAGCTTTATGACGAATACAAACCTTCAGCATTATTCCGGAGAGTCGGGACTTTCCTATTTAAGCCAGATGCTGGTGATCATCTTTATGATGTTCACTTCCGCAGCCACCGGTTTTTCGGTTTCCATGGCTTTTATAAGAGGACTTGCCGGCAAAACCGGGACAGTGGGAAATTTTTATATGGATCTGGTCCGGATCACCACCCGGGTCCTGCTCCCCTTGTCAGTCCTTGTGGGCCTTCTTTTGGTATCCCAGGGAGTTCCCCAGAATCTGTCGGCCAATGTGACGGTACAGACCCTGGAAGGGAAGTTTCAGGATATTGCCATGGACCCCATTGCGGCCCTTGAATCCATTAAGCATCTGGGAACAAATGGCGGCGGATTCCTTGGAGCGAATTCTTCCGCTCCTTTTGAGAATCCCAACATCGTTACAAATATGACTGAAATGCTTTCCATGATGCTGCTTCCCGGCTCCTGTGTCGTCGCCTTCGGACATATGGTGAGCGGCCACAGGAAAGATAATGGGGGCAGCAGGAAAAAAGGGACATGGATGGGCGGTGAGGCCCGGCCGGTGTTCGCGGTCATGTCTGTTATTTTCCTCATCGGCCTTACCGTGTGCTTTCTGGCGGAAAGGTCCGGAAATCCCACGCTTGAGGCGGCAGGCTTAAGCCAGAGTATGGGGAACCTGGAAGGGAAGGAAGTGCGGTTCGGCATAACCCAGTCCGCTCTGTTTACAACGGTTACCACAGCATTTACCACTGGATCCGTCAATAACATGCATGATACCCTCACTCCTCTGGGAGGGGCCGTTCCCCTTATGAATATGATGCTGAATGTGGTGTTCGGCGGAAAGGGCGTAGGCCTTATGAATATGATCCTTTACGCCATTCTTGCGGTGTTCATCTGCGGTCTGATGATCGGCCGTACCCCGGAATATCTGGGAAAAAAGATCGAGGGGAAGGAAATGAAGCTCACCGCTTTGGGGATCATTGTCCATCCGCTGCTCATACTGGCATTTACGGCTCTGGCGGCAGCCGTTCCGGCAGGGCTTGCGGGCATTACCAATCCCGGACACCACGGACTGACCCAGATCCTGTATGAGTTTTCTTCCGCCGCCTCCAACAATGGATCGGGCTTTGAAGGGCTTGGGGACAATACGTATTTCTGGAATATTACAACGGGGCTGGTCATGTTCTTCGGAAGGTACCTGGCCATCGTCATCCAGCTGGCCATTGCAGGCTCTCTGATGATGAAGCGCCCGGTCAATGAAACCATCGGAACGCTGAAAACCGACACGGTGACCTTTACCGTATCGCTGTTCATGGTCGTCATGATCATAGCCGCTCTCACCTTTTTCCCGGCTGTTGTGCTGGGACCTGTTGCAGAGCATCTGACTCTGTGGAGCTAAGGAGGATATTTTATGAGCAAAGAACCTAAAACAAAATTTGTAACCAGGGACCGCTCCTGTGGTCAAGGAAAGCGGCGGTGACTTCGCATCCGTCACCGGCGGGACCACAGTGGTGAGTGACTGGCTGAAAATCCGGATCACTTCAAATCCGGGTGAGTCCTTTCTGGACAAAATGATCTCCCTCGTGGAGGGAGCCTCCCGTAAAAAAACGCCCAATGAGATCGCGCTGAGCACGCTGCTAGTAAGCCTGACCATAATCTTTCTGATCGTCATCGTAACCTTGTATCCCATTGCGGTGTACAGCGGTGTACGGCTGCAGATCTCCACCCTGGCAGCCCTGACCGTATGCCTGATCCCCACAACCATCGGCGGACTGCTCTCAGCCATCGGCATTGCCGGCATGGACCGGGTCACCAGGTTCAACGTCATCGCCATGTCGGGAAAGGCGGTGGAGGCCTGCGGGGATGTGGATACCATGATCCTGGACAAAACCGGGACCATTACATTCGGGAACCGGATGGCGGCCAGGTTTATTCCGGTAGAAAATACGAGTGAGCAGGAGCTGATTCATTATGCGGTCATGAGCTCACTGAAGGACGACACCCCTGAGGGAAAATCGGTCATAGAACTTGGAGAACGTTTAAGAGGCAAGCATCAGGAGGCCATGCCGGGAATGGAGTTTGTGGAATTTACCGCCCAGACCCGGATGAGCGGCATCGATTTGCCGGATGGGACCAAAATACGCAAGGGTGCCTTTGATTCCATCCGAAGCTATGTGCAGGAGCTTTCGGGAGAGATACCAAAGGACCTGGAAGCAAAGGTCAGCGAAGTTTCAAAGCTTGGCGGAACGCCACTTGTGGTCTGTTCCGGAAACAGGATTTACGGCGTGATCTACCTTAAGGACACCATAAAGCCAGGCCTGGTGGAGCGCTTTGCAAGGCTCCGTTCCATCGGCATAAAAACAATTATGTGTACCGGCGACAACCCGCTGACAGCGGCCACCATTGCCCAGGAAGCCGGAGTGGACAGCTTTATTGCGGAATGCAGGCCGGAAGACAAGATAAAGGCCATTCAGGCGGAACAGGCTCAGGGAAAAGTAGTTGCCATGACGGGAGACGGCACCAACGACGCGCCGGCGCTGGCTCAGGCGGACGTGGGAATTGCCATGAACAGCGGCACCTCAGCGGCCAAGGAAGCGGCATACATGATCGATCTGGATTCTGACCCCACAAAAATACTCGATGTGGTGGAAATCGGAAATCAGCTTTTGATCACCCGCGGCTCTCTGACCACCTTCAGCATCGCCAATGACGTTGCCAAGTATTTTGCCATTATCCCGGCAATGTTCATGGCTGTGATCCCGCAGATGAAAATGCTGAATATCATGGGTCTGTCCACTTCATACAGCGCGATTCTTTCCGCCCTGATATTCAATGCCGTCATTATTCCCTGTCTGATTCCGTTAGCGATGAAAGGTGTCAGATACAAGCCGCGGCGTTCGGAAAAAATGCTGTCCCATAATATGCTGATTTATGGGGCGGGAGGCATTGCGGCTCCGTTTATCGGCATTAAAGCAATTGATTTGATGCTTACTCCGTTATTGGCAATGCTGGGCTTTTCATAAAAGTTCCGGATATGGGGGAGGTTATTTATGGACAATTTTTTCATGAAGGTAGGGATGTTTTCAATCGCCTTTATAATTGTTTATGGTTACAAAAAAATACTCGGGTATTTTGATTTGAAGTATCCGGTCATATATGAAAGCGAAGCGGTCTATCAGGCGGCGGATGACAGCGGTTATGAAGAATTTATCAGATCCGTAAATCAGGCGCTGGGCATTGATCTTTACAGCCGGCATGCCGGCGGGGTCGGAACTGGTCGGGCAGGATTTTACTGATGCACGTTTCATGAAGTGCCGTCCATCTGCGGTAAACTATAATACCTATACCCGGGAACAGATAAATGACGGGACCTATGGAGGCGTCGGATCCGGATCAAAAAATTATGCCCCCACCAATCCTGAGCTTTTGAAACGGGTGGAAAAGGATATGGCAGATTTTCTGGCCTCAAATCCTGACGTTAAAAGGGAGGATATCCCAACGGATCTGCTGACCGCCTCAGGATCCGGTCTTGATCCCCATATCAGCCCCCGGTCCGCCGCAGTTCAGATACCGGGGCTGGCTGAGGCCACCGGACTCACGGAAGGCAGGCTGAAGGAGATTGTGAAGGATCATACCCGGGAAAAGTTCCTTGGGATATTCGGAGAGGAAACCGTCAATGTGCTGATGGTCAATCTGGAGATTGCGAAGGAGATAAATCTGATCAGCCATGCAGAGTGAGGGCGGAGAGGATTCCTGTAGAAGATCATATGAGACTGCTTTGGAAAACAGTTTAAGAGAGCTGATAACCTGTTTCAATAAAACGGGTTATCAGCTCTTTATGATGTGTAATATTTAACTTTAAGTGTGTCAGTTGGATTTCACTTCTTTCCAGGCCTCGTTGTAAAGGGAATCCACCTGGTCTCCCAGGTATTTATATACTTCGCTGTTCTGTAAAACATCCTCATCCGGGAAAACAGCCTTGTTATTTTGAAAATCAGGATCCAGCAAGTCGAAGGCCCCCTTATTGGGCGTGGGATAGGTGATGTATTCAAAGTTTTTCCTGGCGATTTCCGGTCTGCAAAGGAAGTTGATCCATTTCTCCGCGTTTTCCTTGTTCTCGGCATTGGCGGGAATGACCCAGGAATCCAGCCAGAGATTGGTTCCCTCCTCCGGGATCACATATTCCAGGGAGTAGTCAAGCCCCAGATCCTTGACTTCATTCTGAATGTAGAGCATTTCTCCGGAGTAGATCACACCAACGGCGGCCTCGCCTCCGATCATTTTATCCCGTACCTGGTCGATGACATACGCCTGGACCAGGGGTTTCTGTTTGATCAGCAGTTCCTTTGCCTCGTTGATTTCCGCCTCATCGGTGGTATTCATGGAATATCCAAGGGATTTTAACGCTACCATGAAAGCATCCCGGACGCTGTCCTGCATGAGGATATTATCCTTGAATTTTTCATCCCAGAGATCGGACCATTTGGTGGGAGCGTCCTCCGGGGCCACCATGCTGGTGTTATAAAGGATGCCGACCGTACCCCAGCAGTAGGGAACGGAATATTTGTTTTCCGGATCAAAGCTTTTGGACATTTCCGTGTATCTGGAATCGATCTCCTTGAAATTGGGCACATTGTCAAAATTGATTTCCGCCAGAAGGTTGTTTTCGATCATTTTCTGGATCATATAATCGGAAGGGCACACCACGTCGTACTTCACGCCGCCGGCTTCGATGACGGGATACATTTCTTCATTGGTCTCAAATAAGTCATAAACCACTTGAATGCCGGTCTCCTCTTCAAACTGCTCGATGACCGATTCATCAATGTATTCGCCCCAGTTGTAAACATAAACCTCCCCGGCGCTTCCAGCCTTGGCCGCGGATTTTCCGCAGCCGCTTAAAAGAGAGAGGGAAAGCAGCGCCAGAGCGCTTCCTGCCATAATTTTCAATAATCTTTTTCTCATGTGGTCTTCTCCTATTGTTTTTTCTGCTTCGGCGCGAAATTGGTGATCAGAAGCAGCACCAGCACCGCCAGAAAGATGATGGTTGACAGCGCGTACATGGAGGGGCGTATCCCCCGGCGGACCTCGCTGTAAATTAACGTGGAAAGGGTATTGATACCGGCTCCCTTGGTGAAATGAGTGATGATGAAATCATCCAGGGACATGGTAAATGCCAGCAAAAACCCGGACAGCACACCCGGAAGGATATCCGGGAACACCACCTTGAAAAATGCGGATACCGAGGTGGCGCCCAAATCCATGGCGGCTTCATAGGTACTCTTATCAGTCTGCTTTAACTTGGGCATGACACTTAAAATGACATACGGAATGTTAAAGGTAATATGTGAAATTAAAATCGTCTGAAAGCCAAGGGAGATCCCGAAAGCGATAAACGCCAGCATGAGAGAGATTCCCGTAACAATATCCGCGTTCAGCATGGGAATATTTGTGATGCCCATGAGTAAGGAGCGGGGGCCCCGCTTCATGCTGTTGATGGCAATGGCCGCTGCGGTTCCGATGACAGCCGCAATCAGGGACGATAAAAATGCAATCAGCAGGGTGTTGTAAAGCGCCGTCATAATGGTGCTGCTGGAAAACAGATCCCTGTACCACCGGATGGTAAAACCTCCCCACTGGGTGCGGGACTTGGAACTGTTAAAGGACAGCACAGCCATGGTGGCAATGGGCGCGTACAAAAACACCATGATGGCCGCCAGATAAAAATCCTGGATAAAACGTATTATAAAACCGGTTTTTCTGTTCATCAGAATGTGCTTCCCTCCCCGTTCTTATCATATTTGGCGATGAGCGCCATGCTGATCAGAATGAATACCATCAGGACCAGGGAAAGGCCGGAGCCTAAATTCCAGTTGCTGCCCCTGGTGAATTCCTGCTCAATGACATTGCCGATCAGCAGGATCTTGCTTCCGCCCAGAAGGTTTGAGATGACGAAGGTGGTGAGGGCGGGCACGAATACCATGGTAATGCCGCTGACGATCCCGGGAACGCTTAAAGGAAACAGGATCCGGGTCAGAACCTGGAGGGAGTTGGCTCCCAAGTCCCTGGCCGCGTTTATCACATTGTCATCGATCTTGGCCAGCACATTGTATATGGGAAGGACCATAAAAGGCAGGAAGTTATAGACCATGCCCAGTATGATGGCGCCCGGCGTGTTGATCAGATTCTGGTTCGGAAGGCGGAGTGCGTTTAATATTCCGTTTATGACCCCGTTCTTTTCAAGTAAGGTCTGCCAGGCCAGTGTGCGCAGAAGAAAGTTCATCCACATGGGAAGGATGAAAATAAAAACCACAAAGCTTCCCTGGCCCATTCCCCTGGAGCGCAGGACCAATGCCAGCGGATATGCCAGGATCAGGCAGAATAAGGTGCTGATGAAGGAAAGCCCCAGGGAGAGCCACAAAGCCTTTGCGTGTTCTGCCGACGCAATGGACAGCACATTGGCCAGGGTAAAAACCCCGGACCGGTCCGTCAGTCCGTAAAATACGATCAAAGCCAGCGGAATCAGGATGAAGCCGATCATCCACATGATATATGGACCGGATAATAATTTTTTACTCATTGACTCCCACAGCCTCCTCATCCTCTGAAGCCGGTTTGTTCATGATCTGGATATCGAATGGGTCCACGTGGATCCCCACTTCCTGTCCGACCGGGAACATATCCGTGCTGTGCACCAGCCACTCAAAGCCGTCAGGCGTTGTCACTTCCATTTCATAGTGGACGCCCTTAAAGATTAAATGGGTCACGGTTCCGCTCAGAGTGCTTTCCTCCGGAGCGACTAAGTCAATGTCTTCCGGACGGATCACCACGTCCACCGGGGCATTGGTCCCGAAGCCCTTATCCACACAGACGAATCTGGCGCTGAAAATTTCCACCAGCTCATCGCGAATCATGATTCCGGGCACGATGTTGCTTTCTCCGATGAAGTCCGCCACAAAAGCATTTTCCGGTTCATTGTAGATGTTTTCAGGAGAACCCATCTGCTGGATGTAGCCCTGGTTCATGACGACGATGATATCGGACATGGTGAGCGCCTCCTCCTGGTCATGGGTGACATAGATGAAGGTGATGCCCAGCTCATTTTTCAGCCGGATCAGCTCATACTGCATATCCTGACGAAGCTTTAAGTCCAGGGCGCCTAAGGGTTCATCCAAAAGCAGGACCCTGGGCTCATTGACGATGGCCCTGGCAATGGCGATCCGCTGCTGCTGGCCGCCGCTTAAGGAATCCACGGTACGGTTTTCAAAGCCGTCTAAATTGACCAGCTTCAGGGCATATTTGATCTTATCCTGAATGTAAGCTCTGGGCTTGTTTTTGATCTTTAAGCCAAAGGCGATGTTCTCCGCTATGGACATGTGGGTAAACAGAGCGTATTTCTGGAAAACCGTGTTTAACTGCCGCTTGTTGGGAGGCAGGCTGGTGATATCTTTTCCGTCAAAGATCACCTGTCCCTGGTTGGGAGATTCAAAACCGCCGATGATGCGGAGGGTTGTGGTCTTGCCGCAGCCGCTGGGCCCTAATAGGGTGACAAATGTATTCTCCTTCACGGAGAGATTTAAATCATCCAGTACCATGGTACCGTCAAAGCTCTTTGTGATATTCCGTAAATCGATTAATGGCTGACCCATGACCTTTTATCCTCCTGTCAAAAGCTTGGCGGGGAGCTGACCCAGATGAGGGTGGCGCCGGCCTTGCTGCTTAAGTAATGTTTCTTGTCTGATACAAAATAAAAGGATTCCCCTTTTTTTGCTTTATATGTCTTATTTCCTATATGAATGGAAATATTCCCCTGCATCACATAGCCGAATTCCTCCCCTTCATGGGGATTGTCGGGATAGGTTTCCCCCCCGGCTTCCAGCGTTAGAAGAATGGGTTCCATCATGTTTTTCTGTGCGTTTGGAATGATCCATTTGATTACATTCTTCAAGTCCCCGTCGTGTTTCTCAAAATAGTCGTTTTTTCCGAACACGATCTGCTCCTCCGGGCTTTCGTTGAAAAATTCGCCGATGGAGGTTCCGAGACACTGTAAAATATCCATGAGAGTTGCAATGGAGGGGGAAGTTAAGTCCCTTTCCAGCTGGGATATGAACCCCTTTGACAGCTCCGCGCGGTCAGCCAGCTCTTCCTGGGTAAGCCCTTTTAAGACCCGCAGTTCTTTTAATTTTGCACCGATATCCATATGCTCCTCCTTCTTATTAATAATGAGCTGAAAGTTTACTTATACTAACTGACGATAAATATAACTAAAAAGTTTAGTAATAATAAACACGCAGCAAGATACATTATACTGTTTTTTCATTGTATGTCAATAGTTTTTACACAAGTTTTTCCTTAACAAATACGTAAATTTATGATATGATAATTTTAGTTTGTACCAAGGAAGATTTCAGGAGGAAATGTATGATGAAAGGCAAGTATATGGCCTATGTAGGATCCTACTCCTACAATGGACAGGCAAAAGGTATTACGGTATATGATGTTGACGTGGAAAAGGGCCGTTTTGTCAGGCGGTGTGAGGTGGAGGTTGACAACTCTTCTTACCTCACGGCTTCCAATGACGGCAGGACTCTTTATTCCATCGCAGATGAAGGTGTCGTGTCTTTCCGTATTCATGAGAATGGGGCCATTACAAGGCTTAACGCGGCCAATATCAAGGGCATGAGGGGCTGCCACCTGTCAACGGATGAAAAGGACAGATATATTTTCGTCTCCGGATACCATGACGGGAAATCCACAATCCTGCGTCTGAACAAGGATGGTTCCGTAGGTGATATCGCGGCCAGCGTGTTCCACAAGGGGCTTGGAAGCGTGGCTGAGAGAAATTTCCGCCCCCATGTGAGCTGTACCAGAAGAACGCCGGATGATAAGTTTGTCATGGTGTCGGATTTAGGGATCGACCAGGTAAAGATCTACCACTTTGATGAAAAGGAAGAGGAACTGCACCTTGTGGATGCCCTGCGCTGCGATCTGGAGTCAGCTCCCAAATGCTTCCGTTTCAGTTCAGATGGAAAGTTTTTCTATCTGCTGTATGAACTGAAGAACGTCATTGACGTTTTCACCTATGAAACGGGAGAACACCAGCCGAAGATCGAGAAGATACAGACCATTTCAACCACCGGGGCAAAACCCCTTACCCAGCTCACGGCTGCATGCTCCCTGCGCTTTTCCAATGACGAAAAGCACATGTTCTGCGGCAATGCGGGGGACAATACCGTTACGGTGTATAACCGCGACACGAAAACCGGATTGCTGGATTACTTGTGCTGCCTTCCCATCAGCGGCAGCTTTCCCAAGGATATCTGCGTTTTTCCGGATGACAAGCACATCGCTTCTTTCAACCACGAGAACGGCAGCATCACATTCTTCAACGTTGATTACAAAAAAGGACTTCTCATCATGAACGGCAAGGAGCTTAAAGTCAATGAGCCCAACAGCTGCGTGATCGTGAAGGTCAGCGAATAAACACCTTACAGGCATCCCTTTATGCCCGGAAGACGCGGGCAGGATAGAGGAAAGGAGAGACATACATGGCAGGATCAACACTGGGGACGATTTTTAAGGCGGCAACCTGGGGGGAATCACACGGAAAAGCCATCGGCGTGGTGGTGGACGGATGTCCGGCAGGGCTGAAACTGGAAGAAGGGGATATCCAGGCATATCTGGACCGGAGAAAACCGGGACAGAGCAAGTTTACCACCAAGCGCCGGGAGGCCGACCAGGTGGAGATATTGTCCGGTGTTTTCGAGGGGAAGACCACCGGAACGCCCATTTCCATGATGGTGCGGAACACGGACCAGCGTTCCGGGGATTACGGTAATATCATGGAGGTCTACCGTCCGGGCCATGCAGATTTTTCCTTTGATGAAAAATACGGGTTCCGGGATTACCGGGGCGGCGGCCGGTCCTCGGGAAGAGAGACCATCGCAAGGGTGGCGGCCGGGGCCGTTGCGGCCTGCTTTTTAAAGAGCCTGGGAATAGAGGTAACTGCATACACCAGGTCTGTGGGGCCTTTTGAAATAAAGCCGGAGCAGTTTAAGCTGGAGGAGCGGGAGGAAAACCGCCTTTACATGCCGGACAGGGAGACGGCGGCTCTTGCGGAAGCGTATCTGGAACAGATGATGAGTGAGACGGACTCTGTGGGAGGTGTGGTGGAATGCCTCATTGACGGAGTCCCGGCCGGGATCGGCGATCCTGTATTTGATAAATACGATGCGGCGCTGGCCCGGGCGGTCATGTCCATCGGAGCGGTAAAAGGCTTTGAGATCGGAGACGGCTTTGGCGCCGCCCGGTCTTTGGGATCCGTGAATAACGACGGCTTTCGTATGGGAATGGACAACCGGGTGGAAAAGGCCACCAACCATGCCGGAGGGATTCTGGGCGGGATCAGCGACGGTTCCCGGGTGGTCCTGCGGGCCGCTTTTAAGCCCACGCCTTCCATCGCAAAAACACAGAAGACCGTGACACGTCAGGGAACCGAGGAGGAAATCCAGATCCGGGGCCGCCATGATCCGATCATTGTCCCCCGGGCCGTTGTGGTTGTGGAAGCCATGGCTGCGCTGACTACCGCGGATCTTCTGCTTGCCAACATGAGCGCACGCCTTGACCGGATCGCTTCCTTTTACGGCCGGGGCGGGGGCATGGACTGACGCAACGCGCAGGTGCTTGATTAAATCCGGCATTTATGATATGGTAAATGCCGGTTAGATTACAAGAGACAGGAGAATATTATGAAGATCGCAATGGGAAATGACCATACGGCCATTGAAATGAAAAACGCCATAAAAGAATTCGTGGAGAGCAAAGGATATGAGGTCATTGACTTCGGGACCAATTCCACGGAGAGCTGTGATTATCCGGAGTATGGGGAAAAGGTAGGCCGGGCCGTGGCTGCCGGAGAAGCGGATCTGGGGATCGCTGTCTGCGGAACCGGGGTGGGCATCTCACTTGCCTGCAATAAGGTGAAGGGCATCCGGGCCTGTGTCTGCAGCGAGCCCTATACGGCAAAGCTTTCCAGAATGCACAATGATTCCAATGTGCTTTGCTTTGGAGCCCGGGTGATCGGCGATGAAATGGCAAAGATGATCACGGAAGAATGGCTGGAGGCCAAATACGAGGGCGGAAGACATCAGCGCCGGGTGGACATGGTAATGGCCATCGAAAACAAAGAGTAAACCTGGTAAGGGGGAGGCTTATGGGAGAAGACCGTAATCACATGCCTTCGGAGCTGGAGGCTTACACAAAGAAGCCTCTGGCGGAACAGGTGGCGGAGCATATCATGAACGGGATCATTGAGAAGGGCCTGGAGGCAGGTGCCAAGATACCCAATGAGTTCGAGCTGGCACAGTCCATCGGCGTGGGAAGGGGAACCATAAGGGAAGCGGTCAAGATCCTTGCTTCCAGACATATCCTGGAAATACGGCGCGGAGCCGGAACCTATGTCTCCGAACGCCAGGGAATGGTGGACGACCCCCTGGGACTGGCTTTTTTAAAGGATAAGACCCATCTGGCCCTGGATCTTTTAAGCGTCCGTCTGATGCTGGAGCCGGAAATTGCCGCTCTGGCCGCAAGGAACGCCACCTTAAAACAGGTGGAAGCGCTTAAAATGCAGAGGGACCGTGTGGAGGATTTCATTCACCGGGGGGAAAGCCATACGGAAGAGGACATTCTTTTTCATAAGCTGGTCGCCGCCTGCAGCGGCAATGCGGTGGTGGAAAAGCTGGTACCGGTCATCAATTCCTCCATCGCCCTGTTTGTGGACATCACAAGCGCCAGGCTGGGGAAAGAGACCATAGAAACCCACAGGGAAATCGTGGACTGCATTGCCCAGAGGGACTCTGAAGGGGCCAGATGCGCCATGTACATGCATCTGACGTACAACCGGAAAATGATAAAATCACTGGAGCGGGAGCCTTAAGGTTTCCGCTTTTTTCTTCCTTTTATGGGCTAAATACATCCAATGTCTTATAGGGTAAAATATATAAAACAATAAAAAGTTTTCCCCGTAAAAAGTACAAAAACCACAGTATACTTGACTTTTTTCAGCGTTAGTGGTATTTTATAACCATAAAGACATAGTACGTATTACGACTATAGATAAGGAAGGATGCAATATGGAGTTAAGGAGTCAGAAGGTACGGGCCATAGCCCCTGAAATGGACCCGTTGAAACTGGGTATGGGCTGGTCTGTGGAGGATTTGAAAAAGCCCCAGATCATGATCGAAAGCACGTTTGGAGAAAGCCATCCGGGGAGCGCCCATCTTTTTGAGCTGGTGAACCAGGCTCTGGATGGGATCAACGGCACAGGCGGAAAGGGGGCCCGCTATTTTGCCACCGATACCTGTGACGGCATGAGCCAGGGCCATGACGGAGGAAATTATTCCCTGGTCTCCAGGGATATGATCTGCAATATGATCGAGATCCACAACAATGCGACCCCCTATGATGCGGGAGTTTTTGTGGCCAGCTGCGATAAGGCGGTTCCCGCTCACTTAATGGGCATCGGAAGGATCAACATCCCGTCCATTGTCATTACCGGGGGAGTCATGGATGCGGGGCCGGATCTTCTGACCCTGGAACAGATCGGCATGTACAGCGCCATGTACGAAAGAGGAGAGATAACGGAGGAAAAGCTGACCTGGTACAAACACCACGCCTGCCCGTCCTGCGGCGCCTGCTCCTTTATGGGAACCGCCTCCACCATGCAGGTCATGGCGGAAGCCCTGGGCCTGATGCTTCCCGGAAGCGCTCTGATGCCCGCCACCTCCGGGGACTTGAAAACGGTGGCGAAAAAAGCGGGCGAGCAGGCGGTGTGGCTGGCTCAGAACGGTTTAAAGCCAAGGGACATGATAACCATGGATTCCTTTGAAAATGCCATTATGGTCCATGCGGCCATATCCGGCTCCACCAATTCCCTGCTCCATATTCCGGCCATTGCCCATGAGCTGGGTCTTAAAGTGGATGGAGAGACCTTTGACCGGCTCCATAAAAACGCCCATTATCTTCTGGATATCCGTCCGGCAGGAAAATGGCCGGCCCAGTATTTCTATTATGCAGGAGGCGTTCCCCGGATAATGGAAGAGATAAAATCCATGCTTCATGTGGATGCGATGACAGTGACAGGGAAGACCTTGGGAGAGAACCTGGAGGATTTGAAAAAGGACGGCTTCTATGAGAAGTGTGACGACTATTTAAAGAAAATCGGCAGAGAGCGGACGGATATCATAAGGACCTTTCAGGATCCCATCGGCAAAAACGGAACCGTTGCCATACTGAAGGGAAATCTGGCTCCCGATGGGGCTGTGGTCAAGCACAGCGCCGTGGCCGTTGAGATGCATAAGGCTGTATTGAAAGCCAGACCCTTTGACTGCGAGGAAGATGCCATTCATGCGGTCCTTCACGGAGAGATCCATCCGGGGGAAGCGGTCATCATACGGTATGAGGGGCCAAAAGGCAGCGGGATGCCGGAGATGTTTTATACCACGGAAGCCATTTCTTCCGATCCGGTGCTGGCGAAATCCATCGCGCTTCTGACGGACGGCCGGTTTTCCGGCGCTTCCAGAGGCCCGGCCATCGGACATATTTCACCGGAAGCGGCTGAGGGAGGCCCCATTGCCCTGGTGGAAGAGGAGGACTTGATCGAGATCGACATACCGGAGCGGGTTCTTCGGATCATCGGCGTTAAGGGGGAACGGAAGGAACCGGAAGAGATTGAACGGATCCTGGCGGAAAGGAAGAAACACTGGAAGCCTGGAGAACCCAAATACAAATCCGGGGTGTTAAAGATTTTCTCAGAGCATGCGGTGTCCCCCATGAAGGGCGGCTACATGGAGTAACAAAAAAACGCAGGCAAAGCAGCGGCTTTGGTCCTGCGTTTTTTCTATTGGATTTTTTTGATGGATGGGAAATACCGGAACAGCACTTTTGCAATGATCTTTTCTTTTTTCACATATTTATGATTCCATCTCCTGGCGTCTGCGGAGAAGTTCCGGTTGTCGCCAAGCATGAAATAACTATTTTCCGGCACCTCATAATGGGCATCCGGCTCCGGCTCCATGGGTTCCGGAAGATAGGGTTCCTCCAGAGGCGTTTCGGAATTATTTAAATATACCTTTCCGTCCAGGATGTCAATGATATCGCCGGGAAGGCCGATGACCCGCTTTACATAATAGGTATTTCCCGTCAGGTCGTCGGGAAAATGAAAGATGACCACGTCTCCCCGCTCCGGATCGCTGAAATAATAGGACAGCCTGGAGCCGATGACCCGGTCGCCTGTCATGATGGTCTGCTCCATGGACCCGCTTGGCACCCTGCTGTTGGCGATGATATAATTATTGAGCAGAAATGCAATGACAGCGGCAATCACGATGATCTTGATCCAGCTGATGATTTCTTCCTTCCAGTTGAGCGTCTCCCGTTCCTTTGGCATGTTTTCTTCTCTTTTCATTATGATTTCTCTTCTTTTCTTTTCGGATGGTCCCAAACATGAGTTTAAATGAGTTTGATTTATAACGCAAGGGGTTTTACAAAATGGTAAGAAAATATTCACAAACGCTCCACGGAATGTCCATATAATTATGTTATCATAAACTTAATTAAAAATTTATGAACCGGAATATAAATTTACATCAGGGGGAGCCTGAATATGAGAGAGAGAAGGCGGAATAGAGACAACATACTTGTTACAGCATCGGCGGCCATGTTTATAATTTCCGTGCTGCTGCAGATATCTGCGAGAAAGGTTCCGGGGTTCGGGGACTGGTATGCCAGACGGGTTTATCCGGTCATCGTAGGCTGCCTGGGAAGGCTGTCCGGGATATTTCCTTTTGCGCTGGCAGAAATTTCCGCCTATCTGCTGGCGGTCTTATGCATCTGCTATATCCTGCGTCATCTGCGGGAAGGAAGAAAGATACTGATCAGAGCCGTGTTTCTTGTCACCTGCTTTTTTTTCCTCTTTACCGTGAACTGCGGCATTAATTATTACCGCAAGCCGTTCTCCAGCTATTCGGGGCTGGAGGTGAGGGCCTCCACCCTGGAAGAGCTTAAGGAGCTCTGCCTGTTTCTTACCGACACCATAAACCAGATGTGCGAGGAAGGAATCACAGGGGAGGTGGATTGGGAGAGCACCCGGAGGGAAAGCGTGAAGGCCATGGAGAAGCTGGGGGAAGCTTATCCGGAGCTGGGGGGCTTCTATCCGCCTCCGAAGCCTTTGTTCTGGTCTTATTTTTTTTCGGTGCAGCAGCTTTGCGGCCAGTATTCTCCCTTTACGGTGGAGGCCACCTACAACCGTTCCATGCCGGATTATAATATTCCCCACACCGTCTGTCATGAGCTTTCCCATCTGCGGGGATTTATGAGAGAGGATGAGGCCAATTTCATCGGATATCTTGCCTGCATCGGCTCCGGGGACGACGCCTTCCGCTACAGCGGATATTTAACCGGCTGGGTTTACGCAACCAACGCGCTGGCAAAGGGAGACCGGGAGGCCTATGCGGAAATCTGCCGGCAGCTCAACGGGAAGGCCTGGGAGGATCTTGGACAGAACAATGAGTTCTGGGGGAAATATGAAGGAAGGGCGGCCGAAGTTTCCAACCGGCTTAATGACACATACTTAAAAATGAACAGCCAGACCGACGGGGTAAACAGCTACGGCAGAATGGTGGATCTGATGCTGGCCTGGCAAAGAAATCTATGGACGCCGGATCCCGGGAAACTATTGAAAAATTAAGGCGTGAATGGTAAAATATTTCCATAATAAGGGACCGGGAGGAACTGCATATGGACAAAGAATGTTATGACTGCATGGATTGGGCCGGTATTGAGGAAATCGTATATTCAGAGGCGGCGGATCCCCATGGGATTCTGGGGCCGCATGTAACAGAGCACGGCCTGCTGATCCAGGCATTTATACCGACGGCCGTTAAGATGGCGGTACGGCTGAAGAAAAGCGGAAAAGAATACCCCATGGAGCTGGCCGATGAGTCCGGCTTCTTCGCGGCGCTCATCCCCCGCCGGACAGTGGTTTCCTACACGCTGCTTGTAACCTATGACAACGGTACGTCACAAGAGCTTGTGGATCCCTATTCCTTTGGGCCGTTCTATCAGCCGGGGGATATTAAGAAATTTGAATCAGGAATTCATTACGGCATTTTTGAAAAAATGGGGGCCCACCCAATGACAGCCGGCGGGACGGAAGGCGTTTATTTTTCCGTATGGGCTCCGTGTGCCATGCGCGTCAGTGTGGTGGGAGATTTCAATCTTTGGGATGGCAGACGCCACCAGATGAGAAGGCTTGGGGATTCGGGAATTTTTGAACTGTTCATTCCCGGCCTGCAGGAGGGAATCCTTTATAAATACGAGGTGAAGCAGGGAAACGGAGAGATCGGGCTGAAAAGCGATCCTTATGCCAATTACTGTGAGCTTCGCCCCTGCAATGCCTCCGTCGTCTGGGATATGGGGAAATTTTCGTGGAGTGATAAGGGGTGGCTGGAAAACAGGGCAAAAACCAGCTCAAAGGAAGGGCCCCTATCCATCTATGAGGTCCATTTGGGATCCTGGATCCGGAAGGAAAGGGAGTCAGATGAAAACGGAGATCCGGTGAACGGCTCCGAATTTTACAATTACCGTGAAATTGCCGTAAAGCTGGCGGAATATGTGAAGGATATGGGGTATACCCATGTGGAGCTGCTTCCCGTCATGGAGCATCCCCTGGATGCTTCCTGGGGATATCAGGTGACGGGGTATTATGCGCCTACCAGCCGTTACGGAACGCCGGATGATTTTATGTTTTTTGTGGATTATATGCACAAGCAGGAGATCGGGGTCATTCTGGACTGGGTTCCTGCCCATTTTCCCAGGGACAGCTTTGGTCTGGCATGCTTTGACGGAACCTGTGTTTATGAGCACAAGGATCCCAGACAGGGCTCTCATCCCCACTGGGGGACTCTGATCTATAATTACGGCCGGCCGGGAGTGCGCAATTTTCTGATCGCCAATGCCCTTTTCTGGGTGGACAAGTACCATGCGGACGGAATCCGCATGGATGCGGTTGCGTCCATGCTGTACCTGGATTACGGGAAGAATCCGGGAGAATGGATCCCCAATATTTACGGCGGGCACGAAAACCTGGAAGCGGTTGATTTTCTGAAGCAGCTGAGTTCTGTTTTTAAGAGGCGCAAAGACGGGGCGGTCCTGATCGCGGAGGAATCCACGGCATGGCCCAGGGTCACGTCTGACGGAAAGGCGGAGGGCCTGGGTTTCGATTATAAGTGGAACATGGGCTGGATGAATGACTTTACCGGATATATGCGGTGTGACCCTTACTATAGGAAGAACCATTACGGTGATTTGACCTACAGCTTGCAATATGCCTACAGCGAGGCTTTTATCCTGGTCTTTTCCCATGATGAGGTGGTTCACGGGAAGGGCTCCATGCTGGGCAAGATGCCGGGAGACACCATGGAGGAAAAGGCCGCGAATTTAAGAGCGGCCTATGGTTTTATGACAGGACACCCCGGGAAAAAGCTTCTGTTCATGGGGCAGGACTTCGGCCAGAACCGGGAATGGAATGAAAATGAAAGCCTTGACTGGGAGCTGCTGGAAGTCCCTGTTCATAAGCAGATAAAGGAATATGTAAAGGCGCTGAATCACTTATACAGGAGCCGGCCGGCCCTGTACCAACGGGATTATGGAACGTCCGGATTTGAGTGGATGGAGTGCGCGGATTCAGAGAACAGCATGGCGGGGTTTTTAAGAAAGACGGGAAAAAAGGAGGAAACCCTTCTGTTTGTCTGCAATTTTGATACGGTGCCTCACAGGAAATACCCGGTAAGGGTTCCGTTTGCCGGGAAATACAAAGAGATTTTAAACAGCGATGACACGGCCTTCGGCGGAGAGGGGCGGGTCAATTCCCGTGTGAGGGCTTCAAAAGAGAAGGCTGGGGAGAAAGGGCCCCATTTCATTGAAATAACGGCCGCACCTCTGAGTGTCATGATCTTTTCCTGTACCCCTGCGGGGAATGAACGGACACCGGGCCTTAAAAGGGCCGGAAAATCAAAACGGGGAGGAGACAGGAAAGAATGATGCTTTATACCGCTGCCGACGTACTGCCGGAGGAGCCTCTAGTGGCGCTGCCGGAGGAAGTGCAGGAGAATTTAGACCAGTTAAGGCCCAATGTCATCCTGGAAACCATAGAGGGCTGGATCCCCGACCTGATCACGTTCGGGATAAAGGTCCTGATCGCCCTGGTGATATTTTTCATAGGTTCCAGGATCATAAAGATCATCTATCATATGCTGTACCGGTCGTTCAAGAAAGTGGATATGGAGGTCAGCGTAAGGAAGTTTCTGCTATCCGTTTTAAACGCGGCCATGTACTGCCTGCTGGCATTCATCATTGCCGGGCAGATCGGTGTGAATTCCGCCTCCATAGTTGCTCTGCTGGGATCCGTGAGCATTGCCATCGGTCTGGCGGTCCAGGGCAGTCTGGCTAATTTTGCGGGCGGGGTACTGATCCTTCTCATGAAACCGTTCCGGGTGGGGGATTATATCATTTCCAAAGACGGGGAAGGCACCGTTCATTCCATCGGCCTTGTATATACGGTTCTCACGACCCCGGATAACAAGCAGGTGGTCATTCCCAACGGGACTCTTTCCAATTCCGCCATGACTAATGTGACCGCCATGGATAAGCGGCGGGTGGATATCCTGATTAACATTGGCTACGATTCGGATTTAAAGAAAGCAAAGGAGATCATGGAAACGGTCTTCCGCAGCCAGACCGCCATTATGAAGGAAGAACCCATAGAAATTTTCATAAATGATCTGACACAGAATTCCGTTTCCATCGGAGGACGGGGCTGGACCGGCACAGGAGATTACTGGACGGCCAGATGCGAGATCATGGAACGGATAAAGCTTTCCTTTGAGGAAGCCGGTATCAGGATCCCCGGCACCCAGATGGAGGTAACCGTTAAGAATCCGGGTTCCTGACCGGTTACGGCGGGAACAAAAGGGCGGCATCACAAAATCGCTTTGTGATGCCGCCTTTCTGTTACTGTATTTTATAGGTTACGGATATCTGGGCTTCCACACTGATCTGTCCGGGTTCCACAACCATGGATTTGGCGTCTGCCTGAGGGGCGCTTTCCGTCTGGGAATAGCCGGTATAACGGGTCACGGCGTAATTGCTGAGCTCTTCGACATTCGATATTTCTCCTAATTTGGAGCCGCTGGCGGATGCGATGGCCTCTGCCTTTACTCTGGCGCTTTCGATCGCCTTTTTCAGGGATTTCTGATAGTTTTCATCATATTTGCTGGAAAAATAACTTACATTGTCGATGTTGTTGATGCCCGCCTCCACGCTGGAAGAAAGCAGGGTCCCCACCTGGTCGATGGGAATGTCTGATACGATGATGCTGGTGCGCATCTGATATCCTGTGATTGCCTGACCGGAATTCCAGTCATAAATGGGTTCAAGACCGTAATTGGTGGTCTGAATGGATTTCTCATCGATCCCGGCAGTTTTTAAGAAGGCAATGACCTTGTTTAAGTCTTCGCTGTTCTTCTCCTGACATGCCTTGGGATCTTCGGCCTGGGTGGAAACGGCAAAACTGATTTCAGCCATGTCGGGAACGACCTTTATTTCCTCCGTGCTCTGTACCTGTATGGTGCTTCCTGCCTTGGTGTCCGGAGCCGTAATGCCTGCAATCGGAGCGGAAGCGGTCCCTGTCTGGCCGCAGGCGGTAACACTGAGCGCGGTTGCTGCAATGAGGGCAGCCGTCAGTGGTTTATTCATTTTTCTCATAGATATCTCCTCCTTTTCATATTTATATTGTACAGGAAAAATCAGGAATAAGTATTTCTTTTCTCTTAACATTCCGGGTCAAATTTCATAGGTTTTGTTAACGAAAATCTGACCGGACACCGGCTGAGATAATGGGAATAAAACTACAATAATATAGTAAAGAACGGCTTGGTTTTGTATAATATGTATAAAAATATAAGAAAAAATGTAAGAAATTAACAAAAAAATGAAAGCACAGCAGAAACTGTTGCATTTCATTGTGCACTGTGCTATTGTAAAACCATGAAGCCGTTGGAAACGTTACCGATACCGTTACCGAAAAGGTTGCCGGAAAACTGCATTCCAACGGCAGGAATGTGCAGATGGCACGGAAGGAGGATATTATGAAACTGAGAAAACTGGCAGTGCTGACCCTGGCGGCTGTGATGGCCGCCGGAACAATTGGGGGCTGTTCTTCGGGGAAGCCCGCAGAGAGCGGAAGCGGAGAAGAGAAGACCCAGGCGGAAGGAACCACGGAAGGAAAGACCGGAGACAGCGCACAGGGCAAGGGGCAGATTTATTACCTGAATTTTAAGCCGGAGGTTGCGGATACCTGGGTGGAGCTTGCAGGGAAGTATACGGAAGAAACCGGTGTGCCCATGAAGGTGCAGACAGCGGCTGCGGGCACTTATGAACAGACGTTAAAATCCGAGGTGGCGAAAAAGGAGCCTCCCACACTGTTTCAGATCAACGGCCCCATCGGCTATAAAGCCTGGGCGAAATACTGCCTGGATTTAAAGGACACGTCTCTTTACAGTCATCTGGTTGATAAGGAGATGGCGGTAACGGAGGGGGAAGGAGTTTACGGGATTCCATATGTGGTAGAGGGCTATGGCATTATCTATAATGATGCCGTCATGGAGAAGTACTTTGCCCTTGACAATCCAAAGGCCGGATCCATGGATGAGATCAAAAGCTTTGATGCCTTAAAAGCAGTTGCTGAAGATATGCAGGCGAGAAAAGCGGATATCGGAATAGAGGGTGTATTCGCTTCCACATCCTTTGCGCCCGGCGAAGACTGGAGATGGCAGACCCATCTGGCAAACCTTCCCATCTATTATGAATATAAGGATGATAAGGTGTCCGATAAGGACGCCATTGACTTTAAGTATGGGGACAGTTTCAAAAACATTTTTGATCTCTATATCAACAATTCCTGTACGGATCCCAAGATGGTGGGCGCAAAGACCGTGGAGGATTCCATGGCGGAGTTTGCCCTGGGCAAGGTGGCCATGGTGCAGAACGGAAACTGGGGCTGGGGTCAGGTATCCGGCGTCGAAGGCAACGTGGTAAAGGAAGAGGATGTGAAATTCCTTCCCATTTATACCGGAATGAGCGGCGAAGAAAAACAGGGGCTCTGCATCGGCACCGAGAATTTCTTCTCCATTAACAGCCAGGCGGCGGAGGAAGATCAGAAGGCGTCAATCGATTTTCTGGAATGGCTTTTCACTTCGGATACCGGAAAGGATTATGTGACCAATAAGTTAGGCTTTATCGCCCCCTTTGATACCTTTGCCTCCGATGAAAAGCCTGCCGATCCTCTGGCCAAAGAGGTCGACCGTTATATGAATAACAGTGATCTGTATTCCGTGACATGGAACTTTACCTCCTTCCCAAGCCAGACTTTTAAAGATAATTTCGGCGCCTCCCTTCTGCAGTATGCCCAGGGCGGCAAGGACTGGACAGCGGTGGTGGATGACATGAAGGCTGACTGGGCCAATGAAAAAGCAATGACAAAATAGGATACTGAAACCGGAAAACGGGTGGGCGCGGGGGAATTGCCTCACCCGTTTTCCATACATGAGACACATCAGGAATGATGGAAGGAGGGGCTGTCATGCAGAAGTCAATGAAGGGGTATTTTCCGATTTTCGTTCTGCCCACACTGACTGCGTTTATCATTGCGTTCCTGTATCCTTTTATCCTGGGCATTTATTTATCCTTTACGGAATTTACAACGGTAAAGGATGCTGTCTGGGCGGGAACTGCAAATTATAAAAAGATTTTTATGGACCGGAATTTTCTGAATGCGCTGGTATTTACGGTAAAGTTTACTGTGGTTTCCGTGATATCCGTGAATGTTCTGGGGTTTGCACTGGCGTATGTGCTCACCGGAAAGATCAGGGGGACCAATCTTTTCCGGACCGTATTTTTCATGCCGAACTTAATCGGAGGCATTGTGCTGGGGTATATCTGGCAGCTTTTATTAAACGGGATCCTGGCGAAATTCGGCGTTACCCTTTCCTTTGATGCCAAATACGGGTTCTGGGGCCTGGTGATCCTGATGAACTGGCAGCTGATCGGGTATATGATGATCATTTACATTGCGGGGCTTCAGAATGTTCCGGGAGAATTGATCGAGGCGGCAAGGATGGACGGCGCCACAGGCTTTCAGACATTAAAGGACATTCTGATTCCCATGGTCATGCCTTCTTTTACCATCTGCCTGTTTTTGACCCTGACAAACTCCTTTAAGCTGTTTGACCAGAACCTGGCGCTGACGGCAGGAGGGCCGGGAAGGCAGACCAGCATGCTGGCTCTGGACATTTACAGCACTTTTTATGGAAGAGTGGGCTGGGAAGGCGTCGGCCAGGCAAAGGCGACGGTATTCTTCCTCATGGTTGCGGTCATTTCCCTGACCCAGCTTTTCCTCACAAGGCGTAAGGAGGTGGAGAGCTGATGACCGGAAAAAGAAGAAAAGCAAAAGGCAGGCAGATGGTAGGGAAGAGAACGGCAGGAACGGTTCTGACAGCTGCTTTGACTTTGGTTTCCATGGCATTTTTGTTCCCCATTGCCCTGGTATTCATGAACTCTTTTAAAAGCAAGCTGTTTATCAGTGACGCACCCTTTGAACTGCCCAAGGCCGGCACCTATGTGGGGCTCGCCAATTATCTGGAGGGAGTGAGGAAAACCGGATTTTTCCAGGCCTTTGGCCGGTCCTTTTTCATCACGGTGGTTTCTGTCGGGGTCATCATCCTGTTCACCTCCATGACGGCCTGGTTCATAACCAGAGTGAAGTCCGCATTTACCGGCTTCCTGTATTATCTCTTCGTGTTTTCCATGATCGTGCCTTTCCAGATGGTCATGTTCACCATGTCCAAGACGGCCAACGATCTATACTTGAATTCCATGTACGGGCTGGTGTTTCTTTACCTGGGCTTTGGAGCCGGGCAGGCGGTATTTTTGTTCTGCGGCTTTGTCAAGGCCATACCCCTTGAGATCGAGGAGGCGGCCATGATTGACGGCTGTTCCCCTGTTCAGACTTATTTTCATGTGGTATTTCCCATGTTAAAGCCCACGGCAGTGACGGTCGCGATCTTAAATGCCATGTGGATCTGGAATGATTATCTTCTTCCCAGCTTGATTCTTCCGCAGGAAAAGGGTACAATACCAATGGTTATACAGAACTTGAAGGGCGGTTACGGCTCCATTGATATGGGCGCCATGATGGCCATGCTGGACCTGGCGGTTTTTCCGATCATCGTATTTTATTTAAGCTGCCAGAAATATATCATAAAGGGCGTTGCCGCAGGTGCGGTGAAGGGCTAGAACAAACAGAAAAAGGAGACTGGATATGCGGGAATGTGGTATGTTGCTTCCGGTTGCAAGCCTTCCGTCAAAGTACGGGATCGGAGCGTTTTCGAAAGAGGCATATGAATTTGTGAATCTATTAAAAAAAGCAGGACAGCATTACTGGCAGATCCTTCCTCTGGGGCCTACCGGTTACGGGGATTCCCCTTACCAGTCATTCTCTGCGTTTGCGGGAAATCCGTATTTTATTGATCTGGATGTATTGACGGAGGAAGGCCTGCTCACGGCAGAGGAGTGCGGGGCAGCTGATTTCGGTGATGATCCGGGAGATATTGATTACGGGAAGCTGTACCATAACCGCTTTCCCTTACTGAGAAATGCTTACGGCAGGTGGAAAGAGCTGGGCCATGGGCCGGGAGAGCCGGTGACGGCCCTGGGAGAAGAAACATACGGGTACTGCTTTTACATGGCGGTCAAGAACCATTTCGGCGGAAAGAGCTGGATTTTCTGGGATGAGGATATCCGTTTAAGAAGGCCGGAGGCTGTGGCCCGCTATGAGAAAGAACTGGCGGATGAGGCCGGATTCTACGGCTTTCTGCAGATGAAATTTGAGGAGCAGTGGGGACGGTTAAAGGCGTATGCCAACGGTCAGGGCATACGGATTATCGGTGACATACCTATCTACGTTGCTTTTGACAGCGCGGATTCCTGGTTTCACCCGGAACTGTTCCAGTTTGACGAGAACAGGGAGCCCATTGCGGTTGCGGGCTGTCCTCCGGACGGGTTTTCCGCTGACGGGCAATTATGGGGGAATCCCCTTTACCGGTGGGAATATCACGGGAAAACGGATTATGAATGGTGGATGAAGCGGATGGAATACAGCTTCCGCCTGTATGATGTGGTCCGGGTGGATCATTTCCGCGGATTTGATGAATATTATTCTATCCCTGCAGGCAGTGAGAATGCCGTCACCGGAACCTGGGAAAAGGGACCTGGGATCGGAATCTTCAACCGGATGCGGGAGAGATTCGGGAAACTGGAAATCATTGCGGAGGATCTGGGCTTTCTGACTCCCTCAGTTTTAAGGCTGGTGAAGGATACAGGGTTTCCTGGCATGAAGGTGCTGGAATTTGCCTTTGATTCCAGAGAGGAAAGCGATTACCTGCCTCACAATTATACGCCTGAGTGTGTGGTGTATACGGGGACTCATGACAACAACACCATAAGAGGCTGGTATGAGGATCTGTCCCCTGAAGATAAGCAGCTTTCCATGGATTACATGAATAATGGGGGAACTCCGGCAGATGAGATCCACTGGGATTTTGTCCGCCTGGCCCTGGCCAGTGTGGCCAGGCTGGCGGTGATCCCGGTCCAGGACTATCTGGGCCTGGGCGGGGAGGCCAGGATCAACGAGCCCTCCACCCTGGGAAAGAACTGGAGATGGCGTATGGGCTCCGGGGAACTGACAGATGAGATTGCCGGGAAGTGCAGAAAGATCGCAAGGCTTTACGGCAGGGTTTGACGAAAGGAGATGGGTATTTCGGATGGAATCCGTAAACATCAGGGATATAGCGAGAATATGTGGGGTCGGTGTCAGCACCGTATCCCGAGCCATTAACAATCATCCGGATATCAATCCGGAGACAAAAAGCATGATCATGCAGGCGATTAAGGAAAACAATTATATTCCCAACAACAGCGCCCGGAATTTAAAACGCACTGATTCAAAGGCCATCGCGGTTTTGATCAAAGGAATCGGAAATCCCTTTTTCAGCAAGATGATCCGCATTTTTGAAGGGGAGATCCAAAAAAAGAAATATTCATTTATCATGCAGCGGGTGGATGAGAAACAGGATGAGGTGGATGTGGCGCTGGAACTGATAAAGGAAAAGAAGCCCAGGGGGATCGTATTCCTGGGAGGATATTTTTCTCACAGCAGGGAGGAGCTCTCACAGATTTCCGTTCCCTTTGTGCTCAGCACCGTAGGTATCATGGAAGATTCCGGGGAAGCCCCCGCCTTTTCCTGTGTGTCCGTGGATGACCGCGCGGAGAGCCGGAAAATGACGGATTATTTATGTAAACTTGGTCATGAAAGGATCCTGATTCTGGCTGCTGCACCGGATGATGAAAGCATCGGCCGCCTTCGTCTGGAGGGATATAAAAAAGGACTTGAGGACAATGAGATCGCTTATGACCCATCCCTGGTGATGTTTTCGGAGGAATGCGAGGAATGTTATACCATGGAGAACGGTTACCGGATGATGAACCGGGCTTTCGAAGAGGGGCTGGAGTTTACCGCAGTATACGCTATTTCAGACAGCATTGCTATCGGTGCATGCAAGGCGGTGTTTGACCGGGGCAGGCGGATCCCTGAGGATTATTCCGTGGCCGGATATGACGGGCTGGATATCGCCCGCTATTATAATCCGGCCATCACCACCATCCGTCAGCCGGTGGAGGAAATGGCCGAGGCGACCATTAAGATTTTATTTGATGTTATTAAGAACCAGGCAGGACATCAGAAGAAGGTGTTTAAAGCGGAACTGGCGGAAGGAGAATCGGTCAGAAAAAAAGAACGGTGAGATATGGAACCGGTCCTTCCTGTCAGTCCGCCTGTTGAACGTCTGCAGAATCAGTTTCTTTCTCGGTGACTGCCGCGTTCTCATCCCCTTCTGTTTCTTCCTCTTCAATGCTCTCGCCTTCAGGGGTAAACGTGATATGAAGCTCATTTCCGATCTTATCCCTGGCGGTTACAGCCAGATTTTCTTTTTTGATTTCAAATGTAACAAGGCCCGTGCTCCTGTCGATAGAAAGCGGAAGGATCTCAGGGGTGTCCTCATCACAGGCGGAAACCGATGAAAAGTCCACTCCGGACTGGCTGTCCTCCAGCCGGAAGGATAAGATCCCGTCTTCAACCACCTTGTCCTTGGCCACCGGCGGGGTGTCATCCAGAACATTGACCTGTTCATATAAAATAGTCTTCATTTTGTTGAAGCAGGTGAGCTTTACCTCCAGCACGCCATTGCTGGTGAGTACCGCGGTATAAGTTCTGGAACCTGTTTTCGTAACTTCCACAGGGGTTCCATCCAAAGACAGCTCCATGGTTTTCAAAGGGAGCAGGGACTTGATCTTAAGTTCCATGATTGTGGAAATATAATCGCTGCTTTCACTGATTGAGACCTCGCCCTTTGGCTTTGCTGTTACCAGAAAGAAGATCAGGCCGTTGACAACGATGAAAGGCAGCACATAAAACAGAAGGACTGTAAGGAAACCGCTCCGTCCGCCGTCATGCCGGTATCCGGAATTTGTTTTCCTGCGGTTTGGTCTTGATTGGTTGTTATAATGATTCATACTGATTTACTTTTCCTCCTGATGTATTTTTCGTTTCTAAGCATATCAGAAAATTGGGTTTCTTACAAGATCATCTGTTAAATCGTAATAAATTAAGTTATTCTTACGAAATGTCGTATTTATGCGTGTTTGAAGGCTGTCAACTTATCCTATGACTGCATTTTATCAGGCGCATGATCCCATAGTTAAAGACAATTGCGTTGAAGCAACACCAGGAACGAAAAACGTTTCTGAACGGCTAAAAGTGTAACGTATATCCCGAAACCGTAATTGACGGAGAATATGCGGCAGTACCCCCGGTCCGGAAGTATCCGCTAAAGATATTCCTGAAGAGGAAAATAAAAGGCTGAATGAATGGATCGATGTTGAGGAGGGGACAGAGGAAGAGTTCCGGTTTATTGAGCGCCAGAAGATGATTCAAGAACCTTTTACCAATGAAATGCAAACAGGGCTGTTTTGGTGAAATATTTGAAGGATTTTCAGAAAAAAGCTTCGTAAAAGGTAGTAGCCGGCAAGACCGGTGAGTCATGTCGGCTAAGTGAAAGGTATTATAAAGACTTTGTCTCTATGGACATAGTATATCATTGCATTCTTAAATAAGTCTGAAATAAAAATAATTTCCTATAATTGTTAGGGGCCGGCAAGATCGGGAGGATCCTGCCGGATGAGTATAAAAGGATCGTTTGGAAAAAACAAGCAGAGGAAATCAAATGCTGTGCCTGCTTTTTCCTTAAAGTGATAATAACCTATATACCAGAATAGAACGCGTACAATGTAACAAATTGCTGATTTCAGGTAATAAAAGCACCTGCATATCAGGAGGAAAGGCTTATTATGGCTTATGCAGAAAAAACCATCGGTATTTGTCACAAAGACTAAAGAAGATATAGAAGAATTGATTCCGCGGTATGGTGCGGACCGGAAAGTTGTTTGTATTTATGAGAGGGAACGATATTATGAAAGTTGTATTTATAATTGGGAATGCGTCCGTTGGAAAAATGACAGTTGGACAGGAATTGATGAAAATTACAGATTTACGTTTGTTCCATAATCATATGACAATTGAGCCGGTAATTGAAATTTTCGGTTCCTACAATGGAAAAATAATTTCCCGATTAAGAGAAGTGATTTTTGAGGAATTTGCAGCATCAAACAATTATGGTCTTATTTTTACTTATATGTGGGCGTTTGACCAGCAGTCTGATTGGGATTATATTGAGCATGTCAAAGATATATTCATACAATACAAAACTGAATTCTACTATGTTGAGCTTGTCGCTTCGAGAGAAATACGTCTGGAAAGAAATATAACTGAAAATAGATTGCGCAACAAGGCATCAAAACGAGATATTAATATTTCTAATCAAATATTAATAAGTGACGATGAAAAGTACCGTTTGGAGAGTAATGACGGGGAAGTACCATTTGATAATTACATTAAGATTGATAATTCATATATTTCGCCTGATATTGTTGCTCAAAAAATAAAAATGCTCTTTGAATTATAGTATAAATCTTCAAAATTGAATGTGGGTTATTATCAAGCAAAATTAGATTTATTTCTTTTTCAGTATCTTCAGATCACTTACATAATTAATTAATATGCCAGATGCAGGGCCAAGTGCCAAATTATCCATCTGATCATATAAAACCAGTTTCCATTAGATGGGAGAATAAGTGCATGGAAACTTAAATTTGTTGGTCGAAATGTGTTATTTTTCAGCAATCCTTGCCATATAATATTAATATGGGGGTGAAAGACAGTATGGGAAAAACCTGGCATTTATTTCCTGGAAATTATAGAAACAGGAGTATAAGAAATTGTTTAAAGAACTTGGAAGGCAACGAGGATTATACAGTTTTTTATGATGATGGAATATTCCGGTTTGAACGGGAGAAAGAAGATAATAAAGTTATTTGTGAGATCAGCATAAATGTGTTTTATGAGATCTGCGATGAATTATCTGATAAAGTAGAAATCAGCAATCGAATAAACGATTTCATTTTACAGCAGCTGTATTTAAAGGGTGTTGAATTAGAGTGTATAAAATAAAACAGTACCTAATTGGAAGCTTCAGCGCAATATTTCATTTTCCTTTTTAAAAACGCCTGTTGATTTTGATCGATAGGTGTTTTTTGTAAATTCCGGTGTATGCTTAAGAAAAGGTGGAGGGCCGCAGTATGGAATATCAAATGTTGGAAAAAATTTGATACATCCGGATGTATATGGTCTATATAAAGAAAACTTATTAAGAGATCTACTTGGATTCGGACGAAATAGAAAATCAGAAGAAATATTAAAGTGTCAACTCCGTCTCTTTTTTAAAACCCAAAATGACAGTTATCCACAATAATGTGGAAATAATTGTGGATTGAGTGTTAATGTCTGAAAATACGACACAATAATGCAAGATAATACCGCATTATAGACTCTGTTTGACATAAATCGAAAGGAATTTTACGAATATTATTCGCAGAAAAAGCGATATGTTGACATCGTCACGCGCATCCGAGGCCGATGTCCGTAAGAAATTCGAGATCCAGGCAGCCCCGCCGCAGTTGGCCGGACTTTGGAAGAGTAAATCGGATACCCCACCAAAGCCGGGATCAGCCATCAATAGGAATTTAAAGCTTCCAGGTTATCCAAATAAAAAGCACAGTCCATAATATCCCCGGCGGTTAGGTCAATACAGCTGTGCATGTACTCAAAATGTTTGATGTCCAGCTCATTTTTGCTATTACTGGCAATCGAATTGGAATAGCTCACATCTTTTGCGGCAAAAAACATGTATATATACATGACGCCATTTTCAACTGCTGAAAAATAGGCCTCAAAATAAGCCTGCTCATTTTTAAGGGTTTCGGCTCCCTCATCTTTATTTGCCTCCAGAAAAGCCAGCCACTCGTTGGCTGTTTCCTCTTTGCCTTTGATAACTTCTAACTTGTATAATTTAATATCCATTGTTTCACTCTTCCTCCTTTTAAACAGTTAGTATAAACTAACCCCATTGTATAATTATTGATAAGATCTGTCAAGCAAACGAATCAGAAACAAGTTCTCACTTATAAATTTTATATTATTAAAATAACCTGTATTCTGTAAAGCTGCAATATAGTATGATGCAGATATCCATTTGGAGGTGATCGATGTTGCTGAGGGCGTGATCCGTTCCTGCAAGGGAAGCATGTATACCGTGAGAATGGTGAGGGCCAAGGGATACGATTGCCGGAAAGGCAGTAAATCTAAAAATCTCTAAAATCATGCTTTTATGCAAAAATACGGTTTCATGAGGGTTGTAAAAATAAGTCCTGTTCATTCGTTTTAAATTGTGCTAATATATTAAGAAAGAACAAAAGGAGATGCGGTATGGTTGAGAAAGCCGTTGCGTTTGCAACCAAATCCCATGAGGGGACCTTTCGGAAGGGGACGAAGATCCCCTATATTGTTCATCCGTTGGAGACCGCGGTGATCGTTGCATTGATGGTAACCGATGAAGAGCTGATCTGTGCGGCACTTCTGCATGACGTGGCAGAGGATGCGGGAGTTACGGAGGAAGAGCTTGAACGGGAGTTCGGACATCGGGTGGCACGGCTGATCATGGAAGAGACGGAAGATAAGACAAAGAGCTGGAAGGAGCGCAAAAGCGCCACCCTTGCCCATCTGGAGTACGCATCGAGAGACAGTAAGATCCTTGTACTGGCGGACAAGCTGAGCAATCTGCGGACCACGGCCAGAGATTATTTTTATGAGGGGGAGGCCGTCTGGCAGCGCTTCAACGAGAAGAATAAAGAGGAACACGCCTGGTACTATAAAGGGATCGCCGACCGCCTGGAAGAGCTTAATGAATTCCCGGCTTATCAGGAATATGTAAAATTATGTGAAAGGGTTTTTGGGTAGAAGGAGAAAAGAAGGAAAACGGACTCCGAAGAGTCCGCCGGCCGTGATGTAATTGATTATGGGGTGAGAGAAACACCCTTTTCCTCTGCTTTTACAGGTACTTTAAATCTTCAGAACTTCTTATGACTTCAAATAAACCGTCATCCCCGTTTTCAACCGCGGCAATTTCGTCGATCCGTCTCTGATGGCGCCCTGTCGTATTCGCCGGCAGCAACTGCCTGAGCTTTCGGGAAGGGAATTTTCTCTTCCCCGGTGTGAGCCGGCGTAGCAGGGTCTACAGAGTATTTGCCCGGTCCGCAATGTTCTTGTTAAAATTGATGACCTGATGCTCGTAGGTGCTTTCCATGAGCGGAGAGGTGATGATAAAATCTGCGGTCGCCCTGGTGTTGGCAATGGGAATGTCATAGACCTGGGCAATGCGCAGAAGCGCTTTTACATCCGGATCATGGGGCTGGGCCGTCAATGGGTCGGAGAAGAAGATCACCAGATCGATTCTTCCTTCCACGATCTTGGCTCCGATCTGCTGGTCACCTCCCAGGGGGCCGCTGTTGTAGCCCTTTACGGGAAGGCCTGTCTGGTCCGTGATCATGCGGGCGGTGGTTCCGGTGCCGCAGAGGGTGTGCTTGTCCAGGGTTTCCTTGTGTTCCAGGCACCATTCGATCAGCGCGCTTTTTTCATTGTCATGGGCGATCAGCGCGATGTTTTTTTTCTTTTCCAGTGTGAGCGTAATAAAATCATCCTGTAACATCATATTCCTCCTATAGATAGGTTTTTTATGTAAGGCGTCCTTCGGGGATAAGGTTCAGCAGGGCATTATGCTCTGCAGGGAATAGGTAATCGAAAGATCTTTTCTCGAATATTCCTTTTTAAAATTCTGAATGATCCGTTTCAGGACCATTTCCCCGTTTTCATATGTGGCCGTGGGCAGCATGATGAGATACTGGCTGACGCTGTAACGGCTGAAAATATCGCCCCGGCGTAAGGAATTGCGGATGGATTCTCCCAGCTCATCCATGGCCCGTGTCTGGACCGCGGGTTTTAACAGTTCGCCTTTTAAATTGCTGATGGTCAAAAGGCATAAAAAGATGGAGTCCCCGGTGCGCTCAATGGCTCTTGTCTCCAGCTGATAAATATCCCGGAACACGGAGGGCTCACAGCAGAAGGCGCCTTTGTTTGTGCCCCCCTCCAGGAGTATTTCCTGTATGGTGCTTAAGTCCATGGTGATTCCGTGCTTTTTATCGCTGATCAGCTTGTATAGCTCTTTGAAACGAAGGGATGGAGTGATGGCAAATTCATTGTAGAACATGTCGTTCACATGCTGGTAGTGCTCCATGGCCATGAACTGGTTGCCGCTCTGGTATAAAGCGAAAATCAGGTAATAGTGGGCTTCCTCCTCATAAGGATCGATGGCGATGGTCTGCTGGCATAAATCGATGATGGTGGGATAATCCTTCCGTTCCTCCAGCAGAACCAGAGTGCTGCGGATCAGCTTCTGGTAAAGGGCGTGATAATAGGTGTGGATCGGCACCACCCAGGATTCCCACTCGGACTTGGGAAGAAAGTTGCCCTTGTAAAGGGAAAAGGCTTCCAGGCAGAGGGGCAGGCGCGCGTCGTCGGTCATATCAGGGGCTTCCGCCTGGAGACACAATTCTTCGAAGCGGTCTGTGTCACAGACCGTAGTCAGATGTTTTGTCCATCCATAAGCCTTGCGGTTCTGGAAGATCAGCTCCTGCGTAGGGTATCCGAGAGGCTCCAAAAGCTTGCGGACCCGGAACATCAGGGTCTTTAATGCCCCGGCCGGGTTATTGCTGGCCTCATCCTTCCAGAATAAGTCAATGAGTTCCTCCACCGGAATGTCCCGGCCGCGGAAGGTAATCAAGTATTCCAGAAGGCTCCATGGCTTCTTTGCCTGGTTGTTCTGATCCACAATTACCTTGTCTCCGATTGATATGGAGAATCCTCCCAGCATATTAACATAGATGATAGATTCTTGTTTTTCCATAAACATCTCCATAATTACATTTTCTTTCCTAAGTATATAGAAAAATCGACCAAAAGTCTAGGGCTGCTTATAAAAGATTGTGATTTTTGTAAAAATACGGTATACTTGGTGTGTATCTGAGAATTGTGATGAGATTTCAGACAAACTCTGGTAAAAGTTTAACGAGAAGAAAGCGGGAGTTAAGCATGAAAAGGGAAAAATGGACCTTGGGTGTTCTTGCAGTGGCCTTTGTTTTTCTGGCGGCCGGTTCCGGGCTGCTTTATTCCGAATATCGGACGGAAAACAGAGCCCGGCGTCAGTATGAAAGCCTGGCGGAGCTGGCAAGAGAAGGTGAGGCCGTTGAGACGGAGGAAAGGGTTCCGGCGGCGGAGACTAACGGCACTTATGTTTCGCCTATCCGGTTTGAAGAGCTGCAAAGGATCAATCCGGACATCGTCGGCTGGCTTAAGATCGAGGGAACCGTGATCGACTATCCCATCGTTCAGACCGATAACAATGAGACCTATCTGGAAACGGATTTTGAAGGCAATAAAAGTGAGACAGGCGCTGTTTTTCTGGATTATGAAAGTGAACCTGATTTTTCCGGAAGGCATAACATATTATACGGGCATCATATGAAGAACGGTTCCATGTTTAAGGACATTATAAAATACAAGGATGAAACATTTTTTAAAGAACACCAGAAGATCACGGTCTACACGCCTGAGAGGGAGTATCATTTAAGGCCGGTGACCGCACTGTACACGGATTCTTCCGCTGTCCGCAGAAAAACGGCATTTGAAACAGAGGAAAGCTTTCAGGCGTACGTGGAGGAAATGACAAAGGGAGGATCGTTTCTGCAGCTGCCGGAGGAGCCGGTGGAACAGCTCTGGTCCTTTGTGACCTGCAGCTATGAGTTTGACGATGCCAGAACCATTCTGTACGCCGGTGAAGTGCCCCCGGGTTGAAAAACAGGGGCTTATATGGTATATTACATATAATTCTGTATGTTTCGCAGATTGGAAAAAAGGAGATATTATATGGGAAAATATTTTGGAACTGACGGTTTCCGCGGAGAAGCCAATGTTACGCTGACAGTGGAGAATGCTTACAGGGTCGGCCGTTTTCTGGGCTGGTACTATGGACAGAAGAATCCGGAAGAGGTATGCAGGATCGTTATAGGGAAGGATACCAGGCGCAGCAGCTACATGTTTGAATATTCTCTGGTAGCAGGCCTTACGGCTTCCGGAGCCGATGCATATCTGCTCCATGTGACGACTACCCCCAGCGTTTCCTATGTGGTGCGCAGCGAAGGCTTTGCCTGCGGTATCATGATATCCGCCAGCCACAATCCCTATTATGACAATGGAATCAAGGTGATCAATGAAAAAGGCGAGAAGCTGGAAGAGGATGTGATCACGGAAATAGAAAAGTATCTGGATGGAGAGACAGAGGAGTTTCCTCTTGCAACCCGGGATAAGATCGGCCGCACCGTGGATTTTGCCGCCGGAAGAAACCGTTACATCGGCTACCTGATTTCCGTGGCCACCAGATCCTTTAAGAACAAAAAGGTTGCTTTGGACTGTGCCAACGGCAGCGCCTCCGCCATTGCCAAGAACGTATTTGACGCCCTGGGAGCGGAGACTCATGTGATCAGCAATGAGCCCAACGGCTTAAACATCAACACAGGCTGCGGCTCCACCCATATCGGACAGCTTCAGAAGTTTGTAAAGGAAGTGGGCGCTGACGTGGGTTTTGCCTATGACGGAGATGCGGACCGGTGTATTGCGGTGGATGAAAACGGACAGGTGGTGGATGGCGATGGCATCCTGTACATCTGCGGCCAATATATGAAAGAACAGGGAACTCTTAAGAATAACAGGGTGGTGACTACCATTATGTCCAATTTCGGCTTATACAAGGCCTTTGAGCGGGAAGGGATCGAATACGAGAAGACCGCGGTAGGGGATAAGTATGTATATGAGAATATGGTGACATACGGACACTGCCTGGGCGGAGAGCAGTCCGGCCACATCATTTTCAGCAAGCATGCCACCACGGGTGACGGCATCCTGACCTCCTTAAAGGTCATGGAGGTCATGCTGGAAAAGAAGGAGAGCCTTGGAAAACTGGTATCCGGACTTGAGATATATCCCCAGGTGCTGAAAAACGTCCGTGTCCACGACAAGGGCGCGGCCCAGGAAGATGAAGCGGTAAAGGCGGAAGTGGAAAAAGCGGCCGAAGGCCTGGGAGAGAGCGGAAGGATCCTTTTGCGCCAGTCCGGCACGGAGCCGGTGGTGCGGGTTATGGTGGAAGCCGCAGATATTGAAACATGTGAGAAATATGTGGATCAGGTCATTGAGGTGATGAAGCAGAGAGGGCATCTGCTTTCCTGATAAAGGTCAGGAAACGAAAAAGAGGCCGGTATGAAAGAAATAATCATTCTTTTATGCCGGTCTCTGTTTATTTTTTTCAGACACGCCCTGGTGGGAATATGTACCGGTTGTCTGTTTTCATTGTAAATCAGGGCAATTCATGGTATGATAAAAGCTGCATGCAGATTGATTTTGGGAGACCAGGGCATATGGATAACAGAGAATTTTCAAATTTGGGAGATCAGATCCGGGATTCAGTACAGAGTGCCATTGATTCCATGGATTTTAAACAATTGAACAGGACCATATCCGATACGGTTAATTTCGCCCTGGATGAAGCCAGGGGCCAGATGACAAAAGGCACGAAATATAAAAGGACTGCGGAATATGAGAGGTATACGAAAGTCCATGAGCAGCGCTGGGAAAGAAGCGAAGGTTCAGGACCGGCAGGGAAGGCCGGGCAAAGGAAAGAACCGGCGGGAAACCATGGCAGCGCTGAGGGACCCGGATACCGGGCGTTTCAGACCAGCCGTGATGATAAAAGGAAGACAGGCTATGAACATGGAACCTCTTTGCGGGGGAACTTGACAAAGCTTAACCAGCCGGGCAGGATCGCAGGAATCCTTTATACGGTGTTCGGAAGCATCGGGCTTTGCCTCATGCTGATCGTGTTTTTATGTGTCTGGATCGTGGCCCTTATTGTGAAGCCTGTCATATGGACGGTGGCCGGTGCCTCCGCGTTTTTGCTGGTTTTGGGCGGCGGTTTCGGGTACATGCTCTGGAAGGGCATATCCATGAAGGACCGTCTTAAGAGAGCCGGAATATATACCAGGCAGGCCGGAAGGCGGATGTACTGCAGCATTGAGGAACTGGCCGGAAACATCGGAAGGTCCAGGGAATTTGTGCTGAAAGACATTCAGAAAATGATTGAAACAGGAATGATTCCCGAGGCTCACTTAGATGAGCAGAAGACGTGTCTCATTTTAAGCGATTCCACCTACAGGCAGTATCTGGAGTGCCAGAAAGCGCTTAAGGAAAGGGAGCAGGAGAAAGCCCGGGAGGAGAAGGAAGAGGCGGCCCGGGAAGAATCACGAAAAGATCCGGAGGAGCTGGAGCAGATGATGGCTGCCGGCCGGAATTATTTAAGGATTTTAAGGGAGGCCAATGACGCGATTCCGGGAGAGGTCATTTCCGGGAAAATTTCCCGGCTGGAAGACGTGATCCGGCGGATCTTTGATACGGTTTTAAAGCATCCGGAGCAGCTGGAGGAAATGGAACGATTCATGGAATACTACCTGCCCACCACCGTGAAGCTGGTGACCACATACCGGGATTTTGACAGTGTGGGGACCCAGGGCGCCAACATCGCTTCCGCCAAGAAGGAGATAGAAGGGACCCTTGATACCATCAATCAGGCCTTTGAGCGGCTGCTGGATGACCTTTACCAGGATGCCGTACTGGATATTACCACAGACGCATCGGTACTCCAGACCATGTTGAAAAAAGATGGATGGGCTGAAAGTGATTTTGCAGGAGGAAAGAAGAATGAGTAAGGACATTGAAGAGATGTTAAAGGAAGCTCCGGAGCTGACATTGACGCCGCTTCCGGATTCCGCTTCCGCCGTCGGCGGGGAAAGAACCGTGCCGTCGGAAACGGATAGCTTTCTTAAGGAAGGGGAGGCCCTTCCGGAAGCCGATCTAACGCCGGAGGAAGAAAAGAAGGTCGCTGATTTTGCGGCAAAGATTGATTTAAAGGATTCCAATCTTGTCCTTCAGTACGGTGCCGGCGCCCAGAAGAAAATCGCTGATTTTTCAGAAGCCGCCCTTGACAATGTGAAGTCCAAGGACTTGGGGGAGGTTGGGCAGATACTGACCGAGGTGGTTGTGGAGTTAAAGAGCTTTGAAGTGGAGGAAGAGGAAAAGGGGTTTTTCGGCTTCTTCAAAAAAAGCGTGAACCGCCTGGAAGGGATGAAGGCCAAATACGCAAAGGCAGAGACCAATGTAAACCAGATCTGCAAGGCCCTGCAGAATCATCAGGTCCAGCTGTTAAAGGACATCGCACTTCTGGACAAGATGTATGATCTGAATAAGGTTTATTTTAAAGAGCTCACCATGTATATACTGGCGGGAAAGAGGAAGCTTTCCAAGGTGCAGCAGGAAGAGCTTCCGGCCCTTTTAAAACGGGCGGCGGAAAGCACCCTTCCGGAGGATGCCCAGGCAGCCAATGATTTATCGGCCATGTGCAACCGCTTTGAGAAGAAGCTTCATGACTTGGAGCTCACCCGCATGGTATCCATTCAGATGGCGCCCCAGATCCGTCTGGTCCAGAACAATGACACGCTGATGACGGAAAAGATCCAGTCCACACTGGTCAATACCATTCCTCTGTGGAAGAGCCAGATGGTACTGGCTATCGGGATCAACCATTCCGAACAGGCGGCGAGAGCCCAGCGGGAAGTGTCGGATATGACAAACGAGCTGCTTCAGAAGAATGCGGAGGTGTTAAAGACCTCCACCATTCAGACGGCCAGGGAATCGGAGCGGGGAATCGTGGACATGGAAACCCTTAAGAAGACCAATGAATCCCTCATCAGCACATTGGACGAGGTGGTTCGGATTCAGTCTGAGGGAAGGGCAAAACGCCGGGAAGCGGAGGTCGAGTTAAAGCGCATGGAAGGGGAGTTAAAATCCAAGCTTTTGCAGCTGAGCAACTGAAAAGGTTAAAAATGACTTACAGCAGAAAATTTATTTTCCTGTTGTAAGTCATTTTTAGTCGTGCTATAATAACATAACACTTTACCGTGACGCATTGTAAGCAATCCGGTATGTGATTATAATGCAAAGGAATGATGAAAGATGGGGTTAGACCTGTAAAACCCACGTTGTTCATTGTCAAGAAATACAGCGTGATCTATCGACTCCAGGGCTTGTGATGGTTTTTATGAAGTTCAGCAATAACCGTAAATTCCTGTTTCACAGCAATTTCCGACAATTAACCGGATGAAACAGACGATTAAATGATGATGGAGGAGATAAAACATGTTGAATTATCAGAGATATAAACGGGTGCCGGTGGTAACCTATCCGGAGAGACAATGGCCGTGCAGAGAGATTAAGAAAGCCCCGGTCTGGTGCAGCGTTGATTTAAGAGATGGGAACCAGGCTTTGATCGAGCCTATGGTCGTGGAAGAGAAGATTGAGATGTTCAGCCTTTTGGTCAGGCTTGGATTCAAAGAGATCGAGGTTGGTTTTCCGGCCGCTTCCCAGATTGAATTTGATTTCTTAAGGCAGCTTGTGGAAAGAAAACTGATTCCCGATGACGTGGTGATTCAGGTCCTGGTCCAGTGCAGGGAGCATTTGATCAAAAGGACCTTTGAAGCGCTTAAGGGAATCCGCAAGGCGATTGTGCATATCTACAATTCCACCTCTACCCTCCAGCGGGATGTGGTCTTCCATAAGAGCATGGATGAGATTAAGGAGATTGCGGTACAGGGCACGGAATGGGTAAAGCAGTACATGGAGGATTTTGACGGAGAGGTGGTTCTCGAATACTCACCGGAAAGCTTTACCGGAACGGAACTGGAATTCGCTCTTGATATCTGCACTGCGGTACAGGAGACCTGGGAGGCAGCACCGGATAAGAAGATCATCTTAAATCTTCCCTCCACGGTGGAGATGACCACTCCCAATGTTTATGCGGACCAGATCGAATGGATGAATGCGCATTTCAAGAATCGTGACAGCATCATTTTAAGCGTGCATCCCCATAATGACAGGGGGACCGGCATCGCAGCCACGGAGCTGGCACTTCTGGCCGGAGCCGACAGAGTGGAAGGGACGCTTTTAGGCAACGGCGAGCGGACCGGAAATGTGGATATCCTGACGGTTGCCTATAACATGTTTTCCCAGGGAATCGATCCGGCGCTTAACATTGAGAATATCCGTGAGATCGTTGATGTGTATGAACGATGTACCAAGATGGAGGTGGAGCCCAGACATCCTTATGCAGGAAAGCTTGTCTTTACCGCATTTTCCGGTTCTCACCAGGATGCCATCAACAAGGGCATGCAGGCCATGCATGAGAGAAAGAGCGCTTATTGGCAAGTGCCCTATCTGCCCATTGATCCGTCGGACATCGGCAGGCAGTATGAGCCTGTCGTTCGGATCAACAGCCAGTCCGGCAAAGGCGGCGTAGCCTTTGTCATGGATACCTTCTATGGCTTTAAGCTTCCCAAGGGAATGCATAAGGAGTTTGCGGATGTGATTCAGGCAATTTCCGAGAAACAGGGAGAGGTTGCGCCTGAACAGATCATGGATGAATTCAGGAACAATTATACCGAGAGGAAAGAGCCCATCCACTTCCGCAAGAGCCAGATCACGGAAGCAGAGGAAGAGGTGGAGTTCTCCACTCTTGCCAAGGTCCGCTATACGGATCATGGTGTCGGGAAGACCTTCGAGGGAGTCGGAAACGGACCGATCGATGCGGTGCAGAAAGGCCTGGAAAAGGAGCTTGGGATCGAGATCCGGGTTCTGGATTACTACGAGCATGCACTTACTTCCGGTTCCGCAGCACAGGCTGCCTCCTATATACATCTGCTTGATGTGAAAACAGGCCGGGCCACCTATGGCGTCGGCATCAGTTCCAACATTACGAGAGCATCCATCCGGGGAATTTTCAGCGCGGTGAACCGGTTATTCTATTAATTCATATAAAACGGGGCCGGCCTTTTTCTTAAAAGGCCGGCCTCATTTTTATGGAATCATGCAGGGAATCCCCTATATTTTCGCAGTCGATTCTCTTATGACCAGATCCGCGTCCAGAACAAGGGATTTTGGTGAGCTGGAAGGGTTTTCCATCATTTCCAGAAGCATTTCACAGGCAGTATACCCCAGCTGCAGGCAGGGCTGATTGACGGTGGTTATGGAAGGACAGGTCATGGTGGAAAATTCTATATTGTCAAAGCCGACGACCATAATATCCCTGGGAACGTTGAGTTTAAACCGCTTTGCGGCCCGGATGACGGCAGCGGCAAAGATGTCGGAGACAACAAAAAAGGCGTTGGGCCTGGGCTCATCGTTCAGCAGGCGGCAGATGGCGGCGTAAGCCATCTGGTAATTGATCTCCGGAAGCTGTATGATCCAGTTCTGGGGGACGGAGATCTCTGCCTTTTTCAAAGCGCTCAAATATCCTTCCTGACGTTTCACCGCGTATTTAAAGCTTAAGGGTCCGTTGATCAGGGCGATCTTATTGCAGCCGCAATTGTATAAATATCCGGTGGCAGTCTCTGCGGCAGTAAAGTCATCGATGCTGACATAAGGGTATCCGGCGGCTTCCTCATTGTATTCGCAGCACTGGACCAGCGGGGCAATGGCGCGTATCTGCTGCAGCTGCTCTTCCGAGGCGCGGTTCAGCAGAATGGTGCCCGCTGCCTTCACCCGGTGGAGCAGATTGCAGAAATTGCGTATGGAACCCCGGTCCAGAGGAGATTCATTGATGAGAAGGTGGCAGCCGTGAGCCTTTGCAGAGACCCGGGCGCCCTTGATGATCTCCTGGTAGAAGACATTCTCGATTCCAGGAATATTTAAAACGATCAGCGGCTGTTCGGCGGCCAGAGTGGGGGCAGCCGATTCAAATACAAACCCGAGGGCTGCCATGGCGTTCTCCACCCGTCTGATGGTATCTGCTTTCACCAGATCCTTGTGGTTCAGCACACGGGAGACGGTGGCCGGTGATACCCCTGCCTGTCTGGCAATTTCTTCTATGGTGACTTTTTCCTGCTTCATTTTGCCCTTCTCCCTCTCTTTAACCCTGTTTATTACGTTTATATCACAGGAACCGGTTCTTGTAAACAGGAATCTTTCATTAAAATGAAAGATTTTCTGAAAAACAAGGCGGCCATTGTGCAAATTATTTAAAATATCACAATAGGATCTGGATATATCATGGAAAAATTATAGATAACACCCAAAAACTTGAAGGGAGTATGAAAAAATGCTAAAATTAATTTGAAAACAATGAAACAAATGAAAGCAAAATGAAAAGAGGAAGCTATGAAGGTAGGAATCATTGGATGTGGAAAAATCGCACAGACGAGACATATCCCGGAGTATGCGGATCATCCCGGAGTCCTGATAGCCGGTTATTATGATTTCAATATGGAACGGGCGGGCAAGCTGGCAGAGGCATACGGCGGGAAAGCATACGGATCGGTGGATGAACTGCTTTCCGATGGAGAAATCGAAGCGGTAAGCGTCTGTACGGCCAATAATGCCCATGCGGAAATTACCATTCAGGCGCTTCGGGCGGGGAAACATGTGCTGTGTGAAAAACCCATGGCCACAAACCTTGAAGATTGTGCGGCAATGGTACGGGCGGCAGAGGAGAACCACAGGCAGCTGATGATCGGGCAGAATCAGAGATTTGCCGGAGCACACAGAAAGGCCAGAGAGCTCCTGTCAGAAGGTGTGATCGGGAAGGTCCTTACATTCAGGGCTACGTTCGGACACGGGGGGCCGGAGACCTGGAGTGTGGATGGGGGAGTGAACAGCTGGTTTTTTGATAAAGAGAGAGCTTCCATGGGAGCCATGGCCGACCTTGGCGTGCATAAGACCGACCTGATCCAGTATCTTCTGGGAGAAAAGGTGACCGCAGTGACCGCACGGCTTGTGACCCTGGATAAGAGGGACGGTTCCGGGGAACTGATCGGCGTGGATGACAATGCTGTCTGCATCTATGAGCTGGAAGGCGGCGCCATGGGAACCATGACAGCCAGCTGGACCTTTTACGGAAAAGAGGATAATGCCACGGTTCTGTACGGAACAAAGGGGATCATGAGAATTTACGATAACCCCGACTATTCCATTTCCATTGATTTGAAAAACGGAGAAAGCGTTCTGTACCGCATCGATCAAATCCAGACCAATGACAATCAGACCAGATCCGGGATCATTGACGGGTTTGTGAATGCCCTGGCGGAAGGGAAGGAAGTGCCGGTCAGCGGAAGAGACGTGTTAAGCGCCATGGAGGCGGTGTTTGCCTGCCGGGAATCCAGCAGGGAAAAGAGAAGGATCCTGATTGGTGAAAAGGAGGAACTGTAATATGAAACTGGGATTTGTCAGTGCGATTCTGGCGGACTGGTCATTTGAGGAAATGATCGATACGGCGGCCATGATGGGATTTCAATGTGTTGAGGCGGCCTGCTGGCCCCGGGGGAAGGCGGAGCGGAGGTATGCGGGAGTCAGCCATATCGACGTGGACCGGCTTACAGAGGAAAAAGCTGCCTGGATCCTGAATTACTGTAAGGAGAGAAAGGTGGAACTCTCAGCCCTGGCCTTTTACCCCAACGTCCTGGATAAAGATGAGGAAAAGAGGGAGGCAAATATATCTCATTTAAAGAAGGTCATCGATGCCAGCGCCATGCTGGGCGTCAACCTGGTGACCACCTTCATCGGCCGGGACCAGACAAAAACCGTGGAGGAAAATCTGGAGCTGGTAAAAAGAATCTGGCCGTCCATTCTTACCCATGGAGAAAGAAAAAACGTGCGGATCGCCATTGAGAACTGCCCCATGCTGTTCGGTGAGGAGCAGTGGCCGGGCGGACAGAACCTGATGACTACGCCGGCGATCTGGGAAAAGATCTTTGAAACCCTGCCCAACGAAAACCTGGGCATCAATTACGATCCCTCCCACTTTGTATGGCAGATGATGGATTATATTGAGCCTCTATATCACTTTAAGGATAAGATCTTCCATGTCCATTATAAAGACATCAAGCTGTTTCATGAACGGCTGAAAAAGGTGGGTACCATGGCATATCCTCTGGATTACATGTCCCCCAAGCTTCCCGGTCTGGGCGACGTGGATTGGGGAAAATACGTCAGCGCCTTAACGGATATCGGCTATGATGGCTACACCTGCATCGAAGTTGAGGACAGGGCTTTTGAAGGGACAAAGGAAAAGATACTGGACAGTCTGCGGCTGTCAAAGAAGTATATGGACCAGTTTATCATTTAAATTCAGGCAGCAGAGCTGCCCTAATAGAAAAAAGGAGGAAACAGTATTATGAAAAAAGCAGCAGCAATGATTCTGGCGGTAATGGTGGCGGCGGGAACGGCCGCGTGTTCCGGGCTGAAACCGGCGGACAGCACCACAGCCGTGGCAGAAGCCGCAGCCACAGCGGCAGCAAAAGAGGAGACCACCTCGGCGGAAGCGGAAAAAGGCACGGAGTCAGCGAACGCGGGGACCCATATTTATGTACTGACTGCGCCGGAGGATCACGGCTGGACCGGTTCGGTAGCTACTTTTGCAAAAAAGAAGATTGATGAGGTGAATAAGGCGGGCACTTATACGGCCGAACTGATCACTTCCGCAAATGCGGCGGAGCAGATCCGCAACATGGAGGATATTGTTTCCAAGGGGGAGGAAAACATCGCTATGGTCATCCAGCCCATCGATGATACGGTGCAGTCTGCCATCCAGGGTGTGATTGACGCGGGGATCCCCTATGTGGCGTTTGACCGGATCATTGACGGCGTATCCGGCCAGGCCGTTTCCAATGTGAAAGGTGACAATACGGGAATTGGTGCGGGAGCTGCCGCCTATTTCCTGTCTTTGGGATTAAAGCCGGGAGAACAGATTTATGTTTATGAAGGCGATACTTCCTCGGTAACTACTCTGCGCAACGGGGGATTTACCAAATATCTGACCGGGGAACTGGAGTTTGACGGTAAAACCATTGAAGAGGATAAAAAGTGGACTCAGGAAGATTTAAAGTCCATCACCTTTTCCGGGGCCATGAACTGGAGCCGTTCCGATACCAAGACGGCATTTGAATCCCTTCTGGGAGATGATAAAAACGCACAGATCAAATGGTTTTACGCGGAAGATGACGAGCTGGCCATGGGGATCCTGGAAGCCCTGGACGGAGGCGGAATTGACGAGGCGGCCAAAGAGGCCTTCTTTGCCAATCAGCCGGTGATCACCGGCTGCGGTGGCCTGGAAGAATTATACGCAGTGCTCCGCGGTGAAACCTATACGGATATCTCCGCAAAATGCGGGGGAATCATGTCCGTGACTTACAGCCCGGCCATGATCCAGACCGCAATCGGGGATATGGTCGATTACCTGGACGGAAAAGAGGTCACACAGGATCATGTGATTGCCTGTGAAAATGTGACCTCAGAGAATGTAACTGAGTACCCATCCTTCTGAGAGCGATGATCTGAGGGAATAAAAGGGGCCGTTCGTGACAGCAGGAACGGCCCCTTTTACAAAACCGGAGGTTAGGAATATGAGTTTACTGGAAATGAACGGGATCAGTAAGGCATTTAACGGCATCAAAGTCTTAAAGGACGTCCGCTTAAGCGTAGGGTACGGTGAGGTTCATGCTCTGCTGGGAGAAAACGGTGCGGGAAAGTCCACCTTGATGAATGTGCTCACAGGAGTATATTCAAAGGATGGAGGCACCGTCACGTTTGACAGAAAGCAGTTGGATGCTGTTTCCGTCAGGCAGTCTGAGGAACTGGGAATTGAATTTGTTCATCAGGAATTAAACCTGTTCAATGATTTAAAGGTTTATGAAAACATTTTTTTGGGAAAAGAGTATGGGAACAGGTTTGGAAAGCTGAATAAACGCAGGATGATCCGTGAGGCCCGGGAACTGTTCGGGGAGCTGGGAGTGGAGATGGATCCGGGGGAGCTGGTGGCGAACTTAAAGACCAGCCAGAAGCAGATGCTGGAGATCGCCAAGGCGCTGTTTTTCAAGGCAAAGCTGCTGATCCTGGATGAGCCAACCACATCCCTGAATAACGAAGAAGTGAGGCATTTATTTAAAATTGTCCGCAAAATGAAAGGTTCAGGAACGTCCTTTATTTTCATTTCCCATAAAATGCCGGAAATATTTGAGCTGGCTGACCGGTATACCGTATTCCGGAACGGAGAGTTTATCGGAGACGGAGCCATAAAGGAAACGACTCCGGAAGCGGTCACCAGGCTGATGGTGGGAGAAAATTATTCGGCGAAGGCTGTCTATGAAAAACGGGAAACAGGGGAAGTGGTGCTGGAGCTGAGGGATTTTACGGGACCTGGCTTTGACTCCGTGTCATTAAAGGTCAGGAGAGGCCAGATCATTGGGCTGACCGGACTTCAGGGAGCGGGAAGCAGTGAACTGCTGCAGTGCATGTTCGGGGTAACGGAGGCTGTGGCGGGAGAGATGAAGATACGGGGCCAGCGGGTGCCTCATCATTCCATCCATAAGGCCATGGGGGCGGGCATCGCCATGCTGGCCTCCAACCGGAAAGAAAATTCCGTGATCCCTGACATGAATTTGCTGGAAAACATGTATCTGGCCGAACACACCCTGTCGGCAGGAAGACTCCATATACGCAGACGGGCGGAGGAAAGGAAGTTCAGGGATTATAAAACCCTTTTGAATATTAAGGCACAGAGCAGCTATGATTCCATTTTATCCTTAAGCGGAGGAAACCAGCAGAAAGTGTTTATCGCCAGATGTCTGAATACCAATGCGGATATCCTGCTGTTTGATAATCCGACCCAGGGAATCGATGTGGGAGCGAAAGCGGAGATCTATAAGCTGATCCTGGAGATGGCAAAAAAGGGAAAGACCATCCTCATCAATACGCTGGAGATACCGGAGATCCGGAAGGTAGCGGATTTTTGCGCTGTTTTTTATAACGGCAGCATCATCAAAATTCTGGACCACGACGAGATCGATGATACTACGGTCATGCTGTATTCAACAAATGCCGTAAAGCAGGAAACAGGAGGTTGAGAAAATGAAGGCAGAAGAGAGAAAAAACGGGATATCTCTGGGGATCATATCCAGATGGTGCGGGGAATACAGCTTTATCATCGTATTTGTGCTGATTTTTATGGTGTATGCGCTGACGAGCAGCGGGCTGACCTGGAGCGGCACCATGAATATTTTCCGCCATTCGGCCATTGTGGGGATCATCGGCCTGGGGATGGGTCTGGTATGCATTACCGGGGAAATTGATTTGTCGGTGGGCTCTATGCTCGCTTTGGACAGCGGGTTATCGGTGATCCTGTTCAATATCACGGACAGCATCCCGGCAACTTTATTATTTGCGCTTGCATTCGGCGGGGTCTGCGGACTGATCAACGGTCTGCTGGTGGGATACATAAAAATGCCGGCATTTATCGTTACTCTGGCAACCATGCTGATCTTCCGCTCCTTTGCCCAGTATTTCTGCCAGCATGTGGATAAGGCGCTGGCCGGAGGCGGAAGCAGTGTGTACCGGATGATCAGGGAGCTGTCTTCTTACCAGCCGTTTTACGGCCTGGGAAACGGAAAGCTTTTCACTGTTCCGGTGGTGGGAATTATCCTGGTTTTGATGACAGGACTATTTGTTTACATAACTTCTGACACCAAGTATGGGAAAAAGGTCTATGCGGTGGGCAGCAATGCAAAAGGGGCACAGATGGCGGGAATCAATGTCAGCCTCATAAAGGTGACCGTGTTTGTTCTGGCAGGGATCCTGACGGGGCTGGCTTCCTTTTTATGGGTGGCAATGAACGCTTCCTCTGATCCTGCCACCACAGGGAGCGGCTATGAAATGTATGCCATTGCGGCAGTGGTGTTGGGCGGCATCAGCATGGCCGGCGGGAAGGGAAGGTGTCTGGGAGTGCTGTTCGGCGCAATGTCCTATACCATCATCGATAAGATCATTGTTGCACTGAAGATGGATTCCCTGATCAATGACGCCATAAAGGGGATAATTCTGATTCTGGTCATTATGGTGCAGATCGCCGGACCAAAGATAAGGAAAAAAATGGCAAAGCATCCATAAGGCATTGAAACAAGGCCTCCATTTTGGTTATTAAGGGAATTTGGTGATCGTACCAGTGAAATCAGAACTGATGCGATCACCAAATTCCCTTTTTAACGTGGGAAAGAAGTAAAAACAGCCGGAATCTGCCGGAGGAATTTACTTTTCTCCGTGACTTTAGTATAATGGAGGCAGTTTATAACGAGGACAGGAGAACGGAAAATTATGAAGAAATATGATTATGTGCTGGTCGGCGGCGGCCTTTATTCCGGTGTTTTCGCCTATTTGGCCGGACAAAGGGGCAAAAAGTGCCTTGTGGTGGAGAAAAGGGATCATATGGGAGGAAACATTTACTGTGAAGAGCTGGAAGGGATTCATGTGCACTGCTATGGGGCCCATATTTTTCATACCAGCAACCGGAAGGTATGGCAGTTTGTGAACGGGCTGGCGGAATTCAACCGCTATACCAACAGTCCGGTAGCCAACTTTAAGGGTGAGATGTATAACATGCCCTTTAATATGAATACCTTCAGCAAGATGTGGGGAGTGTCCACCCCGGCGGAAGCAAAGGCCAAAATCCAGGAACAGAAGGCCTCCGTTACGGGAGAACCGGAAAATCTGGAGGAACAGGCCATCCGCCTGGTGGGTACCGATATCTACGAAAAGCTGGTAAAGGGTTATACGGAAAAACAGTGGGGGAGAGACTGCAGGGAGCTTCCTGCATTTATTATCAAGCGTCTTCCCGTGCGGTTTACCTATGATAACAATTATTTCAATGATTTATATCAGGGAATACCTATCGGCGGATACAATGTGATCATTGAAAAGCTGTTTGAGGGCTGCGATGTGGAAACAGGTGTGGATTATCTGGAAAACAGGGAATATTATGACGGTTTGGGTGAAACGGCGATATATACGGGCACCATAGACAGCTATTACGGATACCGGTTCGGCAAGCTGGAGTACCGCAGCCTGAAATTTGAAAATGAGGTGGTGGATACGGATAACTACCAGGGTGTGGCGGTTGTGAATTATACGGACAGGGAGACGCCTTACACCAGGATCATTGAGCATAAGCATTTTGAATTCGGCACCCAGCCAAAATCCGTCATAACCAGAGAGTACCCTGTGGACTGGAGCGAAGGCATGGAACCTTATTATCCGGTAAACGATGATAAGAATCAGGAGCTGTTCCGGAAGTATGCCGCTTTGGCAAAAGAGGAGGAGCACGTGGTTTTCGGGGGTAGATTAGGCGAATATAAGTATTATGACATGGACAAGGTAATCGAATCAGCCATGGCAATGGCCCAGGAGGAATTGGGACAGACAGGGCTCTGAGACTTAAGCTGTTTACTTTTCCTGTGGGATATAGTACAATACAACGGAACCGGGGCCGGTTTATGCCGGCCCTGAAAGGTACGGAACTGGAGGAATCTATGAACGTTGTATACGCTTCCAACGACAATTACGCCAGACATCTGGCTGTTTCCCTTTATTCCCTTTTGGATCATAACCGGGAGGCACGGGATATCCATGTCCATGTTTTGTCCATGGGGCTGTCCGGTCAGAGCAGAGAGAGGCTTGCGGATGTGGCAGGGGGATTCGGCCGGGAGCTGACGGTGGTGGAGCTGGGAGACTTAAAAGAACGCTTTGCTTATGAAGTGGATACGGGGGGCTTTGATTTAAGCATCATGGCCCGGCTGTTCATTGGTGAGGTCCTTCCGGAGGAAACGGACCGGATTTTGTATCTGGACTGCGACACTGTGGTGTGTTCCTCCCTGAAAAAACTGTGGGAAACAGAGCTTGGAACCTTTTTGCTGGGGGCGGTGATGGAGCCCACCATATATCCGGCTGTGAAGGAAGAGATCGGCCTTCTGCCCCAGGCGCCTTACTTTAATTCCGGCGTCCTGCTGATCGATATGAAACGCTGGAGGGAAGAGAATGCCCAGAAGAAGCTTCTGGATTTTTACCGCTCCATGGGCGGGAAACTCTTTGCAGGGGATCAGGATACCATTAACGGAGCCTTAAAGGGCAGGATAAAGCCATTGCCGCCCCGATATAATTTTTTTACCAATTACCGCTATTTCCGGTACAGCCATCTGGTCAGGCTTTCTCCTGTTTACGGAAAGCTCACGATGCAGAGCTTTAAGGAAGCTAAAAAGCATCCTGCCATCCTGCATTTTATGGGGGATGAAAGGCCCTGGAAGGAAGGGAACAGAAACCATTACCGAAAGGCTTACGAGCACTATCTTTCCCTCACTCCATGGGCCGGAACGCCCAAGGAAAAGGGGACCCGTCTTTACATGACGGTCTATCATCTGATGGATTACGCCACCTTTCTGTGCCCGGCTTTCCGGGATTTTGTGAGCCGCCGGTTTGGGATGCAGGTGATCAATTCCAGAAAAGGTTCTTAAAAAGGAGCGGGTATGAACATTAGCTGTATCATTCTCAATTATAACGATGCCGGGACCACCATAAGTCTGGTGAGATCCATACGGGATTATGAGGTGCTGGACTCCATCGTTGTTGTGGACAACCATTCCACCGATGACTCCGCCGGGAAGCTTACGGCTCTTGCCGGAGGCAAGGTCCATGTTATCCTCTCGGAAAAGAACGGGGGATACGGTTACGGCAATAATCTGGGCATCCGGTACGCCCGGCAGAACCTGCATGCCACTCATGTTTTGATCGCCAATCCCGATGTAAAAGTATCCGAGGAATGCATAAGGGCCTTGAAGACTTCTTTTTCAAAGACAGACCGGCTGGCCGTGGCGGCGGCAGTTGCCACAGACGGAACCGGGGCCATAACCTTGTCCAGCTGGCGGCTTAACGGCCTGCTTTTTGATCTTCTTGATACCGGCTTAATTACCAGACGGCTCTTAAAACGCCGTCTGAATGACAGGCCGGAATTAAAGGCAGATCTTAAAAACGCAAAAAGGGGCGGGGAACGCTGCGCTTATGTGGATGCCGTTGCCGGGTCCCTGCTCATGGCAGACTTACATGCTCTTATGGAATGCGGCCTTTATGATGAAGAGGTCTTTCTTTATTATGAAGAGAAGATACTGGGATTTAAGCTGAGGGAGAAGGGATACCGGACGGTGCTTTTGTTAAACCGGTCTTATGTGCATCTCCATTCTGTGACCGTCGATAAGAACGTGAAGTCCATTTTAAAGAAACAGGCGCTTCTTCATAAAAGCAAGCTTCATTATTATAAGAATTATCTTGGGATCAACCGGTTCCAGGAATGCCTGGTAAGGGTATTCCTGGGAGTTCTCATGGCCGAGATCTGGTTTTTGACTGAGATCGCGGGACTGTCCTGGTAGGCCGGTCCTAAGCCTGGAAGGGAAGGAGGAATGGCCTATGGTGTCGGTGCTTCTGGCATCCTTTAACGGAGAAAAATTCATACGGGATCAGCTGGATTCCGTTTTAAGCCAGACCTTTGAGGATCTGACCGTGGTGATTTCGGATGATCTTTCCACGGACGGGACCCCGGCTGTCATCCGGGAATATGAGGAACGGTATCCGGGCCGGATAAGGAGTCTTGTAAATGAGGAACGGTCAGGCAGCGCCCAGAACAATTTTTTCCGCCTGCTGTCGGCGGTGTCCGATGAGTATGTCATGCTTTGCGACCAGGATGACGTATGGCTTCCGGATAAGGCGGAAGTCACCTTAAGAGAGATGAGAAGCCTGGAAAGAGAGTGGGGAAAGGACATGCCCCTGCTGGTCCACAGCGACCTGTCGGTCACGGACAGGGATGGCCGCATCATCCACAAATCCATGGCAGAATACCAGAAGATCGCGGTTCATGACAACCGGTTCAGCCATTATCTGGTTGAAAACAACATCACCGGAAATACGGTCATGATCAATAAAGCCTTTTGCCGGTATTTGACCCACACCCCCCGGGAATGCGTCATGCACGACTGGTGGCTTGGGCTTCTGGCAAGCTGCTTCGGTAAAATCTCTTATATTGACCGGCCTCTGCTCCTTTACCGGCAGCATGGAGGAAATCAGATGGGTTCCGAAAGCGGGTTTAAACAGTTTGTGAGGAGACGGAGCAGCCGGAAGGAAGTGCGGGAAAATTACGAAAAAATGTTCCGTCAGGCCTGGCTGTTTTGCAAATATTATGGGAATGAGCTGACCACAGAGCAGAGAGAAACATTGGAGCATTTTATGGGACTTCAGGAGAAAAACCGGCTGGAAAAGATTTATATTATCTGGAAATATAAATTGTGGAAAAGCACCCCTGTGAGGACCCTGGGACAGATGTTTTCCATCTGACCCGAGGGCGGCGTCTTATAGCGCGGGCAATAAAGAGGAAGCACCTTACAGGTATACCTTTATGCCCGGAAAGCATGGGCAATAAAGAGGAAGCACCTTACAGGCATACCTTTATGCCCAAAAAACGTGGGCAATAAAGAGGAAATCGGAGGATAATGGTATTATGTTACCGGAAGAGAAGGAAATATTAGTAACGAGGGCTTCCATGCCTTCTTATGAAGAATTTATAGAGGAGATCAAGCCGATCTGGGAGACCGCCTGGATGACCAATATGGGTGAATTTCACGACAGACTGAGGGAACAGCTGAAGGACTTTCTGAAGGTTTCCGATCTTTTGCTGTTTGTGAACGGCCACATGGCTCTTGAAATGGCGCTGCAGGCCATGGACCTGTCGGGAGAGGTGATCACCACGCCGTTTTCCTTCGCTTCCACCGCACATGCCATTGTAAGAAATAACTTAACTCCCGTATTCTGTGATATCCGCGCGGATGATTTTACCATAGACGCGGATAAGATCGAAGGGCTGATCACTCCAAAAACCTCCGCCATTTTACCGGTCCATGTTTACGGCAACGTCTGCCAGGTGGATAAGATCGAAGAAATTGCCGGAAAGCATAACCTGAAGGTGATCTATGATGCCGCCCATGCCTTTGGGGTGGAGGTGGACGGAAGGGGGATCGGCACCTTCGGAGACGCTTCCATGTTCAGCTTCCATGCCACAAAAGTCTTCAATACCATTGAAGGAGGCGCGGTGGCCTTTCAGGATACTTCCCTGGAAATCCTGCTCAATTATCTGAAAAACTTCGGAATCACCGGCAAGGAGTCCGTGGAGTACGTGGGCGGAAATGCCAAGATGAATGAGTTTCAGGCGGCCATGGGGATATGCAATCTCCGCCATGTAAATGCCAACATCGAAAAGCGCAGACAGGCTGCGGAGCGTTACCGGGAGCGATTATCCGGTATCCCCGGAATCCGCCTGACGCCTCCCAGAGAAGAGATCCGTCAGAATTATGCTTATTTTCCTGTGGTATTTGACGGTTTTTCATTGACCAGAAATGAAGTATATGAGCTGCTGGCCACTCATCATATTTTTGCCAGAAAGTATTTTTATCCCCTGATCACGGATTTTGACTGCTATCGGGACCGGTTTCGTGAAGCGGAGCTCCCCGCGGCCAGGAAGGCGGCGGACAGCGTGCTGACCCTGCCTCTTTACGCTGAGCTTTCTCTTGAGGAAGTTGACCGCATCTGTGATATTATCATCAGCGGAAAATGAGAAGGAATGGCATCCGGAAGGAAAAGCGAAAGAAAATGGAAGCATGGGGAGGCAGATCATGAATGCAGCACTGGTGACCGCAATCGGGTCATTTTCAGCAGATATCGTAATAAAAAATTTAAAAAAGAACGGGATCCGGGTGATTGGGTGCGATATTTATCCGGGAGAGTGGATCGCTGATTCCGGCAGCGTGGATTCTTTTTATCAGGTGCCTCCTGCTTTTGAAGAACAGCGGTATACGGATTGCCTGCTTAAGATCTGCAGGGAAGAAGGGGCGGATGCGCTCATTGTCCTGACGGATGTGGAGGCGGATGTGCTCAACCGGCATCGCGGGGAGCTTTCAGAGTCAGGAGTTATTTTATGCCTGCCCCAGGAGGAAACCTTAAGCCTGTGCAGGGATAAGAGGAAGCTTTACCGCTTTTTAATGAAGAAAGGAATCGGAAATCCTATCCCCACCATGGACTTGTGGGATGTGGATCCCGATACACTGACCTATCCGGCAGTCATTAAACCTTTTAACGGGAGAAGCAGCCAGGGGCTTCGTTATATCCGGTCAGCCGGGGAAATGAAAAGCTTTTTAAGCTGCTGCAGGGAAAAGGATCTGCTGGTGCAGCCGTTTTATGAAGGCAGCATTATAACTGCGGATATTGTAAGAAAGGCGGAATCCGGAGAAATAGCGGTCATTTGCCGGAAAGAGCTTTTACGGACGCCAAACGGCGCGGGAACCTCGGTTCTGGTGTTTTCCGACGCACTGCTGGAAGACCTGTGCAGGGAGATCGCCCAGGTCCTTCAGATCAATGGATGTGTGAATTTTGAATTTATCGAGACGGGAGACGGCAGGTTTCACATGCTGGAATGCAATCCCCGTTTTTCCGGAGGCGTGGAATTTTCCTGTATGGCAGGATACGACTGTGTCACCAACCATTTAAGATGCTTTACGGCCGGGGAACTGGACCCTCAGGGAGAAATTACCGAAATGTATATTGCCAGAAAATATGAGGAGTATATAACAAAGATCAATGGGAAGAAAGGCGGAAAGGATGAACAGTTCTGAATCAAAAATCATGGCCAGCGTAAGCTGTGTTACGTTCAACCATGCATCTTATATCAGGCAGGCCTTAGACAGCTTTCTCATGCAGGAAACCGGCTTTGAATACGAGATCCTGGTCCATGATGACGCGTCTGACGACGGGACCGGGGATATTTTAAGGGAATATGAGGAAAAGTATCCTGACAGGGTCAGGCCTCTGATCCAGACGGAAAACCAGTATTCCCGGGGAATTGACAACATCAGCGGTGCCTTTAATTTCCCCCGGGCCAGGGGGAAGTATATTTTCATGTGCGACGGGGATGATTACTGGGTTTCGCCCCATAAGCTGCAGCGGCAGGTGGATTATATGGAAAACCATCCGGACTGCACCCTCTGCATCCACAGTGCCAGGATCGAGCTGGCAGGAAAGGCTCTGACGGAGCGTCAGATGCGCCCCTACCGCGGGGACCGGACCCTTTCCCCGGAGGAGATCATTGATAAGCCCTCCGGCTACGCCATGTCGTCCATGGCATTTCCCTCCCGTCTGGTAAAGGAACTTCCGGATTATTATGTGGATTGTCCGGTGGGAGATACGCCTCTGCAGATGATGGCTGCGGCCGAAGGGTACGGTTATTACATGGATGAGCCTATGAGCGCCTACCGGGTGGGAGTTGCCGGTTCCTGGACCAGCGAAGGGAAGAACGGAAATTATGCCGGGAAGCAGCAGGCTTACTATGAGCGGATGAAAACGGTGTATGAGGAATTTGACGCCGCCACGGGGGGACGGTTCCGGGAAGCGGCAAAGAGCGCGGAGAGACGGACCTACTATCAGACCATGGTAAATACCAGGCAGTTCGGGGAGATCTTAAACCCGGAGTTTCATAAATATTATAAGGAGCTGACGGTGAGAACCCGGTTCTTCATCCAGGTCCAGTACCGGGCGCCGGGCGTTTATGAGGCGCTTAGAAGGGCGTTTCTCGGACGGGAGGATCAGGCCGGGAAGCTTTCCTGACAGGAGATGACGTAAAAAATGAGCTTTAAATTGGTTTCAACCATTCAAGGCTCATTTTTTTCGTCCTGCTTTTATTTTGCAACGTATAAGGATTCCGGAGTCCACTGGACACTGACGATCTGGTAAAAGCCGGAGTCTTTGATTCCATCCTGCACATAGCATGCGGGGAATACGGCAGCCACGGGGAATAATAAAGCGTTTTTGTTAACAAGGGATACGGAAGCTTCTTTTAACAATACCTTTTTCTCATCCAGGGTGGTTGCAGCCAGAGCTCCGAACAGAGCGTCTTCATAATCCTTGGGATGGGCCATCATCTTTAAATAATTGACGCCTTTGGAGGAATAAAGCCTTATGTAGTTGTTTGTGAAATCCATTTTTGATGCGCCGGCTCCTGTGATCAGACCGCCGTCATAAATCCCCTCCGCCTTCTGGGAGTTAAAATCGGCGGATTCCACTGTTTTGATTTCCGCGGTGATCCCGATTTCAGCCAGGGAAGCCTGAAGGAGGACCGCGATGTTATTGTTGCTGGCGATGGTGGTAATGGTGGTTTTAAAGCCGTCCGGATAACCGGCCTCAGCCAGCATTTTCTTTGCCAGGTCCGTATCATATTCCACAAAGTCACAATCCTCGTCATAAGACCAGGCGCCGGGAACGCCGAACTGTGTTACCGCAGAACCTCTTCCTCCGGTGAGAGAGTAGGCATAGCCTTCCCAGTCAATGGCATGCATGACTGCAAGACGGACATTGATATCATAGAACGGAGAGGATTCGTCGCCGCTGCAGAACATGACATATTTGATCTGTCCCAGATCCGGGGCATCCTGTGCGATGTTCGTATATTTCCCGTCCAGCTGTGTAATAACCGTTGAATCATTTGTAGCGAGAAGATCGATCTCCCCGTTCATGAACGCTGACAGCTGAGCCGTTGAGTCTGAAATAAAGGAGATGGTCAGCTCATCCAGGTAAGGCTGGCCTTCTATCCAATAGTTCTCATTTTTCACATATTTCACATAGGAGCCTTTTACATATTCCGATATGACATAGGGGCCCGTTCCCACCGGGTTGATGGCAGCCCAGTCTTCCCCGTTTTCTTCAAACGCAGATGGGCAGTACACAAATACTTCACCCAGGACCGTATCCCAGTTGTTCTGCCAGGAATCATAGGTGAGCACTACCGTATAATCGTCCGTCGCCTCATAGGAGACCGGATTGCCAAGCTCGGATGCCTTGCCTCCTTCTGTCATTTTATCAAAATTCCAGATCAGGGCCTGGGCGTTGAAATCCGTTCCGTCGCTGAACTTAATATCCTTTTTTAAGGTTACGGTACAGGTTAAGGCATCCGGATCGGACTGTATGGATTCGGCCAGCCAGCTGGAAGTGTTGCCTTCCTCATCCACCCGTCCCAGCGATTCGATGGCAGGCGCGGCAGATGCCCGGTCTCCGGTGGAAGCGGAAAACGGAAGGAAAAAGGTGGTGGGCGCATCCGGATAACAGATCGTCACACTTCCTCCATACTTGTCTCCCTCTGAGACATCGGCTGCTTTCGCCGCTGCGGTGGTTTCCGCCCCGGTGCCGGCCCCGGAGCCTGCGCTGGTATCCGTGGGAGCGGAATCCCGGCTACCGCAGCCGGTCAGGCTGCCGAACAGCAGCAGAGTGATCAGTGGAAATGCTAAAGCTTTTTTCATTTTATTTCCTCCTTACATGCATTGGTTCTACAAAAAGTTCAGTATGCAGAACAGAATTAAATATTGTAACCCTAATTTACCCGAAATATGGGGGATTTGCATTATATCAACAATACAATAATACTGAATTTCATTGTTTCAATAACACATCTTCCGGCGGGTTGTGGGATGTGCTGAGACAGGCGGTCCTGCTATTTCTCCTTTTGTGTTATTTAACAATTAATTCTTTTGATAAATGATAAACTGTGTTATGATAGAGCGAAAATGGCCAAGAACAGTATCAGACAGGAGGTTTTCAAATGATAAATGTGGAACTTGCCCGGGATTATGTGGCAAAAATTCATCGGCAGCTGGGAATGAACATCAATATCATGAATGAGAAGGGAATTATTATTGCCAGCGGAACCCCTTCCCGTGTCGGTGATTTTCATCTGGTCGCGTATGAGCTCATCAAGAATAAGAACTTTGTAAAGATTATTGACAGGGCTACGGATGACCTCATGGAAGTTACGGAAGGCGTAAACCTTCTTCTTATGCACCGGATGGAACCCATCGGGGCAGTGGGCGTCTCGGGAAACAGCGAGGACATCATGCCCATAGCCAAAATGGCCAAGCTGACCATTGAATCCTTCTTTTTCAACAACCAGACCAATCAGGCGGATTTGATCGAGTCCCAGAATATCAGCAGGCTGCGGGATGCCCTGCTGTTTGAGCAGCCCATCAATCCCTCCCGTATCTTCCAGCTGGCCACGGAAGTGGGGATCCGGGACAATGTGCACCGTGCGGCTGTCATGGTCCATTCCACAGGCGACAACGCAAAGGAAGCGATCCAGTATTTATACCAGAGCTACGGCTCCACGAAAAAACAGCCTCAGGACATTCTGCTCCCCATCGACGGACAGCATCTGGTGCTGATCAGGGCGTACCGGAAATTTGAACCGGCATTTTTTAAGGACAGCATGGCGGAGCTGAGCGAGTATTTTATGAGCCTGCTGGCGGAAAAGCGTTTTTTTGAGGATTCCGTCAAGCTCAAGCTGTATTATACCATACCCACGGATTCCCTGATCCACTACAGGAATTCCTACAGCTGCTTAAAATGGCTGGAGGATTATGTCCATTTCAGAATGGAGACCCTTTATTTTATCAATGATTATCTGATTGAGTACATGACCGGCTGCATCAGTCCGGACCTTTTAAGCCCCCTCTTTGAAAGCTACCGGAATGTCATTGACAATTATCTGGATAAGGAGCTGTTTCACACCACGGCAGCAGCCCTGGCTTCCACCAACATGAGTCCTGCCGAAGCGGCGAAGGAGCTTTATGTACATAAGAACACGGTTCTGGCGCGCACCAAAAAATTCAAAGAGGTGCTGGGGCTCCAGCCCTTAAGCAACTCCAAGGATGCCATCCTTCTTCTGGCCATTGACAGCTATCTGTCAAAATGACGGACAGCTGTTTCCGGAAAACAATAATTCTGAAACTTTGTGTATTACCAGCATAATGCACAGGAGCGGAAAATTTTATATAATTTCTACTAGGGCGTGTCTGAAACGGGTTAAATAATTATTTATGTGATTTGGAAAGGGGGAAATACAATGGGCAGATTTATACTGAAAAGGCTGGGCCAGACAGTGATCGTGCTGATCATTCTGTCGTTTATCGTTTTCATGCTGATCTCAATGCTGCCGGGAGATCCGGTATACGCAATGCTTGGCGGAGAGATTTCCGAAGAGACATATAAGCGCTGGTACGAGGCTCTGAATCTGGACAAGCCGGTCATTGTCCGGTATTTTCTGTGGCTGTGGGATGCGGTCCGCTTAAATTTCGGAACTTCAGCCAGTTATCATAAGTCTGTGACCGACGTTCTGGCCGAACATGTACCGGTAACCTTATATTTTTCATTGCTGTCATTTTTTATCAGTATCCCGCTTGGGATCATCACCGGAATACTGAGCGCGGTGTACCGGGGCAGAAAGATAGATACGGTGGTTACCATGGCGGCGAATGTGACCTGCTGCCTTCCGCAGTTCTGGCTGAGTGTTTTATTTTTATACATATTTTCCATGAAGCTGGGCTGGCTGCCATCCTTTGGGTTTACGTCGCCGCTTGTGGATTTTACAAAAAGCATCCGGCAGACCATATTGCCTTTGACATGCCTTACCCTGGGAGGCATCGCCTCCATTACCAGGCAGACCAGGTCCAGCATGCTGGAGGTCATACGCCAGGATTATGTGCGGACCGCCAGGTCCAAGGGATTGTCGGAACGGAAGGTGATCTATGTCCATGCGCTGAAAAACGCAATGATTCCCGTAATAACGCTTATGGGCTTAAGGCTCGGCATGCTGATCGGAGGTTCCATGTTCGTGGAATCCGTTTTCAACATACCGGGCGTGGGCACATTGTTTGTAACATCCATACAGGCTCAGGATATTCCGTTGATTCAGGCCTGTGTTTTGATGATCGCCTTTGTATCAAGCGTAGTTAATGTCATAACCGATATTGTGTATGCAATCGTGGATCCAAGAATCCGTCTGGATTAGAAGGAGGTGTCAGGATGGAAAGTAATTCAGCAGCAGTAACAGACAGGCAGTTGACCGTGAGTCCCAAAAGCAATCAATGGAAAAAATTTGTAAAGGTGCTGTTTGGAAGAAAGATCGTGCTGGTCAGCTTTGCAGGCGTTTTGATATTCATTTTCATTGCCATATTCGCTCCCTGGCTGGCGCCCCATGATCCGAACCGGACCAATTTAATGGACAGCCTGAAAAAACCGTGTGCGGAATATCTGCTGGGCACGGACAATTCCGGCCGGGATGTGCTCAGCCGGGTGCTTTATGGGACCCGTATTTCCCTGGTGGTGGGGGTTCTGGCGGTCATGATCGCCTGTGCCATCGGAACCTTTTTTGGAATGATGGCGGGATTTTTCGGCGGAGTGGTGGATGATGTTATTAACCGTGTGAGCGAGGCCATCCGGTCCATTCCCCAGATCGTTTTTGCCATGGCCCTCTGCGCGGTGCTTGGGGGAGGGGTCATTAATTTATCCATGGTTCTGGGGATCTCCAATATGGCAATTTACATCCGTATGATGAGAGGACAGGTCCTCTCCATTAAAGAAACGGATTATATCATGGCAGGGAAGCTGCAGGGCAATGGAAACTTTTCCTTAATGTTCCGGCATGTGCTGCCAAACAGTATTTCACCGATCATCGTCACGATGACGCAGCAGGTGGGGCAGACCATTCTTGCGGAGGCGGGTCTGAGCTTCCTTGGACTTGGCATCAGCCAGCCCACCGCATCCTGGGGCAGCATTGTCAGTGACGGAAGGAATTTCCTTCTGCAGAACCCGACGTTTTCCATAGCTCCCGGTATCTGCATCGCCTTATTGGTAATATTTTTAAACACACTTGGTGATGGTGTACGGGATGCATTGGATCCAAGACTCAGAGGAGAAATCTGACAGGGGGTATGGAACAGATGAGCCATCTATTGGAAGTAAAGAATATACAGACTTGTTTTTTGACCGACGGTTCCAAGGTGCGGGCGGTTGACGGCGTATCACTTTATCTGGACCGGGGCGAGATCATAGGGATCGTAGGCGAATCGGGAAGCGGTAAATCCGTGACCATGATGAGCGTGCTCCAGCTGATCGGAGCGCCCGGACGGATTGAAGGCGGGGAGGCCCTGCTGGAAGGGGTGGAGAAAAATCTGCTGGACTATGAGGCCGGCAGTACCCAGATGAGGGACGTAAGGGGCGGCCGGATCAGCATGATCTTTCAGGAGCCCATGACTTCTTTAAACCCGGTCCTGACCATCGGATATCAGATCCAGGAGAATATCATGCTCCATCTGAATCTGGATAAAGAGGAAGCCAGAAAACGGACCATTGAAATGCTTAAAATGGTCAAGATCCCTGATGCGGATCAGCGGTTCGGGTACTATCCCCAGCAGTTTTCCGGAGGTATGAGACAGAGGATCATGATCGCCATGGCCATGTCCTCCAAACCGGACATCCTGATCGCGGATGAAGCCACCACGGCCCTTGATGTGACCACTCAGGCCCAGCTTCTGGAGATGATCCGTGAGATCGCAAAGGAAACCAATACCGCAGTCATCATCGTCACCCATAACCTGGGAATCGTGGCGAGATTTTCGGAACGGATCTATGTGATGTATTCCGGTAACGTTATGGAAACATCAGATACCATAAGCATATTTAAAAAGCCCCAGCACCCTTATACCAGAAGCCTGCTGCGGGCCATTCCCAGACTGGATGACCCCAAGGAGAGAGTTCTGATCCCCATTGACGGGCTGCCGCCCAACCCCGCCCTGCGGCCGGATTACTGTCCGTTTTATGACCGCTGCGAGTATCACATGGAGAAATGCAGGGAAGGGAAAAAGCCGGGGCTGAAGGAAATACAGAAAGGGCACTGGACCGCCTGCTGTCTGACGGGAGAGGAACTGGAGGAAAAAGAGGCGGAGATCCGGAATAAGCCCCAGAAGGCGGCGCCTGTCCGCAGAATCAGCGAGGGGCGCTGTCTGGAAGTACGAGGTGTGAGAAAGTATTTTCCTATTTATAAGGGAATGATGAGAAAAAAGGTGGGGGAAGTGAAGGCGATCGAGGAAATCACCTTCCATGTGAGAAAAGGAGAGACCCTGGGCATTGTAGGGGAGTCGGGATGCGGAAAAACCACCATGGCCAGGTGCATCATGAGAGTCTACAAACCGGAAGAGGGGGAGATCCTTTTTGACGGGACCGATATTGTGCCCTTGAATGACAAGCAGCTGAAACCTTACCGCCCGAGGATCGCCATGATATTCCAGGATCCCTTTTCCTCCCTGGATCCCAGGCAGACAGCAGGGTCCATTGTGGGGGAAGCCTTAAAGCTTTCGAAAAAATATAAGGATCAGAAGCGGTATGAGGAGCGGGTAGATGAGCTTTTCCGGATCGTGGGTCTGGATCCGGCCTTAAAGGACAGGGTGCCCCACGAGTTTTCCGGAGGACAGAGGCAGAGGATCGGAATTGCCAGAGCCTTATCCTCGGAACCGGATCTGATCATCTGTGATGAGCCCATATCGGCTCTGGATGTTTCCATCCAGGCCCAGATCATCAATCTGCTGGAGGAACTCCAGGCCAGGCTGGGGGTCAGCTACCTGTTCATCGCCCATGACCTGGCGGTGGTCAAGCACATCAGTGACCGGATCCTGGTCATGTATCTGGGACGGGTCGTGGAAATTGCGGAATGCGGGGAATTGTATGAAAACGCTCTCCATCCCTATACAAAAGCGCTGTTGTCGGCGGTTCCCGTGGCAGATCCCGTGGTGGAAGCCGGAAGAGACAGGGTGCCCATACAGGGAGAGGTGCCCAGCATTGTAAACCGCCCCAAGGGCTGTCCGTTCCATGACCGATGCAATGAAGCCACGGAACGGTGCAGGAATGAAATACCGAAATTAAAAGAAGCCGGAATGGGACATGAAGTGGCCTGCTTCTTATATGAATAGAGAATGTGCAGATCAGGAGGCTAAAATGATTAACAGTAAAATTAAAGTGCAGATCCCCATTGTTTCTGATTATACGGATGACCAGCTTCTTTTTGCAAAGCAGATGGGTCTTGAAAATGTGTTTGTCATGTTTAAGGATGAGCACAGCAATTATGACTCCGTCATGAGGTTTGTGGAGCGCTGCGCCAAACACGGTTTAAAGGTAAATGACGCCGGAAATGCCAATATGTATAAGCACCCTTCCATTCATCTGGGTCTGCCGGACCGGGATGAATGGATCGATAAGTACAATGCCTTTCACCGGGCTCTGGGAAAGGCCGGCATCCGGGTGGGGTATGTGACCTGGGATCAGGGCCGGGTGTCGACCACCGGATTCGGAGTGGGAAAATACACCAGAGGCGCGGTGGGAAGACTGGTGGATATGGAAGAGTTAAACAGCCATCCTCTGTACTTTGACCGGGAATACCAAAAGGAGGAGATGTGGAATAACTTCAAGTATTTCATGGACCGGGTCCTTCCCGTATGTGAGGAAGCGGATATCCGCCTTGCGCTCCATCCCAATGATCCGCCGGTGCCTTCCCTGGAAGGCGTGTACAATCTGATCCATTCGGCGGAGGATTACAAGAGAGCATTTGAAATGGTGGACAACAATCCCTATCTGGGAATGAAATTCTGTGTGGGCTGCTGGCTGGAAGGCGGAGAAAAATTCGGCAATATCCTGGAAGACATTAAATATTTCGTTGAGAACAAAAAGGTATTTATCGTCCATTTCCGGAATGTGAGCAGCCCTCTTCCGGATTTTGAAGAAACCCTGCTGGAAGACGGCTATATGGATATGTACCGGATCATGAAGCAGTTCGTGGCCTGCGGCTATGACGGGGCAATGCACTGTGACCACGTTCCCGAGTTCGTGGAGACCTGCGGAGGAAAGGATTCCGCCTTTGCCTATTCCACCGGTTACATGAAGGCTCTGATCCACTGTGCCGTTTCGGAACTTAAATAAAATAAAGGTGGAAATTTATGGATTTTTATTGCAGAATATAGTATAGTTATATCATTTATTCTGCGGAGGTGTCGTTATGGAGAGCCAACAAAATAATAAGGTTTCCTTTCAGGGAATAATAAGAAACAATAACAGAGTTGGTACAAGGAATTATATTGGTGTCATTGCAACAGAAAATGAATCTGCAACCGTTGCCAGGCAGATTGCGGACTATTTCACATCCGAACGCCTGGCCGGTTACAAGAACATTGACGGTGTAATTCCTTATATAACGACACTTGGCGGCGCATTGGATATGAAGGGACAGATTCTGGATCTGCTGCGGAGAACCATGAGAGGATTTATCGACAACCCCAACATGGGAGGGATGCTGGTCGTATCCCTTCATTCAAAAGGAAACAGCGCGGAAGGTTTTTTTGAAGCGGAGAAGCTGGAGGAGGGCCCTTTTCTGAAAAAACTGATCGTCTGCAACGAGGGCGGCAGCAGGAAAAGCGTGGAAAAGGGCATCGATATCGTCTACAGCATGCTGCAGAAGGCAAACGCCATCAAAAGAACCGCTGTTTCCGCCAGACACCTGACCGTGGGCTTAAAATGCGGGGGGACCAATCCCTCGCTGGGGCTGTCCGCAAATCCTGCCCTGGGCGTTGCTTCCGACTTACTGGTGCGAAACGGAGCCACCGTCATACTCAGTGAAACAATGGAATTGTACGGCGTGCAGGACGAGCTGCTGAAGCGGGCGGTCAATGACGGGGTCAGGGAAAAGCTGCTGAACCGTTTAAACTGGTGGATCCGAGCCATACAGCTGAAAGAGCTTCTGGTATATGATAAAAGCCTTCCCAAGGAATACTGGGATGTGAACAGCTATATAGCGGAGCAGGCTTATAAGGGGATAGGCATAAAAAAATCCGGTTCATCCCCACTCATGGAGGTATACCAGTATGCCCAGAGGGTCAGGGAAAAAGGGCTGGTCTTTATGGATACTCCGGGGTACGATGCGGTTGCCGTGACCGGGCAGATCGCGGGAGGTGCCACCCTGATTGCCTATACCACCGGAAACGGCTCCTGCTTCGGGGCATACCCTTCGCCGGTGATGAAGATGGCCGCTTCCGACTCCATATATGGCCAGATGCTGTCGGATCTGGACATGAATTGCGGCGGTGTTTTAAATGGTGAGATAAGTGTGGAGGAAATGGGGAATCTCATCTTTGAAAAACTGATAAGAGTGGCGTCAGGAGAAAAAACAAAGGCGGAGTTAAACGGCGTTGGCAGAAATGAATACTCGCCGTGGCAGATCGGGTCCATCGGATAGAAGACTGTATAGGTGGGTGAAATAACAGTATACCTGCTTCCCGACGGACCAATGAATGCATTATTTACCTCTTAAATGAAAATGTACATTATAGTGTACTCATCTTGACAAAACATAATATGTACGCTATAATGTACGTGAAGAGGGGGTGGAAGAAATGCTTAACACAAATATTACAAATTTTAGAAAAAATATTTTTGGTTTGCTGGAGCAGACGATAAAATACAATGAGCCGGTCAACATCAGCACAAAGGACGGAAATGCTGTTATTATCAGCGAGGAAGATTACAATGGCCTTATGGAAACATTATATCTGAATTCAATACCTGGCATGAAAGAAAAGATTGTTGAGGGGATGAATACACCACTTGATGAATGTTTGACAGAGGACGAGGTGGAATGGTAATGTATTCAATCGTTTATACCAAGAAAGCAACGAATGACATACCTAAGTTAAAAGCGGCAAAATTAGAAAATAAAGCAAAGACACTAATAGATCTTATGAGGAAAAATCCATATCAATCACCTCCGTCTTATGAAAAACTTCAAGGAGATCTGCAAGGGATTTACTCCAGAAGAACCAACGCCAAGCATCGCCTTGTATATGAAGTCTACGAAGATGAAAGGGTTATAAAAATTATCAGTCTTTGGTCACACTATGAATTTTAATTGTATCCTTGTAAATGAAATGATTCCATCAGAAAAAAACAGAACAAATAATACAATGCCCCAGAGGATCAGCCTCCGGGGCATTGCGTTTAACGTCAGATCGCCGGATCCGTCGGATCCCAGGTCTGGGTTTCCGGTATGATCTGTTCTATGGCGGGCCGCTCATACGGTCCGGGAACCAGAGACTCGTAAATAGTCACGGTGGTTCCAAGGGTACAGTGGTCATACACCCATTTGGCGTCACCCGACAATAAGCGGATACATCCGGCTGACTGGGCGATGCTTAGGTAATTGTAGGTAGTGGGGTCCAGGGTCAGACTGTTGGGGCTGCTGTACAAAACGGAATGGATCAGGAACCCTTTCCAGATACGGGTCGCGTACTGGGTGAAGATCCCGTGGTTCATATCACGCCAGCGGTATTTGGCCGGAGTCTGCCAGGTTCCCAGAGGAGTGTCCGGTCCGGTGGATGTGAGGAAGGATTTTACCGGAATGATGAAGCCGTTGTCCCCATCCCTGGCCAGTACGGTCAGACAGTTCATTTCCTTGTTGATGCTTAAGAGGAAAGGTCCTTTTGCGCCGATGACAGGCTCTAAGTCGGACAGCATTCTTCCGGTTTCGTCAAAGTAATACTTATAGCCGTCAATATACTGCCAGCCGGTGACCGGATAGGTATCCTGGAAATAATAGCGCTCATTGCCGGACCAGGCCCAGCCCGTAAACGGGGTCCCGTCTCCGTTAAAATAGCGGAGGGCGCCGTCGATCTGCTGCATTCCATCCGTGCCGTAAGCGGTCAGAGGGTTATCGGTGGAATACGGGAAAGACGAATTCTTGGCGTAGAAAGCCATGCGAAGCCCTGTTATGTAATGTCCGGTGCCCATGGTACCCGTGGTCGTCCCGTTTTTGGCCCAGCCCATGGTGGTTCCGTCTTCCAGCTGCGCCGTGTAATAGATATCGAATTGGTTGTTTACATAGCCGGAAAACCGCATCTGGACCGCCTCTATGTTCACGTCGTTGGCATAATTGGTGGTCTGCTGTCCGTTCATGGCCCATGGAGACCAGCCGGTGCTGGCGGTATAGGTGCGGTAAAGCACGTTTCCTACGATGTTGGTGAGGAAGGTGGATAAACCATGGAATCCCTCCCCGTTGTTTGTGATCCATGCATCATTTACAAATGGCTGGGACCAGTTGCTGTCCCCTGTCATAACGGTAGTCTGGAGACGGGGAAAATTTGCTTTTAAAGCTTCCTGGGCCGCTTTGGTGGCTTCATCTACCACACCATCCTCGCCGCCGCCTTCCGCCTCTTTTCCAATATCCATTCCAGCGCTTGCCAAAGCGCTTTCTGCATCTTCTGTTGTTATACCCCCCTGGGTCGTGGTCTGATTGTCAGCCTGGTCTTTGCTTCCGGTCTTGCCGCTGTCCTGACTGATGGGGACGCCGTTCTTAAATCCCGGCCCGTATGCTTCATCCGCCCATGCGAGGGAAGCCTGTCCGGAAATAAGGGCAGCCGTCAGACAGAATGCTGCCAGGCCGCGTGTCAGTTTTCGCATAATCAAAAACCTCCTGAAAGATTGAATTAAAAAGTATATTCCATAATACTTTATCACAATCAGGCCTAAAATGCTATAGATGATTTACATTTATTGGGGAATATAGTACAATAAGGCGTAAATGTCAATTGGAAAAACGAGGTTAAAAGCCAGTATGTATCAGGAAAATATGAAAAAAAAGGTACTTTCCGGCCTGTTTTGGAAAGTGATGGAAAATGGGGGTACCCAGGGAATCCAGTTCCTTGTATCAATCCTGCTGGCCAGGATGCTGACACCGGCGGAATCCGGAGATGTCATGCTCATCATGATATTCATTACCATTGGAAATGTGTTTGTCCAGAGCGGATTCAATACTTCCCTGATCCAGAAATATGAGGTGGATGAGGCGGATTATTCCTCGGCCTTTTATATGAGCGCGGCCATTGCCGCAGTGCTTTATGCGGTTTTGTTTCTTTCAGCTCCGGCCATTGCCCGTTTTTATGGACAGCCTGTTTTCTGCCCTGTGCTCCGGGTCCTTTCCGTGACCCTGTTTTTTGGAGCCGTCATCTCCGTACAGTCGGCTGCGGTGGCCAGAAATATGGAGTTCCGGAAAATGTGTCTGGCAAGTCTTTCCGCCGCCTTTGGCTCCGGTGTGATCGGCGTATTCATGGCGGCCAGAGGATCGGGGCTCTGGGCGCTTGTCATGCAGCAGTTCTTCTACAGCTTTTTTCTGATGGTAGTCCTGACCTTTCTGGTGAAGTGGCGTCCCAGGCTGCTGTTTTCCGTAAAAAAAGCCGGTGAATTGTTTTCCTATGGTTGGAAGATCCTCTGCTCCGGCCTGATTGACACCGTATTCAGCAATGTATACGGACTTGTGATCGGTAAACTATATAATTCTGACATGATGGGGCAATACTCAAGAGGAAACCAGTTTCCGTCCCTGATCGCCAATAATCTGGGAGCTGCCATTCAGTCGGTCATGCTGCCGGCCTTCTCCGCCTGCCAGAACGAACGGGAAAGGCTGAAAAGCATGGTGAGGCGGTCCATTGTCACCAGCTCTTATCTGGTATTTCCCATGATGGCGGGCCTGATCGCCGTTGCGGAACCCATGGTCAGGCTGCTTCTGACGGACCAATACTTACCCTGCGTCCCCCTGCTGCGGCTGCTGTGTGTGGCATATGCCACCTGGCCCCTTCACGTAGCCAACTTACAGGCCATCAATGCCATGGGCAGAAGTGAAATATTTTTAAAGCTGGAAATCGTGAAGAAGGGGGTCAGCGTCATCGCCCTTCTGATCAGCATCCCCTTCGGCATCACCGCCATGGTGGCCCTTAAGGCGGTCACTGATTTTATTTGCACCTTTATCAATGCCTATCCCAACAAAAAGCTGTTAAACTACAGCTTTTCCCAGCAGTGGAAGGATGTGTTCCCGTCTCTTCTTCTGTCTGCGGTGATGTGCGTGATTGTGTACGGAGTACAGTATATAATAGAAGGAACTCTTCTGACCCTTACGGTTCAGATCCTGGTGGGAGTCCTGGTATATGGCGGGCTTTCCTGGCTGTTCCGGCTTGAAAGCTTTCTGTATCTGTGCCGTGCCGCGGGATTCATGAAACCTTAGGAAAGTTGGTTTTGAGTTTACTTTTTAAGTCTGATATTGTAGAATAAAGGGAACGGCATACCTTTATGCCCGGACAGCGTGGGCATGAAAGAGGAAACTGAGGAATTTAAATGGAACGAAAAAACGTGGTCTGGAACATGATCGGAAGCCTGATTTATGCCGGCTCCAGCATGGTCCTTACGGCCCTTGTCAACCATCTGGTGGGGACCGGCCAGGGAGGGATCTTTGGCTTTGCTTTCAGCACCTTCGGGCAGCAGATGTTTCTGGTGGCCTATTTTGGCATGAGGCCTCTGCAGAGCACGGATGTGAACCGGAGCTATACCTTTGGGGAATACCGCATGGCCCGGACCGTTACCTGTCTGGGGGCCGTTCTCTTCGGGATCTTTTATATCATCTGGAATACGTTTGGACCGGCGGCTGCCTATACCGGTGAAAAGGCGCTGGTGGTATTGCTTATGGTGCTTTATAAGGTGCTGGACGGCTTTGCCGATGTGTATGAATCGGAATTCCAGAGAAACGGGCGGCTGTATCTGACCGGACAGGCCATGGCTTTCCGCACCCTGCTCTCCGTGTGCTGTTTTCTGGGAGCGCTGGCGGTGACAAGGGATCTGGTATTATCCAGCGTGATCGCCGTAGCTTCCCAGGCAGCCGGCATCCTGCTGTTTGATAAAAGGGCGGCGAAAGTTGTGCCCGGAATTGATTTTACCAGGACAGACCGCAGGCACTGGGGGCTATTGCAGGATGGGCTTCTGCTGTTTTTATCGGTTTTTTTGGATGGCCTGATTTTTGCCATGTCAAAATATGCGGTGGATGCCCGTATGACTTCAACGGATTCCGCCGTTTTTGTGGCGGTCTTTATGCCCACTTCCGTCATAAATCTGGCGGCAAACTTTGTGATCCGCCCGTTTCTGACCAATATGTCCTATCACTGGGAGGAAGGAAGTTATGGGGAGTTTCTGTCTGAGGTAAAAAAACAGGTGGGAATCATCCTGGTCCTTACGGTGACCGCTCTGGCCGGAGCCTGGGTTCTGGGCGTACCTGTATTGGGGGCTATTTCCAATGTGGATCTAAGACCCTATAAAACCGGGCTTCTACTGATCATCCTGGGAGGCGGATTTTTTGCGGTCATGAATCTGTTTTATTATGTGCTGGTCATTATGAAGAGACAGAAACGGATATTTTTCGGTTATGTGCCGGTTTGCATCCTTTCCTTTTTCCTTTCCTTCCGTCTCGTGGAGGCGTGGGGAATTCAGGGAGGCGCCTTTTCCTACATGCTGGAAATGCTGCTTCTCATGCTGTGCTTCATGGGACAGGCCATCCGGGTCTTCGTCATGGAGAAAAGAGGGAAGGAGGAGAGCTGGAAATGACGGATAAAGTGCTGGTAGTGATACCTGCCTACAACGAAGCTTTGAATATTGAGCGGGTGGTGGGGGAAGTGATCGAAAATTATCCCATGTTTGATTATGTGATCATCAACGACGGCTCCACCGACCGGACAGCGGAAATCTGCCGCAGGCATGGCTGGAAGATCATTGACCTGCCCATAAATTTAGGGCTGGCAGGCGCCTTCCAGACCGGGCTTAAATATGCCCACCGCAAAGGCTACCGGTATGCCATCCAGTTCGACGGCGACGGGCAGCACCGGCCGGAGTACATCCTTCCCATGAAAGAAAAAATGGATGAAGGATATGATATTGTGATCGGATCCAGATTCGTGACGGAGAAAAAGCCCCGTACCTTACGGATGTTGGGAAGCAGGCTTTTAACCGGCGCCATCTGGCTGACCACAGGCGTTAAAGTGAAGGATCCAACCTCCGGCATGCGCATGTTCAGCCAAAAGATGATCAAGGAATTTGCCGACGGCTTAAATTACGGTCCGGAACCGGACACCATTTCCTACCTGATCCGGCAGGGGGCGGGGGTCGCGGAGATCCCGGTCATCATGGATGAGCGGATCATGGGGGAAAGCTACTTAAATCCTGTCAACGCAGCCCGGTATATGGGAAAAATGCTGTTTTCCATTTTGCTGGTGCAGAGCTTCCGGATCAGAAACCGGAGATAAGAGAAGGGAGAGGGGTATATGACGGTGGTACTTCGCAGCGTGCTGATATGCGTTTCCATATTGCTCACATTTTATGTGCTCAGAAGGATACGCCATTCCAAGATGAAAATAGAGGATTCCATCTTCTGGGTGATGTTTGCTCTGCTTCTGGTGGTCTTCAGCGTGTTTCCCCGGACGGCGGATTTCATATCCGGGCTGGTGGGGACTTATTCCACCGCCAATTTTATTTTCGCCTTTATGATCTTTATTCTGCTGGTAAAGGTCTTTTTCCAGTCCATTAAAATCTCCCAGCTGGAGCGGAGAGTGACGGAGCTCATCCAGATGCTGGCTCTGGAAAGGGAAGAAGCGGGGGAGAAGGAGGATCTGAAACGTGATGCGCATTCTGAATAAAAAGGGACTGTGGCTGACGGCGGGCAGCATCCTGGTCCTCGCTTTTCTGTTTATCAAGGCTTATTCGGAAACAATCATCGGGATCCCGTCTCCGGAATATGAAGCGGTCCGGCGGTTCTACTGGTGGCTGATCCTGTTTGGATGTGGATTTCTGGCCTGTCTGGGAGGGGCATTGTGGATCGGCGGGAAAATATATCCCTGGCTGTTCCCTCTCACCGTGGTCATTCTGGGCCTGTTTTACATGATGGTCCTCCCTCCCTTTTCCGCGCCGGATGAAGCGGCTCATTTTGTAAGCGCCTACCGGCTTTCCAGTCAGCTCATGGGAAAACAGCCGGTGGCGGATGAAGAGTTTCTTTCCCGGGCAAACGAAGAGGAACGGGAGAGGATCGGCCGGGGGGCCGATGTTCTTGTGCGGAGCGGTGACGACGCGCCCGGGCTTTATACGAGCGTGGGGCAGGTCACATACAACCGGGTCCTGACGGAAATGTTTTCACTGGATGACAGCCAGGGGATGACGGTCCGGTATGAGGCGCCGGTCAACACCACGCCTGTGGTCTATCTTCCCCAGGCCATAGGGATCAGCCTTGCCAGACTGCTGCATTGGGGATACATTCCCCTGGTTTATTCGGGCAGGCTGTTCAATCTTCTGGCGTTTGCGGGCATGGCGGCTCTGGCCGTCCGGATCATGCCGTTTAAAAAGGAAATGCTCATGGCCGTGTCCTGTCTTCCCATGACCCTTCACCTGGCCGCGTCCCTGTCCTATGATACGGCGTTTATCGGCCTTTCCATGCTGTTTCTGGCCTGGTGCCTTTTCCTGGCCTACGAAAAGAAGGAAGTGACGGTTAAGGATACGGTGATCCTGGCCCTTTTGCTCATCCTTCTGGAACCGGGAAAGATCGTTTACCTGCCCGTGGCCGGAATCTGCCTGCTCATCCCGGCAGCCAAATTCAAAACGAAAAAGCGTTACTGGATCTCCGTGTTCAGTGTCATAGCGGCCGTGCTTCTGGCCGTGTTTCTCGTAAACAGAATCGTCCTTTCCGCATGGGCCGGCTCCACGGAGAGCTATGTGGGCTGGAGTGAGGCCGCAGGATATACCCTTCAGGATGTGCTCCGTCAGCCCTATGATATCTTTCTCGTATATTATGAGACGCTGGTTACGCAGTTTGATTATTATCTGGTCACCATGCTGGGCGGATTTCTGGGCAACTTAGACCCCAATCTGACGGTGCCGCCGTTTTGTCTGGCCATCTTGTGGTATGTGCTGTTTGTGAGCGTTATAGGGAGAGAGGGGGAAGCCGCGCCCGTCACAGGGGGACAGAAGCTGTGGATCCTGCTACTGGTGTTTTTAAGCGCCTGCCTGGTTCTGGCCTCCATGCTTCTGGGCTGGACACCGAGGAACTTAACCTATATTACCGGTGTTCAGGGAAGGTATTTTATCCCCCTGCTGCCTCTGGTGCTGCTCACCGTATTTGACAGGCATCTGGTGATCGGTCTGGATTTAAGGAAAAGCGCCTGGTATCTGGAATGCTTTGTGAGCATCTACGCCCTGATACGCATCTGCTCCACGGCATGCCTGCGCTATTGACAGGAAGGGTAAGGAAAATGTGATGGAAGAAAAAAGACAAAAAGACCGGACCGTGGATGTGATCATTCCGGTATACAGGCCGGATGAAACTTTAAAGCGCCTGTTCAAGCGCCTGGGAGAGCAGTCTTTTCCCATACGCCGGATCATTGTCATGAACACGGAACGGTCATATTGGAAGGACGAGGATTATGCCTGGGTCCCGAACCTGGAGGTCCACCATGTGACCAAAGAGGAATTTGATCACGGAGGTACCAGAAATAAGGGCGCCGGTTATTCGGAAACGGATATTATGGTATTCATGACCGATGACGCGGTTCCGGCGGATAAAAATTTAATCGAAGCCCTGGTTAAGGGCCTTGATCAGCGGGGAAAGGGAGGAGAAAAGGTGGTAATGGCCTATGGGAGGCAGCTGCCGAATCCGGACTGCGCCCTGGCGGAGCAGTACACCCGCGCCTTTAATTATCCGGAACAGAGCCGGGTGAAGACCGGGGCGGATTTGGAAGAGCTTGGGATCAAGACCTTTTTTGCCTCCAACGTCTGCTGTGCCTATGACAGAGAGGCTTTTACAGAGGCAGGAGGCTTTATCAGCCGGACCATTTTCAATGAAGACATGATTTACGCGGGAAATGCGGTGCGGCAGAGGGGGCAGGCGGTGGCTTACGCCGCCGATGCCAGGGTGTATCATTCCCATAATTACGGCTGCATCGCCCAGTTTAAACGGAATTTTGACTTAGCGGTGTCCCAGGCCGACCATCCGGAGGTCTTCGGCGGGATCCGCTCGGAGAGCGAGGGGATCCGTCTGGTGAAAAATATCTGCGCCTGGCTGATCCGCCGGAGAAAACCGTGGCTGGTCCCAGGAGTGATCGGAAAGAGCGGTTTTAAATACCTGGGATATCTCCTGGGAAAAAGATATTCATCCCTGCCGGAGTGGCTCATATTAAAATGCACCATGAACCGGGGATATTGGAAAAAAGACCGTTTTACCGGCAGGCAGATGGAAAACTGAAAAAGCAGCCCGGCTTTAAGGAAGTATTTCCTGGCCGGGCTGTTTTTTGTCCCTCCGCAAAAAAATGCTATCCCACCGCAATTTTCTCCTGCTTTTGTTTTTTCTTCTGATTTAGTATAATAATTTCAGAGCAATACGGAAAAAAGAGGATAGCCATGGATAACAGAAAGAAAAGCCTGCTGCTGCTGGTACTTGGAGGGATGTCGGGCATTGTGTTCCTCACACTTTTAACCTCCTCCTTTTATGGATACGTCCTGAAAAAGATCGGAATCGAGGGTGCGGAAAATACCAGTGTTTATCAGTACCATTATGTGATGGTCGTCGACAATCTGGACTCCCAGTTCTGGAATGATGTATACGAAAGCGTGCGGGAGGAAGCGGCCTTACACGGCGCTTATGTGGAGCTGAAAGGAAAAAGCCAGTCGTCGGAATATACTACCGTTGACTTCATGGACATGAGCATAGCGGCCCGGGTGGATGGAATTCTTCTGGAGTTTACCGGGGAGATCCACTTAGAAGACCGGATCAATGAGGCGACGGCCAGAGGGATCCCGGTGGTCACCTTACTGAACGATGCGCCCACCACGGACCGGAAAAGCTATGTGGGGATCAATTCCTATCAGCTTGGCCAGGAATATGGAAATCAGATCTTAAAAATGCTTCCAAAGGATGCGGGGGAAACCAGGGTGCTCATGTTTCTGCATGACAATTCCACAGACAGCAGCCAGTCCCGGATCTTCAACCAGCTCAATAACCGGCTGGTGACCTCCGGGGACACCGGGGACCGGGTCAGGGCGGAAGAAATCAGAATCCCCTCCGGCCGTGCCTTTGAATCGGAGGAAATCGTGCGGAGCTTATTCCAGAATACCCAGGGGCCGCCGGATATCATTGTCTGCATGGATGAAGTGGATACGGAAGCCGTGTACCAGGCGGTCATTGATTATAACAGCGTGGGAGAGACCCAGATCATCGGCTACTATAAATCAAAGGCCACCCTGGAGGCGGTGATGAAGGGCACCATGGCAATGACCCTCTGCATTGACACCGGTCAGATGGGAAGATACGGTGTACAGGCTCTGACGGAGTCCATACACGATGGGAGGACCAATTCCTTTTACAGTGTGGACCTGCAGTTCGTAACCAGGGAAAATGCCTCGGATTACTTATATAATCAGCGGAGCGCCTATGAAAAATAATTGGAAGCACTTATGGGATAACCTTCCCATCACCCGGAAACTGTTTCTGGAAATCGCTGTGACCGCGGTTGCGCTGTTTGCCAGCAACTTATTCATTTACGCCCAGATCAACCAGATGGTGGAACGGATGAATTCGGTATACAAGAGCAATGTCAATTTAAACGAGCTGTCGGACGGGCTTTCCGGTGTGCAGAGCTTCATGTACAAATACTTGCAGGTAAAGGATTCCGAGTCCCTGACGGACTATTACCGGGCCGAGCAGGATTACAGGAAGCTGTTGGAGGGACTGAATGTGGCAGTCACGGACAACCAGATCCAGATTCTGGAAAAGAACATCCGCAACATGTCCGACAGTTATCTGACCATCACCGATGAGACCGTACAGGCAAAACGGGGCCAGAACGTGGAAAAATACAAGAGCTCCTATGAATCCGCCTTAAAGCTTTATCAGTTCATCAATCACGATATATCAGTCCTAAACAGCCGCCAGTTTAAAAATAATTCCGCCAGCTATCAGACCCTCCAGGCAGCCCTTCAGTATCTGGAGGTCATAAGCTCCATAATCCTGATCATTGTCATGATCATCAGTATTACGGTCATGATGATGATGACGAAAGACATTGTAACGCCCCTTACCAACCTGGCGCAGACGGCAAGGCTGGTGGGCGAGGGGAATTTTCATGTCAAGGTGCCCGCTGTCCGGGCCGGGGACGAGCTGGGGATCGTGACGGATACGTTTAACCAGATGGTGGACAGCTTAGACCAGTACGTCAACAAAATTAGGGAGAGCGCGGAAAAGGAGCAGGAGATGAAGGAACGGGAGCTTCTGATGGAAAATCATTTAAAGGAAGCCCGGTTAAAGTACCTCCAGTCCCAGATCAACCCCCATTTTCTCTTTAATTCCCTGAATGCGGGAGTCCAGCTGGCCATGATGGAGGATGCGGAAAAAACCTCTGTATTTATGGAAAAGATGGCGGATTTTTTCCGGTATAACGTAAAAAAAGGTTCGGAAGATGCCACCATCCGGGAGGAAGTGGAAACCGTGGAGAATTATATCTATATCCTGAATGTCCGGTTTGCCGGGGATATCCGGTATGATTCCAGCATTGATGAGGAGGCCATGGATTTCTCCATTCCGAGCATGATCCTGCAGCCCCTGGTGGAGAATGCGGTGACCCACGGGATACGGAACATAGACTGGCCGGGAAGGATCCGCCTGACCGTGAAGAACTGCGGGGAGGAGATCGAGATCCGGCTGGAAGACAACGGAAAGGGGATCGGAAAGGAGAAGCTTAAACGGATCCGCACGGGGCGGCAGACGGCAGAGGAAGCGGATTCCACCGGAATCGGCCTTCACAATGTGATTTCCCGCTTGAGCCTTTATTACAGCGGCGACAGCATTTTTCATATATTCAGTGAGGGAGAAGACAAAGGAACTGCGGTGATTTTAAGGATACCGAAAAGAGGGGGAGATGTACATGTTTCGGATACTGGTAGCGGATGATGAGGGGATCATGCTGGAATCCATAAGCCATATTATAAAGTCAAATTTCGGAAGTGACTGTGAGCTGGTATGTGTGAAGACGGGAAGAGCGGTCATCGAGCAGGCCGGCTCCTTCCGCCCGGACATCGCCTTTGTGGATATCCACATGCCGGGGTTAAGCGGGATCCAGGCCATTAAGGAGGTGCGGAAATTCAATTCCTCCATGGTGTTCATCATCATAACGGCCTTTGATAAGTTTTCTTATGCCCAGGAAGCGGTGAACTTAGGGGTCATGGAGTTCATTATGAAGCCGGTCAACAAAAAGAAGATCGTCGAGACCTGTGTGAAGGCCATGCATCAGGTGGAGGAGGCCAGGCAGAAGCTGAGCGATGACTTAAGGATAAGGGAGAAGCTGGAGGTTGTGGTCCCCATGATCGAAAGCGGATTTATCTACAATATCCTTCAGGATGATTCGGATCCCCGGGGCAGCGGATACGTTGAAATGCTGGACATACAAAAGCCCTGCGGATTTATGATCGTGCTGGAATTCGGAGACAGCATTGAAGGCGGGACCATGACCAATGCCATAGGCGTGGGCGTCCGGGTAAACAAATATTATTCCATGGTGCGGGAGACCGTAAAGGATTATTTTGACTGCGTCACCGGACCGGCCATGGGAAACCGGCTGGTGCTGTTTCTGCCCTTTGACCGGGAAAAGATGCGGTACGAGGAACGGGTGGAGATCATCACGAGGACCAGGAATATGATCCATAAGCTGGAAAGCAGCATGGATATCAAATGCAGAGGAGGCATCGGATCCGTAAAGCCCCTGTCCGGGATCCGGGATTCCTATAAGGAGGCCTTAAAATCCTTACGGGAAAGCGACAGCCATGTGGTGCATATTACGGATATTCCGGCTGTTTCGGATTATGACGGGGAATATCCCCTGGACCTTGAAAACCAGTATCTGCAGAGAGGGATCAAGGCGGACCGGGAGGGGGCCCTGTCCTGTGCCAATGAATTTTTTGACTGGATGCTGGCCCATGACGGGAATGTGCGGTCCAACATAGAGGTCAAGGTCCTGGAACTGGTCATGAGACTTGAGAGAAGGGCCTTTGAGGCCGGGAATGTGCGCTACGGCTTCCGGTACCGGGAAAGTTATTTAAGCGGGCTGCGGGAGGCGGCCGGTCCGGAAGGGCTCAGACGCTGGTTTTTAAATAAGACCCGGGAAATATGTGAAAACATCAGCACCTCCAGGGAAAAGGAGTATGAAAATGTGGTTTCCAGAGTCAAGGCATACATTGACGTTAATTATGCCAAAGACATTTCCCTGGATGACGTCTCCCGAATGGTGGACATCAGTCCTTATTATTTCAGCAAATTGTTCAAACAGGAGGTGGGAGAGAACTTCATCGAATACGTAACCGCAACCAGGATCAGGCATGCAAGGCGTCTTCTGGAGGATCCCAGATACAGCATCAAGGAGGTATGCGCCATGTCCGGCTACAGCGATCCCAATTATTTCAGCCGGATCTTCAAGAAGTATGAGGGGATGACGCCCAGCGAATACAGGGAGAGGTAAGTGTTATGAAAATGTGGAGAGGGAGATTGTTACTGATGGTTATGATCCTTGGCGTTCTTGGCATCCTGGCGGCAGGCTGCGGGAAAGCCGGGGCGGAGACGGAGGCCACGGACCGGACGGAGGAAGGGGAAAGGCCTCTTAAGATCGGGCTGAGCATTGACTCCTTTGTGATCGAACGCTGGATCAGGGACCGGGATGTTTTTGTGTCCGCCGCAAATGAGTATGGCGCCGACGTCAACGTACAGAATGCCAACGGAGATGTGAACGAGCAAATTGAACAGATCAAATATTTCATCAAGAAGCAGATGGATGTGATCGTGGTGGTTGCCGGGGACTGCGAAGCTCTTTCCGATGTGATGAAAAAGGCAAAGGATGCGGGGATCCGGACCATGAGCTATGACCGGCTGGTGCAGAATGCGGACTGTGATTTATACATATCCTTTGACAACACCCAGGTGGGCCGGCTCATGGCGGAAAGCCTGGTGCGGGACATACCGGAAGGAGGAAAGATATTCATGATCCAGGGCCCGGAAACGGACCATAATGTTTTCATGGTCCGGGAAGGCTTTGACGCGGTCATTGAAGGAAAAAATCTGGAGGTGGTCTACGAAAGCAACTGTGAGGGATGGCTTGCGGAGCATGCTTATGACTACGCCAAGGAGGCGCTGGAAAAATACCCGGATGTAAAAGGCATCATGTGCGGAAATGATGATCTGGCGACCCAGGTCTTCCGGGCGCTGGCGGAAAACCGGATGGCGGGCAGGGTCCGCCTGGTGGGACAGGATGGGGATCTGATGGCATGCCAGCGGATCATGGAAGGGACCCAGGACATGACGGCCTTCAAGTCCGTGGCGGAGGAGGCCAGGCTGGCGGCGGAATACGCGGTGAGGCTGGGAAGAGGAGAAGCCCTGGGGGAAATTGAAAAGACCATATATGACGGAACCTACAACGTCCCCAGTCTGGAATTAAACCCTGTGGCAGTAACCATGGAAAACATGGACGATGTCATCATCCGGGGCGGATTCCATGCCCGTGAGGATGTATATCTCAATGTAAAACAAAAATAGCATTTTTTTGTCATGAAAAAGTCCTGAGCCTTCGGGGCTTTTTTTCATGTGGGCAAATCCGTGCTAAAGGTTGCCAAGCAAGTCCTGTTCCGTCCATGCTATGATGGATCCATCAAAAAACAAGTATTGGAGGAGGAACAGAACCTATGAAAAGAAAATTTTTAGCAGCAGCCATGACCCTTGCCCTGACAGCCGGAATGCTGGCAGGATGCGGAAGTTCTGCGGCGGACAGCCAGAATTCGCAGACCACTGCCCCAGCCACAGAGGCGTCTGAGGCGGCCGGAAGCAAGGAGGAAGAAACCAAGGCGGAGGAATCCCAGGCGGCGAAAGGTGAGGGGGTCTTAATCGGCGTCGCCATGCCGACCAAGGATCTGCAGAGGTGGAACCAGGATGGATCGAACATGAAAAAGGAGCTGGAATCAGCCGGTTATAAGGTGGATCTCCAGTATGCCAGCAATGATGTCCAGACCCAGGTTTCCCAGATCGAAAACATGATTTCCAACGGCTGCCAGATGTTAGTCATTGCGTCCATTGACGGAAGCTCCTTAGGAGAGCCCCTGACCCAGGCAAAAGCCATGGGGATCCCGGTGATAGCCTATGACCGGCTGATTATGAATTCCGATGCCGTTACCTATTATGCCACCTTTGACAACTACAAGGTAGGGCAGAAGCAGGGAGAATATCTGGTGGAGGCTCTGGACCTTGAGTCGGCCGCGGAACCGAAGAACATCGAGCTGTTTACCGGCGATCCGGCGGATAACAACTGTAATTTCTTCTTTGGAGGCGCCATGGATGTCCTTCAGAAGTACATTGACAGCGGAAAACTGGTCGTAAAATCCGGACAGACCGCCTTTGAACAGGTGGCAACCGCCAACTGGGATTCGGAAAAGTCCCAGAACCGCATGGATACCATCATTGCAGGCAACTATTCCGACGGAACCGTGCTGGATGCGGTCCTCTGCTCCAACGATTCCACGGCCCTGGGCGTTGAAAATGCCCTGGCTTCCTCCTATACCGGAGAGTATCCCATCATCACCGGTCAGGACTGTGATATCGCCAACGTCAAGAACATGCTTCAGGGGAAACAGGCAATGAGCATCTTCAAGGATACCCGTACCCTTGCCTCCCAGGTCGTCAAGATGGTGGATTCCGTCATGCAGGGCGGCGAGGCGGAGATCAACGATACCAAGTCTTATGATAACGGGACCGGGATCATCCCCACTTATTTATGCGATCCGGTGGTTGTTACGACTGACAACTACAAGGACATGCTGATCACCTCCGGCTATTATACGGAAGATCAGTTAAAATAACTGAAACGGTTTCTTTTTCGGGGGCGGCTTCCGGCAGGGAGGCCGTCCCCGGGAAATGACGGCAAGGGAGGGGTAATCTTGGCAAAAATACTTTTGGAAATGAAGAACATAACCAAGACATTTCCGGGCGTCAGGGCTCTGGATGATGTAAACCTTCAGATCGAGGAAGGCGGGATCCATGCCCTGGTGGGCGAAAATGGAGCGGGCAAGTCCACCCTGATGAACGTGCTCAGCGGTATTTATCCCTATGGCACCTATGAGGGAGATATTATTTACAACGGGGAGATCTGCAAATTCAACCACATCAGCGACAGCGAACAGAAAGGGATCGTCATCATCCACCAGGAGCTGGCTCTGGTCCCCTATATGACCATCGCCGAAAACATGTATCTTGGAAATGAAAAGGGGAAAAAGTACGCGATCAATTGGAATGAGACCTATGGGGAAGCCGATGAATACTTAAAGACGGTGGGGCTTTCGGAATCTTCCCACACATGGATCAAGGATATCAGCGTAGGAAAGCAGCAGCTGGTGGAAATCGCAAAGGCGCTTGCAAAGCGGGCACGGCTGCTCATACTGGATGAACCCACCGCATCCTTAAACGAAGATGATTCAAAAGCTCTTCTGGAGCTTTTATTAAAATTTAAATCAGAGGGAATGACCTCCATCATCATTTCCCACAAACTGAATGAAATTGCCTATGTTGCGGATAAGATCACAGTCCTCCGTGATGGCCGGACCATAGAAACTCTGGACAGGAAAGTGGATGAGATCACGGAAGACCGCATCATCAAGGGCATGGTGGGGCGGGAGCTGGTTGACCGTTTTCCGAAACGCAGCGGAGTGGAAATCGGGGAAAAGGCCATGGAAGTGGAGCACTGGAACGCCTATCATCCGCTGTACCCGGACCGGAAGGTGGTAAGCGATGTGTCTCTTTATGTGAGAAAGGGAGAGGTGGCAGGGATCTGCGGCCTGATGGGGGCCGGAAGGACAGAGCTTGCCATGAGTATTTTCGGAAGAAGCTACGGCGTCAATATTTCCGGTACCATCCGCATCAAAGGAAAAGAGGTGGTCTTAAGCTCTGTGAAGAAAGCGATACGCCATGGACTCGCCTATGTAACGGAAGACCGCAAGGGTAATGGCCTCATTCTGGGGAATCCCATAAAAATCAATACAACCCTTGCCAATTTACGGGCCGTCAGCCGTCATACCATTATCGATAAGGACAAGGAGTTTACAGTGGCCGGAGATTACCGGGACAGACTTAAGACAAAGTGTCTCTCCGTGGAGCAGAATGTGGGAAACTTAAGCGGCGGAAACCAGCAGAAGGTGCTTCTTTCCAAATGGATGTTCGCGGAGCCCGATATCCTGATTTTAGACGAACCCACCAGAGGGATCGATGTGGGCGCAAAATATGAAATTTACTGCATCATCAACCGCCTGGCAGCGGAAGGAAAATCAGTCATCATGATATCCTCCGAGCTTCCCGAGGTGCTTGGAATGTCTGACCGCATCTACATCATGAATGAAGGCAGGATGGTGGGAGAGGTCCGGGGGACCGAAGCCACCCAGGAAAAAATCATGGCCTGTATCTTAAGATCAGATAAACATCCTGAGGGCATCCCGGTATGCCCCGAAGAACGGTCAAATCAGATGATAGGAGAGTAAAGATGGAGAATAAGATGAAATTATCTGAGGGATTGAAAAAATATACGATGGTGATCGTCCTGGCCGTTGTAGTCATTCTTTTTGCGGTCAATACGGGCGGAAAGATGCTGCTGCCCCAGAATGTGAACAACTTAATCGCTCAGAACGCCTATGTGTTCATTCTGGCTACTGGCATGCTCTTTTGTATCCTCACCGGGGGCAATATCGATTTATCCGTCGGCTCTGTGGTGTGCTTTGTGGGTGCCGTGGGAGGAAGCATGATGATCACCATGGGGATCAATCCGTACCTGACCCTGTTTTCCATGCTCATCATCGGCATTCTGGCAGGCGCATGGCAGGGCTTCTGGATCGCCTACGTCAGGATCCCGCCCTTTATCGTGACACTGGCCGGCATGCTCATGTTCCGGGGATTGTCAAACGTGGTCCTTCAGGGCATGACACTGTCCCCCATTCCGGAGCCGTTTTTGAACCTGTTCAATACATATGTCCCGGATCCGTTCGGGCTGGAAGGCTTTAATCTGACCTGCTTTCTGGCCGGGGTTCTGGCATGCATCGTCTTCATTGTCCTGGAGCTCACAAACCGCAGGAAAAAGCTTCAGAAAGGATACCGGGTGGATCCTATCGGCGGTCTGATGGTAAAAATGGCTTTTATCAGCTTTGTGGTCCTGTTTTTCATGTATAAGCTGGCCAGATACAAGGGGATTCCAAACTCCCTTGTCTGGGTGGCCGTGATCATCGGCATTTACAGCTACATCTCATCAAAGACGACCACTGGACGCTATTTTTATGCCGTGGGGGGAAATGAAAAGGCCACCAGGCTGTCAGGCATTGACACCAATAAGGTATACTTTCTCGCCTATCTGAATATGGGACTGTTGGCCGCCGTGGCGGGCATGGTAACGGTAGCCCGATTGAATTCCGCCAATCCCACGGCCGGAAACAATTATGAAATGGATGCCATCGGCGCCTGCTTCATCGGAGGCGCTTCCGCGTATGGCGGCACCGGAACCGTGCCGGGAGTCATCGTCGGCGCCACACTGATGGGAGTCTTAAACCTGGGCATGAGCATCATGGGGGTAGACCAGAACCTGCAGAAGGTGGTGAAAGGAGCGGTTCTGCTGGCTGCTGTTATTTTCGATGTGGTGAGCAAAAGAAAATCGTTTATTGTGAAGCAGTAAACGGCATCCATTTGAAAGAAGTTTAAAATGTATTGTAAGCAGATGATGAATAGGATATAATATTAGTAAAACAAGTGAAAGAAAGGAGGATTCTGATCAATATGACAGCAGACATTGATGCAAAAGAGAAGGCGACAGGCCGATTGTATGAGCTTTTATATTTGCAGAAGGAAGTGGAAAAACAGTATGGCGATACCGGGTATAATGTTTTTGTTTTTGGAAGTTATTTAACAACACGCTATATTGAGGGAAAAAGTGATATTGATATTGCAATATATGCGGAAGACTTCGACTTGTATAAGAAACTATCTTTATATCTGGAAGAGTACTTTGAAGAAAAAAAAATGAAAAGCGATATTTTTTACATTGATTTATCGATAGAAGCTCCTGTTTACTGTGCGCCTTTAAATTCCAGAGTTCAGTTTACAAATTATTTCCCTGAAAAACTGCATAATTTTGAAAAAAAGTGCCGGAAAAAACTGGATGAGGCCAGGGAGAGGGTTGCTGTATGAAATTAATGAAGATATTTTAAAAGAATTTCATTTGGAAACGGAAGATATAAAAGAACCGGTCAATATCATGAAGATTGAGGAAATGCTCCGTTTTTTTAAGCTATGTGCAGAGAGAATAATACAGAAAAGCCTGCTGTATGAAAAAACTGAGGATATGGATACAAAGATGGATTGTATTGATATTGTGACTGCAAAATTAAATGATTTTACCCAGGTATTTAAGGATCTGGTCTTATTTATGAGGAAAGAGGAAGGAATTGTTAGAAACGGGGGCTCTCTCAGGTATTGTATAACCAGTTTTGATACCTATGATTTTCGTCAAACAGAAGCCGAAAAACTCTTTCTTCGTGAGTTATTGATACGAAATGAGATAACCCATGATTATTTTAATCGTGATATACATCAGCAGAAATTGATATGGATTATGCGGCATTGCAGTGAAGGCGCGATTGATGTATATAACAATATTTATGATTATTGTACAGAGAGAAAATTACTGAACAAATATGCCAATAAGTACTCCTGAAGATCAAAGAGCTGCTCTCTTATACTAGCGTATAGGGAGCAGTATTTTTAGTATCATAGCTTTAATTACTGCCCAATGCTACTTATATGAGAAAAAAGGAAGAATTTCGGTATAAAAAATTTATTAAGAATTTTCTTATTTTATTAAAAATCCCCCTAAATATAGAAATCCTGGCCAACTTGTGGTAGAATGCACAGGTAAAAGATTGATTTTATTGGTAAAGGAGCATAAATTATGGGAAAAATAAAAGTAACGGCATGCGGCATAGAAGGTCTTTTTGTCATTGAGCCCTCCGTCTATCCTGATTCCAGAGGTTATTTTATGGAAACCTACAACCGGAATGTATTCAAAGAAGCAGGACTTGATATGGTATTTGTGCAGGACAATCAGTCCATGTCCGTAAAGGGCGTGCTGCGGGGCCTCCATTTTCAGAAGCAGTATCCCCAGGGAAAGCTGGTCCGGGTAGTGAGGGGAAAAGTGTTTGACGTAGCGGTGGATCTGCGTTCCAAGTCAGAAACCTATGGAAAATGGTTTGGAGTGGAGCTGTCCGCTGAGAACAGGAAACAGTTCTATATTCCGGAAGGCTTTGCCCACGGCTTTCTGGTGCTGTCCGATGAAGCAGAATTTGTATATAAATGCACCGATTTCTATCATCAGGGGGATGAGGGCGGAATCTTATGGAATGATCCGGAAGTCGGCATTGACTGGCCCATAGAAGAAGGCATGAAACTGATCATTTCCGATAAGGACCAGAAGTGGAGCGGGATCCGGGATACCTTCAAATTCCAGTGAGAGGAGAAAACCATGGAGTATCTGGTTTCCTTGTTAAAAGAAATCGTTACAAAGAGAAAACTGATCCTGGACTTATCAAAGGCGGATTTTAAAAAAAGGTTCGTAGGCTCCTATTTCGGCATCGCCTGGATGTTTCTGCAGCCTCTTGCCACGGTTCTGGTATACTTTTTCGTGTTCCAGATGGGCTTTAAGAGCGTTCCCCCAGTGCCGGAATATCCCTATGTGCTGTGGCTGGTCCCGGGTATCGTGCCCTGGTTTTTTTTCAGTGAGGTTTTAAACTCCGGGACCAACTGCCTGCAGGAGTACAACTATCTGGTAAAAAAGGTGGTTTTCCGTGTGGAGATCCTGCCGGTGATCAAGATGCTGTCCTGTCTGATGGTACATGGTATTTTTGCGGTCATCATGATCGTAGTATTTTTATGTTATGGTTTTTTCCCGAAGATCAGCTGGATCCAGATCGTCTATTATTCCTTTGCCGGTTCCATGCTGTCTCTGGCAATTGTGTATTTTACCTGTTCCATCAATGTATTTTTTAAGGATATCACCCAGATCGTGGGAATCTGCCTGCAGTTTGGAATGTGGATGGTGCCCATCATGTGGGCTCCCGAGATGTTTCCTGCCATTCCTTCCTGGCTGCCGACCCTGCTTAAGCTGAACCCCTTCTATTATGTTGTGGCGGGCTACAGAGACAGCATGCTGACCGGCAACTGGCTCATAGAACGTCCGACTCTGGGGCTGTATTTCTGGTCGGTGACCATTGTCCTGATGCTTGTGGGACTGAAAGTATTTAAAAAGCTGCGTCCGCATTTTTCTGATGTGCTGTAACCGGCTTGATATGGAGGATTCAATGTCCGTGGAATCAAATGAGAAAGCAATTTCTGTAAACAATGTGACAAAAATATACAGATTATATGACAAGCCCATTGACCGTTTAAAGGAAGCCTTAAGTCTGACCCATAAGAACTTTCACCGGGATTTTTATGCCTTAAACGGCATATCCTTTGACGTGAAAAAAGGACAGGCGGTGGGGATCATCGGAACCAACGGTTCCGGCAAGTCCACCATTTTAAAAATCATCACCGGAGTCCTGACCCCCACAAACGGAACCGTGGAAGTGAATGGGGTCATTTCCGCCCTTTTGGAGCTGGGAGCCGGATTTAACATGGATTATACCGGAATTGAAAACATTTACATGAACGGCACCATGATGGGATTTACCAAAAAGGAGATGGATGAAAAGCTTCAGGATATCCTTGATTTTGCAGATATCGGAGACTTTGTCTATCAGCCGGTCAAGACCTATTCCAGCGGTATGTTTGTCCGCCTGGCATTCGCCCTGGCCATTAATGTGGAGCCGGAGATCCTGATCGTGGATGAAGCCCTGTCCGTGGGCGACGTGTTTTTTCAGGCAAAATGCTACCGCAGAATGGAGGAGATCCGCCAAAACGGCACCACGGTCCTCATGGTCACCCATGACATGGGGGCGATCATCAAGTATTGCGACCGTGTTGTGGTGCTGAACAAAGGGGATTTCATCGCTGAGGGAGAGCCGGGAAAAATGGTGGATTTATATAAAAAGATCCTGGCCAACCAGATGGATGATCTTGCGGAAGAACTGGAAAAGGATGTTTTAAACGATTTCTCCGGAGAAGGGGCGGCTTCCGGTAAACAGGCGGAGAGCTCCCGCCATGAGGGTCTCATGAAGGAGAAGCTGGCGCTCAACCCCAACCGTACGGAATACGGCGACAAGCGGGCGGAAATTGTAGATTTCGGGCTTCTTGACGAGAGGGGAAATGTGACCAATCTTCTGCTGAAGGGAGAATATTTTACCATCAGGGAGCGGATCCGTTTTCATACGAAAATCGAAACTCCCATTTTTACGTATACCATCAAGGATAAAAGAGGGGCTGATTTGACCGGCACCAACACCATGTACGAAGCCTCGGACGTAAAGGCCGTGAGAAAAGGCGATGAATATGAAGTGGAATTTAAACAGAAAATGACCCTCCAGGGAGGGGAATATCTGCTTTCCATGAGCTGCACCGGTTTTGAAAACGGAGAACACGTGGTCTATCACCGCCTGTATGATATCGCCAGCATGACGGTCATATCCAATAAGAATACGGTAGGCATTTATGATATGGAACCGGAAGTGAGCGTAAAGCTTTACCGGGCGGGAGAATAGGAGGAAGGAAGCATGAGCGATATCAGTCCTGAGATCAGGAGTCTGCTGCTTAAATATCATGGGGATACCAAAAAGCTGCTGCAGGAAAATCCCAACCTGGAATATTTATATGCCTTGTCTGATATCCGGGAAAATGTCCTGGAGTGGTATGGGTTTGAGGCCGGCGCTTCCCTGCTGCAGGTGGGGTCCGACTACGGGGCCCTCACCGGTTTATACAGCCGTCGGGTGAGAGAGGTAACGGTCCTGGATCCCAATTCCGGCAGCTTGTCGGTCAACCGCCTGCGCAACGGAGAACGGGAAAATATCCGTTATGTGGCCGGTGAGCTGGCGGACTTTGAAGAACCCGGGTTTGACTATGTGGTCATGGTCGGCTCCTTAAAGCAGCCCTATGATGTCCGGGTTAAAAAAGCCAAGTCTCTTTTAAAGCCCCAGGGAAAACTCATCCTGGCCGTATGCAACCGGCTGGGCTTAAAGTATCAGGCCGGGGCGGTGCCGGATGCAGACTGTCTTTCCAGGACGGAGCTTTTTGAACTTCTGTGCGGCAGGGAAGGAACGGATGGCAGGGCGGAATTCTATTATCCCATGCCCGACTACCGTCTGCCCATCACCCTGTATTCCGACGGATATTTACCCGGAAAGGGAGATTTGACCCATGCCATTCTGGCCTATGACTATCCCAAGTATTTGAGATTTGATCTGGGAAAAATGTATGATGAGGTCTGTGAGGGAAAACAGTTTGAGACATTTGCCAATTCATTTTTAACCATTTGGAGCCGACATGAAGAAAATTAATTTTGTAAAATATAACAAAACCCGCAGGGAAGCTTTTCAGATCCGCACCAGCCTGGTGGAAGTGGATGGCTGTCCTTTTGTGGAGAAAACGGCCTTAAGGGATGAGGGCGTCGCTCATATAAAGTCCCTTGCGGACAAATACAAAAGCTTAAAGGACCAGAACCGCAGCTTAAAGGTCGTGGAGGTCTCCTTAAGCCCGGACTGCCGGACGGCACGCTTTGATTTCCTGAAAGGAGAAACTCTTTCCGAGCAGTTGGGAAAGGAGGTCCGTGACGGAAAGGTTCCGGCTTCCAGGCTGGAAGAAGGGCTTTCCATGATCCTGGGCGTTAAGGAAAACTTCATGTTTCCATTTCACGTCACCCCGGAGTTTGAAGAGGTGTTCGGCCGATTGGATCAGGCGTCCGAAGCCACCGGAAAGGACTGGGCATTTCAGACCGCCAATATAGACTGCCTTTTTGAGAACATCATGATGACGGAGGATGGCCCTTACTGTCTGGATTATGAATGGGTGTTTTCATTTCCCGTGCCCGTGACCTTTGTGAAATTCCGCGTGCTCTATTACTTTTATGAACAGTATAAGAGCATATTGAGCTACGGCTCCATGGAAGCGTTTATGGAAGAATTCGGCGTGGAGGCGGAACGGATCGGGACCTATGAGGAGATGGAGCGCCATTTTCAGGAATATGTCCACGGTGAGAACCAGCAGATCTATCTGGTCAACTATATGCATGAAATCCACACCCTGCCGGAGGACATGTATTACCTTTCCCAGGTGATCGACGATACGAAGGAACGCATTTCCCAGATGGAGACGGAGCTTCACGAAAAGGATGTTACCATCACCAGGAAGGATGAAGAAAAACGCCTGACGGACAATCATGTGGCCAATTTAGAAATGATCGTCGACACCCTGCGGACGGACTGCCGGAACATGCAGGAGATCATTGCAAAGCTCCGGAAGCATGAGGCGCTGTACTACCGGGCCGGAAGGAAGCTGTGGAGAATTTTCAACGATAAGTTTCCGGAAGGAACGAGAAGGCGAAAGATCCTTTTCTATGGGAAGGATGCCATAATCCATCCTATAAAGTCCTTCCGCCTCTTTACAACGGAAGAGGGACGGAACCTGATGGAAGGGGATATGAAGATCGGAGAAGCGTACCGGGTCCATGGAAAGCTGCGCTTTGTAAGAGAAGGGCGCCCCATGGTATCCATTGTCATTCCGGTGTACAATCAGATCCATTACACCTATGCATGCCTGGTCTCCATTCTGGAGCACACGAAGGATGTGGGCTATGAGGTCATCATAGCGGACGATGTTTCCGATGATGCCACGGCCGAGCTTTCGAAATTTGCCGAGAATGTGGTGATCTGCCGCAACGAGACCAACCAGGGCTTTTTAAGGAACTGCAACCAGGCAGCAAGGGCGGCCAGGGGCAAATACATTATGTTTTTAAACAATGACACCCAGGTGACAGAAGGCTGGTTAAGCAGTCTGGTGAATTTAATAGAATCCGATCCCTCCATCGGCATGGCAGGATCCAAGCTGGTCTATCCTGACGGCCGCCTTCAGGAGGCCGGAGGAATCCTCTGGAGCGACGGCTCCGGCTGGAATTACGGCCGCCTTGACGATCCCGATAAGCCGGAGTACAACTATGTAAAGGATGTGGATTACATTTCCGGAGCAGCCATCCTCCTTTCCAATGAATTGTGGAAGCAGATCGGAGGATTTGATGAACGCTTTGTTCCCGCTTACTGTGAGGATTCCGATCTGGCCTTTGAGGTGCGCAGGGCCGGTCTCCGGGTCGTTTACCAGCCCTTGTCCAGGGTCATCCATTTTGAGGGCATTTCCAACGGCACGGATGTCAACGGTTCCGGCCTTAAGCGGTATCAGGTGGAAAACAGCCGGAAGCTGAAGCAAAAATGGGCCGGAGAGTTTAAGAAACAGAGCGAGAATAACGGAAACCCCGACCCGTTCCGGGCCAGGGAGCGGAGCCAGGGCAGGGACATCATCCTTGTGGTGGACCACTATGTTCCCACCTATGACCGGGATGCGGGTTCCAAGACGACCTTCCAGTATTTGCAGATGTTTTGTGAAAAGGGATATGTGGTTAAATTTCTGGGAGATAACTTCCTTCATGAAGAGCCTTATTCCACGGCCCTGCAGCAGATGGGAATCGAGATCCTTTACGGCCGGGAATATCAGGCCGGGATCTGGGACTGGTTAAAGGAGCATGGAGATGATATCAAGGTGGCGTATTTAAACCGCCCTCATGTTGCGTCCAAATATGTGGATTTTATCAAGGCAAAGACGAATATCAGGATCATTTATTACGGGCATGACCTTCATTTTTTAAGAGAAGGCCGGGAATATGAGCTGACCGGTGACCCGGAGAAGAGAGCTTCCTCCGAATACTGGAAGTCCGTGGAGCTCCGCCTTATGAGAAAGGCGGCAGTTTCCTATTATCCATCCTATGTGGAGGAGGAAGCCATTCACCAGATCGAGCCTTCCATACGCGTGAAGGCGATCGTGGCCTATGTGTATGAGACATTTTTAAATCACATACCGGAAGACTTTGAAAAGAGAGAAGGGCTTCTGTTTGTGGGCGGTTTTGCCCATCCCCCCAACGCGGATGCGGTTCTGTGGTTTGCGCAGAAGATATTCCCCCTGATCAGAGAGCGTCTCAAGGTGAATTTTTATATTGTCGGCTCCAGGGTGACCGAAGAGATCAAGGCTCTGGAGCAGCCGGACAGCGGAATTGTTGTAAAAGGATTTGTTACGGAGGAAGAACTGTCAGCGCTTTATGCCGGCTGCCGGATCGTGGTGGTTCCCCTGCGCTACGGGGCCGGAGTCAAGGGAAAGGTCATTGAAGCCCTGTACAACGGCGCTCCGGTGGTCACCACGTCCATAGGAGCGGAAGGGATCCGGGAGGCGGAGACAGTCATGGCGGTAAGCGATGAGCCGGAGGCTTTCGCTGAAGAAGTACTTTCCCTTTACCAGGATGCGGACCGGTGCAGACGGATGAGCCTGGAAACCCAGAGCTATATCCGGAAATACCACAGCGTAGATGCGGCCTGGAGTGTGATAGAAGAAGACTTTTAAAACCGCTTTTTTCTGGCCGCATGGTTGCAAAAACAGGCGGCCAGCTTTACTTTAAGAAGAAAGGCAGATGGTATGGAAGAGAAGAAAAAGGTACGCCTCCCATTCTGGGATATACTAAAAGGAATCGGGATCCTGTCCATTGTCTTCGGGCATTCCCAGAATCTGGGAGTTGTGGTCCGGGCGGTGTATTATTACCACCTGGCCCTGTTCTTTTTCATATCAGGCTATCTGTATGATGAGGAACGCTATGGAGATAAGCCCTTCGATTTTTTTGCCCGGCGGTTGAAAAACCTCTGGACGCCTTATGTCTGCTATGGCGGCCTGTTCGTGCTTTTACATAATCTGCTTTCTGAGAACCTTCTTTTTCCCTCGGAGCCTTACGGAAAAAAAGACATGCTTTATGCCATGGCGAACACCTTGTTCCTGTACTGTCCGGAAGCGCCTTCCGGCGCCATGTGGTTTGTTCCCGTGATGCTGGCCGCCGGAACAGGTTTTTCCGTGATCATCTGGTTCAGCCGGAATTATCTCCCCGGGCAGGCGCGGCCGTGGGCGGTGGCGGTTCTCTGCATGACGGCGGGGCTTTTCGGAATGGAACTAAACAGCTGGGGCCTGTTTTTAAACTATCATTTCCAGACGGCCCTTCTGGTGATCCCGGTTTATTATGGGGGATATATTCTCCGCGCAGGGAAGGTTTCTGTTGAAAAATATACAACGTGGTACGGGAGTGCCGCCTGCGGGGCCCTTCTCTGGTATTTCCTGGCCTTTACCGATGAAAGCGTGGAACTGTCCGTCAATGCGGTCCCCGGTGGACTGAACTTTTATGTCATAACAGCGGCCGGAATTTATATCTGCTGCTATGCCGCAAAATGTCTTCAGAAGATCCCTCGGGCAGGCCGTGCCGCGGCGCTGCTCGGGAGATATTCTTTTGATATCATGGCCCTCCATTTTCTGGTTTTTAAGGCCGTGGACCGGGTGTATGGAGCGATGCTAAGCGAATCCCCCGGAAATCAGGGCGGGTTTCCTTACTCCTATCCGGAGCTCCATGTCATATATCTGATTTCAGGGGCGGCGGTTCCTGTTCTGGCGGCGATGGGAGGGAAGAAAGCCATTCACAGACTGGGCCGAAGGGTGAGGACCTGGGCCGGAACTGAGGAAAAATGACCGGCAACTTTATGGCAAATATAGTGGATTGTTCCAAAGGATATATGATATAATAAGAACGTTTAGACCAAATATCGGTGAAAATGATATGAGGAGGATAAGTACATGCATGCAGTTTTGCTGGCAGGCGGTCTTGGGACACGGCTGAAATCCGTGGTAAGCGACAGGCCGAAGCCAATGGCGCTGATTGAAAATAAGCCTTTTATGGAATATGTGGTTTTGGAGTTAATGAAGCATGGGGTGACCGAAATTATTTTTGCGGTGGGATATAAGGGCTCCATGGTGGAAGAATATTTTAAAGACGGATCGGAATGGGGATTTAAGGCCTCCTATGCCTACGAGGAAGAGCTTTTAGGAACCGCCGGGGCCATTAAGAACGCGGGAAGACAGGTGACGGAAGAATGGTTTCTGGCTCTGAATGCGGATACTTTTTATCAGATGGATTATTCCAGGCTGACGGGTCTCAGTAAAGAGAGGGATCTTGACATGGCTCTGGTCCTGCGGGAGGTGCCTGACGTATCCCGATACGGACAGGCTGTTCTGGAAGAAGGCTGGCTTAAGGCCTTCGGTGAAAAGACCGACGAAAAGAGGCCGGGGACCATAAACGGCGGGGTCTATCTCATCAGGAGGTCCCTGCTCGATACCATCCCTCAGGGAAAGGTGTCCTTAGAGCATGATATGATCCCTCAGTGGATGTCCGGGGGAAAGCGGCTGGGCGGATTTGTCAATGACGGATATTTTATTGATATCGGGATTCCGGAAGATTATTTCCGGTTTATGGAAGACGTGAAGAAAGGAACGGTGAACGTATGATAATCAGAGGACGGGCGCCTCTGCGGGTGAGTTTTGGCGGAGGCGGAACGGATGTAGCTCCATTTTGCGAAGAGCAGGGAGGTGCCATCATCGGCAGCACCATTAATAAATACGCCTATTGCTCCATCGTGCCCAGAGATGATGACCAGATCATCGTTCACTCCCTGGATTTTGATATGACGGTCAAGTACAACACCAGGGAAAATTACGTATATGACGGACGCCTTGATCTGGTAACGGCTTCTTTAAAGGCCATGAACATCAAACAGGGCTGTGAGGTGTATCTGCAGTGCGACGCGCCTCCCGGATCAGGTCTTGGAACCTCTTCCACAGTCATGGTAGCCCTTCTCACCGCCATGGCCAAATGGAAGGGCGTGGAAATGGATGGCTACGCCATGGCAGATCTGGCCTATCAGGTGGAACGGGAGGATTTAAAGATCGACGGCGGTTACCAGGATCAGTATGCCGCCACCTTCGGAGGCTTTAATTTCATCGAATTCCACGGACGCAATAACGTGGTGGTAAACCCTCTCCGGATTAAAAAGGAAATCATTCACGAGCTGCAGTATAGCCTGCTGCTCTGTTATACGGGCAACGTCCATGTGTCGGCCAACATCATCAAGGACCAGGTAAAGAATTATGAAAAGAAAGATCCCTTTGATGCAATGTGCGAGGTAAAGGCCCTGGCCTATGCCATGAAGGACGAGCTGCTGAAAGGGAATTTATACAGCTTCGGAAAGCTTCTGGATTACGGCTGGAAGAGCAAGAAGCGCATGAGCAGCAAGATTTCCACACCCCAGATCGAAGAGCTCTATGAAGAGGCCTTAAAGGCCGGCGCCCTGGGCGGAAAGCTGCTGGGAGCAGGCGGAGGCGGATTCCTTCTGGTATACTGCCCTTACAACGTGCGCCATAAGGTGGCCGCCCGCATGGAAGCCGCCGGCGGACAGCTTACGGACTGGAATTTTGAACTGCGGGGAGCGCAGGCGTGGGTCACCGATGAAAAGCGCTGGGATTATCGGGATATCCGGGTTGCTATACCGGGCGGAGAATATCATTTTGAACTGTAGCCATATGGAAAGGGCAGCAGGAGAAGCGGAGAACAAATGGATAAGATCGTATTTTTAGACCGGGATGGCACCCTCAACGAAGAAGTGGAATACTTGCACTGCCGGGAGGATCTGGTGATTCTTCCGGGTGTGGCAGAGGCCTTAAGGCGGCTGAAGGATCAGGGGTTTCAGCTTGTGGTGGTCACCAATCAGGCAGGGGTGGCAAGGGGATATTACGGAGAAGAGGATGTAAAAGACCTTCACCAATATTTAAACTCCCTCCTTTCCAAAGAGGGAGCAGGGATCGACCGCTTTTTTTACTGTCCCCATCATCCGGTCCATGGGATCGGGGAATACCGGCGGAAATGCCGCTGCCGGAAACCGGAAACCGGAATGTTTGAGATGGCCGGGGAATATTTTCAGGTGGACAAGGCCCGCTCCTATATGATCGGAGACAAGCTTCTGGATACGGAAGCCGGAAGGAGATACGGGGTGAGTACAATTCTGGTGGGCACCGGGTATGGCAGGGAGATATATGACAAGCTGACCGGAGCGCAGAAGAAGGAAAATTTTGATCACTATGCCGCAACCATGAAGGAAGCTGCGGACTGGATACTGAACAGAGAAGGAGAGTGAAGAACATGGAACCCATGAAATATTTGGAAGAGCTTGTGGAACGTTATCCGGTATTATCCGGTGTGAAAGACCAGGTCAGGGAAGCTTACGGGATCCTGGTGTCCTGTTATGAAACGGATGGAAAGCTTCTGATCGCCGGAAATGGCGGCAGCTGTGCGGACGGGGAACACATCGTGGGGGAACTGATGAAAGGATTTGTAAAGCGCCGTGCAGTTCCCGGGGCTTTTGCCGAGGCGCTTGTGAGGGAGGAGCCCGAACGGGGGGAGGAACTGGCAAAAAAGCTTCAGAGAGGCCTTCCTGCCATTGCCTTAACCGGCCATCCCAGCCTTTCCACCGCATTCTCAAACGACGTGGACGGTGACATGATCTATGCCCAGCAGACCTACGGCTACGGCAGGAAGGGAGATGTGTTCCTCGGTATTTCCACTTCCGGCAATTCCAAGAACGTCATGTATGGGGTGGCGGTGGCCAAAGCCCTTGGAATGAAAACCATCGGCCTTACGGGCAGGGATGGGGGACTGCTGAAAAAAGCGGCGGATGTGGCCATTGTAGTTCCGGAAACCGAGACCTTTAAGATCCAGGAGCTTCACCTTCCGGTCTATCATGCCCTCTGCCTCATGCTGGAGGAACGGTTTTTTTAAAAAAGGGATCACATCCCTGATTTTACGATGCAAAAAGCGCATCACAGGAGGAAAAAATGAAAGATAGACAATGGATAGGAAAGGAAGCTGCATGGAAGGATGAAATCATCGCCGCCGTACTTTTGCTGGCCTTTGCTTTTTTCATAAACAGGGGAATTGAGATTAAGGGGCTTTATATGGATGACCTCTATCTCTGGTCCTGCTACGGAGAGCAGACGTTCCGCCAATTTGTATTTCCTTTGGACAGCACCAGGTTCCGTTTTGTTTATTATCTGACGGCCTGGGTGGAACTCATGCTCTTTGGCAGCCACGTCGGCTGGTTTGTACCCTTTAATATTCTTTTGAATACCTGCATTGCCTATACGGTTTACCGCTTCGGGAAACGTTTGTCAGGCAGATGGCTTGTCGGCTTTTTCATCGGGATATTATATCTGCTTTCACGGATGTCTTACTATCAGATCAGCCAGGTATACGGCCTGATGGAAAGTATGGCGCTGTGGGCGGCCATAGGCATTTTTTACTTCTTATACCGGTATGTGTCTGAGAAAGAAGAGGGAAAGGGGTTTGTGCCTGCGGCTGTGGTACTGTATTTTTCCGTCTGTTTCATCCATGAACGCTATATGGTCCTGCTTCCGCTGTTTTATGCGGCTTTTCTGATGAAAAAGGAGAAGCGTCCGCTGCCCTGGATCAGCGTTACAGGGGCATTTCTGGCAGTGCAGGCTATCCGGTATTTTACCATCGGCGGACTCTCTCCGGCCGGTACAGGCGGAACAACGGTGGCGGAAACCTTCCGGCTTTCGGAAACCTTCCGGTTTGCCGTGGCCCAGGTGCTCTATATTTTCGGAATCAATGCGGGACCGGGTCATTTAAACGGTCTGAGCTGGAACGAATCTCCGGCCTGGATCCATGTGTTTGTGCTCCTGGCCGATCTGCTTCTTCTGATCATGATCCTGGTCTTTCTCGTGATGGTGGTGAAAGAGCGTAAGCGCATCAGGGAACGTCTGGCCGTCATATGCCTGTTTCTTTTATTCATTGCCCTGTGCATCGGATCCTCCAGCGTCACCATCCGGGTGGAAACCAGGTGGATCTACGTATCCATGACAGCCGCATGGCTTTTTGCCGCTTATATGTGCGGTGTGGTGGTTCCGAAAAAGGAACCCGGAATGAAATTTGCCAGACCCCTTCTCTACTGCAGCCTGTTCCTGTTTTACGGCCTTCTCATGCTTCCGGTGGAAAGCTTTTACCGGGGGAAATATGAAAACCTGTACTACTGGTCCGATCAGCTGCGTTACAATTCTCTCGCCGAGGTGACCTATGAAAAATACGGGGAAGGCATATTCGGGAAAAAAATTTATATTATCGGTGATTCCTATGAAATGAGCGATTTTACGGCCAATACCTTTTTTAAGACCTTTGACAAAGAACGGAAGGCGGAAGGCACGGAGGTGTATTTTATAGACTCCATTCAGGACATCGGGCTGGTGACTCCCAACATGCTGATCCTGAAGGAGGATCCGGCCCATAATGCATTTGAGGATGTCACGGATTTTGTCCGAAGCATAAAATTGGAACCGGTCTATGGCTACTATGAGGATGGCTGGCTGGATGAGAGCGCCAAGGTCCGGATCATGGCGGGAAAAGAGGGAAAGATCGGATTAAAATTCTATTATCCGGGGACCATAACCGGACTTGAATCCGTCACCGTGACCATTCCCGGCAGAGAGGCTGTGGTCATTCCCGTCAGTTCCAGCACGGTAACAGCTGAAATAGAGGTGCCTGCGTACCAGATCACGGAGCTGACCTTTGAAAGCAACTTTTTCTATGAATTGGCATCCGAGCAGAGAGGGGAGAAGCATCTCTCCGTAGTCGCCGAAATGACAGCAAATTAAGAGACTTAAGGTGAATGCATGAAGCGTAAATATCTTTATTATATATTTCCCCTTTTGGGTACGGTTTTTGGACTCTGGTATATTTTTACGGCCACCTGTGACGGTATTTACTCGGATTATGTCCGCCTTGTAAACAGCTATCTGCCCGATGTATGGAATCCGGTCAAATTTTTCGTGCCGGACATTTTCACCAGGATCCCTGTGAATTATCTGGGAAGGATCATCAACATTTCCTTTTTCGGATACAACATCATGTTTGACCGGGTGCTGGGGGTCCTGGCCCTGGGGCTTTCCGGCGGGGTCCTGGGTGGATACTGCTGCCGCAGGAAGATTTCCCTGGGCTGGTTTGCCCTGCTGATGACAGTGCTGTTCAGCCTCAATAAATGGGAGATGCTGAATAACGGAAGCGGCTGGGCGCATTTCTTATCCTTTGCCTGCTTTTATTACCATTATGAGGTGCTGGACCGGGTGTGGAGCGGTCAGGAGAAAAAATATGACCACGCAAAGCTCATACTCCTTCCGTTTATCACCACCCTGCTGATCGCCGGACCTTACTGCGCCATTTATTCCGTGACGGTAATCATGGCCTGTGTCCTGAAGTTTTTCTTAAAGGGACGGGACAGAAAAAACCGTTTTGGCCTGTACGGCCTCTGTGCCCTGCTGCCGCTTCTTCTGTATCTCTGGAGCAATTCCTACGCGGTGGAAGATCATGAGGCTCTGGCAAAGGTGTCCCTTTTCACCCAGTTAAAGGACACCCCCGGATTTTTTGCCCGGTTTTTTATAAAATCCTTTTCTTCCATGGTCATAGAAGGGGAAGGGGCGGAAGCGATCTTTCATACCAATGCCCCTTTTCTCATACTGGGGTCTCTGGTCATCCTGCTTTACGGGCTGTCCCTGTGGTATTACTGGCGATTCCGGCTCTATGAGGAAACCATCCTTCCGCTGATCCTGGTGGTTTCCGGAGGGCTGAACCATGTGCTCATCCTGGTGTCAAGATGGATTTTCCTTCAGGAAAATTATGGGCTGAGCTCCAGATATGCCCTGCAGTTTCAGGCCGGTATCCTGGGGATCCTTTTGACCTTTGCCCTTCTGCTGAAAAAACAGAAGATAAGGAAGGGTCTCACCCTGCGGCTGGCTGCCGGACTGGCCTGCGTCCTCTTCCTTCTGGGAAACTGCTATACCACCTATGCGGAGATAAAAAAGGCGCCCCACCGGAGGGACCGCTATGAGGAGAGGGCCCGGCTGGCCCTGACTTTTGAGGAGCGCACCGACGATGAGCTCCGGGCGGGCTTTGAGTACCGGCTCAGCAGGCCTGACAGCGGGGAAAAGGTGCGGAGTGCCTTAACTACTTTAAAGGAAAACGGATACAGTGTGTTCCGGGATGATTATAAACAGGAAAAATAACTGTCGGGGGTTTTTATGAATCGATCAAAAAAACGCCGTTACGGAGTCCTGATATTCATGGGACTTTCCGCAGCGGCGATCCTCTATTCTCTGGACCGTATTTTAAATCAGGAAGCATTTCAGTGGATCATGAATCAAAGTGAGTATCAGACCATGATGGCAGAGACGGCAAAGCTGTTTGCTGCCTTCTGTCTGTCAGGGCTTCTGCTGCCTAAAAATGGCTGGAAGCTTACGGCTGCTGCAGTCATTCTGTCTGTTTTTTTATGGGTCCATCAGGCGTTCACCCCGGTGGCCGCCACCGGACTGTACCTGGCATATATCCTTTTTTTCGGGCGGTTTTTAAGGGCTTCCCTGTGGAGGCTCCCGCGCTCCGACGGGCCGGCAGCCGACTTTCTTACGGGAACAGCCTTTCTTATACTGGTATACTGCCTGATGTCTGCCATGGATATGGGAGCCATTGAACACCTGTACATCTTTCTTTTTGTCAGTGCAGGCGTACTCCTGCTGTTCGGCAGATCCTGCCTGGCAAAAGGCGGAGAGGACCGGAATGTTCCCCCCTGCAGCTGCAAAGAGATCTTTTTTCTGGCTTTTATCCTGACCATGCTCTGCCTTCAGGCGGGCCGCATGAACCTTGCGGTGGATTATGACAGCCTCTGGTATGGGGTCAGATCCCGGTATATTCTGGATAACGGCCATGGAATCTACGAAAATATGGGCACCATCGGGATCGTCTACACTTATTCCAAGGGCTTTGAGGTCCTCACCCTGCCCTTGTCCCGGCTGCCCTCCTACAGCTTTGTGACCTCCATAAATCTGTGGCTGGCAGGCGGAGTCCTGTATATGGGATATAAAATCGGCCTGTTTTTCATGAAACGGGATCAGGCGCTTTTTTTAGCCGCTCTCCTTTCCTCCGTTCCGGGCATCATGAACATGGCCGTGGCTGCCAAAAGCGATATCATGACCCTGCTCGTCCAGGAGATCATGGTGTATTACCTGCTGTGCTATGTAAAGGCCGGAAGAAAGTCCTGGCGTTATCTGGGCTATGGGGTATCCGCCTATTTTCTCAGTCTGACCTTAAAGCCAACGGCCCTGATCTTTTCCACCGCCGTATTCGGCATGGCCTTTTTGTATCTGATTGGGAAGCTGTTCTTCCCCCAATCCGGGGCAGAAGGACAAAACAGCGGTGTTCTGGCCGTGATGGGGGGCTCTCTGCTGGCCTTGGCCGGGATATGGGCGAGAACCATGGTGATCACGGGCCTGCCCGTCACTTCCGTATTTTCCTCTCTGTTAACCAGGCTGGGGTTTCATATGAAATACCCCTTTGCCGTCAATTCCATACCCAATGGCATTATGGGGAAAAGCCTGGAAGAGAAGGCATGGCAATTCGCAAAACGGTTGTATGGATTCTTTTTTTGCCCGGTTGGACCGGATATGGACCACGTCATCCTGGCCTGGGGTGGATATATGCTGTTTTTTCTGCTGCTTTTGTGGATTGTGACTCGTTTTTGCGGCAAAAATGTGGATAGAGGAGAAAAACAGGAACTCTCCGTCTTTCTGGGAGTCGTCTATGTGCCATTTTTGGCTGTAAATCTCCTAAGTCTTGCCATGCTCACTCAGGTTGACGGAAATTATTTCATGCTTCTCTATGTGCTGACCTCCGTCTATGTGCTGAAAGGCGCAGCGGAAGCCAGAGAGAAGGCCCTGTGGCGGGGCGCTCTGGGTGCCGGCGTGTGGATGCTCCTGTTCTCCGTGTTTTTTACGGCCATGACAAACTGGAACTGGAGCCTTGGCTTTAGTCCGGCGTCATTCCGTCACAAGGGCTATTTTGACCATCAGGAAGCGGCCAGGCTGGATATGGCTGAAAAAGGAAATGAAAAGATCTGGAAGATACTTGAAGAAGCCCCGGAAACGCGCCTCATTGCCATTGGAGATCATCCTTCCGTGCTGGTGTTCCCATGCAGCGTCCAGTCTTACGATGACATCACAGGCGTCTGGGGAAATGTGACTCTTGTCAAGAAAATGGATTATTTCGTGGAATTCATGGATTATGCGAAAACAGATTATGTTTATGTTCAGGCAGGCTATACGGGGAAAGAAAACCGTTCCTATACTCTGGTTAAGGATTTAATCGAATGGGGGAAGCTGGTCCCCGTATTCTATGAGAACGGAAACCTGCTGGCAAAGGTGGAGGTAAACGGGTCTTACAGTGAAAATTCGGTTCGGGCATTGACAGAGTTTGAACAATGTTATATAAAAAAGGAAGCAAATGAAAAGCAATAGCATGAGGAGCAAAAAGATGGAAAAAACATTATCGGTCGTTGTATCATGCTACAACGAAGAACAGGCTTTGAACCAGTTCTATCAGGAAACGGCCAGTATTTTAAACAGAATGCACTGGAATTATGAACTCATTTTTGTAAATGACGGAAGCCAGGATGGAACCATGGACATACTCACCCGTCTGGCAGAAACGGAAAAAAGGGTAAAGGTCATCAGTTTTTCCAGGAATTTCGGCCATGAGGCTGCCATGATCGCGGGACTGGATTACAGCAGCGGAGATGGGATCGTGTGCATGGACGCGGATCTTCAGCATCCTCCGGAATATCTGCCTGAAATTGTGGAGAAATTTGAGGCTGGTTTTGATGTCATCAATATGGTCCGCACCAAAAATGAGTCGGCAGGCTGGTTTAAAAACTTTGCTTCCTCCGCCTTTTACCATTTGATCAATGTGCTGTCCGACGTAAAATTTGAGCCCAATGCCTCTGATTTTTTTGCCATATCCCTTCGTGCGGCCAGGGTGCTCAAGGATAATTACAGGGAAAAGGTCCGTTTTCTGCGGGGATATGTGCAGAACATCGGTTTCCGGCGCACCACCATTGAATACGAAGCCAGAGTCAGGGTGGCGGGAGAGAGCAAATACAGCATCAAGAAGCTTGTGGCCTTTTCCTTAAACACCATCATGTGCTTTTCCAATCTCCCCTTAAAGCTGGGGATCTACGCCGGCGGCGGCGCGGCTCTTTTGGGCATCATTATGATGGTCTATACCATATGGAGCTGGGCCAGGGTGGGTACGCCAAACGGATATGCCACCACAATTGTGCTGATCTGTTTCATGTTCGCGGTTTTATTCCTGATCGTGGGAATTATCGGCAATTATATCGCCATTCTTTTTGCGGAGCTGAAGGACAGGCCTATCTATATTGTGGGGGATACGAAGAACTTGAATGAATAATGATCAATAAAAACCCGCTCAGGCTTTTGAAGCGGGCTTCACATAAGCCTGAGCGGGTTTTTGTATCAATTCCTCTGTCAGCGCAATCCTATTCCGGGCCCGATTTCCTTTGTCGGGCTGTCGGCGGTATCAGAAGTATCTTCAGACGGAGCAGAGGTATCTGCGGTGCCCTGATCCTCTGTCTGTCCGGTGGCTGCCGTCTTCGGAGTCAGGGTGCATACGCCGTTTTCATCGGCGGTATAAGAAACGCCGTCAAGGACGAATGTGGTGGAAGCTGCCATCTTTCCGTCACCCGGATTCAGGTAATACTGCTGTCCGTTGATCTGAGTCATGCCTGTTGTCATGGAGCCGCTTCCGCCAAAATAATACCAGGCTCCGTCGATCTGTCTCCAGCCAACGGTCATTTTCCCGGAAGAAGTGCTTAAATAGTACCAGGCTCCCCTCTCCTCCAGCCAGCCGGACTGCATCTTACCGTCTGTTCCTATGTAATACCAGCTGCCTTCCGGGTTGACCCATCCCGTTGTCATGGCCCCGTTCTGGTTAAAGAAATACCAGCTGTTGTCAAGCTGCTTCCAGCCCACTGTAACGGCCCCGTCTTCTCCCAGATAGTACCGCAGGGAGCCGTCGGTGTGCCAGCCGGTCACCATGGAACCGTCGTTGTTCAAATAATACCGTGAGCCGTTGTTGTCCAGCCATCCGGTGGCCATTGCGCCGTTTTCCTGCAGGAAATACCGCTTTCCGTTTAAATCCTTCCATCCGGTGACCATCCGGCCGGAAGAGGGCTCCAGGTAGAAATACTGTCCGTTTAATTCCTGCCATCCCGTTGCCATGGATCCATCGGAATTCAAGTAATACCTGGTTCCGTTTTCGGAGAGCCATCCCGTATTCATGGAGCCGCCCGCATTAAAATAGTACCATTTATCCGAAAGCAGTTTCCAACCCGTATTCATCCGGCCGGTGGTTTCATCAAGATAATAGCGGAGCCCGTTCTTATCAAACCATCCGGTGGAGGGCTGCCCTTCTTCGTTCATGTAAAACCATCCGGTCCCGTCATTGATCCATGAGTCCTTCTGCATGGAATAATTCTGGTAGTAATACTTTTTATCACCGATCACTCTCCACAAATTCCCCGGAAGCTTTGGTGTCAGATCCTTATAAAGAAAGTCGATATCAACATTCCCGTTGATGCCGTTAATGGAGCCGGTACTGGTGACCTGCCACATGATGGGATCGGCATACTTGTGTTTCGCTTCATATCTGGCCACCCACACATCATAGCTCATGCAGGATAAGTCGATCTTATTGGATAACCAGTAGTCATTGGCATAGACGATGGGGTAATACCCGGCGTCGGCGATGCGCTCGCAGAATGCGTTGATAACCTCACTCACTTCTGCCGGAGCGAGGGTTCCGAGGGTGGCGCTGTCCTCCGCATCAAAAGCAATGGGAAATGAGATCGGGTAATCCTTGACCAGATTTAAGACAAAGTCCGCCTCAGCTCTTGCCATCTCTGGGGTGGTAGCCAGGGAATAGATGTAAGCGCCTGTTTTGAGCCCGGCCGCCGATGCCCCCTGGACATTGGCGTGAAAATTCGGATCCACCACACCCTTGGACCGGGTGCCCAGCATGACGAAGCTGACGTCGTCTGCGGCCACTGCCGTCCAGTTGATATTTCCCTGCCATCTGGAAACATCGATACCCCGTGCAATCACCTGTTCGATGGGCGTTCCGTCTGCCAGCTGGTAATAACCGTTTACTTTTCCATAGCTCGCCGCCCAGGAATTCATGGCAGGATAAAAACCTGCGGTCATTCCCATAAAAGCGCATAATGCCGCAGCGGCAAACCGCGTGCGTATTTTTCTGTGTCTCAAAATGATAGCCTCCTTGTCATTCAAGTATTGAGAGATGCCGTGCGTCCAGCATAAATAAAAGCGGGTATCCGCGCCGAGGTGCAGATACCCACACAGATACTGAATAAAATGAGATCACCCGGGGCCGGACGTAAGTCCCGGTGATAACTGATATACTCCGCTGTCGGAGGAACTGGAGGAACCGCCCGGAGTGTCATCGGAAGTGCTGCCCGGAGCACCGCTTAAGGTATTGCTGTCGGAAGTAGAACCTCCTGGTCCGCCGGAGCCGGAAGTGGAGGAACCGCCCGGTGAATTATCCGTACCGGTGGTCGTGCTTCCGGGAGTGCTTCCGTCACTCGCGCCGGAAGGTGTACCGGAAGAATCTCCCTGATAAGCTCCGTTGGAACCGAAGGTATAACTCTTTCCGTCAATGGTCAGAGTGGTATTGACAGCCATCTTGCCTGTGGAGGGATCGAGATAATAATACACACCGGAGAGCTGTACCCATCCGGTCATCATATGTCCTGAATCATTAAAATAATACCAGGAATTATCTAGCTGCTTCCAGCCATGGGCCATCTTTCCATTGCTGGTGTCCATGTAATACTTATTCGTGCCGTCACTGAGCCAGCCTGTCATCATCTTGCCCAGAACGGATTTGGAATCTGCATTCAGATAGTAGTAAGCATTGTCGATCTGTTTCCAGCCGGTGACCATCTTGCCGTCAGAGCCAAAATAAAACCAGTCGCTTCCGATCTGTCCCCATCCGATCACACATTTCCCGTTTTCTTTAAAATAATACCAGCCCCCATCCATCTCCCGCCAGCCGGTGGACATGGAACCGTCGCCCTTCATATAATAATAGTCGCTTCCGATTTTTAACCAGCCCTTTACGAGAACGCCCGTATCGTCCATAAGGTAATAATACTTTCCGCCATCCTGGATCCATTTGGTAGCCATGGCACCATTGGAATGGAAATAATACCAGTTCCCGTTGATCTGTTTCCAGCCGGTAGCCATGTAACCGGTGGTAAGATCAAGAAAATAAAAAGTTCCGTCTGAGGTCTTTACCCAGCCCTTGTGTACCGAGCCGTCCTGGTCGATATACTTCCACTGGGAACCGTCTGCGACCCATCCTGCCGCGCCCCAGGCCGTACCTGCCGGTATCAGAGCGGCGGTACCAACAAGTCCCGCCATTAACAATGCGGTCACTTTTTTTCTATATCGCATGCCGTTCTCTTCCTCCTGTTCTAGCCTTTTCTTTATTCGCACATAAGGCCATTATAGCATAGTACCCATAAGAATGCATAAAATTTTTATTACGATTTACAGACAAATTTCCAAAGTTCTCATATTTTTCCTATATTACGGCACTTTTTATAGTAATTCTTCGCGTAGCGGTACATGATAATCGTATATTCTCCAAATTCTTCGCCCAGAAATGCCTTATACACAGCCCAAAGGCTCCATAAGAAACCGCCCAGTGCCATATAGGCGTAAATCGTATACCGCTCTTCATCGGTTGGTTCCCGCTGCAGATAGATTTCAATCAGCCGGTCGGTTTCTTCTTCTGTATAATAGGAATAAATCGCACACATGGCGATATCAACCAGGGGATCGCACATTCCGGCGTACTCCCAGTCAATTAAGCGCACATCGCCGTCCGGCAGCATGAGGAAATTGTCCACAACCGTGTCTAAGTGGGAAAGGACCTTCTCATGCCCCAGGCTGTCCAGCTTTTTCAACAGTTCTGTCATCTGGCTGCGGACCAGGCTGTAATCTTCAAATAACATATCACCGTGAGCCCTGCAGAGCTTTTCATAAAAGTCAATGCGTTCCGTGAAATCAAAGGAATGCTCCACCTTAAGTCCGGATTTATGAAACTTGCGGACCACTGCCATACAGCGTTCCATCTCTTCCCGGCTGTGGGGATCGGCATTATGGGCGCCTTCGTAAAATTCCGCGATTTTATATCCGGTTTCCCCATTAAAATAAATCACCTTTTCCGTAATATCAGACCCGCTCAGCACGTCATAAACAGCTTTTTCCTGCTTCCGGTTGATTAAAACTTCTGTTCCCGGCCCGGGGATGCGGCAGATGTAATGACGGTCCTTTATTTTAAACAGAAAGGACTTGTTGGTCATACCGGCTTTTAAGCAGCGGATCTCCGTGATCTCAGATTCTTTCACATGAAAGACTTCAGAAACCAGTTCCATTGCTTCATTATCAGAATGATGCTGATATTTAACATCAAAGCGCCGGAGCTCTTCCAGATTTTCAAATTCATACACCTCATCTGCCGGCCTGCGGTTGATGGACATGTCGATTTCCCGGCTTGCTTCCGGGACTTCCGGAAGTCTTTCCGCAGCTTCCCCGGACAGCATTTCCATATAGACGTTTTCCCAATAGAGCTGTTCCGTACCCGGAAGCCCGTAATAGCCTTCCAGTACGGTCAGAAACTGTTCCGAGAAGGATTTTGAAAAAAATGCCGGTCCATACATGACCCATTGATCCCGTCCCCCCACGGATACGTTTAAGATGCGTCCTTTTTTATTGTACTCCAGGCACCATTCCGAAGTTTCCCCTTCCATATAAGAAGCGCTGTACCAGGAGCCGCCTTCATAGGCGTGGTACATATTATGCCTCATCCAGTTGTCAGAGGCGAGCACGTACATGTTTTTCCCTTTCAGGACCTCTCTGGCATGGTAAATGGTGGTCAGGGTATTTTTATGGGAATATTCCGGATTATAAAGAAGCTTCACCTGATATTTATCCATAAGGTATTCAAATTTTTCCTTCAGGTAACCGACAACGATGGTGATGTCCCTGACTCCGGCCTCATGAAGCTGACGGATCTGCCGTTCGATCATGCGCTCACCGAATACCTCTAAAAGCCCCTTGGGCGTTTCAAAGGTCAGCGGAACAAAACGGGAGCCGAAACCGGCTGCGATGATAAGAGCACCGTCAACCCTGTTTTGGTTTAAAAGCTCCCTGCCGGCGGAGAGCAGTTCATAGGAACAGTTTCCGCTTCCGGCAGCTATCAGTTCCTTTTCCATGCATTCTTTCACCAGGTTGTTGGCAGTTCCGAGAGAAACATTCATCTCCTGGGACAGCTCCCTCTGGGTGACAGCCGGATTTTCAAGGATAGAGCGGCAGATGATTACATTGCGATCCATAATAGTGTGACCTCCATATATTCAATAATATAATGTTCAAAAACAAACGAATAAACTTACATATGAACATTATAGCATTGAACTGGTAAAATGCAACACAATATTTCTATATAAGGATGGCAGGAGAGAGGGGCGCTTCGGGTACGTGAATCAACCGTGTGTATGGATAAAAATACAATTTTTGAGGAAAAAATCTATTCCGTAAAGATTATGTAAGAAAATGAACAGAGAAATGTTATAGCTTTTTCTCAGAAATTGTATTATACTGTTCCATGTGATGGAGGAAATGATAGCTTCTGCCGGAAATGTAAATATTTTTTTGTTTTTGAAAAATATGCAAAAAAAGTAAAAAAAGTATTGATAATTTCCATTATAGGAAGTATAATTACCTCGTAATGCAATTAGGAGTTTCAGAAAGTATTTCAAAAAGAAAAAGGAGAGTGCATTAATTATGAGAAAGCAGACTAAATTAGTTGCTGTATTATCCACAGCAGCACTGCTTGCAGTAGGCGCTTCCATGACCTCTTTCGCAGCAACCGGCTGGCAGGAAGAAAATGGTACATGGGTGTACTACGACAAGAGCGGAGACTTAGAGACAGAAAAGTGGGAGAAATCCGGCGATAACTGGTTCTACTTGAATGAAGATGGCGAGATGGCTACCGATGTTATTGTTGAATACAGCGATAACTACTACTATGTGGATGAGAACGGTGCTATGGTAGCTAATAAGTGGGTTTCCGTTGAGAATGAAGATTATGATGGTGATGACGACGACGAGCCGGTAAATTACTGGTACTATTTCGGCTCCAATGGTAAAGCCTATAAGGGCTCCAGCAACAGCAGCAATGCTACTTTCAAGACTGTTAACAGCAAGAAATACATCTTTGATGATGAAGGAAAGATGTTATTCGGCTGGATTGGTACAGACGGCGAGAGAAAAACCGGCGACGAAGCTTGGCAGGAAGGCGATTACTACTGCGGAGATGAGAACGACGGTGCACAGACGATTGGCTGGGCTTATCTTGATATTGTAGATAATAATTATGAGACAGATGACGCAGGACAGTCCAGCAGCAATGTTTTTGATGATGAGAATCAGACACGTTGGTTCTACTTCAAGGGCAATGGCAAGAAAATGACTGACGAGAAGGGCAAGACCATCAACGGCAAGAAATACAGCTTTGATGAATATGGCCGTATGAATGCAGAATGGATCGTTTATGATGCTACACCTGCAACAGCTAGCCAGGGTACTGCTGATTATACCACAAACTGGAGATACTATGGTACGCCAGAAGATGGTGCAAGAGTAACCAAGGGTTGGTTCAAGGTTGTTCCGGATGAGAATCTGTATGCCGATAAGTATGATGATGATGAAGATTACTGGTATTATTCCGATAAAGATGGTAAGCTGGTTGCATCTGAGATCAAGACCGTCAACGGTAAGAAGTATGCATTTGATTCTTACGGCAGAATGAAAGATGGATTGAAATTCATCAAGTTCGAAGAAGGCAGTACAACTAAGATTGATGAGATCTTATCTGATGATACCCGTAAGGATGCAAAGTTTGATACAGAAGATAACTTTAAAGCAAGCGCTAATACTCTGTTAGGCGAGGGCTATTACTGCTACTACTTCGGCTCAGGCGATGATGGTTCCATGAAGACCAACAAGCAGTCTGTAAGCATTGACGGCGAGTCTTTCAACTTCTTATTCAATAAGTCTGGCAGCTATAAGGGTGCCGGTAAGACTGGCGTTGATAACAGTAAGTATTATCTGTCAGGTATGCTTTTAAAAGCCGACAAAGATGATAAGTATGCAGTTATTAAGATTGATGAGAGCGAAGATAAAGTTAAGTATGAACTCTTAACTACAGATGATTTCTTTGATGAGCCTTATGTAGACGAGGCAGCTATTCCGGACGGAAAAGATTGGAACGAGTATCATGTGGTTGATAATGATGCGGCGGCAGAGAAGAAGATCAGCTATAAGTTGGTAAATACCAGCGGTAGCGTACAGAAGAGCAAGTCTAAGGCTAAAGATGGTAATGATCGTTACTACAGCCAGGATGGTGAAAAGATCAAATTCATCTATGCAGAAGACTAATTGTGTTTTGATGTAAATAAGGGTTAAATTGAGAAGCTGCACGCTGGCTGGATTTATTCGGCGGTGTGCAGCTTCTTTTGTTTTTGATGATAAAAACCATAAACACGTATTTCCTGATTGGATAACTTGCATAGATAGATGGAAACAATAATATTTATAAAAAACTTTAAAATTTGCAATAATATTGATATAATAGTGTTGTGTGTTTTGCAGAACGATAGCGAAAGGAATAATATTTGATATGTTGGTAAATACGAATGGAAATACAGGTAAAGCAAGTGGGAATAGAAAGTTGTTGTCTATCATTTTGGGAATATATGTGCTTGTAATAGGAGCGGGATTTCCCTTGGCTGTTAGAAATAAATACTTTGATATCTTGGTTTTTAAATATTATTATTTTTGTTTCAGCACAATTCTTATGCTGATTTTATCGGCGGGCTATTTTCTTTGTTTTGAAACCGGAGAGACATTGCATTCTATCAGGCATTTTTCCTTTAAGTGTTTTATTCATCATTTTACAATTGCAGATTGTTTCGTGTTAATCTATTATTTTATTGCAGTTATTTCAACTGTTACCTCTGATTATCTTTATGAATCATTTTGGGGAAATGAGGGGAGATTTACCGGCTTATTTTTAATTAGCTGGTATGTAGTATCATATTTTTGCGTTAGCAGATTCTGGAAATATAAAAGCTGGTATATTGATCTGATCCTAATTGGTGGAATACTGGTATGTTTATTTGGGATAACAGATTATTTTAATTTGGATATATTTAAATTTAAGGTCGCAATGATTGCAGAACAAAGACCAATTTTTACATCTACGATCGGTAATATAAACACTTACACTGCTTATGTAGGAATGATTACCGCGATAGCGACTGTACTCTTTGCAATGGAAAAACGTATAAAGCATATGATTTTTTATTATATATCCATGATAATCAGCTTTTTTGCCATTATTATGGGGGTCAGTGATAATGCATATCTTTCACTGGGTGCATTATTTGGCTTTTTACCATTGTATATATTTAAAAATAAAAGCGGAGTAAGAAAGTATCTTATTGTACTGGCATCATTTGCTTCTGTAATACAATGTATTGACTGGATTAACTCATTTTTGAGTGATAAGGTTCTTGGGATAGATAGTGTATTCAATATTGTGATTCAATTTAGCGGTTTACATTTTCTGGTAGGTGCATTATGGGCAATTGTTATCATCTGGTATCTTATTGATTATAAAAGAAAAACAATGCAGAAAGAGTATGGTAATTTATTCAGAGGAATCTGGCTGGGTATTATAGTATTAATTTTGCTGATTCTTTTGTTTGTTATTTATGATTGCAATGTAGCTGGCAATTCCGAAAGATATGGCAGTTTAAGTTCCTATTTTCTTTTTAATGATGACTGGGGAACTCATCGCGGTTATATTTGGAGAAATGCGCTGGAATGTTTTTTTGAGTTACCGAATTGGAAGAAAATTATAGGATTCGGGCCTGAAACTTTTGGGATTTTAATAATGGAAAAAACTGCAAATAATCCTTATAATGAATTATTTGACAGCGCTCATAATGAATATCTGCATACCCTGGTTACTGTTGGTATTGCGGGCCTGACTGCTTATTTGTTTTTTTTGTCTGCGTTCATTAAAAATTGTTTTTCAAATAAAAAGAATAATCCGTATATTATAGCAGTGGCTTTTAGTGTTATATGTTACAGTATCCAGGCTTTTGTTAATCTTAATCTTCCTATTGTTACACCGGTTATGTGGCTTTTATTGGGGATTGGGTCTGCCAGGTCTGTTAAACTAAATTAGAATTAAGATTGATTTAAATTTCAAAGAGCTATGAACTATCCCGGTTCATAGCTCTTTAAAGTTTTTATTTTTCTGTCAAAATAACAATTAGGATATTTATGGAATAAAATAATTAGAATTTGTAAATAGTGGTAATATTAATAAAATATTAAAGGATTTCCAATTCTTTTTGCCTCCTGGAAAGTTGCGTTATTAAGTGTTGGATGGTATACTGTACAAAGGTTTATTGTATGCATTTAAAAGGAAGTTTGCTATAATGCCTGAAGTGTTGCTTCGAATGTGTAACTGCTGCCGACCCTGTAACAGCGGGAAGCAGAAGGAGAGATTAAAAAGATTATGAATGACAGAGAGCAATATAAACGGATTATTAAATTTTTATCTTCGGTAATAGCAATCGCAGTGGAGATGTCCTTGTTCTGGTTTGTTTGGCTGCAATATTATAATAATAATATTGAATTGCCATTTTTCCGCAAAGGGAACTGGTTGATGGCAGCTCTTTATGGTGTGTTGTTATTTTTCTTTGTGAATACATATGGAGGATTTAAGGTCGGATATTTGAGAAAGGGAGATATCATATATTCACAGATTCTGGCTATTGTATGTCTGAATGCGGTTACATATATTCAAATTTGTCTGCTCGACCGCCATTTTGTAAATGTTGTCCCGCTTCTGGTACTGACTTTTATACAGAGTATCATCATTGCGCTGTGGGCGAATATTTTTCAGTGGCTTTATGGTATGATGTTCCCTCCAAGAAAGATGATACTGGTATATGGAGAGAGATCTGTATTTGGTCTCAAAAATAAAATTAATGCCCGTGAGGATAAATATAACATATGCGAGATTGTAAATATTCGTAATGGAATGGATTATATATATGAAAAGATCAATAATTATGAAGCTGTTATTATAGGTGATATTCCTTCTCAGTATAGAAACCAGATCATGAAATATTGTTTTGAAAAATCTATTCGGACGTATATGCTGCCTAAGATTTCAGATATTATTCTTCGTGGCTCTGATGATATACATCTTTTTGATTCTCCTCTATTGCTGGCTAGAAATAATGGTTTTACATTTGAACAAAAAGTTTTGAAGCGTGCAACCGATATTGTGGTATCAGTAATCCTGTTATTTTTAACTTCTCCCGTTATGTTATTTGTTGCAATTTTGATTAAGTCATACGACGGAGGTACTATTATTCACAGACAGACCCGCCTGACCATGGGAGGAAAAGAGTTTAATGTGTATAAATTCCGCAGCATGATAATGAATGCTGAAAAAGATGGTATTGCACGTTTGTCAGCGGAAGGCGATGTTCGGGTGACACCAATTGGGAAAATAATAAGGAGGACCCGCATTGATGAGCTTCCCCAGCTGTTTAATATCCTGAAAGGTGAAATGTCTCTGGTGGGGCCAAGGCCGGAAAGGCCTCAAATTGCAGCCGAATACCGGGAATATATGCCGGAATTTGATTATCGGTTAAGAGTAAAAGGCGGATTGACCGGTTATGCTCAAATATATGGAAAATATAACACCACACCATATGATAAGTTAAAACTGGATTTAATGTATATTGAAAACTATTCCTTTCGGTTGGATTTAAAATTGATTTTGATGACTCTGAAAGTATTATTTATGAAAGACAGCACAGAAGGCGTGGCAGAGGGCCAGGTGACTGCTACCATGGATCCGGGAGCGTACAATGAAGAAGATAAAGATATTACAGATCAATAAGTTATATTATCCGGATATTGGAGGAATTGAACGGACTGTCCAGCATATAGCGGAGGGCTTGAAAGAAAAGGCTGAGATGAGCGTTTTGGTGTGTCAGCCAAAAGGACACGGGGTTAAGGAAGAGGTTAACGGGGTGCCGGTGCAGCGCTGTGGAAGCTTTGGAACGTTATTTTCAATGCCTATCTCACTAAGCTTTTTGTGGCAGCTTCGAAGAAAATCTAAAAAGCAGGACATTCTTCAATTTCATGCCCCCTTTCCCCTTGGAGATCTGGCATGTCTGCTTTCCGGTTACCGTGGTAAGGTTGTATTGTACTGGCATAGTGATGTGGTTAAACAGAAAAAACTAATGATTTTATACCGGCCGATTATGGAGAAGTTTCTTAAACGAACGGATGCCATAATTGTCGGGGCGGATGGGGTGATAAAGGGTTCTTCTTATTTGAAGCCTTATCAAGATAAGTGTGTTACGATTCCATTTGCTGTCAATCAAAAGATTGAGCAAATGGGGAAAAAGTATATGGACCAGGCACAGCCTAATATGGAGAAATATGCAAGGTTCCTGTTTGTTGGGAGATTGGTGTACTACAAAGGTGTAGATGTGCTGATTAAGGCCTTTGAAAGGGTCGAGAATGCTGAATTAACCATAATCGGGTGCGGAGACAGGGAGAAAGATTTAAAGGCTTATATAAAGGAACAGGGAATGTCTGACCGGGTTCATTTTCTGGGGAAGGTAGAAGAGGACCGATTATATCGTGAATTTTCTGAATGTGATGTATTTGTTTTACCTTCTATAGCAAAGAGTGAGGCGTTTGGGCTTGTGCAGCTGGAGGCTATGGCCTATGGGAAGCCTGTAATTAATACAAACCTGCCCAGCGGGGTTCCGGAGGTCAGCATAAATGGAATTACCGGATTGACTGTGGAGCCGGGAAATAAGCGAGAATTAGGCGATGCTATGCAATGGCTGGTAGAGCATCCCCGTGAGAGATGTGAGATGGGGAATGCCGCAAGAAAGCGTCTGGATAGTAACTATACGCTGGAGGTAATGATGAATCGTATGATGGAGCTATATGGAAGTCTGCTGAAAGATGGATGAGTATGAATATTTCAAATGATATTTTAAATATTACAAACAAATGGAAGCCTGTGTTGTTAAAAATATTTCCTTATGAATTTTTAAAGAAAATCAAGGGGAAAATGATTAAAAAAAGCTTTAAAAAGATGTTGCAGGTCGAGATAGAGCCATTTGAACGAAATAAATACAAGGATGGAATTAATCTTATAGGGAATATCAGGGCTGAAACCGGCCTGGGACAAAGCTGCAGGTTGGTAGCAGATGAATTAGAGGCATCTGGTATCCCGTATTCCATCTATCAGTATGATCAATTGGGAGCTATGGCTGAAGGCAGGTATCAGCAATATGAAAGTAAGATCAGCAGTGAGTTACCATATAATATTAATTTGATTCATATCAATCCCCATGAATTGGGACTGGCTTTTCAGCAGGCGCATGATAAAATTTGGAATGGCAGGTATAATATTGGCTTTTGGCTATGGGAGCTTGAGGATTTTCCTGATGAATGGGTTCCCTGTTTTCATTGTATGGACGAGATCTGGACACCTTCAAAATTTATAACTGACTGCATTCAAAAAAAAACGGACTTAAAAGTAGTGACGATCCCTTATCATGTAGGCTTGATAATCCCGGAAAAGGGTAAATATGATTACAGAAAAAGATTTCGTTTGCCGACAGATAAGTTCTTGTTTTTAATGATGTATGATCGGACAAGTATGACGGAACGAAAGAATCCTAAGGCAGTCATTGAAGCCTTTAAAATGGCGTTTTCTAACGAGGAAGACGTAGGTTTGGTAATTAAGATCAATAATTCGTCAGAGAAAGAAATCAATTTAATTCGTTCTATGCTTCCGGAACATAAGAATGTATATTTTATTACTGAAATTCTGGAAAGGCAGCAAGTGAATGAGCTGATATATTGCGTGGATGCGGTTGTGTCTTTGCATAGGGCAGAAGGATTTGGTTTAGTGCTTGCAGAAGCAATGTTATTGGGAACACCAACGATTGCTACAAATTGGTCTTCTAACACCGAATTCATGACAAAAGAAACGGCATGTATGGTAGATGCGGAACTGATAAGGCTGGACAGGGATATTGGGTCGTTTCAAAAGGGAAATCGCTGGGCGGAACCTGATGCGAAGCAGGCAGCTACTTACATGAGACAGTTGTATATGCATGAAGAATATAGAATTCAGATTTCAGAAAATGCAAATAAACACATTAAGAATTGCCTAAGTATGGCCCAAGTTGTGAACTCCATTCAAGACAGAGTGAAAGAAATTTATGAATACAAATAAAAATGTTTAAAATAAATGTTGTGAGAGGATACCTATGAGCACAATTAAAGAATTATACGCTTACAGAGAAATGATATTTAGCTTGGTTAGAAGAGATTTGAATGGTAGATATAAAGGATCTGTTCTTGGCTTTCTATGGACTTTTTTAAATCCACTTTTACAATTAGGGGTTTATACATTGGTATTTTCTGTTATTATGAGAAGTAATATCGAGGACTTTTATTTATATCTCTTTGTGGCATTAGTTCCTTGGATTTTCTTTAGCACATCAATGTCTGGGGGGGCAAGTTGTATATGGACGCAGCAAGAATTGGTTAAAAAGATATATTTTCCAAGAGAAGTACTTCCAATAGCATTTGTAACGAGTCAGTTTGTAAATATGATATTAAGTTTTTTGGTTGTATTAGGGGTACTGCTAGTTTCTGGTAAAGGAATTAACTTGATTGCAATTTTATATTTACCTCTGATTATGATGGTGGAGTATCTGCTTGCCTTATCGGTAGCCTTTATCACATCAGCCTTAACAGTCTATTTACGAGATTTGGAATATTTGCTTGGAATAGTGACTATGGCATGGCAATTTTTAACTCCGGTTATGTATTCGATAGATATGGTACCTGAAAGGTTACAGCCAATCTTTAATCTAAATCCTATGACACCCATTATTATAGCATATAGGGAAATTCTTTATTACAAAAAGGTTCCTGAGGTTGGAACATTATTACATGCTGTAATGTTAGGGGTTTTACTTTTGATTATCGGTACATTTACTTTTTCAAAACTAAAACGTCATTTTGCGGAGGAAATGTAATGGAATTATGTAATGCAATAGAGGTAAGAAATGTTTCAAAAAGCTTTAAAATTTTTTTAGATAAGGGTCATACATTAAAGGAGAAGTTTTTGTTTAGAAACCGTAGACAATATGAAGAGAGAAAAGTCTTGAAGGATATTAGTTTTGAAGTGAAAAAAGGACAGGGGCTGGGGCTTATTGGACATAATGGCTGTGGAAAAAGCACGATGCTTAAAATGCTTACTAAAATTATGTATCCTGATTCTGGAACGATTGAAATGCGTGGAAGAGTATCAAGCCTGATTGAGTTAGGTGCAGGATTTCATCCAGACATGAGTGGACGCCAAAATATATATACCAATGCATCAATTTTTGGTTTGACTAAAAAAGAAATTGATGCCAGACTTGATGATATTATAGCTTTTTCAGAATTGGAAGAATTTATAGATAATCCAGTTAGGACTTACTCTTCAGGAATGTATATGAGATTAGCTTTTTCTGTTGCGATTAATGTTGATGCAGATATATTATTAATAGATGAGATTCTTGCGGTTGGAGATGCTGCTTTTCAAGAAAAATGTTTTAACAAGTTAAAAGAGATAAAGGCAAAAGGAACAACTGTTGTTATTGTCTCTCATTCTTTATCCCAAATAGAAGAAATTTGTGAAAAGAGTATTTGGATCCATAATGGAAATATTAAAGAAATCGGTTATCCAAAAGAAGTTCATGAAAAATACATGAAATACGTAATGGAGAAAAGAGTTGAGGTATCAAATAAAGAACTATTACGTAAAAGAGAATCAAAAGAATTAGTCACGGGAAGTGTAACTTCTATGAGCGAACGTATGAAAATCTTAGATGTTAAGATGTTGGATAAAGAAAATAATGAGATGAAAATATTTAGAACTAATGATAGTTGTAAGATAAATATAAGTTATGATACTAGTATTGAAAGTGGAAGGATTTATTTTATTATTTTAATAAAGCGTATTGATGGAGTATTAATCTATTCTATAAATATGAAAAATGATGAAATGGAAGTTGTAACCACAAATGCAATGGGAGAAATTGACTTGGTGATTAATGATTTACTTATGTTACCTGGTTTATATTTTCTTGAAGTGGTCGTTCAATCAGAGGAAACTGGCATTCTTGCTCATAATACTCAGGCTTATAAATTTGAAGTTATATCCATGGGTAATGAAGAAGGTATAGTCAAGCTTGATCATAGATGGAGTAAGTAAACCATACTATTTTCTTTAATGAAGATGTACCAGGAAAGGTTTGATAAATTACTATATTAAGTTGAGGTGAAGGCCCTATGAATTTTGTTAATTTAGAACAGAAAGCGGTATATGAATTTTTAATTAAGTCACTACAAAGTGATAATGGAGAAGTGAATTTTGATATAAGTGAATTAGGGGGTGACAAAGACCTATTGGAATCTTTGTGGAAGGATACTAACGAATTAAAAAATAGACATCAAATATCTTATTATTGGCCATTGTTTAGTGCTCGTAAATATTTAGGGAAAATAATTGTGTTTTGTCAAAAGGTTGTTAGGAGATTGTTAAAATATCTATTATTTAACATTGTTAATCAAGTATCTGATTTTAATGATATTGTTTCCAGGTCAATAGGCAATATTTTTTTATTAGAGAAGGAGCATTCTTTAAAAATAGGTTGTTTTGAGGAGAAGTTGGAAACTCAGAATCAAATGGTTACTTCTAATATCAATATGCTAACTTCACAGGAAAGAAATATTAATGAAGTTAATGAGAAGGTTCAAAATTATAGAGATTCAATGGATACAATTGAACAAAAACAGGATCTTCAGGATAAAAAATTTGAAAGTATTGAGTCACGTTTAACTAAAATTGAAGACGTTTATCAAGATGCCATTCTTGATATAGGAAAGCTTTCATATTCTCAGTCAGGAGAAGATTCAATTATTGCTTATATATTATTTGTGCTTGGTATTGATATTAAGACGATTACATACATGGATTTAGGGGCTAATCATTCCAAAATACTTAGTAATACTTATTTTCTGTATAAAAAGGGAGCCAGAGGTCTTCTGATAGAAGCGAATCCTTATTTGATTGGAGAACTATTGAAAGATAGAGCAGGAGATAAGATTTTGAATCGAATTGTATCTGATACTTCTGGAAATATCAAAAATATACATATTATAAGTGGGGATGGACTTTCCACAGTTAATTTAAATTCGGCAGAAAGTATACTTAAAGAGAATGAAGGCTTGTCCATAGTTCAGACGGTGGAAGTTGAAACTATTTCATACAATGAAGCTGTTAATGAACTTGGAAAAACTCCGGATTTACTTAATATTGATTTAGAAGGTTATGAGATGGAAGTTTTAAAGGCGGCAGACTTAAATAAATATAGACCATTTCTTATTATAATAGAGTCTATACCATATAGAAAGCATCTGGTTGTGGGAGAGCGGGATATGACTGCAGTTGATTATCTGAAGACACAAGGATATGTGGAGTATGCTTTTACAGGGATTAATTCTATAATGATAGACGCACATAATGATAAAATAAAGGAGATATATGCAGTATGAATATAGCATTTGATTCGGTTGGCCTTGTTTATTCCAAGGGAAGAGGAATAGGTAGATATGTACAATCCCAATTTGTCGAGTTGATTAATAATGATAAAGAAAATAATTATTTTTTATTTAATGACCTAAATGGAGAGTGCTCTTTACTTCCATATATCAAAGAAGATGCAAATTACGTTGAATGTAATTATTATGCAGGCGATGATAAAGGGATATTGGATGAGTTTCCTCAAATCCATACAGAGATAGTCAAAAGATTTGTTGAAGAAAAAAAGATTGATGTTTTTTATGTGACAAGTCCAATGACATTATTTGATAAGGTTTTTATCAAAAATATAAAAACTTTTAGAAACTGTGCGTTTGTTGCAACGGTTTGGGATTTGATCCCTTATATTTTTTCGGAAAAATATTTGAATCCATCAGCGCATAATAAGAAACAGTATAAAAAAGCATTAGAAATATTGGCTGGATATGATAGATACCTGGCAATTTCCCAAAGTGTTAAAGATGATTTGATTAATAAACTTGGATATGACCCTGAAGACATTGACGTGATATGGGGGGCAGCGGATCCGATTTTTCGTTTGGTTTCATCAAATAAAGATATTTTGAAAAAGTTTGGAATTGATGAAAAATACATATTGTGTGTAGGTGGAGATGATGATAGAAAGAATATGGGACCTTTAATTGAGGCTTATTCCAAACTACCAATATATCTTCAAGAAGAATATCAATTAGTAATAACGTGTCATTTTTCACCGGCTGGTGAGGAGCGGTATCGCTCAATAGCTTCTAAGCACCGAGTATCAGATCGGGTGATATTTACTAATTTTGTAACTGATGAGGAATTAATATCATTATACAATCAATGTACACTTATGGCTTTTGTTTCTAAATATGAGGGATTAGGGCTTCCTGTTTTGGAAGCATTTATTTGTGGAGCACCAGTTTTGACTTCAAATAACTCATCATTGGTCCAAGTGGCGGGAAATGCTGCTGTCCTTGTTGATCCGTTTAATCATAATGATATAAGAAGAGGATTGCAAGAAGCGTTAACAAAAGTAAACTTACGCGAATTACGAATCAAAGGCTTTGAAAGAGCTAAAAGTTTTTCGTGGAAGCAAACTGCAGAGCTTACACTTACGGCACTAGAAAAAGCTGCGAACTCTCCGAAAAGGGATAGGCTTTCAATTCCTACTAAAAAGAAAGTACAGAAAATCGCGTTTTTTACGCCATTGCCACCTTTAAAGACAGGAATTGCTGATTACAGCGCAGATATTATTAATGAATTAAAACAGCATTGTGTAATAGATGTATTTGTGGAAGATATTAAAAAAGTAAAAACGAATTTAGGTACAGGAATTACTGTATATGCTCATACTGAATTCCCCAAAAGAGCGAAAACTTATGATGAAATACTATATCAATTAGGAAATAGTGTATTTCATACATATATGTGGGATTATGTTAGAAATTATAAGGGAATTTGTGTTATTCACGATGTGAATATGTATGGAGTTCTAGAATATGTAGCACTTTATATGGGTAGTCCTGATTTTAAATTATTAGAACAAGCATTACTTTACGATTATTCATTGAAAGAGACTCATAAGATAATAGATGAAATTAAAAGCGGGAATTTTCATAAAACAAATAACATTGAATTAAATGGGTTTATTACAGACTATGCAAAGAAAATAATAGTGCACAGCGATTATGCAAAAGAGAGACTGCTTACACGTGATATTTCTAAAAACATTCAAGTGATACGTCATTATGCAGCAAATACGCAGATTGATGAAATTGATTATTCCAGGTTACGTGAAAAGTATGGCTTTAATACCAAAGATATAATATTTGGTTGTTTCGGTATTGTTCATCACACAAAACGTATTGAGCAAATTGAAGAGGCATTTGTTAAATTATCTCGTCAGTATAAAAATATTAAGCTTGTTATCATTGGTCCGCTTTATGATGATTGGAAAGATCGTATTCATGAGATAATTGAAAAGAATGATCTTCAAAATGTATTAAAATGTACTGATTATGTGGATTTAGAAACAATGACTGAATATATGCAAATAATTGATATTGCAGTTAATTTGCGTCATCCTTATAATGGGGAAACTAGTGGTACTTTGATGAGATTATTGGGGTTAGGAAAGTGTATTATTGTTAATAACATAGGAAGTTTTGGTGAAATACCAGATAATGCATGCATTAAAATCCCAAATGTAACTGATTTTGAAAACGCAAATGTTGAGGTAAACGCTATTTATGAAGCTATGGAAACTCTTATAAAATATCCGGAACAAAGAGAAAATGTTAGCAAAAATGCTCGAGAATATGCAAAGAAAAATTTAGATATTACATTAATAGCTAAACAGTATTATGATTATTTATGTAAGGAACCTGAAGACTGCATATTAACAAAGGATGTTATGAGACGTATTAGTGAATATGCTAAAACAATGTCAAGGGATGAAATACATAAACTCTCTTTTACATTGGGAGGGATTAAACATTCAAACACCGATTCTGCTGTATAAGCATTATAATGGTTTAATGAAATTCTATAGAATATTTTACTCTTAAATAATTCTATAAAATAAGGGCTTTATATTTTAATTGTTATTCTTAGATTGCTTATTATATTAATAAGAGAAACCAAACCTAATGAAAGGAAATGTATGTATTTTGATTTTTAAAATACATCTATATGAACACAATGATTGTTTTGATTAATACAATATTAATAATAATTGAATATACTGTTCTAGATTTTTTACTTTCAGGAAGAAGAAATTTCATCAAAAATGTAACCTTTGGGATTTCTTACTTTTTTTTCATGTTTTTAATTGTAAGTGAATTTTTGTTTGCAATTAATTATTATAGCCTATTAAAAACATATTTAATTTGTGGTGGTATTGCATTAATCATTATATTGTTGCTATTTATTTTAAAATACAAATGTAATATTTTTTATCTTATTAAACAGGAGCAAAGACAACCAATTCCAGTAGATCTTTTAGTTTTATTAGTAATGGGTTTTATAATAACAGCAAATAGATTTGAATTATTTGGTATGGGGCAAGATCAAGGTGTTTATCAAATAAAAGCAATACTAATGACGGAGGGAGATAATAGTAATTATTTTACAATAAAAGAAAATGAAATTGTTTCTAATGAATCAGATAAAAACAAATTATATGATTTTATAGAATCGCAGAAAGCTGGAATGGGATTTTATTCTTTAAAAACAAATTCTAATAGAGGAACAATTACAATATCGGAAAATGATTTATATACAGGTGTTTTTCATGGATTACCTAATTTTCCTGCACTTTTATCAATCACAGGGAAAATTTTTGGATTACAAGGAATTATGTATATCTTACAAATTTTTTATTTACTTTCAATCATAGTAGTATATTTGATATGTTTTGTTAATTTACAATTAAAAAGAACAACATGTAGTATTATAACTTTATTATTTATGCTTTCTCCAATAATAGTTTGGGTTTCAAAATCTGCACTAACGGAAATTGTTCTTACACTTATAATTCTTGTTTTTATTTTTCTCTTAACAAGTAAAGAACGATCAGATAAAATGTTGTTATGGTTCCCAGTTACAGTATTTTCATTTACACATGTAAGTATATATACTATTATACCTATGTTTATAATTGTTTTTGTTATTTTATTGTTTCAGGAAGGAGAGAAAGGATATTTTATCACAGGTATAATATCAATAATTAGTTATTTTTTAGGATTAGTAGTAATGGGGCATACATCACCCCGATATACATTTGATAATTATATGCCATTATTAAGTTTAATCAAAGCATCTCCTGATGCTAATCATGTTTTTATTATAGCGTTAATCGGAGTAATGGTAGCATTAATTTTTTTAACTTGCTCTTATATTGTTTCCCAAAAAGGAAATAATACATGTACACTTTTGTTTTGTTTACTTAATATAATAAAATTATTAATATTTTTATGTATATTAATTATTTCTGTAAAATGGTTTAGAATTTCATATAATGCTGATTATGATGATCAATGGAACTATTATAAAAACAATGGATTATTTGGTTCTATTCAAAATATTACATTTTTTACGTATTTAATCTGGAGTGGAGTAATAATAATTCCAGTAACTTTATATTCTATTATAAAATTAAAGATAAAAAATAGTACTGAAAAATGTATAGTTCCAATTATTTTTATGTTTACTTATTGTATACTATTTTATTCGACTTTCTTACGATATGAAATACAATATTATTACTATTATTCAAGATATATAGCTCCATTTCTTTCTTTAGCATTTATTTTAGGAGCATATTTTATTGATAAAAACTTAAAATTAAAAATAATAACTGGTGTTATATCTTCTCTAATTTTTCTTCCATTTTCTTTTTATATGATGTTATTTGATGATATTAGTAAAATTGATTTTTATAGTTTTATAAAAACAAAGGAATTAGTATCTGATTTGGAGGAGAAAAGTACACTTGTTATTGAAGATTCTTTATTACCTATCTTTTTTTATCCGTTGGATAGCAATCCGGATTTGTATGTGTTTTCAGAAAGTCTTTTTAATGAAGTGAAAGATACATCATTTTTAGATGAACATAAGTTATTTTACTTAAGCACTAGAGAATTATCGTTTTATCTTAAAGGATCCTCTTCTATGAAATCTTCATTTTTAGGGATTAGTCCTAGAACAAAAGTGACTGATCTATTTAAATATACGGTAGAGCAAGAAAAGGTTAATTTATATGAGCTAAATTCTGAACAACTAAAGGAACTGCCAATTAAAATAACCAAATTTGGATCCCAGAATGGTATATTAACTGAAGGAGCATTGATATCAAATGGTTTACCAGGATTTGTTTTATATGGCAATTATGAGGATTTGAATTCAGGAGACTATAAGTACACTTATGAAATACGTCTTATAGAAAATAAGTCAGGAAATAATGAGGTGGGCTATTTAGATGTAATGTCGGATAAGGGTAAGAACGAACATGAAAAAGTAATATTGACTTTAGATAATTTGAAAAAACAGAATGGAATAATAGAACTACCTTTTCGGCTTACTGAGAAAGAGCAATTTGTTGAAGGGCGAGTTTTTGTAAATGAAGGGGTAAAACTTGAAGTTAGCAATGTTAAATTAAAAGAAATATCTGAGATTAATTAGAAATATGCACGAAATGAAAAAATATATTAGTTTAAAAGGGAGAGACTATGAAATTAATAATACAAATACCATGCTATAATGAAGAAGAGACCTTGGAAATAGCCCTTAATGATCTTCCAAAAGCAATAAATGGTATTGATAAAATTGAATATTTGATTATCAATGATGGAAGTAAGGATAATACTGTTGAGGTGGCAAAACAATGGGGGGTTCATCATGTTGTTGATTTTAAAAGAAACAGAGGATTGGCAAAGGGCTTTATAGCTGGACTGGATGCGTGTTTACGAAATGGGGCAGATATTATTGTCAATACAGACGCCGATAATCAGTATTGCGGAGAAGACATCGAGGCTTTGATTCAACCTATATTGGAAGGGAAAGCAGACATGGTCATTGGAGAGAGACCTATTGATCAAACTGTGCATTTTTCACCTTTAAAGAAGAGACTGCAGCATTTGGGAAGCTGGGTGGTTAGAAAAGCTTCTAATACAAACATACCAGATGCTCCGAGTGGATTCCGTGCATATAGCCGAGAAGCGGCCATGAAATTAAATGTTGTAAATGAATATACATATACTTTAGAAACGATTGTACAAGCCGGCCGAGAAAAAATGGCAGTTACTTCTGTTCCAATACGAACCAATGCAGAGCTTCGCCCTTCAAGACTTTTTAGCAGTATGTCTGGATATGTCAAGAAATCCATGCTGACTATTATACGGGCATTTATTATGTATAAACCCCTGCGTTTTTTTACTCTTGTTGGCATAATACCGATTATACTTGGCATGGGAATAGGTGTTCGCTTTTTAATATATTTCTCTGCAGGATTCGGTGAAGGGCATGTGCAGTCCTTAATATTAGCCAGTTTATTGATTTTAGTGGGTGTACAAACAATTGTTGTTGGTCTGCAGGCTGATATCATTGCAGCAAACAGAAAAATTCTAGAGGATATACAGTATCATGTAAGAAAGTTGGATTATGATAATGACAAAAAAGAGGAGTAAAATATTTAACAATGAAGTTTTTCTTTATGGGGTGTTTGGAGCATTTACATCTTTTTTGAATATTATTTTATTCCAGGTTTTGATTTGGATGGGACTGGATTATCGATATTCAAATCTGATAACATTAATTGTGGTAAAACTTGTGGCTTATTTATGTAATAAGAATTTTGTGTTTCGAAGTAAAACAGGAAGCAATCTGGAACTGATAAAAGAGTTTTTTCGTTTTCTGGTAACACGTGGTGCAACCATGCTGATTGATTATATTGGATTGATTTTTATGGCAGAAGTTTTGCAGGCCAACAAGCTTTTAAGTAAATGCTTTATAACAATTTTGGTGATTATCATTAATTATTTTCTAGGAAAAAAGCACGTATTTAAAACAGGACAATAGTCTTTGTCATATGCGGAAGGAAAGAATACATGAGAAAAATAGCAATAGCAGGAACAGGATATGTAGGTTTGTCGAATGCGGTGCTTTTAGCGCAGCGTAATAACGTGATGGCACTTGATATTTCGGAAGAGAAAGTCACTTTGATTAATCAAAGGATTTCACCTATTATTGATAAAGAATTGGAAGAATACTTGCAAACGCAACAACTGCATTTAAAAGCTACATTAGATCCTGAAGAGGCATTCCGGGATGCAGAGTTTATTATAATTTCTACGCCCACAAACTATGACCCGAAAAAAAACAATTTTAATACCAAGTCGGTGGAAGATGTATTGGAAAAGGCATTAAAATACTCAACAAAGGCTTTAATTATCATAAAATCAACGGTTCCTGTAGGCTATACCGAGGAACTTAGGAAACGTTATCTTAGTGATCATATCATTTTTTCCCCGGAATTTTTACGAGAAGGAAAGGCTCTTTATGACAATCTCTATCCTTCCAGAATTGTAATAGGAGAAAATTCAAAGCGTGCCCGGGAATTCGCTGCTTTGCTGCAGCAGGGAGCGAAGAAGAAGGATATCCCTACATTATTTACAAATTCAACAGAAGCAGAAGCTATAAAGCTTTTTGCAAATACATATTTAGCTATGCGGGTGGCATTTTTTAATGAGTTGGATACTTATGCAGAAGTTAGGCAGCTGGATACAAGGCAGATTATAGAAGGAATATCCTTGGATCCCAGAATCGGAGATTTTTATAATAATCCATCTTTTGGATACGGAGGTTATTGTCTGCCAAAAGATACAAAACAACTTTTGGCTAATTATGCAGACGTACCTAATAATATTATAGGGGCAATTGTTGATGCTAACCGTACGAGAAAGGATTTTATTGCAGAGCAGGTATTAGCTCAAAATCCGGAGGTGGTAGGGGTTTATCGTTTAACAATGAAATATGAGTCTGATAATTTCAGGCAATCTTCCATACAGGGTGTAATGAAGCGAATTAAGGCGAAGGGGATTAAAGTGGTGATTTTTGAGCCGGCTATGAAAGAAGCTGAATTTTTTAAATCTGCAGTGATCAGTGATTTGGCTGAGTTTAAGAAGGTATCGGATATTATTATAGCAAATCGTTGGAATGAAGAATTATCTGATGTTAAAGAAAAGGTGTATACCAGGGATATGTATGGAAGAGACTAAGGTGAGAAGAGGCTCATTGATTTTATCTGTTATTTAAGAAAATCATAATTTGCTTTTCCCATAAGCATATAGTAAAATGTTTTTATGGATTAATTTAAAGAAGGAGAAGTAGTATATGAACACAACAGCACTAATTATGGCTGGTGGCAGAGGTGAACGTTTCTGGCCTAAGAGCCGTAAATATATGCCAAAACAGTTTTTGTCATTAACGGATGACGGAAAAACAATGATCCAGCTGACGGTAGAGCGCATATCTCCTATGGTAAAAATTGAAGATGTGTATGTTGCTACTAACAGAGATTATAAAGCATTGGTTTTGGAACAGCTGCCGGGTATACCTGAGAAGAATATTCTTTGTGAACCAGTAGGGCGAAATACGGCACCATGTATTGGTCTGGGGGCAATTCATATAGCTCAGAAGTATGAAGATGCCATGATGTTTGTATTTCCGTCGGATCACCTGATAAAGTTTAATAAGATGTTTATTCAAACACTTAAAGATGCCTGTGATGTGGCTGAAAAGGCTGATAATCTGGTTACGATTGGTATAGCACCGGATTATCCGGAAACTGGTTATGGCTATATAAAATTTGATTCACATATAACTGAAGGAAGAGCTTATAAAGTAGATCGCTTTGTAGAAAAACCAAGTCTGGCAGTGGCGAAAGAATATTTGTCGACAGAAGAGTATTTATGGAACAGCGGGATGTTTATCTGGAAGGTATCATCTATTTTAAAAAGTATTAAGAAATTTATGCCTGATACTTATAATGCGCTTAAGCGCATCCAGGAAGCAATCGGTACAGAACAAGAAGAAACGATACTTGAAAAAGAGTTTTATGGAATACAATCGCAGTCAATTGACTATGGAATTATGGAAAAAGCAAAAGACATTTATATCTTGCCTGGCACCTTTGGTTGGGATGATGTTGGTTCCTGGCTTGCAGTAGAGCGAATAAAGAAGTCAAATGAATTTGGAAATGTAGTGAATGGGAATATTATTACGGTTAATACCAATAACTGTATCATTCAGGGAGAAAAGAAACTCATAGCTACAGTTGGCCTGGAAGATATGATTATTGTGGATACTGAGGATGCTACATTGATTTGTTCCAAAGATCATGCCGGTGATATAAAAAAGGTTTTGGAGAATTTAAAAATATGTAACCGGGAAGAATATATTTGATTGTCTAAGGAGATAAAGTTATGAAAAAAGCGTTAATCACAGGCGTAACAGGTCAGGATGGCTCCTATTTGTCAGAGTTGCTTCTGGAGAATGGTTATGAAGTTTATGGTTTGATGAGAAGAAAAAGTGTAGTTGACTATGGGAACGTTGATCATATAAAAGATAAAATTCATTTTATTTATGCAGATATGACTGATTTGGCCTCATTGATCAATGCAATGAAAATATCCCAGGCGGATGAGGTATATAACCTGGCAGCACAGTCCTTCGTGGGGACCAGTTGGGAACAACCTTTAGCAACCGCGGATATTGACGCACTTGGTGTTACAAACATGCTGGAGGCGATTCGAACCATAAAACCGGAAGCGCGTTTTTATCAGGCATCAACGAGTGAGATGTTTGGTAAGGTTCAGGAGATGCCTCAGACAGAGAAGACTCCATTTTATCCAAGAAGCCCATATGGAGTGGCCAAAGTATATGGTCACTGGATTACAAAAAACTACCGTGAAAGCTATGATATGTATGCCTGCAGCGGTATCCTGTTCAATCATGAGAGTGAACGCCGTGGCCTGGAATTTGTTACCAGAAAGATAACAGATGCTGTTGCAAGGATCAAGCTGGGAGTACAGAACTGTCTGGAACTTGGAAGTATGGACGCGAAACGTGACTGGGGCCATTCTAAGGACTATGTGAAAGCAATGTGGCTGATGCTGCAGCAGGAGCAGGCAGATGATTATGTGATCGCAACCAATGAAACCAGAACCGTACGTGAATTTGTTGAAACCGCCTTTTCCCATGTAAATATTGATGTGGAATGGAAGGGGACAGGAGTAGACGAGATTGGTATTGATAAAGCAACCGGGAAGACCTTAGTATGTGTGAATCCCAAATTCTTCCGCCCTGCAGAAGTAGAGGTTCTGTTAGGCAATCCTGCAAAGGCAGAAAAAGCATTAGGCTGGAGGCGGGAAATAGACTTCTCTGAGCTGGTAAAGAGAATGATAGAGAATGATATGAAGCTGGTTGAAAGAGAAATTAAAATTGCAAATATAAAGTAAATATCGAGGAGAATACTATGAAGAAAGCATTGATCATTGGTGCTGCAGGCTTCGTAGGGAACTATTTAATAGACCATATACAGAAAAACTGCATATGGTCTATTACAGTTACGAAGATGAAGCATGAAAAGGCCTCTTGGGCCGGAGTAGATGTCCGGGATTTGAATATTCTTGATTTTGATGAAGTGAAAGCTCTGATAAATGATGTCCGGCCTGATTATATTTTTCATTTGGCAGCTCAAAGTTCGGTAGCATTGTCTTGGAAAAATCCTGGATTAACTGTAGATGTTAATATTAAAGGAAGTTTAAATGTTTTAGACAGCCTCCGGGAATTAAATGTTAAGCCCTCCATTTTGCTTATCGGATCAGGAGAGGAATATGGGCATGTAAAAGAAAACGAAATTCCAATTGATGAAGATAATACATTAAGGCCGGGAAATATATATGCGGTAACGAAGGCGTGCCAGAATATGATAGGAAGTATTTATGCGAGTGCATATGGAATGAACGTAATGATGGTTCGGGCCTTTAATCATATTGGGCCCAATCAGATGCCTGTGTTTGTTGTAGCTGATTTCTGTAAGCAAATAGTTGAGATTGAAAATAATTTACGCAAACCGATTCTTCAGGTTGGTAATTTGACAGCCCGCCGTGATTTTACTGACGTCAGGGATGTTGTCAGAGCATATGTTTTATTGGCTGAAAAGGGTACGCCAGGAGAGACTTATAATGTTGGTTCGGGTGGCGCTGTATCGATTAAAGAAATTTTAAATAAAATTGTCCAATTCTCTAAGGTACCCGTTACCATAGAAGTAGATCCTAAAAAACTTCGTCCTTTGGATGTACCGATAATAGAAGCTGATATAACAAAGCTCAAAAAATGTACAGGATGGCTTCCGGAAATCCCTTTAGAGACAACTTTACAGGAGACCTTGGAATATTGGAGAAAAGAATTTAGTAATAAATTTTAAATATGTCTTGGGCATATAAAATGGATTTTATTTCAAAGTTTTGAAAGGAGCATTAAAAAAGTAAAATGGACGAAAAGATATTTACCAAATGGAATGAGTGGCGAAAACAAGAATTGAACGATGTAGATTTGGTGATGGAATTAGAAGATATTAATGGTGAGGAAGAAGAAATTATTGATCGGTTTTACCGGGAATTAGAATTTGGAACTGGCGGCTTGCGCGGCGTGATTGGAGCCGGTACCAACCGCATGAACATTTATACGGTAGCAAAAGCAACTCAGGGATACAGCAATTATTTAAAAAAACAAACCAGTTCACCATCAGTGGCAATCGCTTATGACAGCCGGATAAAATCTGATGTGTTTGCACGAAAAGCAGCAGAAGTATTTGCGGCAAATGGTATACGCGTGTACATTTATTCTGAATTAATGCCAACGCCTTCGTTATCGTTTGCTGTCCGGTATTTAAAATGTTCAGGAGGAATTGTAGTTACCGCAAGTCATAATCCCTCCAAATATAACGGATATAAAGTTTACGGAAGTGATGGATGCCAGATCACTACAGATGCTGCCAACTTTATTTTGAATGAAATAGAAGCTTTGGATATTTTTAAAGATGTGAAAGAAATGTCTTTTGAGGATGCATTGGTACAGAAAAGAATTTCTTATATTGGAGATGATGTGATTAATGAGTATCTAAATGCAGTTACTTCCCAGTCCCTATGCGCAGAAGAGATAGACAAGGGAGTTTCAATTGTTTATACTCCATTAAATGGTTCGGGATTAAAGTGTGTAACACGAGTATTGAAAAAAAACGGTTTTACAAACATATCTGTAGTTGCTGAACAGGAAATGCCGGATGGAAGGTTTCCGACTTGTCCGTATCCAAATCCGGAAATTAAAGAGGCCCTTGAGTTGGGTTTGAGAGATGCGAAACGACTGGGAAGTGATTTGCTTTTGGCGACAGATCCGGATTGTGACCGTGTGGGGATAGCTGTTCGCAATCATGAGGATTATGTTCTTTTGAGCGGAAATGAAGTGGGAATGCTGCTCTTGGATTACATTTGCAAGCGCAGAATTTTACTTGGAAAAATGCCGGACAACCCAATTTTAATTAAGACGATCGTCACCATTGATATGGCAAAAAAGATCGCAGAAGACTATGGGGTACAAGTCATTGATGTTTTAACCGGTTTTAAGTTTATAGGTGAGCAAATTGGCTTATTAGAGTCAAACGGTGAAGAGGACCGTTTTATTCTAGGGTTTGAAGAAAGCTATGGTTATTTAACCGGCGGGTATGTGCGTGATAAGGATGCTGTGGATGGCTCATTGATGATATGTGAGATGTTTGCTTATTATAAATCACAGGGAATTAGTTTGATTGATATGCTTAATGAACTGTACAATAAATATGGCTATTGCTACAATACACTGCATAGCTATACGTTTGAAGGGGCGGAAGGATTTCAAAAAATGCAGAAAATCATGCAGCAATTACGGGAAACCTCTTTAAAGGAGGTAGCAGGCAGGAAAGTCAATGAAATAAAAGACTATCTGAAAGGTATTGACCGGCTGCCTAAATCCGATGTGCTGAAATATATGCTGGAAGGGGATGCTTCCATAGTAATTCGCCCCTCAGGGACAGAGCCTAAATTAAAAGTATACCTTTCAGTCAGTGCTGAAAATCGTGAAACTGCAGGTGAGGCAGAGGCTGTTATTGCAAGGAAGTTAGAAGAGTTATTTAAGTAGTGAGCATGCAAATGAATATTATTGATTGGTAGAAATTTCAATAAAGTCAAGAAGTGTGTTAAATTTAAAAAGATGTACGGCGGTTCTGGCGATGGAAAAACAATTCGGCTGTTCTGCGGGACCGGATGCTCCCGGGATGTTTGAGCCGGAGATTGAGATTGCCTGTCTGGAGGCAAAGCTTTTGATTTCAGAAAGCCTTCCGGGCATTAAAAAAAGTCTGCAGATAGTGAAGGAAAGCTATCCGTACTATGAAGAAGCAATGGAGGGATTTTTGGATGAAGCTCTTACCTGTACCAGCAGGGCATTTCTGATAAATAAATATGAAAAAAAACTGAAGAAATTTTTCCCGGATACACAGAACGGACCAATGGATATGGAAAATCTGTTTTTTGGATATTGGGATGAGAGTGATGAGGACTATGGCATTTTCGGCCAGGCAGAGCCATACCGGAGGAGCGCGCCCAAGATAGGGCGGAACCAGCCCTGTCCATGCGGCAGCGGGAAAAAGTACAAGAACTGCTGCGGAAGATAGGCGCACCCTCCGGCATATGGGTACGCCCTTACCTGCTGCGGAGTCTGTCTCCCTGAGGTTATAAATTTATAAGCTGCTCAATTTCCCTGAAATCAATAAAAAGATCTTCATAGATATTTACCTTTACAGTGGAACTGAACGTATAAGGTACGCTGACCATATCCTTTTCAAAGTAGTTTACAGATATTGTCCGTCTGCCCGGATCAACAATCCAGTACTCCCGGACGTCATAATTCTTGTAATAGTAAAGCTTTTTTACATAATCGTCGGAAGAATTTCCCGGGGATACGATTTCGATGATAAAATCCGGGGCTCCGTTGCAGCGTTTGCCGTCCAGTTTATTTTTATCACATACGATCATGATATCAGGCTGTACAATTGTCAGAGGATTATCATTCAGCTTAACATCGAATGGGGCGGGTAAAACCTTACATGGTCCCTTTTTGTCTTTCACGTAGGAATGAAGAGCCGATGAGAGCTCCATAAGAATTGTCTGATGAGTTTGTGAGGGGCTGGACATATATTGAATCCGGCCTTCAAATACTTCTGCCCTGGCATCCTCCGGCAGTGCCTCGTAAGCTTCGATTGTGACAGGCTGCTGCTGTGGCAATGGCATAATAACACTTCCTTTCTGGTGAAACCTTTAAATGTATTATATACCATTTAGCCTGGTAATGCAAAATATCTTACTAAAACTTAAGAACAAAAATGTTGTAATAAATAAAAGTTTTTGTTATTATTAAGCAATAAACATATCGTCGAGGAGTCAGGCAATGCAATTAACCGATAAATTAATGAAGCCAATCAGGGAAACCTCATATTTAACTGCGGAGAATGCCAGACGGTATCGTGTGATTCTCCGCTTTTTTTATATGCAGTATGAAAAAATCAAGTATTGGATGGAGCAGGAGGACGTCTATCAGGAACTGAGCTCCCATGAGGAATTTGCAGATTATACGATTGAACAATGCCGTCAGGATTTAGATGCGCTGGTTGGCTGGGGAAATCTCCTTACCATGCAGGACACCAGAAGAGTGACGTCGATTGAAGCCTTCAAGAACAGGCAATACCGGTATCAGCTTGCCGAATATTCCGTTGAGATTGAGCGGATGACCATTCGTCTGGAGAAACTTTTTGTGGAAGGTGCGTCACTGGAGCCCACACTGCTGGAAAAGATTAAGTCGGAGATGGAGAAGCTTTTTCACATAGCGGAACGGTCTCCGATGGAAGTATATGGCTGGTGGAGTGATCTTAACAGCGATTTTATCAGGCTGAACCAGAACTACCAGGATTATATGAGGGATTTAAACAGCGCCAGGGCCGAAGAAATGATGAAAACCACCCAGTTTCTTATGTATAAGGACAAGCTCATTGAATATCTGCGTTCCTTTGTTAAGGGACTGCAGCTGAATGTGGGTGCGATTGAAGTGATTCTGAAGCGGGTCACACCGGAAGTCACCGGACGCGTACTGAGTAAAGTCGTGGAGTATGAGATGTCCATTCCCAGGCTTGACACGGAGATCGATGAAAAAGAGTTCTGTGAGAGGGCCGGGGGACGCTTTGCCAGTATGAGAGAATGGTTTACGGAATCCGGAGGAGTTCCCAGTGAGGCTTCCCGGCTTTTTGATATGACCAATGAAAGCATTCGCAGAATTACCCGTTATGCGACCCGGATCAGTGAACAGTTTACCAGCGGCGCCAACCGGAAAGAGGAGTATAAAAAGCTGTGCGGCGCTTTTTTGGCCTGCAGTGACATCAGGGAGGCCCACTGCCTGTCTGCGGTTGTCTTCGGAGTGGAAAGCCCTCTGCATTTAAAGGGAGGGCCGGAGCGTTCCACGGACAGTATTAATTCGTGTGTTTACGAGGAACAGCCCTTTGTGCTGGAAATTACGCCCCGTATAAGGGAATACCGGGAGAGGACCGAGCGAAGCTGTATCAGGAGTTACGGAAAAGAAAAGGAAGAAGCCAGAAGAGAAGCCATGGAGCAGCTGAAACAGGAGAAGGAGATGATGGACGGCTTTCTGGAAGGCGGGGAAATCGATTTTGCAAGACTCCCGGTTCTTAAGAAAAATGCCAGAGCCATCCTTCTGCGCTGGCTGGCGAAATCTCTGGAGGGCGGGGGGATGAGTAAGACGGAGGACGGAAGAGTCTGCTGTGTTGAAAATCCTGATACGAAAGAGCATTGTGTTGTGGAATGCGAGGATGGCGCGTTTGAAATGCCCGCATTTGTGCTTAAGTTTGAGGAGGCGGGAGAACGTTGAATATACTTGAAGAATTGATGAATGAACGGTGGATTTCAAAACACAGAGACCGCGACCGGTACTACCGGGTTAAGGAAGAGCTGGGGGGAATCCGGACATTTCTGGTGGAAAAGCTGGGATACCGGATCATCAGCAACAGCAGCCTGGTTAAGCTGGAAAAGCTGCCGGGAGAAGCCCTTCCCTGGATGGGGATCCAGGAGTTTAAAGATCCTGAGGATTATGCCCTCTTCTGTGTAATTCTCATGTTTCTGGAGGATAAGGAGGCGGAAGAGCAGTTCGTATTATCCCAGCTGACGGAATACATTACGGCAAACTTTCCGGAGGGAGAAATGGCATGGACCGTGTTTTCCAACCGCCAGAGGCTTGTCAGGGTGATGAAATACTGCGTGAAACAGGATCTTTTCCTCGTAGACGACGGTAATGGGGAACGCTTTGTGATGGATTTGGAAGCCGAGGCCCTTTATGAGAATACAGGCCTGTCCAAATACTTTGCCAGAACTTTTACAAAGGATATCAGCGGCTACCGTACGGTGGGGGATTTTTTCCAGAGCGAATGGCTTGATATGGATGAAGACCGGGGGGTGGTCCGGAGGCAGAGAGTATACCGGAAGCTGCTGCTTTCCCTTGGAATGTACCGCGGGAAGGACCCGGACGAGGATTTCAACTATGTGAGGAATTACCGGAGCGTGATAGAGAATGATTTGGGACAGCTTCTGGATGCTTCCATCCAGGTCTATCAGTCCGGCGCCTATCTGGTCCTCGGAGAGGAAAGCCGGCTGGGGAGAGTGTTTCCGGCGAACAACAGCTTATCCGATGCTGTCCTTTTATTTCATGGAGAAGTAGTCCGCCGGGTGAAGAACGGAGAGCTTAAGCCGGATTTTAATGAAAGAATTCAAATACCTCTGATAAAGCTGGAGGAAATAATCGGTGATACCCGTAAGAAATATGGAAGCGGGCTGATCAAGGCTTACCGGGATATTTCTGAGACGGAGTTTTCGGCCCATCTGACTGGAGAAATGGAGCGGCTGGATTTTCTGCGGACGGACGCGGTGACCGGGGAAATACAGATTATGCCGGTGGCCGGAAAAATTATGGGCAAATATCCGGAACGGTATCTGGAACAAAAGAAAGAGGAGGAGGAGCATGCAGACGAGCAAATGGATGATCAACCGGATCGGGCTGATTGATTTCTGGTACTATGACGAGGAGGAATTTCATTTCAGAGACGGAAGGCTTCTCCTCCGGGGAGCCAACGGCTCGGGAAAATCCGTGACCATGCAGAGCTTCATTCCGCTGCTTTTGGACGGCAATAAGGCGGCCGAGCGGCTGGATCCCTTCGGTACAAGGGCCAGGAAGCTGGAAAATTATCTCCTTGAGGAAAATGACGGAAGGGAGGAACGGACGGGCTATCTGTACATGGAATTTAAACGCAGGGACAGTGATACCTATGTGACCATCGGAATCGGCCTCTGTGCGAAAAGAAATAAAAAACTGGATTCCTGGCATTTTATTCTTAGGGACGGACGCCGGGTGGGCCGGGATTTTTTCTTGTATAAGGAACTGAAAAATAAAATCACACTCAGTAAAATAGAACTGGTGAACCGTCTTGGAGAGGGTGGACAGGTGATTGACAGCCAGAATGATTACATGAAACTGGTCAATGACACTCTTTTCGGCTATGAGAATGTAGAGGAATATAAGGAACTGGTGGATCTCCTCATACAGCTCCGGACGCCCAAGCTCTCCAAGGACTTTAAACCGACCGTATTAAATGAAATTTTAAGCAATGCGCTGCCGCCGCTTTCGGACGAAGATCTGCGCCCCATGTCTGAGGCAATTGAAAATATGGATAATCTTAAGACAAGGCTTCAGGAGCTGGAGGCCGGTAAAAAAGCTGCGGACAGGATCAATGAAGTTTACCGGCAGTATAACCGGGCCGTATTATATGAAAAGGCGGAACAGTGCCGGAAGGCGGTTGAAGAGTATCGCAGAAAAGAAGACGAGTATGAGCAGACCCAGCTGAAATTAGAGGAATGCGCCGGGGCCCGCCGCCGGGAGGAAGAAAGAGAAGAGGCTCTGAATGTTGAGAAATCAGCCCTGGAGCAGAAGAAGGAAAGCCTGGATAAAAGCGATATTTCCCAGCTGATGAAGCAGAAGCTTGAGGCGGAGCAGAAGCTTGAAATGACCAGCCGTGACTTTTCCGGAAAGGAAAAGAGCCTGGAGGAAAAGACGCAGAAGGAAAGAGAACTGGAAGGCGCGCGGAAGGAGCAGCAGGAGAGGCTTGAGAAACAAAAGGAAGATATCTGTGAGCAGCTTGATGAGATGGAAGCGGGGCTGGAAGTCCTGACCTTTGACGAGCATGTATTCATGGCGGACGAGCTGAAACAGAATCTTGAAAAGCCTTATCCGTTCCATACCCTGAAAGGCCAGATGAGTGCAATCCGGAAGGAAATTGATCTCGGAATCGGAATTCTGGAAAGAAAACAGCGTATTTCTGAAAGGCAGGAAGAGGCCCGGGCTGAGCTTGAAAAGACCCGGCTGGAGCAGGAAAGGTATATTCTTTTAAGCAAGAAGCAGGAGGAACAGTGCAGGCAGTCCAAGAGTGAGTGGGAGGAGCGGTTTTACCGGTGGAGCAGAAGAAATAAATATCTTGTGCTTTCCGACGTGGAGGAACGCTATTTTACGGGCAGGATCCGGGACTATGACATATTTACGGATACCATGGATGGGAAGGAAAACCTTCGGATGCGCAGGGATATGATTCTGACCGGATTGCAGCGCGCCGGTGTGGAACTGGACCATCAGGGAAGGCTTTTGCAGGAAGAGTATGATCAGAAGAAGCTTGAGCTGGATGAATGGAAGGAAAAAAAGGATCCGGAACCGGAAAAAGAGGACAGTGTGATTGCCAACCGTGCATGGCTGCGAAAGAATCAGATTCCTTGTTATCCTTTTTATAAGGTGGTGGATTTCGCTGAAACACTGGGAGCGGATACCAGAAACCGTCTGGAGGAGGCTCTGTATTGCATGGGGATACTGGATGCTGTCCTTGTGCCTTCCAATTACCAGGATCAGGTGCTGGCCTCCCGCAACGGCATGAGAGACACCTATATATTCGGGGATATGGGGCAGGTGAAAGAAAATATATGCAGGCTTTTGGAAGCAGCCGGTGAAATTGATGATATTATATTTTATCAGGAGCTTGCAGCTGTGCTGAGAGGAGTGGCAACAACCGCAGGCGGACAAGCATGGATCGACGAAGAAGGGAGATTTGGCCTGGGGCCGTTAAGGGGTACCATCACTCATTGCTATGAAGCCAGGTACATCGGTGTAAGAGCCAGGGAAAAGTACCGGTTGGCAAAGATACGGGATTTAGAAGGCGAACTGGAGGCCTGCTTAGAAAAGCTGAGCACTGTCAGAAAAAGCATTGAAGAAAATAATGAAGCCGTCAAGGGCCTTTTGTCGGAATATGCCGGTTATCCTTCCGAGCTGACGGTAATAGACACGGTAAAGAGGCTTTCGGAAACTGAGGAGCGGATACAAAAGCTTCAGACGGAAATGGAAGAAAAGGAACTCGTTATTTCCCGGTTACAAAAAGAACTTGTGGAGATCGGTCTGGAAGCCTCTGAAAACAGCAAAAAGCTCTATTTGAAAAGTGACCTTTCTGTTTATAGGGAAGCCCGGGCAGAGGCAGCCGGTTATTATGATGCCGTCGCCAGTCTGGAACTGCTGCATCAGGCTTTTCTTCATACACTGGAAAATGTAAACGCCCTGACGGACAGAATGGAGGAGCTGCAGCAGCTTCTGGATGAAATCCGCTACGATATGAGCCGGCAGAAACGGGAAATCATGCAGCTGCGCAGCACTATTGAGGTTTGTGAGGAGCAGCTGAAGGCGAAGGATTATGAGACGGTCAGGGATCAGCTGGAGGCCTGCATACGGCGGCTGAATGAGATACCGGAGCAGCTTAAGGACTGCTACTTAAAACAGAGCGGGTATGAAAAGGATTATAAATTCACTGAGGATAAGCTGGTGGAAATCCGGCTGCAGAAGGAAAAAAGCCTGCGTGGCAGACGGCTTATGGAGAAGGGCTTTCTGGATGAAAAGAACCTTCTCTATGTGACGGGACTGGAACAGATATCCTGGGATGAGATAACGGAAGCGTCCGGAAGCGTCTGCCGTTTGCTGGAGGCTGATTATTTGAAAACCAGTGCGGAATTAAGCGGACTGCTCCAGAAAAAGTTTTATGAAAATTTAAGCGAGTTGGTGGATTTTAATCTGACCATCAATCCCATTTTCGGCGAAGAGCAGTACGGTGGCTTTGAAAAGGGAGCGGGGGAGCCGAATTTCAGAAGGCTTGCCATATTTGCCAAATATAAGGGAAAGGAGGTTCCTTATGATGCGCTTTTAAAAGGGCTGGAAGAGGATGTGGAGGTTCAGAAAAGCCTGGTGAAGGAGAGCGACCGTACGCTGTTCGAAGATATTCTGGCCAACACCGTGAGCAAGAAGATCCGTCATAAGATATATAAGAGCGAAGGCTGGGTAGAAAAGATGAATGGGCTGATGGGCAGCATGAATACCTCGAGCGGACTGAAACTCAGCCTGGTATGGAAAAAGAAAAAGGCGGAGGAAGAGGGGCAGCTTGATACCCGGGAACTGGTAGAGCTTTTAAAGAAGGACGCAGGACTGATGAGAGAGGAGGAGCTTGAGCAGCTGTCTCTTCACTTTCAGACAAAGGTGCAGGAAGCCAGAAGGATTATGGAGGATACCGGTAATGTCCGCAGCTTCCACGGAATCATGAAGGAGGTACTGGATTATAGAAAGTGGTTTGAATTCCAGCTTTTTTACCAGAAAACGGGAGAGAACCGCAGGGAGCTGACCAATCATGCGTTTTTTACCTTTAGCGGAGGAGAGAAAGCCATGTCTATGTATGTTCCGCTGTTTTCGGCAGTGGTTGCAAAATATGACGGGGCCAGGGCGGATGCTCCCAGGCTGGTATCCCTGGATGAAGCTTTTGCCGGAGTGGATGAGCAGAATATCAGCGATATGTTCCGCCTTATGGTAGATATGGAATTTGAATTTATTATTAATTCACAGATATTATGGGGAGACTGCGATACGGTGCCCGAGCTTGCCATTTACCAGCTGCTGCGCAGGGAGAATGCGAAATTTGTAACGGCGCTTCCCTATATCTGGAACGGGAAGGTTCGGAGGCAGACAGAACATGGAGAATTTGAAAAGGGATGAGCTGCTGTTACAGGCGGCGGAATATTTTGGAAGACCGGAATTCGGCAGACTTTTTGACGGACTCAGGGAGAGATACGGGTCACTTTCCCGTCTGGGGGGGAAAGTTTGCTTAAAAGCTCTGACAAAAGAAGAGGCGGATGCTCTTGAGGGATTCCTGCAGTTCAAGGTTTCTGAGGGAGGCGGCTTATCCGTGTCCATCCGGCAGATCAGAAGAGCGCTTGAAAATACGCGTTATGGGCAGCTGGGCCTGGAGGATATTCTTCCGCTGGTCTTGGAAGAGGAAATGGTGTCGAATAAGGAGGCGCGGTTAAGGAAAGAGAAAGAAATGAAGGAATTCCTTGATTCGCTGTCGGCGCAGTTCCGCGGCACGCCGGCAGGAAGCTGGATTGCCCGAAGTCTTTTTAAGGGGAATTCCCTGAATACGTTGATAACAAAGGATTATCATTCGGATTATAAGTGGCTGACGGAAAATATGCCGCTCATACTCTGCGCGGTGAATCAGCTTCCTGCGTTTACCGGAACCCATCTGCGGCTTCCTGTATTCGCTGCCTCGGTTACGGGAAATCCTCATTATTTTGATGACGGTAAAAAAAGCCTTAAGTATCTGCTTTATGGAATCCGTCACTTTACTGGAGGGGATGGCTCTGAAGGAAATACTGCAGAGGCGAGAACAGAGCTTCTGTACCGGGGAGGTATTTTAAAGGATGATCTGTCCAATTGGGTTCTCTGCTTTGGAATTCGGGGATATGTATCCGATAAGGAGCTTCACATGGGGATGGAGGAATATTTAAAAAGAGGAGAACCTCAGATTCTTACTCTGCAGAATTTAAGCGTTTTGAAGTCAGTGACTGCTGCCGGACGGAAAGTCTGTGTCGTAGAAAACCCCTCTGTTTTTGCCCGGCTTTCGGAACGGAACAGGGAAAGCTGTGCCTGCATATGCTCCGGAGGCCAGCTTCGCATTTCCGTACTGGTTTTGCTGGATATGCTGGTAAAGAACGGTATAACTGTTTATTATTCCGGTGATTTTGATCCGGAGGGCCTGTGCATTGCCCAGAAGTTAGTATCCCGTTACGGAAGCCGTCTTGAGCTGTGGGGCTATCATGAGGAAATATACCATAAGGCAATATCTTCGGAAACAATCAGTGAACGGAGACTGAACCAGCTTGACGGACTGACGGATGAGAGGCTTGTGGCGTTGGGGAGACTGCTTAAGAAATATAAGCGGCCCGGGTATCAGGAAAATGTTATGGAATATTACGATATATAAGCAATATCGTCAAAACATGAGAAAAGTCTGACGAGAGCATGACTCGAATCATGTATTTAAATAAAGTATCATTAATACGTTTTTTTGTGCCGATTTTGTCGACATAAAAACAGTTATGCAAATCATACATATTGTGCCGGCGATTTTATAACTAAATATATCTGGTATTATGCAGATTTTTAGCATGTAATCGACCGGCTTTTTGTGAATAATTGATAATTAATTGTCGAATATTGCGATAACTTTTACTTTTCAAATAGTCGGAAACAGCTTATAGTGTTTACAGATAAGTAGAAAAAAGGAGGGTTTTCTATATGACAGATGCTGAGAAGCTGCGGATTATAGAGAGAGAAAATGTGAGATTGACGGAAGAGAACATGAAGCTCCATAAGGCGATTGAGAGGTTGAATCAGACGCTGAACAGATTGATCGGACGATACATAAGCGCTGATAAAATTGCCTGACCGGGATAGTCAGGGAGTGCCGGGCACTCCCGGCAGTATCCCATGGAAGGCTCAGTCCCGGTTATGAAAGGTTTCCTTGTCATCCGGAATAATACCTTTGTTTTTACGGACCAGTTCCCAGATTGTCTGGTGCATCCATTCAATGGTTTTATTCAGCTTTTCATTTTCGATTTCTAATTCGGTAATGCGGTCCCCCATGCGGGCGATGATCTCCCGATTGTTATTTGTCTTGTGAGGCGCCAGCAGGCGCCTGACATAAGGAGAAGATGATGCAATAATATGCTTGGACAGCAATTCGTCCCTTGCCTCACAGGATAAATCCATAAAATCCTGATAGGAAATGGACAGCGGCACCATGTCCACTCTGCATTTAGGGCAAACCGCATTCCGTTGAAGCTGGAAATAACCATAATAGCCGCATTTTGGACAATAGTACACGGACAGTTCTCTCATTGGTCTCCTCCTTTTTTCTATATATAAAAACAGCCTACTTCTATAATATATAACGTAAAATGAAACAAAATATAACGCGAAAAAGTGCAAAATATATAAAAAATAGCAAATTTATAGAAGTTGAACAAAAAAGTTTTACTAATTAGTGAAAAACTTACAAAAAAAGCCCGCGGCTCTGACGGCCTGCGGACTTTTTTGTTTTGAACGGATGAATCTTTTGTATTTTATTATATCTTACTGAATGACGCCGTTGCTGTTCACGACGAATACCTTGTCGTTGTTATCCTTGTAATCTCTGTATCCGGCTCCCAGTTCTGGCTTCTCTGAGGATTTGGAGGTAGAGGAGGCTTTCTGAAGGGTACCGCTGGTGTTTACCAGGTAGCTCACTCCGTCAAGAGTAACAGGTTCCAGTCTTAAATCGGAATCAGCTTCTTTTCTTAAGCCGTACTCATAAACGGTATTGTCTAAAATACCATGGTAACCCTGTCCCTTTTTCGAGCCGGAGGTCTGGAAGTACCAGATCTGGTTCTCGCCTGAATCCTCATCGTAAATTGTCTGCTTTCCGGTGCTCATGACGCCATCGGTTCCGAAGTAGAAATTGGCAATTTCTCCGTCTTCCAGAGTGACGACTTCAAGTCCGGTCTGCATTTCACCTTTTGTATTGAACCCGTATTTCTGTGAGTTCACGCTAAATAATCCGATTCCTTTTTCCGCATAGAAGGGAACGCCGTTCTTGAAGTAGAACCAGTGGAGCTCGTCTTCTGCGCTGATTCCGGAAATGCCTTCGATTTCTCTCCAGCCTTCCACTCTTGCACCGTTATCAGGATCATAGTACTGGTATCCTGCTGCGGAAAGTTCGTTGCTGTCTGTATTTTCGGCCGCCTCAGATGGAGTTGCTGTTTTATACCATTCGGTCTGCATTTCTCCATTTACAAAAGTATAGTAGGAACCATTGATTTTTTTATCAACCTGATCTTTTACCATGGTGCCGTCTTTATCGAAATAGTACCAGGAGAGAGGATCTTCCGAATCTTCGTTTTCATTTTCAAGCTGGAACCAGCCCGTTTTCTGGGCTCCGTCGTCTTCTTTGCCGAGATAATAGGTGGCCCCTCCGATTTCGACTTTTCCGGTCAGCATCTGACCCTGATCATCAAAGTAGTACCACTGACCGTCGATCTTCTGCCATTTGGATACAACGGATTTGCCGTCTTTTCCGTAATAATGCCAGAAAACTTCCGGCGCGTCATCGGAATCCCAGTAGTTGTCGTTGGTAACGGAAACCCACTGGTTTGTGACTCTTTTTCCGCTGTCGTCCACGTAATATTCGTCAATTTCAGCGCTTGTTGTGATTTCGCCATCCTCGTCTAAGTAATACCAGTCTTCGCCGTATTTCTTCCAGGAATCGGTCGCATAGTAGTCGCCCTCTTCATAGAATTTCCAGGAACCGTTTTCTTCCACCCAGCCCACTGCCTTTGCATAAGCAGTTGAGGCTGCGCTGAATAACCCCAGTTCCGGGGCTGCTGCGGTTAAGATACCGGCAGCGGATAATACAGCCATCAATTTTAAATGCTTTTTCATAAATATGTTCTCTCCTTTTTGCAATAAGTTTTATCGTGGCCGAAAATCCATCGTTGCATTACTCTGCGATTATAACGTACCTTGCGGGGGATTTCATAGTGTGGTTTGATGGCAGATATGGAAGGAGATAACATAATAAGAAAAAAGATGAGAAATTCCAGGGGTTTCCCCTGGGGGCGTCCGGAAGGGAAAACAGCGGGAAAACCGGTCCCCGGGACGGAAGCGGGGACCGGCGCCGAAGCATTTAGAAAGTAAGAAAACTTTAATAGGAAAATAAAGGCTGTTGTGGTATAATCACAAACAGATAATTAACATCCCTTAAAAAAGGAGAGACGATCCATGAGAATGAAAGTTTCCAATTATATCTCCCAAAAACTGGTGGATTCCGGAATCACACAGGTATTTACCGTAACCGGCGGGGGAGCCATGCATTTAAACGATGCTCTGGGGCATCAGGAGGGAATGCATTGCTTATATAATCATCATGAACAGGCGTGTGCCATAGCGGCGGAATCCTATGCCAGAATCAGGGACCGCATAGCTGCCGTCTGTGTGACCACAGGCCCCGGAGGGACCAACGCAATTACCGGAGTGCTCGGAGGCTGGCTGGATTCCATTCCCATGCTGATCTTATCCGGACAGGTGCGTTACGATACGACCGCCAGGTGGTCCGGCGTGGGGATCAGGGCCATGGGGGATCAGGAGTTTGATATAACGAAAGCGGTGGACTGTATGACGAAATACAGTGAGATGGTGACTGATCCCATGAGGATCCGCTACTGCCTGGAAAAAGCCATTTACCTGGCTCTTTCCGGCCGTCCGGGCCCTGCATGGCTGGATATTCCGCTGAATGTACAGGGAGCTTATATCGAGACGGAGGAGCTGACCGGCTTTTCCCCTGAGAATTATGAGAAGGGCGGAGACGGCTGGATCCTGGCCGATCAGGCGAAGATCAGGGAGGATGACGCGGGCTTTGGGGAAGAACGCCAGATCCTTCCGGATAAGGTGACTCCCCAGACGGCCCGGGCCATACTGGAACGGATCCGTTTATCATCCCGCCCGGTGATCAATGCGGGCAACGGCATACGGATCGGACAGGCCCATGACGTGTTTTTACGGGTGGCGGATAAGCTGGGAGTCCCGGTGGTGACCGGCTGGAACAGCGTGGACTGCATGTATGACGAGCATCCTCTCTACACGGGCAGGGGCGGAGGCATGGGGGACAGGCCCGGGAATTTTGCCATACAGAACAGTGATCTGGTTCTTTCCCTGGGCAGCCGCTTAAGCATCCGCCAGGTCGGGTATAATTATACTACATGGGCCAGGGAGGCCTATGTGATCGTCAATGATATTGACCCGGAGGAGCTAAAGAAGCCGTCTGTCCATGCGGATATGCGGATCCATGCCGATGTGAGGGAGCTGCTTGCTGCTTTGGAGGAGCTTCTGGATTCCGAATACAAGGCCTCCCGGGAACAGCCTCTCTTCTCCGGCGGCAAAGGGCTGGACGGCATGACCTGGAACGAGACCTGCCGCATGTGGAAGGAAACCTATCCGGTGGTTCTTCCCAGGCATTATGCCGGCGGGGAGGAAAAGGAAGTCAATGTTTACGCATTTATTAAGGAATTGAGCCGGCGGCTTTTGAAAAACCAGATAACCGTGGTGGGAAACGGGTCCGCCTGTGTTGTGGGAGGCCATGCCTATATCATCAAGGAGGGGCAGCGCTTTATTTCCAACTCGGCGGTGGCCTCCATGGGCTATGATCTTCCGGCCGCCATCGGAGCCTGTCTGGCCGGGCCTTCTCCGGACGTCATTCTGGTGACCGGCGACGGCAGCATCCAGATGAATTTACAGGAGCTGCAGACCATCATACATCACCGGATGCCCATCAAGATATTTCTCATCAACAACGGCGGCTATCATTCCATCCGGCAGACCCAGAAGAATTTCTTCGGGGAGCCTCTGGTGGGAATCGGGGAAGACAGCCGGGATCTGAGCTTTCCGGATATGGAAAAGCTGTCCGCGGCCTATGGCTATCCTTATGTGTGCGCCCGCCATAACAGCCGGCTGGGCCAGGCCATCGAAGAGGCGCTGGCCGCAAGAGGTCCGGTCATCTGTGAGGTGTTCGTGAGCCGGGACCAGATCTTTGAACCCAAATCCGCGGCAAAACGGCTGCCGGACGGGACTATGGTTTCTCCTCCTCTGGAGGATTTATCCCCCTTCCTTCCGGATGAGGAGATGAAACGGAATATGATTATTCCGAGGATCAAATAAATGGAGCGGTGCGGAGGAAGAACGTTGAACGTTGTTGTCACAGGGGCCACCAGTTTTCTTGGGCGGGCGCTGACAGACCGGCTGCTGAGAGAGCATTGTCAGGTATTTGCGGTGGTCCGGCCCGGCTCGAGGAATATGGGCGGCTTTTATAAGGAACGAAAGGGCTTGACGCTGATCGAACGGCAGCTGGAGGAGATGGAGGAGCTGGACCGGGTGATTCATGAGCCCTGTCAGGCATTCTATCATTTCGGCTGGGATGGGTCGGGAAGCGAAGGCCGTATGAAACGGGAAGTACAGCAAAAGAATGTGGAGGACTCATTAAAGGCTCTGGAAGGAGCCAGGCGCCTGGGCTGCAGCCGTTTCCTGTTCAGCGGCTCCCAGGCGGAGTACGGAATCCATGAAGAAGCCATGACAGAGGAGACGGAGTGCACACCCGTCTCCGAGTACGGCAAGGCCAAGCTGGAATTTTTGCGGCGGGCCGTGGAGCGGACGGAGCGCTGGAGGCGGACAGGAGTGTCGGACATGGAATACATCCATTCCAGGATCTTCAGCGTCTACGGGCCGGGAGACCATCCCTGGTCTCTGGTGGAAAGCTGTCTCCGGGCATTTGGAGCGGGGGAATACATTTCCCTGGGGGAATGTACCCAGATGTGGAATTTTTTATATGTTGACGATTGTATCCGGGCACTGATTCTTCTCATGGAGCAGGAGAAATCGGTTTCCGGAATTTATAATGTAGCGGGGCCGGAAAGTGAAAACAGGCCTTTAAAGGAGTATGTCCGGATGATGTATGAGGCCCTGGGCCGGCACGGAAGCTACAGTCATGGGCGGAGAAAGCCCAATGCGGAAGGGCCTGCAAATCTTATTCCTGATATAAGGAAGCTGACGGAGAAGACCGGCTGGAAGCCTCTCACCGGTTTTTCCGACGGGATCCGCCAGACCTGGCAGGCTGAAAAATGTTGACATGGAGGGGATTTTGTGGTATGAGAGATAGGATTTGTATTGTTTGCAAAAGGGCTCTGGGGGAAAAGCCGCTGATGACCCTTAACCATATGCCGGCTTCGGCCCAGGATATTCCAGGGAAAGAGGAACTGGAGGAAGACAGCGGCATCACCCTGGATCTGCATCAGTGCGGGACCTGCGGTCTGGTGCAGTTTGACTGCGAGCCTGTGGATTATTATAAAGATGTCATCCGGTCCGGCGGTTTTTCCACCACCATGGTGAATTTGAGAAGAAGCCAGTACCGTCATTTTATTGAAACATATCATCTGGAAGGAAAAAAACTGATCGAGGCGGGATGCGGCCAGGGAGAATTTCTTTCTGTGCTTTCAGAGTTTCCGGTAAAAGCCTTCGGAATCGAGCACCGGGAAAGCCTGGTGGAGGCAGCCAGAGACAAGGGACTTGCGGTCTGGCGGCAGTTTGCGGAGGAAGGGGAGATCCTGGAGCCGGAAGACGGAAGCGTGAAGGGTCCCTTTGACGGATTTCTGTCCTTCAATTATCTGGAACATCAGCCGGAGCCGGTTAAGATGCTCCGCTGCATTGCGGATAGCTTAACCGATGAGGGAGTGGGGTTAATCACCGTTCCCAGCCTGGAATACATTTTGCAGTACGACGGGTATTATGAGCTGATCCGGGACCATCTGGCCTACTATACCTTTGATACGCTCACATATGCGGCGGAGGAAGCCGGGTTTGAGGTGCTGGAAAAGGAAATGGTCAACCGGGATACCCTTTCCGTCATTGTGAGGAAGAGGAAGAAAACCGGGGTCTTCGGACAGCGTGATAACGGCTTAAAGCCTGAGGCAGTGGATGCCTCGGGGCTCATGGAAAGCAGGGAAACCATCGGAAGGGAAATGGAAGAGCTGGTGGCTGACCTCGTGTCCGGGGGAAAACGGCTTGCCCTGTGGGGAGCCAGCCATCAGGGCTTTACCCTGGCTTCCACAACCGGGATCGGCACGTTTGCGGAGTATATCATGGATTCCGCACCCTTTAAACAGGGAAAATATGCGCCTGCTTCCCATCTTCCCATCGTGCCTCCCGATCATTTCGGGGCGGATCCGGTGGATGCCATCCTGATCGTGGCTCCCGGCTATACCGAAGAGATCGCAGGCATCATAAAGGAGAAATTTAGCCGGGATGTTGAGATTCTGGCGTTGAAATCCAATCATTTGGAAAGGATATAAGTATAACCTATGAAAGCTTTTGTTTTAATTGAACCTGGCAGGGTCGGCTGGCACGAAGCCCCGGAGCCTGTCTTAACTCCATACGGGGCCATTCTGCGGCCCATTGCCGTGACCCCCTGTTCCTCCGACGTCCATACGGTGTACGGCGGCGGCTCAAGGAAAGCCCCCAATCTGGTCCTGGGACATGAGTGTGTGGCCGAGATCATAGAGACCGGAGAACTGGTCTGTGACTTTAAGGCAGGAGATGTGGTAGCGGTTCCCGCCATTACGCCGGACTGGAGAGCCTGCGGGATCCAGGAGGGAAATTTCAAACACGCATCCGCACCGTTTTCCGGCCATCAGCTGGGAAGAACGGCGCCGGGAGTTTTTGCGGAAAAATTTCTGATCCCGGATGCGGATACGACTCTGGCCCGGATCCCGGAGGGGATCACCCTGGAACAGGCCCTCATGTGCGTGGATGTGGTGACTACGGGCTTTACGGGCGCGGAATCCGCGGACATTAAGATCGGAGACACCGTTGTGGTGCTGGGCATAGGACCCATCGGTTTAATGGCCATAGAGGGAGCCCGCCACTTAGGAGCAGCCCGCATCATTGCGGTGGGCAGCAGGCCCAAATGTGTGGAGCTGGCCGGGGAATTCGGCGCCACCGAGGTTTTAAGCTATAAGGATGGAAATGTGGCGGAGCAGGTCCTGGAACGGACCGGGGGTCTGGGCGCCGACGGCGTCATCATCTGCGGAGGCGGGGATGAGGTCTTTGCCCAGGCGGTGGATATGGCCAGATACGGCATCGGAACCATTTCCAATGTAAATTATTACGGCGGAACAGGAAATCTGCCGTTCCCCAAGTTTTCCGGCGGCCGCGGCATGGCGGGAAAAACCATTCATACGGAGCTTGCCAGGGGCGGAAGGGTAAGGATCGAACGCCTTTTAAAAATGGTCCGGTATGGAAGGATCAATCCTCAGAAGCTGGTGACTCACCGCCTCTATGGACTTGAGCAGGTGGAGACAGCCCTGCAGATGATGAAGGAGAAGCCGGAAGACTTAATTAAAGTTATGGTTCGGATAGATTGGAAGTGAACATATGAAAACAATTAGCATCGTAATCCCCTGTTACAATGAGGAAGAGAATGTGGAGGCCATGTACCGGGCGGTCGAAGGCATATTTGAACAGGAACTGCCGGGGTACTGCTATGAACTGATCTTTATTGACAATGATTCCCGGGACCGCACCAGAGAGATCATCCGCAGGCTGTGTGCCCTGGATCCGCAGGTGAAAGGGATCTTTAACGTCAAAAACTTCGGGCAGTTTAATTCGCCTTATTATGCAATGCTTCAGTCCACGGGAAGCTGCACCATACTGATGGCCGCGGATTTCCAGGATCCGGTGGAGATGATCCCCAGGTATGTGAGGGAATGGGAAAAGGGATATAAAATCGTCATCGGCATCAAAGAGTCCAGCAGGGAAAACAGAATCATGTACTGGCTGAGAAGCTGCTATTATAAGACCATAAAAAAACTTTCCGACGTGGAGCAGATCGAACATTTCACCGGATTCGGCTTATATGACGCCAGATTTATAAAGGTCCTTAAGGATCTGGATGATCCCACGCCGTTCCTCCGGGGGATCGTCGCCGAGCTTGGCTTCAGAAGGAAGGAAATACCCTACGAGCAGCCCAGGCGGCGGGCGGGAAAGACCAGCAATAATTTTTACCGTCTTTATGATGCGGCAATGCTGAGCATTACCTCCTACACCAAGGTGGGCCTTCGTCTGGCGACCATATTCGGAAGCATCTGTTCCTTTGCCAGCATGATGGTGGCTCTGATCTATCTGATCATGAAGCTGATGTATTGGGACCGCTTCCCGGCAGGCATGGCCCCTCTTCTGATCGGCATGTGTTTTCTGGGATCCGTACAGATCTTTTTCATCGGTCTGGTAGGGGAGTATATTCTTTCCATCAATTCCCGGGTGATGAAACGGCCTCTTGTCATTGAGGAAGAGAGGATCAACTTTACAGATGAGGAAACCAAAGATCCGGAGGATGAGATACTCCTTGCGGCAGGTTTCATGAAGGAAGGGCATGAGAGATGAAATATAGGATAGATGTGGCGAGAATCCGTGATAATTCGATCGTGCTGAATGGCTGGGTGATCGGAAACAGCCCGGACGCCGAAGGGAAATTTGAGGTTTTGGACGGGCAGGAGAAGCCTGTGGAATTTAAGCATGTTCCGGTGCGCAGGGATGATGTGAGCCAGATTTATTTCAAAAAGACTCTGGATAAGGACCTGGGATTTGACATCCGGATCCCCTATGTCCGGGAGAAAAACGAGGACAGGACACTGGTCATCCGGTGCGGCGGGAAGACCGCCAGAGTGAAGTTAAACGCCGGGATCATTGAAAAGCAGAACAGCTCCGCCCATAAAAAAACCGCGAAGCTCAAAAGCATGATGAACATGCAGACCCTTCAGTCCGCCGTGGATTTCTGGAAGGAAAACGGCTTTCGGGCATTCATGTTAAAATCCCGGCACAAGCTTCAGGGAATTGACAGCGATTATGATTATCCCGAATGGTATTCCCTTACAAAAACCACGGACGAAGAGCTGGAAGCCCAGAGGAAAACGGTTTTTGACTATATGCCGAAAATGTCCGTGGTGATCCCGGCTTTCAGGACCCCGGAGCGCTATCTGGCTGCCATGCTGGATTCCCTTCTGGCCCAGACCTATGGGAACTGGGAGGTCTGTGTGGCTGACGGAAGCCCCAGAGGAGAGGGAGTGGAGCGTGTTTTAAAGCGCTATGCCATAAAGGATGAGAGGATCCGCTATGTGATCCTGGGAGAGAATAAGGGCATCTCAGGAAACACCAACGCAGCCATTGAAATGGCAACGGGAGATTTCGTGGTTCTTGCGGACCATGATGACACCCTGGCGGCGGATGCCCTGTTTGAATGCGTAAAAGCCATCAATTCCGACCCGGAGATCGATGTGGTATATACCGATGAGGACAAGCTGGATATTGACGGAGGGGAGCTGTTTGAGCCCCATTTCAAGCCGGATTTTAACCCGGACTTACTGACCAGCGTCAATTATATCTGCCACCTGTTTGTGGTGAACCATGAGCTGCTCCTGGAGGTGGGGGGATTTAAGGAGGAATATGACGGGGCCCAGGATTATGATTTCATCTTCCGCTGCACGGAAAAGGCCAGGAAAATTTACCACGTCCCCAAGGCGCTGTATCACTGGCGCTGCCATCAGAATTCCACTGCCAGCAACCCGGAAAGCAAGCTGTATGCCTTTGAGGCGGGAGCCAGAGCGATCAGGGCCCATTATGAACGGATGGGAATAGAGGCGCTGTCCGTGGAAAAGGGCGTGGATTACGGCATTTACCATTCCGTCTTTAAAATAACCGGGGAACCTCTGGTTTCCATTATCATACCGAACAAGGATCATACGGCCGACTTAGATTTATGCATGCGCTCCATCATTGACAGATCCACTTACCGGAATCTGGAATTTATTGTGGCGGAAAACAACAGCACAGCGGCGGAAACCTTTGATTATTATGAAAAAATACAGAAGGAATTCGATTTCGTCCATGTGGTTTCCTGGGAACGGGAATTTAATTATTCCGCCATCAATAACTTCGGGGTGACGTTTGCCAAAGGGGAATATCTTCTGTTTTTAAATAATGACACGGAGATCATCCATCCGGACAGCATCCAGGAGATGCTGGGCTTCTGCCAGAGAGAAGACGTGGGGGCCGTGGGAGTCAGGCTTCTGTATTCCGATGACACCATTCAGCACGCCGGCGTGGTGGTTGGCTTCGGAGGCATTGCGGGCCATACCTTTATCGGACTCCATAAGGCGGAGAGCAGCTACTTCAACCAGGCCATGTGCGCCCGGGATTACAGCGCCGTGACGGCCGCCTGCATGATGAGCAAAAAGTCCCTGTTTGAGAAGGCGGGAGGCTTTTCCGAGGATCTGGCCGTTGCCTTTAACGATATTGATTACTGTATGAAGATCCGTTCCTTAAATAAACTGGTGGTTTATGCACCCTACGCTCTGTTTTACCATTATGAGTCAAAATCCAGAGGGCTTGAGGACACGCCGGAGAAAGTAGAGCGCTTTCACCGGGAAATCAGGAAGTTTTCCGATAAATGGCCGGAGATTTTAAAGGATGGAGATCCCTATTATAATCCCAATCTGACCCTGCGCAAGTCCAACTTTGCCTTAAGGGACTTGCGCAAGGAAAAAATCGGGGAGCCCTATAAGCTTGAGGTATGAGATGCAGAAAAAAGTGACCATCATTATTCCGAATTATAACGGACTGAAATTTATGGAACCCTGTTTGAAAGCCCTGGAAGCTCAGAGTGACAAGAACTTTGAGCTTCTTGTGGTGGATAACGGGTCCACGGACGGCAGTGTGGAATGGCTGAAGGAGCATGGGATCCCTTCTGTTTTTCTTGCGGAAAACACAGGCTTTTCCGGCGCTGTGAATGAAGGGATCCGAAGGAGCAGGACGCCCTATGTCATATTGCTGAACAATGATACGGAACCGGAACCGGATTATGTGAGGGAGCTGGTCCGCGCCATGGACCGGTCTCCGAAGATATTTTCCGTCAGCAGCAAGATGATCCAGCTCCATCATAAGGAGCTTATGGATGATGCCGGGGATATGTACAGCATTTTAGGCTGGGCTTATCAGAGGGGCGTGGGACAGAGCAGCCGGGAGTACACAAAGCCCCGCAGCGTATTTGCCGCCTGCGGGGGAGCCGCCATTTACCGGAGGGAAGTGTTCGATATCATCGGAGGCTTTGACGAGGCCCATTTCGCCTATCTGGAGGACATTGACGTGGGCTACCGGGCAAAGATTTTCGGATACGAAAACGTGTACTGCCCCACAGCCGTGGTCTATCATGTGGGCAGCGGCACCAGCGGCTCCAAGTACAATTCCTTCAAGGTCAGGCTGGCGGCCAGAAACATTGTGTATTTAAATTATAAGAATATGCCGGCTCTGCAGCTTTTTGTAAATTTTCTCCCGCTCCTGGCCGGAATTTTTGTGAAATACTTATTCTTCCGGAAAATCGGCTTTGGCTCCGATTACGCCCGGGGATTAATGGAAGGTTTTAAAACGGCGGGAAGCACGAAAAAGGTTCCGTTTAAAATATCCCGTCTCGGCCGCTATTTACGCATTGAGGGAGAGCTGATTCTGGGAACATTCATCTATATATGGGAATTTTTAAGAAGAAAAGGAAAAATTGTCAGGTCAATTTAAGAATAATTTAATGGCATCATATGGACATATCATGTATAATAAACGGGAAATTATCATGGAGAAGTATGGTGCAGCCCACGATTGGAAGGTTTTGCTGGTATGATAAAGGATAATCAGAAAAAATTTAATGGGTTTCATGTAGTGCTGGACGGACTTGTGATTGTTTTGTCCTACGTTTTCGCCTGGCTGCTTCTTTTGCTGGGAAACCTGCTGTTCAGCCCTGAAAAGCGTGTTTTGCCGCCACAGTACTATTTTGCGGCGCTTCTTATAATACTGCCGGTTTACCTGCTGCTTTACGGCATCTTCCATTTGTATGCGCCGAAAAGGGTCCAGGAGAAGAGTTATGAGTTTGCCAATATCTTAAAGGCCAACCTTCTGGGATTCCTGCTTTTTTCCATGACACTGTTCCTGGTCAGGAAAAATCCGTTTCTCGGTCAGTTTTCCACCAGGGTGGTAGTTTATTTCTGCGCCATCAACATTGTTCTGGAGACGACGGAGAGGAATTTAATCCGGCGCATTCTCCACTCCCTGCGCTCCAAGGGCTACAATCAGAAGCATATTCTTCTGATCGGCTACAGCCGGGCCGCGGAAGGCTTCATAGACCGGGTCCTGTTTAATCCCGAATGGGGCTACCAGGTGAAGGGAATCCTGGACAATACAAAAGAATGGGGAAGCGGTTATAAGGGAGTCAACGTCATTGGCAAGATCCGGGACTTAGATGAGATCCTGGGCCTCAATTCCCTGGATGAGATCGCCATCACCTTAAGCATCAACGAATATGCCAATCTGGAAAAGATCGTGGCCTCCTGCGAAAAATCGGGGGTCCATACCAAATTCATCCCGGATTACAACAATATGATCCCCACGCTGCCCTATATTGAAGATCTGCAGGGCCTGCCGGTGGTGAACATCCGCCGGGTTCCGCTGACGGATCCGGTCAATGCCCTGGTAAAACGGGCGGTGGATATTTTAGGGGCAGGCTTTGCCCTGGTTTTATTTTCCCCTCTTATGCTCATAACGGCGGCTCTCATCAAGCTGACCGCTCCGGGCCCCCTCATTTATAAACAGGAGAGGGTGGGCCTTCATAACAGGCCGTTTCATATGTATAAATTCCGTTCCATGGTGGTACAGGCCCCGTCTGAGGAAAAGATAAAGTGGACCACGCCTCATGACTCCCGGGTGACGCCTGTGGGACGGTTTATCAGAAAGACAAGCATTGATGAGATGCCCCAGTTCTTAAACGTCCTTCGCGGGGATATGAGCCTGGTGGGACCCAGGCCGGAGAGGCCTCTCTTTGTGGAAAAATTCAAGGAGGAGATCCCCCGCTACATGATCAAGCACCAGGTCCGGCCGGGAATCACGGGCTGGGCCCAGGTCAACGGATACCGGGGGGATACTTCCATTACGAAGAGAATTGAACATGATTTGTACTATATTGAAAACTGGACCCTTGGATTTGATTTTAAGATACTGTTTCTTACCATTTTCAAAGGTTTTATAAATAAAAATGCGTACTGATACCGGATACGACACGATTAGGATGAGGTTGAATAGATGAGAAATGAATTTGATGATGAATTAAACCGTGACACCAGCAGGAAAGGAAGGCGCGGTTTTGATTCAGAACCAGATCCGTCCGATGAGGATTATTACCTGGATGACGATTATGAGGATTACCAGGAGCCGGAACACGGCAGAATAAATCAGGCGTCAGGCCGGAAAAATGTAACAGGCAAGTCCGGCGGCGCAGCCGGAGGAAAGGCCCCGGCCGCCGGGAGATCCGGAGAAAATTCACGTCCCAATCCTGTGTCAGGAAACGGTCAGGCAATGTTCCGGGGCCAGGCGCCGGAGGGAGACAGAGACATACGGAGAAGAGACCAGGAATCACCCCGCTCCCGTCAGACGTCGGGAAGCAGCCAGAGCAGGAGCCAGGCAGCTGCCGGGAACATGAAGGCCCAGGAGGCCGTACATCCCCAGATCCGGGAAGGGAGAAGCCAGGGACTGTCCCGTCCTCAGACTCCTTCAGGGAACGGCCAGGGAGCAGCCGGAAGCCGCATTGCCTCGGGAAGCGGTCAGGGAGCCGCCGGAAGCCGCCCCGCTTCGGGAAACGGTCAGGGAGCAGCCGGAAGCCGCCCCGCTTCGAAAAACAGCCAGGGAACGGCCAGAGGCCAGATCGTCATCGGAGACGGAGGCACCAGGCAGCAGGCCAGGATCCAGAATCAGGATAAGAACCCGGCGGCCAGCCGTTCGGCAGCCCAGGCCGGGAAGAAGAAAAAGATCCGGCGTATCATCATCATGACGGTTGCGGAAATATTTACCCTTGCCCTCATTTTTTCCTATGCCTATGTGGCCAGGCTGATGGGAGCCATCCAGAGACCGGATAACTTCGATAAGAGTGAAGTCCGTAATGATATCATGTCGCCCGAACAGAAAAAGCATATGACGGGCTACCGCACCATAGCGGTTTTCGGCGTGGACAGCCGTGACGGCAATGTGAACAAAGGAACCAATGCCGACGTTATCATAATCTGCAACATTAACAGAGATACCGGAGAGATCAGGCTCGTATCCGTATTCCGCGATACATATTTAAACATTGATGACAGCAATACTTATAACAAAATAAATTCCGCCTATGCCAACGGAGGCGCAAACCAGGCGCTGGCCGCCCTGAATAAGAATCTGGACCTGGATATCAGTGAATACGTCACATTTAACTGGAAATCCGTGGCTGACGGCATCAATATGCTCGGAGGCGTGGATATTGAAATCACCAAGGCGGAATTCCGCTACATCAATTCCTTTATTACGGAGACGGTGAAGAAAACCGGAGTTCCTTCGGTCCATTTGAAATCTGCGGGCATGAACCATCTGGATGGCGTTCAGGCGGTCGCTTATGCAAGACTGCGGAAGATGGACACGGACTATGCGAGAACCGAACGCCAGCGCCTTGTCATTCAGAAAGCCTTTGAGAAGGCGAAAAAGGCGGATTTAGGACTGCTCAACCGCATCCTGCTGATGGAGGTGGAGCAGATCGGAACAAATTTAACGTTCAGCGATTTTACGGAACTGCTTCTGGACATCAGCAAATACCACATCGGAGAAACGGGCGGGTTCCCCTTTGCCCGGGGGGATATGACCATAGGGAAAAAGGGAGACTGCGTCGTTCCCCAGACCTTAGAAACCAATGTGGCCGAGCTCCACAAGTTCCTTTTCTCCAAGGAAGATTATGAACCCTCGGATATGGTCAAGAAGATCAGTGCGAAGATTGCAGCTGATTCCGGCATGTATAAGAAGGGAACCAGTGTTGACCATGTTCCTACGGACGGCGATGACAATTCAAAGAAGACAACGGAGGCTGAAGAGCCGGAGAAGACCTCATCTGCGTCCGAATCCTCCTCACAGGGAGATCTTCCTGAGGAAACGGATGAAAACGGAAGGCCGGTGAAGCCCTCGAATTCCCAGGAAAGCAGCACAGGAGAGACGAAGGAAACAAAGCCGGGAGAAACAAAGCCTTCGGAAACCACCACCGGATCGACGAAACCGGGGGAAACAAAGCCAACGTCTTCCGGCGGTACCTCCGAAACCACTACGGCGTCAGACGGTCCCGGCAATAATCCCACTACCGCAGAGGAAACCACGTCTGCGGGGCCGGGGGGCCCGGGGGAGACATCTGCATCCCAGACCACCGAGCCGGCGGGCACGGAGGGAGAGGTGCCGGTTGTGTCCGCACCTCCGGCTGCATAAGGCTAAAAGACAAAGGAAAAAGATCCCCCGCAGACAGAGTCCTGACGGTTTTTACAGGCATCTGGCGCAGAGGATCTTTTCTTTTCACATATTCAATATAATTTTATCACAAAATGGTCACAATTCATTGATAGACTTTGATTATCAAAGAAATAATAAGTATACATGAAAGGAGATAAATCTTATGTATGACGAAAATGATAACAAAGAAACAGGCCGTTTGAATCCTGAAGACCATAAAGAAGAAGCCGTTACCACCAATTTTATTATGAGGGACCCGGAGGAACCGGACCAGTCCCAGAACCGCAGCACCTATGAAGCACGGCAGGATATTCCCCATTACCAGGAATACCGGTATCAAAGAATGTCCGAACAAGATCCGGTTCCTGAGGAAGGAAAACCCAGAAGGAAAGGCGGTTTTGCAAAGAAAGCGGCCGCTCTTGTGGGAGGAGCCCTTGTCTTCGGCGTGGTAGCCGGAAGCACCATGGTCGGAATTAACTGGGCGGCCGGCGCTTACGCAAATAAGAATCCCGTAAATATAAGCCAGGCGGAAACCATCCCATCTGCGTCAGGGTCAGCCGGAACCCAGGTGGCCAATACCACCAGCATTTCAACGGTCAATGATGTTTCCACCATCGTGGACAGAGCCATGCCTTCGGTAGTCGCCATTACCAGCAAAGTGATCTATGAGAGCCAGACCTGGTTCGGCCCCATGCAGAGGGAAGGAGTTGGCAGCGGTTCCGGCATCATCGTCGGCAAGAACGACGACGAGCTTCTGATCGTGACCAACAATCATGTGGTAGAGGGAGCGGAGGAACTGAAGGTGACCTTCATCGATGAGGCGGCTGTGGATGCGGCCATCAAGGGAACCGACGCGGACAGCGACTTAGCGGTCATTGCCGTTCCCTTAAGCAGCATTTCATCGGAAACCTTATCAAAAATTGCAGTTGCGGCTCTGGGCAATTCCGATACCCTGAAGGTAGGCCAGGGAGTGGTCGCCATAGGCAATGCCCTTGGCTACGGACAGTCCGTCACCGTCGGCTACATCAGCGCTCTTGACCGCACCGTCCAGACCGATAATGGAACCAACCGGGATCTGCTTCAGACCGATGCGGCCATCAACCCGGGCAACAGCGGCGGTGCCCTGTTGAACATGCAGGGAGAGGTGATCGCCATCAATTCCGCAAAATACTCTTCCACAGAAGTGGAAGGCATGGGATATGCGATCCCCATTTCCAAAGCCCAGGATATCATTGACAATCTGATGACCAGAAAGACCAGAACCCAGGTGGCAGACGGTGAACAGGGGTATCTGGGGATCCAGTGCAAGAACATTGACGCGACCACCAGCCAGCAGCTGGGTATGCCTCAGGGCGTATTCATCTACAAGATCGTGGAAGGAGGCGCGGCTTCCCAGTCTGATTTACGGGAAAAGGATATTGTCACCAAGTTTGACGGACAGAGCATCCGGACATACGATGACCTGACCAATATGCTGAAATATTATGGAGGCGGTACAACCGTGACCCTTACCGTTCAGTCTCTTGAGAACGGACAGTATGTGGAAAGAAACATTGACATCACTCTTGGAACCAGACCGGCCGATGGGGAACAGCAGGGCTGATCTGAAAGAAAAGCTTCCCGGGCTTATTGAAATGAGTCCGGGGAGTTTTTTTCATTCATTAAAAAAATCTAAATTTCCGGTCCGCACTTGTAGGAGCGTTTTAAATGCTTTATAATAATTGAGTGTACGGTATATTATTACAGACAGAAGGAGACTATAGTTTGAACGATAAAGATTTTCCGGAGGAGAAGATGGAAGATACAAATGCCTCAGGCTCTGATGGCGGTAAAAACAAAAAAGAAGAGGATGAATACGAAAAAATATGCTATGTATGCCGGCGGCCTGAGAATGTGGCGGGGCCCATGGTTTCCATGCCGGGAGGCATGAACTTATGCCATGACTGCATGCAGAAAGCGTTTGATTCCGTGACCCAGGGCGGATTTGACTTATCCAAGATTCAGAATATGCCTTATATGAATATGAATTTAAGCGATCTGGGCAGTTTAAACGGCCAGGACCTTGAGATACCGAAGAAGCAGAAGATCAAAAAGAAATCGGACAAAGAGCCGAAGAAGGAAATCAGCTTAAAGGATATTCCGGCCCCTCATGTGATCAGGCAGAAGCTGGATGAATATGTCATCGGCCAGGAGCAGGCGAAAAAGGTCGTTTCCGTGGCGGTTTACAACCATTATAAAAGGGTTTATCTGGTGGATTCCAGGCAGAGGGACGAGGAAGGGAACGTGCAGATAGAAAAATCCAACATTCTCATGATCGGCCCCACGGGAAGCGGAAAGACTTATCTGGTAAAGACCCTCGCCAGACTGCTTGACGTGCCTTTGGCCATTGCCGATGCCACATCCCTTACGGAAGCAGGATATATCGGCGATGACATTGAAAGCGTGGTTTCCAAGCTGCTGGCCGCAGCGGAAAATGATGTGGAAAAGGCGGAGCGGGGTATCATTTTTATCGATGAAATCGATAAAATTGCGAAAAAGAAGAGCACCAGCAGCAGGGATGTGAGCGGCGAGTCGGTCCAGCAGGAGCTTTTAAAGCTGCTTGAGGGAAGCACGGTGGAGGTTCCCGTGGGTTCGAACCAGAAGAATGCCCTGACGCCCATGACCACGGTCAGCACGGAGAACATTCTCTTCATCTGCGGAGGAGCCTTTCCGGATCTGGAAGACATCATCCGGGAACGGCTGAAGGAGAAGTCCTCCATGGGCTTTTCCGCGGAGCTAAAGGACCGGTATGAAAAGGATGCCAACATCCTGTCCCATGTGACCAATGAGGATTTGAGGAAATTCGGCATGATACCGGAATTCCTGGGCCGTCTTCCCATTACGGTGACCCTGGAGACTCTCAATAAGGACCTGCTGATCCGGGTCTTAAAGGAACCGAAAAACGCCATTTTAAAACAGTATAAAAAGCTTTTGGAAATGGATGAGGTCCAGCTGGTGTTTGATGAAGAGGCGCTGGAGTGGATCGCGGAGGAAGCTCTTAAGAAAAAGACAGGAGCCAGAGCCCTGCGGGCCATCATAGAAAATTTCATGCTTGATATCATGTATGAGATTCCCAAGGATCCCAATATCGGCTCCGTGATCATAACGAGAGCTTACTTGGACAGGAATGGGGGACCATTCATTCAGATGAGGGGCTGACGGCAGGAAAACGGCGGGAATTGCCTTATTCAGGATAAAAATCAGGATAAGATGGGGATAATAAGGGGCGGAAGGAGTGTACGTCATGGTATTTATCGGTTTTATTGTATTATTGGCGGTTCTGGATCTTTGCATAAAGGGCTTCATTGAAGAGCAGAAGGAAACGGATTTTCCGAAGGAGCTCAATGGTAGCGGAGGTAAGATCCTGTTGTATAAAAACCATAACGCCGGTTTTTCCTTTGGCTGTCTGAAAGAGCATAAGGAGCTGGTACAGATGATCCCCCTCGCGGTGGCGGCATTTATCGGAGGTATGCTTGTCAGCCTGCTTCAGGGGAAGGGAAGGATCCTGGAAAAGCTGGCTCTGTCCATCGCTCTCGGCGGTGCTGTCAGCAACCTCTACGACAGGCTGGTCCGGCACTATGTGGTGGACTACTTCAGCATTCAGTACGGAAGGCTGAAAAAGGTGGTATTTAACCTGGGAGATATATTTATCTTTCTGGGAGCCGGGCTCATGCTTGTGGCGGAGATCATCCGTGCATGGAAAGAACGGTAAAGGAAAAAACGGCTGTCTTCTTGACACAGCCGTTTTTCTATTGTAGAATCGAAATTAAAATATGGGTAAACAGGAGTTGATTTGTTTGGATTCGAGTGACTATATACAGTTGCTTCTAGTGATCATTCTGGTTGGATTATCAGCTTTTTTCTCATCGGCGGAAGCGGCAGTTGCTTCGGTGAATAAGATCAGGGTCAGAAGCCTGGCTGAGGCGGGCGATAGAAATGCCGTCACGCTGGCAAGGATCCTGGGAGACCGGAGCAGGATGCGGGACGCCATTCTGGTCGGGAACCATGCGGTGAACTTAACGGCCTCCTCTCTGTCCGCTACGATGGCCATGAGGATCTGGGGCAATAAGGCCGCGGGCATCGGGACCGGTATTCTTATTTTTATAATTCTGGTATTTGGCGAGATCTCGCCTAAGACCATCTCCACTTTTTATTCCGAGACCATAGCTTTAAGATATGCGAAAATACTGTATGCGTTCATGACTGTCATGACCCCTGTGGTTTATGCCGTTCACGGGCTTTCTTTTGGGTTTCTGCGCCTGATCCGTGTGAATACGGGCCAAAAGCGGGAGGCCACCCCGGAGGATGAGCTGCGTACCATGGTGGATGCCAGCCATGAGGAAGGAGTCATTGAGTCCGAAGAAAGAAAAATGATCAACAATGTTTTCGGCTTCGGTGATTCTGTGGTCCGCGACATTATGATCCCCCGCATCGATATGACTTTGGCGGAGGTGAATGCCACTTATGACCAGCTGATCGAAATATTCCGGAAAGAGATGTACACCAGAATTCCCGTATATGAAGAGACCAGCGATAATGTCATCGGAATCGTCAATATGAAGGATCTCCTTCTCATTGACAATGATGACAGCTTCTGCCTGAGGAATCTTTTAAGGGAACCTCTTTATACATACGAATATAAGAAGACCTCTGAGCTCATGGCGGAGATGCGGAAGACCTGTAATAACATGGTCATAGTTCTTGATGAATACGGAGCGACCGCAGGCATGATCACTCTGGAAGATATTCTGGAGGAGATCGTCGGTGAGATCAGGGATGAGTATGATGAGGATGAAGAAAATGAACTGATTGAAGTGGCTCCGGCCGAATATGTGGTGGAGGGCTCCATGAAGCTTTATGATTTGAATGAACGCCTGGGGCTTGAGCTGGAATCTGAAGATTATGATTCCGTGGGAGGGCTCATCATCGGCCAGCTGGACCGTCTGCCGGAGAAGGGGGAGGAAGTCATTAACAGCGGCATCCGCCTTGTAGTTGACGAGCTTGATAAAAACAGGATCGGAAAGGTGCGGATGTACTTACAGAGGTAAGCGCCGGTCCGGCGGCCGGCCCTTCCCTCTGTTTTTTTCGCAGGAACCCCGAAAGCCTGCTGTCCGCCGTCCGCCCCATTAACTGAGCATTCCTCCCGCGGTTCCGCTCACCGCGCAGATCGCCATGGTGGTGAGTATCTGGTTCATGGAACCGATTAATCCTTTGTTCAGCAGGAAGGAAACGGCCAGAAGCACCAGAAAATACAGAAGTCCCAGCAGGAGTCCCCAAAAGAACCTTCTCTGCCGTATGCTCTTTCCCATCAGAACGCCGCCAAAGAGACAGGTGATAATGTAAACCGCGTTGACACCCAGGCGGATCTGACCTTCCTTCAGCCGGAATCTATAGAGTGCTAAGGCCAGGACCACAAGCAGGATTCCAGTCAATATGTAGGTGATGAGCAGGTTTCTTAAGGTGACCTGAAGCTTTGATTTTTCCATTTGACTACTCCTTATATCTTGTCTTATGATTCAGTATATTCTGGGGCAGGGGAGGATATTCTAGGATATTTGGACAATAAAATTTAAACAGGCCTGATTTCAACAGGGGGATTCATCTTGCGCTCCCATAAAACATGTGGTATAATCTCAAAGAATTAGGTGAATACAGGAGGTGTAAGTAGATGAAACACGTTAAAACATTAAGTTCCGGTACATTAAAAGAATCCATGAAAAAGGGCGGCTGCGGCGAGTGCCAGACTTCCTGCCAGTCAGCCTGCAAGACATCCTGTACAGTAGGAAACCAGAGCTGTGAGAACAGCAGCCGTTAATTCTTAAAATGTATAGAACAGCCATAAGGCAGATAAGCGGATGCCCCTACGGTCGTACGACGGTAGGGGTTGCTTCGCTTGTCTGCCGAAATCAGTGAATGGCGAAAGCCTTCAATTAAGGAGAATACAAGTGATTCATCAATATATCAACAATGGCTTCCATATTATTATGGATGTCAACAGCGGTTCCGTTCACTCCGTGGATCCGGTCATGTATGAGGCTGTTGAAATCGCCGCAGGGCTGGTGCCGGAGATGAAAGTGCCCCAGGCCCTTCCGGAGGAGGCAAAAGAAGAGATCTTAAGCCGCCTTTCCTCAAAATACGGGGAATCGGAAGTGCAGGAGGCCCTGGAGGAGATACAGATTCTCATCGATGGAGGAGAGCTGTTTACCAGGGACTTATACCGCGATTACGTTGTGGATTTTAAAAAACGGAAAACCGTTGTAAAAGCCCTTTGTCTCCACATTGCCCATGACTGCAATCTGGCCTGCAAATACTGTTTTGCGGAAGAGGGGGAATACCATGGCCGGCGGGCTCTCATGTCCTTTGAGGTCGGCAAGAAGGCTCTGGACTTTCTGATTGCCAATTCCGGAAACCGCAGGAATCTGGAGGTGGACTTTTTCGGCGGGGAACCGCTCATGAACTGGAACGTGGTAAAGCAGCTGGTTGCATACGGCCGGTCAAAAGAGGAAGAATATAATAAGAATTTCCGGTTTACCATGACCACCAACGGCGTTCTGTTAAACGACGAGATCATGGATTTCTGCAACCGGGAAATGAGCAATGTGGTTTTAAGCCTTGACGGCCGCAAGGAAGTCAACGATATGATGCGCCCCTTCCGCGGAGGAAAAGGCAGCTATGAACTGATCGTGCCCAAATTCCAGAAGTTTGCGAAAATCAGAGGGACCAGGGATTATTACATCCGGGGGACCTTTACCCGCTACAATATGGATTTTTCAAAGGATGTTCTGGAGTTTGCGGATCTGGGCTTTACGAACATGTCCATAGAACCTGTGGTGGCCCAGCCGGAAGAGGATTATGCCATCAGGGAGGAGGACCTTCCCGGGATCCTGGAAGAGTATGATAAGCTTGCCGTGGAGTATATCCACAGGCAGAAGAATGGAAAGGGCTTTCATTTCTTTCATTTCAACATTGATTTAAAACAGGGACCCTGTGTGGCAAAACGGCTTTCGGGCTGCGGCTCGGGAACGGAGTACCTTGCAGTGACCCCGTGGGGGGATTTTTACCCGTGCCACCAGTTCGTAGGACAGGAGGAATTTCTTCTCGGCAATGTGGATACAGGGGTGACCGCCACGCAGATCTGCGATGAGTTCAAGCTCTGCAACGTTTACGCGAAGGATAAGTGCAGGGACTGCTTTGCCAGGTTCTACTGCAGCGGAGGCTGTGCGGCCAATTCCTATAACTTCCACGGCAGCATTACGGATGCCTATGATATCGGATGCGAGATGCAGAAAAAACGGATCGAGTGCGCCATCATGATCAAGGCGGCCCTGTCTGAAGATTAATATGGAAGGATTATAAATGAACTATAAAATCATTGCAAAGGATGGACGTGCCAAGCGGGCGGAAATGAACACCGTCCACGGCACGATCCAGACCCCGGTCTTCATGAATGTGGGTACGGTGGGGGCCATCAAGGGAGCGGTCTCCACGGATGATCTCCGTGAGATCAGGACCCAGGTGGAGCTTTCCAATACCTACCATCTTCATGTGCGCACCGGGGATAAGCTGATCAGAGAGTACGGCGGTCTTCATTCGTTCATGAACTGGGACCGCCCCATTCTTACGGACTCAGGCGGCTTTCAGGTGTTTTCCCTGACGGGCCTGCGCAAGATCAGGGAAGAAGGCGTTACCTTCCAGTCCCATATTGACGGACGCAGAATTTTCATGGGCCCGGAGGAAAGCATGCAGATCCAGTCCAACTTAGCCTCCACCATCGCCATGGCCCTTGACGAGTGTCCGCCCCATCCGGCCACCAGGGAGTATATGATAAACAGCGTGGACCGCACCACCAGATGGCTGGAACGGTGCCGCAGGGAGATGGAAAGGCTCAATTCCCTGCCCGACACCATAAACCGGGACCAGATGCTGTTCGGCATCAACCAGGGCGGCACCTTTGAGGATATCCGGATCGCCCATGCAAAGACCGTATCCGCCATGGATTTGGACGGCTATGCCTTAGGCGGGCTTGCGGTGGGGGAAAGCCATGAGGAAATGTACCGGATCCTGGATGAGACGGTTCCATATCTGCCGGAGGACAAGCCCACCTATCTGATGGGAGTGGGAACTCCCGCCAACATCCTGGAGGCGGTGGACCGGGGAGTGGATTTCTTTGACTGCGTCTATCCCTCCAGAAACGGCCGACACGGCCATGTGTATACCAATCAGGGAAAACGGAATTTATTCAATTCCAGGTATGAGCTGGACCGCAAGCCCATTGAAGAGGGGTGCGGCTGCCCTGCCTGCCGTTCTTACAGCAGAGCTTATATCAGACATCTGCTGAAAGCAAAAGAAATGCTGGGCATGAGATTATGTGTCTTGCATAATTTGTATTTTTATAATACAATGATGGAAGAGATTCGTGACGCGATCGAAAACCGCCGTTATGGGGAGTACAAGAAGCAGAAGCTTTCCGGAATGACGGAGGTCCAATCTGAGAAATAAGGAAAGATACCGCGGTGAAGCGGCGGATCGTTATATAAGGAGGAAATGGTTATGTTATTAGCAACAGGCGGTACCATGGGCATGGGTTTCTGGGTGATCTACATTGCAGTTATCTTTGGCTTTATGTATTTTATCGCGATCAAACCGCAGCGTAAGGAGAAAAAGAGACAGCAGGAGATGTTTTCGAGCATCGCAATCGGCGACAGCGTCCTGACCTCCAGCGGTTTTTACGGTGTCATTATTGATATGACGGATGATACCGTTATCGTTGAGTTCGGAAACAATAAGAACTGCAGGATCCCAATGCAGAAAACAGCAATCGTTCAGGTTGAAAAGCCGGAGGCCTAAGGCGGTCTTCCGGCTTGCCGGCCGGATCAGGAACGGGGCGCCCGGAATGAAGTTACCTTTTCCGGACGCTTTTTTTGTTTCATGCTTGACATAAACGGCCTGTCTGCTTATAATTCAAGAACGGATGGTTCAAAAGTGAACGGTCCCCTGGACGGGACCAGTGTACAGCATTGGACTTCCAACATATGATTTATTAAGGGTTATTGTTTGTACCATAACCTGAGCATCATTGAAGGAGAAAAGATGAGTCAAGAGGAAGAGGGATATTTTACGTATTTCGCCAGGATAGACAAGATATACCGGAAGCTTTGCGGTCTGTCTGTTGCGGAATACGACTTTACCCCCAATGAAATTGTAGTGATGATGTTCCTTTCCGGACATCAGGAGCATAACAGCGCATCGGATATCGCCCAGTGCCGGAATATTTCCAAAGGCCTTGTGGCAAGGTCCGTGGAGTCCTTATGTGAGAAAGGATATTTAACCACCGGAAAAGACGAGAAGGACCGCAGGCTTGTGCGCTTATACCTTACGGATAAGAGCCTGGCCGTTGTGGCAAGGATCCGGTCATGCCGGCAGGGCTTCATGGAAGAACTGCATGAAGGCATACCGGCGGAGGACTTAGAAGTATTAAAACGTACGGTCAGGACCATGGACCGGAATTTAGAAAAGATCCTGGAGCTTAAATCCAGCCTCCGTCAAGACCAATGATCTGCCCGGTCAAATAGGAATTTTTATAAGCCAGATGATAAACCAGATCCGCCACCTCTTCGGCTTTGCCCAGCCGGCCGGCCGGGATCTCATCAATGAGGGCGATCAACTCATCTTCCTCTAAAAACTGGTTCATTTCCGTATCAATGGCGCCGCAGGCAACGGCGTTTACCGTAATGTTGCTGGGGGCCAGTTCCTTGGCCAGAGCTTTTGTGAAAGCATTGATGCCGCCTTTGGTGGCGGAATAGGCCACTTCACAGGAAGCGCCTGAAACTCCCCAGACAGAAGAGATGTTGACGATCTTTCCCTGCTTCTTTTCCACCATTCCGGGAATGGCCAGCTTACAGCAGTTGAATGCTGAAGTTAAGTTTGTGCGGAGGATCTGATCCCAGGACTCCGGGCTCATATCCTGCAGCAGGCCGATGTAGGAGATCCCTGCATTGTTAACCAGGACATCCAGTGTGCCGAACTGTTTGCGTACCTGTTCAAAGAGTGTCCGGCACTGGTTTATGTCACCCATGTCGCCCATAAAGGAGAGACAGGATATCTGATAGGATTCCAGTTCCCTTTTCGTCTGCATAAGGCGGTCTTCGTTATGCAGACAGTTGATAACCACATTGTATCCCTTTTTTGCAAATTTTACGGCAATGGCTTTACCGATTCCACGGGAAGCGCCGGTTATAAGTGCTGTTTTTCCAGCCATGTAAATCACCCTTTCTGTCCCTATTGTATGATTATATTTTATCAAACCGGCGGACAGAATGCAACGTTAGTCATTGCATACTTAAGGGGGTGTGAGATATAATGAGTGTAGAAGACCAAATATTGGATAGATGAAAGGAAAGCAGGTAGATAAAGATGAATGATATTTATGACGTTGTAATCATCGGCTCCGGACCGGCAGGGCTTTCGGCCGCGGTCTATGGGAAGAGAGCGGAGCTTAAAATGGTAGTGATCGAAAAAGAACCGGCCAGCGGCGGTCAGGTCTTAAATACCTATGAGGTGGACAATTACCCGGGGCTTCCCGGCATCAACGGCTATGATCTCGGCATGAAATTCCGGGAGCATGCGGAAAAGCTGGGCGCCGAGTTTTCCACAGACGAAGTTCTCCGGATCGAATCTTCCGGCGGTGATTTTACCGTGGTCGGGGAAGAACGGACCTATGAGACAAAGACGGTCATCATCGCTACCGGAGCGCATTACCGGAAGCTGAGCGTGATCGGAGAAGAGGAGCTGGCCGGAATGGGTGTCTCCTATTGCGCGACCTGTGACGGAGCATTTTTCCGCAACAAGGTGGCAGCGGTAGTAGGAGGCGGAGATGTTGCCATTGAGGATGCGATATTTTTATCCAGAATGTGTAAAAAGGTGTACTTAATTCATAGGAGAAATAAACTCAGGGGAGCCAAGACCCTGCAGACCCAGCTGTTTCAGCTGAAGAATGTGGAGATCATCTGGGACACGGTGGTGGAAGAAATCGAAGGCGGAGACCAGGTGGAGTCATTGACCTTAAAGAACGCCAGGACAGAGGAAGCGAGAAAGCTGGCGGTGGACGGAGTGTTTATAGCCGTTGGGATCAATCCCCAGAGCGGGGCTTTCGACAACCTGGTGGAGATGGATCACGGATATATCAAGGCGGGAGAGGACTGTGAGACAAATGTCCCGGGAATTTTTGCAGCCGGTGACGTGCGCACCAAGCAGCTCAGACAGGTTTCGACGGCGGTATCCGATGGAGCCAACGCCATTACCAGCGTGGAACGCTATCTGCTGCGGGCTTGATAAGACGACAAATAAAAAGCAGCCGGGGATGGGCCGGCTGCTTTTTTGAGGGATCAGAACTCCGGCTCTATGAGTCCGTAAGTTCCGCTCTTTCTTTTATAAACCACATTTACCTCATCGGTTTCCGCATTTAAGAATACATAGAAGCTGTGACCGAGAAGTTCCATTTGTATGCAGGCTTCTTCCGGGTCCATGGGTTTTACCGCGAATTTCTTTGTTTTGACAATTTCCACATGATCATCCGTTTTGGTATCCTCTTCCATAAATGCTGTGGAAAAGGACGGGATAGACTGTTTTTTGTCGATCAGCTTGTTTTTATATTTTTTCAGCTGCCTTTCCAGAATCTCTTCTACGAGGTCAATGGAAACATACATGTCCGTGCTGGATTCCTCTGCCCTGATGATATGTCCCTTCAAAGGGATAGTCACTTCGATTTTCTGCATTTCCTTCTGCACGCTGAGCCTTACAACTGCCTCTGTAGCAGGAGCAAAGAAACGGTCCAGCCTCCCAAGCTTATCCTCGACTGCCTCCCGTAACCCTGATGTAACCTCAATATTTCTTCCTGTAATTGTAAAACGCATAAGTCATCAGCTCCTTTTTCTTGAGATAGTTAGAGTATATCATATTTTTAAGAATAATTCAATCGTACTGTAAAATTATAAGATAATTTCTGTGAATATTATGTGAAATGTTTCTACTCATATTTTTGTCCAATTATTGAAAAACTATATATGACCGCAAAAAAAAGTCAAGGGAATTTAAGACTTTTTCGTCGAAAAAAGAAATTTTATGACATATATACAAAAATCGGATGGGTTGATACAGGGTTGGAAAATATGGGAATATGTGGAGAAAAAATGTGGATAATGTGGATAACTCGGTGTATAAGTATTTTTTTCCATAAATATGGAGTTTGCCGGTGGGGATAAAAGTGGGGGGAAAATACACAATGCGATGTGGATAATGTGGAAAAGTCCGGAATCGAACAGGTTTTTTGTGCAATGTGTCAGGTTAACCATAATTTTCCCCTGTTTTGCTGCCGTATGCTGGGGAAAAAGGAAAGCCCTGGTAATATGCAGGGGATGATTATTACCAGAATGTTAATTTTTTATGAATTCGTTGAATTAAACAGTAGTTAGTGCTACAATATACGAGATTGTACGGTGTATATTGTGAGAAGAGTAGGAGAATGAAACATGAACCTCGTTCAAAAAATATTTGGAACCCATAGTGAAAGAGAATTGAAATTAGTCAATCCCATTGTGGATAAGATAGAGGCTCTGCAGCCCTCCATGGTTGCGTTAACAGATGAAGAACTGAAGAACAACACAAAGCTTTTTAAAGAGAGGCTGGCGGCAGGAGAGACCCTTGATGATGTTCTTCCTGAGGCGTTCGCCACCGTCAGGGAAGCTGCGCGAAGAGTTCTTAATATGGAACATTTCCGTGTACAGCTCATCGGCGGAATCGTTCTTCACCAGGGGCGTATCGCTGAGATGAAGACCGGTGAAGGAAAGACCCTGGTATCCACATGCCCGGCGTATTTAAATGCGCTGCCAGGCAATGGTGTCCAGATCGTAACGGTCAACGATTACCTGGCAAAGCGTGACGCGGAATGGATGGGAAGGGTTCACGAATTTCTGGGCCTGACCGTAGGCGTTGTGCTCAATTCCATGAATTCCGACGAAAGGCGTGCCGCTTATAATTGTGACATTACCTATGTGACAAATAACGAACTTGGTTTTGATTATTTAAGAGATAATATGGCCATCTATAAGGAACAGATGGTACTCAGAAATCTGGATTTCTGCATTATCGATGAGGTGGACTCCGTTTTGATCGATGAGGCCAGGACTCCTCTTATCATTTCCGGCCAGAGCGGCAAGTCCACAAAGCTGTATGAGGTCTGTGACATTCTGGCCCGTCAGCTGGAGCGGGGCGAAGCCTCCGGCGAATTTTCCAAGATGGCGGCCATTATGGGAGAAGAGATCACGGAGACCGGTGATTTCGTTGTGGATGAAAAGGATAAGGTAGTCAACTTAACCGAACGGGGTGTGGAAAAGGTGGAGCAGTTTTTCCACATCGAGAATTTATCCGATCCCCAGAACTTAGAGATCCAGCATAATATCATCCTGGCTCTCCGGGCCAATAACCTGATGTTCCGGGACAAGGATTATGTGGTAAAGGATGACGAGGTTTTGATCGTGGATGAGTTTACGGGCCGTATTATGCCCGGAAGACGTTATTCTGACGGCCTCCATCAGGCCATTGAAGCCAAGGAGCATGTAAATGTCCGCAGGGAGAGCAAGACTCTTGCCACCATCACCTTCCAGAACTTCTTTAATAAATATAATAAGAAAGCGGGTATGACCGGTACCGCCCTGACGGAGGAAAAGGAATTCCGGAATACCTACGGTATGGATGCCATATCCATTCCCACCAACCGCCCCATTGCCCGAATTGACAGGGAAGACGCGGTTTACAAAACGAAGAAGGAAAAATTCGAAGCGGTCTGTAATGAAGTGCAGGCCGCCTATGAGAAGGGGCAGCCGGTACTGGTGGGTACCATTACCATTGAAACCTCAGAGATGCTGAGCGGCATGTTCAAGCGCCGGGGCATTCCCCATAAAGTGCTGAACGCGAAATACCATGAGCTGGAGGCTGAGATCGTTGCCGATGCCGGTGTTCACAAGGCGGTGACTATTGCGACCAACATGGCCGGCCGTGGTACGGACATCAAGCTTGATGACGAGGCAAAGGCAGCGGGAGGCCTAAAGATCATCGGTACGGAGCGCCATGAATCCCGCCGTATCGACAACCAGCTGCGCGGGCGTTCCGGACGTCAGGGTGATACGGGTGAGTCCAGATTCTATATATCCCTTGAGGATGATTTGATGCGTCTGTTCGGTTCCGAGCGCCTTGTGGGCATGTTCAATGCCCTGGGTGTGCCGGAAGGCGAAGAGATCGAGCATAAGATGCTTTCCAATGCCATTGAAAAGGCCCAGATGAAGATCGAGACCAACAACTACGGCATCCGTGAGAACCTTCTGAAATACGATGAGGTCATGAACGAACAGCGTGAAGTGATCTACGCGGAGAGAAGAAAAGTTTTAGACGGCGACAATATGCGGGATGTGATCTTAAAGATGGTGACGGATATCGTGGAAAATGCCGTGGATCTTTCCGTCAGCGAAGAGCAGCCGCCGGAGGAATGGGATTTAAGTGAGCTCAATACCCTGCTTCTCCCTGTCATTCCTCTTAAGACCATCACCCTTCCGGAAGATAAAAAGATCAAGAAAAACGAACTGACCCATATGCTGAAGGAAGAAGCCATTAAGCTGTATGAGTCAAAGGAAGCGGAGTTCCCCGACGGAGAACAGATCCGTGAGATCGAACGGGTCATTCTCTTAAAGGTCATCGACAACAAATGGATGTCCCATATCGACGATATGGAACAGCTGCGTCAGGGAATCGGCCTGCAGGCCTATGGACAGAGAGATCCGCTGGTGGAATATAAGATGAGCGGATACCAGATGTTTGACGAGATGACGGCGGCTATCCGGGAGGATACCGTCAGGATCCTGTTCCACATCCGCGTGGAGCAGAAGGTGGAGAGGGAGCCGGCCGCCAAGGTGACGGGCACCAATAAGGATGACAGCGGGGCAAAAGCGCCTGTCAAGAAGATGGAAGCGAAGGTTTATCCCAATGACCCGTGTCCATGCGGTTCCGGTAAGAAATACAAGCAGTGCTGCGGACGCAAATTAGTATAGTATTTTTATGAGATTGGAGTCCGTGCCCTCAAAAGGACCGGACCCCAATTTTATATTTATAAATAATAAAATGAAGAGAGTGGGTGACACAGTGGTAGAGTTGGATCAGTATAAATACGAATTATCGACATTTGAAAAACCATTAGTGGAAGTGAGGGATTCACTTTGACTTAGATAACAAGTTAAAGAGGATCGATGAGCTTGACAAGTCCATGGAGGAACCGGGCTTCTGGGAAGATCCGGAGAAATCCGCCAAAATTGTCCGGCTCGCAAAGAATTTGAAGGATACCGTCCAGGAATACAAAGAACTGGAGCAGCAATATGAAGACATCGGCGTCATGATTGAGATGGGAAATGAGGAAAATGACCCGTCTCTGGTTCCGGAAGTAGAGGCCATGCTGAACGAATTTAAGGATAAACTGGAGGAGATGCGCATCAATACCCTGCTTTCCGGCGAGTATGACAGCGACAACGCCATTTTAAGGCTCAACGCCGGAGCCGGCGGCACCGAATCCTGTGACTGGTGCGGCATGCTGTACCGCATGTTCTGCCGCTGGGCGGAGAAGAAGGGCTTTCAGACCGAGGTCCTGGATTATCTTGACGGCGATGAGGCGGGCATCAAGTCCGTTACGGTGCAGATCAACGGGACCAATGCCTATGGCTATTTAAAGTCAGAAAAGGGAGTTCACCGTCTGGTCCGGATATCCCCGTTCAATGCGGCAGGCAAGAGGCAGACCTCCTTTGTGTCCTGTGATGTGATGCCGGACATTGAAGAGGATCTGGATGTGGACATCAATGAAGAGGATTTAAGGATTGATACCTACCGCTCCAGCGGAGCCGGCGGACAGCATATCAACAAGACTTCCTCGGCCATCCGCATTACCCACCTTCCCACCGGGATCGTGGTCCAGTGCCAGAATGAACGTTCCCAGTTCCAGAACAAGGCCAAGGCCATGCAGATGTTGAAGGCAAAGCTTTATTTATTAAAGCAGCAGGAAAACGCGGAGAAGCTTTCCGGCATCCGAGGGGATGTGACGGAGATCGGCTGGGGGAACCAGATCCGCTCCTATGTGCTTCAGCCCTATACCATGGTCAAGGATCACAGGACCAATGCGGAAACCGGCAATGTAAACAGCGTTTTAGACGGCTCTCTTGACCAGTTCATGTACGCTTATCTGCGCTGGCTGAGCACCGGTGCGAAGGCAAATGACAATGACGCGGAATAGACGGCAGACCCTTTATTTTACAAAAACCGAAGAAAATAAATAGAAAAATAGTTGCATACCCTGTATAAATATGATAATATCTTCCCTATGAGCACAGATGTATTTCCGTTGCGGACACAGAAGGGAAGATATTTTTTTATGGAAGAAAAAAGTAAATATTTTGTGGTAAAGCAAAAGGCTGTACCTGAAGTATTGCTCAAGGTAGTTGAAGCAAAAAAGCTGTTGGAATCGGAACGTGTCATCACTGTTCAGGAGGCGACTGACCGTGTGGGAATCAGCCGCAGTTCTTTTTATAAATATAAAGATGATATCTTTCCGTTTTACGATAATACGAAGGGGAAAACCATTACGCTTGTGATGCAGATGGATGACGAACCGGGGCTGCTCTCCGATTTGCTCCATGTGGTTGCCGTTTACCGTGCCAATATCCTGACCATTCACCAGAGCATCCCGGTCAATGGCGTGGCCACCTTGACACTGAGCGTGGAAGTCCTGGAAAGCACCGGGAATGTCTCAGGGATGGTGGAGGATATGGAAGAGAAAAATGGAGTTCACTACGTAAAAATATTAGCCAGGGAGTAGAGAAATATGATGAATGTTGCAGTTATGGGCTATGGTACCATCGGTTCAGGTGTGGTAGAAATTTTGGAAAGAAACAGAGAAATAATTGCCGGAAAGGCAGGCGGTGAGGTCAATGTGAAATATGTCCTGGATCTAAGGGAGTTTCCCGGGACTTCCGTGGAAGATAAGATCGTTCACGATTTTTCCGTCATTGAGAATGATCCGGAGGTATCCATGGTAATTGAAACCATGGGAGGCTTAAATCCGGCATATCCCTTTGTAAAGGCCAGCCTGCAGGCAGGGAAGCATGTGGCTACCTCCAACAAGGCTCTGGTGGCCGCTTACGGCACCGAGCTTTTAAAAATCGCCGGGGAGAATCATGTCAATTTCTTGTTTGAGGCCAGCGTAGGCGGCGGCATACCCATTATCCGCCCGCTTTACACCTCTCTTGCCGGTGAGGAGATCGAGGAGATCACCGGGATCTTAAACGGAACCACAAACTACATATTGACAAAGATGGACAAAGCCGGTGAGACCTTTGAGACGGCTCTGCGCGAGGCTCAGGAGCTGGGTTACGCGGAGCGGAACCCGGAAGCGGATGTGGAGGGACATGACACCTGCCGGAAAATTGCGATCCTCACAGCCATGGCTGCGGGACACGAAGTTAATTATGAGCATATTTATACAGAAGGGATTACAAAAATAACGGATGTGGATTTCAGCTACGCGGAGTCAATGGGAACCTCGGTGAAGCTGCTTGGATCCAGCCGGATCCAGGGAGGAACGGCCCACGCGTTTGTGGCGCCGGTGATGATCGGAAAAGACCACCCGTTATACTCGGTAAACGATGTATATAACGGCATTCTGGTAAAAGGAAACATGGTGGGAACTTCCATGTTTTATGGAAGCGGAGCCGGAAAGCTTCCCACGGCCAGCGCCGTGATCGCGGATATTATCGAGGTCCTTCAGAATCATGATCACCATGTGGAAATGGGCTGGGATGGCGAAAGGCTCTCCATCTCATCCATGGACAGCATTTCCTTCCGCTATTTTGTGAGAATCAAGGGAATTGCTTCAAAGCGCCTGAAAGAGGTGGAAGCGGTATTCGGCAGAGTGGAAGTGACGGAGCTGGATCACATGGATGAATTCGCGGTCCTGACTGAGGTCATGACCGAAGAGGAGTACGAAAGAAAAGCGAAAGAGCTGTCGGGAATCAGACAGCGCATCCGCGCAGAAATCTAATTTTCGCCAGGAGGCAGCAATGTTAGTAGTGAAAAAGTTTGGCGGTAGCTCCGTCGCAGACAAAGAGAGAATTTTCAATGTAGCAAAGCGCTGCATCGAGGAATATGAAAAAGGCAATCAGGTGGTGGTAGTCCTGTCCGCCATGGGAAAGACTACGGACAATCTCATTGCAAAGGCGTATGAGATGAATCCCAATCCACCCAAGAGGGAAATGGATATGCTTTTGTCCACCGGGGAGCAGGTCAGCGTGGCCCTTATGGCTATGGCCATGAACGCTCTGGGAGTTCCGGCCGTTTCTTTAAATGCGGCCCAGGTGGTCATGCACACAAGCTCCGCCTATGGAACTGCCAAATTAAAACGGATCGATACAGAGCGGATAAGACATGAGCTGGATGCCAGGAAGATCGTCATAATCACAGGCTTTCAGGGGATCAATAAATACGATGATATAACAACTCTCGGAAGAGGAGGCTCGGACACAACGGCCGTAGCCCTTGCCGCCGCCCTTCACGCGGATGCATGTGAGATCTATACCGATGTGGACGGTGTTTATACGGCGGATCCCCGCATCGTTCCAAACGCCAGAAAGCTCGCCGAGGTTTCTTATGATGAAATGCTGGAGTTCGCTTCCCTGGGAGCCAAGGTGCTGCATAACCGGTCAGTGGAGATGGCAAAGAGATACGGAGTTCAGCTGGTCGTCCTGTCAAGCCTGACCAGGGCAGAAGGTACTATCGTCAAGGAGGAAACAAAATTGGAAAGAATGCTGGTTAGCGGTGTGGCCGCAGATAAGAACGTAGCCCGTATTTCAGTCATCGGGGTTAAAAATGAGCCTGGAATCGCCTTCAGGATTTTTAATCTTCTGGCAAAGCACAACATCAATGTGGACATCATCATTCAGTCCATCGGACGGGAAGAAAGAAAGGACATTTCCTTTACGGTCGCAAAGACCGATTTAAAGGAGGCCATGGACCTCCTCCTTGAAAATAAGGATGTTGTTACGGCCCAGGATGTGACCAGTGAGGAAGGGGTGGCGAAGATCTCCATCATCGGAGCCGGCATGACCAGCAACCCGGGAGTGGCGGCCAAAATGTTCGAGGCTCTTGCGGGGGGCAATGTGAATATTAAGATGATCGCGACTTCTGAGATCCGGATTACGGTTCTGATCGCTGAGGAGGACGTGAACCGGGCCATGAGAACGGTTCATGATGCTTTTGATCTGGCAGACTGACGAAGGTGGATATCATGATTTTTCTGAAAAAGTTGCTGGGCATCGGATTTCCCTGTATGTTTCATTCACTTACCGGATTTTACTGTCCGGGGTGCGGCGGAACACGGGCCGTCCGGTCATTGTTACGGGGGGACCTGCGGATGAGTTTTCAATATCATCCGCTGGTCCTTTATACTGTTCTCGTGTTTCTTCTGGAAATCATCATAAGGTGCGCCTCCAGGAAATGGAACCGGCCTGTGGACCATGGGAAAAGGGACAGGATCTTTATTCTGACAGGGGCCGCCATAGTAGCGGCCAATTGGATTTTCAAGAATTATATGCTGGTGTTCCGGGGAGTGGATCTGCTCCCTTTGTGGAAATGACAGCTATTCCCCTGCGGGAGTGCCGGGCATGAGCGCCTGGGCGGTATTTTCAAAGGCCTGCCGGAAATATTCTCCCAGGGGCGTATTGGTATCCATGGTATCATAAACAAAAATGATGAACAATGCCATGAGCAGTCCGCAGACAGCGGAGATTATGGATAGGATCAGTCCCAGCTGGGCCTGCTGGGTGAAGGGCTTTCCCTGCCTGGAAAGGACGGCACATGCGATCCCTAAAAGGCCGAGAAACAGGCCGGCCGGAAGATTCCAGATGCTGAAAAGGGGCAGACAGTCGCTCACCAGTCCGAGACCGCCCAGAAAAACGGACCAGAATGCCAGAAAAGAGCCTGCCGGGGGCAGCTGGGGGAGCATTCCGTTATTGCTGTTATGATTTTCTTCCATTCGTGTTTTACCTCGTTTGAATATGATCGGAAGGAGGACTGCTTCCTCCTTTTTTTCTTCACATAAGCTGATTGTATGATTGTAGCACGAAAAGGGTCCCATGTCCAGACAGGTATTGCATAACGGAGACTGATGAATTATAATAGATGAATTGAACCAACTAAGAGAAATAAGGGGAATGGCATGGATATATTAAAGGCATTACAAGAAGAGCTTTCCATTGGGCGGGGCCAGGTGGAAGCGGCGGTGAAACTCATTGATGAGGGCAATACGATTCCGTTTATAGCCAGATACCGGAAGGAGGCCACCGGGTCCTTAAACGATGAGGTGCTCCGCAATCTGGATGAACGCCTCCGCTATCTGCGTAACCTGGAGGAAAGAAAGGCGCAGGTCCTTTCCTCCATACGGGAACAGGAGAAGCTGACTCCCGAACTGGAAAAGATGATCACGGAAGCCGGAACGCTGGTGGCTGTGGAAGATTTATACCGCCCGTATAAGCCGAAGAGAAGGACCAGAGCCACCATTGCAAAGGAAAAGGGACTCGAGCCTCTTGCGGATCTGATCATGCTTCAGATGATAAAGACTCCACTGGAGGAAGCGGCGGCTGAATATATTTCCGAAGAAAAAGGGGTGTCTTCTGCGGAAGAAGCACTGGAAGGCGCCAGGGATATCCTGGCGGAGCGGATCTCCGACCGTGCGGAATACCGCACCTATATCCGGAATGCAGCCGTGAATCAGGGCAGTATTCAGTCATCCGCAAAGGATGAGTCCGCAGAGTCCGTATATGAAATGTACTATAATTACGAAGAGACCATAAAGAAGACCGCAGGCCACAGGGTCCTGGCATTAAACCGGGGAGAAAAAGAGAAGCTGCTGACCGTAAAGGTACTGGCCCCCACGGAGCAGATCCTGCGTTTTCTGGAAAAACAGGTGATCACCAATGACAATCCCCGCACCGCTCCGGTCTTAAGGGAAGTGATCAGGGACAGCTACGACCGGCTGATTTTTCCGGCCATTGAGCGTGAGATAAGAAATGATCTGACGGAAAAGGCGGAGGAAGGCGCCATCAAGGTGTTCGGCAAGAATCTGGAACAGCTCCTGATGCAGCCTCCGATTGCCGGACGGGTGGTTATGGGCTGGGATCCGGCTTTCCGTACCGGCTGTAAGCTGGCTGTTGTGGATGAGACCGGAAAAGTCCTTGATACGGTGGTGATCTATCCCACGGCGCCCCAGAATAAAGTGAATGAGGCCAAGACAGTTTTAAAAAAGCTGATTAAAAAATACCATGTTTCCCTGATTTCCGTTGGAAACGGTACGGCCTCCAGGGAATCGGAAGCCGTGATCGTGGAGCTTTTAAAGGAGATTCCGGAGCCGGTTCAGTATATTATCGTAAATGAAGCCGGCGCTTCGGTTTATTCGGCCAGCAAGCTTGCCACGGAGGAATTTCCGGAATTTGACGTCGGCCAGCGGAGCGCGGCTTCCATTGCAAGAAGACTCCAGGATCCCCTGGCAGAGCTGGTTAAAATCGACCCCAAATCCATCGGAGTGGGCCAGTACCAGCATGATATGAACCAGAAGCATTTGAGCGAGGCCCTGCAGGGCGTGGTGGAAGACTGCGTGAATAAGGTAGGTGTGGACTTAAACACTGCCTCCGCATCCCTTCTGGAGTATGTGTCCGGCATCACAAAGGCCATTGCCAGAAATATTGTGGTTCACCGCGAGGAAAACGGAGCCTTTGTGAGCAGAAACCAGCTCCTTAAGGTTCAAAAGCTCGGCCCCAAGGCATATGAGCAGTGCGCGGGCTTCATGAGAATCCATGGGGGCAAAAACCCGCTGGATGGCACCAGCGTTCACCCCGAGTCTTACGATGCGGCCAGGAAGCTTCTGGAGAAGATGGGCTATGAATTATCGGAGCTGGCCCACGGCGGATTAAAGGGGATCGGCAAAAAGGCCATGGACTACAGGGCACTGGCAAAGGAGCTGGAAGTCGGAGAGATCACTCTGAGGGATATTGTAACAGAGCTGGAAAAACCGGCACGGGACCCCCGGGACCAGATGCCGGGTCCGATTCTGCGCACCGATGTGATGGAGATGAAAGATCTCCAGCCGGGCATGGTCTTAAAGGGAACCGTCAGAAATGTCATTGATTTCGGCGCATTTGTGGATATCGGCGTCCATCAGGATGGCCTTGTCCATATTTCCCAGATGTCCCATAAGTTCATAAAGCATCCTTTGGAGGCGGTCAGCGTGGGAGATATTGTGGAAGTCAAAGTTTTAAGCGTGGATGCGGGGAAAAAGAGGATCTCCCTGACCATGAAGTTATAAAAAAGCCTCCTGCCAGGGCTTTCATTAAAGAATAACTGCCTTTTGAAAGGCGAAAGAGGGAATAAATTATGGTAATTGAAAGCTGGAAACCGGAAGATACCTTTGAGCTGGGAAGAAAACTGGGGGAGAAGGCAGAGCCTTCAGACGTCTACTGTTTAAATGGAGATCTGGGTGTGGGAAAGACGGTATTCACCCAGGGCTTTGCGGCCGGTCTTGGAATTAAGGAGACGGTCAGCAGCCCCACCTTTACCATTGTCCAGCAGTATGACGACGGCCGCCTTCCCTTTTACCATTTTGATGTTTACCGGATCGGGGATGTGAGTGAGATGGAGGAAATCGGCTATGAGGACTGCTTTTACGGGGAAGGGGTGAGCCTCATCGAGTGGTCGGAACTGATCGGAGAGATCCTTCCGGACCATACCGTAACCGTGACCATTGAAAAAGATCCGGCCAAAGGGTTCGATTACAGAAAAATAACCGTGGAGGGATTGTAAATGAGGATACTTGGAATTGAGAGCTCGTCTCTGGTGGCCTCCGTTGCGGTGGTGACGGACGGAGTGCTGACAGCCGAATACACGGTGAATTTTAAGAAAACCCATTCCCAGACCCTTCTTCCCATGCTGGACGAGATTGTAAAAATGGTGGAGCTGGAGCTGGAAACCATAGATGCCGTTGCGGTTTCGGGCGGTCCGGGCTCCTTTACCGGACTGCGGATCGGTTCTGCCACAGGAAAGGGACTGGGGCTGGCTTTAAAAAAGCCGCTGGTTTCCGTCCCGACCGTGGATGCCATGGCTTATAATCTTTACGGCAGCGCATTTACGGTCTGCCCCATCATGGATGCCAGAAGAGACCAGGTGTATACCGGCATTTATGATAACCGGGACGGCTTTTCCGTGATAAAAGAGCAGTGCGCCATGGACATCGGGGATCTGATGGAGGAGTTAAATGAGGCTGGTGGGAAGGTGATCTTTTTAGGAGACGGGGTCCCTGTTTACAGGGATCGGATCATGGAGAAGATGACTGTGCCTTTTGAATTTGCACCGGCTCATTTAAACCGGCAGAGAGGGGCGGCTGTTGCGGCTCTGGGGAGTAAGTATTATGAGGAAGGAAAGATCATTTCCTCCGCGGAGCATGCTCCGGATTATTTAAGAAAGCCTCAGGCGGAACGGGAGCGGGAGGCCTTAAAGGGAGAATGCCATGGTTCGTGAAATGATGCCTCAGGATGTGGACAGGGTTTGTGAAATAGAGCGGGCCTGTTTCTCAGTTCCCTGGCCTTTGATCACCGTCAAAGGAGGGCCTGGCAGCAGCCTTGATACCTGGCTGGTACTGGAAGAAGAAGGAGTCATTTCAGGATACTGTGTTTTCCGCATCATTGCCGGAGAAGGAGAACTTCTGCGGATCGCAGTTCTCCCTGAAGCCAGGGGGAGGGGCCTTTCGAAGAAACTTATGGACCGGATGGTGGAATATTCCATAAAAAAAGGAGCGAAAATCTTATATCTGGAGGTGCGGGAAAGTAATAAAAAAGCCAGAAACCTTTATAGATCCTATGGTTTTACAGAGGAAGGCATACGGAAAAATTATTACCTGCATCCAAGTGAAAATGCCGTCATTATGAGGACCGGCCGGATATGAAACATTTACCACTAAAAATAGTGGGTAACACCGTTTATAATGTAGGGGTATCCAGTCAGGATGCCCTTTTTTCTACCTTTGGAAAAAGCGGCACAGAATCAGGGCACGTCTGGAAAGCGCGAAAAAGGAAAGGTGAGAGTAAGATGAGAAAGTACAAAAACGGCGGTCAGCTGGAAACAGTTGTATGCAACTGTTGCGGCAAAAAAATTGTTGTTTCGGAAGGCGTAGCCAGGGAGGGGGTAATAGGCATCAACCATATCTGGGACTTCTTCTCCGAGAAAGATGGGGAGGTCCATCATTTTGACCTGTGTGAGGACTGCTATGATGCTATGATCCGGGAATTCAAGGTTCCTGTGGAGGTAGAGGAGCAGTTGGAATATTTATAGTTGCTAATTCCCTCTGCTTTGTGTTATGATTTTATGAGGCGATTTTGAAACCGCCGTTCATTGATAGAAGCCAAAGCGAGGAAATTTTATGTTGGATATATGTTTGCTGGGAACCGGAGGAATGATGCCTCTGCCATATCGGTGGCTGACAGCCATGATGGCCAGATGTGACGGAAGCAGTCTTCTCATTGACTGCGGGGAAGGAACCCAGATTGCGTTAAAGGAAAAGGGCTGGAGCCCGAAACCCATTGACATCATCTGCTTTACCCATTATCACGCCGACCATATCAGCGGTCTCCCGGGACTTCTCCTGACCATGGGAAATGCGGAGAGAACAGAGCCCCTGACCCTTATAGGGCCCAAAGGCCTGGAGCGTGTGGTGACAGCGCTGCGGATCATTGCGCCGGAACTGCCCTTTGAGCTGAAATTCCTGGAGCTTTCCGAAAACCGGGAGCAGATGAAGATCGGGCCGTTTGTGATCGATGCCTACCGGGTGAACCACAATGTTGTTTGTTATGGCTATTCCATTTCTATTCCCAGGACAGGCCGGTTTAATGTGGAACGGGCAAAGGCCGCCGGGATACCCCAGAAATTCTGGAGCCGCCTTCAAAAAGGAGAAGCAGTGGAAGACGAAGGAAGGACTCTGACGCCGGATATGGTTCTTGGTCCGGCAAGGAGGGGGCTTAAGGTTACCTATTGTACGGATACGAGACCGGTTCCTGTGATTGCGGAATATGCAAAGGAGGCGGATCTTTTTATCTGCGAAGGTATGTACGGGGAAGACGGAAAGGAAGGGAAAGCGAGAGAATACAAGCATATGACCTTCTGTGAAGCCGCCGGACTGGCCAGGGAAGCCCAGCCCAGACAGATGTGGCTGACCCATTACAGTCCCTCTCTCACAAGACCGGAGGAATTCATGGACAAAGTCCGGGAGATATTCCCCAGAGCCAGGGCGGCAAAGGATGCCTGGACGGTGGAACTGGAATTTGATGAGGAATGAGGGAATGGCAATGAAGAAGAATCATACAGAGGAAGATGTCTATATACTGGCAATTGAAAGTTCCTGTGATGAAACGGCGGCAGCCGTAGTAAAGAACGGAAGAGAAGTCCTTTCCAATGTGATCTCCTCTCAGATCGCCCTGCACACACTGTACGGCGGAGTGGTTCCGGAGATCGCATCCAGAAAGCATATTGAAAAGATCAATCAGGTCATTGAAACAGCCCTTTCAGACGCCGGGCTGAGCCTGGAGGCCATGGACGCCATAGGCGTCACCTATGGTCCGGGCCTGGTGGGAGCGCTCCTTGTTGGCGTGGCGGAAGCAAAGGCTATTGCTTATGCCGCAAAAAAACCTCTGGTAGGCGTTCATCATATTGAAGGGCATGTATCTGCAAATTTTATCGAGCATCCGGATCTGGAACCACCGTTCCTTTGTCTGATCGTTTCCGGCGGACACACCCATCTGGTCATTGTGAAGGATTATGGAGAATTTGAAATTCTCGGGCGCACCAGGGATGATGCGGCAGGCGAGGCCTTCGACAAGGTAGCCAGAGCGGTGGGGTTGGGATATCCGGGCGGTCCCAAGATCGATAAGGCGGCAAAGGAAGGAAATCCCCATGCCATCAAGTTTCCAAGGGCAAAGGTGGAAGGAAGCGTTTATGATTTCAGCTTCAGCGGTTTAAAGTCAGCGGTTCTAAACCACATCAACCATGAGAACATGATGGGCGGGGAAATAAATGTTCCGGATCTGGCAGCTTCGTTCCAGAACGCGGTGGTGGATGTGCTGGTGAGCCATACCGTGGAAGCGGCAAAAGAATATGGTTTTAAAAAGGTTGCCATAGCCGGCGGTGTGGCGTCCAATTCCGCCCTTCGGGAAGAGATGGGGCTTGCCTGTGAAAAAGCCGGCCTTGCTTTTTATTATCCGTCACCGGTTTACTGCACGGACAATGCGGCCATGATCGGCACCGCGGCTTATTATGAGTATATCAACGGAGCGAGGGCCGGCTGGGATTTAAATGCGGTTCCCAATTTAAAGCTGGGCGAGAGGTGACGGTAAATGGGAAAAACAGCGGCAGTCATATTGGCAGCAGGAAAAGGATCCCGCATGGGGGGCCAGGTGCAAAAGCAATATCTGGAGCTCCTCGGAAAGCCCCTGCTGTATTATGCTCTCCAGGCATTTGAAAACAGTTCGGTGGACCAGATCATTCTGGTTGCCGGCCCCGGAGAGACCGGGTACTGTCAGAAGGAGATCGTGGAGAAATACGGATTTACCAAGGTGACCGCAATACGGCCCGGCGGAGCAGAGCGTTATCATTCTGTGTATGAAGGTCTGAAAGCGGTGAAAGGCTGTGATTATGTACTGATTCATGACGGAGCCAGACCCTGTGTGACCGGAGAGATCATTGATGCGGCTTCTGAGGGTGCCAGAAAATACAGGGCCTGTGCAGTCGGGATGCCCGTAAAAGACACCATAAAGGTATCCGACGAAAATGAATTTGCGGCCCTGACGCCGGACAGAGACAGTCTGTGGATGATCCAGACTCCCCAGGCCTTTGAATACGGGCTGGTGTTTGGAGCCTATGAAAAACTTATGTCATCGGCACAGTCTCAGGAAGGAATAACGGATGACGCTATGGTAGTGGAAAACATGACTCAGGAAAAGGTGAAGTTGATTCGTGGTAATTATGCCAATATTAAGGTTACAACACCGGAGGATATGGAAATTGCCAGGGCGCTTATCAGGAAAAATCATTCGTAAAAATGAAAGGAATGCTGTGGCTGCAGCTTCCTTTTTTATTTTTTTCCTCCCGTTTTTAAGAGATCCTTTACGATCAGATGCAGGTGGTCAAGCTGTTCCCGGTTTAAATGCTGCGCATCATTCATAAGCTCCTTTACTTTCGCGGGGCTGCTTATGTCATGGGAGAAAAATTCGGCTGGCTCAATATCCAGATACTCGCATATATAGAAAAAACCCATCATGGACGGAAGAGCAAGTCCATTTTCTATTTTATGGATATATGTGGGATTCTGTCCAAGAGACAGACTCATATCACGTGCGGATACGCCTTTCTGAGCTCTGAGCTCCGAGAGGCGTTTTGAAAAATTGAAGTCTATATACATGGATAACTCCTCCTGATTCCATAGTATTGCATTTAATGAAATATGTGTAGTAAATAATGCATTCCATCACTTGACATGTTGCATTCATTACAATATTATTAGTTATATAAAGTATTTAATGTATAATTATGATTGTTAATTTGCAATGATGATTACGTAGTTCTTAGATATTATCAGCTGCTGCATCATATGAAAAGAAGGAAAGAAGGTACGGTAGATGAAAACTGGAGAAAACAGGAGAGAAAAGGACAGGAACGTCAAAGACGGACTTCTGGACCGGATCGCGGCGGAGTCAGGATGCATGTACCTGTCAGATCTGCGCGGCCGTATTTTCAAAGGGCGCTGCCGCTTCGTTGTTGCCGAGATTCCGGCGGCGGATTATCCGGTGAATGTATGGAAGGATGCCGTATATTATATTATTGGTTCGGAAGAAGATTTTAAGACATCAGAGGAGGCAAAACAGAGGCTTTTGGAGTATTTATAAAACGGCAAAATATTATTAGAAAAAAATGTAAAAATATGTTGACAGAATATACAAACAATGATAAACTATCCAAGTTGCCGCTGATGAGAGCAACAAAATGTACCGTTTAAATCTCCAAGAGATTTAGAGATAATAGAAAAAAGTGCTTGACAAAAGGACTGGCTTCTATTAAAATATAAAAGCGCATTTGGAGAGGTATCGAAGTGGTCATAACGAGGCGGTCTTGAAAACCGTTTGTCCGCAAGGGCGCGTGGGTTCGAATCCCACCCTCTCCGTTGGCAGGTTTTAGCCGCTGAATAAGATAAAAGTAATCAGCTAACTGCAGAAGTACCCAAGTGGCTGAAGGGGCTCCCCTGGAAAGGGAGTAGGCCGTTAATAGCGGCGCGAGGGTTCAAATCCCTCCTTCTGCGCTGGCATTCGAACAAAACGATGATTTGATAAAAGCTTTGTCAGGATGTATTTATAAGCACTTTGAAAACAGAAGATTGAACAGTATGTAAAACCCTGAAAATTCTAATAAAACAAGCCATGTTTGATGGCT